>JAXHNU010000036.1:0-216192 GCA_034520175.1 Saprospiraceae bacterium
GTGGCGGAGTTCAGGCTTCTCGGCGCTGGGGCACTCGCGTCGGATGACGGTACCAACAACGTGAGGCACTCACGGCCGCCGCGAATGCGACGGCCGGTGAAGCTGACGACGCAGCCGCTGATCTCGACCGACCTCCTCGGCAGAGTCCGTCGCGATACGCCTCGGCCTGAGCAAGCCGCGTCCGATCCAAAAGCGACCGTCCGTTTGGCGGTGCATCGGAACGGCGTGGCAGATGTTGATGCCGAGATCGCTGATGCCACCACGAGCGCCAAAGCCATGTCATCATCTCTTGCACCTCATCAGGCACAGCTCCGAGTCACGGTGCGGTATTCCACACACCAGTCTGCCGCTGCGGGAGTGCAACGAATGGCCGCCGCCACGGTCCAGCCCTCTGACGGACGGCCTGCTGACGCCTCCGCCAGTGCCATCCTCCCCGCCACAACCACCACCAACGCCGTTCGTGGCGGCGCTAAGAATCGCCCATTGCCGGCGGGCAGCATCAACAGCAGGCCGTTGAGAGAACAACCTTGCGGGAGGCGCCACCGAGCGCAGCTGGCGGCAACCCCTTCCTCGTAATGGTTACGCCGCGCGGGGCTCACGACGGACAGCCCAGGTGGCGGTGAGTATGTCACGACCCCACCGCAGCGACTCGACAACCTCAATTTGAATGCCGATCAAGCTGAGCTGAATCCTGATGGAACCCGAAGCCTCGAGTGTCAAACGAGCCCCGTTTCAGAGGCCTTCGAGGCCGCCGCCAGCTATCAGCGTACCGTCGCGCAGGCTGATCAATCGGTTCAAACGGAAGGTTTCCTTGCATCCGGAACCTTGTTACCTCCGAGGCGGCCGCAAACGGGCCCATGAACAACAACAGCTCTGGAGTGTTGTCCCCGCATGCAGGGTACACGGCCATGACTCAGCCGTCGCATTCATCGCTCAACAGTCCCATCAAGCCGACGACTGATCCCCCGCCGGCCTTCGTCACTGGCAATGCAGCGGCCGCGGCTGCTGTAGGGGTGAACTCAAACTACAACCCGAGTCGCAACGCGATCTTGACGTCGGACCAATGCTTCACGTTGGCAGGCTGTCGCCAGTACCCCTTTGGCGTCCCAGGCGCACACGCCGTTGAAACCTTCAAGCCGCCCGGTGAGCGCCGCTGTGCGGCCTGGGTCAGCGGTCTCAGCAAGAAATATCGTCCCTCAGCCCACGGGCATGGAGGTGCCAGCGGCAGTGAGCACGGCAGCGCCGGTGACTGGAAGGCAGGTGCCTTATCGGCACGAATTACCGCCAGGATACGAGTATGGCCGGCCAGGATCCGCTGCCACTGCACCATCGAAGAGCGCGAAACGAATGTAGACACAATACCACTCACTCAGCCGCTTCCCGAGTTGTATTTGCATTCCATCGCCATTTCGAGGTTTACATCTTGTTTCGCGATGTTGCCGACTCCTCCCCTGTTAAAACAAGGATCAACCAGCCCAACCGGGGAAATGGATGGGGTAGTCGGCGCGTGGACGCTTTTGGCGCTGCACGAGCACCCGCTTCCGTTCAAGCGCGCTCGGGGCATTCCTTCACGTGCATCGTGTGCAGGCGCTTCGGTACGACAGAAATGAATCGGTGTGCGACGTGCGCGCGCATCGTCCTGTGCCCGGCCTTCGATCCGCGCGCAAGCCGAGCAGCAGGCATGCTTCGACGAGGCCGCGGAGCTCGAGCAAGTCGAGAGGGAGGCGAGCGAGCGCAAACGAACCCTTTGGAAGGGTAGCGCTCGTCGCGGGCCTGGAGCCGGGGCTCACGCCGCTGCTGCACGCGTGTATCGTCGGGGACGGCGCGGCGGCGAAGGACATCGTCGACAAGAGCGACTTCATGAAGGATTTGGACCTCGAAGCGACGGCGTCCCACGGTCCGCACGAAGGGAAGACGGCCCTCATCCTGGCTGCCCAGCACGGCCACAAGCTCATCGTCGAACTGCTCTGAGCCGCGAAACGCAGAAGCGGTCGACAACCTAGGAATGACCGCGCTCATGCACGCGGCGTACAACGGACACGTTGAAGTGGTCGACGAACTGCTCTTCAACCAGGCGACGGTGGATCGAGTGGCCTTCTGTGGATACACCGCGATGCTCTTCGCGGCAAATCGTGGCCACCACGACGTTGTGAGAGGCTCCTCACCGCGGGTGCGTCGCCGCTCGCCAGAACGCCGCTGGGACGCAACGCGCTAACGATTGCCTACTTCAACGGCCACCTGGTGACGGTTCAGGTGTTGCTCACTATCCCCGGCATCGAAGTGGATGCGAAAGACGACGAAGGGTACGGACCGGCTGATGCCGCAAGGGCGAACTTGCACACGGCGATCGAACTCTTGGTGAACCGCACGTTAGGCACGGATGGGAATGAAGCTGCAACGAGAGTGTAGATTTCGGCCACCGAGCAGCTCACACCACCTTTACCCTTTCGAAGAACGGACAAATAACGTTGCTCATCTTCTTGTTGTTGACGATCCATTCAATCGTTTAGCCTTCGCTTCCCGTTTCTAACCGCTTCTCCATTAAACAAGTACTGCCGCCGTGTTTGCCGTACCTCCGCCGCCCCCGCGGCCCTCGTCCGCTGCTTCCGACGCCAAGGGTCCAGGGTGAAGTGATCGACATCGATCTCGGCACCACCTACTCCTGCGTCGCCGTGATCAGAGGAGTGACAAGCCGCACGTGTGCTCGGAAACGCCGAGGGCTTCCGCACCGCCGTCGTACGTCGCGTTCAAGGGTGAGAGAAGCTGGTTAAAACTGCTGTTGCGACTTATATGGCAAACCGCTATGATATATAAAGGAAAAACTAAGCCAAATGAGTTTAAGCAGCTTAGGCGGTTGGGTTTTTGGGTGTGTTTTTGACGAGTTTTTACACATTGTTTTGTATTGGTACGGGGAGAAAATGACGGGTTTGATTCAATTATTTGACCCCCTCAGTCAATTTGTTCGCAACAGCCCTGCCGACCAATGGTTTGCTTATGGCACGCTCTACACGTTTGGGGTTTTGGTGTATGGGTTATAAATTTGCTATGAAATACCGCCACAATCGCGTATCAATTGGTGCGCACGGCATTCGGTTATGTTTTTTTCAATTAGGTTTTTCGTTTTTGATTCCGCTCATTTTTTGAAATTGATGAACGAACCCGAATAGTATTTTAGCTATTCCTGGACCTAAAAACTAGGCCCCTTGAAACCCGAGGCGTGGATCAAACTACATCGTTCAGTCGTCAAGTCATGGTATTGGTTGGTATTTTATCGCTTTTTCGGCTTTGATGACCTTCGTTGGTACACACTAATTTTGACTTAGCTTTTTGGCAAACACGGGTGGTACTGTTCGTGGGTGTGTGGTTGTGGTGGTTTAGCTGAAATTTCAATTGAGCGAACGTTCCGTCATTTGTCGGATAAAAGTCGGGCAGCGTGGAAAGTAGAACGTTGGATGATTCATTCTGTTTTGGTAGCCGTTGTATTGATGACGGGTTTGTTGTGGCTCAATTCGGCGTATCAAGGCGCGGTTTTGGGTAGCGTTTCACACGGATTTTCAAAAACTTACGGTTTTTTAATAGGCTCTATGTTTTCGGGTGTCGTGTGAACAGGCGACACCTCCGCCATTAGCAGTTCGCGAGTTCATGATGGCATTTTGGTTAACATACAAGCGGCAATTACAGGGACTTTTCAGAGGAAAAAAATCAAAATTCCGCATTACAACAAATAATTGGTCAGTGCATAAGTTGCGGCAATTGCTTTCAACACCACCAATGCGAGATGGGGATTGATGTACGCAGTTATGCCCAAAAAGGACAGGATATTGTGCGGGCTTCGTGCGTGGGTTGTGGTATATGCTCGGCGGTATGTCCGCGTGGGGTGTTGAAATTAGAAAATGCGGATTTGGATATTGCAAAACGCGGAAACGCGAAACGGGCGATTCATGTTAAATAAATGGGGCGTAAAAACTTAGTCTGAACGAACTATGATTTATTTGATTTTCGTGATTTTTATGACACATACAACCCCATTTGAAGCCATATATAAAGCCCAAACGCCCCTTCTCGCGCTCGCTTCGCTCGCGTAAGAAAGGGTGAATGTGGTTCATTTTTCGGGCTTTGCCCGAAAAATGAACTTTATATCTCCTCCTTTTGCGCGAGCGAAGCGAGCGCAAAAGTGCCTTTTAATGCGTATTTTAAATTTATGTATGGTTTCAAATCATAGAAATCAAATAAATCATAAAAATCATATTTCAGACAATAGTGGCTAAGTTTTTTACCAAACTCCCATAAATTACGTATCTTTGCAAGCAAGGCGAACAATAGAAATCTCTCTAATGATTTAATTGAGGGATGGGCATAACCTAAAAGCGTTTTTTGCATCTCGCGCTCGCTTCGCTCGCGCGAGGGAGAGGAAATGTGGTTCGTTTTTCGGCTTCGCCGAAAAACGAACCACGTCTCCGCCCTTTTGCGCGAGCGAAGCGAGCGCAAAACATCTGTTTTTAATCAAAAAACGATGTTTTTAGGTTATGCCCACTCCTCAATGATTTAATTTCAGCAGCACAATGAACAAAGATACTGATGACCTCGACAGAGTCTATAAAAAAGTCTATAAACCGATTGGCGTACATACACCCCAAAAACGGGCGTACAATCCCTTGTACGACGGGCGAACAGGCAGTACCGCACCTTTCAAATTTAACCGTTTATACCTTATTCCGATAATGTGTCTGTTGGCGTTGACGTATTGGTTCAATGACCTCAAAGACAAGCCTATTGTTGAAGATGAACTATCACAAGCAGCAAAAGAAGAGAAAAATCATGCTATTTTCGATGAAACAGCGGCTATCATTCAGATAGGTGCTGTCAATGACCCGCGTGTGTATAATCGCGATGGCGACACGCTACCGCCTATTTTGAATCCTTACCGCACTGATGTCGTTGAAAAGCCCGCTTTGATAGCCGAAGCCTCGACCGAAAGAAGAGAAAAATTGAGACGTAAACGCCCGATAGCGAGTGCTGTTTTGAATGGCATTGATACGTTTAGTAATAAAATTGTCTTTGCGGGTAGCTTTGTTAATCGTGACAATGCTGAAAGAATGTTGACCCGTTTAAAAACAATCGGTTACAATAAAGCTGAAATTGTAATGAAAGAAAAATTGCCCTACAATGTCGTCGTCACACGTATTGACAATCAACAGATTAGAGCAAAACCGGAAGTGAGGACGTTGCAAAAACGCGGTATTGAGGTCTATGCGGCTGAAAAAAATATGGAAGAGATTTTTAGAACGACCCCAAAGTGACCCCCTCAGTATATACGCAAAAAAAGTGGGTCATTTTTCGGGCAAGTCCTAAAAATGACCCGCTTTTTTGTGCGAGTGAAGCAAGCGCACGGTTAAGTAGTTACCCTTTTTAAAAATCTTTATCTAAATTGTAAGGCACTAAATGGGTTTTAATTAAAATGCCATCCACTATTTTTTCTTCTTCTATGACTGTTTCATTAGTGACTTCTGACTCCACAAAAACCAAATAAATCGCAGAAGCAAGACTTAAACTTTTCGCATATTGCGCGAGTTGATGTTTGCCTTTTCTAAATTTAACAATATCGCTATACACTTTTGCTTCCACGACAAATTCGTCGTTGTTGACTGTAATTATCAAATCGGTGCGCCCGATGCCTGTGTGCGCTTCCAAGTAAGTTTTGCCATCAACCATTGACAAAAAGGCGTTCAGATACGTTTCAAAACTATATACTAATGTGGCTTCTTTTAGAGTGATATAACGCCCTTTCTGGTTTTTTTCCCTAAAATAGCGAAATTTGCGCCGCAAAGCATATTTTTTATAGTTTTCTATCACCTTTTCGATATACAAATTACCCTCGATACTGAAATATTCATCAATATCAATTGTTTTACCGATGCGCCCTGCTTCACCATTTGTATAAGGATAAAAAGCCTTATATAAACATTTGCGATATAGAGGCACTCTAAATGTAATATAGCCATTTTCATCGGGTGCAATAATACCATTAACGTGTAACTCTTTAATATTCTCTCTATAGATTTGAAATTCAACTTTATCTTCTGTAAACAGCAAATGTTCAATAAAAGCACGGTGTTTTTCACCTTTGTTGATGATGTTTGAGACATTTTTATCCAAGGAGAATCTCAAATAATCGTCTTCGATTTTGATATAATCGGGATATTCTATTACCAGTTTTTCGGCAAATCGTTCGACTAATTTTGCTGCAAAACCGTTGACTAAGCCTGGTTGATTGGCAGTAATCTCTGAAATTTTATGTTTTACTGAGGGGGCAAACTGTTGTCCTGTTTCTCGTTCGTGTTGGTTTAAAAGTTCGAGTGTTTCTTCATCTGTGAAATAAGGAATATTCAAATTGTCTGTTACATTAAACGGACTTGCATTGTCTTTCACGATGCCCACTATATTGCTAACGCCTACTAAAATAACCGATTTCAAAGAATGGTTAGACCGTGTATGATACGCCTTTCGAATAGCGTGTAAAACAGAACCAAAAAATTCTGGATTAATGCCCTCTACTTCGTCTATTATCAATACACATTTTTCATTTTTAAGCCTTTCTATTTGCTCAAATACACTCGCAAGCGTTGTTCCTTGAAAAGGAATACCCCATTGGTCGGTTAGGGCATTATTTAAACCGATAAGGAAATCTTTTTTGCTTTCGTCTCTAAAACTTTCAAAATTGGTATGGCACACCTTATAGCCTTCCAGTTCAAGTGCTTCAGCAAGAAATCGAAAATAGGTGCTTTTCCCTGTTTGGCGAGGTGCCCATATCGTAAAATACCGTTCGTCGTGTACTAACGTCTTGCCTTTTTCTACCCAGTCTAAACGTGGTAGTGAGTAATGTTTGGCAGGCATATTAGGTCCTGATGTATTGAATCGACGCATTTTATTTAATTTTGGCGACAAAGATAATGAATACTTTGTTAAATTTTGTAACTGTTTAACACGCACTCTCCCGAAGGCTTTCGGGATGTAAACAGACTTCGCTCGTGCAGAAAGGGGAATGTTGTTCATTTTTCGGCGAAGCCGAAAAATGAACCACCTCTTCTCCTGTCGTTGCGCGAGGAAAATGCACATGTCTAAGTGCTTGCGAAAATTCTATGTATGGTTTCAAAGGACAGAAAAAGCCCCCTCAGTATTTTAAGCAATTTTCAAGCAAAAAATTAATTCAAAAGAAAAAGTGTCTGCAAGATTGTTCTCGCAGACACTTTTGTTAAAGGCTCTGGATTTATACAGCAACTTAAAACCGTAATTGAGCCTTGTTAAATTTGGATTCTCGTAATTACACTGTGAAAATCTCTTTAAACAGACATTTCCCACTGCTTTTTCAAAAATCATGATTTATCAAAAAAAACAGTTTTAAGGCTGTTTCGCGCGCTCCCGAAGGTATTCGGGAGAGCGCGAAAATCTTGTTATTTGAATAATGTCTCTTTTAATAAATGTTGTGGGAAATGTCAGTTTAAAACATCACACCCAATCTTAAAGTCAATGCTTTAATCAGTCCTTTTGAATTATCCACTCGTTGCCCACCTGTTACTGAGGGGTCATACATAGTGCTGCTACCGTCTTTTGTAACGTCTGTAAAACCATTTTGGTAGTATAAACCCACAACAATAGCCGTATTGTTAGAAATAATGTACTCGCCACCTGCACCAATGCCCCAAGAGAGCATAGCACCTGCTACTTCTTCTTTAATCGGAATTTTTTCTTGGTCTTGAACTGGGGTAGCACTTGAAATCGCACCTTTTGCATTTGTTCTGAACCCAAATGTCAAAAGTGGTTCGGCAAACCAACGGACGTGCGCACCTGTTTCGGGTGTCCGCATTTTCAAGCCAATCGGAATTTCAAAGTAACTTATGGAATACCGCAATTTTGAATCTTTGGCGAATGTGTCTGTTACCGCAGGTTTTATGTCGAAATTATCATAACTGCTTGTCCAAAGTTTCCCAGGCAAGGCATAACGCAACGCGCCGCCCATGTTGAAATGAAAGCCTAAGCCCGAAGAAATGGAATAGGCTTCTGAAAAGCGATTTTCAGCAATCAGCCCAAGTTTCAAACCCAATGCCGAACCCACACCATTTACGCGGGTATTGTCCGTACCTAACCAACTCCAAGATGGACTCATTTGAAAGCCAAAATGTAGGTCTTGTGCCGTAGTTACTGCCGTAAAAGCGAGCAAAAAGACAATGGTTAAGTGTGTTTTTCTAAGTTTCAAATTCATAATTTTCGATGTTTTTAAATTGTTGAAAAAATTATGGGGCAAATTTCGGTTTTTTGAACCGTATTTACCGATTTTTTTTGACATATATTAAAAACGTTTACGATTAAATTTATCGTTAGGACGAAAGTAGGATTAACTTTTATTAAATCATGGTAAATAATCTAAGTTTTGTGGTCGTAGAGACAAGGTATTTCCCTTGAATCATTAAAAAGATACTATATTTGCACAAAATTCTATAAAAATGAAACCGTTTAAACGTTGGAAATACGAAGAAGTTGAACTAACTTTTGGCACAGAACGCGTGAGAAGTATGCCCACTTTAACCGAATGGCTTAAAGCTGACGAGACCGCCGATGATTTTGAAACAAAGACATTGAATATCTACTACGACCAGTTGGTTCGGAAAATAGATGCTTGGAATGAAGACGAATTAAAGTTTTTTTTCTTATCTCATATCATTACACTGGTTGATTTTACGAAACCAAAGGTTTATTCTTCTTTTTCCCAAAGAACAATTGCCACAATCCGCAAAGATGTGAATAAAAATGATGTCAATTTACGTGGTCGCGTTGAGTTTTTGGTAGCAACTGGTGAACAAATACCCCGTCAACCGTTCTTTTTTATACATGAATATAAACCATTGAACAAATCAACACCAAGCGACCCGTTAGGTCAATTATTGATAACTATGGTGGCAACTCAAACGCTCAATAAAGTAGAACGTCCGCTTTATGGCACTTATATTAGAGGTAGTTCTTGGCAATTTGTTGTTTTAGAAAACAATCAGTATGCTGTCTCTGAGCCTTATGAAGCCGTAAAACATATTGAATTATTCAAAATTTTCTCTATTCTCAAACGCTGCAAAAGCTATATCGAGGAATTGGTAAAGTAAGGTAATTACTTAGCCTATTGCTCGCTTCGCTCGCAAAAGACGATAAGGTGGTTCATTTTTCGGGCTTTGCCCGAAAAATGAACCACCTCTCATCTTCTCTCTTGCAAGGCAAGCGCGTAAACAAAATCATTTCCACTTTTTAAACGCCTCAATCGCTTCATATTCTGGCAAACCCAAGTCATCATAAATCTGAGCCGTTCCGCGATTGCGTTCTTCGGCGCGTTGCCAAAACTCACGGGCATCGCTGCCGGGGAAAAGTGGTCGGTCTTTTTGGCTTTGGTGTTTGAATATGGCGCGGCGTTTTCTGAGCAATTCGTCGGGTGAAATCGGTACTGCCATGTCAATATTTTCAATTTCCCATTCCTGCCAAGCCCCGCGATAAAGCCAAACAGAACATTCTTGCATGAAAGGTTCATCTTTAAGGCGTTCGCAAGCGGCAAAAATGGCATCGAGACAAACGCGGTGTGTGCCGTGTGGGTCGCTCAAATCACCTGCGGCATAGATTTGTTGTGGTTGAATTTTTTTCATCAAATCCACAATAATCTGAATATCGGCTTCACCCAATGGTTTCTTTTTGACTGTGCCTGTTTCGTAAAAAGGCATGTCCAAAAAGTGTGTTCTTACTGAGGGGGATACATAACGCGCGCCTGCCTTCGCTTCGCCGCGTCTAATCAAACCTTTGAGTTTTTGAATCTCTGGTGCGTCAACTTCTCCCGCTTTTTTATTAGCCAATTTTTGTTGAATGGCATCGAACATGATTTGCGTCACGGATTTATCGAAACCAAATAATTCGTGAAAATCATTCACAAAATCGGCAAAACGGACGACATCATCATCAAAAACGGCAATATTTCCCGATGTTTGATACGCCACATGCACCTCATGTCCTTGGTCTGATAGGCGAATAAACGTCCCACCCATTGAAATCACGTCATCGTCTGGGTGCGGACTGAAAATGATGCACTTTTTGGGAAACGTCGTGTTTTGTTCTGGACGGTTGGCATTGTCCGCATTTGGTTTACCGCCAGGCCAACCCGTAATAGTGTGGCGGAGTTGATTAAAAATTTTGATATTGATATTGTAGGCTGTATCGTATTCTGTAATCAAATCGGACATGCCACTTTCTGCATAATCGCGGTTTACAAGGCGCAAAATAGGTTTCTGTTCTTTTTGAGCCAACCAAATAACGGCGCGTTTGACCAAATTTGGGTCGTTCCAATCACAATCACCCACGAGCCACGGGGTTTTTGTGCGGGTCAATTCAGCAGAAGCGGCTACATCAAGAATGACCGTTGCGTTGGGATGTTTTTGTAAATAAGTGGCAGGAACAACGTCTGAAATTTCACCTTCAACAGCTCTGCGAACAACGGGTGCTTTACCTTCGCCCCAAGCCATCATAATGACCCGTTTGGCTTCTAAAATTGTCCCGACACCCATCGTAATGGCTTTGCGTGGTACATTCTCTTCGTCAAAAAAGTCACTTGCTGCATCTTTAATCGTGATATGGTCGAGCGTAATCAAACGGGTGCGCGATTTTTCACCCGACCCTGGCTCATTGAAACCAATGTGTCCCGTCCGTCCGATACCCAAAATTTGGAGGTCAAGACCACCAAATTTATGAATTTTTGCTTCGTATTCGGCGCAAAATGCCGCAACATCTGTTTTTAGTAAAGTGCCGTTGGGAATGTTGATGTTTTCCTTTGGAATATCAACGTGGTCGAAAAGATGTTCGCCCATGAAACGCACATAACTTTGCAGAGCGTCGGGGGGCATTGGGAAGTATTCGTCGAGGTTGAATGTCTGCACGTTTGTAAAACTCAGACCTTCTTCTTTGTGCAAGCGCACAAGTTCGTCATAGACTCTAATCGGCGTTGACCCCGTTGCCAGACCCAAAACACAGACGTCTTTTTGCGCAGCTTTTGCCCGAATCAAATCCGCAATTTCGCGTGCAACGGCTTTTGAAGCATCTATTGAATTAGGGTAAAAGACGGTGGGGATTTTCTCATAAGAATTGGACATGATGTGATGATTTTATATTGGTGTATATTTATTTTGCTTGCTTCGCTCGCAAAAAACGACCCCCCTCTCTTTTTTTGCGAGCGAAGCAAGCAATAGCTTTTTTACAAAAACAAAGCATCGGAACGGTCAAAACCGAACCGATGCCTTGCATACTCTATTGTCAAACAACAAGAAAAAAAGTATTGCATATTTGGATATTCTTTAATACGGACAAAACGTATCAGAGAATCAGGAAATATAAATCTCTTTTAGTTTGAGGAAAACACCCCCTCAGTATTTTGGGTATTAAATTTTTTGAAACCATACATAAAATCTAAACTGCTGAATTCTCGCGCTCGCTTCGCTCGCGCGAGAGGGGAATGTGGTTCATTTTTCGGGCAAAGCCCGAAAAATGAACCACTCTACTACTTTTGCGCTCGCTTCGCTCGCGCAAAAGTGCCTTTTAATGCGTATTTTGAATTTATGTACGGTTTCAAATTAAATTTAAAAATTAACGCAACAAATCTAACGCAACAACCTCAAACTTCAAACTTCAATTAGCTGGGTCGGCTGGTATTGACGTGTTATTATCGCGCTCATTTTGTGGATAAGGCACAAAATTACGGTTACGTTCGCGCGATGCCGCAGGTGCTTCTGGACCAGGACGACCAAGACGGCGACTGTCTTCAAAGCGCAAGCCTGAAAATGCCAATTCAATACAGCGTTGGCGATAAACTTGGGTTAAAATAGCATCTTTGGTTGAAGCCCCTGTATATCCTGCTGCAATATCCGCACCAACACCCCAAGCGTCTTCGGTTGCTTTTTTCTTGATAACAGCGTTTAGTTCAGCTGTCGCACCTGGAAGGTCAGATTGTGCCAAACATTCGGCTTTTATCAAACGTATTTCGCCTGGAAGGTAAACTGGAATATCACTCAAACTCGTTTTTGGAAAACCAAAGCCCAAATTAACTGTGGTAGATGCCGCAGGATTCATGTAAAAAGCAATCCGTTTGTCAGTTGTGTCAGGTGCAAGAGCCGCAGGTAAACCAAAAGCTCTGTTGACGGGTTCAAGGACGTTTCGATTTGAGTACGAGACGAAGAAAATAGGATTCGTATTGACTGCATCATATTTGAACGCCGATTTGACCGTCAAACTGACTTTATTAGCTGCTGCCAATGCTTTAGTGTAATCTTTGAGCATCAAATTATAACGTGCTTGGAGCGCGACAATTGTATTTTTCAAATCCACACCCAAAACCAGTTTACCAGAAATAGAGGTAGGAATTGCACCTGTACCCACTACTTTCTCGGCATTTTCAAGTAAAATGACTGCTTGCCGCAAAGCATCTTCACGGCTCACAAAAGGCTGATTTTTGCCAATTGTAACGGGCATTTTTTCATAATAAACCGCCAATGTGCCAAAAGCCATCGCCTTGTATATGCTGGCGTAGCCTTGCAAGACCCCTTGTACTGAGGGGTCGGTAGCAACGCTCAAATTGTCTAAAATACGGTTGGCTTCATTCAGAGCCAAGAAAGATTGCGACCAGATACCACTCAAAATAGTGTTTGCCGCCGTTACAGCCGCGCCACCATTTGCCAAATTGACTTCTTCGGCATTGCCGAGGTTAAGCACTTTCTGCTCACCTGCCATCAAACCACTTGCCGAAAAGCCTTGATAAAGTGGACTTTGCCGCCCAACAGAATAGCGCAATTGAAGCCCATTACACAAGCCTACCAAACCATCAACGTTGGCGATAACTTGCGTATCCGAAATAGCGGAGGGGTCGGTGTATTCTTTAATGGTGCAACTCATTTGTGCCAAAACCATTGAAAACACCAAACCGCATACGATATATTTAATCTTATTCATTTTTTTAGTTTTTTTGTAACGACTTAGCCACGCGCTCGCTTCGCTCGCGCGAGAGAGGAACGTAGTACTTCATTTTTCGGTATTTGCCCGAAAAATGAAGCTCTTTTTCACTTTTTTGCGGACGCGTCTAAGTAATGACTTTTTTTAATATAAAATTGATGTCAATTTTTTTTGCTCGCTTTGCTCGCAAAAAGAGAGGATAGGTGGATTCGTTTTTCGGGCTTTGCCCGAAAAACGAACCACATTCTCCTTTTTTGCGAGCAAAGCGAGCATTGACTTAAATAATCATTTTTTTATTTAGAAATTCGCTTTCAAAGCCACCGTGTAAGTGCGTGGAATGGGCGAGTTACCAAAATCAATCCCACGCGAAATCGAGCTTTGACCGCCCGAATTGGTTTCTGGGTCGTAGCCAAAATAATTATCCCAAGAATACAAATTGCGTCCCATCAAAGAGATTTCTAAATTGGAAATGCCTTTTACGATATTACCCAAGCTGTAAGAAACACCCAATTCGCGTAATTTGATGAATGAGCCATCGTCCACACGGAACTCGTCAATAATGCCCAAAGCGGCGACCGAACCACGCGGTAATTCTCCTTTCAATTCTTTTTCTGATACTTCACCAATACCCACATTGTTGCGGGTACGTTTGTCAGCGTTCCACACTTCAACACCACTTAACGCATCTAACAAACCGTGAATACGCAAATTGCCATAGTTGGCGTTTAAACCTGCAGACCAAATATTACGCGGGTTAGGGTTGCCAATAATTTTACGTTGCGGAATGCCATTTGCACCCGTAATAACAGGTTGACCGTTTGCTTCGCGGTAAGCTGTGTAACTAAGTGGACTTTTCTGTTGAGGTCCACGTTCTACTTGTGGAAGAGGTGTAGGCACACCGTTTACTTTGATATTGCGGTTCAAAATAGCACCATTGGCATCACGCGCATAGAAATTACCGTAGAAAACACCAACGGGTGCGCCCAAAATAACAAAAACGGGTGCGCCTGCTGGGTTAGTAATAGAAGTCAAACCCGCAGGTAAAGCGGTTATTTTATTGTCATTATGGCTGTATGTACCAAATATATTGACCGACATTTTAGCTGTTTTGATGGGCGTAATCCCGAATGTCAATTCAACACCTTTGTTTTCGAGTGTCCCTACATTTGTTTTGATGGTTGACCCACCTTGTGAAGGGGCAGTTGTCACGTTCAACAACAAGTCCGTAGCGGTTTGTCTGTAAGCAGAAAAGCCGATATTTACAAAGTCTTTAAAGAAAGAAACCTCAGCACCCGCTTCGATTTCCGTGTTGCGCTCCACTTTTACGTTCGGGTCAGCAATAGCCGATTGAGCGTTAATAGCTGATTTGCCACCAAAAGCAGTAGGTGCAAATCTATTGAAGCGGTCGAAAGCACCAAAACCTGTCAAGTTACCCGATTGACCCCAAGAAGCCCGCAAACGCAACTGACTGATAGTGTGTTTGAGATTTTCAAAAAACGGCTCGTTAGACAACATATAACTTGCGCTCAATTTGGGATAGAAATTTCTTCTTGTATCCGTTGGAAAACGAGAAGATTCGTCACCACGAATGGCGGCGGTCACGAAAAATCGGTCATTCAAACCAACGGTTTCTTGGATAAATGCTCCTTGAACAATTCCTGTTACATCGGCAAATTGAGAAGGTAAAGGCGTAGAAGCACCCGAAACTGTTGTTACAAAAGGAGCTAAATCACGCCCTTCGGTAAAAGAAATTTGCTCGCGTGAAGATTGATAATTGTAGCCAACAACAGTACTTGTACTGAATATGCCGAAATTTTTGGCGTAAGTGGCTACTAAGTCATGGTTGATTAAATTTGTCAATGCCGTGTTATTCGCCGCATAACCTTTGTCATAATATGATAAATTGACGGGATATGGAAAAATCGGACTATAATTACGTCCCAATTGATTCGTATTGTCAACACCCAATGTATAAGCTACCGTCAAACCTTCTATTGGGTGTGCTGTCAATTGCAGATTAGCCATTGTACGGTTTGTGGATTGTGAATTTTTTGTACCATTCACAATACTGAGAGGGTTGATACGCGACAATCTTTCTACTGCTTGGTAGTTGCCTGCGGCATCAAGCGCGTTGAGGTCGTAGATATTATTTGTGATATTGATGGAATTGGTTGGGCTAAAGAACACATTGCCATTGGGCAATTCGTTACTAAAGCTGTTGGCATACATCAAACCCGTTGACATATTCAACCAGCTATTCAATTGGTGGTCAATGCGTACACGTCCACTCACCCGTTGAAAATCTGTATTTTTAATAATGCCTTCATTTTTCAAAAAATTCAATGAGGCATAATAACTTGTTGTTTCAGAACCGCCAGAGAGCGTTAAATTATTGTCTGTGCCATTTGATTGTCTAAAAATTTCATCTTGGTAGTCATACCGTTTAACATCAATCAAATTCGCCCAAACCGTGATACTGTCAGCAGGGGCAATTGACCCACCTTTAGCCACTGGATAAAGCGTTGACAACTGAGGATTAATATAGCCCGCCGCCGTAGGGTCAGTAATGGCATTGGGGTGCCACTGCTTGCCATAGGTTGATATGAACGATTTTTTACGCAATTCATTCATTGAAAAAGCAGTAGAAAAGGACAATTTCGGCTTGCCCGACTTGCCTTTTTTAGTCGTAATGAGGACAACCCCATTTGATGCCCGCGAGCCGTAAATAGCGGCTGCTGCTGCACCATTCAAGACATTGACCGTTTCAATATCGTTTGGATTGATGTCCGCCATACGGTTTTGACCCAACGCTGATTTTGCTTGACCAGCATTCACATTTGCATTGGTCAAGTTGACCGTATTGTTGTTAGAGACAATACCGTCAATAACGTAAAGCGGTTCAGAAGAACCCGCCAATGATTTTGCACCGCGCAAACGGACTGAAATACCGCCCGAAGGGTCGCCCGAGTTTTGGCTGATTTGCGCGCCCGATATTTTGCCTTGAAGGGCTTGAATCGCGTTGCCTGTTCCTGCGCGTGCAATATCGTCTGCCCGAATTGTTGTACTCGCATTGCCCAATTGTTTGCGTTCTTGCAAAACAGACGAGCCAATAACCAAAACTTCGTTTAAGTTTAAGGCGTCAGGTGAAAGGTCAAAATCTTTTGCGATATTTGCGCTTGAAGCTGAAATATCCACTTTTTGAACTGCTGTTGTGTAGCCAATTATTGTGGCAATCATTTCGTAAACACCCGCACTGACCGTGCCAGTGAGCATGTAAGCACCGTCAAGGTCAGATAAAGTGCCAACCGTTGTGCCGCGCAATTGAACAGGAACGCCTACCATCGGCGCACCCGTTTCATCTTTTACAACACCTTTAGCCGTAAAAGTGACTTTTTCCTGCGCCATTACTGAGATTGTCCATAAAAGGGCAACAAGGGGCAGTAAAATTCGTTTTTTTAGAGAAATTTTTTTCATACAAACTTACATTTTAAAGAGATAAGAACATATCGTAAATGTGTGATTAGTGTTAGGTTAATTTATTAACCTTGCAGATTGAATTTGCAATTTTTGCAGGCAAGGTATAAAGTTTTTTGAAGATGTCGTTATGTATTGAAACTTTTTTTTTATTTTAATCTTGTATTAGTTTATTATAATAAGTGTTTTTTATTTTTAAATTTATCAAATTTAAAAGAAAATATTGATTTTTGACGACTTTTAGTCGTACTAACTTCTGAAATACGTGAAATATGTATCAAATACTTTTAAAGTATCAGATACATACCCACTTGGAGTAAAATAGTCCAACAACTAAATTTTCTGTAAAGATGCTTAAATAAAAATAAATTTTTGCAATTTTTGCAATATATTAAAATTTAATTTGCAAAATTTTCAAAAGAAACCAAAGAAAATCTGACGCGGGTTTAAAACCCGCGTCAGATTGGAACTAATTTAAAACCCTCCGAGAGTTTTTCTAAAATTTTTAATTCAATGAGCGTCAGCCTATTAAAAAACGAGCGTAAAGACATTATTTTACGCCATATCAATATCCATACACGGGTCACTTTTAGCGATTTGTGCCGCATTGCCTATGTTTCGGAAGATACGATTCGCCGCGATTTGACGGAGTTGGCTGCTGAAGGTAAAGTCAGAAAAGTACGGGGCGGGGCAGTGGTGAGTTCGTATCATCCGCACGAACACCTAAGTACGGTGTATGCCCAAGAGAATAAGGTGCAAATTGCCCAAAAAGCCTTACAACTCATTGAAAATGATATGTTTGTACTAATTGGTGGCGGTACGACTATCCGTGAATTAATCCGTTTGATTCCCGATGACTTGCGGGCAACTTTCATTACGGTCAACCCTGTTTCTGTTTTAGATTTAATGGAAAAACCGAATATTGAAACGATTTTGATTGGTGGAAAAATATCGCCGTACAGTCAAATGTCGGTTGGTGGTGAGGTGTTTCAACGACTCTCAGAAATAAAATCTGACTTGTGCTTGCTGGGAACAAATGCTTTACACGCCACAGACGGTATGACGGATTCGGATTGGGAAACGGTGCAGGTCAAAAAAGCCATGATAAAATCGGCAGATAAAACGGCTGTCTTAGCCATTTCCGAAAAATTTGATTCTTCTATGCGCTTAAAAATTGCCGATTTAAGAGATTTAACCTATTTAATCACTGAATTAGACCCGCAAGACGCTTTTTTGAGCCGTTATACTGAGGGGGTCACGTTGATGTAAAAAAGAGGCTTATCAACTGATTTAACGGAGTATGACGACTACGTTTTTAAGCTACGGATTTACGGATTTGACGAATTTAACGGAGTATGACGACTACGTTTTTAAGCTACGGATTTACGGATTTGACGAATTTAACGGAGTATGACGACTACGTTTTTAAGCTACGGATTTACGGATTTTACGAATTTAACGGAGTATGACGACTACGTTTTAAGCTACGGATTTACGGATTTGACGAATTTAACGGAGTATGACGACTACGTTTTAAGCTACGGATTTACGGATTTGACGAATTTAACGGGGTATGACGACTACGGATTTAAGCTACGGATTTACGGATTTTACGAATTTAACGGAGTATGACGACTACGTTTTAAGCTACGGATTTACGGATTTGACGAATTTAACGGAGTATGACGACTACGGATTTAAGCTACGGATTTACGGATTTGACGAATTTAACGGAGTATGACGACTACGTTTTAAGCTACGGATTTGACGGATTTGACGAAACAAAACGTAGTCGTCATAATCCGTAAATCCGTAGTCGTAAAATCCGTTAAATCCGTAAATCCGTAGCTCAAATCCGTAAAATCCGTAAAATCCGTAAATCCGTAGCTTAAATCCGTAGAATCAGTTTCTAATCGTATCTCAAACATCTATAACTTTTGAGAAATACTTTTTTCCCCCGTTCAGTCAACACAAAATCCTCAAATACCAATTCAAATTCGCTAAAACATTCCAATTGCGGACGCTTGTGGGGCGTGATGACGACCACATTTTGACTCAATAAAAACAACTGACTTGTCAAGGAATACAGCATTTTTTCTTCGCACAAGTGCATGGCAAACGACGAAATAATTGCTGAATATTGCCCGTGTACTTTAGCGATTAATCTCCCTTTTACAATGTCTTCAAAACTGTAATTGAAGCAGGGTAAACCCGTATTTTTCACAAAAAGCCGCTTAGTAAAAGGGTCACAGCCTACTGAATTGTCAAAACCGCACCCCCTCAGTATCAAAGCCACTTCGCCGCCACCGCACGCCAAATCCAAGACATTGGTGTAGTCTATCCGTTCTTGATTTTGTTCCAAAAGCTGTTGAATATACGGAAAGTGCGGATTTTCATACGCCAGAGCGTTTGCCCGATAATAGGCATCAACGCCTCTTTCAGCGTATTCTGTGCGAATGGCTTTTTTAGTATTCATTATTGGATACAAGATTTATCGTTACTTAGCCGTAACGCGACCTTAAAGTTGCGCTACAACATACACAAAAGTTACCAAAATTTTATTGTCCAATCGAAAAATAAACTGCACTTTTGGCGTTTGAAAATTTGGTTATTTGACAATTTTAGTGGAAACAAAAATGTCGCATTATTAGATAAGGGACGCGAAATAAATAAAAGCGCGTTTTACTGGCTCTTTCTCGCTTCGCTCGAAAATCGCCCTCAGAGGTTTTTTTAGGGTGAGCGTGTATTTTTTGGTTAAAAATCTTCGATTTTTAAGCAAAAAATACACGCTTACTCTGATAGATTTATTTTTCGCTTTGCGAAAAATATAGCGCCTCAAAACGCGCTTTTATTTATTTTTTGAAACCATACATAAAATCCAAACGCTGCTTTTCACGCTCGCTTCGCTCGCGCAAAGGCGTACTTTTATGCACTTTAGAATTTTATGTATGGTTTCAAAATTTATTTAACGTTCTTAAGGAACACGGCAATAACGGAATAATAATCAAGTATGTAGTAATTGAGGGGTGGGCATAACCTAAAAGCGTTTTTTGCATCTCGCGCTCGCTCCGCTCGCGCGAGGGAGGGGAATGTGGTTCGTTTTTCGGCTTCGCCGAAAAAACGAACCACGTCTCCTCCCTTTTGCGCGAGCGAAGCAAGCGCAAAACATCTGTTTTTAATCAAAAAACGATGTTTTTAGGTTATGCCCACTCCTCATGTAGTAATTTTAAAAATAAATTTATAGTGTCAGAAATACCTGCTGAAATAACGCCGCCATCCATTGACACAACACCATTAGAAACGGAAAAACTTTCTTATTTAAAATGGGGAATTTTGGGCGTTTTAATGATGAGTACAGGCTGGATGATAGGCGATATGCTGTTTTCTAAGCCTTCAATTGCGCCGATTGTGCCTCAAAAAGGAGCTTACACAATGACTTATCAAGACTTGAGTTTTGATATTTATACTGTGCCTATGTCTCAAAACAGCTTAAAATTATTTTGTACCGATGCGCAAAAAGTGCCGTTTCGTGATGTCAAAACACTGAGGGGATACGTTGAAAATGCGCATCAAAAACTCGTTTTTGCGATGAACGCGGGCATGTACACGCTCGAAAACTTACCTAAAGGCTTATACATTGAGCAAAAGCAAACGCTTGTGCCTTTGGATACGGCAGATAAAGGTTTTGGTAATTTTTACCTACAACCAAACGGTGTTTTTGCTTTCGATGATACAAGTGCCGTTATTTTGGCAACAAATACGTTCAAACAACAGAGCAAAAACTACAACTATGCCACACAGTCGGGTCCACTTTTGGTGACAAATGGCGTTGCAAATCCTGTTTTTACGCCTGATTCTAAAAGTCTTTATATTCGCAATGGTGTGGGTATTACGCGGTCTGGAAAAATTATTTTTGCTATTTCCAATCAACCCGTCAACTTTTACGTTTTCGCTGATTTGTTCAAAACGCAATTGCATTGCCCCAATGCCTTATTTTTAGACGGGGCAATTTCAAAAATGTACGCGCCCGACATTAATAGATTTGATACAGATGGCAATTTAGGGCCTTTTGTGGTGCTATTAAAATAATTACACATCATAATTCAAAACAGGAGCTAACCACCGTTCCGCTTCTTCCAAACCCATGCCTTTGCGCTCCGCATAATCCTCCACTTGGTCTTTGGAAATCTGTCCTAAACCAAAATATTTGGCATCGGGGTGTGCGAAATACCAACCCGAAACAGCAGCCGTTGGATACATCGCATAGCTTTCAGTGATACTGATACCCGCGTTTTCGTCTGGATTCAACAATTGCCAAAGCGTTGCTTTTTCGGTGTGGTCGGGGCAAGCTGGATAGCCCGGGGCAGGGCGAATACCGCTATACTCTTCATCATTGAGCTGGTCACTCGACAAATTTTCACTTTTTGCGTAGCCCCAAAACTCTGTCCGTACCCGTTCGTGCATTCGTTCGGCAAAGGCTTCGGCAAAACGGTCGGCTAAGGCTTTTAGCAAAATAGCATTGTAATCGTCGTGGTCGCGTTCAAAACGGGCAACGTGTTCTTCAATCCCAATACCTGTTGTCACCGCGAAACCGCCGACATAATCACGCGCTGTTGAGTTTGTAGCGAGGTTCCCCCCTCCCTCAG
The DNA here is from genome assembly GCA_034520175.1 of Saprospiraceae bacterium. Classification (GTDB taxonomy): domain Bacteria; phylum Bacteroidota; class Bacteroidia; order Chitinophagales; family Saprospiraceae; genus JAAFJT01. The sequence goes on from JAXHNU010000036.1 coordinate 21,141, forward strand.
TATTTTTGGGTTTTACGAAGTCCGATAAACAATAATTAGCTTGCCCAGGTGCTTTCTGGTTTTGCTGACGCAAATGGTGTAAAACAGCAATCACTTCATCGTCTTTTTCGTCCATATACAACTCAATATCGTCGTCATTTACAGTATTTGCGGGAAAAAATCCGATAACTGCGCGGGCTTCTAACCATTTTTCTGCGATGAGCGTATCAAGCATTTTATTGGCATCTTTCAACAATTTTGTGGCTTCAATACCCACAATTTCATCGGTCAAGATAGCTGGATATTTGCCGTGCAAGTCCCAAGACTGGAAAAAAGGTGTCCAATCAATATACCGCCGCAACTCTGCCAAGTCATAGTTTTCAAACGTTTTGATGCCCAAAAACGTTGGTTTTGTGGGCGTAAAGTTTGTCCAATCCACTTTTGTCTTGTTTTTCCGTGCTTGATTGACCGTCAAATATTTTTTCGATGATTTTCTGTTACCCCTCAGTACCCGCACCTGTTCGTAGTCCGTTCTGATGCTTTGGATATAGTCAGCCTTCACTTGTTTATCGGCAGATAAAAGCGAACTTGCCACAGCAACCGCCCGACTTGCATCTAAAACATGGTGTGCCAAACCCTTTGTGTAATGCGGTTCAACCTTGACGGCAGTATGTGTTTTTGAGGTTGTTGCCCCGCCAATCAACAAAGGAATGTTGAAATTTTGTCGTTCCATTTCCTTCGCAACGTGTACCATTTCGTCCAAACTTGGCGTAATCAAGCCCGATAAACCAATAATATCCACGTTTTCTTCACGGGCAACTTTCAAAATTTTATCGGCAGACACCATAACACCCAAGTCAATAATATAGAAATTATTACACCCCAAAACGACACCCACGATGTTTTTACCAATATCATGCACATCTCCTTTCACCGTAGCCATCAAAATTTTTCCTTTTGAAGAAGAGGTTGTATTCCCTGTTCTCAATTTTTCGGCTTCAATAAACGGTGTCAAATACGCCACCGCTTTTTTCATTACCCGTGCCGATTTCACAACTTGCGGTAAAAACATTTTACCCGAACCAAACAAATCACCCACCACATTCATGCCGTCCATCAAAGGACCTTCAATAATACTGAGGGGGGTCGGATATTTTTGTCGCGCTTCTTCGGTGTCTGCATCTACAAATTCGTCAATGCCGCGCACCAATGCGTGCGACATGCGTTGTTCCAATGTCAATTCGCGCCACGCCAAATCCTTTGTCACGGCTTTACCGCCGTCGTCTTTCAAGCGCTTCGGCGAAACGTGATTAAAGCTTCGGTGGCGTCATTGCTTGTATTGAAAATGACATTTTCTACTAAATTCAACAAGTTTTTTGGAATGTCGTCATACACTTCAATCATACCTGCGTTCACGATGCCCATATCCATACCCGCTTTTGTGGCATGGTACAAAAAAACTGAGTGCATCGCTTCGCGCACTTTGTCATTGCCTCTAAAACTGAAAGAAATATTGGACACGCCACCCGATATTTTTGCCCCGGGACAGCGTTTTTTGATGCCTTGACAGGCTTCTATGAAGTACAGATGGCGTAATTGTTGTGTTCCTCAATGCCTGTTGCAACGGCGAAAATATTGGGGTCGAAAATAATATCAGACGCAGGAAAGCCTACTTTTTCGGTCAAAATTTTATACGCTCGTTCGCAAATATCCACTTTTCGCGCTGTTGTATCAGCTTGTCCTTCTTCGTCAAATGCCATGACGACAGCTGCCGCCCCGTAACGCCGCACGATTTTGGCTTGCTCTATAAATTTTTCATCGCCTTCTTTCATCGAAATCGAATTGACAATGCACTTGCCTTGCACGCATTTCAAACCCGCTTCAATGACCTCAAATTTGGAAGTGTCAATCATAATCGGCAGTTTTGCAATATCGGGTTCTGCCATCACGAGGTTCAAAAACTCGACCATCGCTTTTTCAGAATCCAACAAACCTTCGTCCATATTTACGTCAATGACTTGCGCGCCACCTTCCACTTGTTGACGTGCGACATCTAAAGCCGCCGTAAAATCTCCTTGTTTTATCAATCGGGCAAAAGCGCGACTACCCGTAACATTGGTGCGTTCGCCCACATTCAAAAAGTTTGTTTCAGGGCGAACAATCAAAGGCTCTAAGCCCGAATACATAGAAAAGCCCGTTGATTTGGCTTTTTTGCGCGGCTTTAGCCCCGCTACTGCTTCAGACATCAAACGAATATGGTCAGGCGTAGTACCGCAACAACCACCGATGATATTAACGAAGCCGCTTTCGGCAAAATCCCGAATAAACGTCTGCATTTCTTCGGGAGATTGGTCATATTCGCCAAACTCATTGGGCAAACCCGCGTTCGGATAGGCATGAACCAAACAAGTGGCTATTTTTGACAAACTCTCAACGTGCGGACGCATTTCACCTGCCCCCAAAGCACAATTTAAACCAACAGTCAACAAATTGGAGACGTGACTGATAGAAATATAAAACGCCTCTGTCGTTTGTCCACTAAAGTACGCCCCGACGCATCGGTAATAGTCCCCGAAATCATCACGGGCAGCCTTGATACTGAGGGGGTGTTGTCGAAGTATTTTTCAATGGCAAAAATCGCCGCTTTCGCATTGAGCGTATCAAAAATGGTTTCTACCAAAATAATATCCGAACCACCTTCCACCAAACCTTGCACTTGCTCATAATAAGCGTCCACCAATTCATCAAAACTGACAGCCCTATATCCAGGGTTATTGACATCGGGCGACATTGAAGCCGTGCGGTTTGTTGGTCCAATTGCCCCAGCTACGTAACGTGGTTTTATGGGATTTGCGGCAGTAAATTCGTCTGATATCTTACGTGCAATTTTAGCCGACTCAAAATTTATATCATACACCGCCTCTTGCAATTCGTAATCTGCTTGTGCGATAGATGTTCCCGAAAAAGTATTTGTTTCGATAATATCCGCCCCCGCTTCCAAATAAGCACGGTGAATTGCCTCAATAACCTCAGGGCGTGTGATGGACAAAATATCGTTGTTGCCTTGAATATCGCGGTGAAAATCTTTAAAGCGGTCGCCTCTAAAATCTTTTTCAGTGAGTTTGTATTGCTGAATAAGAGAACCCATTGCGCCGTCCATGATGAGTATGCGTTCTTTGGCGACTTGCCGAATATCGGGTTTGATGTTCATAATTCTTTGATTTTAAATAAGCTGCTTTACATTAGCGCGACTTTAAGGTCGCGTTACTCACACGAATAACTGAAAAAAGAACGCAAAAGTACAATTAAGGTTTGTGAATTTTTGAAATAGTTAAGAAAAATCCTCCGTAGTGCGTTTTGTAGCGTGAAAAATATTTGCCTAAAACATTGATTTTAAATTAGTTCCAGTCTGACGCGGGTTTCAAACCCTGTCTATGACCCACATCTTTTTAGAGGGTGAAATAATAAACATTTTGACACTACGTGTCATGTGAAAATGCTTGGCAGTCCCTTTTGTTATAAACATTTTGACACTACATGTCATTAAAAATCCAAAGATAAATGACACGTAGTGTCAAAATGTTTATAAAAACGTAACGCGCCTTTGAAATCTGAAATTTATCTCGTCAACGTCACATCACCTTTAATAATAATATCTTCACCATCAATAAAAGACACAACTGCCACATAAACAAACACATCGGGCGGTATGTCTTTGCCATTGAACGTGCCATTCCAGCCCAAACGGTCACCGCCGAGAGGCAAATCAGTAGCACTGAATAGCATATCACCCCAGCGATTAAACACCCGCAATGATTTTATTCTAACTGCCGCTTGATTGCCATACAAAGTAAAAAAATCGTTGATGCCGTCATTATTTGGAGAAAAAACGTTCGGTGCATAAATAGGGCGACGTTTGATGACCCGCAACAAAACATCGTCATAAGCAAGGCAATTAGAAGAATCTTGTACTGTTACGCGATAAATTGTTGAATTCAAAGCGGTAATAGTCACAACGGGGCATGTTTTGCAGCTAAGGGTTGAATCAGCAGGTGTCCATGCGTAACTCACCAATTTGGAAGAAGGCACAACAATAGCCCGCAATGTTTTGGATTCGCCCAAATCAACATCTAAATCTTGTCCTGCGTTTACTTGCAAAACAGGCGGTTGTGCAATCGGTACGGTGAAAGTTGCCCGACAACCCGTTGAATCACGCACAACTACTTGATAAGTTCGGGCGGGAATTTTCAAAAATGCAGAATCGCGTTGAAACCGAACGCCGTCAATAGAATACCGATAAGGCGGTGTTCCTCCAAAACCTCTTACCACAAGTTCGGCAGTCGAATCGCCGTAACAACGGGCAGGTTTGATGCGTTGTGTGTCCAATCTGATTTGTGGTGGTTCTTTAACTAACACGTCCATTTGGGCAGGACAATCGTTTTTATCGTAAACGAAACAAGTATAAGTTCCTGCTTTTAAGTTTCTTGCGGTATCGCCCAAAGCTCCATTGCTCCAACTCACGCGGTAATCGCCCACACCTCCCGAAGGATGCGCCACAAGTTGCCCGTCTATCAAGCCAAAACAAGAAATATTGAAGGTATCAACGCTGACTTCTACTTTTGGTGGGGCAACTATATCGAATGTAAAATTTCCTTTACAATCATTAGCATCTCGAATACTGACATTGTAAGAGCCTTCCCCGAGCGCAGAAAATGTACTGTCAAGCGTATTGCCACGCCCCCAATTATAGGTATAAGGACCAACACCAGATGCAGGTTTTAGGGTAATGCTGCCATTCATCATACCCGCGCATTGCGGCGGTTTGACGGCACGGACAGCCGTATCCAAGTCAATTGTTTGTTCTTTTAGTGTAAACCTGAGTGTATCCACATACACGCCCGAAGAATCTGTAATGGCGACGTAATGCGTACCTGTACGTAAACCTGTTATCGAATCGCGGGTGGTATAGCCTGTATTGTCCCAATTGTACCGAATCGGCGCACGACCGCAGGTTGTTACTTTTGCCCGAATCATACCGTCATTGCCGAGTGTACAAGTTGGGCGGCGGGTTGCGGTATCGTATTTAAAACCTTCTACAAAAATAGAATCCACAATTGTTGTTACTTGGCAACCCCTATCGGTTGTTACCGTCAAAACGATTGATTTCCAGCCCGGTGTTTTGTAGAAAACTCGGTACGGACCAGCACCACTTGCCGAATCAAGGGACGCACCTTTTCCGAACTGCCATTGGCGTTTGTTAATTGAGCCCGTTGCAGAAGTTGACGCATCGCTATACACAATATCTTCACCCAAACACAATTTTTTTGACGATTTACTAAGTGATACTTTGGCTTCTGGACCTTGAAAAGTGGCAGTACCGCCAAAATCTATCGAAAACCCATTACCTGCACTTGTATAATTGTTAATCATCAAAGCATAACTTTCACCAGCTACCATTGTCAATCCCCGAACAAAATTGTCGTGATTAACTATCGCACTGCATCCGCTTGGCTCTGAATCATCGGTTGCGGTTTCGCTCAAGCCTGTTGCCCCCCAACAACGTCTATTTGTATTACTGGGATTGGTATTGGGTTGCGATTCATCTCCTGCTGCCATACATCGTTGAATGACCTTGCCTGTACAGCTTCCGATAGGTCCAGACAATTTGTAAAGCACGAAATCTATATCATCTGTTATAAGTAAGGGCGTTATTTTAAAAGTGAGTATGCCACTTTGTTGACACGTCCATTTAAACCAAGTTGAATTTGTTTCTACACCCGATGTTCCAAAGCAACTCGCATCTTCCGCCTCTCGCGGATTTGTACCTGCTCCCGTTATACTTTGTACGGCGAACGAAGATTTATCACATAAAACAGTTGCCGTTGGGCAATCTGAAGAAAGCGTTGCGGGTGGATTGTAATTGACGATGCAATATCTGAAAAGTGATGTTCCAGAAGATGCCATTAAACGAATATAGTAACGTGTGCCAGGGAACAGTCCCCCTTTATACAATTCTACCGAGCCGCCTGTACCAGTTCGGCAAGCTATATCTTGAAAATTTTGGCAATCTTCGGTTGTGTAAAGGACAGCTTGTGGGTTGGGCGCAGCCGAACCACTGGCATTAGAAGCAGTAAACCGAATATCGGTAGCAACCGCCACAAAAGTAAGCCAAACATCGGCGCGTGTGCCAGAAAAACAGTTAGGTCCATCAAGTCTGCTAATTGTTGCGCGGGTAGTACTGATTGTATCGCCCCCATTTCCAGATTGCCCGCAAGTATTACGCGGATTACTGATGTTTCGGGCATTGTCACATTCGTCGGCAGGATATTGTGCCAATAAATCGCCCCCCCTCAGTATAAGGAAGCTAAAAACAAGAAAACGAAAGTATTTATTTTTCATAGCGGTTGAATACGGTTTACGGGTATTGAAGAATGACACCATTGTCTTAAGAGTGTGAAAACCTTTACATACTTTGCCCGCTTCGCTCGCAAAAAAGGGGGGAAGTGGTTCATTTTCGGGCAAAGCCCGAAAATGAACCACCTCTACTTCTTTTGTGAGCGAAGCAAGCAAAAGTGCATAGTTTAATAAACGCCCTAAAAGTATATAAATCACTAATAACTTGCATAATATTTCACACATCGTTAACTTAGGAACGTGGAAATTACTTAGCCGCGCTCGCTTCGCTCGCGAGAGAGAGGGGGGTGTGGTTCATTTTTCGGGCTTTGCCCGAAAATGAACCACCTTTTCTCTTTTTACGAACGCGGCTAAGTACTTACTTTCTTTTAGAACCTTTGTTTAATATAACGTCATTATCCATAATAAATTTTCCAACCTCTTCTCCCCAAATTGTGTAAGTCATTGCAGAAGGATGTACACCGTCTCTAAAAAAATCTTGAATCGTTAGAAAACTATTGTTTCTTTGTGGAAAATAACAGATGTTAGGCGTAATAGTTTTTTGTAGGTATGAAACTATTGCTCGCTTCGCTCGCGCGTGATTAAATATTTACGTAACTTTATCAAAGAAACTAAAATTAATTTAAGATGAATCAAATTCCTAATGCTTTAACTTTATTAAACGTTTTTTGCGGCTCTTGCGCGCTCGTTAGCATCTTAAATGGTCGTTATACTGAGGGGGTCTATTTTTTGGTTGTTTGCCTCATTGCCGACTTTTTAGACGGTTTTACTGCGCGTTTGCTCAACGTCAAGTCCGAAATGGGCAAAGAACTTGATTCTCTTGCCGATATGGTGTCATTTGGCGTCGTTCCTGCGGCGATTTTGTATAAATTACTGACTACGGCGACGGTTTTTAGCTTTATGCACGACTCTTACTATCCGTTATTGGCATTTGTCATCACGGCTTTTTCGTGTTACCGATTGGCAAAATTCAATTTGGATACGCGCCAAAGCACTGATTTTATTGGCTTGAATACGCCTACAAATACGCTTTTTTACGTCGGTTTATTATTCATCAAGACGAATAATCTTGAAGGATTGGACACTTTAACAAGCAATGCGACTTTTCTCTACGCCTTGATTCCCATATCTTCCTATTTGCTGATTAGCGAAATACCGATGTTTTCCCTCAAAATCAAAGGATTTCAATGGGCGGGTAATCAAGCGCGTTTTATTTTTGCAGGCTTGGCGGTTGTTCTCTTAGCATTGATACAAGAGGCGGCTATTGCGCCGCTTGTGGTGCTGTATGTGGTGGTGAATGTGGTGAGTAATATGGCTTTTGCGAAAACGTCTTAAAAGGAAATGATATACGTGGGTTTTATTGGCACTTTATCATCCACTCAATCATAATAAAAGACTCTTTCTGGCTTTCTAAGTATTTTGCGCTATACACCAATATTTTTTTAGGTCAACCGCATTAAAAACTTCTAAGGGAATTTGTAAAATATAACTTACCTACTTAGTCGCGCTCGCTAAAAAGAGAAAAGGTGGTTCATTTTTCCGGCAAAGCCCGAAAAATGAACCAATCCTCGCTCCAAGCGAGCGCGAAGCGAGCGCGTGGCTAAATAATTACGATTGTTTTATAAACGCCACAAATGGGTAAGTTATATTTTACAAATTCCCTAACAATATTTTAACGAGTTTGACCTGATATTTTTAGCGTCTTACATGGGCAATACATTTATTTATCAGAGATTTGTTCCGCTAAATTATACGTTTCCTCAATAGAGATACCCAAAATATCAGCAATATAAGGAACATCTTTACCAAGCATCAAAAAACCGTGAACAGCTTTTAAAATTTTTGTTTTTTCAGTTTTTTCTGCTTGCTCTGCACGTTCTTTTTGACGTACCAGTTCTTGCTCCATACGCTTAGCCTCTTGCTGAGAACGTGCTGCCTCTTGTGCCATACGGGTAGCTTCTTGCTGAGAACGTGCTGCTTCTTGCTGAGAACGTGCTGCTTCTTGCTGAGAACGTGCTGCTTCTTGCTGAGAACGTGCTGCTTCTTGCTTCGTTTGCATAACTTCTTGTGCCATACGTTCCGCTTCTCGCTTTGTCTGGTCTAACATATTTTCATACTGATAAAGGTCTGAAACATATTTATACTCGTAAGGTTCGAGTTTTGTTTTTTCTAATCTTCTGATAACTTCTGCCATGACTTTACTATCTTTAAATTCATCAAAATCACTTTTTACATTTTTGGGATTTTTACTTTTTTTCGCCAAGTCAAACCATTTATTGTAAGGTCTATTGCGCCTATTTTTCACAATGTTTTCTTGAAAAACGTAAATCATCCGATTTTTTTGCAAAAAACCAAGGTCTTTAGTGGTGTTATTCAAGATTTTTAGTGTTTCAGCTCGCGCTGTTACTATTTTTTCCAAAGGTTGTGACCACAAGGTTTCATCACTAATAAAATCTTTTGCTAATTCGGGTAAAGTAGTGAAAACAATGAAATCATCGTTAAAATTGAGTGAATCATCCACCATCCAGAGTATAGTGTGGACAGGCACGACACCACTATAAACCTTTTCTTTGTATTTTTCACCATTTGGGCGTATCATCTCAATTGATTGAAGCATTTCCAACTGCAAAGCCGTATCCAAACAATGATACAAATAAAAACGTTTAATGACATCTTTTTTGTACTGCTGTTGCATTTCTATGATAACATATTCACCATTGACCTTGCAACGATAGTCAAATTTGACAATAACCGCATCATCACTCAATTTGTGTTCAATACCTAAAACGACAATTTCTGTAATGAGGATGCCTAAAAGATCTTCCAAAAAACTTCTGGCAATGTCGGGGTCAGAAAATACTTTTTTAAACAGTAAATCAATAGTCAAAGAAGCTACGTACATAATATGTTTGCTTTAGATGGTGCATGTAATAGAAATCTCAAACAAATATACAGTTTTTTTAGAAAAAACCGTTTTGAAATATTAATATGGTAAATTCTTTTGTACAATTTCAGATTTCACCGCCCTTATACGTTATAATCCGTAAGATTTTTGCAAATAACTTTACTTTATTTAGTCATATTCACCACTTTCTCCTTCAATTCTGGATTTTCCTCAGTAAAAACCTCCAATCGGCGGGGACTGCATAGAAACAAAATACGTTTGCCAAAACGTCCTTCACCGCGTAAAACGACCGTTCCAAACGTAAACATCAAACCTTTGTCTATTTCAATTTTCTCTACATCAGCGTGTGGATAACGCACGGCTTTGAAGAAATTGGTGACGTAAATAAATGCGTGGTCGGCATCAATCCGTTTCAATCGAAACAAGGTTTTCCAAAAAATAAGAATAAAAATACCCACAAATGCGGCTAATCCAAAGCGCAAAGAATTGATAGACCACGTACCAACTGCGTCTTTGTCGGTTAGAACAATCGCGATTAAGAATGTCCCAAAAAAGGCAAGCCAAAGTGTGGGAAAAAATATACCGAACGCCATTGTCCAGTTAGATGATAATTGTCGCATACGTTTGTTGTTTTATAGAGTAATGCCTTTAAGTGCGTGAATATTTGATAGTTACTGGCTCTTTTTCGCTTCGCTCAAAAATCGCCCTTAAAATTTTTTTTAGGGCGAGCGTGTCTTTTGTGTTGAAAAATCTTCGATTTTTCAACACAAAAGACACGCTCGCCCCGATAGATTTCTTTATTCCATTTTGAAATCTGAAATTTTACTCTGGGTTCAAAATCCCCACAATATCCTTCACTTCTCTTAGCGTTTCTTGAGCGATTTTACGCACCTCAGATGATGAATCTTTCACTTCTTCAATCACCGCGTTTCGGCGACTGTTGAGGTCATTTAAGCGTTCGCCAAAAGGTTGCGTCAATTCTACTAAAGCCTCTGCAACTGCCGCTTTCAGGTCGCCATACCGACGGATACCTTCGTTGTATTGCGCCATAAAATCGGCGTGTTCGTTCATTTTTCCGCAGGCTTTGAGCAAATTAAACAGGTTTTCAACACCTGCACTCATTTTATCAGCCCCCTCAGTACCCACGTCCGTTACGGCTGATTTTATCTGTTTTTTGATTTTATTAGCATCGCCAAACAAATTGATGTAATGCTTTTCGCCCAATGATTTCGACATTTTTTTAGTCGGGTCGGCGGGAGACAGCAATTTAGGAATTTCGGTAAACAAGGGTTCTGGATGCACAAAATAATCTTTCCCAAATTGGTGATTAAAACGCGCTGCAATGTTTCGACTCAATTCCAAATGTTGCTCTTGGTCTTTGCCAACAGGCACATAATCCGCCCGATAAATCAAAATATCCGCCGCTTGCAAAACAGGATACATAAACAAACCCGTTGAAATAAAGGCTTGATTGTCTTTGTCTTCCAATTGCTTTACTTTGTCTTTAAATTGCGTCATTTTTTGCAATTCGCCATAAGACGTTGTGCAACTCAATATCCAAGACAATTCTGTATGTTCTGGAACAAGCGATTGTATAAATAAGTTTTTGGTTTCAATGCCACAAGCCAATAATTGAAACGCCATTTTCCATGTATTGTCGCGCAAATCTGCCGCTTTGTACGGGGCTGTCATCGCGTGATTGTCAACCACACCATAGATGCAACTGTATTTTTGTTGCAAATTCACCCAATTTTGAACTGCCCCGAAGTAATTGCCAAGATGCAAATCTCCAGTAGGTTGTATGCAAGAAAGAACTCTTTTCATAGTAAAAAAAATAAATGACTGTATGCTATTGCTCGCTTCGTTCGCAAAAAAGGGGAAAGTTTTTCGTTTTTCGGGCTTTGCCCGAAAAACGAAAAACCTCTCTTTTCTTTGCGAGCGAAGCGAGCAATAGGCTAAGTAGTTACGATAAAAAAATTATAATGCCGCAATAACGGCGATTTCCACATTCACACTACGCGGCAAAGTTTTGACTGCCACGGTTGCCCGTGCAGGAAAATCGCCCGTAAAATAACTGCCATAGACTTCATTAACCGCGCCGAAATGCCCCATATCGGATAGAAAAATGGTGGTCATTACTACATTGTCAAACGTTGTATTTGCAGCAGTCAACACTGCTTTCAAGTTTTCCATAACTTGGCGGGTTTCCGTTGGAATATCCGTCCTATTCATCTCGCCCGTTGCGGGGTCAATGGCGATTTGTCCACTTGCGTACAACGTTTTTCCCACTTTCACGGCTTGGCTGTATGGTCCAATTGGTGCTGGTGCGTTGGGTGTTAAGATGATTTGTTTTTTCATTGTTTCCTATTTTTTGTTACGGATTTTTAGCTACGGATTTACAGATTAAACGGATTAAACGGATTATAACGACTACGGATTTTTAGCTACGGATTTACGAATTTTACGGATTAAACGGATTACAACGACTACATTAACACGAACTTCGTAGTCGTTATAATCAGTTTAATTCATAAAATCTGTAAATCCGTAGTCGTTATAATCCGTTGAATCCGTAAAATCCGTAGTCGTTATAATCCGTTGAATCCGTTAAATTCGTAAATCCGTAGATAAAAATCCGTAGTCGTTACAATCCATTGAATCCGTAGATAAAAATCCGTAGTCGTTACAATCCATTGAATCCGTAATATTAATTTCGCGGCAAAGAACGTAAAGAAGTGTCGTAGAAAGGCAGATTTGAGCAAAAAAATCAGGTTTAATACCCAAAAACCTCCTCCAAACTCAACTCTTTCACTTCTCCGAGTGACTGCAGATATTCAAAACTTACTTTAGAACGGTCGCCTAAAACCAAAATAGTATAAGCCCGTCCTTTGACAAATTTTTGTTGAAAGGCTTGCAAATCTTCTGTGGAAGTCGTTTTGATGACTTCATATTGTGTTTTCCGCATATCGTTTTCGATGCCTCTGTCCAAATTTGAACAGTATGTCCAATAGACATTAGATTTTGTAATGCGCTCACTTTCAATCATTTTCAGCACCGATTCTTTGGCTTGTGCAATTTGTCCTTCGCTCATCGGCATATCTTCAATGATGCCCCGCATGGCTGTAACGGCGTCTTTCAATTTGTCGGCTTGCGTACCTACATAAGCATTGTAGTAGTGCGCTCTGCCCAATTTTGACGGTGTGGTATAAAACGCATTGGCAGAATACGCCAAAGCACGGGCTTCGCGGATTTCTTGAAAAACAATACTCGACAAACCGCCACCAAAATAATTGTTGTAAAAACTTGACATAATTTGCTCATTCACGTTGTACTCATTGCCTTTTGAGAGCATCAAAACCTCAGCTTGCACCATCGGAAAATGAATAAATAGAACATTGTCTTTAGGAATATCCAATTCGGGATAATCTTTTGTGGCGTAAATTGTCTTCAATTTCTTAGGCGTTTTATGCTGAACATCTAAGATTTTCGAGACTTCCGTTTGGGCTTTTGTGCCATAATAAAAAATATTGTGGTCAAAATTTATTAAGCCTTTGATTTTATCCACCAATTCTTGACCCCTCAGTAATTCGAGGTCTTCTTTGCTCAAAACGTCAGTAAAAGGCGATGTTTTGCCATATTTTGCGTAGCTATTCATCGCAGAACGCAAGATGATGCGTTTGTCTTTTTTGTCATTTGTGCGCTTTGCCAATATGTCGGCGACCATGTTTTTCAAGGCATTGTCATCTGCTTTTACATTTTTCAAAATATGTTCAAACAATTTGACCCCCTCAGTAAAAGACTCTTCCAAACCACTCAAAGTGACGTAACTACGGTCTTCATTTGAAAACACATCGAAGGACAAACCGAGTTTGTAAAATTCTTGTTGTAATTGTGCCGCCGTGTGTTTGTCTGTTCCCAAAAATGGCAAATAAGCCATTGCCAACGCCAGTTTTTGGTCAGCCAATTTGCCCATTTCCACGATGTAGTACAAGGTAAATGTCTCATTTACATTGTTTTTGATGTAATCGAGTTTGATACCATTTTTCAATTTTGTGGTTGAAATAGCTTTTTTAAAGTCCACAAATTCGGGTGTCAAATGGGGACTTTCTTTTGCCAAAAATGCTTCTGCAAATTCTGATTTGTCTTTACGATTTAAGGTAACGGGTGTGATTTTAGGTTTTTCAACCTTCGTAATGCCCGCGTCTTCGCCCGTTCTTTTATAAACGACGACGTAGTTATCGTTTAAATACTTATTGGCAAATACGACCAATTGTTCTTTGGTCAATTTTTGCATACGCTCAATTTTTGTGATGTAGTTGCCCCATTTCACGCCTTTTACGAAAGCATCTGTCATCGAACCCACGCGAGCTTGGTTGTTTTCGTAGCTTTTGGTTTGGCTGTATTTGTAGTCTTTAATCACGGCAGCTTGCAACCAATCTGGGAAATCACCTTTTTTCAAGCGTTGTACTTGCTCGATTAAAAGTTTTTCGACTTCTTCCAAAGTCTGCCCGTCACGCGGACGACCCGACATTACGAAGCCTGAATAATCCGCCAAATTCATGCCTCCTGCCGTTGCGTCCAATACTTTTTGCTGCTGTACAAGGTCAAGGTCAATTAAACCTGCTTGCCGATTGAACAGAATTGTACTCAACATACTCGCAAAAATGCCATCTTCTGACGTTGCTCCTTCCAATCGCCACGCCAACTGAACGGACGGCGATTGCTGCCCAAATACTTCTTTCTTTTGCACCCCCCTCAGTAATTCTTGCTTTTCAAACGTAAACGGTGGTACTTCTTTGCTTTCGTAACTACCAAAATACTGTTCTGCCAAAGCCACTACTTTGTCGGGGTCAAAATCGCCCGCCATGACGATTGCCATATTATTTGGCACGTAATATTTTTTGAAATAATTGAGAATATTGTAATGTGAAGGACTTTTCAAATGCTCACCACGTCCAATTGTCGTTTGCGTACCGTAAGGATGCGTCGGAAACAAACCCGACATCATACCTTGATATACTTTGCGCCCGTCATTGTCTTGCCCAATATTAAATTCTTCATAAACAGCTTCTAATTCTGTATGAAATAAGCGTAAAACGACCATTTTGAAACGTTCACTTTCCAAACTAAACCATTTTTCCAACTCATTTGACGGAATATCATTGACATACACCGTAGATTCGTTGTTGGTGTAAGCATTTGTTGCCTTTGCACCGAGCGAAGATACAAGTTTATCGTACTCATTTGCAGCCACTAACTTAGCCACCGCGTTTGAAACAGAGTCAATTTTAGCGTATAAAGCCTTTCTTACTAAGGGGTCTGTTTCTTTTTTGTGGGCTTCGTAAAGGTCAGCAATTTCTTTCAAAACCACTTGTTCTGCCGCCCAATTTAAGGAACCAATTTGGTTTGTCCCCTTAAACATCATGTGTTCCAAATAGTGGGCAAGTCCAGTTGTTTCGGCAGGGTCTTGTTTCGACCCCGCACGAACGGCGATGTTTGTATAGCAACGTGGCTCATTTTTATTGACAGACAAAAACAGTTTCAAACCATTTTTTAGCGTGTATATTTTTGTTCCAATTGGGTCACCCGCTACGGTTTCGTAGTCGTAGGTGGGTTTCAGAGGCTCTAAGTTTGCGTTAGCGTTCATTAATTTCTGATTGTGATTTGAAAAACCTTGCGCTGTCAAACTATTGAGAGCGAACTGTGTGAATAGTGAGAACACTATAAAATATTTCTTAGACATTCGTATTGTTTGATTTTAGATGACTACTTGGTCTATTGCTCGCTTCGCTTGCAAAAGAGGGAAATGTGGTTCATTTTTCGGGCTTTGCCCGAAAAATGAACCACCTCTCCTATCCCGAGCGAGTGAAACGAGCGCGGACTAAGCAATAACGATTTCAAGTGACTAAACAACCAAACTCGCCGCTTCTTGTCGAATGGCAGACTGTGCCATTGCAGTAGAGTCAGCCGCATTTTGTTGGTTTAAAAACGCGCCCATTTCACCGATAAACATTTCGGCAGTTGCAGATTTATCTAATTTTTGAGCAATGACATCAAGCGTATTGGCAGTATTGTCACGCGCTATGAGGAGGATTTTCCATAAATTTTCACTCACATAAATCTGTTGTGTGACGTTGTGTTCAAATTCTTGATTGATAGCAATGAGCATCGCCATACGCAAATCATTCGCCGATGCCCCCTCAGTACGCAAACGTCCGACGAGGTTGGGAATAGAAATCCGTTCGCACAACAACAACAAGCGTTCGTAGGCTTGCAAACGCAGAGGCAAAGTGGCTTGCAGGCGTTGTTGGTGAATTTCGGCAGCACGCAAATTTTGTTGTTGGGTCAAATATTTTTCTACCAACTTATAAATGTAATAAGCGAACACAGCAAAAAGAACTAAAAATAAGAAAATAGCAACAGCATTAATGATAATCGAGAGCATAAATTGTTTTTTTAGTGAAAAATTAGTCACGCGCTCGCTTCGCTCGCGCGAGAGAGGAGAGAGCGTGACTAAGTAATTACGTTTTTTTAAATAGATAAAGTGTAATTAATCGTGGTGTAAACTTAAAATCGTGTTACGTAAAGGTGTACTATACACCTAAACGATTTAAAGTCTCTTTTAAGTTTACGATTAAGTAATAATTCCAAACGGCGCAGGTTTCCTTCAAAACCTGCGCCGTTTACGGCACGAAACGCCCCTCAGCTGCAATTATTCCATCACCAATTTACCCATTTTGACCCGTCCTCTGTCATCTTCAAGGCGATACAGATAAATTCCAGTCTTCAAATCATCGCGCAACATATCAAATCGGTTGTTATACGTTCTGGGTTCTTGCCGAACAATACGCCCCAACACGTCGAAAAGCGTGAATTTTACGCTATATACTGAGGGGGGTAAAAGGAAGGTTATACGGTCTGTCATTGGGTTTGGAAAGACGCGGACTTCTTCTATTTCTTTCACTTCGCGATTAGAAGTAAGTCCTACTGTATCAACTACATACATAGCAATCATCACCATCATTTCATCATCGGAAGTAGGTCCAAATCTCAAAGGGGTTGCGCCCGTATTTTTCCACGTTGCTTGGTGAATGATTCCGGGATTCACGTCAACGGGCATGAATTTCGGAAAATACCGCATCGGAATATGCTGATAATCATAAATCGGCGTTTGGCAACCCGGAATACCATTGGGGCAAGAAGCATCGTAAAGCAACTCACCCTTTGAGTTGTCCGCATTTCGTTTCCACATTTTGTAGCCCGTTCCGTATTTGTGCGTATGTCCCATGAGTGTCCACACGTAGGCTTTACCGACAAAACCCAAAATCAAGGGTTGCTCAATGGTTGTTGTTTGATTGTTATTTGGTATATTGATTCTGGTATTTGGAATCAATTGCGCCCGCATTTCTTGTTTTGCCGTGCCATTTGGTTGTGTATAAAAATTCAAGAATGCTTCGGCTTTATAGACTTGAGTGGAAGAATAATTGATATAATGCGAATTCAAATCCAAAGTACGGTCTTTTTCCCATTTAAAAGCCGTTTTTTCTGGCAATCTCAAATCAGTTGCTTCTTGAACAGCCGCCACCAAATTGACGTTATTGTGGTAGGCATTGAGGCGCATACCGGGGGCAATAGTCGCTGCATCGGAAGGCTTATTATAATTGTACGTAATAAAATGGTGCGAAGACCCTGCAATCAAATGGTCAATGCGGTTTACTTCAACGGCGGCTAGCAAATTTACTTCCCATTTTTGAAAATACTCCGCTTCACTGCTCGCTTGTCCGCGTGGTGCGAGAAAAAATGGACCCATGCGCACTTGAAAACCTTGACCTGCATCGGGAGCTGATGGTGGTGTAGGAAAGGCAGACAAAGCCCGACCTACGGTGTCGTAAAAAGCACGGATACGTTCTTCGGGAACAATAAGCGTTTTAGTTGCGCCAAAAAGCATCCATTGACGGATAAATTCCTTCTCAACTGATGTCAAAGGTGTACCCATTTTGGGCATAGCACTACCTTCGGTTGATTCGAGCGATTTGTAATAGGTATCAAATGCTCCGTTGACTTTGTGAAACAGAAACGAACGGTCAGCCCGTCCTGCATACACGCGCTGATAGCCTTTCGCTGCCGCCGTAGCATTTGTCGGAATAACCCCCACAAGGTTGTTATAGACCGCCGTCTGCTTGTCTGTTCCGCTACCTTCAAGGTCAAGTCCGCCCGATTTTTGGGCGTTGGAGTGACATTGGACGCATTTAGCTTGGAAAATTGTGTAAATTTTCGGAAAAACAGGTGTGGCTTGCCCCCTCAGTGTAGCCGTAGTGCTGACACCTAAAAATAAGAGGATAAAAATCTTTTTCATGACGAGATTCAGTATTTAAGGAAAAATGTAACTTCTTAACCTATTGCTCGCTTCGCTCGCAAAAGAAGGGAATGTGGTTCATTTTCGGGCTTTGCCCGAAAATGAACCACATTCCCTATTTCCGTGCGAGCGAAGCGAGCGCGTGGCTAAGTAATTACGGAAAAATTTAAAATTCCTCTATTTCAAATAATTTTTCATATTGTTGACATCTGCCTGTATTTGCCCCACGAGCAATTGATACGTGGCATCAAAATCGCGGCTTGTTTGTTCTACTTTCACAACTGCTTGGCTGATGTCTGATTTTATGGTATCCACCTCTTTTCTGTGTTGCTCAATTTCGGCGGTCAATTGCTTAATGTGTTCTGCTTTCTGACGCATTACGGCTTCCAAATTGGTGGCTTGTGCTTCTTTATCGCCCACTTGTGACTGCCGTTGGTTGTTGGCAGCTTGGGCAAATCGGTTTTGTTCATTTTTCAAGACATCAAGGTAATCTGCGGCAGACTTGACCAATTTATCTGCCGTTACACCCATTGCTTGCGACATAGCAAAGGCAGATTTAAAGCGTGTGGCATCGTCCATCGGCACATTTTTGAGGTTTGCCAATGCCTGTTTGAATTCAAAATAATCGAATCCATCTTGATTGGCATTTTCCATTGCTTTTGACAGCATTTCCAAAAAACGGTCGCTCACTTGTCCGCCTCCAGCACTCGACATAGGCGAAGATACTGAGGGGGTGTTGTAATTTTGAGAAGACGCTGCTGGTGCTGTTTGTGCATTCGTCGCATTTGATTTCACTTCATTTTTAGAAGGTGGCGGCGGCGTTTTAGGTGCATTAGGGTCTTCAACAATGAAAACATTTTTTAATTTTTTGAAAAAATCACTCATAATTAAATTGATTATCAATGTATTACAACTCTTAGAGAATTTTAAAACCCTCCAAGCGTTTTGCGAATTTGAACAAGCCTATTAATTTAAAAAAACAAATATACCTTGTTTTTTTCTACGAGAAATAAAAATGAATAATAATTTAGTCCAAACCACAAAATCAGGGCTTAATTTTTGCGCTTCTTTGAAAGAATCGCTAATGAAATTAGGGTTAAATCGGTTGCCAATGTGCATATCGCTGATTTGCATAAGCGTTTTTCCAACTAATTCTTTCGGCAGGTTTTTGATAAGCATTTTAATACGCACAAATTCTAACCAAAAAGGCTCTATCTGCCAAGTATATAAGGCGGTCATTGAGCCTACGCCAAAAAGTCTTTTTATAAAATTTCTTCGCTCCATACGTTATTTAATTTTCACAAAAATAAGGCAATTTTATTTTTCACCAGAAAAAAACGACCTTCGCCCCGATTTTACTGTTAAAGCGTCCGAATTTACAACATGGAACGCCCATTTTCGTTTTACAAAACACCATTTAATCTACGGATTTTAATTCTACGAATTTACGAATTTGACGACTACGGATTTAAGCTACGGATTTACGGATTTTACGAATTTAACGGATTATAACGACTACGGATTTAAGCTACGGATTTACGGATTTAACGGATTATAACGACTACCGATTTAAGCTACGGATTTACGGATTTAACGGATTATAACGACTACGTTTTATCTACGGATTTACGAATTTGACGGATTTAAGCTACGGATTTACGAATTTGACGGATTTGACGGATTTAACGAATGGCTCAATTAGGGTTTCAAGTTGCTGACATCTACTTTTAGACTAAAAGCGGCGTAGCTGCTCAATCTTGGTAACTCAATAATCAAATAACTTGGTTTACAACGCGGTATAACCGCTAAAGAAGTCAAATTTAAGGGCTACGCCCCAATGAAAATACTATTTCGTTGGTAATATTACCGATATTTGGCAGCTACGCCGCCTTTAAGAAATTTAAAATTGGCAGCAACTTGAAACCCTAATAGAGCCATCCGTAAAATTCGTAAAATCCGTAAATCCGTAGCTTAAATCCGTAGTCGTTATAATCCGTAAAATTCGTAAAATCCGTAAATCCGTAGATAAAACGTAGTCGTTATAATCCGTAAAATTCGTAAAATCCGTAAATCCGTAGATAAAACGTAGTCGTTATAATCCGTAAAATTCGTAAAATCCGTAAATCCGTAGATAAAACGTAGTCGTTATAATCCGTAAAATTCGTAAATTAAAAATCCGTAAAATAAGTATATCAAATTATTTTCAAACTCATAATTGCTCAAAAATGCGCCGTTTTTACGCCATAGGATTCTTTTTAATCCTTCATCATGTCCTTTTAGCTCAAAATACGCCTGTTGGCTACACGCTTGCCCCCCTCAGTATAAACCCCGTTTTGACGCGTTTTATTGAGCCACCGCGTGCTGAAATGCCACCGCCCGACTCAATTGACTTGCCTTTTATGGACGATTTTAGCAATACAGGTATTTATCCCGACCAAAATCTCTGGCTCGACCGCCACGTTTATATCAATACAACGATGAGTGGCAATACGACGCCAAGTGTTGGTGTGGCTACTTTCGATGCTATTGGCGCAAACGGTAAACCTTTTTTACCCGTTGGTGGCTTAGTAGAATCGGCGGATACATTGACCTCAAATTATATCAATTTGAAAAATTATGTCAATGCAAGTGGCACACGACAAGCATTGTCGGCGGCTGATAGCGTGTATATGACGTTTTTTTTGCAGCCCAAAGGTTTGTGTTACGCACCCAAAACATTTGATTCGATGCAACTTGAATTTCGCAATGCTTTGGGCGAATGGGG
The DNA here is from genome assembly GCA_034520175.1 of Saprospiraceae bacterium. GTDB lineage: Bacteria > Bacteroidota > Bacteroidia > Chitinophagales > Saprospiraceae > JAAFJT01. The sequence continues at coordinate 41,559 of JAXHNU010000036.1, forward strand.
TGTGGTTCGGAGTTTTAGAGGTATTGCGGATTCGTTGTTGATTAAAAACGCGGAAGATACCTTGCCACCTTTCACTTTTTACGCCGTTCCGATTACAAATCCTGCGTATTTTCACGGAAAATTTCAATTCCGTTTCCGAAATTTTGGTAGAACGGGTGGCATTTACGAAGTATGGCATCTGGATTACGTAAAAATTGCACCGAATCGCCGTTTAGCAACGCTCAGAAATTTAGATGATATGGCTATTGTCGAGCCGCCGCGCAATCCGCTTGTGCGTTATACATCAATGCCGTGGCGTCATGCAAGCGCGAATTTGAAAAATGAATTTAGAGATTCGGCATATAGTCGTTTGTACAATCATTTTGCCGTAGCGCGAAACCCGACGAATACCAATTTTAAAATGACGACTTCTGAAAATACAACGCTTGTGGACGGTTACACGTTTATTGACGGTGTGAATGTGCCGCCAGCGCAATTTTTTCAAGCTGCGAAAGTGCATCCAAGTACTAACACTTCATTGAGTTTGTTGTCGCCAAATCTTGCTAATGTCACCATTACGACCGAGCAAAGCCTTGAAATTGGTGGTCAAGAAAGCAACGACTTGGCAAAAGCCGCCATTCGTAATGATAAAGTGAGCCGTACAACGGTCTTTAAAAACTATTTTGCTTACGATGACGGGACAGCAGAAATGCAGTTTTCAGCCTTCGGCGACGGCATTTCAACGGCAATAAAATACCGTTTGAATGTCAGAGATACGATTAGGGGTGTTCAGTTTTTCTTTCCATTTATCAATGGCAATGCGGCGGCAGATGCCCTTTTTAATTTGAAAATTTGGAAAGATTCGTTGAATTCGACCCCGATTTTTGAGCAAAACAACGTGAAACCTTTTTATTTGACGCAAAAAGCCGACACGTTGCAAGGATTTTCATCTTATCGTTTGGAAGGCAAAACAAGAAAAGATACATTTATCATCGCCCCTGCGGGTGATATTTACATTGGTTGGCAAAATGTCGGCGACGTAAAAATCCCCATTGGACTTGACCGCAATAATTTGGATAAATCGCAATACTTGTATCAAAAAATCAGTGGTGTTTGGCAAAATATTACGCGAAAAATTGGGGCAGTTATGGTGCGTCCGATAGTCGGCGGCGGCATTGTGCAGAATAGTAGTGCATTGAAAATCAATGAATTGCCTTTGTCATCGGTCATGGCTATTTATCCAAACCCTGCGACCGACCGTTTGTTTTTTGACATCAAAACGGGCATTGCTGAAAACTACGAAGTGAGCATTTTTAGTACCGTCGGACGGCTTGAAAAGCGCGAAATACTGAGGGGGGGTAGTGTTGATATTTCGGATTTGTCAACAGGCGTTTATGTCCTGAAAATTAAGGATATTGCGCAAAATCAGGTGTTTAATCATAAATTTGTGGTGCAGAAATAAAAAAGCATAGAGATAAGGTATGTCACAAACACTTATAATCAATTGTTTGTGACATAAGAAAAGCGGAATATCATACTACTGGACATGGCGTTAAATCTTTCAGACCGCCGTTGTTTTTTGAGTGAAAAATTTTCAATTTTTCACTCAAAAAACAACGGCGGTCTGAAAAATCCTCTTAGGGCGATTTTTGAGCGAAGCGAAAAAGAGCCAGTAAATATCTCATGTCCAGTAGCAGGGCGCAATGTAGCTAAATCACATTGCGCTTTTCTGAGCGTAATTGAGTTGAAAAATAAGGGATATTAATCCAGTAATTCTGTTTCCAAAATGTGTTTGAATTTTCGTAAAATGGCGATGATTTGCAGTAACTCATGTCGTTCTGTTGCTTCAAAAGGACTTGAAACACAATAGGTTCTGTCTTTCAGAATAACAAAACGCCAAGTTCCGCCAATAACTTCGCAACCATACATGGGTTTACCATTATTATTTTTTTGCTGTGCAATTAAAAAAGCCTCCAAGAGTTGTCCCATGGAATCGCCTGTTGGGTTTTTCAAAGGTTTGTACTCTTGAAAATGGAAAAAGGGCTTTTTGAAAATGCCCACACTACCTGCTGCTACCATAAAATCAGTCTTAGTTTTCAAAAAGTGTCCTTCTACTGTATCTTCTATGGTTCGTTCAAAAAATGTGTAATAGCGTTTTGTGCTTTGTAATTTACCTAAAATTAAAATGGGTGCGATAAGAGACATTTTGAGGTCTTCTTCTTGCCACCCTTTAATGTTGCTTTTGGCATTCTGATAAATATTCTCGAATAATGCCATTTCGCCTACATCAAAGTTCAATTCAGGTATATTTAGCCATTCTGCCATTAACGGATGCGCATCATTTCCTGTTAAATCAGTCAAACCAAACATATCTATCAGTTCAACTTCCAAATAGGATTTTATTTTCTTTGCCATGAAATAATGTTTTTAAGTAATGATATAACAAAGATAGTATTTTTATTAAAATCTGTTCATTCTTCTTTCAAAATACCTAAAAAAGCCACCCATTTGATGTCTATCTTCAAAAATATTAGATAAAAAGGCGGAGACCCCCCCCCTCAATATACATCACATTGCGAACGTTTATCCGTTATGTGACCTATACGTTGCAAAATATCGTCTATAAAAACGAACATGCAAATCGTTTGACTAACTATCTTTACTCGGTCGGACATCTGGAAGGTACTTTTTATTGTTTCGTACCTCTAAATTAGGTATTTTTTGGCTGTCCGACACTTTTTATAACTAGCAACTTGAATTACTTAAAAAATAAAAACTTCTAATTCTACTTTGCTCGCACAACGACAGGAGAAGAGGTGGTTCATTTTTCGGCTTCGCCGAAAAATGAACCACATTCCACCTCTCTGCACGAGCGCATTACCTTGAATCACCAAAAAGATACTAAACATATTATGATAAAGCATTTTATAACAACGATTTTTAAATATAGAATAAAAAAAAATATCAAAGTTGTGGGTACAAATATATCCAACCTCGCGTTTGTTTTTAATACATTTGCTGAAAATTTCTTGCTATAATTGCAACAAAAATAATCAAAGCGACGTATTAAAGTGTATTATTTTTGAAAATTATAGTCCTAAAGCATTCGTAGCAAACTTGTAATTGTAAATGAAAAATTATTTCGGGGACAACCTGTATTACACAACGACGGCATTTTCACGCGAAATTTCTGCCATTGCAGAAATTGCTTTCGCTGATTTGGGCTTAACGCCGTCTGACGCCTACTTGATTATGTGCGTCAATGAGAAACCTAATATTCAACCAACTGAAATTAGTGAGAAAATTTTGCTTGCACCTTCTACTATTACACGGATGATAGAGAAATTGGAAAAACGGAACATCGTTACCCGTGCAACCGAGGGTAAATATACTTTTGTGGCAGCAACTACAAAAGGTAAAGATATTTACGCAGCAGTCATTCAGAAATGGGACGAAATAGGTGGGGTGTTTACTCAAAAATTGGGCGATTCCACGGTGGAAAGCCTTATTCAGTTTACAACTCAGGCAGCAGGGATGCTGAAATAAAAAATAGACGTATAACAACCGTCGTTTTTTAAGATATGTTCTACAATTATTTGCCTTCCCCGTCTTGGGTTAGTTGGTTTTTCTCTAAATAAATTTATTTAGTTTATAGAAAATCAAGTAGCTTAAATAGGGCGTAATCAGATAGTTGTAGAACTTTTTTGTTTTTAGCCCTTTGAAATGTACAGACAACATGCCTTGTCTATGGTAACTTTAAAAATGTCAATAATAAACATTTTGACACTACGTGTCAATAGGAAACGCTTAAAAATACTCGTTATTATAAACATTTTGACTCTACGAGTCATAAGAATCAGGCGGCTATTAATGACTCGTAGAGTCAAAATGTTTATAATAACCCCCGATTTTGAGCTTTTTGTACTGACACGTAGTGTCAAAATATTGTAATTGAGATTACCGAAATTACCAGTTAATGCGATTCCTCTCTAATCCGTGTTAATCTGTGGACACCTAAGTATTTACGAAAAAATAAAAAAAAATCATATAATAAAGCGACAATTGGGTAAATATTTCTACATTTGTGTTCACGATTTGTCATAGGACAATTTAACAGGACAAAAAACAAACTGATAGTACAAGCACCAATCTCACCCAAACCAACACATCAGGCTTAACACGCTCTGAACCACTGTAATTTTACTAAATACTGATTATTGGTTGTATTTTAGTTAAAAAACCGTTAATAATTGATAAATCCCCTTGAGTCTGACCGACTTTAACACCTTTTCGTGTTGAGTTATCGGTTCTATACTTTAGTTTTGCCCTTATTTTCGACACAATTTAATTATTATAGAAAGGACATCATATTTACAAAAAATGCAGTGCACTGTTTTTTTGAGACAGACGCGGCAATTTCAACACAATTGAAATGAGTAAGGAAAAATTTATTTATAACAAACAAACGCTACAATATGAGAAAATAGAGGTAAGTGGTAAAGAAGTGGGACTTAAAGTCTTCGGATTTTTTTGTGCCGTATTAACCACATTAGCCATTAGTTTTCCTTTGTGGCGTAAGTTAATTCCCGTTGATTCGCAAATTCAACAAAAAAATCAAGAAATTGAGCAACTTGTTTTAAGGTACGATGCCATGCAAAAGCACGTCGAAACAATGGACAAAGCCCTATCGAGCTTGCACAATCGCTCAAATGGTGTCTATCGCAAAATGTTTAACATGAGTCCGATGGACGAATCGCGCTGGCTCGCTGGTACAGGTGGACATGACAGATTTGACAATCTTGCAAAATTCGCCAGCTCTCAAACTGTTATCGAGACGCAAGAACGGGTTGAATTGTTGAGCCGTCAAATTGCGCTACACTCCAAATCACTCGACACCATTTCGGGTTTGGTTAACGAAAAAGAGCGCATGTTGTCGTCTATTCCGAGCATCAAGCCTGTTCGAGAAGACAAATTGCACAGCAGTATCAGCGTATTGTCTGGATTCGGCTACCGTATTCACCCGATTTACAAAGTAAAAAGATTTCACGCAGGTATTGATTTTTCTGCCGACCAGGGTGTAGGGATTCAAGCTACAGGCGATGGTGTTGTGACCCGTGCAGGACGCGACGGTGGTTATGGCAATGTCGTTGTGATTAATCATGGTTACGGCTACGAAACTTTGTACGGTCACATGTCCAAAATTGAAGTTCAAGATGGTCAAAAAGTCAAACGCGGTCAACGTATTGGTTTGATTGGGTCAACGGGTGCTTCAACGGGTCCGCATTGTCACTATGAAGTACGTGTCAACGGCACACTCGTTAATCCTTTAAATTTCGTTCACGATGGTTTGACACCTTCTGAATACGCGGCTTTGGTACAAGCGGCAACGTCAGAGAACAATTCATTTGATTAAAATGGTAAAGCCAAAGTAATCGGTATAAAAAAGTCCCGAATTTTCTGATTAGAAAATTCGGGATTTTTTGTTATTTAATCCAAGTTTTGTGGTATAAAAACGCGGCTTCGCCGCGAGGAAATTTAATGGAGCGAGCCGTTTTTTGTTGAAAATTTGGGCAAAGCCCAAATTTTCAACAAAAAAACGGCTCGCTCCGAAAAAATCCGCCGCGCCGCCGAAGGCGGCGCGTTTTTAGGCACTACCACAAAACTTAGATTATTTAAGTACTGGTAGCTTCGGAAATCTCATAAATCCATTAGGATTTACATGTTTGTAGAAAATATAAAGCAAAATGGACTTTGAATCCGTAGGATTCATACGTTTGTAACCGTTAAAAAACGTGCGAATCCTACGGATTCGGGGAACATGTTACTTGATTTTTATTCTACAAACGTATGAATCCGATGGATTCAAGAGATTTCAGAAGTTACCAGTAAGTAGTAAAACGTAAATAAAGGCTGCTTAAACCTCGCAGGTTTGTAGAAATTAAAAGCAGCGTTTATTTACATTTTGGTACTTAAAAAGGCTCTTTAACAATTTTAGCGGCAGCAAAAGACCCCTCAGTAAATAAAACACTTTTAAATCACAAACCGCGTAAACCGACGTTCAGGGAACTTTAAAAGTTCCCCGAACGTGAGTTACAGCTAAAATTATCACAGAGCCTTTAAAAAATATAACGCGTAGATAAAAAATTCGACGCATTATGTTCGATAATATCATTGAACAATGCCTTACTTGTTGGCGTTTCTTTAGTGGCGACAATTGTGCGAATCGAGAACGAACGCAAGGCATCAAACACAGACAAAGTGCCTTGTGCAGAGTCTTTTCGCCCTGTAAAAGGAAAACTATCTGGACCTCGTTGGCATTGTGCATTGACATTTACCCGCGAAACTTGATTCACAAGGTGGTCAATCAAATGCGCAATTTGGTCGCTATCCGTACCAAAAAGCGACACTTGCTGCCCATGATTGCTTTTAATCAAATATTGGATAGGTTCTTCCAAATCGTCAAATGGCACAATTGGAATAATAGGACCAAATTGTTCTTCGGTATAAATCGTCATGCCTTCCGAAACGGGGTAAAGAACGGTCGGAAAAACGAAAGAGCCGCTTGAAGTCCCCCCCTCAGTATTTACGATTTTCGCGCCCTTCGATACCGCATCTTCAATCACTTCTGCCAAATAAGTCGGCTTTTCGGGTTCTGCTACGGGCGTGATTTGAACGCCTTTATCCCACGGCATTCCCAACTGCAAGGCGGCAATGGCATCGTTCAATTTGTTGATAAACGCATAAGCCACTGAACGGTGAACATGAATGATTTTCAACGCTGTGCAACGCTGCCCATTGAAAGACAAAGACCCCAAAACAACTTCTTTGACGGTGGCATCTAAATCGGCATTTTTGAGAATAATTGCGGCATTTTTAGCATCTAAACCCAAAACTGAACGCAAACGATTGACTTTTGGGTGCGATTTCTGCAACCTATCCGCCATTTTAGACGAGCCAATTAGGGTCAAACAATCCACTTTACCCGATGTCATAAGCGGCGGCACAACAACCGAACCACGTCCGTACAAGAAATTAATTGAGCCTTTGGGGAAACATTTTTGGTAGGCATCTTGAAAAATTTCATGCAACAAAATGCCTTGACGTGGTGGCTTAAACATCACGACATTGCCCATAATCAAAGCGGGAATCAGCATGGTATAAGTCTCATTCAACGGATAATTGAAAGGTCCCATACACAAAACAATGCCCAAAGGCGACCGCCGAATTTGCCCAATAATACCTTGGTCAATCCGAAAACGGCTGCTATCACGGTCAAGTTTTTTGAGTTCGTCAATAGTGGCGTAAATGTATTCTACTGTACGGTCAAATTCTTTTTCCGAATCGGCAAGGCTTTTTCCGATTTCCCACATCAACAATTTGACCACATGACTGCGGTAGCCCACCATCATTTTAACAAAATTTTCAACGCACTTGATGCGGTCAGCAACCGACATTGTGGGTCACTCTCCTCGCCCATTGTCGTAGGCTTTTTCTGCCGATGCCAATGCGTCAAGGGCTTCTTTGTTCGCCAATAAGCGGATAAGAACCGAGATACTGCGGTTTTCTCTCCTCACCCTCAGCAATGAGAATGGGTGAATACACATCTTGCATTTTGCCTTCCCACTCAATGATTTTACCATCGAGCAAAAAACGGCGTTGGTGAAGCGGGGTTGTCCACTGAAAGCGTCAGGAATAGACCCCCCTCAGTAGGAAATAGATTTTTTAATTTGATTGACTGATTCATTGTGTAATATTAATTGATTGTGTAAAAAAATAGTACTTAGTCACGCGCTCGCTTCGCTCGCGCATGGGATAGGAAGTGGTTCATTTTTCGGGCTTGCCCGAAAAATGAACCACATTTTCTGTTTTTTGTGCGAGCGAAACCAGCGCAAAGACGTATTTTAAAGTATTTATTTGGGCGTTACGTTTCCTGAAAGCATCAACACCGTCTCATTCGGCAAAGTATTCGCTATAACGCGAATGGGTTTTTCTTGCACACCGTTTTTTCCTTCCGAATTAAATTGAACCCGTACTTCGCTGCTTCCACCAACGGCAATTGGGGCGCGTTGCCATTCGGGGACAGTGCAACCACACGAGGTTTGAATATCAGAAATGACAAGTGGCACTGCACCGACATTCTTAAATGTGAAAATGTGCTTGATAACCTCCCCCTCAGTAATTGACCCAAAATCATGGGTTGATGTTTCAAAAACAATTTTCGCCATATTTGCCGTGTCCATTTTTCCATCGGCGGAAATAGGGAGACGCACTATATCGGCATTGCTTGTTTTCTCGTCAAGGCGTACTTCTTGCAAACCATTGTCTTTTTTGTCAGAGCTGCTGTTGCATGACAGCGTAAAAATGCCTGTAAAGGCTAAGAAGATAAGTGTCTTTTTCATGATTGTATGTGAATTATTTTTTAGTAATTAACCTAAGTTTTGTGGTAGTCCCTCAAACGCGCCGCCTTCGGCGGCGCGGGGGATTTTTAGGAGCGAGCCGTTTTTTTTGTTGAAAATTTGGGAAAAGCCCAAATTCTCAACAAAAAAAACGGCTCGCTCCATTAGATTTTCCTCGTGGCGAAGCCACGTTTTAATACCACAAAACTTAGATTAATTGTTTCGTGGCAAAAGTAAGTTTTTATTCTAAACTAAGTCGAAAACGTTGCCGAAAATAAATTGATTGTAACTACTTAGAAACGTGCAAAAAATAAGCTATAACGAATAGGGCTGTTTTGTCCCGAAAACTGTTATAAGTTATTGTTTTAACGTTCCTTAGTCAAGCTGCAACGCAGCGTTCTCTTGGTAGAAAACAAATATACAAACGTGATTTAGGTGCAGCGCACCTAAATATTTACAAAAAAATTTAAAAAATTAGAGACGCAAAACTATGAAATAGGTCATTTTGTCTAATTTTGTCGTTTGATAAAATTCTGACATATCACAACCAATGGAACTGGTTTAACCACTTCCGCAAATCACATAATTTCTATGCTTTATTATCTATTTGAGTGGCTCGACAAATACTATGATTTTCCCGGGTCGGGCTTATTTCGCTACGTATCGTTTCGGGCGGCGAGCGCAATTGTTTTATCATTGGTGATTGCCCTTATTTTTGGGCGGCGCATTATTGCTTATTTGCGCAAACTTCAAGTAGGCGAAACCATTCGCGACTTAGGTCTTGACGGACAAAAACAAAAACAAGGAACACCCACCATGGGCGGCATTATCATTATTTTGGCGATAGTTGTCCCCACTTTGTTGTTTTGTCGGCTCGACAATGTGTACATTCAACTCTTACTTTTGGCAACGGTGTGGATGGGTACGGTCGGTTTTTTAGACGACTACATCAAGGTATTTAAAAAAGATAAGAAAGGTTTATCGGGCATTTATAAAGTCATCGGGCAAATTACATTGGGTTTGATGGTGTCTTTGGTCATTTTGTACAATAATGATGTGGTGGTCAGAATGGATAGAAAAACTGCCGAATTGAACGGTTATACCATTACAAAAACCGTTTTTGTGCCTGATATTGCACGCGGCGGCGGCAAAATCAAAGAAATGGTTTACACCAAAGCCCCGTTGACAAACGTGCCATTTTATAAAAACAACGAACTCGATTACAGCAAATTCTTAAAACCGATTATCGGTGCGGAAGCCAGCAAAAAAGCGACGACCATTGTTTATATCATTCTCGTTATTCTGATTGTCACTGCCGTTTCCAATGCCGCAAATCTAACCGATGGTATTGACGGACTTGCCGCAGGTACTTCGGCAATTATCGGGGCAACCCTCGCGCTTTTTGCTTACGCAACGGGTAACTCCATTTTTGCGGATTATTTGAACGTCTTGTTCATTCCGAATTCTTCCGAAATGGTGATTTTCGCCGCCTGTTTTTTTGCCGCGTGCATCGGTTTTGTCTGGTACAACACCTACCCTGCTCAAGTTTTTATGGGTGATACGGGCAGTTTGACGCTTGGCAGCATCATTGCCGTTTTTGCTATTTTGATTCGTAAAGAATTGTTGATTCCGATTTTATGCGGCATTTTTGTAGCGGAAAATCTATCCGTGATGCTTCAAGTGGGCTATTTTAAATACACCAAAAAACGATATGGCGAAGGCAAACGCATTTTTCTCATGTCACCTTTGCACCACCATTTTCAGAAAAAAGGTATTCCAGAATCTCGTTTGGTCACTCGTTTTTGGATTATCGGTATTTTGTTGGCGGTTTTGACTTTGGTGACATTAAAAACACGTTAAAATTTAGTTACGCGCTCGCTTCGCTCGCGCGAGGGGGCAGGGAGTGTGGTTTTTTTTTCGGGCAAAGCCCGAAAAATAAACCACCTTTTCTATTTTTGCCCGAAATACAAACCCTATTCCCATTTTTCAACCCGCAAACTCTCTGAGGCATCTCTCACACATGCACCCCTTGTGCTGCGATTCCAACATTTCAAGCGTGCGTGGGTGAATTTTACTACGTGAACCATCGGCTTGTTCACACCAACACGTTCCGTCTCTCCGTCCACCGTCTTTGTAGCACACCAGTTTACTGCCACACCGTCCGCAAGATTCTCGAAAATTTTTTACGTCCAATATAGATGCCCACTCCACTTGTCCACCAACAGGCGGATTCAGTTTTCGGACGCGCAAACGGGCTTCGTGCATATTGGGAAACTGGTATTTGAAACGGAATAAAATATTTTCTACCACTGTTTCAATCAATTTCTGCGGCTGCCGCATTTCAATTTCACAAATATCGAAAATCGTTTGATAATTAATGGTATTCACTAATTTGTCTGTCTCATGTTCAACAATAGCTTTTGCCCCACTGATGTCGGTATCAATCCATACATCAAGGAGAAAATCTGTTCCCAATACGCGTTCTTCGGGGTAAAGACCGTGAAACGCACGGAAACGCATCGCTTCAATTGAAATTAATGCCATTGTAAATTTCAAATTTCAAATTTCAAATTTCAACCTATAAATACTGAGGGGTCTTGAAATTTGAAATTTTATTACTCTACATGACAATTTTTTAAACCACGTAATTGAGGAATGGGCATAACCTAAAAGCGTTTTTTGCATCTCGCGCTCGCTGCGCGCGCGAGGGGAATGGTTCGTTTTTCGGGCAAAGCCCGAAAAACGAACCACATTCCTCCTCGCGCGGTAGCGAAGCGAACGCGGGCTAAGTAATTACATAAAATCTATGCTTTTATGTGAAAAGACCTATTGTGGCTATGTGGTAAAAATTGTCATGTATGGTAAAATTATTTATTTTAAAATCAATTTTTCTCTTTCAGGTCCCGTGGAAATCATTGTTACAGGGACTTTAAGGTAGTCTTCCAAGAAATCCACAAAAGTAATTAAGTCCTTTGGCAACTCATTATATTGTAGGGTTTCAAGGTCTTGGTTCCAACCTCTAAACGATTTATAAACAGGTTCTACTCGCATTTCAGTAATATCGTAAGGCAATTCGTCGGTTTCTACGCCATTGTAGCGATAAGACGTTGATGCTTTGAGTACTTCAAATGTATTCAAAACATCAATTTTTGTAATACACAATTGCGTAACGCCATTGAGCATAACTGTATAACGCAATTGCGGCAAATCAATCCAACCACAACGCCGTGGACGACCCGTTGTTGAGCCAAATTCTGCCCCTTCAATGCGCAGTTGATCGCCTACCGAATCGTGCAATTCAGTTGGAAAAGGTCCACCACCCACGCGGGTACAATAGGCTTTTGTAATGCCAATCACCTCGCCTACTACTGAGGGAGCAACGCCTAAACCAACACACACGCCCGCCGTCAAAGTATTGGAAGACGTGACATAAGGGTATGTTCCAAAATCAATATCCAGCATTGAGCCTTGTGCGCCTTCTGCCAAAATGCGTTTGTTATCAGCCAGTGCTTTGTTTATATAATATTCAGAATCAATAAGCTGCAACGATTTCAATGTTTCCAAACTATTGAAAAAGCGTTGTTCTTCGGCTTCCAAATCAAAAGATACAGTCGGGTACAATTTCATCATTTCCAAATGCTTATATTTCAGCGCGTAGTATTTTGTTTTGAAATTAGGGAGTAAAATATCACCTACCCGCAAGCCATTCCGCCCCGTTTTGTCCATGTAAGTTGGTCCAATACCTTTCAAAGTCGAGCCGATTTTAGCCGCACCTTTGGCTGCTTCACTCGCTGCATCGAGCAAGCGATGTGTTGGCAAAATCAAGTGGGCTTTTTTAGCTACGAGTAAACGATTTTGGTAGGATACTTGGGCATTGCGTAGCCCAATGATTTCACGTTCGAGAGTAATCGGGTCAATCACCACACCATTGCCGATGACATTGATGAGGTTTTCACGAAAAATACCCGAAGGAACAGTGTGGAGAACGAATTTTTTACCGCCGAATTTTAGGGTATGCCCAGCGTTTGGTCCGCCTTGAAAGCGTGCCACGATGTCGTATTCGGTTGCCAAAAAGTCAACGATTTTGCCTTTGCCTTCGTCGCCCCATTGCAAACCGAGAATTACGTCTATCTTCATAGTCTTTTTTATTTTGAAAAATAATTGGTTGTCAAAAACTGCCTTTTTGATTGGCGGCGCGAAAATAGGAAAAAGCAATGGTTCTACCCACTTATGGACAATATTTTTATAAATACTTAGTTGCGCTCGCTTCGCTCACGCAAAAGGGAGGAAACGTGGTTCGTTTTTCGGCTTCGCCGAAAAACGAACCACATTCTCCCCTCGCGCGAGCGAAGCGAGCGCGAGATGCAAAAAACGCTTTTAGGTTATGCCCATCCCTCAGCTATACACTATACAGAAATGCTTGCGTCATTGCTTCCCAAGAAAAGCGTTTTTTCTGCGCCACGACACCTTCTTCAAACGCATCAAGTTGTTTTTTCTCGTAAAAGTCCACCAAAGCGACGGCTATACTGAGGGGGGTCGGTTCAACCACATAACCCGCTTTTCCGTGCGGTACAATCTCTGGTAAGCCGCCTACATTCGTCACAATCATGGGTTTTTCAAAATGGTACGCCACTTGTGAAATCCCGCTTTGCGTTGCCGTTCGGTAAGGTTGAACAACCAAATCAGCCGCCGCAAAATAATAACGAACGGCATCAGTGGGAATAAAATCGGCGTGTAAAATGACTTGATTCTCAATGCCCAAATCTTTTATTTTATCCCGATACAGGGTTTCATCTTCGTAAAATTCACCCGCCACAATGAGCTTTATACCGAACTTTTTGACCCCCTCAGTAGCCAAGGCATCTAAGAGCAAGTCCAAGCCTTTGTAGTGCCGAATAAAACCAAAAAATAAGATATAACGTTGATTTCTATCAAGTTGTAATTTGTTCAAAGCCGTTGAACGGTCGCTTTTTTCGCCGTAAGTATCGTATATTGGGTGCGGAATATAGGCAACTGGACGATTTGTAAACGTTTTCATTTCAGCCTCCACCGACCGCGACATAACGACAAAAGCCGCGCAAGCGGACACAAAATATTGGGCTAAAGGACGGTCGCCAAAATGTTTTTCGTGAGGGACAATATTATCAATCAAACCAATTATTTTTGAGCGTTTATTGCGGCTGATAAACCGCAAAATTGTACCCAAACAAGGCGACATAATGGGCAACCAAAACCGACAAATCACCAAATCAGCGTGTTGGCGTGCCAAAATACGCCCCATTTTTAACCAATTGAACGGATTAAAAGCATTAATCGCAACGCTGATGTTTAAATCTGTTGGTGCGGGTTCGGTTGAATATTGGGTTTTTCCGGGAAATAAAAAATCAGGATATTGCAAACTGAACGTAACGATATTCACCGTATGCCCCTCCGACTGAAAAGCCCGTGCAAGGCGTTCATTGAAAGTGGCTAAACCACCCCGCAAAGGGTGCGCGGGTCCGATGATGAGAATGTTTTTTTTCATGGTGCAAAAGTCCAAAAAATGTCTGGTTTTTATTGAAAGAATGCTTTTTTTTACGCCATTAAGTAAAATTATTAGTATTTTCAAAAAATAACGACTAAAATCTATTGCTCGCTTCGCTCGCAAAAGAGGGGAATGTGGTTCATTTTTCGGGCAAAGCCCGAAAAATGAACCACCTCTCCTCTTTTGCGCGAGCGAAACGAGCGCGACCTATTACTCACATAAAATCTATAAAAAATGAAAAAAATATTCTTTATTCTCTCTTTTACAGTGATTATCAACAATTTATCTGCTCAAAATCGTTTTGGGGGCGGTGTTGTTTTGGGATTCAATGCCGCACAAATGGACGGTGATTTTGCGGCAGGTTATCACAAAGTGGGTTTAAATGTGGGTCTGCGCGGCACAACAAGGCTCAATGACAATGGCAAATGGTTGTTGACGACTGAAATGCTGTTGAGTCAACGCGGGGCAAGAACGGTTGATAGAGACGGGGCAAACCCCGATTGGAAAGCCACTTTGAATTACTTGGAAGTCCCTGTTTTAGTAAGTTATCTTGATTGGGCGCAAGAGGAAGGCGCGTATTACAAAGTACATTTTACGGGTGGCGTGAGTTATGGACGACTTTTTAGTACGAAAATTAGTTTCCCATTTACGCACCCACAAGAAGTGATTGACGTGTTTGGCAAGAGCGATGTATCTTATACAGCAGGTATTTCTTATTTTGTCAACAGCAATTTAGGATTTACAGGGCGTTATTCGCGGTCGTTTGGGTATTTATTTCACCCTAAAAATTATAAAGAAAACGTTTTTTTAAACGGGCTGACAGCCTTGCAAGGGTATTTTTTGACTTTTCAAACGTGTTGGATGTTTTAAACACGCTGCTCGTAAAATATTGCAACTACTAAGTAGTCCTTCATATTAATACTATCGGGTAAGATGTACCTATGTGCATTTTGCTCACGCAACGACAGAATAAGAGGTGGTTCATTTTTCGCGCACAGCGCAAAAAATGAACCACATTCCCCTCTATCTGCGCGAGCGAAGCGAGCAACGGGCTAAGTAATTTGCCGTAAAAAAAGCTAATCCCATTGATTAAAAACGATTTCACCAACTGTTTTTGGTTTCCAACGCTTAACCTGTTTTTGCTCAAATTTATTTAAAAGACCAATCGAATTTGGGCTTAAAGGCTTATTCAAAAAACCGTCGTTACAAAAAATCCCAAACGGCAAAATTAAAGGTAATAACGCGTAAAGTTCGTCAAAAGTCATTGGAGATAGACTAAACCAAGGATGAATATTGTTGAGTTCTATGCAATATATTTTGTCATCTTTTTCAAAATTTAGTTCCAAATAGGCATTGGGATAAACGTCATTTGTGGCTTTATGGGTGTAGCCATAGGCACTCAAAACGGCAATGATTTCTTTGGCAGTATCTCGTTTTTCAAACTTTGGCAGCGTATTGAAACCTGCAATGCCTTCGGGTAATGGCTGGGTGTAGGCTTCCATTACTTTCAACCAATAATCGAGGTCGGCGTGCGTTTCGGCTTCTTCGGCGTAACGCTTTCCCCAATAATCTACTTTATTGTAATCTGCATCACCCAAACTTCGCCACACTTCTAATCGGTACGGTTTTTCGCCATCGTAAAAAGACAAATCAATGAAATAAGTGTTATGCTCAAAAGTCGCTAAAAACATACTTTCTTGATTACTTCTGTATTTTTTAGGTATTTCGTTGAGCGTATTCCACGAAATTCTCGCCGATTGCGGCACATTAAGTTGATAATTGTACATTATAGCGTGTGTTTTTAATTTAAGAAATCCACTTGCTGCGTTGCAGATTGATTACCTCCGTCAAATCATTGCGTTTGCGGTAAAAAGTGAGGCTTTTTTTCTGAAAACCCGCATTTTTTAGCAAAGGCTTAATAGTATCGTTGAGCGTTTTTTTAAATATTTCTTGCATTGCTTTTAATTTAAGGTAGCACGGACTTTAGTCCGTGAGCGCGTTAGGTGTTATACTCACTGTAATCACGGACTGAAGTCCGTGCTACCTTTAATCTAATCACGGACTAAAGTCCGTGCTACCTTTAATCTGTTTGAAATAATTTTATCGTATAATCAAGCAATTTTTGGTTGCCACAAGCACCATGACCTGGCACAACAACCTTCACGTTTAGATATGCTTTTCGCACTTTTTCAACAGTTTCAGACCATTCCGAAACATTTGCATCGCCTAAATAACCTTTGCTTGCGTTTAATTCTTTTATCAAACAACCGCCAAAAAGGACGTTTTCACTCGGGAAATAGCCCACAACATTGTCTTTTGTGTGTCCTTCTCCAAAAAAATTTATGGTAACGCTTTTTGTACCCAATTTCAGCGTAAGCGAATCATTGAACCCGTTTTTGGGGACGACAAACTTATTTTGCTGCGCCAAATCAATCGTTTTAAAATGCGCGTAAGAAGAAATATTATTGAGGTCAAATACGGGTAATCCGCCCAAACAATCCTTGTGAAAATGGGTCGGAATGACGGCATTTATCTTGCAATCAAGTTTTTCTGTTACCCATTTTATCAACTCTTCCGAACTTTTATCGTTCGTAGGGCAATCAAAAACGATAGCTTCTTTATTGTTTTTAACCACCATACCGTTGCAAGGAACGTTTCCAAAGTCATTGGTTTGCAAGTATGAAATGTGCTGAAACGCGTTTTCAGAAATTTGCAGCACCATCAAATTATCGGATTTGTAGATTCCCTTTGCTTCAAAAGCAACAGATTTGGGCGAACTACAACTAAAAATAGTTACCACAATCCCGAAAAACAGAAGAATTTTTTTCATAAAATTTCACATATTTTATTTTTTATAACCCCATTTTTTCATAATCCGCCAAAGTCTCCAACGCATTATCCCATTTGCATTGAATCCGCATTTGCACTTCTCGTTTTTTACCGTCAAAGATATTTTCGATGTATAAAACCTCGTAATCGCCCTCAAAATCCTTGCGCCAAGTGCGGGTATAAATGCCCATAAAATCATCTTCTTTGGGTTCGCCCAAGATTTTAGTCAATTCTTCGGCAGTCATTTCAATTGAAATGTCAAAAGGAAATGCGCCTTCATAGCCTTTTTGAGCGCAAACAAAAATACAAATGCCTTCAAAACGGCTGCCTTTTTTGTCAATTTGAATGGGTTTTACTAATTCCCCATGCCCACCCATGCCAAATTGAAGGCTCAAACCGTCTTTGCGGAGTTTGCAATCGCCCATGCTTGAATTATTGGCGGTACAAGCCGTTTTTTTAGGAATTGGCACATTCCAAGCGGTGAAAATGGCTCTGATTTCGTCGCTGTCCAAGCGTTTGCCGATGAGTGGTACTAATTCATTTATCATATTTTTTAAAATGGTTTATCAAATTTTTCAAATTCAATCGGGTTGTTGCTCCCTATAAAAACTGAACTATTCGCGTGCATCAAAATAGCGTCGTTATTCAACAGATAAAAATTATAGGTAGCACGGACTTTAGTCCGTGAACGCGTGAGGTGTTATACTCACTGTAATCACGGACTAAAGTCCGTGCTACCGATGTTACCAATAACGATAATAATTGTAAGGAAAATCCTGCGGGTCAATGCAAATCTTTGCTTTTACTGGATTGTTCAAAATATAACGCACGACCGTGTCAAAATGATTTTGATTGCGAATATAACGGTCAAAATATTCATCTTGCCAAAAATGACCTTTCGTTTTTAGTATTTTATTGGCATCAAAACTTGTTGAACCTTTAATCAAACGCATTACCTCCGACACTTGTTTGTAAGTTTCTTCATTCAAATTGTCGCCCAATTTATCTACTTGTATGGAGAAATCCATGAGCGCATGAACATGATTTGACATGACAGAAAAAGCAATGAGTTTGTAATAATCGTCATCATATTGCTTCATTTTTTTGATGACAAGGTTAGCGATGTCTTGGTTTTTCAGGTGGTGCGGACCCGTTTCAATTTTATCTAAATAATCATCAATTTGCAAATGGTAATGATTGGTGATTTTTAGTTCCGCCAATACACGTTCTTCTGGTTTAATTTCCCTAACTTTTAGAGCATCTAATGCCGCGTCGCGCTGTTCTTTGAATTTGTCAAGCACAGACTTTGGGAGCGAACCGTTAAGCCGCCACGTCAGGAAGAAACTTGCGCCAATATGGTGAAAATGGGGTAAATTACGCTGGTATTCGGTTTTCATCATAGCAAAGGTAGCACGGACTTCAGTCCGTGATTTTTGGTTAAAGATATAGGTTGCGGTAGCACGGACTTCAGTCCGTGATTTTTAGTTAAAGATATAGTTTTAGGGTAGCATGGACTTCAGTCCGTGATTTTTGGTTAAAGATATAGGTTGCGGTAGCACGGACTTCAGTCCGTGATTTTTGGTTAAAAATATAGTTTTACGGTAGCACGGACTTCAGTCCGTGATTTTTGGTTAAAGATATAGGTTGCGGTAGCACGGACTTCAGTCCGTGATTTTTGGTTAAAGATATAGGTTGCGGAGTTCGGTTTCGTAGTCAACAATCATTTTTTGATAATAAGCCACCAAATCTTCGTGATTTCTTGGAACATAACCCGCGCCCGAACAGCCGCAACTATGAAACGTGATACCCACGCTATACAGTGTTTGTAGGTGTTGCCAAGCCTTATTGTCCTTCTTTTTTGGGGCTGCAAAGTCCAAACCCATGTCGGCTACAATGCCGCTGCAATCGGGGCATTTGGCTTCTTTTTCTTTGAAATCCGTTGTATTTTCGACAAAATCGGTATGCAAGCGGCGTTTAAACGTCTTTTGACATTTAAAACAAGCGTAATGGGGTTTATAGGTACGAAATGCGTAGCGACACATATTTTATTTATTTGAATTATTCACAAATTTTCAATGACGGTAGCCTTTCCAAGTGCCGCCGTAGCGATAATCGGGCAGGTTTTGAGATTTTTTACAGCACGATTCGCAGACAAAAATCCACGTTTTGCCTTTTTGAATTTGGACGCGAAAAAGCGTTATTTCTTCTATTTTGCACAAGGCACAAATTTTAGTTTTCATTGATATTAACATGAAATATTTAGACCGATTGGCACGTTACACAAAAAGTTGCCTTTAAATTATGCAATAACGAAATAATTTCAGGGTCAAACTCAGTATTGCATTGCCCTTCGTAAAAGACGGTATGATAAACCGCAATGTGCGTAACATCCCCATCAGTAAAACGCTTTTTTTGGCGTTTTAAATCCTGCAAATACGCTTTTAAGGGTAAATCTTGGTTTTCAGGAATGCCCAAATCTTCGGCGGTTTTTGTACCGTTTTCGGTCTGGAATAGTGACCAATTGATGGTTGATTCTATCATTTTATAAATGTTTTTCTAAAATCTCCTTCGCCAACAAACTCACTTCTTCTTTTTCATCTATTGCCGAAGGCTGATAAGCCAATTGCTCTAAAAGCGGTTTAATTTTTAGGTAATGTTCTGACTTTGTTTCAATGAAAAAAACTTGCAAAATATGGTATTTCCAAACCGCATCGTCGCCTTCCAAAATCGGAATCAATTCGGGTAAAATATCGGGCAACATGGGTTTTAAAACGGCGGAAATGGGTCTTGCCACGGGCCAATTAATGTCTTGCAACCACGTCAATAATTCGGGAATAATGGGTTTCAATTCTTTGTAGCCGTACCAATGAAAGTCCAAGACTTTGTCAAAATCCATGTCGTGCTTGTTTTTTGGTACTAAAGATTTTAGGTGTTCATTCAATTCTTCGCCTTTTAAAAATTCATCGAAATAGTCAAAAAATAAGTCCAATGCTTTTGTTTCGTCGCCTTCGCAATGGCTCAAAATCATGTGTTTCCAACCGCTTGTGCTTTCATAAAAACCCGTTTTTCGCTTCGCAAATTCGTGGAACAATTCAAAACGGGGCGTGAGTTCTTCTTCCATGCCTTTAAAATAACAAGCCGACGTGTAGCCACTCACGTAATGCCACAAAGCGGTGATACTCGTTTCACCCAAATACAAGGCGGGGCGCGGTTGCATTTGCTTCAAATGAGCGTACAAATCGTTGGTCAAAACCTTATTGTGTTTGTTCCAAAGGTCATAAAAGTCTTCTTTGAAAATTTCATATTCCTTAAACTCTGTCAACGGCAGAGGCAATTCTCCGAGTCCACCGAAGCGGTTTTCGGGTTTTATGAGGTCATAACATTGAATAATGCCGTTTTCGTATTCCTCCAATTGCTTTAAAATGACCCCCTCAGTATTTGTCTCAAAATACCACCAACTTGTCCCCCAAGCCTCGTACATATCGCCACGGGTTTCGTTCCAAAAGCGTTTGTAGTAAAATTTTGGAGTAATTTCATGCGTGGCAACGATTTTTTCTTCTGATAAAATCAAGGATTTTGATTGATAATCACCCGAAAAATCACGCATTTCAAAATGCAATTCACCGTCTTTAAACGTTCCAAATTTTGGATTACTGTCGTGGTAGGTGTCTAAAATATGCAGTTTAGAAGTGTTCATATCAGCAATTGCCAAGCGAACGCATTTTTGGGAAATAGTTTGCGTTTCCTCAACAATTTCCCGCCTAACAAGCAACGGAATGATGAACCGACCGTCGCCCAAATCCATAGATTCTCGCATTGCCATACGACTGATGAGGTATTTCCCCCCTTCTTCATTTATGGCATAACAATCGCCTGCCACAGGTGCGCCCATGCCGTACTCTTCTTCGTTTTCGTATTGAATTGTGTATTTCATATTTTTTATCTAAACCCATTTGTCATCTTGCACATCAAACGCCCTAAAAACCTTCGTATCCAAAAATTTGTAAGGTATTTAAGTTAATTATAAGATAAAAAATGATTTTATTTCTAAAAATTACTAAATTTGTCATTTTAAAAGAATAAAGATGAATTTTCAGACTTTTAGAACAACTTTTAAGGACTATCCTATTTTTTCAAAAAAAGAGATAGAGAAGACTTTGTCGCCTTTTGACCCCAAGAATTTGGTCAATTGGCAAAAGAAAAATTACGTCCAAAAAGTCCGTAACGAATGGTACCGGCTGACCGAAAACCACTTGGATACGCCGACCCTTTATTTTATTTCAAATCATATTTACAATCCTTCTTACATTTCTGTAGAATCAGCATTGGCGCATTATGGTTTTATTCCCGAAGGCGTTTTTCGCCACACGGCTATCACGACTTTAAAGACTCAAAATTTTGATACGCCGATTGGTCTTTTCACCTACCAAACCTTAAAACCAAATTTATTTTTTGGTTACAATTTATTGAATTTTAATGGTTTTAATTATAAAATAGCCGACCCTCAAAAATGTATTTTGGATTTTTTGTATCTTAATCCCCACCTCAAAACCGAGGGTCATTTTTATGAATTGCGGCTAAATATTTCAGATATTAAAGCCCAAGTTGATTTTGACCTTTTTCATAAATACGCTGTTGCTTTTGATGCGCAAGCCTTAATGCAAAGGGCAACTGCTTTTGTACACTTCGTAGAAAATTCGTAAAAAATGTTATCGTACAACCAAATACAAGCGTTTTATCCGCCACAACTGCACACTTTTGGCTCATTTTTGCTGCGCGAGTATTTGCAGCATAAAATATTAGCTCTTATTTTTAACAGCGATTATGCCTCAAAATTTGCGTTTTTAGGCGGTACTTGCTTGCGTATTGTGCATCAAACCAGCCGTTTTTCGGAAGATTTAGATTTCGATAATTTTGAATTAACGCCCCAAGATTTTGAACAAGTTGCCCAATTTATTCGGCAAGGTTTAGAACGTGAAGGCTTTCAAACCGAAATGGAACAAGTTTATCGAGGTGCGTATCATTGTTACATAAAATTTCCAAATTTACTGCATCATTTCCATTTTTCAGTTAGTAAAAACGCTTTTCCTTTAAAATGATGTTCCGCCAATCTATCCGAATCCGTCACCCTTTCAAGGCTCATTGCCAAACCTTTCGGGGCTTCAACCCACGTTAATTCGTAAAAACCACGCGCCAAATCTTTATGCCAAATCATTGGCGTAAGAAACGGGTTTTCTTGTTTTGAAAAATCGCCTTTGTCGTGCGACATAATATGCGTAAATTGCTTTTGATTGAAAACAACGGCTTTGTCATTGGACTCAAAAAACAAACCGTAGCGGAGGTAAGCACAGTTGTTTTTATTGGCAAGTTGAATCACATCTTCTTGATTTTCAAAGAGATACAAATCGTAAGGCGTGTGAAACGGTTCTGCCCAAACCATGCGTTGACCCTCATATATTTCACTAAAATCGTCTGAAAAAATGGCTGAAAACGGTTGCGTTTCATAATACTTTTTCAAGCGTTTTGCCGAACCGACCAAAATGACCCCCTCAGTATTGAAGGCTTCAAAATGAGCATTTTTAGTGGATTTTGTGGGTGGATTGTAGGCTCTTTTATTTTCAGAAAAATGGATTTTTACCAAATTTTCAAAGACCGATTGTTCGATTTTAGAACTGTTTGTCTTTTTGCAATAATCAAAAATCAAGGCTTCAAAACTCCATAAATAGGGGTCGAGGTCTATTTTTTCACCTTCTTTTTGCCCCCGCCCCCAAAGGGGAGACATTAAATCATCGTTTTCTGAATATAGATTTGGCAACAGCGTTTTTACTAAATCCTTGTTTTTCAATAAGTTATCAGTGGCTTCTTTTTGACAAGTGGGGTCATAAAAATGCAACAAAAGCATTTGTGTACTCAAAGAATTGTCTTTCTCCAAGGATTTGACATACCCCTCAGTATCCAAGTCTTGCAGTGATTCTTCATGCAGCGATTTGAGCCAACGCATTTCAAAAAGACATCGAGCCGCCAATATCGGATTGTGGATTTTATAATGCGTATTGTAAGCCGTTTCAAGAAAATGAGCATTTTCAGCTTGGCAAAATTTACCAAAGGTATAGATTACCCAACTGCACGTTTCAACATCTTCGTCGTACAAAAAATGGTTCAAAAGACTAAAAAAGCCTTGCCATTCAAGTTCTTTGTAAAACTTTGCCCGTTGCGTTTTGGTCAAATCGGACGTGTTGTAAAAATCCCGTGCGAATAGGGTTATGTCCACAAACCGCGCTTTTTTTTCTAAAAGCCAAGACATAATTTCTGCCACAATCTCCTCGCATGTGTATTGTTTCAACAGAAATTTGAGTTTTCCATCCGTTTTGTGGACGTATTCTTCTTGTAAATAGGTTAAAAGTTTGGACATGCCCCCTCAGTATTTTTAGTTTATTTTGGTGGAACGCTCAAAATTAGTTTTTGAAAACTCCGCCGTCATCAATGGAAGGATAAGTGAACTTTAAGCATCAAAAGTACTTTGTTTGGTGTAAATATCAGACTTTTGTGCATCTGAACTTTAAAGTAATTAGAATGACACCACTTGTTTTTCAAACCTATTGGGACAAAAACTTTCAAGATTGCCCTCCAATCAATCATGTTTTTAAACTTCGATTTACTGAGAGTTGGTTTAGAATCCACAGCCTGCCTGATGCTAAACGTTATGCAACCACCGATGCAGAACGATTGGAAATTTTGCACCGCCAAAACACATTACTACACGAACTTGCGGACGACATTGGCACAAGAATCTTCTTAGTGACGGGCGGTTACGCTTTTAAAGACAACGCATCGGACACTTTTCCTGCTCACAAAAGTTTGGACAAATATGCGTTTCAAGACTTAGAATTGCTTGATTTGAACGCCGTTTTGCCCGATTATTATGATGAAGACATTGTGTATCGCCCCGCTTTTGCGGCGACTGAATGGCAAAATAAAGGCGAATTTAACGACCTTTTGACAGCAATTGCGGACGACGAATTGCGTGTATTTTTCATTCTTCCCGCCGGTAAAATCCTATTTGCACCTTACGATGGGGGCGTGGATATTGTGGTTTTTGATGATGAAAAACGCGCATTTTTGAAGAAAAAATTTGCGGATTGGTTGCCCAAACGAGAAGATGGGTTATAAAATTTGGGGATTTTCAAAAACAATCCCTTTTAAAATACTATTTATGGGTTTGATTCTGTTGGTTGGAAATTTTTTCATACAATGTAAAATTTGAAAGGTTACAAAATCATCCCTGTTCGCGCCTGTTTCGCGTACTTAATAATTTTTGAAGATGGGTTCTTTGGCTTCGCCAAAAACGCATCAATAATCGGAACGGCAATGTTGGGTTGCTCAGAAACCATGTGTCCCAAACCATGCAAACCACTTTCGACGCAAGCAGGATTTTTGAGCGACAAACAACGTTGCATGACCATCGCAATCGCTTCGTAATAGTCTTTTCGCTCCGTTTTTGGTATATTTCCCCAATAAGACAAAGGCGTTACGTCCCAAAACATATAGCAAATATTGTTGAGTGGCGGACTCAAAACAGCCGCATAAGCCGACGTTTCTGTCAAACAGCGTTCGTTGAAAACCTCTTTGAACAATGAAAACAAGTTTTCTAAAAGGCTAATTTTTCGGTCAAAAGGCACATCTGCTTCTCTGATGTCGTGCGTCATATTCGAGCAACTATTGTTGAAAATATAGTTGAAACCCAAGCCAATTTGGTCATTTGAGTATATTTCGAGGTATTTTCCAGCGTTTTTCAATAGATTTTCCATAAAAGCAAAAACCACTTCGTGATTGTCGTAGGGAAAAATAGCCTCATCGCTTTTCTGCCAAAATTCGGTAAAATACCAAGCGGGTTCGGTCGTCGTCGGGCGGTCGAAAATGTAGTCAAGTTGTCGTTGAAAAAGCGTTTCAGCAGTCACTTAATATTTTTTTGAAGTAAGTTTTGGGTAAAATATCTCCCTCTGTATTTCGGCTTATTTCTTTTATTTATCTCGGTTTTAGTCATTAAACGGACTAAAGTCCGTGTTACCGCCATCGTACAATGACAAAACAGACGCAGCAGCGGCTTCAGGATTTGCGACTTCTTCAATGAAATAGCCGTCTAAACTGATGCTAAAATGGTTGTGCTTCTTGCTAAAATACACGCCCAAAGTACCTTTCGTCGTTTTGAACTTGACTCCTTTATTAGGTTTTAAAACGGCAATCGTTTGGCGAATATGGGCGAGGAACGCATCGCTATTTTCGTCTGTTTTACGCAATATCATAGTTTCTAATGTGTATTATTTTTTAGTAAAAACGCCCTTTTCGGCATCAAAAACCGCTTGATTGACCCGATAGTAGTACCAATTCGTTTTGCGATTGTAGCCATTTTCTTTCTCTACTTTTTCACCCCAAATGCACTCATTGACCTCAAAGGTTTTAGCCAAAACCAACTTATCAAACTGCTGAATGTGGCGTTTTAGTTCCTTTTGATTGTTCGGTAGGGTTGCCAAATGTGCATCTATCAAACGCCGTGCGTCCATGTCATTTTGCCACTCATATATGTATGGCTGCGTGTCGGCATATTGCTCTGCAAAACGTCGCCAATGACTCAATAAATTATAAAATTCATTATCAGCCGCCGCTTTTGGCACATCTTCGGGCTTCATTGGCGGTGCATTTTTCGGAAATCTTCGGTCTTTGACGCGGCTATCCACTTCCAAAACATCGCCTTTGTCGAGTTTTTCGGTGTCAAAAAACCAAGATTCCCGCACAAAATGGACTTTATCGAAAACGTAACAAACATCTTGACCATACATATTTTTGTAAGGTCGGGTGTAAGCGTTAGCATCTTTTTCAAAAGCAATTTTGGCGGCTTCTTCACTTTTTGCCCAAGCCATAAGTGTTCGGTACTCGTAATTATAACTCGATTTTACCTTGCCTTCTATCGTAATCCAATGCCCAACTTCACCAATAAAACAACGATTTTCAGAACTGCCCCACGTTTCGGTCGTAAAACCTTCACGCCACTGACGCTCGTCCAAGTCATATTCTGAAATCTCAAAACCCTCTAAATGGTCTTTAAAACCCGCTAAAACAGCGGCTTCGGCTTGGGCAGTTTCGGCATTTTCACGGCTCGAATACGTACCTAATAGTTTCACATTTTCACCACCAGGCAAACGTTCGTCGGTATGCGTATGCCACAGCAAATGCACTTTTTGCAACCGTTCTATCTCAGTGGGTATAAATCCTTTACTTTTTAATGCGTCAAAGCTCACTTTGAATTCTTCTAATGTCATATTTTATTCCTTTTGTTTCTACAAACGTACTACATTTTACACGTTTATAGAAAACAAAAGGCTTGGTTTTTTCTCGAATCCGTTAGCGAGCGCGAGATGCAAAAAACGCTTTTAGGTTATGCCCATCCCTCATTTATTCTCTTCTACGAATTTGATTACTGCTTCATAAAAAGTAGTGGGTTCTTGGCTCATACAGATATGCCCGCTATGTGGCAAAATGACCAATTTTTTCTTCACCGAAGCCGCTTTTTGCATCACTTCGTCGGCTAAACCTCTCGGCACGGTAAAATCATATTTACCCGTAATACAAAGCAACGGTAGCTTAATAAGGGATAATTTTGAAGAATATTCTGCATACATAATACGGTCATTTAGCCCTGAAAAATAGGTCGCGCCCGAATTAGATGCCGCCGCAAAAAAAGAAAAGGCTGTTTTACTTTGAAAAATGTCTGTTATACTCCCACCAGGGTTAATATCCGAAATTAAGCCCTCCGCTGTACTCGCGCAGAGGTTCAAACCCGACGACGTTTTGAACGTATAATCCGGTACATGGGCTTCGGCGTAGTCAACGATGTCTTGCCATCTGGCGATATTGATATTTTTTGCAACTTGTTCTTTGCCATATTGTATCAAATAATCACGCGTAAGTGAATCATTTTTAATATAGTTATGCGCCCCAGCTACGTTTATCCAGCCTTGAACCATGCCTTGATTGGATCCCTCAGTAAGAAACGCAGGCGCAATCAATCCGCCCCAACTGTGGGACAACAAGAACACTTTTTTGTCGGCTCCATAGCGGGATTTGAGCAAAATAATCACTTTTTTCAAGTCCTCAGCGTACAAACTGACACCTAATTGGGATGTGTTGCCTTGCGAAACACCTGCCGCCCGTTGGTCCCAATAAGCAACAGTGTATTTTGGTTCCAAGAAAGCCGTAATGTCGGCATCGTTTTGAAAACCAATCGCCGTGCCACCCGGTCCGCCGTGAATCCATAACACAATGATGCCCGAAGCCATATTCCCCTCCACCAAAATCGGCATTTTAGCCCCTTGATTGTCGAGGTAAAAAAGGTCCTGAATATTCGTTCCGAGACTTATTTTTTCTTTTTGGCAAGCCGAAAAAGTGAGTATTCCGAAAAATAGGAAAATGAGAGAAAAGGTATTTTTCATGATTTTAAGATTTAAATTTAATCATTTTTTGAGCATTTGTTTCAAATTTTGGCAATTCCCAAGTCGTCTGAACTTGAAAATAAGGTTTTATGGCAATAAATTTAAAATTAGGATAAAAGGTTTGAAGAACAAATTTTGCTGAAACGGTTTCTAAACTGCCCCATTTTGGTGTCTCAAAATGCTTACCCAAACCCGTGCTAAAACCGCCCGTCACGTACCAATTACCCGCTAAATTATCTTTGGTCACAACACCGTTATCGCTCACCGAATAGCTTGTTGCCGTCAAAAACGTGCGACTAACGCCCAAGAATGGGGCAAATTCGCTGTAAAGACCCTTACGATTGACCCGACTCATGGCATATTCTGCTGCCAAAGA
The DNA here is from genome assembly GCA_034520175.1 of Saprospiraceae bacterium. Lineage (GTDB taxonomy): Bacteria > Bacteroidota > Bacteroidia > Chitinophagales > Saprospiraceae > JAAFJT01. The sequence continues at coordinate 69,150 of JAXHNU010000036.1, forward strand.
CCAGTTGTGTTGAAAATCGGGCTGATAATAATAACCAAGCGTTGCGTACAATGCACGGCTTTTAGTTTTAATGCGTTCCTGCCCCGATTTCGTAAAACGATGGGTTTCTCGTTGTTTCAACAGCTTCCCAACGCCGATTTGTCCACCGAGACTATTGGTTGAAAATAGCAGCGATTGCTTTGTCAGAATAGGTGATTTGATGGCAATTATCGTGTCATTTTTAGTCATTTTCAAGGCGTTTTGCGCTTCTGAAATAATGGAAAAATGCAACATAATTAGACAGAAATAGAGGATTTTCTTCATTTTTATTGATTTTAAAAATAAGGTGAACGGGTTTTAGAAACCCTCAGTATTTTATTGATTTTCGCAATTACTTAGTCACGCGCTCGCTTCGCTCGCGCGAGGGAGAAGAAGTGGTTCATTTTTCGGGCTTTGCCCGAAAACGAACCACATTCCCCTTTTTTGCGAGCGAAGCGAGCTATGGGCTAAGTAATTACTGATTTTCAACACTTTATACACTTTTAAAATGCTTCTGCAATCGTCAAATAAAAGCCCTTTGATTTGTAACCAATGCCATAATCTGCTCGAATATTGATGCGTTGAACGGGGTCGAGCATGAAACGCAAACCTGTACCATAATTGTAACGCACGTTCGCTAACGACCAACCCAAAGGCGTAGAAGCGACTTCGCCAAAGCCACCAAAAACGACTGCACCAAAGCGTTTGTACAAGGGAAAACGGTATTCTGCTTGAAGAACAGATAAGTTTCTATCGCTATATTTTCCTTCCAAATAACCGCGCAATCGTTTTGTACCGCCAATAACGGGCATTTGATGAAACGGCACATCGCCATTTGACAAAATTAATGACCCATTAAACGCCAAAACGCCCTTTTTTCCAAGAGAAATGTAGTGCGATGCCTCTAAAAAAAAGCGTCGAAAGTTAAAATCGCCGCCCATAAACGCTCCCGCTTGGTACACGTAAGACTCCACAACCCAGCCTTTTGTTGGCGAAAAAAGAGCGTCTCGACTGTCATAATTGGCTTGCAAACCAAAACAAGCATGGCGTCCACCTCGCGCTCCCGAAACAAGTTTTTTATCCAAAATACCGCCAGAATCTACGCGTGTAAAGGTGAAATCTTCGTAACCCAAGCGAAAACCGACGAACAAATAGGGTTTTATTTGCTTCGTTGCACTCAAACGAAGGCGCGGATACGTAGAGCTAAATTTTTCTATGTAATCAGGCGAAAAATCATTGCCTATTCCAAAAAAATTATAGGTGTAACGATAGTAGCCGACTTCGCCGCCGAGCCAATATTTTTGATTTTTAGGAAATAATTGAAACGGAAAATAGACCAATATTTGTTTGAGTTGCGTGTAAACCAAGCCCACCGTTACGCTACTACGTCTTGCCCCAACGGAATCACCTTTGAAATTGAACGTTGACAAACCACCAACACCTGCCCCAATTTTTGTATCGGGGGTGTAAAAAACAATGGGTAAAGCAATGATTTTGAACCCATTGGGATTTTTTGGGAGAGAATCTTTTTGTCCGTAAACCAATTGATTTAACAATAGAAGTAAAAATAATGTGTCGCGTTTTTTCATAATTTTGACTTTGATGCGTTTGAAATAAAAGAACAAAAAAATAAAAAAACTATCCCTGACTTATCACAAACGGATTTTCACGCTGCTTAAAAAATAAAAATGCCGCATTTGATTTGTCAAATGCCAGCAATTCGCTAAGTTTTAACAATCAATATTTTAAAAATAAAATTAAAAATTAATTGAGGGATGGGCATAACCTAAAAGCGTTTTTTGCATCTCGCGCTCGCTTCGCTCGCGCGAGGGAGGGGAATGTGGTTCGTTTTTCGGCTTCGCCGAAAAACGAACCACGTCTCCTCCCTTTTGCACGAGCGAAGCGAGCGCGAGAACCAGCAATTTAGATTTTATGTATGGTTTCAAATAATATAAAAACGAAACATCAAAATCGATATGAAAAGTAATAAAATATTACATTTTTTACGATTTATAGGAAACTCTAAAACAACAAAACGTTTTTCATTAAATTTATAAACAATTGATTATCAAAACATAGCGAATTGCTGCTCCAACAACGTCGCCAAATAGAAGCCACCGAAACAAATATCATCACCGAAGACCACCGAGTTGTCACGCGCCTATTCGATAAATTCAAAGATTTGTTGCAAACCGACGTTCGGGGAACTTTAAAAGTTCCCCGAACGTGAGTTACCGCTAAAATTGTCACAGAGCCATAATACTGAGGGGGTATTTATTTGAAATTATAAAAATAAAATTTCCAAATAAATACGTTTAATAGCCCTACAAACGAATATCTCGACCTAATTTTGCGCCGTCAAACAGCAATCAATCACTATTAATCTGTTTACCACGCGCTCGCTTCGCTCGCGCAGAAAGGGGGAATATGGTTCATTTTTCGACTTTGCCGAAAAATGAACCACCTCTTTTTCTGTCATTGCGCGAGCAAAAGGCACGTAGCTAAATAGTTACCACTGCTAACTAATAACTATCAACCAATTATGGCTTCTGAAATAAAAATTTTTTCGGGGACTTGTTCCCATTACTTGGCGGATAAAATCGCCTACGAATACGACACAAAACTCGGCGACTTAGAAGTACTCCGATTTTCTGACGGCGAAATGCAGCCCGTTATCAATGAAAGTGTGCGTGGTGAATATGTCTTTTTTATCCAATCTACCTTTGCTCCTGCGGACAATCTTTTAGAACTTTTGTTGATGATTGATGCCGCAAAACGCGCTTCGGCAGGCTACATCACGGCAGTTATTCCGTTTTTTGGTTATGCTCGTCAAGACAGAAAAGACAAACCGCGTGTGCCAATTTCAGCAAAATTGATTGCCAGTATGCTGGAAGCGGCGGGTGTTAACCGCTTGATGACAATGGATTTACACGCCGACCAAGTACAAGGTTTTTTTGACATTCCCGTTGACCATCTGAAAAGCGAGCCTATTTTTCTCAATTATTTACGCACTTTAGATGTGTCCAATGTTTTGTTCGCTTCACCCGATTTGGGGGGCGTGAAACGGGCGCGAAATTTTGCTCGACTTTTGGATCGCGATTTTATAACGTGTTCAAAATACCGCAAAAAAGCGAATGAAATTGCCGAAATGAACGTGATTGGCGATGTAGAAGGTATGGACGTTGTGCTTGTTGACGACATGGTGGACACCGCAGGAACGCTCTGCAAAGCCGCCGAAGTCATTATGAAAAAAGGGGCGAAAAGCGTTCGCGCTATGGCAACACACGCTGTTTTGTCGGGAAAGGCTTATGATAATATCAATAATTCCGTTTTAACCGAACTTGTTGTGTGCGATACCTTACCACTCAAACAAGAATCACCTAAAATCAAGGTCTTGTCAAGCGCAAAATTATTTGCACGGGCAATACGCAATACGCACGAACATCGGTCTATTGAAGCGTTGTTTGATAATTGATAATTAATTCTATGAGAGGTGGGCATAACCTAAATTCAACGTTTTTTGACAAAAAACTATGGTTTTAACACCTTTTACGCTCGCTTCGCTCGCGTAAAAAGGGAGGAGAGGTGGTTCAATTTTCGGCTTCGCCGAAAATTGAACCACATTGCCCTCCTTTACGCGAGCGAAGCGAGCGTAAGGTGCAAAAACCGCTTTTAGGTTACGCCCACCCCTCAATTAATTCTATTCGTTTTGCTCCGCTTCGCCCGCAAAGAAGGGGGAAAAGTGGTTCATTTTTCGGGCAAAGCCCGAAAAATGAACCACCTCCCCTTCTTTGCGAGCGAAGAGAGCAAAAGTTTGTAACCGTTAGTCTTCTTTGAAAAACTGAATCAAATCCCACAAATTACCATACAAATCTTTAAAAACGGCTACTGTACCGTATTCTTCAACTTTAGGTTCTCTGACAAATTCAACGCCTTTTGCGGTATAATCTTTGAAATCGCGCCAAAAATCGTCGGTTCGGAGAAAAAAAAAGACCCGCCCACCTGCTTGATTGCCGATTCTGCTGCGCTGCTCATCACCTACACCCTTCGCCAACAACAACTGACAGCCATTTCCGCCTTTGGGCGCAACTAAAACCCATCTTTTGGTTTCAGACTGAGGGGTATCGTCAATTAAATCAAAATTCAATTTTTGACAATAAAATGCAATGGCATCATCGTAATCATCAACAACCAATGCTAAATGCGCGATACTTTGTTTCATACTTAATCCAAATTTTATAGTAATTATTCAAAACGTGTCCCAGTAAGTGGAGCAACAGACTTAAAAAGGTATCAAAGCCTAAAAGCTAAATTTTATAACTGTACCCTCTTTCCCTACCAACCATCCTTCATTTTCACGCATAAAAATAGCGTAAAAATTCACTTTGGGAAAGTCTTCTACTACTTGCCATGTTTCGCCACCGTCTGTTGTGCGCCAGAAAACGCCATTATCGCCACAAATACCACCCCTCAGTATATCAGTAAAAAAAACGTGATTGAAGCGTTTGGGCTTGTATGTATTTGGTGATTGGAGGCGTGTCCACGTTTTTCCACCGTCTGTTGTCTTCAAAATTTCGCCCGAATAACCCACAATATACCCAATCTTTTCCGAAGGGAAACAGACCGACTTATAAAAACCGCTGTCCCATTGTTTTAAAGGCGACCAAGATGTACCGCCATTTTCGGAGCGTAAAACCAAGCCGTAACCAACTGCCGCAACCACTGAATCATCGGCAAAAGCGACGGCTTCCAATTCTTGCGGAAAAGTATCCATGCGGGACAGACTCGGATTTCCTCTTTGAAAATGTGCTAAAACGCCGCTGTTCCAACTTTCCCCGCCAACGGCAATGACCCGTTCGCCGCGTGCCGCAATGCCGTGAAACCACCGCCAAAACGGATTACCAACTTTGCTAAACGTAGAATCTTTGTTTTTTCGCTCAAAAACTTGTCCACTAATCCCAATTGTGAAAAACGCCCCGTCCGCCCTATTTTTGGGTTTTGAATCTTGGCTTAACCCGTATAAACACCATTGCTGAACGCTGTCAAACTGCCACGTTTCACCGCCGTCGCGTGTTTGCAAAACATAACCACCCGACCACGTTTTGCCGCCAATGATAACGCCATTTTTGGCATCAAAAAATTGAATTCCACGCCATTCATAGTCTGATTTAGTCTCTTTTTGCGTCCATTTAACGGGGATTGTTTCTTTTTTGCAGGCAGAGAAAAAGAGAAAAATGAACGCAATTTTAGGAGAGAAAAAAAAAGATTTCATAGATTTGGAAAGATTTAAAATTAGTCACCGACCTCTGGTAAGTCAAAAATTTGAAAAAATGAAATATTTTACAGATGCCCAAAATAAACATGTTGACACTACGTGTCAGCACGAAATGTTCAAAACCTGAGATTATTATAAACATTTTGACACTACGTGTCATTAAAACTTGTCCGATAGCTATGACTCGTAGAGTCAAAATGTTTATAACAATGTACGATTTTAAGCGTTTGCACTGACACGTAGTGTCAAAATAATGATATTTAAGGTATCTGTAAAAAAAACTAATTTCCAAATTTTTGACTTGCGAAAGGTCAGTTACTTATGTCTAAATTCATTAAAATTTCATTTAGTTCACGACCAATTTTTTCATCACCTCCCCTATTTTCACCATGTAAATCCCCTTTTGCCACGTTGTTGTTTTGATGTACAGATTTCGTAGAATTGTATCATCAAACACAACTTGACCGAGCATATTGACGGCTTGAACGCGCTGTTTTGTATCCGTATCTACCTCAATTGTCACCCCCTCAGTAGTTGGGTTTGGAAAGAGACGCACGGCGTTTGGCAGCAAAATTTCTGCTGTTGGTACTAAGTCGTTGCTTCGATTGAACGTTGGGTTTTGAATCACAAAATTGCCTGTTCCGTTCGGACGGCGGGCATAGCCTTTATCCGCTTGTTGGGTAGAAAAAATAATATTCTCGATTTCAGCCGTGTCTCTATCCGAGAAAATAACAACTTCACCGGCAGCCGACAGTTTAAAATTGGCGTGCAAACCCGTTTGTGACCCATCTTCATCTGCCCAAACAATCAAATAACCGTTTGCAGGAATAGTCGTGCCTTGCGGTAATTTGAATTTTCCCCGATTGGCAGCATCATCTGATAGGAAAAAACCACTCAAATCAATAGGCACACTTGTCTTATTGAACAATTCAATCCAGTCCTCAAATTCTCCATTCTGGTCAGTTTGCGTGGTGGCATTTGATGCCATAATTTCATTGACCGCTACCCCCGTCATCAAAGAACCTGAAAAATTAACTTGATATATAAACACATCATGTTCCGCGCCTTTTGGCAAATAAGCCACTGTTTTTGCCGCGTCATTGGCAATGGCTTCTACATAAAAACGCACGTAACTACCTTTTGTAAAACCTACGATTGTACCGCCAAAAGTCCCATCATTTGCCGCGCCGTCACCGTGTGCGCCGTCATCAAACATTTGAGTTTTGTCAAAATAGCCGTCTAATCCTGTTCCGTAGTACAAATTGACCCGACTGATACCCGCACTATGCGCAGCCTTTGCCGTCACCACAACTGATTGCCCAGCATCTGGTTTTTTCCAAGCCGTATTGTTCGTGGCATATACCACATCTGATACAGTAGGCGCAACTCTATTCACTTCTGAGTTTGCCAGCAAATTAATACGCCGATTGTTCAACCACGTTTTTAAAGCAGGGACACCCGATTGAAATTGCGCGTAGGTTGTATTTTTTTTAGGGTCTGCATTGACCAAAGCATCAATTTTGGCGGCAAAAATATCAATTGTAGGGTTATATACTGAGGAGTCTAAAATCTCCTCAATTATCGTTCGGACGTGTGCCAAATAGCGTTGCCGCAAAGCAGGAACGGCAAAAAGTTTATTCATTAATGGAAACTGTACGTTGGTTTCCTTCAAAAATGGACTCCACGCCCTGGCAGTACTGTTAAACGCACTGTTGCCATCGTATTCGATTGGCACAATCCGCCCCGTTTCTTTGTCCCAAAACACGTAATAATCTTGCCCGCCTTTGTTCACGTAGCTATCATCATCACCAAAAATAATTTCGTTGGCAACGAACCATAAAGCGCGGTCGGTATCAAATACTTTTTTCAAATCATCTTCAACGGGTGTATTTAGAGCTTGGCACGCCTTCACAAGGTCAGTCCAAACGTCCGTTTTATTAGCTTTTTTTACGGTGTAAGCTGTTTTGTACAAGGTTGTATCTGTCCCCAAAAAATTGAGTGACGACTTACCTGCCCCAAAACCGCCACCGCCGCCGCCGCCGCCAGTACCCGTAGGTGGTTCTGCACGCCAACGTGTACCATCTTTGCTCAAAAACCATTCTTCCGCAAATGCCCCATTGAGGACTTGAATATTGGGATATTCGCCCCAATCTTGCCCGTTGATGTAGAGGTGAATAAAATTGCCCTTTGCAGCAGGTACGTGACGGCGTTCAAAACCCAAGTATAAAACCTCCCTCATCATGGTAGGGTCTTCAAAAGCATTGTTAAAATGCAAGGTTTTGTAGCCTTTCAAGTCTTGTGTGGAGTCTTTAAAGTCCATTTCAATACTAAAAGACTTTTTCTGACCCGTTACACGCTGATAAGAGGTATTGCCCCGAAAACGGACACCCACATTGGGATATACCTTGCCGTCGTAAGTCAAAGAAGCCAAAATGCTTGTTTTTGACGCATAATTACTGGTCAATTGTTGCCAATAATCGGCTTGGGCAAACGTCAATTCAACATTTTTTACGGTTGATTCGTCGTAAAATCCCGTTGAAGGTTTAGTGCCGCCCGTTGTGAGGCGTTTGCCGTCGGCAGAAACCGTAAAGCGTTCGGGTACGTGTTGGGCGTGGGCTATCGGTTGCGTGATAAATAAACTTAGAAGAGTAAAAAAGTTGCGTACCAATAAACGAGTAAAAATGTTTTTCATTTTAAATAGTTTTGTTGAATGTATAGGAAAATTTCAAATTTCAAATCGGAATAATGTATGAGCACATCTTCACCTAATAGTACAGCAGTTTTGTGAAATGGGTTGTTTATTTGAAGCAAAAATTTTGGCTCTTGACAATTTTAGCGGCAGCAACTATCAGGCGCGAGTACAGAGACGACTTTATCACAAAATTTCTTCTAACCACTCGTCAATTTTCCTTTTCTTTTCATTGAAATTGACGCCAATACCTGTGATTGGTTTGTCTAAAATGCGGTATTTATCAGCATAAGCGTTGTTTTTAATTTGGGTTATGGCTTCTTGGGCGGTTTTGTTGAATTTGAATTCAAAAATAAAAACATCTGTCAATGTTTCCACAATCACATCAGCGCGACCGTGTGAAAGGTGCGGTTCACTTTGTATGAACATACCCAGATAGCTAAAAATCAAATGTAACAAGCCATGATAAAATCCTTCCGATTGGTTTTTATAGGCTTCATAAGGCAAAGCAGCCAATAAAGCGTTGATAATATCGCGTGCTTTGGCTAAGTTTTTAGACACTAAGGCTTGCTGTAAGTCTTTGATAGTCATGCCTGTATGTGTGCGATGTGGGTTGTAGGACAAATCATCAATCAAAAATTGATACATGCTTTCACGCACCTCTTTGTTAGGATAGTCCAAAATCATATCGCCTGTCATCGTATTCTTTTCTTTGACTGTCAAATAACCTGTTTGGAACAATAAAGGGATTAATGTAATATTTTCAATATTGTACTTTTCTAATTGAGTTGTGTTGACAGAGACATTTTCAACATTAAAAATTGTTTGAATTTTCATTTGTTTAATCAAGAAATTAGGGCTACCTGTGGCAAACCAAAAATTTTGAAACTCCTCATTATCTAAAAAGTTAAGTGTGCCAAACGGATTGTACACACGGTTAATACCGTCCCAACTATAACCATTATACCAAACTTTAATGTGTTCGAGCAAAGCTTCACGGGTTAAATTGAGTTTTTCACTAATTTGAATTAAATAAGCATCAAAATAAAACTCTAATTCCTCTTGTGTATAGCCACACAAAGTGCTATATTTTTTGTTTAAAGTGATGTCACTTGGGTTATTCAAATCAGAAAACAAGGAAACTTTTGAAAATTTTGAAACCCCTGTGATAAAAATCAACTCCATCAAATCATCTGAATTTTTCAAAACAGAATAAAACTGTTTCATGACTTTTTGGTTTTTTAGGGCGGTTTCCATACCTTCTTTTTCCAAATAATCAATAATCGGTTTGTCGTATTCGTCTATGAGTAAAACGACTTTACCGTGTTTGGCGTTGAGTTTTTTCAACAACTCTTTGAATTGCATTTTATAATGCGTTGCGCTCAACTCAATACCATATTTATCAGCATGTTCTTTTAGTTCAAAACTAATGGCTTCGTCTAATCCAGCATCATCATAATTCGTTTCATCAAACGAAATATGGATAACAGGACTGGTCTTTGACCAATCCCATTTGTCATAAATCCAAAGGTCTTCAAAAAGTGATTTATTGCCCAAATACAATTCTTTGAGTACAGAAATGACCAGCGATTTGCCAAAACGTCGCGGTCGGGACAAAAAATAGATAGCACCACCCGTGACAAGTTCATAGATGAGTTTGGTTTTATCAACATAGATAGCGTTTTTGTAACGTATCTTTGCTAATGACTGCATACCAATGGGTAGAATTTTCATAACACAAAGATAAGGAGAAAATACACCCCCTCAGTAAAAAAGTATAAAAACTTCGGTTTTCAAGATTTTTTCGTAATCACTCAGCCACGCGCTCACTTCGCTCGCGTGGGAAGAGAATGTGGTTCATTTTTCGGCAAAGCCGAAAAATGAACCACATCTTCTCCTGTCGTTGTGCGAGCAAAATGCACAGAAGCTCAATATTGCCTTGATTCATTAAAAAGACGCCGTATTTCTTAAAAGTCTGTCCCTAAAGCAATATGCAATTTAGGTTTTTGGATTTGACGGGTTTCTATACCCCAACCATAATCTGCTCGCAACATATAACCAAACAACAACATACGAATACCCGTGCCGTAACTTAATACAATGGGGTCTTTGAAGTAATTGACTGTAAGGACAACGGGCGTCAAAGGCGTATTGTCACGCGGCAAGATGACCATGTTCAACGGATTATCTCTGTTGAATGGGTTGCTGCCATGCCATGCTGTTCCTGCATCGAGAAAACCAACGACTTGGAAATTTCTAAGAAAACTGGAAGTCAATGGTTTTTGGGATAAATACTTAAAAATAGGCACACGCAATTCAGTATTAATGAGAGCATTGCTCGTGCCATTGCGAATATTTCTTTGAAAGCCACGCATATTTGCCGCTAAGGTTTGGAAAGCATAATCACCCGCAGGAATCGTAACATCGTTGTTGAAATTTGCCAACAATTGATTGTCCACACCGCCTAAAATGTAAAGCGTTTTTTGTTCACCAAAACTCGTTGCGCCAGCCGCCCTCACTGCCAAAACTGAATGTCTCAGCACGCGCTCGTAGTGCCGAGCATCGAAACCAACAACACCCATAAAACCTTTATTGAATTTGAACGTGGGATTGTCAACAAAATCGAATTCAAAACGCTTCACCCAATCCACCCAGATTTTTGCGCGTGAGCCATTTTTAATGTTCAAATCCACATCAATCGCATTGTCAAACACCCATTCGATGCGTGCGCCAATGCGTTGTTCTTTCAAAATTGGTTTTCTAAGCGTTACCGAGTCCGTTGAGAGGCTTGAATAGCGGTCACTTCTAAGTGTTGTACCAACTTGTATGCGCTGAAATTGGTTGAATGGATACCGCAATTCGTATTGTCCAAGCGTGGTTTGGGTGCGTGTTTGGCGATTATTGACGATGGTACTTGCATTGTCATTGGTTTTCATGGAGCGATTGTAAAGGGCAAAACGCTTGTCAATACGATGTTTTCGGTCGTCCCAAAAGGCAAATGCTTCGTAGCCGCTGAGATTTATGGGCAAACGAATACCTGCTTCCAACTGATAATCTTCTAACAAATCTTTAAAATTGCCTTTCATTAGAAGCCCAACAGGTGGTGTTGAAAAAGTTTGTTGCTGCGTACCCGCATAACTATCGAGCCCACCAAACAACAAACCATTATCCATGCGAGTTGTGTAACTATCCGACCGAAATTTCAACCTATAAGGCGTTATCCGACCTGTTTTGAATTGGTGTAAAGGTTTTGCATTGGTTTTTGTCACCAAGTTTGCCATATCTGTCGTTGGCGTAGATGAAACCGAAGGCTCAGACGACGCAATTACTGAGGGGGATGTTTGCGGCGTTTGAGGAAGCTCTACAACTGGCTTTGGGGAGGCTGTTGTGACTTCGGTAGTTTTCGGTTTTTCTTCATTGTCAAATTCACTTTGAAACACGTAATTGTCTATATCCACTTTCTTTTTGTTGGGCGTTGTATCGGGTCTCGGTTGTGTTGGCAGAGGTAGGGACGTTTGCGGTGTTGTGGGCGTGGTTATTGGATTTGTGGTCGAGTTTTCTGCCGACTTCATGACGCTGCCATTCGCTTTTTTACGTCCTGTGGTCATCGTTGCCCGCCGTTTTTTCCACATCCAATAGTTGGTAAACGCCACATCTTTAACCGAATCGGGCTGTAATGTCTTAACGGAGATTTTAGGCACCCCCTCAGTATAAATCAATTCTGCGACCTTTCCTACGCGTGGTGCAGAACTTTGTTGAAGTATATTGCGCGGTGAATTAGAATTGTTACGCACAACGGCAATTGTTTCAATAACGGGTCGGATCTGGATAGAATCCACTTTTTGAGTGGCAGCAAATGTGCGGGCAGAATCCTGTTTTATCAGAATTTCAGCTTTTTCGCCAAAAAGATTTGTAATGAAAAAAGCGGTATCCACACGCACCACTATATCCCGTAAAAAGCCCATTTGACGGTTGAAAATACCGCTTTCATCGCTCAAAAAACTGAAATAAGTGCTGTCAATGGCAATTGGTTGTCGCTCGTCTGCGTCAATACTATTGGACAGTCGGACAAGGTTTTTAGACGTATCTTCAAGGTCTTTGTAAAACAAATCAAACCTACTTGTCGGATTTATAGAATCTAATTTTTCACTGTCCCAACGTTTATTGGGGCGATTAGAAGAAAAAATTATGCCTTTTTTGCCGCGTAAATTCACCGAAACAGCGTCTAAATCGTCCCAAAGGTCGTTGCTTAATGGACGCATTGCCGTTGTAAAGGTATTGAAAATAAGAATATCTGAAAACCCTCTAATATTAGCAGAAATCACCATGTCTTTGGTATTGAGATAATCAATTGAAAAAACACGTTGGGCATCGGGATTAAATTTGACGATTTTAGGCTTTTTTTCTTTTTTATCCTTCAAGTTTTTTTCAAAAAAATAGACAATATCTCGTTTTTCATACACAACTGCCAAACGCTGATTGTCGGGATTCCACGCTACAAGCGGATAATTGGCATCGGTCGCTTGAAAAGGGTTGCGCGTCCCCCCCCTCAGTATCAACGTCCTTTTTCCCGAAGAAACGTCTTGTACATAGAGTTTCCACTTACCAATTTCATTTTGAACATAAGCAATTTGTTTCCCGTCGGGACTTAGTTTCACTTGATGAATCGGCAACTTACGTTTATTCTTGATTTTCAAAGATTTAGAAGCTGTTGTTTTCATATCAAGGGCTTCTCGTTCGTAGCGTTTTTTGTAAAACTCCATGCAGGACAAAGCCATTGGGTCGAAAGCACTGCCAAACAAATACATCACGGCATCATCTAAACTACGGTTGATACGGGTCAGATAAAGCAAATTACTAACATTGGATTTGCCAAATTGTTGCGCTATGTAAAACCAAAAAGCGTGTCCTGCCAAACGTGGTTCGGCTAAGGCAAAACGATTGAAATTTTTATACTTTTTTGTTACAAAGACATCACGCAACTGGTCATCTTCCTCGGTTGACCACTCCTCCCCCATGTAACTCACCAAGCCCACTTTAAACCACTCAGGTAGATTTAAAGAAATCGCGTTTTGCACAACCTCTTGCAAGTTTGACCCAAACAACATGGCATTCATAAAAACCGTCGCAATCCCCTGCCGCACTTGCTCCCGCAGATGTGTGTGGTCGCCATCAAAATAAACAAAAATCTTTTCACCAACGACTTTTACCGTTCCATCTTTCGTCTCGAAAGTTTCGGAAGCCCCAATATTTGACTGGTGCAAGTCGGTAAGGTCGGTAAATACGATGATTTCCATTTTGTCATTTAGACGATATTCCAATGTTTTTTGAATTTCCTCAAAATCCATTTCAGCCATCTGCACGGTTGCTTGCCCTACAAATCTGCCTTGACCATACCAATAGGTGACAAAGTTTTCACTTTCGTACTCGTCCCAATCATCGAAAAAACGATGAAACTGAACACGGTTCTTCCCGAATTCCATATTGTTGATTTGCCCAAAAGCAAAAAGAGGCAAAGCGAGCAAAAAGACGAGTGTTGTTCTTTTTATCATAGGAAGATGTCAAATTTAAGATGTCAAATAAATACTTAGTCTAAACTATGATTCTTATGATTTGTTTGATTTCTGTGACCAGATTAGAGTTGTGTACCTCATTAAAATCAAAGAAATCAAAAGAATCATAGTTCAGACAATGTTGGCTAAGTAATTACGATGTCAAAATATTTAGCCATACGCTCGCTTTGCTCGCACGAGGAGGGGGTTGGTTCATTTTTCGGGCTTTGCCCGAAAAATGAACCACTTTCTCCCATTTTTGCGAGCGAAGCAAGCAATAAAGATAAAGAATAAAGTAGTATTCGTCAAAATATCCAAAGTCTAAAGTGATTCAATCAATAGCTTTCGCACCAGCTTTGAAATTATCGCTTAAATGTCACTATTTCTTTGTAAATTCCAATTATCTAAACGTAAAAATTCAACAAATCGTTTTTAAAGGCATAATTTTAAATTTATCCCCTCCGTAATTTGTTTGTATTGAGAAATAATGGCTTAATTTGCGATAATATTTTAGTTGCGTAAAATGATGCACTAAAAAGAAAAACATAAAATTGAGCAAACAAAATTACTAAAAAGTATGTATCTTGCACCACTAAACTTTGATAGATTCTTTCACCGTATTTTCAGCGACTCTACCATTGCGAAAAGTTTTTTTGAAGATTTTTTGAGCGTAGAAATCACTCATTTAGAACCACTTCCACGCAAAAATAAACTGACAGATGATGCCGCGTTTGTTGAATATGATTACCGTTGCCGAATAGATGACCAGTATTTCATATTAGACATGCAGCAATGGTATAAACAAGACGTGGTGAAACGTTTTTATTTGTATTTTTGCAATAATACATCGTTGCAACTGGAATTACTAAAATCTGTAAATATTCCAATACCGAATGGTAGAAGCTATAAAACTAAAAATTACGACCAAGTAGAACCAAGTATCACGCTTGTTTGGATGGCTGACGATGTATTAGAATTTAAAGAAGACATCATTGCCTACTCATTTTTTCCAGAAATGATGAATGAATTTATGCAAAATGATGAGCTATGGTCAACAAGCGACAAAGAGACCTTGTTGGGAATTCGGCAAAAAATTCTTAATATTGTGAATAATAAGCATAAAAATTTGGATTTTCTGCCTAAAAATCGCTTAATTTTCATGTTTCAGTCGAATATTGTACGTAATCATAAACTGAGTACCTATTTTGATTGGTTTGATTTTGCAGAAAAAACAAAAAATAAAAAAAACACCATCAATGATTTTAAACCTTTTTTAAAAAATCCAATATTTGCAAAAATGACAGAAAAATTAAAAACCTCAGTATTGGAACATGACGATTTTCAATACATTGATGATTATGATGCCTATGTGATAGGCGTTAAAAATTACGATGAAAAAGTTCGTAATGAAGCGTTAAAAGAAGCAAAAGAATCTTTAAAAGAGACTCTAAAACAACATGCAGAGGCTGTAAGAAAAGTAGAGGCGAGAGTAGCAAGAGCGAAAGCTGAAGCAGCAGCAGCAAAAACGGAAGCAAAAGCAGCAAAAACGGAAGCAGCAAAAACGGAAGCAGCAAAAATTTTACAGGAAAAGAAGAAAGCTGTAAAAAATATGTACCAAAAGGGTTTCGCGCTTGAACTGATTGCAGATATTTTAGAAATACCTGTATCACAGGTCAATGTTTTGCTTGCTGACTGATACTGAGTAGTTGTTCATAAATAATCGCTACATATTTACTGGCTCTTTTTCGCTTCGCTCAAAAATCGCTCTAAGAAAATTTCTTTGGGAGTTCAGCGTGTTTTGGAAGAAAAATCTTCGATTTTTCTTCCAAAACACGCTAGCCCCGATAGATTTTCACGTGTACGCTTCGGTGCATGAAAAGTAGCAATTATTGTAATCACTTAGCCCATAGCTCGCTTCGCTCGCAAAAAAGGGAAATGTGGTTCGTTTTTCGGGCTTTGCCCGAAAAAACGAACCACCTCTTCCCTCGCGCGAGCGAAGCGAGCGCGTGACTAAGTAATTACCAATTATTTATGAACAACAACTCACCTTATCCATTTTCCGCAAGCGAAGCGAGCGCGGTTGAATCTAAGACAAAATACTTGTATGCTCACTTTTTTCTCGCCATTATCAACCCATCTCTGATAGGTAAAAGCAGACACTCTACCCGTTCATCTGCCAATACCATTTTATTGAATCCGTCAATAATGCGCGTATCTGTATCTTTTTTATCTTCAACAACTTTCCCACTCCACAAGATATTATCGGCAATAATCAAACCGCCCGACTTGAGTTTTGGCAGCACCAAATCGTAATAAGCGGGATAATCGCGTTTACCAGCATCTATAAAAACAAGGTCAAATTCCTCCGTTAAAGTTGGAATAATATCGAGCGCGTTGCCGAATATTGGTTTTATTTTGCCCGAAAAGCCGCCTTTTTCTATGTATTTTTCTATCAAAAAAGCCATTTCGTCGTTGGCTTCAATAGTCGTCAAAACACCATCTTCGGGCAAACCTTCTGCCATAGACAAAGCCGCATAGCCTGTAAATGTGCCAATTTCAAGTATCTGCTTGGGTTGCATGAGTTTGGTAATTAAACTCAAAAACCGCCCCTGCAAATGTCCCGACAACATGCGGGGTGCAAGTGTTTTTAAATGCGTTTCCCGAACAAGAGCTTGCAATAAATCACTTTCGGGTTCGGTGTGTGCTTCTGCGTAATCAGCAATTTTTTTTGGTAAAAAGTCCATTGATACTATTGAATATTTTGAAAATATCGTAACTATTTAGCTGAGGAATGGGCATAACCTAAAAGCGTTTTTTGCATCTCGCGCTCGCTTCGCTCGCGCGAGGGAGGGGAATGTGGTTCGTTTTTCGGCTTCGCCGAAAAACGAACCACGTCTCCTCCCTTTTGCGCGAGCGAAGCGAGCGCGAGAAACGTTTAAATGTTTAAAGCTAAAACTTAACCGCGCAAATTTAAAAATTAAATGGACACGCTGCACTTCTACTTTTTTGAAAAATTACCCTACTTTTGTGCATCTGTTTCATCATCAAGCAAATTTTAGTTAACAATGGCTTCTTTTGGCGACCGTAAAGTAATCAATCCGTTCAAACCCCTCATCAACAAGTTGCCACAAGGCTTGCAAAACCGCACGTTTTTGGTGGGTTTGCTGTTCTTTTTATGGATGCTTTTATTTGATAAAGCCAGTATTTGGACACAGTACCGCCTCACCCGAACGTTGAACCGTCTTCAATCGGATAAAGTTTTCTACCAAAATAAACTTAAAGAAGTGGAGTTACAACGCCTCGATATGCAAAACAACAGCGAAAAATTTGCAAGAGAACGTTATTTTATGAAAGCAAGTGACGAAGATGTGTTTGTTATTGAGAAGAAAGAATAATATTTATTTACAACCACCTCATTTAGGCAACAACTTGACGCAAGTTTAAAACTCGCGTCAAGTTTGTAACGATTATTTACGACGACTTACTTACTGCGCCAACATAATACATATCAATCGCTTCTTTATTTTTTGCGGGCAATTTACCTCGATATTTACAGGTAAACGAGTAACGAATTTCATTATAAACGGCTTCTGTAATGTTAATTTCATTGGGTTCACAGGCTTCTTGAACACGAGCAGCGATGTTTACTGTATCGCCCCAAATATCATAAGCAAATTTCTTAACACCTACCACACCCGCCACAACTGGACCCGTGTGAATACCCATGCGGGCTTCAAAGATTGGCTTATTTTGACTACTTTTTTCCTGCTTCATATCCGTTAAAAACTCCTGCATTTCAACTGCTGCACGCACAATATTAAGTGGCGAAGTAATACGGTCAGACAAACCCGAAGCGACCATGTAGGCATCACCAATCGTTTTAATTTTTTCCAATTTATATTGACCAATAATAAAATCAAAGGCTTTAAAATAATGGTCGAGTTCTGCAACCAATTCTTCTGGCGATAATTGTTCGGATATTTTTGTAAAACTCTTAAAGTCAACGAATAAAACGCTTGCTTGCTCATAACGTCGGGCTTTTGCTTTACCGCCCACTTTGAGTTCTTCGGCGATTGCAGCGGGTAATATATTGAGCAACAACTCATCACTACGCTGTTGTTGGTCTTGGATTTGACGATTTTTTTCTTGCAATTGCTTTTTTTGCTTCTGATTTTCTAAATACCGCCGATACATTAATCCGACCATGACGATACCAAAACCAAGAACCAACAACAAGACATTCCGAAAACTTTTAGATTTTTGAAGCAATAATTCCTGTTCTTGCAAATCCTGGGCAAAAGCGAGCGAATCCAATGATTTACCACTTTGCAAGGCTTTTAGCAACTCTTGTCTTTTTGAAGCGATGCGGTCAAATTTATCTTTTTCCATCTTCACAGATGCCAATTGTTGGTCTTTTTGTACAACCGCTTGCTGGGCTTGTTCTGTGATTTGTTGGTCTTTTTGACGCAATTTGCTGATTTCGTCTTTTTGACGCTGCAAATTTGCCACTTCTAATGCAAGGCGTTGTTTCTCCGTTTCAAACTGAGTCATTTGCTGCTTATATTGTTCGCGCAATTGGTTGAATTCGGCTTGGTTCGTTGGATTTGCTGGGCGTGTTTGTGGCGTAGATAGAATACTGGAAGTGTTCGGCTTCCCTGCCGTTGTCTTCCCTAATGTTGACTTACTCCCACTCTGAGGTGTTACAGCAACATCACCTTTCCGCGTTCTCAGTTCTTTGGCTTGTTGGGCTAAAGTGGTGGCTTCTTTGGTATTGCCTTCCGAACGCGCCATGTTTGCCATTTTATCCAAGCATTTTGCCGCAAAATCGAGGTCTTTTACCGTCAAAGCGCTCTCTTTTCCACGGTTGTAGCGAAATTTGGCTTCTCCAAAACGACTTTGTTTTGCATAACCCTCCGCGTTCAAAAAAGCAGCGCGGGCAGCCATCGCGTTGTCGTTCAATTCAACGGCGGTCAAATAGGCTTGATGCGCCACAATTGCCGCTTTTGAAGGATTGGCAGACATGTATTTTTCAGCAGCTTGATAGTAAAGTTTCATACTTTCACGACGGTCGTTGGACTGTTGTGCTTGGGCTTCAAGAGCTGCCGCCGTTTGTCCTATGGCAACTGTGACAGAAAGGCACAAAAAAAAGCAAGCAAAAATAAGACGGAGGAATGGGTGCATTGTCGAGTCAATTGTCAGTTATTGGTTAACGAAAAAAAGTAAAACGATAGAAAAGGGTTTTTTATTTTACTTTATTTGTCGCCAACTTGTTTGTAAAAATATTAAGTTTTCCTAAGCTATGTACTGCAAAGATGCTGATTTTTTGGGAAATCGGACATAAAATTTTACAAAAAAGTTAGCCGCGCTCACTTCACACGCACGAATAATATTTCATGTATAGCGATTTTTTTGCCAAATTTCAGCCCAAATACTGAGGGGTACATTTCGTCAATAACTTTTGGAAAATTGTAAAGTTGAAAAGTTGCGTCAAGCTCTTAGCGATTATTTATAACTATTTAGCTACGTGCCTTTTGCTCGCACAACGACAGGAGAAGATGTCGTTCATTTTTCGGGCTTTACCCGAAAAATAAACCACATTCCCTCTTTTTTGCGAACGAAGATAGCAATAGTGATAAAGTTGCAACATAAAAAACTCACAAACGCCTGCGTAAAGCAAAATAACCATTCAAACACAGCCACGCCAACATACCCGCAAACGACAATTCATAAAGCACTGAAAAAAGGAGTTTTTCTTGAAGATTCATCGCAAATAGTTTGTAAGTGAAATAGTCAGTTAGAATAAAAAAAGCGTGAATACCAAATAAGATAAATAAAGTTTTGACCATGCGTTTGAGCCAACCCAATACGAGAATTTGCCGTCTTTGTGCAGTTGTTTTACGCAACAAACGTTCGTGTAAGATAAAGCGGTAGGAAAAATAGAGATAAAGAAAAAATTGGAAAATAAAGACACCTTTTTCAAAATTGCCGTAGAATGGGCTGAAATAATAAATATGAAAATCGGTTTTAGACTCTGTATCTTTAAAAGTCATCATCAAAAGTAAAAAAAACTGTACAGTAGCTAAAATAAAATGCTTGAAGTGCCTCATATTTAGCTCAAAATGCGGATACAGGCGGCTTTTTACGTAGAAAAATAATAAAGGAGCAAAAATAAAAGACGAATAAATGGGCAGAAAAGACAGCATCGGATAATGATGTGTCAAGAACGTAAAGTTTAAAAATTTATCCAATAAAGTCAAAGACATTGCCCCCAACAAACACGCGAACAACCAATTTGACCACCGATTGGGCTGTGTTTTGCGTATCAAAAACAAGGCTGCCACGCCCAAACCAGAGCCTACCCCTGCCAACAAAGCAAAAGCAGCAAACCATCGAAGGAGGTCGAAAATTGTAAATGATATAGGCATTATAAAGATTTGAATTTTCTGACGTAAAATTAAACAAATTTTGTCATTTTCAAAGCACTCTCAGTATTTTGACATAAAAAATCTCAAATGTTCTGGCAAGTGGCAGAGGCTTTCAAAAGGGCTATCAACTTAAAAAACTTTAGCATCTTTTTTATAAATAATCGTAATTACTTAGCCCATAGCTCGCTTCGCTCGTAAAAAAGGAGAATGTGGTTCGTTTTTCGGGCAAAGCCCGAGAAACGAACCACCTCTCCTCCCTCGCGCAAGCGAAGCGAGCGCGTGACTAAGTAATTACAAATAATCTAAGTTTTGCATAAACCTAACGGCTTAGTTTGCCATTTGGACAAATTCTAAGCACCGTTTATTTTGATTGGACTACCTTAACACAATGGTTCATTAAGAATTAAAAGGTGTTTTTAAAAAAAGCGCGTAACTTTGGGTTCTCACACCTAAAAAGTTACACGCGATGAAAGGTAATAAATTATCCCTTGGTGCAAAAATAGGCGCAATAGCTGATAAAAGCAAAGTTCGGCAAAGAATTTTAATTCAAATTTTGCCTTTATTTTTAAGTTTACCCCGTCGGGTTAATTTCACCCAAATGACGAAGTGGGGGGAACACAACGAAATGACCTATCACAATTGGTTAAATCAAGACCTTGATTTGATCACTTTTAACCGTCAATTGATAGATGAGAACGGGAGTGGCGATCATTTTGTCATTTTCGACCCCAGTTTTTTGAGTAAAAGTGGTAAAAAAACAGCTCACAAGGGCAGATTTTGGTCAGGCGGTGCAGGTATGACTAAACTTGGACTTGAAATGAGTTGTTTTGCTGTTGGTGACATGAAAAAGCATACTGCTTATCATTTATCAAGTACCCTTACGCCTTCACCAAAGGAATTAAAAGAAACTGGAAAGACGTTAATAAATTACTATGTTAGTCAAGTCCAAGCCAATAAAGCCCATATTAAGCATTTTGGCAATTTATTGGTCAGTGACACGTATTTTGGTGTATCGACTTTTGTCCAACCTGTTGTCAAAATGGGTATTGATATTATCAGTTGCTTGAAGGGCAATTCGTGTCTTTTTTATGTACCCCAACCTATTGTTGGTAAACGCCAACGGGGGCGTCCCGCTAAAAAAGCGGGCAAAATTGATTGGCTTAATTTAGATAACGACAAATTGCTAATTGTCGAACAAGATGCTGAAAAAATAGTGCGTTCCGCTTTAGTTTATGTCCAATGCTTAAAAATGACCGTTTTACTGGTCGCAGTTGACTATTTAAAGGAAGACGGAACGCGCCAAACACGTAAATTGTATTTTTCTAATCGCACCGATTTTCATTATGCCTTCGTTCTTAAACATTATCAATGTCGTTTTCAAATTGAGTTCTTATTTCGAGATGCCAAGCAGTTTACAGGATTGATGCACTGCCAAAGTACAAACAGCACCAAATTGTTGAATCATATTAACCTTTCTTTGACAGCTATTTCTGTTGCCAAGGTGGCTCATTGGGAAGAAAATAAACCGTTCTCAATGGAGGAAATTAAAAATTATTACCATAATTTAAGAATGGTCGAATTATTTTCAGAGGCTTTAGGATTAGATACCAACTCTGTAAAAAATAATCCGAAAATTATAAAACTCTTAATATCAAATGATTATGAAGCGATAGCAGCATAATTTTTTAATGAACCATTGTTAACAACGAGAAAGTAATAATTTTAAACTTCGACATAGAAAAAGACCGTCTATATTTCTAATTTATACCCCTCAGTATTGTAGCGTTTTAGAGACCATTTTAAATAAATCCTCTCTTTTTACTGATAGAAAATTCCAAGAACTACATCGAGTATTTACGTGGTTTAGTCTTTCCAAATCATTCTGCCCGCACTTTTTTTATCACTCTTTTGTCTTCTTATTTCCAATTCAATAATTCTAATAGATTGATTTACAATATATTTGAGTGTATAACAAATTCTCACTTTTGGTTTTTATAGCTCGCTTCGCTCGCAAAAAAAGGGTGTTTCGATTTTGGGCTTCGCCCAAAATCGAAACACATCTCCCTTGTTTTACGAGCGAAGCGAGCTATAAAAACGAAATAAGGACAATTTGTTATACACTCATATATTTTCGTAATTACTTAGTCACGTGCTTACTTCGCTCGCGCGAGTGAGAAGAGGTGGTTCGTTTTCGGGCTTTGCCCGAAAAACGAACCACATTCCCCTTTTTTGCGAGCGAAGCGAGCTATGGGCTAATTAATTACATATTTTCTTTCAATTTATGTGACTTTGTATTTGGAATTAGAGAGTTTATTTTTTTCTTTTGAAACCATACATAAAATCTAAACTGCTGGTTCTCGCGCTCGCTTCGCTCGCGCGAGAGGGGAAATGTGGTTCATTTTTCGGGCAAAGCCCGAAAAATGAACCACCTCTCTTCCTTTTGCGCGAGCGAAACGAGCGCAAAAGTGCCTTTTAATGCGTATTTTGAATTTATGTATGGTTTCAAATTTTTTCTTAATAATGTTACGCACGTATGCTAAAAATGCCGTAGGCATGACCAATTTTTTAGCGGCGGATTTTAATCCGCCGAAAAATTAAAACAGGTGAGTTAAGAGCCGTAGGCTCGGTGCATATGGATATGTGCCAAGCCTACAGCTCTTAGTGAAAAGGAGGTGTACATGTTCGGCAGATTGAAATTCGCCGCTACAAAATCGGTTGAGCCTACGGCTCTGCGTAACATTAGGTAATCATTAAAACAATAAAAAAGTACATGGCACTGCAATTACAAAAAATTCAAGGGGGTCAACGCATCAATTTGACAAAAGACCAAGCGGGCTTAACAAAAATCCGTATCGGATTGAGTTGGGATTTTAAATCGGGCTTAACGGCAGATTTGGATACATCGCTCGTCGTCTTGGGCGAAAACGGGCGTATGCTGACTAAAGAAAGTCTGCTGTTCTATAATTCGCCTAAAAATACACAAGGCAAACCGCACTTGTTCAACGGTGCGTTGGTTCACTCAGGCGATGAGCGCGTGGGCTTGGCTGAAGGCGACGACGAAACTTTGTTGATTGATTTGAACCACTTGCCCAAGGAGGTCAAATCATTGGTAGCCGCAACGACAATTTATGGCACGGGTCAATTTGAGGTCGTAACATTCGGGCGGGTTAAAAATGCGTCTGTCAAACTCTACAATGCTGTCACTCACCAAGCCTTGTATCAATTCGATTTAACTCAAGATGCCGCAAAAGGCTCATCGGTAGAAATGGTGCGCTTTTTCCTAAAAGACGGTGATTGGCGTTTTGAAGCATTGGGAACAGTTGTTGGGCAGTCAGACAATGGCTTGCAGGATATTGTTGACAAATACCAATACGTCCAGAAAAACAACTATATGGAAGATGCGAAAAGTTTTATTTAAGCCCTTTTTGCGCTCGCTTCGCTCGCGTAAAAAGGGAAAGGGTGGTTCATTTTTCGGCTTTGCCGAAAAATGAACCACATTCCCCCTTCTCGCGCGAGCGAAGCATACTTTGCACCAAACTATTGCAACGGCGCAGAATTTGTATCTCTGATGGATAAGCACACCGTGTCTTAAATAACCGCTAATATTTACTGGCTCTTTTTCGCTTCGCTCAAAAATCGCCCGAAGTTGATTTCTTTGGGGCGAGCGTGTTTTGGAAGAAAAATCGAAGATTTTTTTCCAAAACACGCTCGCCCCGATATTTAAGATATGGTGTACTTACTAAGCATGCAACACCGCTGCTCCCATTGTCCAAAGCCAGCCTATCAATTTCCACATAGCAATCAATAGCCCGATTAAAACAATCAAAAATAAGATACCAATGACAAAAAAACTCTTTTTTGCCGCAGGTGGATTAGGGTTTTCTGCGTAATATTGTTTCAATAAATTGACATTGCGGCGATTCGCTTTGTAGTGCAAATCGAAAAAATCACCAAGAATCGGAATTGACCCAACAAGGGCATCAAGTGTGATATTGCCCAACATTTTGAACAACATGCCCAGACCAATCCCACGCCGCAACATGGAAAATACCAAGCTCGACGAAATCCCAAAACTCAACCAATCCCCCGCCGTTGGAATCAAACCAATAAGAAAATCTACGCCAAAACGCGTATTGGTGTAAGGAATCCGAAATTGATTGTCTAAAAGATTAGAAATCGAGTCAATAAATTGAAACTCAGGGTGTCCTGCTTTGGTTTCTGAAGCTTGTTGTGTTGTTTTATTATTTTCCATTTTTTTTATTTCTTTATTTGTAAAAACTTAGCCACCATTGTCTGAACTATGATTTTATTTTTTGAACCACAAAAATAAGCATAATCACAAACAAAAATAAGCCAAATGAAAGCCCAATGCGTAACGAAAACGCATCTGCCAAGTAACCAATAACAGGAGGACCGACAAAAAAACCCGTGTAACCAATTGTCGTTGCCATAGCGATACCGACGCTTGGTGTTACCCCCTCAGTATTTCCAGCCGCAGAATAAATAATAGGGACAATAGTTGAAACGCCCAGACCAGCAATAAAAAAACCAACTAAAATTATCCACGGATTAGTAACAGCTAAAGCCAAACCTAAACCCCAAATAGACAACAAACTACTAATAATCTATTGTTTACGATTTCCAAATTTTTCAGTAAAGCGGTCACCTGTCAAACGTCCAATGGTCATAGCAGTGGCGAATGACCCAAAAGCTAAGGCTGAAAAGGCTTCATCTTGCCCGATAACTTTGTGCATGTAAATAGCTGCCCAATCTGCGATTGACCCTTCGCCCGTCATACCGCAAAACGCAATAATGCCAAGTGGCAAAATAGCTTTTGTAGGCAATCGAAAAATAGGGCTTTTTTCGGTTTTGTCTGATTTTTCGGCTGATTTTTCGGCTGTTGTACTGAGGGGGTCATCTTTTACTAAATTAAAGGCTGCCCAAATAACTAAACCCAATGATAAGGCTGAAATAGTCAAAAAATGCGTAAAAAGTTCAATACCAAATTTGGTAAACAAAGCCCCAAAACCCGCACCCAAAGCCGTCCCTATGCTCCAAACACCGTGAAAAGATGATAAAATGGGGCGATTATACAATCTTTCTACATAAACCGCTTGTCCATTCATCGCCACATCTTCTGAGCCACCAAAGACACCGAATAGAAAAAATAAACCCCCAATCAACCATAAATTGCTTATAAGTGGAATAAACGGAATCAATAATATAAAAGCAATGGCTGTTACGATTGTCACCAAACGGCTACCAAAACGAACGGTCAACACGCCCGCAAAAGGCATGGCAGCAATAGCACCCGCCGCCGAACACAAAAGAATTGTACCAAGCCGAGCATTAGACACGCCATACAACTGCTGAACCTCTGGCAAACGCGCAACCCAATTAGCGTATTGAAAACCATTGGTGAAGAAAAAAAGAGAAACAGCTAAACGATTGATTTTCATATTGTTAGGATTATTATTATTATGTACTTTTGCAGCAATTCTGCTTTGGAATTTTCGGGGCGGCGTAGCTGCCTAATCTTGGTAATATTCAACGAAAAAAGTATTCTCAAAGCGGTGTAACCGCTAAAGTGACTGTTTTGCGGTTACACCGCATCAAAAAGTAGTGGCTTACCTTTTAATATTACCAAGATTAGGCAGCTACGCCGCCGCTAAAATCTCAAAA
The DNA here is from genome assembly GCA_034520175.1 of Saprospiraceae bacterium. Taxonomy (GTDB): domain Bacteria; phylum Bacteroidota; class Bacteroidia; order Chitinophagales; family Saprospiraceae; genus JAAFJT01. The sequence goes on from JAXHNU010000036.1 coordinate 94,791, forward strand.
CGGAAATTGCTGGTACTTTTGCTTGCTTTGCTCGCGCGGGGGCTAAGTATTTACGATTTTTTTTGTATAAAACGCAACGAACTATTGAATAAAGGCGCAAAAATAGCATCAAACCACCTTATCTGATTTTTTTGCAATGAAATTCTTTAGAAATATTTGGAAATCAAATTGATGATACTATCTTTGCGCGTCAGAAAATATTTTTCAATCATTTCAATAAAAAAGAGGTATTTCAAATGTTAATTATTGATGTAAAAGACAGCGAAAACATAGACAAGGCTCTCAAAAAATACAAAAGAAAATACGAACGTTCAGGCACATTGAAGCAATTGCGTCGTCGTAAAGCATTCGTGAAACCAAGCGTAACACGTCGTGCAGAAGTATTGAAGGCTGTTTATAAAGAAGATAAATACGGTAATCATAACGATTAATTGTTATCTGATTGGGTGTTTGCGTTGTCTTAATTTCTACACTTTGATTTAATTTAGTTTTTTATATTCAAACAAATTACTGTATATTTGTCTTGAAATTGAAACGCTTAATTAAAATAATCAGATAGTGGAACTTCATACCGAACTTTTCTTTCAATATATATCGTCAGAAAAACGCTTGTCCAAGAATACGTTGATTGCGTATGAAATGGATATAAAACAATTTACTGAATTTCTGATTCCAGAATGCCTCACTTCCGTCAAGGAGGTGAGGCATTTGCACGTACGGTCATGGATAGTGGAAATGATGCAAGAAAGTGCCAATCCACGGAGTATCAACCGCCGTTTGTCGTGTTTGAAAACTTATTTTAAATTTCTGCAAAAACGCGGAATCATCGAGGGCAATCCGATGGCAAAAGTCGTGAACCCTAAAACCGCCAAACGCCTGCCCGAAAGTGTCACCGAACGCAAATTAGACCTTCTTTTCACGCAAAAAGAGTGGAAAAATACTTTCAATGACCAACGCAACCGCGCTATTTTAGAAACTTTTTACTCGACTGGTATCCGCTTGTCGGAACTGACGCATTTGAAAATGTCGAGCGTTGATTTTGGGTCAAGCCGTCTTAAAGTTTTGGGCAAGGGTAATAAAGAAAGATTGATTCCGTTTGGTAAAAATCTCTACGATATACTGAGGGGGTACGTTGCGAAGCGTGAAGAGGCATTTCCCGTGACTTTGAAAACTGACTTTTTTTTGACACGAGACGGAGACGGCATGTCGGGCAACAGCGTTTATGAAGTTGTGAAAAAACATTTATCGCTCGTTACATCGCAAGAGAAACGCAGCCCTCACGTTTTGAGACACTCCTTCGCCACGCATTTATCAGAAAATGGCGCAGATTTAAACGCTATCAAAGAATTGCTTGGACACACGAGTTTGGCAGCAACACAAATATATACGCACAATTCGGTTGAGAAATTGAAAAAGGCTTATGAACAGGCACATCCCAAAAGTGGGAAAGAAGTCTGATGTAGTGTATAGTGACTTTTGCTCGCTTCGCTCGCACAACAACAGGAAAAGAGGTGGTTCATTTTTCGGCTTTGCCGAAAAATGAACCACATTCCCCTTTTCTGCGCGAGCGAAGCGAGCGTGTAGTAAATAGCTACAATATATATTATTTTTATTTAATATTTTTCATAACCTAAAAAAAGTATTAAAAATATTTTCATTTTTTACCCCCTCAGTATTTTGGCTTAAAAACGTCTAAGATATTGATAATCACATATTTGTATTAAAAATTATATTGTCAGATTTTTGTCAATTAAAAAATGTTATATGCTACAAATGTTAATGGGACTAATTTAATTTTTTATTTCAATAGATATTCAGATATTGCAGTCAGTTACGAACAAGGACGCTTAATTTTGAAGCGATAAAACATTATTTTCTTTAACCGTTTAAACAGAAGCAGTATGAGAGTTCAGACAGAAGCCATTCACTTTTCAGCAGATGTTAAATTGCTGTCAACTATCGAAAACAAACTCCAGAAGTTGGACAATTTTTTCGACAAAATCATCGAGGCAAAAGTTATCTTAAAACTCGAAAATTCCGGTTCAATTCGCGAGAAAATTGCCGAAGTCAAGCTGAATTTGCCGAATGGCGTAATTTTTATTAAAGAAACAAGTAAGACCTTTGAAGCAGCCCTCGACAAGGCGATGGTGTCACTCAAACGGCAACTTGTGAAACACAAAGAAAAAACGGCTGCTCACCGTCCAATCGAGAGCAAGGACTAATTTAGAAGCGACACACATTTTTTTAAAAACATTGTTCAATCAAAAAAGCAAAAGCCCCGCTATAAATATATGGTGGGGCTTTTGTGTGTTAATATTGTAATTACTTAATATTTAATCTAAGTTTTGGGTATTAAAACGTGGCTTCGCCACGAGGAAAACCTAATGGAGCGAGCCGTTTTTTTTGTTAAAAATTTGGGCTTTGCCCAAATTTTTAACAAAAAAACGGCTCGCTCCGAAAAAAATCCCCCGCGCCGCCGAAGGCGGCGCGTTTTGAGGCACTACCACAAAACTTAGGTTATTTATGTGGCTCTGTGACAATTTTAGCGGTAACTCACGTTCGGGGAACTTTTAAAGTTCCCCGAACGTGGGTTTACGCGGTTTTTGACGCAAAAATGCTTTGTTTACTGAGGTTTTTTTTTACTGCCGCTAAAATTGTCAAAGAGCCATTTATGTAAACAATACAATTTTACACATTGCTTCATTAGTTACCTTTACATTTGTCGTTTAAAAGAATCTTTTTTCACCAAAATTTTTAGAAATGCTTAGAAAACTTTTAATTACCGCCCTGTTTGCCGCTTCGTTCACGGCTTGCCTCAATGACAACACACCCAAAACTAACAGCGCAGATGGTTTATCTTCATCGGAAAGTATTCCACCTTCTCTTTACGATACCACCGCGAGTGCGTCGGCAGAAGCGACGCGTTCTGTTTCGGACAGAGAAAGTATGGCGGCACAAAACGATAGAGATGAGACTTCTAAGGCTGAAAAGATAGCCGCCAGGAAAGCCGCAAATCAAGCCGCAAAAAAGAAAGCAGCAGAAGATGCTCAAAAAAACAAAAAGTCTAAGGCTGACAACCCCAAAATACCCACAAAATCCGTAACTACTGCCCCAAAAACGGATAAAAAAGGTGGAAAGCCAGCAAAAGAAATCGGTTCTACTATTCCAGTCGGGACAGATAAGGTAAAAAAACGGGACGGCAGAGACGATGTATTTGTGCGCTCAGAAGTTGTGCCTACTTACGCGGGTGGCGAAGCTGCGATGATAAAATATTTACAAAAAAACTTACGCTATCCCGTCGTTGCTAAAGAAAATGGCATTAAAGGAACGGTGTTTGTACAGTTTGTGGTCGAAAAAGATGGCTTAGTAGATGATGTCACGGTCGTAAAAGGCGTAGATAAATATTTGGATACCGAAGCCAAAAGAGTCGTTTCAGCAATGCCCAAATGGTCGGCAGGTCAGCAAAACGGAAAAGCTGTAGCAGTACAATATGTGCTACCCGTAAAATTTGAATTGGTTGAGTAAAAAAGTAGCTATTATTTATGACCACCAACTTACATTTGCAGCGATTTTTAAAAGTGCGTAAAATCTATAAAAATGCAAAGAGTTCAAATCGTTGAAGAAGCCCATAAACAAGTTTTGGGTTTACAATTGCCAACTGACCCGCGTTGGGTCAATCTTGCTGAAATTAGCCTTGAGGACATTTTGACTGACCATGCTTACTGTGAGCAAAAAGCAGCAACTTCCTGTATTTCTCTGATTCAGTCCTATCCCGAAAGACACGAACTTGTGCGTGAACTCGCACCAATTGTTACGGAAGAATGGGGGCATTTTCGCCAAGTCTTGTCCGAACTTGATAAACGCGGTTTGACACTCGGACGGCAACGAAAAGATGAATATGTGAACGAATTGATGAAATTTGGCAACCAAGTCGGCGACAGAACGGGCAGATTAATTGAACGTTTATTGACTTTTGCACTCATTGAAGCCCGTAGTTGTGAACGTTTCCGTTTGTTGTCGCTTTACATTAGTGAGGAAAGTTTGCGGTCGTTTTATCACAAATTTATGGTTGCCGAAGCGGGGCATTACCGTTTGTTTATTGACCTTGCAGAATTGTACAGCAACAAAGAATCGGTAGCAAAACGCTGGCAGCAATATCTGGATTATGAATTGACAATTTTGAATAAATTGGAAGTACGGGGAGATAGAATGCACTAAATAACATGATAAAACGCTTAGTCAAACTCACTTTTCAAGCCGATAAAACGGCTGAATTTATGCACATCTTTGATACGTCAAAAGATAAAATCCGTGCGATGTCTGGTTGTCAACACGTAGAATTATTGCGTGATGAAAATACACCTAACGTTTTTTTCACATTAAGTCTCTGGGATACTGAGGGGTCATTGGAGACTTACCGACATTCCGATTTGTTCAAGACAACTTGGGCAAAAACAAAGGTTTTGTTCGCTGATAAACCTGCGGCATGGACAACAAAAATGATTAGCGCGGCTACACCTTAACAATAGTTCGATAGTTTTTAGTTTTTGGTGTATAGAGCCGCATTGTAAAAATTTTGCAATTTCCTTAAAAGACAAAATATAAGTATTTAAGGAAGTGAGCATTGACCCAGCGATTTCCGCTTTGGCTTTTTCACAGGCGGTGCAGCTACCTAATCTCGATAATACTCAACAAAAAAACGGGGTTTACTAAGCGGTGTAACCACTAAATCGCCTGTTTTGGGGTTACACTGCATAAAAATTAGTAAATTGTCTTTAAATATTACCACGATTAGGCAGCTACGCCGCCCGAAAATCCCAAAGCGAAAATTACGGGTATCAACCAATTAATTACTAATTGTTAATGAAAATATTAAAACTCGCTGATTATCAAATAGTTGTGGGCGATATTTGGGCATCGCTCACTGATTTTTTAAATAAAAAAAAATACTCGAAAATAATTGTCCTCGTGGACGAAAATACTGAGGGGTCTTGTTTTCAACGGTTTCGCTCAAATTTCCCTAACGATATTGCAGCCGTCATCAAAATTCCTTCGGGAGAATTGAACAAAACAATTGAAACCTGTCAACAAATTTGGTGTGAACTTTTTGCAGCACAGGCTGACCGCAATTCAGTATTGATTTGCATAGGCGGCGGCGTTATTGGCGATATGGGCGGCTTTTCGGCTTCTACTTTTAAGCGCGGAATTGATTTTATCCAAATGCCCACTACCCTACTCAGCCAAGTTGATTCAAGCATCGGTGGCAAATTGGGTATTGATTTTCACGAAGTTAAGAATTCTATTGGTGTTTTTGCAAATCCCAAAGCCGTGTTTATTTCGCCCGATTTTCTGACAACGGTATCAGCCAGAGAAGTTAGAAGTGGTTTCGGTGAAATCATCAAACACGCTTTGATTGCTGATGCCAAACAATGGGCAAAATTGAGCAAAATCAAGGATTTGACACAAGTAGATTGGACAAAAATACTTGTCCCTTCTTTGAAAATCAAACAACACATCGTCAAAGTTGACCCCTTTGAACGGGGTGTGCGCAAGGCTTTAAACTTTGGTCATACCATTGGTCACGCCGTAGAAAGCATGGCTCTAACCACTCAAAACCCCTTGACACACGGAGAAGCTATTGCTATTGGAATGATTTGTGAGGCGTATTTATCAAGAATACTGAGGGGTCTATCAGATGCCGAACTAACCGATATTTGCCAATTTATTCTGGCGACTTACGGCAAATACGACATCAAACCATTTCATTTTGAACAACTTATCGCTTTAATGCGCCAAGACAAAAAAAACGATTCTGCATCTAAAATCAATTTCTCATTACTCCCCAGAATTGGTTCAGTAGAAGTGAATTGCATAGCGGTAGAAGCGGAGATTGAAGCCGCTTTATGCTTTTATAAAAAATTGTAATGCCTTACTTAGCCATAACGCGACCTTATGTAAAAATTCAAATTACTATACACTTTTTATATCGTATTCTTTTTTGCTCGCTTCGCTCGCAAAAAGGGGGAAAAGTCGTTGATTTTTCGGGCAAAGCCCGAAAAATCAACGACCTTCCCTTCTTTTGCGAGCGAAGCGAGCAATAGTGTATAGTCGTTTAGTAAAAATTACGTGATTATTTAATCCGCGCTCCCTTCGCTCGCGCGGAAGGAGGAGAGGTGGTTCATTTTTCGGGCTTTACCCGAAAAATGAACCACATTCCTCTCTTTTGCGAGCGAAGCGAGCAATAGGCTAAGTAATTACAAAAAATTAAATGTGAAATAAATATGCTGGAAATATTTTGTTTAATTTGTGAAATGTATAGTTTTGCTTTGACCAAAAAAGGACACCCTTTTGAAAGTATAAATACCTTTAATTTAATTCACCAGTAATATTTCATTAAATAGTCAAAAAACATAACATTATGGCAGTTTCAACTTCCAAAAGTTTCGGCACATTACTTTATTCGGCACTCAAATACACGCTTGGTGCTGGCGTTGTATCCGCTTTCATAAACACAATCATATTTACCGCCGCCCGACTCCCTGCCGCCGAATTAGTAGTAGAGCGCGGCACACAAACCGAACAAATTGGCTTCAGCCAAATTATTGTAGCCTCTATTTTACCTGCGCTTATTGCGGGTGTTGTTTTCGCCATTATTGCCAAGTATTTGCCAAAACCTTTTTTGTATTTCAATATCATTGCCGCTTTGGTCTTTATCTTAGCCTTTTTTAGCCCGCTTAATCTGGCAAACGCCTCAAACAAAACCGTTATTGTACTTGAAATCATGCACATTGTGGTTGGTTCTGCCATTTTATATGTACTCAATAATTTGTGGGGCGCACCTAAAAAAGAAAGCTAAGGAGGATTTCAAATCGTAAATCACAATAAATTGATTTTCAATATTTTGCAAAATGGAATTTAATAAGTCATTTATTTGCTGTTCCTAAAGCGATAAAGTTTTAGAATAAGAAAACCCGCCCATGTTCAGACGAACATAGGCGGGTTTTTAATATTTCTTAAAAAATATCGTAATTACTTACCTTTTTTCTTAGGTGTCAAAAACACAAACATCCGCTTACCTTCCATTTTAGGCAAACCTTCTGGTGTACCAAAGTCATCTAAGGCTTGGATAAATTTGAGCAATAACAATTGTCCACGGTCTTGAAACGTGATACCACGCCCCTTAAACTGCACATAACCCTTTACTTTTGACCCTTCTTTGAGAAACTCAATCGCGTGACGTACCTTGAACTCAATATCATGTTCACCCGTTTCAGTAGTAAAACGAATTTCTTTGATGACCGTTTTTGTGGTATTTGCTTTAATTTCTTTTTCCCGTTTCTTCTTTTGGTACAAGAATTTTTGATAATCCGTGATGCGGCAGACAGGTGGCACCGCGTTGGGGGTGATTTCTACGAGGTCAAGCTCTGCTTTACCTGCCCAAGCAAGCACTTGCGCAATTTTGTAAACGCCTACCTCAATTTTCTCTTCAAGAAGAGCCGAAAGGTCTTCAAGATTGTCACCGACTAAACGGACTTCTGGGACACGAATAAGGGCGTTGAGCCGATGTTCCGCTTCTGGTTCTTTGCGGATAGGTTGATTGGATCTTCTAAATACTTTTGCCAAAAGGAATTCTGTTTCGTTTAAAATATTTTTTACTATTAGACATGATTTTACAGATTCACAAGATTTACTGACCTGTAATTTTTGTCAATATTCACTACTTAAATGATGTGGATTTGTCTATCCTATCATTCAGAAAGGCGAAGTTAAAACAAAAAAGGAATTTGTAAAGATTAAACGATTATTTTTATAAAAAATAGGACTACTTCTGCTGTTTTACTTATGTGCAAAACTTTCTGAAAGTATTTTGTCATAAAAATCTTTAAAACATCAGTTTTAAAGGTTTTTTTGAAACCATACATAAATTCAAAATACGCATTAAAAGGCACTTTTGCGCTCGCTTCGCTCGCGCAAAAGGAGGAGAGGTGGTTCATTTTTCGGGCTTTGCCCGAAAAATGAACCACATTTCTCCCCCTCGCGCGAGCGAAGCGAGCGCGAGAACCAGCAGTTTAGATTTTATGTATGGTTTCAAAGCTGTGCATAAAACCTTATAGGGCGAGGTGCATTTTTTTGTTAAAAATTGGGGCAAAGCCCCAATTTTTAACAAAAAAATGCACCTCGCCCAGAAGAAATCTCTTACGCCTCCGAACGGGCACAACTTCCAGTTTTAAACGACTGCGGCTTTCATTTTTTGACTTCAACTAAAATTGTCAAAGAACCAAGTATTTTTACTATCCGCAAAAGAAAAAATATTAAAATTATTTTTTACGACAAATAAGTTCTACTTTTGCCCCGCTTTTTGAAGCTAATAAAGCTAATGAAAGATTCACGTAATCTAATTTGGTAACATTTTAAATTTTAACAACGACATGGCAATCTATTTGTCTAAAGAAAAAATGGAAGAAATCTTCCAAACTTACGGCGGTGACGCTAAGAATACAGGTTCAACAGAAGGTCAAGTAGCCCTTTTCTCTTACCGTATTGCTGAACTTTCTAAGCACTTGCAAACCAACAAACAAGACCACGCTTGCCGTCGCGCATTGTTGGCTTTGGTAGGTCAACGCAAGCGTTTTTTGGCGTATTTGCACGATAAAGACATCGCACGCTACCGTGCTATTTGCGTTAAATTGGGTATTCGCCACACGTAAAATAATTTCAAATGCCCAAATGCCCTAAATTGGTTCTCAATATTTTGCAAAATTGAATTAGATACTTTATTTGTTTTTAATTTTGGGGTCTAATTGATATTAACGATTTGAAACCATACATAAATTCAAAATACGCATTAAAAGGCACTTTTGCGCTCGCTTCGCTCGCGCAAAAGGAGGAGAGGTGGTTCATTTTTCGGGCTTTGCCCGAAAAATGAACCACATTCTCCCCTCGCGCGAGCGAAGCGAGCGCGAGAACCAGCAGTTTAGATTTTATGTATGGTTTCAAAATTAACGATAAAAAAAAACCGTTTTGCTTAGGCAAGACGGTTTTTTTTTGAATCAAATTACAAGCAGAATATTAAAAAAAATCATTTTCCTTTTCTGAATTTCAATAATTGCCCTATCTTAGCAGCATGAGTAATGAACCTAACATAGATAAAGAACTTGACAACTTGACGGAAGAGCAACGGAATGTTATCCATTCGTTGCGGTCTTCGCGGGTTGTTTTACCGATTTTACTCGGTCTGGGCGTTGTCGCATGGATTGTTTTGCGCAATTTTGATGCCTCCAAACTGCGTGATATTAACTGGTCGGGGACAACATTCTTATGGATTTTGCTGTCTATTGCCCTATTAATATTGCGGTATATGGCTTTTTCTTGGCGCATGTGGATTCTCGCACAAGGACATTTTAGTTTTAGAAAATGCGTTGAACTGATTATGATTTTTGAGTTCAGCTTGTGTATCACCCCAACCACGCTTGGCGGCTCGGCGGTATCTTTGTTTGTCTTGACGCAAGAAAAAATGTCCGCAGCGCGTACTACGACCATTGTTTTGTACAAAGTGGTGTTGGATACTCTATTTTTTGTCGGCACTTTTCCGATACTCTTTGCCATCAATGGCGCACCGATTATCCGCCCACACATGGAAAGTTTATTTGATTGGAATTGGGAATCACGGATATTTTTTATTTCCTACGCAGGTATGATTTGCTACGGTTTATTTATTTTTTATGGTTTGTTTATCAATCCGAAAGTCATCAAAAGTGTCTTGGTGGGTGCTACAAAATTGCCTCTTTTAAACCGTTTCAAAGCAGCAACGACCAAACTTGGTGACGAAATCATCTTAGCCTCAGAAGAAATGCGGCACATTGGTAAACGACAACACGCCGCCGCTTTTTTAGCTACTTGGGTAGCTTGGACGTGCAAATTTTTGCTTATTTCAGCACTTATTTACGGCATAGACCGTCCCAATATTGATTTTACACGCGAAATTTTGCTCTATTCACGCCTTCAATCTATGTTTATCATCATGGCATTTTCACCAACACCGGGCGGTGCTGGCTTTGCCGAAGGTCTGTTTTATCCTTTTTTATCCGATTTTATTTCCAATTTTGAAGTCGCAACTGTTATTGCTTTGATTTGGCGCTTGATGTCCTACTATGCGATGTTGGCTATCGGGGCAGTTATCGTTCCTAATTGGATTCGACGGGTATTTCTCGTCAATCTGAAAGAGAAAAAAGAAAATGCTGCGAATTAACTTCAAGAATTCCAAATTTGGCTCTTTGACAATTTTAGCGGTACATCACGTTCGGGGAGCTTTAAAAGCTCCCCGAACGTCGGTTTAGAAGCGCAAAAATTCATCAATTTGCTTATCAATTGCGGATAGTGTCCCCACATCTACTATATTTTTGTCTGTGTCCATGACTTTATTGAAACCAGATATAGGTAATAAATTAGGTAGAACAGTTACGCCCATAAACATCATTATGCTTGAAAAATGTTCCAAGCCGCGAATATTACCCGCTCGACCCGTAGCAAGACCGACCAAACCCGCTTTTTTGCCTTTAAAAATCGCCATTTTCGACCGAATTGAACAAGCGTCAATAAAGAGTTTCAAAATACCCGGAAATGACCCATTATATTCAGGAATAACAAAAAATAATTTGTCCGCAGGAATCATGTACGTTTCTTCAATGCTAATAAACGCCTCAGTTAAAGTGTCTTTTTTGTACATCTCCGACCCAAAATAAGCAATCGGAATGTCCTCCAACGAGAGCAATTTGATTGACTCTTTGGTTTTTGATTGCATTATAGTCGCGTAATGCTGCGCTAAAACGTGGGTCAAGCCGTCTTTTCTATTCGTACCCGAAATTATTGTTATCATAAGAGTGATTTGAAATTTAAGACTTCAAATTTCAACGTGTTCAGAAAGTCTTTCTGCTTTAAAACCATCAAAGTTTGGTAAGTCTTTTACATGTCTGATTGAGACTTTGGCATTGAGCCATTTGAGTTTATTTTTCAATTTATCAAGGAATGTGTTATTCTTTGTCTGGTTTTTTTTAAATTTATAATGTCCCTTAACTGCGTCCTCTTCAACCCATGAAATAAGTAGTTCGATAAAGAACTTATTTGTGCGATGTTAGGTGATTGTTCTAATTTTACACTTGTTTTAGAATTTCTGAAAAAGATAAAGACATCAACTCACCATCAATATCTAATGCAATTTTAGAGTTTGAACGCCCAACTTTCCGACGTGCAAGCCGACCCAATTGTTCTGGTTTAAAATAACCGATTAATTTTTCAGCAATAATGGACTCAAATCGTTCCTTGGACTGCGAGGTCGTATGAGTAAATTCTTCCTTAGCAGCAATTATTGCCGCAATGGTTTTAAGATATGTGTTTTACCTGTACCATTTTTTCCAATAAAAACATTTATGCCCGATGAAAATTCAAACTTATTATCATCGAAACAAGTAAAATCTGTGAATTCTAAGGAATTTATCATACTGTTTAATTATTAATTTGAAACGTAATATCGGCAAATGTAGTTAGAAATTATAAATCTAAACCTAAAACCAATGAAAAATAGCTTAGTACATGACAAAAAAGGCACAAAACTTTTTTTGCTCGCTTCGCTCGCAAAAAAAGGAGAAAGAGTGGTTCAAATTTTGGGCTTTGCCCAAAATTTGAACCACTTTTCCCTCTTTCCGTGCGAGCGAAGCGAGCGCGGAAAGTCGTTTGCCTTTTTTGTCATGTACTAAGGAAAAATAGTTACCTATTGAATAGACGTCATCAATTAGTTGCGTTCACGTAAAAGGGGGGGCATTTTTCGGGCTTTACTCGCAAAAATGACACACATTTCGCACTATCCACAAAAGACTATCTTTTTTTTTGAAACCATAAATAAATTCAAAATACGCATTAAAAGGCACTTTTGCGCTCGCTTCGCTCGCGCAAAAGGAAGATAGGTGGTTCATTTTTCGGGCAAAGCCCGAAAAATGAACCACATTCCCCCTCTCGCGCGAGCGAAGCGAGCGCGATAACCAGCAATTTAGATTTTATGTATGGTTTCAAATCTTTTTTTGATATTTTTTTCTGATTAAAAAAAATATTTTTTTAATCATTTTTCACAAATAAAATTAAAAATATTTTTAAATAATTGATAATCAATTATTTAATTTAAAAATAAACAAAAATAAATTTCACAATGACTTTTTTTTGTTCTTGCACAGTGTAAAACAATATCTCATCTTTGTACCATATTCAAGAATATGTTCATGGGATTATTCTTATTGCTGTCGCCAGCAAGTCGTGGTTAATTTTTTTTTAGTTAGTAGTGATGAAACAAAACAAACAACATTTTCTTAATTTTTAATAAGAGAACATTACAGACACTATTTAGTTTGAATACCGCAATTTAATTAATCAAACGCATAAAAACTACGGCTTGCTGTTGGCGATTTTTTCAAAAAAAATATAAATTATTCTTATTTTTTAAGAACAATGAAACAATTTTTTTGAAACCATACATAAAAACTAAACTGCTGGTTTTCGCGCTCGCTTCGCTCGCGCGAGGGGGAAAATGTGGTTCATTTTTCGCGAGGGAAGCGAGCGCAAAAGTGCCTTTTAATGCGTATTTTGGATTTGTGTATGGTTTCAAAACAATTTTTACACATTCTTCGATTAATTAGCGAAGTAAGATATATGTTCATGGGATTATAATTTGTTGTGACGAGTTGCAGATATGCGGCTCGTTTTTTTTTGCCCCTACTTATGAGGTTCATTTTTTGCGGCTTTAAGGTCGCGCTAAGGCTAAGTATTACAAAAAATTAATTGTACCTTTGCCCAAAATAAAAAATATAGCAATATGAATCTTATTAAACGAGTCTTTCAATCTTTAAAAAGAACACCTAAAACTTACACTATTACTATGAACAATCTTATTTTACCCTCAAAACACTTGGAGCGCAATGTGGTCGTGGACGTTTTTTTACCCCCTCAGTATGACGTGAAAAAAAAAGAAACTTATCCGATTTTTTACTTCAATGACGGGCAAGATATGCCTCGTTTGGCTATGTTTGACACCTTGACACAACTTTTTGAGACTAAAAAATTACAACCCTGTATAGTCGTAGCGGCACACTGCAATGAAAACCGCATCAACGAATACGGCACAGCAAGACAGGCTGATTACAAAAACAGGGGGAATAAAGCACCTCAATATACCCGTTTTGTAGTTGATGAACTTGTCCCTTACGTGCGTTCACATTACAAATGTTCGACTATTCCTGCCCAAAATATCATTGCAGGTTTCTCTCTGAGCGCATTATCGGCTATTGATATTGCTTGGGCGACCCCCTCAGTATTTGGCAAAGTCGGTGTCTTCTCAGGCTCTCTTTGGTGGCGTTCTCAACCTTGGACACCCACCGACCCCGACGGTGGACGCATCATGCACGACATTATCGCCCAAAGCGAACGTCGTGATAATATGAAATTTTGGTTTGAAGTGGGTACAAAAGATGAAGAAGGCGACCGCAATAACAATGGTATTATTGACGCCATAGATGATACCGTTGATTTGATTGAAGAACTTTGCAAACTCGGCTACCGTCCGCACGAAGACATTAAGTATCTTGAAATTCAAGGCGGCGAACATAGTCCGACAACGTGGGGAAAAGCGATGCCCGATTTTTTAACGTGGGCTTTGACCAATTAAACCTTTTTCAATGACAAAAACTCATTCATCATGAAAAAATATCTCCTTATTATTCTATGTCTGTCTTTTTTAATTGCCTGTCAATCATTTGCTCAATCCCTTCAAAATGGACAAGTGAGCGACCACATAAAAGGACAAATTTTATTTAAAAGCTCTGATAATCAGGCTATTAAGCAACTGAAAAACACACTCAATAGTTCTGAACAAACAATTTTTAGCATTGACAATATCGCCCCTACCCTACACATATTTAGCCTAACGTTCGACCCAAACCAAACAGACGAAAACCACCTACTAAAGAAGCTCAAAACGACCCCCTCAGTATATGACGTTCAATTCAACCATATAATCAAATTACGTGGCACACCGAATGACCCACTTTTTAAAGAGCAATGGAATCTAACAAAAGTAAACCTTCCAGCCGTTTGGGACGTGACAACGGGCGGCAAAACAGCCTGTGGTGATACAATTGTAGTTGCCGTCATTGACGCAGGTTTTCAAAACGACGTATCAGAATTGAGGGATAATATTTGGATAAACAAGAGCGAAATAGCCAATAATGGCATTGACGACGACGGCAACGGTTATGTTGACGATGTAAAAGGCTTGAATACTGCTACTAACAAAGATAATCATAGCGCGAATGGCGACATAAACCACGGGACAGCGTGTGCCGGCATCATCGGAGCTTCGGGCAACAATGCTAAACTTGTGGCGGGTGTGAATTGGAAAATTAAATTGATGCTGTTTAGTGGGATTTTGCAATCGGGCGAATTAGGCATTATCAAAGCCTACGATTACGTTCTCAAACAACGCCGTTTGTATGATTCGACAGGTGGTAAAAAAGGCGCATTTATACCCGTTACCAGTATGTCGGCGGGTTTTGACAATCGAAAAGCAAGTGAATTTCCGCTTTTGTGTGGCATTTATGAAATCTTACATAAACAAGGCATTATGAATGTTGTGGCGGCAACCGATAAGTTTGAAAATGTAGAAACCGCAGGTGACATACCCACTTTGTGCAACAAAGAAGGTATGGTCATCGTCACTTCTACCGACAATAGTGATGCGCAGTTGTACGGTTTTAGCCCCAAATACGTGCATCTTGCAGCCCCTGGCAAAAATATTTTACTGCTCACGCCCAACGAACAAACGGACACGAACGACGGTAATTCTTTCGCTGCCCCACTTGTGGCAGGTGCTGCCGCTTTACTTTGGAGTATGCCAGAATTAGGTTTGTGCCAACTCGCCAAAACAAAATCCGTTGAAGCCAGCACTCTTGTCAGAAATGCGCTATTGAATGGGACTGATAAAATAACCAATCTGATTACCAAAACCACTACGGGCGGGCGTTTGAATGTGAAGCAAAGTTTTAATATCTTGAATCGGTTGTTTGGTCAGCCTATTGGAGATTTTGCCCTCTTAAAAATGTATCCCAATCCAGTCACTACCAAATTGCAGATTCAATGGCAATTGCCCGAAAATGCAACACCCGATGTAGTGATTACCAATAGATTAGGTCAGATTGTGTATGAAAAAAAGATGACTACTAACGAACTTGCAACACCTTTAGTTACAGTAGATGTGCGGAATTTTAATGCGGGGTTGTATTTTTTATCGGTTCGGACGAACAGTTTTGAAGCGACAAAGAAGTTTGTGGTCGTGAGATAAATTTAAAGAATTTCAAATTTCAAAAATGAAGCTATACATTATTGCGTAAGGTTTTACCCTTTTTTTTGATGTAACCTACTGCTCGCTTCGCTCGCAAAAAAGGGGAATGTGGTTCGTTTTTCGGGCAAAGCCCGAAAAACGAACCACCTCTTTTCCCTCGCGCGAGCGAAGCGAGCGCGTGACTAAGTAATTACCAAAAATTAAAACTTAGGGCAAAGCGTCCGATAAGGGATTCTTTCGGGTGCGATGTAAATAAGTGACAATTCAAAGGCATTGCGTCCGTTTGTCGCTCTAATAATAGATGACGTATGAAGGTCATAACTCACGCCCAAGAGCCAATGATTGATTTCCAACATGGCAGTCAAAGTCAGTGCATCACCAAGAATACTTGTTTTGGTTGATTCTTGAATAAAATTTTGATTGCTTACATCGCCCACCTGCCATAGGTATTTGTTCACAATGCGGTACCAACCACCGATACGAATAGCTATTTCGTCCCAATCGTGGTTAGAATATCGAAAATTAGCTCCTGTTTGCACATTTAGAGAAGGGCTTTGCAGGGTTGCCATCACTGCGGGCATAATGCTTAACTGGTCATTTAGTGGCAACTCGCCGCCTGCGTGAACAGTAAAACGGCGTTTTAAATTTTCTGCTTTGTTGCCAAAATAAGAAATATTGGGTCTTGTAACATGGTGCATACTCCCGCCCACATACAAACTTTTGTTGTCATCTAAAACGGCGTACCACAACAAACCCGCATTGATGTCCATATACACATTAGAATTAGGCTCTAATTCGCCCGATGATGCTGTATAGTCAATCCGAATATTGGAACTGTCATATTGGCGGTCAAACCACAAGCCACCCGTTGTTAAGCGGTTTTGTCCCGCGCCTACTTGCACACCAGCCACTAAATATTGGTCAGACGAACTGTTACGACCACCCCCTAATTGTTTCATGTAAGACACGCCAAAATTACCGCGTGTGGTTTTGAGCCGTGAAAAAGCCCCCGTTTCATCTTCAAGCGCATTGATGCCAAAAGCCAAATAATCACCATCGGCAATGCGAAAACGGTAATCGAAACTCGCGTGAATTTGGCGAATTGGCACATCTGAGAAAAGTCCACTCCCCCATTGCTGCCGATAGTTGGCATTGAACCGCATTTGCCCATTATAGACACCCATCAATGCAGGATTGACGTGCAGAGGAGAGGCGTAATATTGTGAAAAAACACCGTCTTGTGCCTGTGTTTTGTGCGTATTAAAAAATAGAAAAACAAGTAAAAAAATAGATAAAGTGTATGAATATTTTTTCATGAATTATTGATTTTCAGAATTTTAGATAATTATAACTATTTAGGTCAAACTACTGAACATGAGATATTTACTGGCTCTTTTTCGCTTCGCTCAAAAATCGCCCAAAGAGATTTTTTAGACCGACGTTGTTTTTTGAGTGAAAAATTTTCAATTTTTCACTCAAAAAACAACGTCGGTCTGATAGATTTCACGCCATGTCCAGCATTATGAATTTGAGTCAAACTCTTTTTGCTCGCTTCGCTCGCAAAAAGGGAGGAGAGGTGGTTCGTTTTTCGGGCAAAGTCCGAAAAACGAACCACATTTCCCTTTTTTGCGAGCGAAGCGAGCAAAAAGGAGAAATACTCTTTACCGAATAAGTGTAGTATGCCCTTTCAGCCTCTCTTCTGCCCCGTCAAAATAAGTGGCTTCAATGTACCAAACAAATTGCCCAGACATCATTTCTTCTCCTCTGAATGTGCCATTCCAACCCGCATTTTCATCATTAATGTCAAAACCACGGGCTTCATACACCAATTCTCCCCAACGGTCATAAATGCGGAACAAATTAATCTTTGTGCCTTTGCGCCCATGAACAATGAGTTTGTCGTTGATATTGTCACTATTGGGTGTAAAACCCGTCGGTACATAGATATTACGTGGTTTTTCGACCGTAATTTTTACCGAATCGGTTGCTCGACAACCCACCGAATCAATACCAATAACGCTGTATGTAATGGTAGATTTTGGAAAAGCTGTCGGATTGGCGCATTTTAAGCAAGTCAAAGTCGAGTCATAGGGCTGTTTCCACGTCAAGTTAACTCTGCCCCGTGCATTTTGCGGATTGGCAAATAATTGAAGTTTGTCCCCCAAATTAATACTTACATCTGCCGTTGCTTCTACCATAAATTTAGGCGGCGTTTTTACTTCTTCTTTTGTAAACCAAATACAACCATTGGCATCTTTTACATACACATCGTAATTATTCGATTTTAAGCCAACAATTTGGCTGATGCCATTAAAATTTTTGCCATCTAAACTATATAAGTACGGGGTCGTTCCACCAAAAGCATTGACCGTAATAACGCCGTTGCGGTCGCCAAAACATTGTACAGGCATTGTTGTTACATCGGCATCAACAGGATTTGGCGATTTTATGATAATCGTGTCATTGAATTTACAGCCATTGGCATCTGAAACAGTCAAAATATACGTACCCGAACGCAATTTTGATTGACTTTGAGTACTCACACCATTCGACCATAAATAATTGTAATTGGGTACACCTCCCGAAAAACTAATTTCGACGCTGCCAGTTGAATCGCCTACGCACTTATTGTCCACAATATTTCTAATATCCATTTTCAAACGTGACGGTTGTGTGATATTGACGGTTGTATCTTTTGAGCAACCCGCCGAATCTCTCACGATCACCGAATAAAGTCCTGCTGTCAATTGCGTTGCCCGTTGGGTTGTTTGCCCGTTGGCATCGTTCCAGACGTAGGTAAAGACATTGATTGAGCCAAAAGCATTAATTTGGGCTTCGCCGTCACCTCCCCCATAACAACTAACAGGACGAATGACTGATGACAAATTGATAGGACCGGGCTGCGTTAAAAACATATAAGCAATATTTGAACAGTTCTCACTGTCCGTAATCGTTACAGAATATTGACGATTGCCAGGAATATTTGTTGCCTGTGGCGTGCTTTGAACAGGACTTGTTGACCAACGATAAAAATAATTGGTCAAATTATTATTGCCCGCACCACCCGAAACACTCGTAATAGCTGCTGACCCCGTGGAAGAATTGAAGCAAGTAGGTTGTGTCAAGGTTATTGTTGCCGCTATCGAATCCCTTGTAAAAGCATCTAAAGAATCCTTAGCTGTACAGCCATTGATGTCTGTAACCGTAACAAAATATTTTCCTTTTGCCAAGTTTGTCACCGTTGCCGATGATTGCAAATTGCTCCAACGGTAGGTATAACTTCCCGAACCACCCGAGGGAATAACCTTTCCTTCGCCCGTATTCTGCCCAAAACACGCCAAGCGGGTTTGAGTTGTGGTAGAAGTCACGATTAAAGCGGGTTGTGCGACCGTTACGTTAGCGGTATCGGTACAACCGTTGGCATCTGTAACCGTAACAATATAAGCACCCGCCGCCAAACTATCCGCAATCAAGGTATTCTGATTGAGTGGGTCATTCCATTGAAACAAATAACGGTTGTTGCCCGCGAAACCTGTACCGCCAAATACTGAGGGAGTCGCTATACCATTGGCTTCACCACGACACTTAACATTTTGGACTTGCGTGATATTGGCAACCAATTTTGTTGGCTCACCAATGGTTGTGTCTTTGATTATTTGACAATTATTGCGGTCGGAAATCGTGACCTGATACATACCAGCACGAATATTTTTCGCTGTATCTGATGTCTGCACAGGCGTTGTACCCCAACGGAATGTGTAACCACCTACGCCACCACTTGCATTTGCAGATAGCCCACCAGAGGCATCACCATTACATTTTACTTTTATTTCATTGAATCGGTCAAGCACAACTGCCGTTGGCGAACCAATTGTAAAGTTTTCGGTTTTAGAACAATTGTTAAAATCACGTACAGTTACGCTGTAATTGCCAATTGCAAGGTTAGATACTGAGGGGGTCGTTGCGGCAACACTTGATGACCATGCGTAACGATAAGATTGAGTTCCACCACTTATTGTCACCCTTGCCGCCCCCGAAGCGGTGTTGCTACAAGCTGAAGGCACGGCAACTAAACTGTCAAAACGCAAAGAATCGGGTTGTAAAACCACCACACTTGCCGTATCTGAACAGCCCAAAGCATCAGACACCGTAAGGCGGTGCAAACCAGCTCTAAGCCGAATGGCAATACTGTCAAACTGTGTATTGTTCCAATTATAAACATAAGGTGCGCGTCCCCCTGTTGTCCGTCCGCGTGCTTGTCCAGAGGCTTCACCGTAACATTTTACAGAATCTTGCAAGGTTGTAATCTGTATTTTCGTATTCGATGTGAGCGTTGTAGAATCAAGGCGTGTACAGCCATTTCTGTCCGTAATGGTCACAAAATAACTGCCAATCCCTAAATTACTGAGCCTATCCGTTGTTTCTCCACTACGCCAATTGTAGGTATAAGAGAAAATACCGCCTGCCACATTCGCCCGCACCGTACCCGTCGTTTTACCAAAACAAGTGACATCTATTTTAGCCAGATTGAGTGTTAAAGGTGTTGGCTGGAAAATATCTGTACTAATGGATTTTCGGCAACGATTCGCGTCTTCTACTTCCACTGAATAACGTCCAACGGGCAGAGAATCGAAAATACCTATATTTCGTCTTATTGGACTCAAATTAAGCGCATACGTCAACTCACCCGTGCCACCGCTTGCTATTGCTGTGAGTTTACCCGTTCGGTCGCCGTTGCATTTTACAGAATCTACGAGAACACGTATATTAATGCTATCAGGTTGACCAAAATTAAAATCAAGCGTATCCGAGCAGCCTGTTCCATCAATAAAAATAGCGCGGTGCGCACCTGCCTTGATTTTATCAAGAAAAACACCACTATTAGTTTGTCTAAATGTATCTATAAAGTAAGTAAAAGGTGCTTCACCCGTTGCATACCTAAAATTGATAAGTGGACTGGCTGAACCATTACACAAAACAGAATCCACTTCAATCCGCCGATTAACGCCCTTACCAATTGTAGCAACACACGCCAGAGATGTAGCAGAAAAGTTCGCAAGCCGCGCACCACACCGTCCACCAACTGCCCGAATACGGAAATCTACCGTTTGCTCGGGTCTCAAACCCGTTACTGTATGGCTCAAATTGCCGTTTGGCGTTATAAACAAACCGTTATCAATGCTGATTTCATAACCTGTCGCGCCCGTAATGGCGGGCCAGACTACTTGAATTGAATTGAAGCGCACAGTACCTGTTCTTATGGCGGGTCTAACGAAACTATCCAATACTGTGAGGTTCACTGTATCCCGATGCACGCAGTTTATACTGTCCACAATATTCACAATATATCGTGTTGTTGTTGTCGGTTTAGCAATGGTTGTAGCGGCATTTACCGACGACAAGCCCATTGCAGGGGACCAATTATAGGTATTGGCATTGCCCGTTTTGAAGGTAATTGACCATTGATTGATGGTATCTTTTTCTGCACCGCGTGCATCGGCAACAAGCAATTTCCAAGTACCATTAATGGGCGAACCATTAAAGACATTCCACGATGCCAAGCCATTTTCTGGTTGATACAAACCCGAGATTGGCGCAGTTGCCGTCGCAATTGAGCGCGTTGCAGTGGGAGAAAAACAGACCGTGCGCAACGGGAAAGCAAATCCGCCGCGTTGCGTGTTCATCAAAGGTATTTTGGCATTGTTAGGTGCGAGTAATTGCACAAAAATATCGTCAGAAGCCCGCGAACCAATGTCAAAACATACCGAATCTATCTGTGTCAGTGGACTTGTCATCGTATTTTGGAACAAATTTCTAACGAGAATAGCACACGTATCTGGCTTAGTGATAGGCGCACTTATCGCGTCAATCTGCTTATAAGGAAATGTTTCAAATACAATTGAATTATTGGGGGCGGTGCGCGGTGTTTTATTCATCAGAATTCCCGCATCTGTTGTGCAAATAGATGTATCTCGAAGTTTCAGAAAATCGGGTGTACAAGTACGGCAAGTTGGGTGCGTAGGTGGTAAAACACTAACATTCACGATGGTATCAAACTTGCAACCCGCATCGTCCACAACCTCATACGCAAAACTCGCAATACCCGCATTTTTAGGCTTACTCACAATTGAATCGCGCATATAACTTGTAATATTCGTGCTGGGTTTCCAATAATGGTCAACAATGCGGCGTTGGAATGTCTCGATTGAAGGGTACAAATCTTTCTTGAACTCAATACCCCATTGAAAAATCCAACCATTGTCACCACCAAATTGGTCTTTTACCACAATTGTCCATTCCCCGTTCAAAGGACAACCAACCAACCCACTAAGGGCTTGGTCACTTCTGTACTTCCCTGCTGGCAGGCTATGCGTTCCCGAAGCCGTAAATCTACCACGCCAAGTACCCGCTGCACCCGTATTGACCCAAGCGTATTCCAAACCCTTTCCAGGCGGATTCCGTGTGCCATCGTCAACACAAGAAGTTGTTACTCTGCAGTCATTTTCACTGTACAAGGGTTGGCCTATCAGAATACGGTTTCTATCGCGCGTTGGAAAATCGTACTGGTGCAATGTTACCGAACGGCGGCTCGGACACAATATTTTGATTTCAAGGTCACGGGCATAAGAGTGTTCCATATTGACAAAAATACGGGTCAAATCAGCGATATTTGTCAAAGTCTGCCCCGGTCCAAAATCAGTAAAATAGACACTTGTTCGGTACTCTTTGGCTGGATTATCGGGAATAAATAAGGTTTCCGAACGCACCTGACCAATAGGAAAACTGCCTGAATTGGGTTGAGTGGATACTTGAAAATTGGGGTCAATTAACTGGCTTTGCCCACGTAGTTTTATCTCCGTTCCCGTACAAACTTCAGTAACAAGCATACCCGTATTGAACGTTGGGCGAGGCGATATGCGGACACGTTGTTTTATAAAATTGACGTTTTGACAGCCCATTGTATCCGTTACAATCACCTTCACGTTGAAACCACCCGATTCTGTAAATACATGGTCAACTTCTGGACCGGTCACGATGGGCGACCCGTCACCAAAATTCCATTCAAATTTAGACAATGTATCCGACTGGTGGTACTTAATATCATTGAAAGGATAAATACCAGTGGCTTTGAAAGAGACGCGGGTTGTGTTGGGGCAGCCATCAATCCACCCCGTATCTTGCGGCGTGATAAATGGTATTGCCGTAACCTTTGCCCTTAAAGTTTGGCAAGAAGGAATGCAAAGAATCCGCGCCACCCAACCCTGTCGCTGAATATTGTCATTGTTAGACCGAAAACGAATCGTCATCTTGCCATTACTACGGGCTGTTGTCTCCACAATCGTGTTTTGAGCAGCTACCAAATCAGACGCACAACCTATGAGTGAATCATTGACAGTTGGTCCATCAAAAAAACACAGTTCATCGCCGGGAGCTAAATCCAAAAGGTCAAACCCAAGTGCTATGTGGCTACTCTCGGGGTCGCTGGAAGATAAGGTCAGCGTCAATGTTTGGTTATTGGCATAAGCTCCATTATTACCTGCGTCAAGAAATAAACCGCCGCAGGTTAGGAGAGAATCCTTACCGTTTTTCATCAAAATAGTGGCTTGCCCTTGGATAGTTTGAAGGCTCACGACAAGGCTGAACGCCAAGAGAGAAAAAAGTATTTTTTTCATGTTGAAGTCGGATATTGGGAAAAATAGATGTCAAATTCCAAGAATTTCAAAGGTTGATGGTTCTATAATCTCTAAAATAAACATGTTGACACTACGTGCCAACGCGTATAAGTTCGAGATTGTGGGTTATTATAAACATTTTGACTCTACGAGCCATTAATATCCGTATAGTTTCTTTGACTCATAGAGTCAAAATGTTTATAATAACATGAATTTAAAGGATTTCCTTGTGACACGGAGTGTCATAATATTTATTTTAGATTTGAAACCATACATAAAATCTAAACTGCTGAGTTCTCGCGCTCGCTTCGCTCGCGAGAGGGGAGAATGTGGTTCATTTTTCGGGCTTTGCCCGAAAAATGAACCACCTCTCCTCCTTTTGCGCGAGCGAAGCGAGCGCAAAAGTGCCTTTTAATGCGCATTTTGAATTTATGTATGGTTTCAAAATTTTAGAGATTTCAAATTCTTGAAATCTGCAATTCTTTAAAATTCTTTTTTTTAGTTTTTAACAGTTAGTTGACGTCGAAAAGCGTTAAATGCTTCGATGAAATTCCGCCCCGAATGATACACCAAATACTTGGTTGTGCCTTCAATGCGATAGATGGACTCTTCGTAATAATTCCGTTTGAGTTCTTGCTCTTTTTCAAGTTGCAAAATATTCACACGTGCCAAATCGGGAATACGAACGGTCGGAAAATCCCCTTCTGAACCATCTTTGGTAGGTGGTTCGTTGACAATAATGTAGGCATTATCCAAGTAAAAAGTCCACCTTTCGAGGGAAAATAGGTCATTCTTCAATGATTCCTCTATGTAGCCGCTACCAAAAACGGCATACAATCGGGGGTCAATTGCGGAAGCATTAAAAACGGTGTTCTGTTGGGAGAATAGAAAGAAAGGAACGATGACAAATAAAGATGTTAAGTATCTCTGCATTGCTTATTTAATAGTTTTAGTAAAAATGACGACGGTTTGAGGGAATAAAAATATTATGTGTTAAATAAAGTCGAAACATACGACGCAAAAAACCAATATATCAAATTTCTGCTGTTTGAACAACAACACAAAAATAAACTTTGTTTGCCAATGCGTGAATCATTCACGTTTTTTTCTACATAGAAACGCAACCTTTAACACTTTATTTGATATTCAAGCATTTTATCACTGACATTTCCCACAACATTTATTAAAAGAGACATTTATTCAAATAACAAGATTTTCGCGCTCGCTTCGCTCGCACGAGGAAGGGGAATGTGGTTCATTTTTCGGCAAAGCCGAAAAATGAACCACATTCCCCCTCGCGCGAGCTAAGCGAGCGCGAGAACCAGCAGTTTAAATTTTATGAATGGTTTCAAAAATTTTTCAGAAATTTTATCAAAAAAAGACAATTTAAAAATTTTGTACTACCTTTGTTTTGAAATATTTAATTTTATACAAAGCATTAGACTCGACCAATTTCATAGCGGCGGATTTCAATCCGCTGAAAAAGTACGTACTTTTTCAGTAAAAGGCTTAGGTTCGACTCATATTTACATGCACCGAGCATACGGGTCTTAAATAGTCGGGTTCAAACTTTAGGTGGATTAAAATGGGTCAATGACATAAAACCTCAAACTTTGGGACAGTTCACCATTGCTTTTTTCTCAATTTACTGAATAAAAAGTACCCCTCAGTATCGAGGCTAATATTTTCACCAAATTGAGTAAATGAGGAATGGGCATAACCTAAAAGCGTTTTTTGCATCTCGCGCTCGCTTCGCTCGAGCGAGGGAGGGGAATGTGGTTCGTTTTTCGGCGAAGCCGAAAAACGAACCACGTCTCCTCCCTTTTGCGCGAGCGAAGCAAGCGCAAAACATCTGTTTTTAATCAAAAAACGATGTTTTTAGGTTATGCCCACTCCTCATTGAGTAAATATTCAAACGTTCAGTTAGTCGGCTAAAGAAAAGAAGTGAAGGATTAATATTTGATAAGGCGACAGACGGACAAACGACATTGGGTTTAGGTTAAATTTGCATATTTGGGTTGAGGCTGTTCGGCATAAGTCGAATAGCCTTTTTTCGTTTTGTCCGTAACGTTAAGGTCGCGCCACAGCAGATGAATAGTTGCCTTTTAAAAAAAATTTACGCGCTCCAAACCACAAACGTCAAACCTTATACTACCTTTGTGTCCCGTAATTGAAAATAAACAAAGCAGATAATTCAATTTGCAAAATATTGACAATCAATTTATTGCATTTTTAAATCTGAAATTTGAAACTTGAAATCTTACTAACTTTATTTTATGGCTAAATACATCTTCGTTACGGGCGGCGTTACTTCTTCATTGGGCAAAGGCATTATTGCCGCAAGCCTTGCTAAACTTCTACAAGCGCGGGGCTTTTCCGTGACTATCCAAAAATTCGACCCTTATCTCAATGTTGACCCAGGCACACTCAATCCGTATGAACATGGTGAGTGTTTTGTCACCGATGACGGCGCAGAAACTGACCTTGATTTGGGACATTATGAACGCTTTTTGGGCGTCGCGTCCTCAGTTGCCAATAGTGTGACAACGGGTAGAATATACCAAACGGTTATCAATCAAGAACGAGAAGGTGCGTATTTGGGCAAAACCGTCCAAGTTGTGCCACACATCACCGACGAGATAAAACGGCGGGCGCAACTCTTGGGGCAGACCCCTCAGTATGATGTCATTATTACGGAACTTGGTGGCACGGTCGGTGATATAGAGGCACTCCCCTATTTGGAAGCCTTGCGCCAAATGCGTTGGGAACTGGGCGCAGACAATTGCATGGTCGTACATTTGACTTTGATTCCCTACCTCCGAGCCGCCAAAGAACTCAAAACCAAGCCGACTCAGCACTCCGTAAAGGAACTTTTACAGACAGGTATTCAACCCGATATTTTGGTTTGCCGCACAGAACACCCCCTCAGTATGGAACTCCGTCGGAAGCTCGCTTTGTTCTGCAATGTGGAAATACAAGCCGTTATAGAAGCAATGGACGCGGAAACAATATATGATGTGCCGCTTTTGATGCTCAAAGAACGCTTAGATGCCGTTGTGATTTCAAAATTGCGTTTGCCCGACCGCCGTGAACCCGATTTGCGCAAATGGAAAGAATTTTTGGGTAAACTCAAAAACCCACTTCAAGAAGTACGGATTGGTTTGGTGGGCAAATACAATGAATTGCAAGACGCTTATAAATCTATCTGGGAAGCCTTTGTTCACGCAGGGGCGATGAACGAGTGTCGCGTAATCGTAGAGCCGATTCACGCCGAAACGCTTGAAAATCTAAAAGGTAGTCTCGCAAAATATTTGGGTCATTTAGACGGCATTTTGGTTGCACCCGGCTTTGGGGAGCGCGGCATTGAAGGAAAATACGCGGCAATTCGGTATTGTCGTGAACAAAACCTACCTTTTTTTGGCATCTGTTTGGGTATGCAAAGTGCCGTTGTTGAGTTTGCCCGCAATGTGTGTGGCATTACAGACGCCGCTTCAACTGAAGTATCACCAGCCACCGAAAATCCAATCATTGACTTAATGGCTGCTCAAAAAACGATTACAACCAAAGGGGGAACAATGCGTTTGGGCGCGTATAAATGCCGCATTACTGAGGGGTCAAAAGCGTATGCGGCTTACAAAAATACCGATATTTCTGAACGCCATCGCCACCGTTGGGAATTCAACAATGCGTATTTGGAACAAATAGAAGCCGCAGGTTTGAAAGCAACGGGCATAAACCCAGAATCTGGTTTGGTCGAAATTGTGGAATTACCAACGCATCGGTGGTTCGTAGGCGTGCAATTTCACCCAGAATTGAAAAGTACCGTAGAAACACCACACCCTTTGTTTGTGGATTTTGTTAAAGCCTGTTTGAAGTAAATTTTAGATTTCGTAGTAATTTATAAATAATCGTAATTACTTAGTCACGCGCTCGCTTCGCTCGCACAAAAAAGAGAAAAGGTGGTTCATTTTCGGGCAAAGCCCGAAAATGAACCATAACCCCTCCCTCGCGCGCGCGAAGCGAGCGCGTAGCTAAGTAATTACAAACCTTACCTACATTTACATATCTCAACATTCATCGTATCAATCGGTAAATAATAAGATAAATTATTTTTTCTATATTTTTCCGCCGCATTTGACTGATACAAGAGGTATTCTGCTCCTTCGCAATTTTCGTAGCCCAAACCATGTCTTATCGTAATAATATCCACACTTTGTTCAATATTGCGTTTAAAAGAAGGAACAGACACGTAAAAAAGCCCCATTACCATCAATGAAAAAGCCGAGCGGCTTTCATAATCTACCACATGCCCCAATTCATGTGCAATCCACCCAATTTTCATCGTTTCTGTCAAGCTATCAATATCCAATGCACGGTTTTTGCCTTTATTGAAGTTGATAAAAACTTGATAGGTGCGTTGTTTCTTTGAAAAGGCTTTCAGATTAATTTTCGGGCGCGTTTCCATCGTTGCCGTAATATTCCTAAATAAAAACTCAATCCGCGTATTTTTCAATTCGGGATAGCGCGACAAAGCCACCAAAGCCGCATTTTTTATTTTGGGGTGAAACAGTTTGTTACGACTAAAAACGTGTTCCAGAGAATCGGCAGATACAAGAGGAATTACTGTTTTGGGACAGGTTAGAAGTTGTTTTTTTACATGAAATAGAGGACTACAAGCCGCAAAAACAAGGCAGATTGTAGCGAGTTGTAGGATTTTTTTCAAAGTAAAATACCGTTATACTGAGGGGGGTAAATCTTTTTTATATTTAGCGATTATTTTCTTAACGTCTTTGATAGGCATGTCGAGAATATCCGCAATTTTAGTTGCAGACCATTCTACTTCAGTGTACATCTTTACAACGACTTTTTCACGCTCTTTTTGCGCCACTTCACGCTCTTTTTGCGCCACTTCACGCTCTTTTTGCGCCACTTCACGCTCTTTTTTGAGCATATTCTCGGTTGTATCACCGTAAATTATTTCGGTAAAAATATCAGCCCATGGTTTCGCTGATTGATTTAATACACTTGACATGTCTTTTTCAATTTTATAAGTTGTACGGATATGATTACGAAATTCTTCTTGCAAATCTAATGGAATTTTCATAATTCCTTCAATAAAAAGAAAAAATCGGTGCATTTTTTCATGTGAAATACCGTGTTCAATCGCCAATTCCATCATTTGTTCTTTGTACGCTAAACGTTTTCGCAGGTTTTTTCGTGTATTATTGGCGTAAATGTTCGCTAAAACAAATAATGAGAAAATATTGTCCGAAGCCAATAATTCCATTTCGTCCTGTTTCATAATACGATACGCATTAAACCGATAGGTTATAGATGTACCATAATATTGTTCAGTAAATTGGTTGAAAAAACGCGGTGTCTTGATACCCGTATAAATCGCAATAGCCACAATTGGGTGTTGGTGTTTCTTGAAAATGAATGCAAACATCTCGAACATCCGCTTGGCAAATAGTTGTTCAAAGTAGGATTGTACTTCGATGTGTATCAAAATCCACTTTTCCCTGCCGTCTTTCAACCAAACTTTTACAAGTTTGTCGGCGATGCGTTTGTCGGTACTACCGAGGGCTTGCAAAATTTCAGTTAACTCCGTATCCAAACTTTCAAATGGGCGGCTGAAATCTACATCAGGGTATAGTTCTGGTAGAAAAAAATCCACAAATTCTTCAAAAAATTCAATAATGATTTCTTTCCAATTGCCATCAAAGTCAATTTTAAGTTTTGCCATAGAATATGTTTTTTGATTAAAAAATTATAACTACTTAGCCTATTGCTCGCTTCGTTCGCAGAAAACAGAAAAGGTGGTTCATTTTTCGGGCTTTGCCCGAAAAATGAACCACATCTCCTCTCTCGTGCGAGCGAAGCGAGCGCGGCTAAACTGTCCTAATTAGCCAACAACCACGCCTTTCAAAGTTGCACTTGTTACATCATTGACTTGAACCATACAATATTGACCTGCTTTGAAGCCTTCCACTTTGGGGAAAACAATCATTTTATTTTGCGAATTGCGTCCTTTAAATTCCGCGTCCGATTTTTTTGAATTGCCTTCAATCAATACTTTGAACGTTTTGCCCACGTCTAATTTATTGCCTTCCAATGCAATATGGTGTTGCAAACGGACAATTTCAGCTAAACGACGGCTTTTGACTTCTTGCGGAATGTCATCTACAAATTTTTTAGCCGCAGGTGTGCCGGGACGCTCTGAATAGAAATACATGTAAGAATACGCATATTTAGCATATTCCATGATGCTTAAAGTATCTTGGTGTTCTTCTTCTGTTTCGGTGCAAAAACCAGCAATCATATCGCTTGAAATCGAACATTCTGGGATAACTTCATAAATACGGCGTACTTTTTCCATATACCATTCCCGATTATACGTCCGATTCATCAATTTCAAAATCCGCGAATTGCCCGATTGTACGGGTAAATGAATGTATTTGCAAATATTTTCGTGGCGATTTATCGCAAACAATACCTCGTCTGTAATGTCTTTCGGGTGAGAAGTAGAGAAACGTATGCGCAACTCGGGACTCACTTCGGCAACACTTTCCAGCAATTCAGCAAAAGTTGTCACCACGCCCGTTTCGGGGTGTTTCCACTTAAAACTATCCACATTCTGCCCCAAAAGTGTCACTTCCCGATACCCGCGTTCAAACAAATCTTGGGCTTCGGCGATGATGCTAAACGGCTCGCGGCTACGTTCGCGTCCGCGTGTGTAAGGCACAACACAAAACGAACACATATTGTCGCACCCGCGCATAATGCTGATAAACGCCGTGATACCATTGGAATCCAAGCGTACAGGCGCAATACCGGCATACGTTTCTTCCCTCGATAAAAAGACATTGATGCCTTTTTCGCCTCCTTCGGCGGTAGAAATCAAATCGGGCAAAGAGCGATAGGCATCGGGTCCGACGACCATATCTACTAATTTTTCTTCCTCCAAAAACTTTGCTTTCAGCCTTTCTGCCATGCAACCCAAAACCCCTACCAACATAGCGGGACGGGTCTTTTTGACCGATTGAAACACTTTTAAGCGTTTTCTAACCGTATCTTCCGCTTTTTCACGTATCGAACAGGTATTAATCAAGACCAAATCAGCCGCTTCTAATATCCGCGTCGGACGATAGCCCACTTCGCTGAGAACCGAAGCAACGATTTCAGAATCTGAGAAGTTCATGGCGCAGCCATAACTCTCGATATAAAATTTTTTACCCCCCTCAGTATTTTTGCTCAAATCAGCAAATTCAGCAAACAATACCTCGCCTTGACGGTCTTCTTCGTGCATCTTTTTGCTACCGCCTATGATGCCTTCGAGTGTTGGGTTGTTATCGTACATTGTTATTTTTTTTAATTGTCGAAACTTGGGCGCGAAAATACGGTAAATTTGTAGATAATCTAAGTTTGATGGTATAAAAACGCGCTTTATTGCATATTTACTGGCTCTTTTTCGCTTCGCTCAAAAATCGCTCTAAAAGAATTTCTTGGGAGCGAGCATGATTTTGAAGGAGAAAAATCGAAGATTTTTCCTTCAAAATCATGCTCGCTCCGATAGATTTGTTTCTCCACGCCTTTTGATTGGCACGGGCTAAAGCCCGTACTACCTTGCTTTGCTGAATCGTCGCTTCTTATTCATCGCTTCCACACCTTTTTCAATGCCATAAGGAGACAACGGAAACATATCAAACTGCTGACCCAGAGTAACAATTGTGTGCGAATTGTTCCAATATTTTTGCTCGGTTGGGTTCAACCAGACAATGCGCTCAAAATGGTCTTTCAGCTTTTGCCACGCTTGCATACTGTTTGGCGTGAGTTCATAAGGACCCATATCGGCATCACCGATGATAAAAACGGCGTAATTTTTATCCATTCTGCACAAAACATCAATGCGTTCGAGTTGGGTATAAGAACGGAATTCATCTTTATACACTTCACCATAAATCGTATTGTGAAAGTAATACGTCTTCAAATCATGCGCAAAACGGCGTTTCATCTTAGAAAACAGCTTTGTTACCGCATCAACATAAGGTGACATTGACCAACCACCATTGTCAATGAGCAACAAAACTTGTACTTTGGCATCAATTTTTTCGCGCTCGTAAGGCAGAAAAACACCGCCTTGTTTGACCCCCTCAGAAATCGTCATCGGTATATCCAAAATATGCTCAACCGAGGCTTCTTCAATGCCTTTTAAAAATGCCAAAGCCACATCTACGGTGTCATCTTGCAAGATTTTTTTGGTGTCAACGGGAAAATAGTTGCGGTCTTCAAGAACTGCCCGCGCCATTTTACCGCCGCCGCTTCCACCTACTCGAACGCCACCATCACCCGCGCCATTGTGTCCGTAAGGCGAATTACCACCCGTTCCAATCCAATGACTGCCGCCCGAATGTCGCCGTTTTTGTTGAGCTGCGATTTGTTTCATGCGTTCCAAAAGTTCTTCTACGGAGATATTGTGATAGTCCGCCATGCGTTTTATGGACTCATTTGGCGCATCATCTCCCCCCCCCCTATCTGGGCGATTTGGGTCGTCATTTTTCAAAATATCTTCGCCTTTCAACACATTTTGAATATCAAAAGACGTGAAATGTACGTCATTTATAAAGTCATTGACCAATTCTTTGAGTTCATCAGGCTTCAGTTGGCGTTCTGAATCTTCTTGCGTTTCATTGTTTTTCCGCCAATTTTTAAAGGCTTCACTTCGCGCAACGGCATTGTCCAAAGACTCCCCTTTTTTAATGTCAATGTCCAAAAAATACTGATAAAAAGCCGTCGCAAAAAGTCCAAAATCTTTGGGTGAATTCGTAACCAAACCTTTCAACAAGAGGTACAAATCGCCCAGCGTATGCACAAGACCGCGTTCAATACCCTTTTTCAAAAAAAGTAAAGTGCGGACATCGCCTTGTAAATTATTGTCTTTTAGGTATTGTGGCAGACTATTAAACATTAAATTTTTGTTTTATTTTTTTCAAATCATTTTGCGATTTAATCAACACGCCCATACCTTCTTTTTTATCAATTTTTTGGAGTGCTTCTTCCAAAGAAAAATGTTGCAAATATTTCAACCAGTGCAACAATTCACGCGTGGCAGGAGCGCGTTCTAAGCCCATTTTACGCAATTGATAAAACAAACTGATGCTTTTTTCCAATAATTGACCTTCTATTTTAGGAAAATGCTTTTCCAAAATGGTTTGCATCATCGGCGGCTCAGGAAAATTAATGTAGTGATAGACACACCGCCCTTTAAATGCCGTCGGGAGTTCTTGTTCGCGGTTACTTGTGATGACGATAACGGGCATGTTTTCTTCACTTACTTCAATAATTTTCCCCGATTCGGGCATAATAAATTGACGGTGACTCAGGGCAAAAAGCAAATCGTTGGGAAATTCGCGTGGTGCTTTGTCAATTTCATCAATCAACAAAACCGAATGAGGCGTACTAAATGCCTTTGCCGCCGCGCCCATCAACACATAATCGTCTAAATTTTCAGTCTGCCGACCGCCACTACTGAGGGGGTCTAAACCGCGCTCAGTACGTTGTGCATTGAGGACTTCTATCTGCGAATCGCGGAGATATTTAACGTGGTCAAACTTTGCCACAAATTGCTCAACCGAGCTTTTTGAACCAACAGGATACACAAATAAGGGTGTATTTGTATCTTGTGCAAACTGAATCGGTAATTCTGTTTTGCCTGTTCCCGGTTCGCCTTCTATCAATAAAGGCATTGCTAAAACCCGCGCAATGTGAAAAGCCTGAGCTAATTCGGGGTCACATACGTATTGTGCCGCGCCTGTCCAAATTGTTGTTAGTGCCAATTTAATCTGTTATTTTAAATTAATATCAATGTGGCACAAATATAATTAAGGAATTTTTGAAACCCAACATAAAATTTAGCTATTCTTTATGGTAATTACTTAGCCCATAGCTCGTTTCGCTCGCAAAAAAGGGGAATGTGGTTTGTTTTTCGGGCTTTGCCCGAAAAACAAACCACCTCTCCTCCCTCGCACGAGCGAAGCGAGCGCAAAACATCTGTTTTTAATCAAAAAACGATGTTTTTAGGTTATGCCCACTCCTCAAATATTATCTGCAACTAAACGGTGGAAAATCGATTCATCGGTGAAGGCTGTTGCTGTAAGCGCGGCATCTGTCTGTCTCAAATCGGTTACTTCAAGCAAATAGCCCCATTCGATGCGTTTGGGAAACCTTCCAAGTACGCGATTTTGAAACCATTAAAAATCTCATCGCTTGGGCTTTTTTTTGGTCGGCTATTTCAAAAAACTAAAAGAGGAAATACAAAAACACGAATTTTACGCATTAATCGCCAACATTGGCGGGGGAAAAGGCACAATATCCGTCAATTTCCTACTAAAAGGCATAGAAAAAATTGCCCATTTTCAACAAATACAACAACTCATTGACAATAATATTATCACTAAAGAAGATATTGAAAACGCAATGAAGGACTTTAATCAAACATAGAATGTCAGTAGTAAACATTTAGAGAACAAGATTATTTAACCTAAATAAAAATCAACAAAACATTTACCGAAAAATAGAGATTTCCGAAGTTACCAGTATCTATGAAATGTCTAATTCACTGTTTCAATCCACCTTTCGGCGGAGACTGGTTTAAGTCCTTGATTATCAAAGTATTATAAAAAGTGCTTTATACTGAGGGGGTGTCAAAGAACTGTTTAAAGCATTGATAATCAGTGGATTGCTATTATCAGATGTAGAGAAAAACCTTTTTTCGCAAACCACCTAATTTTAAAAAAACGAAGGTCATTGTTAGAGATTTTTATAAGTATTAAACAATTGATAATCAACTAATTAAGGTAAAAAATATTTTCGAAAATCGTTTTTTAAAAAGGGTGAAAAAAGAGGTTTGCGAAGAACAGGATATTTACGAACTACAAAAAACATTGATAATCAATTAGTTGAGGAGTGGGCATAACCTAAAAACATCGTTTTTTGATTAAAAACAGATGTTTTGTGCGCGCTTCGCTCGCGCAAAAAGGGAGGAGACGTGGTTCGTTTTTCGGCTTCGCCGAAAAACGAACCACATTCCCTCCCTCGCGCGAGCGAAGCGAGCGCGAGATGCAAAAAACGCTTTTAAGTTATGCCCATCCCTCAATCAATGAGTTATGAAAATACAAAAACAGGATTTTCGCAAACCGATTTGTGTTTTTCAAAATTGGGTAGGTTTGCGAAGATTTCGCCCATTTTGTACTCAGGTTTTTTTTATAAAATATTGAAAATCAACAGTTTATTTAAAAACGTATTTTTCAAAATTTTCGCAAACCGTTTTCGATTAAAAATTTTAATGGTAAGTAACGTTCGGGGAACTTTAAAAGTTCCCCGAACGTGAATTACCGCTAAAATTGTCACAGAGCCAAAATATTTTCTAAAACTGTGTAAATCATAAAATTAGTTTATAGATTTGCACAAAAAAATGATGATACAACGCCACTTATCCGAAGCCATACAAGCAACTTGCTCACAATATCCTGTCATTTCGGTCACGGGGCCGCGCCAAAGCGGTAAAACGACTTTGCTGCAAAACCTACTGCCCGAGTATCGTTACGTCAATTTTGAGACCGTTGCAAACCGCCGTTTTTTTCAAGAAGACCCTTTGGGCTTTTTGAGAACTTACGATAAATATGTCATTTTTGACGAAGCCCAACGCGTTCCCGATTTGTTCTCTTACCTTCAAACAAAGACCGATGAAGACAAAATCATGGGTCAATACATCTTGTCGGGTTCTCAAAATTTTTTGCTGTTGGAAAGCATTTCCCAAAGTTTGGCGGGGCGCGTGGCTATTTTTCGTTTGCTGCCGTTGAGCCACGCTGAATTGGTGGCAAACAAACCCAATTTGCGCAAAAATGACGCTGCCGAAATGATTTTAATGGGCGGCTACCCTGCGATTTTTGCCCGTAACTTGCCTATTAGTCGTTACTATCAAAATTATTTGGAAACTTATGTCGAGCGCGATGCCCGTCATGTCGTCAATATCCGCGATTTAAGTGCTTTCCAACAGTTCATTCGCCTGTGTGCGGGTCGGGCAGGGCAGATATTAAATTTGCAATCCTTAGCAAGTGACGTGGGTATTTCAGTCGCAACGACCAAAAATTGGCTGTCCATTTTGGAGACGAGTTATATTCTTTTTCAATTGCCACCATTTTTTGAAAATTTTAGCAAACGACTTATCAAATCACCCAAAATCTATTTTTATGACACGGGCTTGCTCTGCCATTTGTTGGGTTTGGAAACGGCACAACAGGTTGCGCAATATCATCAGCGTGGCAGTCTCTTTGAAAATATGGTCATTACCGAATTACTCAAAAATCGTATCAATGCCGACAAACGCCCTCAATTCTTTTTTTGGCAAGACAGCCATAAAGTAGAAGTTGATTTGGTTGAATTGGCAGGTTTACAAACGCATTTGTACGAAGTCAAATATAGTTACACGCCTTCTTCCGATTTCGTTAAAGGCATCAAAAGTTTCCGCGAGAATGTTGCCGAACTGCGCATAAATGGCAATAATTATGTCATTTATGTCGGTGAAGAACGCCAATTGCGCACTCATGCAGACCTTGAATCGTGGCTCAGTCTGCCGAATTTATGACAAATTCTCTTCAAATCGGTTTGCGAAAATCGCTTTTTCGTCGATTCATAACTAATTGATAATCAGTTACGGGAAAAAAAGTGGTCACGATAGGAATCGAACCTATATCTAGAGCTTCGGAGACTCCAATTCTATCCGTTGAACTACGTGACCTGTATCTTGGACGCTGCAAATATAAGTGAATTTAGGATTTCTACACTACTTTTTTGAAAATAAGTTTTTCCTATCTTTTTTGCGAGTAATGCAAGAAAAAAATTTCTACTCCTCTTTTTTATCATCTCCTGGTGAAATAGATTCTTTCAGCGTAGCAGAATCAGTATCTTTTTAATGATTCAAGGTAAAATTGAGTTTTCGTGCCTTTTGCTCGCACAACGACAGGAAAAGAGGTGGTTCATTTTTCGGCTTCGCCGAAAAATGAACAACATTCCCCTTTCTGCGCGAGCGAAGCGAGCGCACTACCTTGAATCATTAAAAAGATACCAAAATCAGACAAAATAAAAATCACCGTCAAAAAACCCAAGAGAATGCCCGTCAAAGTCACTAACTTTGGGGGAATATTAGCAGGTGTAACATCGCCGTAACCAAAATAAGAGAAATTTAAATTTAAAAAGTCAAACACATGGATATTGAGGCATTGAGGCTCTATTGCCTGTCCAAAAAAGCCGTAACTGAGGGCTTACCTTTTGGCGAGACCACACTTGTATTTAAAGTTGTGGACAAAATATTCGCCCTCACAAGCCTTGATACTGAGGGGTGTCGTGTCAACTTAAAATGCGACCCCGAACGTGCCATTGACCTACGCGAACAGCACCCCGACCATATCTTGGCAGGCTACCACATGAATAAAAAACATTGGAATACGGTCATTTGTGATGAAGGACTTAATGATGGATTGATTAGAGAACTCATTGACCATTCTTATGATTTGGTGGTGAAGTCTTTACCCAAAGTGGCACAAGCGGCGTTACTTACGTAAAGAAAGAAAGAGTGGTTCATTTTTGGGCTTTGCCCAAAAATGAACCACTCTTTCTTTCTTCGGGCGAGCGAAGCGAGCGCGGCTAAGTAATTTTGGGCATAAAAAAAGTCTGCGAACTAAGGCTCGCAGACCAATCAACATTTGTTAACCCCAAAAAAATTATACCATGAGTACAAAACTCTTTATGTCGCAAACGACGATTTTTACAGTTTAATATGGAAGAACTTAAATAGTAATTTTCAGATTGAAAGCCACTATTCTTACGCTTCGATAGGACAAAGGTAAACGGTAATTTTTATTCCTACAAGTTTTTTTTGCTATTTTTTTTACACTATATGTTATGACATCTTTTTTTGGATAAAGAGCCACTAATAAATGCTTAACACTAACTTAACACTTGTTTAACGAGTTGTGCAGCTTCACGTAATTCAACTGCCGACTTCACATTCAAGCCCGATTCGTTAATCATTTTCTTTGCAATATCCGCGTTTGTGCCTTGCAAACGGACGATGATAGGCACATTGATTGTCCCGATGCTTTTGTAAGCGTCAATAACGCCTTGTGCTACACGGTCGCAACGCACGATTCCACCAAAAATATTTACCAAAATTGCTTTTACGTTCGGGTCACTCAAAATAATATTGAATGCTTTTTCAACGCGCTCGGCATTTGCTGTACCACCCACGTCCAAAAAGTTGGCAGGAGAGCCACCACTCAACTGAATCATATCCATAGTTGCCATTGCCAAACCAGCACCGTTGACCATGCAACCTACGTTACCGTCCAACTTGACATAGTTCAACTCCGCTTCCGAAGCAATGACTTCCGTTGGGTCTTCTTCGTCTTTATCGCGTTGCGCTTCAAGCTCTGGGTGGCGGAAAAGGGCGTTGTCATCGAGCGATACTTTTGCGTCAACCGCGATGATTTTATCGTCTGACGTTTTCAAACACGGATTAATTTCAAACATGCTTGCGTCTGCTTGCACATAAGCCGTATATAAAGAGTTGATAAATGCCGCCATTTCTTTAAATGCCGTGCCGCTCAAACCCAAATTGAAGCAAATTTTGCTGACTTGAAACGGACGCAAACCCAAAAGCGGGTCAACCCATTCTTTTTGAACAAGATGCGGCGTTTCTTCTGCCACTTTTTCAATGTCCATGCCCCCCTCAGTAGAATAGATGATAACATTGCATTTTTTGCCTCTGTCCATCAATACTGATACATAATATTCTTTAGGTTCATTTGCGCCTTTGTAGTAGGCATCTTCTGCGACTAAAACCTTACGCACCAATTTACCTTCTGCTGAAGTTTGTGGTGTAATAAGCATCATTCCGAGAATATCTGTGGCACGGTCGCGGGCTTTTTCGGGTGTTGGTGCAAACTTTACACCGCCGCCTTTACCGCGCCCACCTGCATGAACTTGCGCTTTGACAACGCAGCCTTCACTATTGCGCTCCACTTGGAGCCGTTTTGCCGCTTCAAACGCTTCTTCGGGTGTCGTACAAACGAAGCCTTCTTGAATCTTGACGCCGTATTTTTTCAACAGCTCTTTGCCTTGATATTCGTGGAGATCCATATCTTAATTTTTATTGTTTTAGAATTTGGCTCAAATGTAAGCACATAAGTTCAGTTGAGCAAGATTTAAGTCAAAGAATTAATATAGAAAACTATATGTGAGAAAATTTCAGATAAGATTGAAACAAAATTTAACTTTACGAATCATTTCAAACTCATCAAATACCCGACTAAATCTGCCAATTCCTGTGGTTTTAACACCTCGTGAAAACCTGCCGTCATCAATGAATTAGGCAGTTTATTTTTTAATTTAATATCTTTTATTCTAATTTTTTGACTTGCCCCACCAATGACTTTCAATTGCAATTCCGCAGCCGTTGTACTTGTAATCATACCACGATATATTGACCCGTCTTTTGTCTTTATTTCCCAACCTTCGTAGCCAAAACTAATACCCGCATCGGGTGTCAAAATAGCGGCGTATTGCGCTTCTTTTGAGAGTTTTGAACCGATATTGGTCAATTTAGGTCCAAAATCAACACCTTCATTTTTCACTTGGTGACAAGTAGAACAGTAGTCTTTGAATAAAATTAAGCCCTGTTTTTCATCACTTTTCAATGGCATTAAATCCTCGATTTGGGGCATTTTATGGGCTGTTTCGGTTGTTGTTGAGGCAGTGCTGAGGAATTTGCTGGCTTCTGTTCTGATTTGTTTGCGCCACGCTTTACTCACGCCTTTTACTGCCGCAGGAATAAATGCTTGGTCAATTTTCCCTTCTTTCAGATACTGCACAACCATGTCTTCACCGCCCCAGCTACCGCCGAGAAATTCAAACGCTTTGGTACGAAAATTAAGCGAACGTTTCGTGTCAAAAGCTGCCGCATTGAGCATATCCAATTGCTTTTTGCCGCCTGTCCAACGCATGGCAGACAATAAATTGATGCCTTCTTGCTCTTTAGCAGGATTTTGAACAATCGCTTTAACAAAATTAGACCCCTCAGTATTTTTGAATAAAATATCGCTTGCTTGCTTGGACAATTCATTTTTATTAATCATCATCAAAAGGCGTTCGTGTTCTTCCTTCAAGGCGTATTTTTCCGCAAATTCTATGTAATCCTTGCCCTTCAAAGTAGCCATTAAATTGCGCAAAATCTTCTTAGACTCGGCATTGTTTTTAACAAAATCTGCATCTAAATGCCGCAAAGCAATGGCAGAGACTTCTGGATTATTCTGTTTCACAATGCC
This sequence comes from Saprospiraceae bacterium, assembly GCA_034520175.1. GTDB lineage: Bacteria > Bacteroidota > Bacteroidia > Chitinophagales > Saprospiraceae > JAAFJT01. Next base: position 134,225 of record JAXHNU010000036.1, read on the forward strand.
CAGTAAAACCTGCGATTTGTTTTTACTTGGCACAAAATCAAACGCCCTAAAATACCGCAAACGGTCTTGTATCGGCACAGTATTATCACTTGCCAACTCCCCCAAAAGCATTGCCGATTTTTCGCCCCGCGACCGCCAAATAATATCGGCACGGGCTTGTTTGGTCAATTTTATTTTATTGTCGTTGTAAATAATTTTCTCAATCAAAGCGTCCCATTGTCCTTCTGCACCGATGCCCAAAGCCTCCAAATACCAACGGTCTTTGCCGTCGTACTGCAAAGCCAAATGACACAACAACTGAATCGTCTCTTCCCAAGTGCTGTCCCGCATAGCAATCATACACTCGCGGCGAACTTGTGGGTCGGGGTCGTCATACAGTCTTCTGACCACTTTGGCAATATTGGTTTCACCTTGTCGTGCTGCCCGAATCGCGGCAATTCTGATGTCGGGATTGTTGTCCTGCATTGCCATTTCGATGCTTTTATCGGCATTTTTTGACTTCGCCAACAACCAAAATGCACGCGCTTTTACGCGGCTATTTGGCGTTTCGAGGTACAATTTTAGTAAAGGTTCGTTGGCTTTTTCTCCCATTTTGTGCAGTACCTGCCAAGCGTGCCAACGGACAGATAAATTTGGGTTTTGCAGCGCGGCTATCGCCCCCTCAGTAGTGGCATAGTTGTAGGTAGGAATTTTGTAAGGTGTATTAGGCGGAGAAACGCGGAAGATACGTCCACGATTTAAGTCGCCCGCTTGGTGTCCACCTACGCCCGGGTCGTACCAATCAGCCACCATCAAAGAGCCATCGGGTGCAACACAAACATCGGAAGGGCGAAACCAATTGTCATTTGTGCCTTCCATGATATTCACTATTTTTGCCGTGTATCCAGCCCCATTTTTTTCAACGGGATATGCCCGCACCACATTTAGACCTGCATCGCAATGAATCATCTGATTGCGAAAAATGGACGGTAATAAATCGCCTTCGTAAATGCACATACCCGTCGGCGAACCTGCCCCTGTTTGCAAGAGATTGGGAACAACGCCCGGGTCATTCAAATGCCAATGTCTGAATGGAATTTCGGTTTCCATATTCGTTCTATTTGCTTGCCAACCTGCGCCCGTCATTTCGTCGGTATAACCATAATTGCCGTAATCCATAACGTAATTGATGCGGACACCTTTGTTGCCATCATCGTCATTGTCCGATTGCCACATTGCGCCGTAGCTATCCACCGCCACCTCATAATTATTCCGAAAATTGTTGCCCAAAACTTCAATTTCCGTCATATCGGGATTACAGCGAAACACCATTCCCATTTTGTAGTTTGCCAATGAAATATCTTTGCCTTGTTTATCGCGTAAAACGTTGTTGTTTTTATCTTTTAAGGTTTGCCCTTCGTTGCCAAAATTAAAATAAAATTTACCGTCTGGACCAAAAGTAAAAGCGTGCATACCGTGGTCGTGTTGGATGCCGCCCATGCCTTGCAGCAAAATCTCTTTTCTATCCGCTTTGTCATCGCCATTATCGTCAGTAAATAACCAAACATACGGACTTTGCGACACAATGACTTGATTGCCCATCACCCAAATTCCAAGCGGCGATTCTACTTCTGCCCCTTGATAAAAAACAGTGTTTTTATCGGCTTTCCCGTCACCATCAGTATCTTCCAAAATAAGGATTCTATCGCCTTCTTTTTTGGCTGGACTACCCGTTATGGCATTGCGGTAATTGAACGCCTCGCAGACCCAGACGCGCCCTCGTTCGTCCACATCAATATTCGTCGGATTTGTCATAACAGGTTCAGAAGCAAAGAGTTGTGCTTCGACTCCCTCAGTAATTACGAGGTTTCGGACAGCATTTTCGGGTAGGCGTTTTTGCGCTTCCGTAAGCGTATCGCCCAAGCCAATGATTGGCGTAAACCCGTTGGTAGTGGGCGTATTAATATGCCATAAAAAACTGCCGATTATGGGAAAGACTAAAAAACTTTTGTAGGTAAAAGAGCGTCTCATTGTTCTGTTTAAGTTTTATGTAGGTATCGAAAATCTTTATCCAAATTGTGAGGTACTATATGTGTTTTTATCAAAATCTCGTCTTCTATATCATTACTTTCTATAATATTCGGATTTGTTATCCCCGATTCTACAAAAACGAGATAAATGGCTGAGGTCAAACTTAAACTTTTGGCGCATTGTACCAATTGTTTTTTACCGCGTCTGAATTTTACAATATCGCGTAAGTCATCGGCAAGTAAGCGAAAATACGTACTTTTACCCCTTTGCCGCGATGCCCAAATGGTAAAATAGCGGCTTTTATGAACCAAATCTCTACCTTGCTCCACCAAATGAAGGCGCGGCAAAGTATAGTGTTGTTAAAGTATATTTGGACCTGACGTATTGAATGAACGCATACTTTTATTATTTTTATTCGCAAAAATACACTTTTTAGAGAAATAGACAAAAAAATAAGACCCCTCAGTAAACGTATTCAAAAAGTCTTTCAAGATTAAAATATTGTAACCATTTAGTTACGTGCCTTTGGCTCGCACAACGACAGAAAAAGAGGTGGTTCATTTTTCGGCTTCGCCGAAAAATGAACCACATTCCTCCCTCTCCCGCGAGCGAAGCGAGCGCAAAAGTGCCTTTTAATGCGTATTTTCAATTTATGTATGGTTTCAAATTTGTATCTACGAAGATGTCGTTAAAGCAGTTTTTAAAATAAATTATAAATTATTTTCTAGTTATTTAGATATTTGTAATAACTATGTAGATATTTGCTTAGAAAGGGTTTTCAAGTTCTTTAAAGTCAATTTATCCATTTAATTAATCTAAGTAGTTGAGGAGTGGGCATAACCAAAAAACATCGTTTTTTGATTAAAAACAGATGTTTTGCGCGCGCTTCGCTCGCGAAAAAGGGAGGAGACGTGGTTCGTTTTTCGGCTTCGCCGAAAAACGAACCACATTCCCTCCCTCGCGCGAGCGAAGCGAGCGCGAGATGCAAAAAACGCTTTTAGGTTATGCCCATCCCTCATCTAAGTAGTTACCAAAAATTAATTATTTTAGTCGTATCTATCTAAAAACAGCGTATAAGAAATGAAATCAGTAAAATCAACATCAGATGCACCTATCTATGCTCAATTATTAGAAGCTTTTGATTCGGCGCAATCTGCTTACAAACCTTCCAAAGAGCAACATAGCGCAGCTAAACAGCAATTAAAAGCGGCGGAGAAAAGAAATGCGTCTAAATTTGAAGCAGAAGTGCTGAAACTACAAGTTGTGTTCGCCAAACACAACCACAAAGCACAAAAAGCCAGACTTAAAATGGCGCAATTGACCATTAAGCACTGGCTTAAAGAGAATGAAATTGCAATTGCACCAGAAGCGATTATCAAAGATGCTAAAAAAAGCGATAAAAAAGCGAAATCGAAAACTGAAGTAGTCGTAATCGTAGAGACTAAAAAACAGGGTAAAAAATCTAAGTCAAAAGAGGAAGCCACTAAAAATTCTACCGAAGTTAGTTCTGTCGAAAGCGTAGAAGTGGTCAAATCAAAGAAGCGGGATAATAAATCTCAGTCTAAAGTTGAAGTTATTGAAGTTACTGCTATTGAAAAAACAGAAGCTGCCGAACCAACGAAACGTAGTACGAAGCCTCGACCTAAAATTGAAGTTGAAGGGGCAATTGAGCCAAAACGTCGCAGGCGTCCTGCGCGTGTAGCAGCAATCGTAGAAGATGAGGAAGATGAGGAAGAAGAAGGTGTGGCTGGTGCATCAGCACGAGTGATGTTGGCAATGGATAAAGAAGCGGTGATAGAGGAAACTGTTGCAGAAAAAACAATAAAACCTGTCAAAGCACCTAAAACAGAGAAAGTTGCCTCAGATGGTAAGCGCGGTCGCCGCCCTTCTGATAGCCTCGCGGCTGAAAAAGCTGAAAAAGAAGCCGCTATTAAAGCAGGATTTAAAGGTGTGGATTTTCGTATCATAGAAGGTATTGGACCTAAAGTGACGACTATTTTACATGACAACGGTATCGTAGCATTTAGAGATTTGGCTGCTACGAATTACGATGATTTGAAGGCATTGATGGTTGCCAATCGTCAATTTTTGGTCAATCCTATTAACTGGGCGCGGCAAGCCCAACTCGCCGCCGATGGCAAAATGGACGAACTCAATGCTTTGAAAGCGGAGTTGTTCAAAGGTAAGGAGAAATAAAAAGTAATTTAATTACTTAGCCCATAGCTCGCTTCGCTCGCAAAAAAGGGGAATGTGGTTCGTTTTTCGGGCAAAGCCCGAAAAACGAACCACCTCTCCTCACTCGCGCGAGCGAAGCGAGCGCGTGACTAAGTAATTACAATAAAAATAAGGATAATTCCACTCCTCAGTATAAAATCCAAAAAAGCCGTCTCGTAACCACGAGACGGCTTTTTTGAAATCTGAAATTTGAAACCCCCTTTATTTACGAATTTTCAAACGCGCCAAAACGTGTTGTCCTACTGCTGCGCCCTGTGTCAAACCCACCTCACAAGCGGGGCGATAATGGATACCTGCGTACATTCTACTAAAAGCGGCTTGGTCAGCGGCTTCTTTGTAGGAAGTAAATGAACGCGGCGGAATCCCAAACTGCACTTCTGTACTGTCCACAAATGCCTTATTGTCACCAAAAATACTGCTCAATATAGTTGAAGAAGCCCCTGATACACAACTATGTCCACTCGTATATTCTGGAAACGGCGGTGTATTGATAATCGGCAACCATGAGGGATCGATGTATTTTGATATATACGATTCGGGGCGTATCACCTCTGAACGGTATTTTTCGTCCCAACAACTAACAAAAGCATCGAATAAGCCGACCGCCACTTGCATATACGCTGCTGTTGAGGCGTAGATGTCTTGATTTTCTTGCCGACAGGTGTACATGGTTATCCAAAGCCAATGACCGCCAGGTGATATTTTTTTACGGGCAACGTTAACGTGTCCCGAATTTAATGTAGCATTTGGATTATCGTCCCAATACCATGCTGTGGCAATCCGTTCGGGTGTCGAGTCAACTACTGTCTTGTAGGTTTCGTAAGCGTATTTGTAAAATAAACTGCCCTTCGTAGAATCAAATTTCGGGGGCTGAATCGGCTTGAATTGTGCCGCCGAATCCATCACTATTGGGCGCAATTTGTTCCAACTTGGTTCAAGTGCGTCAGCATAATCGGGTGCAGTTGGACGCCAACGGGCAGGATTATCGAAGGTAACGGTGTATTTGGGCATTGAGCGCATTTGGAGGTAATTGTCTTTGCCCGACCATTTCAAAATCGTACCACCTACCGTATCTCCGAGCGCGATTGAGCGTTCAAACACGTCTTTGGGCATTTTTACGGCTTTGAACTCCGTCATTATTTTGTCAATTTCTTCGTCCATTAAGCCCTCAGCGAACGTTAATTTCTTTCCAACCTTCAAATATGCCTTTACCGCCGCTAAAGGGAAACAATATTGTTTGCCGTTTTCGGGTTTAGGTATATCGGAAAGCCCCTTGATTTGCCCAGCGAGGCTCTGATACTGAGGGGGTAATCCGTTTGGATTCAAGGCTTCGTAAGCCGCAATGTGGGCATATCCGTAAATTCGAGAACCAATCATCGGCGGAAATAAATCGTGCTTGATGACCGATGTTAACGCTTGCATCGAACGGTGCATGAATTCTGGATTTGCGGCTTCTTGCTGAAAGTTTGGATTCGGTTTCTCGCAAGCGGCAAACAGCAGCGCAACAACGAATAAAGTAGAAAGTGCTTGTAAAATAGGTATTTTCAACATTCTTGTTTGTTAATTTAAAAACTTGGTAATGTAAAGAAGATTTCAAGTTTCAGAGTGCAAAGTGCAATAAATTGTAAGTCAATTTGTTGCACCTTGAAATTTGGAATCTACGGCAACTTTCACTTTGGAATTTTTAAAAAATACCCCCTCAGTATTTTGACAGTATTTGAGTCTAAAATGTTTTGAAACCATACATAAAATCTAAACTGCTGGTTTTCGCGTTCGCTTCGCTCGCGCGAAGGGGGAATGTGGTTCATTTTTCGGGCTTTGCCCGAAAAATGAACCACCCCTCGTCCTTTTGCGCGAGCGAAGCGAGCGCAAAAATGCCTTTTAATGCGTATTTTGAATTTATATATGGTTTCAAATAAAATGTATCAAAATCGGCGGATAACGTTAGGGAAACTTTTAAAGCTGTGCATACCCCATAAGTTTTGAATCCGTAGGATTCATACATTTGTAGATAAATCACCCAAAATAATCGTTAATCTCCCGAATCCGTAGGATTCGCACGTTTATTATAGTTCTTTTAACGTGCGAATCCTACGGATTCGAGAATATTTTTACCGTATTCATCTTCTATAAACGTATGAATCCTACGGATTCAAGACCTAAAAAAAGATATGGGGTATGCACAGCTTTTAAAGTTTCCCTAACGTGTGCTTCTCAAAAAGCCAAAGCAGAAATTGCTGTGAAATCTGGAATCTGAAGTTTGAAATCTTTAAGTGCTGCAAAATTATTCAATTCATTGAAAATATCCTGCTTTAGGTTGAAAACTTTCGTTTGTTACGTTCTGTTTCTATTTCGTCTAATAGAACGCCGAACTTTGTCGCATGAAAATTCTAATGGAGCGAGCCGTTTTGTGTAAAACGACTCGCTCCCAAAAAACGCTCTGTGCAGCCGAAGTTAGGCGCGTTTTGAACAACTTTTGTGACTAATTTACTAAACATATTTTTTATTACAAAACTATAAATTCTTAGCCGCGCTCGCTTCGCTCGCGAAAAAAGAGGAGAGGTGGTTCATTTTTCGGGCTTTGCCCGAAAAATGAACCACATTCCCCTCTTTTGCGAGCGAAGCGAGCAATAGCCTAAGTAATTACAAAAAACTTTAAATCAATGACAATTAAGCGTTTATCAACACTATTATCAACATTATTGGTGCTTATTGGTTTCACCGTGCAAGCGCAGACCAAAGACACCCCCTCAGTATCCACGGCTCAAAATGCCCTTTTGTGGGAAATTACGGGCAAAGGTTTAACCAAACCATCGTATATCTACGGTACTATACATTTGATTCCGAAATCGGATTTCTTCTTGACCGATGCGACTAAAAAAGCACTCAACGAGAGCCAAAAAGTCATGTTCGAAATCAATATGAAAGATATGCAAAATCCAATGTTAATTTTGAGTATTATGTCAAAAGCCATCATGCCGCGGGGTCAAAAATTGCGTGATTTGATTTCAAAAGAAGATTATGCACTTGTCAAAGCGCGTTTTGAAGAAATTGGTATGCCTTTGCCCATGTTAGAATCCATTAAACCCATGTTTCTGAGTGCTATGGTTGAAGGTGGCGGCAGTCCTATGGATACAAGCGGCAAAGAAGCGACAACGGCTTATGAAATGGAAATTATGAAAATCGCCGATAAAGATAAAAAAGAAATGGGCGGCTTAGAAACAATGGAATTTCAAATGGGTATTTTTGATTCTATTCCATTGAAAACTCAAGCTGAAATGCTCGTAAAATCCATAAAATCGGTGAATAATGGCGAAAGTGAATTCAAAGCTATGGTCGAACTATACAAAAGCCAAGACATAGAAGCTATGGCAGGTACGATGAAAGGCGGCGAAGAAAATGAATTGTCAAAGTACGAAGGTATCTTATTGACAAGCCGCAACAAAAACTGGATTCCGCTAATCGCTAAAAATTCGGCAGGAAAATCTACGTTTTACGCCGTAGGTGCGGGGCATTTAGGCGGTGAAATGGGGGTCGTAAATCTGTTGAGACAAGAAGGTTTTACGCTCAAACCTTTGAAATAATTTCAGAGTTCAAATGCCAAAAAGAGGAGATGTGTTAACACATTTCCTCTTTTTGCGTTTAGCCGTGTCCGCAAAAAAAAAGGTGTTTCATTTTTCGGGCAAAGCCCGAAAAATGAAACACACCTCCTCCCTCGTGCGAGCGAAGCGAGCGCGTGACAAGTTTTTACAAAAAAAAATAAAAAAAGATAGGTACATACCAAAGATATTGAGACATTTGCTGTTGAGTAGACAAATGGCTTCAAAAATTATTTTAAAATTAAAAAAAATAAAAGTATGACTTTTCCTTTAGATTTAAGATACACCAAGGAACACGAATGGGTGCGTATTGATGGTAAAATAGCAACTATCGGCATAACAGACCATGCACAAAGTGAATTAGGCGACATCGTCTATGTTGAAGTAGAAAAACTTGGCGAAACAGTGGAAACGAATGAGGTTTTTGGCACTGTTGAAGCCGTGAAAACAACTTCAGATTTGTTTATGCCTTTGAAAGGTGAAGTCATTGAATTTAACGAACGCCTAAATGACGAACCAGAATTGGTGAATTCTGACCCTTATGGAGACGGCTGGATTATCAAAGTACAGATTCAAGATTTGGAAGAATTAGAGACTTTGCTTAATGCGGCAGCATACGAAGCAGAATTATAAAAGGACAGGAAGGCGACTTTCAGACTTGAAATTTGAAATCGTCCTTATATAATCATAAATTGATGAAAAACGTTAGACCATACGCCCCAGCTATCGCTTGGGGCATTTTTGTTTTTGCTTTATCAGTTTGGCCCGGTAAAGATTTTCCTCAATTGGATTGGGGTGATTTGCTTTCGGTGGATAAACTTGTACATATTACATTTTATGCCCTTTTAACATGGCTGATACTGAGGGGGCGTCTCCAGATGCAAAACGATAAACTGAAAGCGCGAGAAGGAGATTTCAGAACGGTTAATGCTGAAAATCGCCGCCAACTCCTACGTTTTGGCTTAATCACTGCTCTGGGTTGTACAGCTTATGGGTGGTTTTTGGAGTGGTTTCAAGAAAATTATTGCCCAGACAGAACGTTTGATTGGTTCGACGGCTTGGCAAATACGATTGGGGCTTTTGGCTTTTTAGGCGTTTTTGCTTTACAAAAAAAAGCTTAATTTTTTGCAAATACCTAAGCGTAGCGAGAGATTGAAGTGGCGCGACCTTAAGGTCGCGTTACATACTTAAACTTGTTCGGGTGCAAGGCGAACAACTAACCCATCTAAATTTTCTTGGATTCTAATTTGACAACCCAAACGGCTGTTGTCTCTGACGTGCATGGCTTGGTCAAGCATCAGCCACTCATCATCTGTTGGCTCGCTCAAATCGTGCGAACTTTCGATATACACTTGGCAAGTGGCACACAAAGCCATGCCGCCGCAAATCGCTTCAACGGGCAATTCATAACTTTTACAGACTTCCATAAGGCTCAACGACATGTCGAGTGGGACTTCTAAATCGTGTGTCATGCCGTCTCGGTCAATGACGTGTAGGGTGATATTTTCTTCCATTATTTTTTTTGGTAATTACTTAGTCACGCGCTCGCTTCGCTCGCGCGAGGGAGGAGAGGTGGTTCGTTTTTCGGGGTTTGCCCGAAAAACGAACCACATGCCCCTTTTTTGCGAGCGAAGCGAGCTATAAGGCTAAGTAATTACTTTTTTGTAACTATTTACCACGCGCTCGCTTCGCTTTCCTTACAGCCCATCAATCCCTGTGACAGTAGTATATTTGAACGACAATTTTTTGTTCGGAAAAACAATTTTAAACGCTGACTGAACCGCCATTGTTCCTTCGTGAAAACCGCACAAAATAAGTTTTAATTTTCCTTGATACGTATTGATGTCGCCAATGGCAAAAATGCCCGCTACACTTGTCGAATAATCCAATGTATTGACTTCGATGGCGTTTTTATCAATCGCTAAACCCCAATCTCCGATAGTACCAAGTTTCGGCGACAAGCCAAAAAGAGGAATAAAGTGGTCTGTTGCCCGAATAATAGACCCCTCAGTATCGTGGCGTATTTCGACCGATTCTAAGTGTTCCTTACCTTGCAAGCCAATGACTTCAGCTTGTGTAATAACTTTAATGCGTCCCGATTCGCGCAAGTGCATGACTTTTTCAACTGAATCCAATGCACCACGAAATTCTGAACGGCGATGAATCAAGCGTTAATTCCGATGCGACATCTGCCAAAAATATTGACCAATCTAAAGCAGAATCACCACCACCAGAAATCACAATACGTTTATTACGATAAAATTCTGGGTCACGAACAATATATTCTACACCTTTGTCTTCAAAATTAGTGATGTTGCTAATCGGTGGTTTACGTGGTTCAAATGAGCCAAGTCCGCCCGCAATCATAATGACAGGGGCAACAATTTCGGTTTTTCGGCTCGTCACCAAGCGAAATTTGCCGTCTTCCAAACGTTCAATCGTTTCTGCTCGTTCGCCAAGTGTAAAAGTGGGTTTGAAAGGTTCAATCTGTTTCATCAGATTTTGCACCAAATCACCCGCCAATACTGAGGGGTAGCCGGGAATGTCATAAATGGGTTTTTTCGGATAAATTTCCGACAATTGCCCACCTACTTGCGGCAGTGCATCTATCAAATGACAACGCATTTTCAATAAACCCGCTTCAAAAACGGTGAATAAACCAACAGGACCTGCCCCGATTATTAAAATATCTGTACTAATCATATCTTTGAGTTTAATGAGAATAGTTAACTGCGCTCGCTTCGCTCGCGGAAAAAGAGGAGAGGTGTTTCATTTTTCGGGCAAAGCCCGAAAAATGAACCACCTCTCCTCCTTTTGCGCGAGCGAAGCGAGCGCAAAAGTGCCTTTTAATGCGTATTTTGAATTTATGTGTGGTTTCAAATTTTGCGCTGCAAAAATACAACAACCCATTGGCACGTTTTGATTTTAAAATTAGAAAATAAAAAATAAATGAAAATAATAGTTCTCGACGGCTATACCCTCAATCCGAATGATTTGAGTTGGTCAGCTTTGGCAAAGCTCGGTGATTTGACCGTGTATGACCGCACACCTGCCGATAAAATTATCGAACGCGCAGCGCAAGCGGATATTTTAATTGTGAATAAAGTCGTTATATCGGCGCAACAGATGGAGCAGTTACCAAAATTGCGCTACATCGGTGTTTTAGCGACGGGTTATAACAATATTGACGTTGTATCCGCAAAGAATCGCGGTATTGTGGTCTGCAATGTCCGAAATTACGGTACTGCAACTGTTGCTCAACAAGTTTTTTCATTGCTTTTAACGCTGACAAATCATGCCGAAAGCTATGCGGCTGATGCCCGCCAAAATTGGGCAAATGCACCCGACTGGACGTATTGGCACAACCCACTTATGGAATTGTCGGGTAAAACAATAGGCGTTATTGGCTTGGGGAATATTGGCAGCCAAGTGGCGAAAATTGCTCAGGCTTTTGGCATGAAAACCATATCAACGACCCAAAAAGAGACTCCCGAAGGAAAATCGGGACAGGCTCCTCAGTATGTGGACGAAAAAGTAGGTCTGGGGACACTTTTGCTTCAAAGCGATGTGATTTCGCTCCATTGCCCATTATCTGAGAACACTAAAGAATTAATAAATATTCGCACATTGAGTCTTATGAAACCGACCGCTTTTCTAATCAATACAGCGCGAGGTGGCTTGATACATGAGCAAGATTTAGCCGATGCTTTAAATAAAGGCGTTATTGCAGGTGCTGGATTGGACGTATTGACTCAAGAACCGCCCTTGGCAAGAAATCCGTTGCTGACAGCAAAAAACTGTTTCATTACACCGCATCAAGCATGGGCGAGTTTTGAAGCACGCCAAAGGTTAATGGATTTGGCAGTAGGGAATATAGAGGCATTTTTGGCTGGAAAGCCGATTAATCAAGTGAGTTAGAAATTTTGTAATTACTTAGTCACGCGCTCGCTTCGCTCGGAAAAAAGAAGAGGTGGTTCGTTTTTAGGGCTTTGCCCGAAAAACGAACCACATTCCCTTTTTTTTGCGAGCGAAGCGAGCTATGGGCTAAGTAATTACTTTTTCTGTAACGAACGTGAGTTCTGAATTACGCCCTCCCGATGAAGGTCGGGAGCCAGTAAATATGCCGCAAAGCAGCGTTTATTTAGGTTTAACTATTTACCAAAAAAAATATTTAACACGAAATTATCGTGAAAAGTGAAGAAAGATTTGTCACATTCAGAAACTGCCTTATTTTTGAGGCACTAAGTGGAGATGTAAATAAAAACTTAAAAAAAAAGAGACCGTTTAAGTAGTTGGTTATCAAATACTTGAACACTGATTAGTAAGACTAAACATACTACTGGACATGACCCACAAATCCGTTAGGATTTGAACGTTTGTAGAAAAACTAAATGAACATTTTCCTCGAATCCGTAGGATTCGCACGTTTATTTGGAATATTTTAACGTGCGAATCCTACGGATTCGAGGAAAAACCGCTTATTATCATTTTCTATAAACGTGTAAATTCTAACGGATTTAAGTTCATGTCCAGTAGTATGAAGACTAAAAGCAAATTTTACGACAGAAAAAAACACTATTCGACACCCTTTTACCGAGGGGTGGTACGATGTTTGAACAGAAAGAGTTAAACACGAATTAAGAATTTTAAAGATACAACTGAAAAGTTAGACAATAAAAAAGGTAATTACTTAGTCACGCGCTCGCTTCGCTCGCGCGAGGGAAAAGAGGTGGTTCATTTTTCGGGCTTTGCCCGAAAAATGAACCACATTCCCCCCTTTTGCGAGCGAAGCGAGCAATAGGCTAAGTAATTTAAAAAAGTAAATAAATTGTCTTATTTTTCTAAGATTATCATTTCACCGTAAATTTTTGAACTAAAATTATCACGTAACATGAAGTCGAAATTGGTTTTATGGGGTACTACCGAACAAAATGACCGCGTTCTGATTGCTATGGAACTGCGTGCTGAGGAAAATAAAGTACAGACTTGGCTTTTTCCAGAAGCAATTGCATCGCCCGAATTTTCTCAAAAAATGTTGAATGACTGGCGCAATGGCGCTACTGTTGCCTTTCCAGAAGGCTTTACTCACTCTGAACGCGAATTGAACCTAACTGAAAGCCTGATGCCCGCAGGAATTACCGTTGAACGCGGCGATTTTATCCAACGCGCACAAAGTGAATGGCAATTCATTGTGCTTTCAACAAAACTCAACCAAGCCTACAAGTCAGAATTGGCTGAATTGCAGGACAAAATTGGGCAAATGACCGAGTTTAGCGGCGAAGTTTTTGGCGCACTCAAAGGTTTTTGGGGAAAGGTCAACAACCAAGTCAAAGACCGTAACCTTTTCCGCGAACACGCAGACGAACTCCGTGACACCACAAACGAGCTTTTTGAGCAACTCAAAGGCATGAGAACGGCAGTGATGAACGAGTACGAAGACAACTCTAAAAAATGGTTTGAACAACTCAACGCTACTCTTGATGATGTAGAACAACGCATCGAATCGGGTATTCAGCGTTTTCCAGAGTTGTTCGATAAACTCAAACATACGCAAGCTCAATTTCGTGACCAAAAACTCACCCGCGACCACTCCAACGAATTGTGGGGACGGATTGACCTTTTGTTCAAGACATTGAAAGAAAAACGCTTTGGTAACGATGCCACAAACGAAGGCAACCCAACCGACCGCATGGCAAAACGCCTCGAAGGATTGATTGCTGCCGTGGACAAAATGCAGGTCAGCATTGACCGCGACCGCGAAGAACTTAATTTCCAGAAAAAGCGCGTTGCAAGTTCGGAAGGTCAATTGGAAGCCCAGATTCGCCAAGCTAAAATCAATATGATTTTGGAGCGCGTGAAATCGAAGGAAGAAAAATTGGCTGAAATGTTGGCAACAAAGCAAGATGTTGAATCCAAAATGGTCAGTTTCCGCGCCAAAGAAGACCGTAGAGTTGCAGAAGAAGCTAAAAAAGTTGCAGATGCTGCGGTTAGAAAAGCTGAAGCAGAACAAGCCGCCGCCGTTGTTGCAGAGGTAGAAACAGCACCTGCGCCTATTGTAGAAGCTGTACCAGTTGTTGCCTCAGTTACCACAACAACAGTTTCAGAGGTAAGCACGCTATCAACACCTATTGTTAGAACAGTTGTTTCTGAGGTAAGAACCACAACTGCACCGACTGTAACAACCACTGTAACTACTTCAGTAGCACCAACTGTAACGAGAATCGTAACGGCACAACCTACTGAAACCGTTGTAGTTGATGCAGGAGTATCGACCCCCTCAGTATCGGAGGTCATTGCAGAGATAAAAGCCGAAAATGGATTATCAGACATCGCTGCCGACGCTGATGCTGCCTTAAAAGCAGCCGAGGCATTGGCTTAGTTATACAGATATAACGAGATTCAAAAGTTAAAGAATAAAAGTTTTGCCGCATCTGACTGATCATCTGATGCGGCGTTTTTTTTGCGTATAGAGTACAGCGAAATCTGAAATCCTTGAAATTTGAACTTTATTTTCTCAAGTTTTCAAGAAACGTTTTCAAGCGATTAACATGTCCGTCAGCGAGTAAAACCGCTTGAACAGACCAATGAGAGACATCAACACCCCGAATTTTCCCCTCTTTTAGAATCTCCACAAGGCGTTGAGGCGTTGCTTCTGATACATCTTCCCAAGTGTCAATACCTACACTTTTCAATACCCTTTCAATTTCGGCATCAATTCCTTGAATAGCTTGTAAATTAGTGGCATCGGTTGGCATAGATAGCGTCTCAATGATAGAGTCTGGCTCTTTTTCAGGTGCAACGGCGATAAACATTGGTTCTGTTTTCACTGTTACTGTTGGTGCTTCTTGCTGTGTTGAAGCTGTTGGCACAACAATAGATTTTGACATCGAGACGACGGGGGTATTGGCTGTTTTGGGCGTAATTTTCTTGCTCAGTGAAAATACAGGGGCTTCTATGATGGTTTTTTCTTCGTTTACAGATGTAGATTCTTCACCATTAGAAGTAGCAAGCGGCTCGGAGTCTGTTTTGTTTTCAACTTGATTTTCGACAATAACTGCTGCTGGTTCTGCCAATTTTTCAACAATTGTAGTAGAGAGTACTTCTATCTTATCTTCAACAATTGTAGGTACTAATTCGTCTATTATCGAAACCGTAATGGGTTCGACTTTTACCTCTGGTTCAGTCAAATTATTATCTTGTGATTCTGAGTTTTGTGCTTCAATAGTATTAATCTTTGACTCTATTAGGTTATTATCTTGTAATTCTGCGGCTTGTACCTCAGCAATAATCTCTGCAAGGCTCAATTTTTTCTCTGATACTGAGGGGGTATCATCAACAGTTGTTGCTGCTTCGACTACATTATTGGTTGTATTTACCTCTGTTTTCTCAACTATTTGTAAGTCAATAGTTTTTTTTTCAAGCGCAGGTCTTAACTCAATCGGTTTTAACTCCATAACCGTTGGCGATTCAATAGTAGATGTTTCCACAATTGCTTCTGCCTCAACTGTATCTGATTTTGATTTTATAGAGCGAGGGTCAAACATTTGTAGCAGCCCTCTTTCTGCACCGTTGCCATTGCCATTTTGAGGTATTTTGACCACCATTTTCGGCAAATTGGGTGCAGGAGGCACATTAACCTCCGATACTACTTTTTGAATAGTTGCTTCTTCCGACGCAACCTCAAATCCTTTAATTTTATTGCGTAGATACTCGCCTTCATCGGTCAAGTACTTAATTTTTTGTCTTTTTGACGCCAAAGTATCTTGCAGATTTGTAATTTCTGCGCTATGAGTCTCGCTGGCAATAGCGGCTTCTTCGTACAGTTTTTGATAATTCTTTTTTTGCATCTCAAGCTGCGTTTTCAAACCTGCGATTTCGGCGTATTGGGCACGGGCCAAGCCGTCAAGTTTGTGGCGTTGTTCATCGGCAAATGACACTTGTTGTTCCAATTGTTCTACTTGTGCATGGGGCGTAGCGAGGTTAAATTGCGTTTGCAGCAAATCTTTTTCATCTTTCAACGCCTGAATATCCTTGCCAGCCGAGGCAATATCTTCTTTTAGTGTCTTTTTTTCAATATTGAAAAAATAATCGGCAAGCAAATAGCCGCATAATCCTGCTGCAAGCGAAGAAAGCGCGAAAACAAGCCCATTCTGGTAAGATTCGCTGCGGATTGCCCACAACATGATAGCAGCAACGGCGGCAAGTAGGAAAAATAAAAAAGCTCTCATTGAAAATATTTTGTTTTGTTCTGTAGATGTCTTATTAACGTGGTAACTGTTTACCACACGCTCCCCCGAAGGCTTTCGGAATGTAAAAGACTTCGCTCGCGCACAAAAGGGGAATCTGGTTCATTTTTGGGGCTTTGCCCGAGAAACGAACCACCTCTCCTCCTCCGCACGAGCGAAGCGAGCGCGACTAAGTGACTACAAAAATCTTCGATTTTTAAACAAAAAATACACGCTCACCCTAAAAAATCATTGCTGGCGATTCTCGAGCGAAGCGAGAAAGAAATTGTCCCGACCTTCATCGGGAGCCAGTAAAATGTAATTTTATTTATTTTGTGTCTTTTACACACACAAACTTAGGACATTGAATTAATATTTAGACTAAAAAGTAGTGGAAAATTTTAAAAACACTTTGATTTTCAAATTTTGAGACCCCTCAGTATAAAAGCAATAATTGAGGAACGTTTCGTAATCTCATTAATAATTTGCACCTTTGCACCTTAATAATGTCACCAAATGGGAGAAATGTCGTCCACAGGCTTGTTGCTTATTCCTTTAACGTAAAGAAATATAAAAAGTTAAGGACAATTACCCGAAATCTTTAGAATATTTCAGATTTCAAAGTACATTAATTTGATTTTTCAAAACATTGAAAATTAGTAATTGAGGGATGGGCATAACCTAAAAGCGTTTTTTGCATCTCGCGCTCGCTTCGCTCGCAAAAGAGGAAAATGTGGTTCGTTTTTCGGGCAAAGCCCGAAAAACGAACCACCCTTCCTTTCTCGGGCGAACGAAGCGAGCGCGTGCTAAGTAATTACATTAAATCAATGCACTTTGGAATCTGAAACTTGGAATCTGAAATTTTCAATGAGATAGCAATTTTTTTTAAATACAGTTTAATGAAAAAAAGTAACGACCGTCCGCCACGCAAAAGCGATTCTAAGCGACCGTCCGATAAACGCTCGTTGTCGAACGACCGACCTAAAAATGACCGCGCAAAGCCGTCAACACGTCCTAAAACAGACCAGTCAAAATCTGAGGACAAACCATTCAGTCCGCGTACAAAACGCGATTTTAGTGCGACTGACCCAAAACGCGACCAAAAACGGGATTTTAGCGACCGCCCAAAACGGGAACTTGGCGGTGAAGACCGTCCAAAACGCGATTTTAGCGACCGCCCAAAACGGGAATTTGGCGGTGAAGACCGTCCAAAACGCGATTTTAGCGACCGCCCAAAACGTGAATTTGGCGGTGAAGACCGTCCAAAACGCGATTTTAGCGACCGCCCAAAACGGGAATTTGGTAGTGAAGACCGTCCAAAACGCGATTTTAGCGACCGCCCAAAACGGGAATTTGGTGGTGAAGACCGTCCAAAACGCGATTTTAGCGACCGCCCAAAACGGGAATTTGGCGGTGAAGACCGTCCAAAACGCGATTTTAGCGACCGCCCAAAACGGGAATTTGGCGGTGAAGACCGTCCAAAACGCGATTTTAGCGACCGCCCAAAACGGGAATTTGGTAGTGAAGACCGTCCAAAACGCGATTTTAGCGACCGCCCAAAAAGGGAATTTGGCGGTGAAGACCGTCCAAAACGCGATTTTAGCGACCGCCCAAAACGGGAATTTAGTGGTGAAGACCGTCCAAAACGCGATTTTAGCGACCGCCCAAAACGGGAATTTGGCGGTGAAGACCGTCCAAAACGCGATTTTAGCGACCGCCCAAAACGGGAATTTGGCGGTGAAGAAAGACCTAAACGTGATTTCAGTGATAGTCCGAAGCGTGAATTTGGTAGTGAAGAAAGACCTAAGCGTGATTTCAGTGATAGTCCGAAGCGTGAATTTGGTAGTGAAGAAAGACCTAAGCGTGATTTCAGTGATAGTCCGAAGCGTGAATTTGGTAGTGAAGAAAGACCTAAGCGTGATTTCAGCGATGAATCACGCCCAAAGCGCACGGTTGATAACGATACACGTCCAACACGTTCTGTAAAACCGTTTAGTGACCGTCCGAAACGGGAAGACAAGTCGGAAAGTTCAGCACCAAAGCGTGAAAGTCGTCCAAGGATTGGCAAATCAAAAAATACAAAAGGTAAGAGTGACGCGGGCTTCTCGCTTACCGAAAAACCAGTTTATCGCCCACACATTGACGAAGTAAAAAAATCAACTGAGGACATTCGCCTTAATAAATTTTTGGCGGATAGTGGTGTAGCAGCCCGTCGCAAGGCTTCTGAAATGGTTTTGGCAGGTGAAGTGACCGTAAATGGTGCCATTTGTAAAGAACCGGGCTATCGGGTTCAACCCAAAGATGACGTGAAGCATCATGGAAAATCGGTGAAGCCCGTCGAAAAAATGATTTATTTGTTGATGAATAAGCCAAAAGATACGATTACAACCGTGTCAGATGAGCGTGGAAGGCATACCGTTTTGGAAATTGTGGGAAGAACAGTCAAAACCCGTATTTTTCCCGTCGGACGTCTTGACCGCGACACAACAGGCTTGTTGTTATTGACAAATGATGGCGATTTAGCGCAAAAAATGACGCATCCGAGCTACCGTCTCAAAAAACTATATCAAGTAGAACTGCATAAAGCGGTGTCTAAAAAAGATATGGAAGACATTGCTGCTGGGCTTGAACTGGAAGATGGCATTGCCGAAGTAGATGCGCTCAATTACTTAGAAGATGGGGCAAAAAGTGAGGTAATGATTGAATTACACATCGGTAAAAACCGTATTGTACGCCGCATTTTTGAACATTTGGGCTACCAAGTCGTCAAACTCGACCGCGTGTATTATGGTGGGTTGACTAAAAAAGACCTACCACGTGGTGGTTATCGTTCATTGACGGAGCGCGAAATAATTATGTTAAAACATTTTTCGGGAAAATAAAGACGATTTCAAATTTCAAGGATTTCGGTTCTATGACAATCTTAGTAGATTGAAAACACCCCTCAGTAAATAAGGCATTTTTGATTCGTAATTACTTAGTCACGCGCTCGCTTCGCTCGCGCGAGGGAGGAGAGATGGTTCGTTTTTCGGGCTTTGCCCGAAAAACGAACCACATTCCTCTTTTTTGCGAGCGAAGCGAGCTATGGGCTAAGTAATTACTTTGATTCAAAAATTACCTAAGTAATCTAAGTTTTGTAGTACAAAAACGCGGAACCTCGCCGCGTAAAAACTCTAATGGAGCGAGCCGAAGGCGGCGCGTTTTAAAAGACTACCACAAAACTTAGATTACTAATACTGTCGGGTTCGGGATTCTGAAATCTCTGAAATTTGACATCTTTGAAATCCTTGACATCTGAAATCTTTACAACCAAAACTTTTTTATAGATGATAGCATTTGATAAAACGTGGACTCTATTTCTTGACCGTGATGGCGTTATCAACAGCCGTATCGAGGGTGGATACGTCAGTAATTGGGATGATTTTGACTTCATTCCAGGGAGTATTAAAGCCATTGAAAAATTGAGCGAGATATTTGGGCGCATCGTCGTCGTAACGAACCAAGCGGGCATCGGGAAAGGCTTGATGACCGAAAAACAACTAAAGGAAGTGCATCGGCAGTTTCTAAAAACTATTGATTTATTGGACGGCAGAATTGATAAAATCTATCATTGCCCCGATAAACCCGAATCAAAATCCCCTGACCGCAAACCCGAAACGGGTATGGCAATGCAAGCCAAAGCCGATTTTCCCGAAATTGATTTCTCAAAATCAGTCATGGTTGGTGATTCTATTTCTGATATGGACTTCGGAAAACGGCTCGGTATGATGCTCGTTTTCATTGAAGGCAAAAAAGAAGACCCCTCAGTATTTGCCCCTCAATTTAGGTTCAAAACGTTGCAAGCGTTTGCAGATGCCGTCCCGTCTGAGAATGCTCACAAGACAATAGCTTTGCGGGCGTGATTACGTAACTAATCTAAGTTTTGTGGTACTAAAACGCGGCTTTGCCGCGAGAAAAATCTAATGAAGCGAACCGTTTTTTTGTTGAAAATTTGGGCTTCGCCCAAATTTTCAACAAAAAAAAACGGGGCAACACTTGTTACAGCTTGCCCCGATGTAAACTATCGCAAAAAGAATTTTTAGAAATTCTGAATGTTAAAATCCGTTACAACTCTTAGAGGATTTCAAATCCTACAAGAGTTCTCGCCCCAAGAGTTAAACCGTTTCCTCCTCTCCCCCTTCTTTTTTTGTTTCAGTTATCGCTGCTGCTGCTTGAGATGCGTGTGTTTTGTTTGGGTTATAGCCCTTGATAATTCTTCCTTTAAATTTTTCCGTCAATAGTAACATAGCAGGAACGAGAATCAAGGTCAAAAACGTGGCAAAGGACAAACCAAAGATAATTGTCCACGACAAAGGTCCCCAAAAAGCAACCGAATCACCACCAAAGAAAATATGTGGATTGAGTTCTGTAAACAAGGTGACGAAATTAATATTCATACCCACTGCCAAAGGCACAAGTCCCGCGATTGTTGCCGTAGCAGTCAACAATACGGGTGTCATCCGCGTGCGTCCAGCTTCGATAATTGCTTCTTTTAGCGGCATACCTTGATGTAGGAGAATTTCCGTAAATTCGACCAATAATATCCCGTTTCGCACCACAATACCCGCCAAAGCAATAATACCAATACCCGTCATAACGATGGCTAAATCCATTTTAAAAATCACAATGCCGAGTAAAACACCAATAATTGAAAATATGATTTCAGAAAGAATAATAATCATTTTTGAAATGGAATTGAACTGCAACACCAAAATCAGTACAATCAAACCAATACTCGCCAATAACGCGCCACCAAAAAAGCTCGTTGTTTCAGCTTGTTGCTCTTGTTCACCACCAAAAACAACCTTTACACCTTCAGGCATAGTGTAATTTGCTGCTGCGGCTTGAACCTGCGCAACAACTTCATTCGGATTGAAAGCCGCCAAAACGTTTGAAGAAAGCGTCACGAGACGTCTTTGATTTTTTCGTTTGATGCCGCCAAGTGTGTTTCCGTAGCTCACATCAGCCACCGCACTAAGGGGGACTGACCGCAATTGTCCCATCATCACCATATCGCGATACGTGATTTTCTGCCCCAAAAGCGTGTTCACATTGGCACGTTGGTCTTCTTGAAAACGGATATTGACAGGATAATCATCTTCTGCCGTTTTGAATTTAGTCACTTCTTTACCAAACAAACCCGAACGCATGTCCATACCAATTTGATAAGTCGAAATGCCTTCACGATTCGCTTTTTCACGGTTGATATTGAGTGTCATTTCGGGGTTTGTGATGTTCAAATCCGATTTTAATTCCTCAACACCTTCAATTTGCAAAGAATCCAAGTAGCGTTTCATGCCTTGCGACGTTTTTGCCAATTGCTTGTAATCTTCGCAATACAGTTCAATCAAAATCGGTTTTAAAGTAGGCGGTCCACCCGATTCTTGTTCCACAACAACAGTAGCACCAGGAATACCTTTGATATTATCTCTGATTTTATTCAATAATTCCGATGTTAATTTACCATGTCTTTCCTCAAAAGGTACGAACGCAACCGTCACTTTAGCCGCATTTGAGTTGGCAGATAAATCAAAACTTTGCGGGTCATTTGCCCCAACTGCCACGTTTGAAATAACCGAAGACACAAGCGGATTGTCTTTACCTAACACCGCCATAACACGCTGTTCTATTTGTTTCGTGACTTCATTTGTGTGTTTTATGTCCGTCCCAACGGGCAATTTGATGTACGTGTAAGCAAAATTCGGCTCTGCGATGGGAAAGAAAACGACTTTAGGTTTGGCTTTCCCGACTAAAAATATCGTGAAAAACAACAATAAAATTGTTCCAATCAACAAACCCCACGCCCGAAAATTATTTTTCAACAAATGCGTCATCATACGGGCATACACGTTCTGGACGGCGGGCCACGCTTTCTTTTGGAAATACTCAGCCGCATCTGCCAATACAAATTTATTCAATAAGAATAAGCCAAACATAGTCGCCATAAAATTACCCGCACCAAAACTCACCATGTAGCCAATCACCACAGAAAGGGTTAAAACTGCCGATGTTATAAGAAAACTACGGTCAATCTGGCGATTTCTGACCCCCTCAGTATGCGGCTTCATAAAGCTCACCGCAAACACTGGATTGATAATATAAGCCACCATAAGCGATGCAAACAAGGTCACAATCATCGTTACGGGCAAATAAAACATAAATCGACCAATTGTTCCCTGCCAAAAAGCAAGTGGAAAAAACGGTGCAAGCGTGGTCAAAGTACCTGATAAAACGGGCATAAAGACTTCTCCTGCGGCGAGTTTTGCGGCTTTTATAATCGGGACTTTTCCGTTGTTGAAAATACGGTGCGTGTTTTCAATCACTACAATTGCATCGTCCACCACAATACCTAATGCCAAAAGGAAGGCAAATAAGACTATCATATTGAGCGAAAAACTTTTATACCCCAGTAAGCCAGTAAACAAACTTGGCTCGACCAAAAACGCCACGCACATAGACAAAGGCACGGACAAAGCGACGAAAATGGCGTTGGTAGTCCCCATAAAGAACAATAAAATCAAAGTCACGAGAATAAACCCAATGATAATTGTATTCACCAAATCGTTTAATGTCACCTTTGTTCTGACCGACTGGTCGCCTGTAACAACTATTTTCAACTCCTTTGGAAAAGTCGTTTGTTGCAATTCTTGGCAGATTTTTTGAATTTCTTCGCTGGCAATAATAAGGTTTTCGCCACCCCGTTTGATGACATTGAGCGAAATCACGTTTTTTCCTTCCAAACGCGCATAACTTGCAGGTTCTTGGTAGGTATCAACCACCGTTGCGATGTCTTTTACTTTTACAATCGCACCGCTACCACCCCTCAGTACAATCTCTTTAATTTGGTTCGGGTCTTTGAATTGTCCTTTGACTTGTAGATTACGTTTCACATTGCCCATATCCACCGAGCCACCCGAAATCGTGAGGTTCTCACCCGAAATGCCGCGTTCGATGTCCGTCAATGTCAACATATTGGCGGTCATTTTGTACATATCTACGTTCACCTGTATTTCGCGGTCGAGTGCGCCAATCATGTCCACACGGGTAATTTGCTTCAAACCTTCGATGCGGTCTCGCAAAATATCAGCATATTTCTTAATGCGTTCGAGGCTCAGATCGCCCGAAACATGCACATTCATAATTGGTACTTGCGACACGTCAATATCAATCACAGATGGTTTTTCGCGCAAATCGCTTGGCAATTGGGCTTTGTCAACGGCATCTTTGACGCGCTGTTTGGCAACAGCTACGTTTTCTGTTGTACCAAATTCAACCATTACCGATGAGAAATTCTCAATCGAATTGGACGTGATTTTTTTGACACCCGACACGCCCTTACACTCTTTTTCGATTTCTTTAGAAATCAAAGTTTCCATATTTTCGGGTGATGTGCCGGGATAAATCGTATTGACCATGATTTGCGGAAAAACCACCTCTGGAAACTGCTCTTTCGGGATACTATTCCACGCCATACCCCCCGCAATCAACAGGAAGAAGGTCAATAGATAGATAGAAGTGCGGTTGTCAATCGCCCAACTGGAAGGTTTAAATTCTTTAATATTATCGAGCATGATGGATATTATTTAGATTTTTATTACTTAGCCTACTGCTCGCTTTGCTCGCAAAAAACGAGAATGTGGTTCATTTTTCCGCGAGCGAAACGAGCGCGACTAAGCAGTTACGATTTTTTGTAAAAATACTGAGGGGTGTTAAAATTTCAATCGAATCAAAAAAACAACTATACTTAACACAAAAAACACCCTACCGAACTGCTTAAAATATTTACCTTCGGGAACTTCAAAAAAGGACAAGCCGCCGCCAGCTATTAAATTCATCGCCGCCATAGAACCCATAATGACCGCCGCACCAAGAATATTGATGCCGCCAACCGATAAAGAATAAACTGGTGCAGTAGCTGAACACAGCATAACAACGTTGGCAATTAAAACAGTAAGCAAAGGCTTTTTCATGGCTTTGATTCTATTTTGGTAACTATTCAGCTACGTGCCTTTTTTGCTCGCACAACAACAGGAAAAGAGATAGTTGATTTTTCGGCTTTGCCGAAAAACCAACCACATTTCTTTTTTCTGCGCGAGCAAAATCTGTTTACATGTGGCAAACAGTTACCTATTTTGTAGCTAAGCGCTAAATATTTACTGGCTCTTTTTCGCTTCGCTCAAAAATCGCCCTAAGAGATTTTTGTGGGTGAGCGTGTTTTGAGAGAAAAATCTACGATTTTTCTCTCAAAACACGCTCACCCAAATAGACTTTTCGGCACACGCTTTTCATGGCACGTTGAAATCTGAAATTTGAAATTAATTAATTTTCACCGCGTCTCCTTCATTCAAATCTTGGAAACCCATTGTAATAATTTTATCACCAGATTTCAAACCCGATACAATTTCAGCTTTCTCACCGTACATCTGCCCTACTTTGACGGGCATTCTTTTTGCCCGACCCGCGTTTTCAACGAGAACAAAATCCGTATTCGACAAATCTTTTTGAATCAAGTTAATCGGCACCGCAATCGCACCACCATTTGAATAATTGATAACCCGCACGGTAGTTGCCATATTGGGCAACAAACCCGCTTCGTTCGCCCGAATTGGAATTTCCACTTTAAATGTCCGATTAGCAGGATTGACCGTTGCGCCGATGTAGCTGATTTTTGAGGACAATTCTTTTTTCAAATCTGGGAAAAGAACAGAAACGGCATTGCCTTGGCGAATTTTACCCGCATAAGTCTCTGGTGCATCTACTTTAACCTTCAATTTTGAAAAATTAACCACCGTTGCCATCGGAATGCCCGGGGCAGCCGCTTGACCGACTTTAACCATGCACTCATCTACCACACCATCAATCGGTGACTTGACTTGATACAGTTCACGGCTGCGTTGAATCGTCGCAATAGTTTTATCAAGTGCTTCTTTGTTGTTTTTTGCCGCCAAATACTGTACTTCCGAGCCAATATTCTGTTTCCACAATGACTCTTGTTTCAAATAAACTTCATTCGCCAATTCCCAACGTTTTTTGACTTCTTCCATTTGTTGCAAGACCATGTCGTCGTCAATTTCCGCCACAACCTGCCCTGCACGGATACGGTCGCCTACTTTGATGTGTACTTTCGCCACCGAACCCGGTACACGCGCCGTCAAAAATACCTGTTCATCGGCTACAACTGAGCCTTGCAACTCAATAAAACTGTTGAATACTGAGGGGGTCAAAGTTTCGACTGCAATCGGAATAATTTTTTCAGTTTTGTCTTGCGTACCGCCCAATTCTTTTTCAAGAACAGAGATTTTACTGCCCAAGTCTGCCTGTTGTTTTTTGAGTTCCGCGAGTTGTGCGGCTTTATCGCCACCTGCGGTTGCCGTTGCACCATCTTTCTTTCCGCAAGCTGCGAAAACGACTGTGATTAATAAAATAGAAAGTATATTTTTCATTTATAAATATTTTTAAATTTGAAATCCTTTTAAATCTAAAATCTTTTGAAATTCTGGTAACTTCGGAAATCTTTAAAATAAAGATTTTAAAAATTATCCTTGAAATCTGAAATTCTACTTACCGAGTGCCGTTAACAAGGCTTGTTGTGCCACAATCAGTTCGTATTGTGCCGAACGCACGTTGAATTGCGATTGATACAATTGTTGTTCTGCCGTTGTGGTTTCAAGGCTTGAACCCACGCCATTTTTGTATTTCAATTGCGTAGTAATGTAAATCCGTTCTGCCAAAGCCAAGTTTTTTTGTTGGTTTTCAAGGCGTTTTTTCGCCGTTGTATATCCAATTCTCGCGTTCATTACCTGTAAAGTCATGCCACGCTCTACATCGTTGCGTTGCAATTGAAGGTTTTGTAATTGCAATTGCACCCGTTCAACTTTCGCCTTGCGTTGTCCCGAATCCCAAATATTGATGGAGGCTTTAAAGCCCAAAACACCCGAAGGCAGTGTACGCCAAGTGTCTTTAAAGGCATTATTGAACTGCACATTTTCCGTCAAGCTCGTAAAACCGACCACCGTTGGATAAGCAGAGGCTTTGACAAGTTCCAATTGGAGATTGGTAAGCGCACCAACTGTCCCCAAAACTGCCAATTCTGGGCGTTTTGATACGTCAATAGTACCCACCAAATCATTTTCATCGGCTGGTTGAAGCAGACTATTGATGTCATCGGCGAGTTGTAAATTGCCGTCTAAAGAATACCCGATTGTCAATTTCAAGGCGTTCAAAAGTGTTTCTTGGCGACGTTGAAAGTTTTCACGCTCCGTTTTCAAGTTGGCAAGCGACAATTCCAAGCGGTCAACGTCAAGTTGCTCTATAAAGCCCGCTTTTTTTGTTGCTGTTACTTCTTTAAGCGTTTTTTCAAGGTTTTCGATGTTTTTATCAAACGCTTTTACCGTTTCTACAAGAACCAGCCCCGGCAAATAGACATTAACAACTTGATTTCTAACCTCTACTTCCTTAGCCGTTAGCTGAACTTTTGCGAGTTCGCGTGCCAATTTAGCCGCCCGTATCGCCACATTGTAAGACGGACTATAAATCAACTGATTAGCCGTAATGCCTCCCGAAAGCGCGTTTTTTTGCTGGAAACTTACTTTTGTCGGCTCTCTGCCTTGCCCAGTAAAGTCGGGCAGTAAAATTTTAGGCAAAATGTAGAAGAAGTTGTAACCAACCTCCGCGTTGACTTGCGGTAAGCCCGTAGCCAAGTTTTCTTTAATAACTAACTCAGCATCTTTGACACCATTTTGTGCCGTTTTGAGCGTGTTCGTATTTTTCAATGCGTAGGTTATCGCGTCATTTAGCGACATACGCACCGCCTCTTGTGCCGATAAAGTACCCCTCAGTATAGAAGCCAAAATCAACAGAATTAGAGAGGCTTTTTTAACAAGTTTATTCATAAATAAATGATTTACAATATGTACACTTTTTCACTATTGCTCGCTTCGCTCGCAAAAGAGGTGAATGTGGTTCATTTTTCGGGCAAAGCCCGAAAAGTGAACCACCTCTCTTTCTTTTGCGAGCGAAGCGAGCAATAGTCTCTATTAATTTTAGAAAAACTATGTTTTCTATGTGACTATGTGTTAAAAAAATGATTGTTTGTTACAAACTTTCCAAGCGTTTTTCCAGCAATTTCAAACCTTTCGTCGTTGCCAAACCGCGAATGTGATAGACGAAGAACTCTTTGAATAATTGGATTTTATCAAATTCTTTTTGAGGAAACATTTTTTCATCAATAACACACAAACTACTACCCGCATAGATTTTAGAAATAATCAAAGCATTAAGTTCTGGACGGTACAAACCTTCTTTTATGCCGCGTTCAATATTTTGCTTGATGTGATTGGCAATTTGTTGATTTTGAAAATGCTCAAATAATTGCCAGAGTTCAGGGTGGTATTTTTGCAAATCGAAAATTAAAGTTGGTGATTGTATTGACCGTATTTCGTCAATCACATGGCTTGCCACCAAAAACATTTCGTCAATCGCATCTTTTGCAGTTGCTTGAATCTGCGCCACCATTTTACTATCATTCGCCAAATTATATTCGGCGACCATTTTTATAATATCATTTTTGGTCTCAAAATGTTGATACAGCGTTTTTTTAGAAATACCTAACTCTCGCGCAATATCGTCCATTGCGACGCTTTTGATGCCGTATTTCAGAAATAGATTACGGGATTTTAGTACAATATTATCTTTCAATGTAAATGCTGTTTTATTTTTCTACTTACCGATATGGATTGTTTCAAATCACGAGGCAAAACTACGATATAAAAACTCAGGAAACTTAAAATGGTTTAAAAGTTTCCTTAGTTTTTTAAGTTTTTCGACGAAATTATTTTTGCTTGAAATTAAAAATAATTTAAAATATTGATAATCAATATTTTATAACAATTTAAAAATGATGTATAAATACTGAGGGGGTAAAAAAAATGATGAATTGTTGGTTTTGATGGACAAGGTGTTTTTTATTTTGGACGGAGAGAAAAAATAAATAGACTATGCGGTGGAAAATGCATTTATTTTTTGTTTATTATTCATTCTGAAAAAAGGCTTTAAAAGGGTGGAAAGGGCAGAAGGATATATGAAAATTTTCGACAATAAAGGGTTTGCCAAAATGTGTTAGTGAGACATTTTGGAAAACAGAATAAAATTTTGTGGCAATGAAAAATAACCGCAAATTTGTTAGGGTGTGACCTTTACGAAATCTTAAAAATTTCGTAAAGGTCACACCGTTTATCTAATCATCATAGTGAAAACGGCAAGCTAAAACGATAATAGCATCATCGGTCACTTTATAGACCAAGCGGTGTTTTCATTGATTCGGCGAGACCAAACATCATTTCGGTATTTTAGATGCTCTGGTTTTCCAGTACCCTCGAAAGGTGTTTTTAGGGTATTATCAAAGAGTTGGAAGATCTTTTTTATGAGTTTTAGGTCTTCTTTAGACCAATAAAACATGTCCTCAATAGCATTACTTGAGTGTATAACAAATTGTTCTTATTTCGTTTTTATAGCTCGCTTCGCTCGTAAAACAAGGGAGATATGTTTCGATAGCGTATATTGTCATATTTTTAAAATTTATGCCCAAATTTAAGCACTTTTTTGGATTTAGCAAGTTAACACTGTGTTTAATTTTAGACGTAGCCATGTTAATGTCTTGACTGAATTTCCATTGTGTCTGAAAAATGTAAACTAAGCGTTTAATTATCTGCTTTAAAAATTTTGGCGTCAGCCCAAAAAGTACCAAATGGAATAAACGAAACCAATAAAGCCAGCCCCATTTTGCCAAATGACCAATCTTTTTCAAACTTAGCGATAACTACCGCCAGTACGTACAAAACGAATAACAAACCATGCAACATGCCCACTTGCTTGACCATAGCGGGCATACCAAAAGCATATTTGAGTGGCACAGCAATAAACAGTAAAACGAGAAAGGACACACCTTCCAAAAAACCAATGATACGGAGACGTCCAATAACGGTTTTGAATAAATCAATGATATTTTTCATATTAAAATATTGAGTTTAATTTCTTTTTAAATGAACGCAAAAAAAATCAGAATGTTCAAACTATTGCACAATCCACCGCCTTATTTTGGTAAGGAAATGTAAACGTTCTTTTGCCGTGTCGTAACTCTCAATCTTGCGCCAAGCCTTTGTAAATGTATCTTGCAAGACTTCTTCTGCTACTTCTTTAAACTGAACAACCCTAAAAATAGTCCCAAACAAAGCCCCTGGGTATTTGTAATACAGCATCAAGACCCTCCATGAGCGAGCGAAGCGAGCGCGAAAATCTTGTTATTTGGTAATTACTTAGCCCATAGCTCGCTTCGCTCGCACGAAGGAGAAGATGTGGTTCGTTTTTCGGGCAAAGCCCGAAAAACGAACCACATTTCCCTTTTTTGCGAGCGAAGCGAGCGCGTGACTAAGTAATTACGTTATTTGAATAAATGTCTGTTTTAAAAAATGTCGTGGGAAATATCAGTTACATAACAAAAATATCATATTATTAAAAAAAATATTATTTAAATAACTATTTTAGGATACAAACTCAATTTACTTTTGTCTTTAGATTTTATCATAAACACCAAATTACTATACACTTTTCCCCCTTTTTTGCTCGCTTCGCTCGCAAAAAAGGGGGAAAAAGTGGTTCATTTTTCGGGCTTTGCCCGAAAAATGAACCACCTTACCTTCTTTTGCGAGCGAAGCGAGCAAAAGTTTGTATTAGTTCACACAAACACATAATTTTATTCATTAAATCTTTTTCTTAAAAATCAAAAAACAAAATCAGCAGTGAATAAATTAAGATCTGTGTTCATCATTTTAGTGATGTTCGGCACTCAAATCAGCGCTCAAAGTACGCAAATGACCGCTAAATCAGTAGAAGTAAGCCCCGATAAAAGAAGTATTACGCGCACGGTTGAAAAAGTCATCAACAACAAACGTTGGGAATTGACTCTTAAAAATGATGAAGTGACGCAAGTGAGAATTGCGGGAAAAACACTTGGAAAAGCCTATTATGCCAAGCATCAAAACGAAATTGATGAACTTAAAGCAGCCGCCTATGATATGCAAACTTCTTCGGGCGAACTCGGTCAGGAAGTATTCAAGTTGTCAGAATACCAAAGCGGCAATGCACCGATGACCGAACAAGAAAAAACAGCATCAAACATGATTGCTACTACTCTTGTGGCTGACGGTTTAGTAAAAGAAGACGGTGCTTACAAATTGGTTTTGACGGATAAATTGATGACACTTGATGGTAAAACTATGTCAAAAGAAGTGCATCAAAAATACGTCAATATTTACTATACTTATTCGGGCGAACAAGCATGTGAAACGTGCCACTTCAAAATGTCAACCAACAAAGCTAAATAAATTTACGACAATTAACTGGGGTCCACCAAATTCTATTTTCAAGAGCATATAACTATAATTTTTTATTTGAAACCATACATAAATTCAAAATACGCATTAAAAGGCATTTTTGCGCTCGCTTCGCTCGCGTAAAAGGAGGAGAGGTGGTTCATTTTTCGGGCTTTGCCCGAAAAATGAACCACATTCCCCCCTTCGCGCGAGCGAAGCAAGCGCGAAAAACCAGCAGTTTAGATTTTATGTATGGTTTCAAAATTTTTTATACGCGTTATCCCGAATTTTCTTGTCGAAAATTCGGGTGAGTTTCCATTTGAAATTTTAATTTTTTTACTCAGGATATTGTTTTAATAGTTTTTTTACTGAGGGGTGCTTATTGACGTGTTCAAAACCGTCTAATTCCATATAGCCTGACAAAGGTAAGCGTTTTTTCAAAGCAAACTTAAAATTTGCAAGAAACAAAGGGGTGACTTTTTTATCCTTAGCGGCAAGTATTTGGGCATAATTTAAATGCAGATAGCCCAATTTATCAACTTTATCCATTTTCAACGCATTGATTGCCGCCGCTTCTGCTTCTTGAATTTTGCCCAAATACAAGAGGCTTTCCGCTTGAATATTATACACATCACCCCATTTTTGAGCCGTCCAGTTCAAAGGTTTATCTGTTTTACACAACAGAGCCGAATCACATTTTTTAACAACCGCTTCGTATTCCAAATCCATCAGCAAATCACGGGCTTCTCGGTAATAAACATCCATGCGTTTTAGATGTTTAAACGACTTCTTATACTTCACTTGAATTGCCGTAACAGGCACAGTTTGATTGTTGAATACAATGGATTCGCCAACAGTTTCAGTGAGCGTTGATGAATCAGAAAGATAGTTTTTAGGTGTCAAATAGTAGCCTATTCCGCAACATAAGGCTATAAATACGCTAATAATTGCCCATTTTTGAGTGGTATTCGACCGTTTTTTGAATGGTGAAAGTGTGGCATTAGGCGCATATAGCACAGAAGGCATACCCTCCTTTTTGACTGTTTCGAGAACGTTGTTTTCCATATTGTTTGCTTTAATGAATGCTTTAAATCAACGTAATTACTTAGCCCGCGCTCGCTTCGCTCGCACGGAGAGAGGAGAGGTGGTTCATTTTTCGGGCAAAGCCCGAAAAATGAACCACATTCCCCTTTTTTGCGAGCGAAGCGAGCTATGGGCTAAGTAATTACAAACCAACACAAAATTAGGGCGATTCTGCAGACCAACAAATGAAAATAACAAATAAGATGTTAATTGTTTGCTAAAACGTAATCACTTAACCACGCTCGCTTCGCTCGCGTGGTTAAGTATTTGAGGGATGGGCATAACCTAAAAGCGTTTTTTGCATCTCGCGCTCGCTTCGCTCGCGCGAGGGAGGGGAATGTGGTTCGTTTTTCGGCTTCGCCGAAAAACGAACCACGTCTCCTCCCTTTTGCGCGAGCGAAGCGAGCGCAAAACATCTGTTTTTAAGCAAAAAACGATGTTTTTAGGTTATGCCCACTCCTCGGCTAAGTATTTACCCTAAAACAAAAAAAGGAAGGCAGCCGACAGCTATCTTCCTAAAAAATGTGTATTTTCTCATAATATGTTGTCAATAAAGACAAAATTACATAGTCCAAATATGTGCCAAAAAAAATAAGCGTCAAGCCAAGAATCATCAAGGTTGTGACGCGAGAAATAGCTTCCTTATTTTAGCAAACAATGATAGAAAGACTTAGATAAATGCCCTAAACAATCGAAATGTGAAGAAAAACATGAAAATCAAAAGGCTTTTTCTACATTTGCTTTCACGGAGTAACGTATATAAAAAATATAGCCACCAAATTTTGTTATTCCAAAAACATCAAAATAAAAGTATTAAAAATAAATAATTTTCTATTATATTAAAAATCAAATTATTATGGAGTTTTATCAGGATATGGATTTCAGAAAACATGAACTGTTAGAATACAAAATTATCAAATGTGATGCCAGCCATTTAGATGAATTATTGGCATTGTCAAAAGAAAGTTTTATTCAGGCTTTTCAAAAATCAAGCAATCCCGACAATTTTAAACTCTATGTTGCCCAAGCCTTTACCCCCTCAGTACTGACCGAAGAATTGGCTCACCAAGAGACAGTTTTCTTTATATTGAAAACACCCGAAAACGAAAACGTCGGCTATATCAAAATGCGTTGGGATAGAGGGAAAGAGCTTTTCCCATATCAAAAAAGTATTGAATTACAACGCATCTATGTATTAGAAAAATTTTGGCATCAAGGTTATGGCAAAGTGCTTTTGGATTACGCCGAACGGTACGCCTCCGAAGCAAAATATACGTGGAT
Organism: Saprospiraceae bacterium; assembly: GCA_034520175.1. Classification (GTDB taxonomy): domain Bacteria; phylum Bacteroidota; class Bacteroidia; order Chitinophagales; family Saprospiraceae; genus JAAFJT01. The sequence continues at coordinate 167,066 of JAXHNU010000036.1, forward strand.
TTATTTGGTCGTCTGGTTTCAAAATGACACGGCTATTCGTTTTTATGAGCGCAATTTTTGGAAACAATTCGCCAAAAAAGATTTCAAATTTGGTAATGAAATTCACCACAACATAGTAATGAAGAAAAACATAGGTTTCTCTTCTATCTTTGGGTGGGAATAAAAATATTTCGCAAATACTTTTACCCACGCGCCCACTTCGCTCGCACATGGGAGGAGAGGCGGCTCGTTTTTAGGTCAAAGCCCTAAAAACGAACCACATTGCCTTTTTGCGAACGAAGTGAGCAATAGACCAAGTAATTTCTTCAACTTGTAGAAACATGACTAAACTCAAAATATCTTATCGTCAAATATTCGCTATTTCCTTGCCTCTGATTTTGGGTAGTGCAGGACAAAATATCGTTGCGTTGAGCGACTCGGCTTTTCTTTATTACAAAAGCCAAGAAGACTTTGCCGCGATTGGTTTTGTCGGGGTTTTTTATTTGGTCATAGCGGCTATTGGCTACGGATTTTCAAAAGGCGGTCAAGTGATGATAGCCCGAAGAATGGGCGAGGGCAAGCCCGAAGAAGTGGGGCGCAATTTTTTCGATATGCTCTATTTTGAATTGGCATTGGCATTGGTGATGTTTTTGTTTATGCAGTTTGCTTGCCCTATTTTATTCAAATCTTTTGTAAAATCGCCGATTATTTACGAAAAAAGTCTCGAATTTTTAAAATATCGAAGTTGGGGCGTCTTTTTTAGCTATGGTGGTTTGGCGATGATTGCCCTTTACACAGGCGTTGCCCGAACCCGATTTATTATGATTGACACGGGTTTAATGGGAATTTTAAACATCGTTTTATGTTGGTTTTTGGTCTTTGGCAAATTTGGTTTTCCCGAAATGGGCATTGGTGGCGCAGCTCTGGCGAGTACCATTGCGGAAGGCGTGGCGTTTGTAGCCTTTGTGATTTACATGATTTTTGACAAAGAAGCGGCGGCTTACAAACTCCTCAAACCACGCAAAGTTGACCTCAATTTGATACGACAACAGATGCGTATCAGTATCCCCTCAGTAGCGCAACCTGTGGTGGGTTTGGGCAGTTGGTTTGTCTTTTTTAGCTTCGTTGAGGCGTATATGGAAGTGAAAGATTTGGCTATCACAAACCTTGTCCGAATGGTGTATTTGTTTTTAAGTATTCCAAGTTGGGGTTTTGCGTCAAGCGTCAATACTTTGGTGAGTAATGTGATTGGTCAAGGTGATTTTAACAGTGTCTTACCCACTATTTGGAAAACGGCAAAACTTTGTCTTGCCGTCACTATGGCATTGGCATTGCCCATTTTATTGTTCCCTTTTCACTTTCTTGAACCCATTTTACAAAAAACAGGCGAAGTCTCTCTAATTGCCGAAGCCTTACCGATTTTCCACGTTTTGATTGGCATTTTGGTCGTTTTTAGCATTGGTGGCGTGTATTTTAACGCTTTGGCAAGCACGGGTGCCGCATTTTTTGGCTTGATTCTGCAATTGGCTTGTGCCATTTTATACCTAATTTTTATTAAAATCGTTGTGGGTCACGTCAAAGGTGGTTTGACGTGGGCATGGTCAGCAGAAATCGTTTATTGGTCATTGATTCTGGGTGTGACGGTGTGGTATTTGCGGTCGGGAAAATGGCAATCTTTGAAAATTTGACTCCACTAAAAATAGGGATTTAAATCAGTAGCCTAAACTCACAGTCCCTTCCCTGTTGCAGCCCAATAGACCGCGCCGTAAAGATGGTCAATAAAGGTTTGGTCAGAAAAAGTGGCGGGAATATGCCCCAAAGCCGTGTAAAAAGCCCGTCCACCGTCGTAATTATGATACCACGAAATGGGGTGAAAATCGCCCATACCTTTACCTTCGTTTGTTCCCCATTTTACTTGTGGAGCATAAGATTTTTCATCAACCGTAACAAGATACGTCAAATCTTTTGCTTTAAGTTCACCAAATTCATACCATTCGTCTGTCCACAATAGCCGTTTTGGAAAACGCTCCATACCAGGGAAATTGCTGTCCAAAACATTCAGATAAGCAGTTTGTTGAAGCGGATGGATTTTAAACATCATACCCACCATTTTGGTGTACCATTCCCATTGGTATTCTGTATCGGAAGCCGCGTGAACACCCACAAAACCTTTGCCCGCTTGAATAAATTTTTCAACCACTTTTTGTTGTGCGTCATTCAGCACATCGCCCGTTGTGTTTAAGAAAATGATGGCTTGGTATTTTGCCAAATTTTCGTCCGTGATAAAATTGGTATTTTCCTGCCAATCCACGTCAAAATTATTGCGTTCTGCCATTTTTTTGAAAGCAATCACACCTTCTTGGATAGACTCATGATGCCAACCTGCGGTTTTAGTAAACAGAAAAACTTTAAATTGTTTTTGTGCCATTAAGTTGTGTGCAGACATGAAGAGGAGCAGTAAAAGGAGATTTTTTTTCATTTAAAATAATTGATGCTTTAGAAAAAAGAGTGAAAATACTGAGGGGAGATAAGTAGTTAGTCATAAACAATCGCCACTTTTCATCACCCACCTTTGCGCTCTCCCGAATACCTTTTGGAGAGCGCGTGGTAAGCATTTACAAAAATATTGAACCCGACAGTATTAATGTGAAAGACTACTTAGTCAAATATAATTGTCTTATTGCCGCTTACAAAAACGCGGTCATCAAAAACTAATTTTAATGCTTTTGCTAAAGTCAGTTTCTCAACATCACGCCCCATTTGCGCCATTTCTTGCGGCGATTGCGTATGGTCAGTCGGCATAATCTGCTGAACAATAATTGGACCTTCATCTAAATCACTGTTCACAAAGTGAGCTGTTGCACCAATAATTTTCACGCCTCGTTCGTAGGCTTGTCGGTAAGGATTTGCACCGATGAAGGCAGGTAGAAAAGAATGATGAATATTGATGATGCGATTGGGGTAATATTTGACGAATGTACTGGTCAAAATGCGCATATATTTGGCTAAAATAACGAAATCGGGTGCAAAAGTGGCTACCTTTTCTATGACCTCCAGTTCGTGTGCTTCGCGTGTTTTGCCTTCGTGAGAAATCGTAAAAAACGGCAACCCCAATTGTTCAACAAACCCTCTGAGTATATCGTGATTGCCGATGACTGCCAAAATTTCCGCGTTCAATTCGCCAAAATGATGCCGCACAAGAAGTTCGCCGAGTGCGTGATGCTCTTTCGTGACTAAAATAACCACCCGCTTTTTTCTATTTTCGGAAATAGCCACTTGAGCATCTTCGGGTAAAATACCGATTAAACCGCCCCGAATACGCTCAATATCCACATCGCCGTCAATTTCGGTACGCATGAAAAACCGCCCCGTTTCTGCTTGGACAAATTCGTGGTTACTGATGACATTCAAATCGTTGTGGTACATTACGCCTGTTGCTTTATGTACCAAACCTTTGGCATCGGAGCAGTCAATAAGAATGGTGTGTTTCATTAAAAAATATCAGTTTACAAAAATTACTATACACTATTGCTCGGTTCTCTCGCAAAAAGAGAAGAAGTAGTTCGTTTTCCAGCTTTGCCCGAAAACGAACCACTTTCCTTTTTTCTACGAGCGAAGCGAGCAATAGGCTGAAAGTACGCGAAATTAATTTACAAATAAAGATATACCTGCCGCTTGCAAAGCCAGAATCAAAAGACCTACAACGATACGGTAATAACCAAAAACCTTAAAGCCACGCGCCGTCAAAAAACCAATAAATGAACGAATAGCAAGAAAAGCGACAATAAATGCCACAATATTGCCCACAATGAGTATCGAAATTTGTTCGGTACTGAGGGGGGGAATAACGTTCGACGCAACGCCTTTGTAGAACTCGTAACCGTCTTTCAACGTTGCGGCTGCCATAGTAGGAACGGCTAAGAAGAACGAAAATTCAGCCGCTTTCTGACGGGTAAACTTTTGCGTCAAACCACCAATAATAGTAGCTGCTGAACGGCTCAATCCCGGCAATCCCATTGCCAATACCTGAAAACAGCCAATAATAGCTGCTTTTTTGTAAGTCATTTCTTGTTCTGGTTCTTCTGTTGGTGATTCGTTTTTTTCAAACCAATCGTCCACAAAAAGCAAAATAACACCACCAATGACAAGCATAACGGCAATAAATGTCGGACTCTCTAACAAATCCTTGATGTGTTTGTAGAGCAGAACGCCAAAAAGCGCAGCAGGCATAAAACCCGCTAAGAGTTTTAAATAGAAATCGAAACTTTGAAAAAAACGTTTCCAGTATAAAATAACGACCGATAATATTGCACCAAATTGAATCACTACTTCAAATAGTTTGGTGAATTCGTCGCCCTGAATACCCATTAGGGAAGACGTGATGACCATGTGTCCTGTAGAACTGACGGGCAAAAACTCAGTCAAGCCTTCAACTATGGCGATGATAATAGCTTGTAAATAAGTCATAATTTTTTCGTTTGCTTACTAACTTGACGTAGGCTTGGAGCCTACGCCAGGTTATTGAGATAGAATAAACTACTATACACTTTTGCTCGCTTCGCTCGCAAAAGAAGAGAAGGTGGTTAATTTTTCGGGCAAAGCCCGAAAAATGAACCACTTTTACCTCTTTTTTGCGAGCGAAGCACGCAAAAAAGAATACGATATAAAAAATGTAGAGTAATTTAGAGATAGAATTACTAATTTCTTTTGAAAATAGCATATACTTGACCAGCCAAACCCACCATAATTAAAAACGGTGCAACGATTGTCCGTGTAGGGCTGTAAATAATGGATTCGTCCCAAACATCGGGAGAAGGCATTGCGCCACCACTCATGCAGAGAAAACCAACTGCCATGATACCCAAACCAATCAACATCCATTTGAAGGTGTCGCGCCCGAAAACTAAGGTATCGTTGGTGATAACGGCTGTTTTAACCTTAACGGGGGCTGCCGTTTGTATACGTGTAGGCACTGCTGCTTTGGGTGCTTGCGGTTGTGCGGGAGATTGCGAAGGCTTAATTGGCTTTGCCATGTCGTATTATTGATTATTTTTGTAACGAAAGATTTAGAAAATTTCAAGAAGCTCAAGAAGTTCAAATTTCAAGAAGTTCGGGAAGTTTCATTTTAGCTGAACAAACTTATGTTAATTAACCTAAGTTTTGTGGTAGTACCTCAAAACGCGCCGCCTTCGGCGGCGCGGGATTTTTTTCGGAGCGAGCCGTTTTTTTTTGTTAAAAATTTGGGCTTTGCCCAAATTTTTAACAAAAAAAAACGGCTCGCTCCATTAGATTTTTTACGCAGCGAGGTTCCGCGTTTTGATACCACAAAACTTAGATTAATTATTGGTAATTACCGAGTCACGCGCTCGCTTCGCGCGCGCGGGGAAGGGAATGTGGTTTATTTTTCGGGCTTTACCCGAAAAATAAACCACATTCCGCTTTTTTGCGAGCGAAACGAGCTATGGGCTAAGTAATTACAATTATTGAAAAAAGCATAGTGATATTTTAATACAAATAACTGATTTTTAGCGACTTAGATTTACGAAATCTTAAAAATTTCGTAAATCTGTATTCCAAAGTTGTAAAGCACTTTTTAAGCAAAATGAAACTTTCCAAAATTTGAAATCCTTGAAATTTGAAATCCTTGAAATTGTATAGCGCGAAGATAGAACGCTTGTTTATTAATTTAGGTGAAAAAAGGTGAAAAAGTCGTTTTTATCTACGAATTTATAGATTCTTGTAACCTCATAACCTCCTAAATATAAACATTTTGACACTATGTGTCATTAATATCTGCCCGATTTTTATGACTCGCAGAGTCAAAATGTTTATGATGACCCACGAATTTGAATTTTCTGTATTGACACGCAGTGTCAAAATGTTTATCTTGAGGTTTGCGAAGTTATCAGTAGATTACAACTGAGGAGTGGGCATAAGCTAAAAACATCGTTTTTTGATTAAAAACAGATGTTTTGCGCGCGCTTCGCTCGCGCAAAAGGGAGGAATGTGGTTCGTTTTTCGGCTTCGCCGAAAAACGAACCACATTCCCTCCCTCGCGCGAGCGAAGCGAGCGCGAGATGCAAAAAACGCTTTTAGGTTATGCCCATCCCTCAGATTATAAATACCGAAACTCAATACAAATCATCTAACCGCATTTTCAGATACTTATTCACCACATAAAATGTACTGACCCAACTAATCAAAACACCCAAGAGAATCAAGCCGATACTACTTAACCAAAACAGGGGATTAGTGAGCAAAAGATTCAATTCGGGTGTATATATTTGAGCAAAAAACCACAAAATACCGAGCAATACAAGAGCTAAAAGCGCACTTAAAAAACCATTACGAATGCCACGACTGATGTAAGGGCGACTGATAAAGCCCCAAGATGCCCCTACCAATTCCATATTTTTGATGATAAAACGGTCTGAAAAAAGATTCAGGCGAATGGTATTGTGAATCAAAGTAATGGCAACAATGATAAATAATGCCGCTATAATAAAAGCAATTAAAGCGATTTTTTCTACTGTTTTTGCGACATCACCCATTAAACCTTCGTCCATATACACATCATTGATGGCTTCGTTGGTGCGTAAGTGCGCCGATACTGCCGCAATACTATCCGCGTTCAAATACCCAGTTTTCAGATTAATGGAATAAGCATCGTAAAAGGGTAGTGGCATATCTGCTGAAATGTATTCGTCACCCAAACTTTTACGCATCATCGTTGCGGCTTGTTCTTTCGATACAAAACGGACTTCACGTACAAAATCAGCTTTAGGCAACCAATTTTTAAGCATATCAAGTGCCAATTCGTCTGGATTTTCCTTTAATTCCAGCATCATTGAAATTTTTTCTTGCTGATTGTCCACTTGTTGGCGTGTGAATAACAAGGCTGTACCGAAAAAGCCAAGCAAAAGTAGCACTAAAGCCACACTTACAATGCTATAAAAATAATTTATCTTTCTTTTTTTCATAATGACCCTATTTCGCCGCAAAGTTAGCGTTTTAATGCGAAAAAATACGTCGGCAAGGTATTTGATAAAATAAAAACTGTTAAGAAAAAGTAAAATCAAATCTTCTTTCATACAATAACGTTCTAAACACATTAATTTTGACAATTTTTAAGTCTGCTTCATCTGATAATTAGCGTACATTTGTGCTTAATTCCTTTGACATAACGACCGATTTTAAAAATCCTGTAACGCTTTTTACTGTGCCACGTTCTCTCGTTATTATTCCAACATACAACGAACGCGAAAATATCTTAAAGATTATTGACGCTGTTTTTGCCCTCGACATGCCCTTCCACATCTTGATTGTGGACGATGGCTCACCCGACGGCACTGCTCAGTTGGTCAAAAATCATCAAGTTTATTACCCTGATAGCCTTCATATTGTGGAAAGAAAAGGCAAATTAGGGCTTGGTACGGCTTATATTGCGGGCTTTCGCTGGGGCATTGAACGCGACTACGATTACATCTGCGAAATGGATGCCGATTTTAGCCATAGTCCAACCGATTTGCCGCGCCTCGTAAGGGCTTGTACTGAGAAGGGGGCAAACCTAAGTGTGGGTAGTCGCTATGTGAAAGGTGGCGATGTCAAGAACTGGACTTGGGACAGAATTTTGTTGAGTTATGGAGCTTCGTGGTACGTCCGCGCTGTAACGTGGTTGCCTGTGGCTGACCCTACGGCTGGTTTTGTGTGTTATTCACGTGAAGTTTTAGAAGCAATTGATTTAGATAAAATTCGTTTTATCGGCTATGCTTTTCAGATTGAAATGAAATTTGCAGCACATACTTTAGGCTATATTATTTCGGAAGTCCCCATTAAATTCGTTGACCGTGTGGAAGGTGTGTCTAAAATGAATATGAGTATTTTTAGTGAAGCCATTAAAGGTGTTTTACAGATGCGTTGGGCAAGTTTGTTCGACAATTATAGCAATAAACAAACGGGTGTTTCTGTTAAAACGTAGAACTGTTTTTTGAAATCGCGATACAGGACTCAAATTTTAGCAACTCAAAATAGGTTTATTTGGAAAATAAGACCCCCTCAGTATTTTTAATAAAAAATTTGAAACCATACATAAAATCCAAACTGCTGGTTCTCGCGCTCGCTTCGCTCGCGCGAGAGGGAAATGTTGTTCATTTTTCGGGCAAAGCCCGAAAAATGAACAACCTCTCCTCCTTTTGCGCGAGCGAAGCGAGCGCAAAAGTGCCTTTTAATGCGTATTTTGAATTTATGTATGGTTTCAAAATAAAAAAGCCTTTTGTCTCAGACAGAAGGCTTTTTTAATAAAATCTTATTTTTTTAGCCTATTGCTCGCTTCGCTCGCAAAAAAGGGAGAGGTGGTTCATTTTTCGGGCAAAACCCGAAAAATGAACCACCTCTCCTCTTCCCGTGCGAGCGAAGCGAGCGCGTGACTAAGTAATTAATCTAAGTTTTGTGGTATAAAAGCGCGGAACCTCGCCGCGTAAAAATCTAATGGAGCGAGCCGTTTTTTTTTGTTTAAAATTTGGGCTTTGCCCAAATTTTAAACAAAAAAAACGGCTCGCTCCGAAAAAACTTCCCGCGCCGCCGAAAGCGGCGCGTTTTGAATGACTACCACAAAACTTAGGTTAATTATGTAAATTTATAATTACTGTTAACTTCGGAAATCTCTTGAATCCATCGGATTCAAGAGATTTCCGAAGTTAACAGTAAGTTTGTTCAGTTAAAATGAAACTTCCCAAAATATTGTGGGAAATGTTGGCTATTGTAACATTTGTAACGTTCAGAGTTTTTTAACCAGCCTACCTTTGCATCATTAAAATAAACGGGGAATGTGGTTCATTTTTCGGGCAAAGCTCGAAAAATGAACCACCCATTCTCCTTCCTTGCGAGCGAAACGAGCGTGGGCTAAGTAATTACAAGAATAGTAAATTAAAATTTTACGCCGAAAGGCGTTTCAACAGCTTCAGCTAAAACTGAAGGTACTAAAACATCACTTTATGTTCGAGTTTATTAAAAATCTATTGGGTTTGGGCGGTGCAAAAGGGTATGAAAATATCAATGCTGCCGAATTTGAAAAACTATTATCTGAAACGTCTGATGCTGTTGTGCTTGATGTACGGACTATGGGTGAATTTGGCAGTGGACATCTGCCCAAAGCACAAAATATTGACGTGACAAGCAGTCAATTTCAAAGCAAAATAGCCCAATTGGATAAAAACAAAACTTATTTTCTGTACTGTCGTAGTGGCAATCGTAGTGGAATGGCAAGTAAAATATTGGCGCAAAATGGTCTTACAAAACTGTTCAATATGTCGGGTGGTATCGGCAGTTGGCAAGGGAAAGTGGTGAAATAAAATCACGTCAAATATTTTAACACGAATCACCCGAAATACAGCATTTTACAAAATCACCCAACTATGTATTTTAAAAAAATACTTCTGTTAGTAGTCATTACGGCACTACTGCCCAATCTTTATGCCCAACACAACGAAGACAAACAAGCCAAAGACTCTACTTCTATTGCCGCTATACTAAGGGGGGGAAAATTTGAAGGTCATATGCGTACATACGCAATGGCGACGACCAATAAGGCAAAACTTTCAGATTATCATGCCCTTGCTTTGGGTGGTGGTATTCATTATGAAAGCCCTATTTTTTTTAAACATTTAAGTTTTGAAATGGGTGGTATGTTCATTTTTAACGTCAAATCAAGTGATTTGGGTGTACCTGATTCGACAACACAAGTAAAAGACCGTTACGAAATTGCCCTTTTTGACCTTGAAAACCCTCAAAATAAAAAAGATTTGGACAGAATGGACGAGTTCAATCTGCGGTTTCATGTCAATAAAAAATCTAAACTCACTTTTGGGCGGCAGGTCATTAATTCGCCTTTGATAAATCCCCAAGACGGGCGTATGCGTCCTTCGATGATGTCGGGTGCGTGGTTTTTGGTCAATGAATGGCAGAACACGAGTTTACAGGGCGGCTGGTTGTGGGCGGCTGCACCACGCTCAACCGTGCGTTGGTTTTCGGCTGCCGAGTCTATTGGGGTTTATAATAATGGTGTGAATAGAGACGGTTCAAAAAGCACTTATTTTATGAATTTGGACAGTAAAGGCGTGTTTGTTTTGGGTTTAAAATCTAAAATTTCACCCAATTTCAATATCAATGCTTGGAATTACACCATTGAAAATATCAATAATACGGCTTTTCTACAAACTGATTTTGAACACCCCCTCAGTAAAAACGACTTAAAACTAAAAGCTTCGGCGCAAATTATCCGTCAAGATGCTCTCCATGAAGGCGGCAATGCTGACCCTAAAAAAGCCTACGTTGTGCAAGGTTCGCATACGTGGATTTATGGGGCAAGAGTAGGTTTTAGTTACAAAAAGAGTCAAGTATTTGCCAATTACACCCGAATTACTGCCGACGGGCGTTTCACTTTCCCGCGTGAATGGGGGCGAGACCCTTTACTAACTTTTATGCAACGAGAACGAAACGAAGGTGCAGGTAATGTTAAAGCAATGAATTTGACTTTTACACAAAACAGTTTAGACAATCAAATGCAGACTTTTGTTGGTTTAGGCTATTATAAAATGCCTAAGGTGACAGATTTTAAGATGAATAAATACGGCTTACCATCTTATATTCAGTTGAATTTAAGTCTAAAATACAGGTTTAAAGGTATTTTTAAAAACCTTGAATCAGAATTTTTAATGGTGCATAAGTGGAACAAAGGCGACCTTTACAACAATGAAAAGTACCGCATCAATAAAGTAGATATGACAAATTGGAACTGGATAATGAACTATCGGTTTTGATTTCGTAATTACTTAGCCCATAGCTCGCTTCGCTCGCAAAAAAGGGGAATGTGGTTCGTTTTTCGGGCAAAGCCCGAAAAACGAACCACCTCTCCTCCCTCGCGGGAGCGAAGTGAGCGCGTGACTAAGTAAGTAATACTTAATTTCAATATAAGTAGTTGTGTGTAAATAAACGTGGTTTTAAACGCACTCTTTCTCGCTTCGCTCGAAAATCGTGCGGGAAAAATCTATCGGGGCGAGCGTGTTTTTGAAAGAGAAAAATCTTCGATTTTTCTCTTTCAAAAACACGCTCGCCCCAAATAAACCCTTTTTTGGCGATTTTTGAGCGAAGCGAAAAAGAGCCAATAAATATGCCGCAAAGCAGCGTTTACTACTTAATCTGTGAAAATCAGTGGATACCTAAGTAGTCTTTCATATTAATACTGTCGGGTTCTGAATTTTGTATAAGTAGTTAAACCTAAATAAACGCTGCTTTGATACTGGCTCTTTCTCGCTTCGCTCGAAAATCGCCAGAGCGTAATTTTTAGGGGCGAGCGTGTTTTTCAATCAGAAAAATCGAAGAGTTTTCTGATTGAAAAACACGCTCGCCCCGATAGATTCTTTTAAAGGGCGATTTTTGAGCGAAGCGAAAAAGAAGCCCCTAAGTATGCCGCAAAGCAGCGTTTATTTAGTTTTGAGTACTTATCTTAGGAAGATTCCTTCAATCTTCCTAAGATTCTGCTCGAATCCAAATCTTAGTAAGCCAGAAAGAGGCTTACTAAGATTGAGCAAAAAAAATAACAGTGGTACGGTGCTACAAGACTTAAAAGCCTCTAAAATGAGTGGAATGGCGCACAGTTGCGTCAATTGTCATGGCAGCAATGGCAAAGGAAGATTTAGAAATCATCAGAAATGATTTAGAGTTGCTCGGTTTTGAATTGCTCGATGACAAACGGCAGCAACTCATTGAACGCATTAAAACGGAAATTATCGAACTGATTCACCACGCAAAAGCCTTTGAGAGACGGGAAAATTTGTCCGATTATTTGGCACAAACGCTGCAAAAAGACTATTCAAGTTTGAGCAACCTGTTTTCAGAAGTGGAAGGTATGACGATTGAACACTTTCATATTTTACAAAAAATAGAGCGTGTCAAAGAGCTTTTGGTGTATGATGAGTACTCGCTTTCTCAAATCGCCGACCAATTGCAATACAGTAGTGTTGCCCATTTGAGCAATCAATTTAAGAAAATAACGGGTTTGACCCCGAGCCATTTTAAGAAAATTGGGGCAGAGAAGCGCAAGCCTTTGGATAAAGTGTAATGACTAAAATTATGTAAATCATACCCAAAATTGTGTAATAAGCCTTTGATACTGACGGGGTAAGTTTGCATCGTTGTTCGGTAATTTCAAAAAAACAATAGAAACTGTAAAAAAATTTGCACGCCAATAAACTATTTCGTATTTTTGCGAAATACTAAATAAAAGACATGATAGAATTACAAATTACGCCTTATACACTTGCTGATGAAAAATTAGCTCGATACGCCAAAGCATTGGGACACCCTGCGCGGGTATTCATTTTGCGTTTTTTAGAAAAGCGATGCAGTTGTTTTGCGGGTGATATTTCGGAACAGTTGACTATTGCTAACTCGACCGTTTCGCAACATTTAACGGCATTAAAAGAGGCTGGTTTGATACAAGGGACTATCAATCCGCCGACCATAAAATATTGTATCAATAAAGAAAATTGGGCAGAAGCAAAAGCCCTTTTTTGTACTTTATTTGAAGAAAAATAAAAAAAAATTGCTCATAAACTTCGTATTTTTACGAAATACTAATTACTGATTTCAACATGAAAAGTATTAAAATTCTCGGCACAGGTTGCGCTAAATGCAAACAAATGGATGCCATTGTCCGCCAAGTAGTTAGCGAAATTGGCATGGAAGCCAATATCCAAAAAGTAGAGGATATTCAAGAAATTATGGAATACAATGTCCTTTCTACGCCCGTTTTGGTGATTGATGAAAAGGTGACAATCAAAGGACGTGTACCCACGGCTTCGGAAGTTAAAGCCCTTTTATCTTAATTTTTAAAAAATTAAAATTTAAAAAAAACATGGAAGTTAAAGAAAAAGCAAAAGAAATCTGTCCGACGACAACCCTCGGACGTGTACAACAAGGCGCATTGCTCGTAGATGTACGGGAAAAAGAAGAAGTTGCAGAACTCGCTTATGATGTGCCAAACATCATGAACATACCCCTCAGTATTTTTGAAGAAAATTTTACCCAAATACCTCAAGACCGTGAGGTGATTATGGTGTGTCGCAGTGGCGGCAGAAGCCTAAAAGCCTCTTATTTCTTGATGAATCATGGTTACACCCATGTTATTAATATGCAGCATGGTATGTTGCGTTGGGCTGAAAAAGGCTTTCCAACAAAAGGCAGCGTTCAAGTGCAAAATACACAAAGTGGGGAATGTTGCAGCCCGTCTGCGACCCCAACAAATTCATCTTGTTGCAGTCCCAAAAGCGACGGCAGCTCATGTTGCTAAAAATTTAAAATTATGTTCGACTGGATTCAAAATATAGCCGATTGGCTGATTTACGGCGTTTTTGGCATTGCTCAACAAACAAAATTGGGTCATGCGCTCAATTTTTTTGTCTATGATACGCTCAAAATACTGTTTTTGCTCTTTTTGATTACCTTCATCATGGGCATCGTCAATTCGTATTTTCCGATTGACCGTATTCGCAATTTTTTATCTCGCCATAATTTGTATGGTGGTGAATATCTGTTGGCTTCCACTTTTGGGGCAGTTACGCCGTTTTGCTCTTGCTCGTCCGTGCCATTGTTTATTGGTTTTGTGAAAGGTGGTATTCCGTTAGGTGTTACTTTTGCTTTTTTGATAACCTCGCCTTTGGTCAATGAAGTGGCGATAGCGATGTTTATCGGTATGTTTGGCTTAAAAAGCACGCTTATTTATGTCGGTAGCGGCATTTTATTGGGTACAATTGGCGGTTTTCTCTTAGGCAAACTCAATTTAGAACCTTTATTGTCCGATTGGGTGCAAAAAGTTTTGAAAAACGCTCAAAAAGAGGGCGAACTCGAAGAAGAACCCAAAACTTTCACCGAGCGACTGCCCGATATTGCAAAAGAGGCTTTTGGCATCGTTAAAAGCGTGTTTTGGTATGTCGTTATAGGCATTGGCATTGGGGCTTTGATGCACGGTTTTATTCCCACAGGTTTTTTTGAAACATATATTTCAAAAGACAATCCTTTTGCCGTGCCGATAGCCGTTATTTTGGGCGTTCCGATGTACAGCAATGCCGCAGGTGTTTTACCAATTATTCAAGTAATGGTTCAAAAAGGCGTTCCGTTGGGAACAGCCATTGCGTTTATGATGGCAGTTGTAGGACTTTCATTGCCCGAAGCAACCTTGTTGAAAAAGGTAATGAGTATGAAACTGATTGCTATTTTTTTCGGAGTGGTGACGACTTGTATTATTATTTCGGGGTATTTGTTTAATCTAATTTTGTAACGTAAATTACTTATTTCAATGATAAAATATTTGATTTTTATAGTTTTCAGCCTTTATGCTTTTGCGATTAAAGCGCAAAAAACGACCCCCTCAGTAAAAACCGTCGGTTCGATGCAAGATATGGGCAAAGACAATTTTGCGCCGCATATTCAATTGGATACAATCGCTGAAAAAGCGCACCTTTTCGCCATGGGGCCTTACGGTAAAATGCAAGGTGAAATCACTGTTTTTGACGGAAAACCTTTTTTTGCAACGGCTTATGAAGCCAAACAAGCCGTTGTGAGCCAAAAATGGCAAATGGGTTCACCGTTTTTTGTGTCTGCAAATGTTGAAAATTGGCAAGTTTTTGATATTTCAACGCCCATTAAAGACATGGTAAGCCTTCAAAAAACAGTGGCAGACATAGCGCAAAAGAACGGTTATGATGTAAAAACGGCTTTTCCATTTCGCATAAAAGGCAATTTTGATACCATGACAACGCATATTGTCACGCCTCGAAGTGCAGAAGTGCAAGGTTTTAGGGCAAATGTGAAACAAGAAGATTTTACAAAAAACAATCAATCGGGCGAGCTTTTAGGCTTTTATTCTGAAAATCATCAAGGCATTTTTACAGGTAAAAACAGTTTTATCCACGTCCATTATTTGAGCGATGATTTGACAATGATGGCACATTTGGATAAAATTTCTGTTGCTCAAAAGTCTTTAAAATTGTATTTGCCAAGTCAATTTACCCCCCCTCAGTATATCAAGGTCAATGACACCGATTTTTCAAAAGGGCGATTGGGTAATATACAAAACATTGATTTACAAGATATTACAAAGTTTCATGGGCATTTATGCGATGGTTTAGTCGTCGGCACACAAGCCCTCAACGAAGCCTTAAAAATGCTTTATCCCGATGGCATCATTGACCGCACAAACACCCGAATCGTGAGTAAACCCTCGCCTTGTTTGACCGATGTGGCAATATATTTGACAGGCGGACGGTATCAATTCAATACGTTTTACGTCAGTCCCGATATTGACGGTTTGTTTGTTGTGCAGCGCATTGACAACGGAAAAGCGGTGTCCGTTTCACTCAATAAAGGCGTAAAACCTGCCGAAATAGACCGTTTGGGCAAATTAGCCGAAAAGCAAACGTTAGACGCTTGTGGTTTGGCAGATTTGAAAAAATTGGAAGACAATTTTAGTGCTTTTTTACTTAAAAACGACCCAAAACAGCATTTTACGGTCAAAGAATTGCCTAATTTCAAATGGCAACCCGAACTCAAAAACAGTTACATCAAGACCGACATTTTAAATAAAAATCAAGCAAAATGCAGTCATTAACAATATTTTTCAACAATTTTAAATTCATAACAATGAAACAACTGATGTTCGTATTTATGACCTTTTGTATGGGCTTAACAGCTTACGCCCAAACACCCGCAAAAGCCTGTTGCGCCAAAGAAGGTGCAACCACCAATGCTTCTGCTAAAGCCTGCGACCCGAAAGCCTGCGCGCCAAAAGAAGGAAGTGCCTCTACCGATGCTTCTGCCAAAGCCTGCGTACCAAAAGAGGGTAAAGCCTGCTGCGCTTCTGGCGCAACGAGTAGCGTCGAAAATGGTGTTCCTTCTTTAACGCCCGAAGCGTTCCGAAAAGCATACAAAAAAGCGAAAAATAGGGTTTTGCTCGATGTCCGCACGCCTGACGAATTTGGTGAAGCACATCTGAAAAAAGCCAAAAACATCGACTATAAAGATGAAAATTTTGAGGAAAAAATAAGCCAATTAGATAAGTCTAAAAACTACTATGTCTATTGCAAAAGTGGTGTAAGAACAGCCGCCGCAGTAGAAGTCATGCAAAAACAAGGTTTTAGCCATGTTTTTGTATTAGATGGTGGTTTGCTTGCTTGGCAGGAAATGAAATTACCAGTAGCAAAATAAATTACAAATCAATAAAATTTATCGAAAAATGAAATCATTTATCGTTCTCTCAATCACTTTTTTAAGCCTTTTTTTAACCGTACAAACAGGTTGTGCGCAGAATAGTAAGAAAAATAAAGCTGCCGCAACAACTCAAACCGCCCCCTCAGTAGCGGCAAATGACAAACTCGAAGTCATTTATTTTCACAGCGAACACCGTTGCAAAACTTGTGTTCAGATTGAAAAATTGACCAAAGAAACGCTTGAAAAAGCGTTTGCCAATGAAATGAAAAATGGGTCTGTTTATTTCACAATGTATAATGCAGACGACCCTAAAAATGCTAAAATTGCTGAAAAATATGCGGCTTATGGTTCTGCACTTTTTTTGACACGGCACAAAAACGGTCAAGAAACTAAAACGGATTTGACCAATTTTGCTTTCACCAATGCGTTTAATGATGCTGTTTATGTCGAAAAATTTAAAGACTACATCAAAATAAACCGTCCTTAATCACCCCCTCAGTATCTTCTTCGTTTTGGGGTTACGTTCGGGTTACACGTTTTGAGTGAAAAATGTGTAACCCAAAGTACTCTCAAAACTCAAAACTCAAATTTTATGGAAACCTTACGATTATGGCTCGAAAACAGTCATTTGCCCTTGTTATCAGCCTTTCTTTTGGGCTTGATGACGGCTATTTCACCATGTCCGTTAGCCACAAACATCAGCGCAACTGCATATATTGCCCGCAGTTTTTCGCAACCTCGACAAGTGTTATTGAGTGGTTTTGTCTATACTTTGGGCAGGGCGTTGAGTTATACGGCTATCGGTTGGGCTATCTATTTTGGTGCGAGTAAATTTCACATCGCTAAGACTTTTCAGAGCAACGGAGAGCGTTATTTAGGCTTCGTATTGGTCATTTTAGGTTTAATTATGTTGGGCGTAATCAAGCTCAATTTTTTGAATGGTTCAAATATTCAAGAGCGTTTTAGCGAAAAACTGAAAGATAAGGGCTATATCGGTGCATTTTTATTGGGTGCGTTGTTTGCAATGGCGTTTTGTCCGTATAGCGGTGCATTGTTTTTTTCAATGCTTATTCCCATGACTTTGAGCGAAGCGGGCGGTTTGTCATTTCCTCTGATTTTTGCTATCGGAACGGGTTTGCCCGTCTTGCTTTTCACCTATATTATTGCGTTCAGCATTGGCAAAGTGGGGCATTATTTCAAAATGATGCAGCAAATTGAAAAGGTGATGCGCTATGCAACGGGCGTTGTTTTTATCGTGGTTGGGTTGTACTATATTTGGCTATTTTTTGGGAAGTATTTTTAATTGGGAAAATCTCTGCCGATGTCGGTTTTCAAAACGGCGTATGGCACTTTTAGAACAACGCACGGTGTCGCTTCTATCGGTTTTCAAACCGATTTCACGGCAGCCAAGCCAATGCGCGGCTCATGCTTATCGCTTCATCGGAATTAACAGTAGGCGACTTTGGAATTTAGGCTTTGGAGACTGGAAAGATGGCAAAATTGATAATTCTGTTGTATCCAATAATAACGATATTGTTAGAGTAATCAGCACAGTTGCTAAAATTGCTTATGAGTTTTCTGGCAACTTTCCTCAACGAATCATACAAATAAAACCTGTCGATGAAAAACGCAAAGTGCTATATAATCACATTTTTCGCAGGAATTATGCGACTATTAATGTTAATTTTAACATTAATGGTTTCAAAGGTCGAAAAAAAGAAAAATATTCACCCAATAAAATTTATGACAGATTTGAATTAAATCGTAAATTTGACAATGAAAAAGAACAATAAAACAATGACCGCCGCACAGGTGTTACGAGACCCTTCTCTCGCTCATTTCCATGACATGATTCGTGATTTTCAAAACAGTCCTTCTAAGGATATTTTTCCCCAAAAATACGAAGCGGGTGTCATAGATGCGGCTATGGACCACCTCTTTGAAATTTTTGAAAAACAGCCAAAAATGTCTTTTAAAGCACTTTTAAGGCGTATCATAGCACAATTGCCCGATGATATTACGCCAACTTTACTTTTTAAAGTTCTTCACCAAGCGCATGAGGAATGGGAAGGACACAAAGCAGCGGTTCAAAAAGAAAGCGTACCATTGGCAACTACGCAAAATGAAAATTCAATTTCGGCAAATGGGCAAAAAGAAAATTTTGTAACAAAAACTGTAAAAAAAGAAAATTCCTTTTTAGAAATGGTTTGACCTGAGTTTATTTTATACGCCAGAAGCCTTGCAAAACGCCTTGTTTTGCAAGGCTTCTGGCATTTTTTACTGAGGGGGTACAACAGATTGCCAAATCCATTAACCATTAAAAAAAGGCAAGACATCTTTTCAAAATAACCCTTGTAAGGTACTGCCTTTCAGAGGCGGCGTGCGTTTTGTCGAGTTCAATCCCCAAAGGAATCCCCTCTTTTTTACCGATTCATACCTACCGAATATGAAAAATGAGCTACCAATTATGAAAAATATTTACCAATTATGAAAAATGAGATACCCATTATGAAAAAGTGGCTTGCTGGGTTTGTTTATTTTAAAAATAACTTATATATTTGTGGCTGATAAACAGGCGTTTCGGCGTTTGTTGACCCTCTCAGTATAATCCTTATTTTTAATACTTTTAAATGTTTTTTTGTAAAAACTTAGCCATGAACAACTGTATTGAAATAGTTGTTTTAGGAACAAAGTAAATTGATTAAAAAAATGGTTCTACCGAACGATATATTATTATTACAAGACTTAGTCTTAGAACTTCTTAGCCGCATTACACGGATAGAAGGTGAGCTTACGACGGTTAAGTTGGAAAATAGTGTATTGAAAACGGAAAACAGCGCACTTAAAGTGGAAAATGCTGAATTACGGAATCGTTTGAATCAAAACAGTCAAAACAGCCATAAACCGCCGTCGAGTGATGGTTTAACGAAAAAGCCAGCTTTACCCCAATCGCAAGGCAAAAAAACAGGCGGACAATTAGGGCATACAGGAAAAACGTTAAAAATGGTCGCTCAACCCGACCTCGTTATTGTTCATCATGCCAATTCGTGTACTTGTTGCTTAAAATCATTTAGCTTGACAGATGTGCATCAAATCGGACAAAAGCGTCAAGTTTTTGATATTCCCGCCCCTCGTTTAGAAGTTACAGAACATCAAATAGGGGTTATTACGTGCTGCGGGCATCAATATAGAGGTAATTTCCCTGATTCTGTAAGCCAACCTGTTCAATATGGCAGCAAAATCAAAGCCCTCAGTGTCTTGCTTAGTACGGATTATAAAATCCCGTTTGAAAAAATAGAACAATTATTAGGCGACATCTATGGTTGCTCTTTCAATGAAAGTACCGCCATAAGTGCCAATATAAGCTGTTTTAATGCCTTAGCACCTATCGAAGAATGGGTGAAAGCAGCACTCTTAAATTCTCAATTAGTGCATTTTGATGAAACAGGGATGCGCGTTGAAGGCAAACTTCATTGGTTTCATGTGGCATCAACAGCTCTTTACACTTATCTATTTGTCCATGCCAAACGGGGTAAAGAAGCCCTAATGTCTCCTTATTCCTTGCTCAATGACTTCAAAAATTGGGCAATGCACGATTGTTGGAAAAGTTATTTTGACTTTGACAACTGTTTACATGCCATTTGTATCGCTCATATTTTACGAGAACTTCAAGCCTTGAAAGAAAATGGGTCAAATTGGGCAGTTCTGATGCACCAATTTTTACTCGAATTATTCGATGTGAGCCAAAAAGCCACAAGTATTGTCCCTAATAAAGCTGTTTGGTTTAAAAAATACGATACTATTTGCCAAAAAGCAGATAAAGAAGAACCGCTACCCAAAAAAGGGAGTCGAGGAAGACCAAAAAACTCAAAAGGGCGTAATCTCCTTAACCGTTTGGTCTTGCACCAAGACGGGGT
Source organism: Saprospiraceae bacterium (assembly GCA_034520175.1). Taxonomy (GTDB): domain Bacteria; phylum Bacteroidota; class Bacteroidia; order Chitinophagales; family Saprospiraceae; genus JAAFJT01. The sequence goes on from JAXHNU010000036.1 coordinate 187,225, forward strand.
AATCGCTTTTGCTTTTACCGATGGGATTCCTTTTACCAATAATCAAGCGGAAAGAGATATTCGTTGTTTGAAAACAAAACAAAAAGTCGCTACTTCTTTCCGTACTTTTAAAGGCGCTCAATATTATGCACGCATTCAGTCTTTTGTTTCTACTTCCAGAAAACACGGTATGAATGTTTTTCAAAACTTAATCGATATTTTTGACAACAAAACAGTCGTTTTTACGGCTGCCTAAGTTTTTACGTTTTTTTTATGAAATCATCTCAACAATACACAAAGCAATTACTTTTAACTTTGCTTTTAGGTCAAATTACATTACTAGCCCAAGTACCAAGTTCTATTTTATCCCCTGTTACTGGAGGTAACTGGGTACATAATCAACATCGTACAGGAGGACATACTTCTAGTGGGGGTATTGGAGGATGTGATGATACCTATGCTTGGGATAGCAACCTCAACACACCTGTTTGGAATAGTGATGATGGAAAACCTGTTTATCCTGTTGCTGATGGGGTTATCATCACATCTATAACAGGTTGGGGAGGAACATCTTATGGACAAATATTAATTGAACATACTAATTCAAATGGTACCAAATGGTATTCTGGGTATCTACATATGAAAAATATTACAAGGGTTAATGGTCAATTTGTTACCAAAAATACTGTTATAGGCAATGTGAGTAATATCTCTCCAAGTACACTTACTTCCCACTTACATTTCGCTGTTTATAATAAAAATTCAAGTGGTAAATTGATTTCCGCAAATGCAACTATTTATGAACGTTCAGATGGAGTCACGCCACCAACACTATTTACTCCCACTGCTGATGAAATTAGTTTAACAATGCCTGTTTTTTTTGATTGGAATACTGTAACAGGAGCTGATGCCTATCGCATACAAGTATCTCGTTCTTTATCTGGTTGGTCAGCCCAAGATGGCTGGTTAGCATCAAGTTCAAACCCTACTTATAATGTTCCTGTTAATATTGCGACAGGTACAAGTTCTCAATTTTCATGGTCAAATGTCACTTCTGGTGTCTATGCTGCCCCTGAATCTCATACATCTTATTACTGGTCTGTACGGGTCAATGTGCCGGGTTCGGGGGCTTCTGATTATACATCGCCTCGGAAATTTACAATGGATGTATTCCCTCCTCAACTTATTTCGCCTTCTAATAATGCTACGAGTATAAGTCCTCCTATTCCTTTTGATTGGAGTGCTATTTCAAATGCAGATGCTTATCGTATTCAAGTTTCCAAGTCATTGGCAGGTTGGACAGCAGATAATGGTTGGTTAGGACAATCAGCATCCCCAACAGCAGATGTTCCTGTTAATAGTTCTACTGGTAATATATCTAATTTCTCTTGGTCAAATGCGACTACTGGTGTCTATTCAACACCTTTACCTAATACAACTTACTATTGGTCTGTAAGAGGGAATGTACCTGGCTTTGGTTCATCTGCTTTTACGACACCTATAAAATTTACTACTTATTCTTGTTCTGCGCCAAGTACCCCCTCAGTATCAGCAACTTCGACAACGATTTGCGCTGGACAAACAACCAATTTAAGTGTATTAAATGCGTGTAGTGGTTGCAGTTATACGTGGTCAAATGGTCAGACAGGAACGAGTATTTCAGTCAGTTCGGCGGCGAGTTATTCAGTACGTGCTACTAATTCGTGTGGCACAAGTGGTTTGTCAAATACTGTTTCAATTGTTTCGGGTGGTTCTGCGCCAAGTACCCCCTCAGTATCAGCAACTTCGACAACAATTTGCGCTGGACAAACAACCAATTTGAGTGTATTAAATGCGTGTAGTGGTTGCAGTTATACGTGGTCAAATGGTCAGACAGGAACGAGTATTTCAGTCAGTTCGGCGGCGAGTTATTCAGTACGTGCTACTAATTCGTGTGGCACAAGTGGTTTGTCAAATACTGTTTCAATTGTTTCGGGTGGTTCTGCGCCAAGTACCCCCTCAGTATCAGCAACTTCGACAACGATTTGCGCTGGACAAACAACCAATTTAAGTGTATTAAATGCGTGTAGTGGTTGCAGTTATACGTGGTCAAATGGTCAGACAGGAACGAGTATTTCAGTCAGTTCGGCGGCGAGTTATTCAGTACGTGCTACTAATTCGTGTGGCACAAGTGGTTTGTCAAATACTGTTTCAATTGTTTCGGGTGGTTCTGCGCCAAGTACCCCCTCAGTATCAGCAACTTCGACAACAATTTGCGCTGGACAAACAACCAATTTAAGTGTATTAAATGCGTGTAGTGGTTGCAGTTATACGTGGTCAAATGGTCAGACAGGAACGAGTATTTCAGTCAGTTCGGCGGCGAGTTATTCAGTACGTGCTACTAATTCGTGCGGCACAAGTGGTTTGTCAAATACTGTTTCAATTGTTTCGGGTGGTTCTGCGCCAAGTACCCCCTCAGTATCAGCAACTTCGACAACGATTTGCGCTGGACAAACAACCAATTTAAGTGTATTAAATGCGTGTAGTGGTTGCAGTTATACGTGGTCAAATGGTCAGACAGGAACGAGTATTTCAGTCAGTTCGGCGGCGAGTTATTCAGTACGTGCTACTAATTCGTGTGGCACAAGTGGTTTGTCAAATACTGTTTCAATTGTTTCGGGTGGTTCTGCGCCAAGTACCCCCTCAGTATCAGCAACTTCGACAACAATTTGCGCTGGACAAACAACCAATTTGAGTGTATTAAATGCGTGTAGTGGTTGCAGTTATACGTGGTCAAATGGTCAGACAGGAACGAGTATTTCAGTCAGTTCGGCGGCGAGTTATTCAGTACGTGCTACTAATTCGTGTGGCACAAGTGGTTTGTCAAATACTGTTTCAATTGTTTCGGGTGGTTCTGCGCCAAGTACCCCCTCAGTATCAGCAACTTCGACAACGATTTGCGCTGGACAAACAACCAATTTGAGTGTATTAAATGCGTGTAGTGGTTGCAGTTATACGTGGTCAAATGGTCAGACAGGAACGAGTATTTCAGTCAGTTCGGCGGCGAGTTATTCAGTACGTGCTACTAATTCGTGTGGCACAAGTGGTTTGTCAAATACTGTTTCAATTGTTTCGGGTGGTTCTGCGCCAAGTACCCCCTCAGTATCAGCAACTTCGACAACAATTTGCGCTGGACAAACAACCAATTTGAGTGTATTAAATGCGTGTAGTGGTTGCAGTTATACGTGGTCAAATGGTCAGACAGGAACGAGTATTTCAGTCAGTTCGGCGGCGAGTTATTCAGTACGTGCTACTAATTCGTGTGGCACAAGTGGTTTGTCAAATACTGTTTCAATTGTTTCGGGTGGTTCTGCGCCAAGTACCCCCTCAGTATCAGCAACTTCGACAACGATTTGCGCTGGACAAACAACCAATTTAAGTGTATTAAATGCGTGTAGTGGTTGCAGTTATACGTGGTCAAATGGTCAGACAGGAACGAGTATTTCAGTCAGTTCGGCGGCGAGTTATTCAGTACGTGCTACTAATTCGTGTGGCACAAGTGGTTTGTCAAATACTGTTTCAATTGTTTCGGGTGGTTCTGCGCCAAGTACCCCCTCAGTATCAGCAACTTCGACAACAATTTGCGCTGGACAAACAACCAATTTGAGTGTATTAAATGCGTGTAGTGGTTGCAGTTATACGTGGTCAAATGGTCAGACAGGAACGAGTATTTCAGTCAGTTCGGCGGCGAGTTATTCAGTACGTGCTACTAATTCGTGCGGCACAAGTGGTTTGTCAAATACTGTTTCAATTGTTTCGAGTGGTAATGTGAGCATCACAAGCATCGCACCTCAATCGGCAACATGTGGTATCAGCAATGGCAGCATAACCGTCACCGCAACGGGAACGGGTTTGCAATATTCTTTGAATAATGGTGCTTACCTATCCAACAACGTATTCAGTGGTTTAGCAGCAGGACTATATACCATTATAGTCAAAAACGCCAACGGTTGTACAGCAACACAACAAGCTACTGTTACAAATTCGGGTAGTGCTGTAAGTATCACAAGCATCACACCGCAATCTGCAACGTGCGGCGGTATGAACGGCAGCTTAACCGTCATCGCAACGGGAACGGGTTTGCAATATTCTTTGAATAACGGTGCTTACTTATCCGACAACGTATTCAGAGGTTTAGCAGCAGGACTATATACCGTTATAGTCAAAGATGCCAACGGTTGTACAGCAACACAACAAGCTACTGTTACAAATTCGGGTAGTGCTGTAAGTATCACAAGCATCACACCGCAATCTGCAACGTGCGGCGGTATGAACGGCAGCTTAACCGTCATCGCAACGGGAACGGGTTTGCAATATTCTTTGAATAACGGTGCTTACTTATCCGACAACGTATTCAGAGGTTTAGCAGCAGGACTATATACCGTTATAGTCAAAGATGCCAACGGTTGTACGGCAACACAACAAGCTACTGTTACAAATTCGGGTAGTGCTGTAAGTATCACAAGCATCACACCGCAATCTGCAACGTGCGGCGGTATGAACGGCAGCTTAACCGTCATCGCAACGGGAACGGGTTTGCAATATTCTTTGAATAACGGTGCTTACTTATCCGACAACGTATTCAGAGGTTTAGCAGCAGGACTATATACCGTTATAGTCAAAGATGCCAACGGTTGTACGGCAACACAACAAGCTACTGTTACAAATTCGGGTAGTGCTGTAAGTATCACAAGCATCACACCGCAATCTGCAACGTGCGGCAGCATGAACGGCAGCTTAACCGTCACCGCAACGGGAACGGGTTTGCAATACGCTTTGAACAATGGTACTTACCAAACAAGCAATGTATTCAGCAACTTAGCGGCAGGGGTTTATACAGTTACAATCAAAGATGCAAACGGCTGTACAGCAACACAGCAAGCTACTGTTACAAATTCGGGTAGTGCTGTAAGTATCACAAGCGTGACACCGCAATCTGCAACGTGTGGCAGTATGAACGGCAGCTTAACCGTCACCGCAACGGGAACGGGTTTGCAATATTCTTTGAATAACGGTGCTTACTTATCCGACAACGTATTCAGAGGTTTAGCAGCAGGACTATATACCGTTATAGTCAAAGATGCCAACGGTTGTACGGCAACACAACAAGCTACTGTTACAAATTCGGGTAGTGCTGTAAGTATCACAAGCGTCACACCACAATCTGCAACGTGCGGCAGTATGAACGGCAGCTTAACCGTCACCGCAACGGGAACGGGTTTGCAATACGCTTTGAACAATGGTGCTTACCAAACAAGCAATGTATTCAGCAACTTAGCGGCAGGAACATATACCGTTACAATCAAAGATGCCAACGGTTGTACAGCAACACAGCAAGTTTCCGTCACTAATTCGGGTAGTGCTGCAAGTATCACAAGCGTTACACCGCAATCTGCAACGTGCGGCAGCAGCAACGGCAGCTTAACCGTCGTCGCAACGGGAACGGGTTTGCAATACGCTTTGAACAACGGTACTTATCAAACAAGCAATGTATTCAGCAACTTAGCGGCAGGAACATATACCGTTACAATCAAAGATGCCAACGGTTGTACAGCAAGACAGCAAGTTTCCGTCACTAATTCGGGTAGTGCTGCAAGTATCACAAGCGTTACACCGCAATCTGCAACGTGCGGCAGCAGCAACGGCAGCTTAACCGTCGTCGCAACGGGAACGGGTTTGCAATACGCTTTGAACAACGGTACTTACCAAACAAGCAATGTATTCAGCAACTTAGCGGTAGGGGTTTATACAGTTACAATCAAAGATGCCAACGGTTGTACGGCAACACAACAAGCTACTGTTACAAATTCGGGTAGTGCTGTAAGTATCACAAGCATCACACCGCAATCTGCAACGTGCGGCGGTATGAACGGCAGCTTAACCGTCACCGCAACGGGAACGGGTTTGCAATACGCTTTGGATAATGGTGCTTACCAAACAAGCAATGTATTCACCAATTTAGCGGCAGCAACTTATACGGTTAAAATCAAAGATGCCAACGGTTGTACAGCAACACAGCAAGTTTCCGTTAATAACTTAGGCAGTAATGCGACTATCACAAGCGTCACACCACAACCTGCAACTTGTGAAAACAATAATGGTAGTATAGTCGTATCTGCGATAGGCTTAAACTTGCAATATGCTTTAAATGGTGGACCTTACCAAACAAGTCATACTTTCATAAACTTAGGTGTCGGTTCTTATACTGTTTCTGTCAAAGATGGGAATAATTGTATAATTAATTCACAACCTGTTTCCGTCACGAACATAGGTGTTGCACCAATAGCAAACTTTACAAGCAACGCGACTAATTTGAGTGCCACGTTTACCAATACATCAACAAATGGTGTTACCTACAATTGGAATTTTGGTAATAGTATAACAAGTACATTACAAAATCCCAATGTTACTTTTGCTACGGCAGGAACTTATAATGTTTGTTTGGTAGCTACGAATACTTGTGCAAGTCGTCAAATTTGTCAACCTATCACAGTTAGTTGTGTACATCCGAATGTGGCGATTACAGGCAATACGAATATCTGTCAAGGTAGTTCAACGACATTAACAGCAACGGGCAGCGCGAGTTATCTATGGTCAAACGGTGCAACGACCCCCTCAGTAACTGTCAATCAAAGTGGTACTTTTACGGTCACAGTCACCAATTCAAGCGGTTGCACAGGTACAGCGAGCCAAACGGTTACGGTTATACCACCACCCAAAGCTGATTTTGGATTCACTACTCAAGGCGGCAGAGTAAACTTGACCAGTCTTTCAACAGGTGCGAGCAGTTATTTATGGCGTTTTGGCAATGATACGACTTCTACACAAACCAATCCAACAGCAAATTATCGTACAAATGGAACTTATAATATCTGTTTGTTGGTGACAAATGCTCAAGGCTGCCGTGATTCAATTTGTAAAACAATCAATATCACCCGCGTAGATGTTAAAGATTTGCCTAAAGGTTTGAGCTTTACAATCAGCCCGAACCCAACAAAAGATATTGTAACCGTCCATTTAGATTTTAACCGCCCTTTTGGAGCGCAAGACCAACTGATTTTGACTGATGTATTAGGCAGACAAGTGTTTAAATCACAAAATATCAGCACCTCAAACAATCTCAATATTACGGATTTAGCAAATGGGATTTATTTTGTGCAGTTATTATTCGATAACAAAAACTATACATTAGGAAAGGTTGTGAAAAACAATTGACAAAAAGGTCGTTTTGCAGAAGTCATTTTAAAAACCACGGGGTCGTATTTTGGCACACTCCAAAATATGACCCCCATGTTTTCTAAAATCTAAGATAATTCAATCTTTTGTCAAAGAAGTGGTGCAATTGGTCATAAGTATAGCAATAAATGTGTTTTGAGTTGATAACCGTATTATTTATGCGCCATTTCAAGCGTTTCATTTCGGCATCGGTAACAAATTGGTCGCGCCCGATTATTAAAAGTCCTTCATAATGAATTTGATAGCTGCCAAATCGTTCATTCATATCAAGCGTATTTTGTAAGTTTTCCAATTTGTAAAACCAATCAACAATTTGACTAAAACCATGTTCCAATCGAGGTGAAAATTCTGATTTGTACTTTTTACCTTTTGACACAAAAACACTATTTTGGTCTGCATCTTCAAATTCGATGAAGCAATAAGAATGTGTATGCGGCTCACCAACACTATTGAAAAAAGGCAAAATATCTTCCCGTTCTTTTAGGACAGTATGATTAGCAAGCAACGCCTTATAGTCATTAAGTTCTCTCTCGAAGGCTTCAAAATTGTAAGTGAATGGCTCAAACAGCTTCATAGGTTTGTTGTTTTGCACCGAAATACCGTTCCCGTAAATCAATGTTGAGAATATCCAACACTTTGACTTTTTCGCTGTCAATATGCAAAATAATCCGTAATTTAGAGGATAGGTTAATCGAATATGTAAACCGATTATAGCCAGTCATTGGTCTTATTTTGTCTTTTAAAACGCTGTCATTGATGTTTTGAGCTGCCCTCAATATAAGACTATAAGCCTTGTCTTGCAGTTCTTGGCTTAAAGAAGATAAGACGACTTCTGATGTTAAGTCAAATTCAATTAATTTTATCATTGTTCTTATTTTTTTACAAAATTAAACGGTTTTCATAAAAAACAATCTTGGAACAGTTATTTTTCTAAAACAGCAACAAAAATATTTGAACGGATATTTAAAACACCCAAAGGCGAAGCCGTCAAAAAGGTCGTTTTGCAGAAGTGATTTTAAAAACCACGGGGTCGTATTTTGGCAAAATCCAAAATGCGACCCCCTCAGTAAAAAGCAAAAATGGCAGAAATAAATCTTATCCAACAAGCCCAACAAATCGTAAAAGACCCTGATAACCAGAGTATTAGAGATATTGCACAGCTTTTATATCAACTCAACCTATCGTCTTTTCAAGAAACGGAACAAGAACTTATTTCAGATATAAAACAATTACTCAAAGCGAAACGACGGCAAGACCAAGCAACCCGAAAATTTACGTGGCTACCTGTCAAAAATGGACAACTTAGCATCGGAGGTCGCCCAAGTTTGCCACTTGTTGAATTACTCAAAGCTCAAAATTGCCATGTTATTATCACTCTTTTGGAGCAAAGTAAACAACGATCTGCTGAAGAAATAGGCAATAAAGCTATCGCTTTGGGTATGGAATGGATTTGGTGTCCGTTGTCGGCTTCTGATTTACCAAGAGGCGAGGATTTGATAAAAGTTCAGAAAATTATGGGACAACTTGAGGAAAGATTAGCAGATGGTCAAAATTTGTTTATTCATTGTGCCGCAGGCATACACCGAACAGGCGCATTTACTCACGGTTTGTTGCGTTTTATGGGTTATAACACTGAGAAATCGAAACAAACTATCAGCGATTTAAGAGCCGTCACAGCCCGAGAAGCCCAAGAAAAACATTGGCATTGGGGCGAACAGTTTGGAACTACCTATAATAAAGTTAACGTAAAAAAACGTTTGCGAATATTACTTGTTGATGATGAACCTTATTTTAGAAGAACATTTAGAACGGTATTACCTTTTATACTCGGCGATGACACAATAATTGATGATACGGGTGATGGCGAAATAGCTATTTCATTAATGATAAAAAATAGATATGACCTCGTTTTTTCTGATATTCGGAGATCTAGGTTACAGGGCATTCCAATGTTTGAAAAAATGAAAGAATTGAACATTCAATCACCTATCATTTTCATTTCAGGCGTGGCTAATTCATTCACTCTAAATAGCTTAGTAGAAAATGGTGCTTTAGCAGGAATGTCTAAACCCGTTAATTTAACAGACCTGCAAAATCTTTTACATTCTCTGATGCCTCAAATCTTGGCAAAGAAACTATTGTATGAAAAGCATCATTAGTAAGATAAATTTACTATCTACAAGCCAAAAAAACAAAAGGCGAAGCCGTCAAAAAGGTCGTTTTGCAGAAGTAATTTTTAAAAAACACGGGGTCGTATTTTGGCAAAAACCAAAATGCGACCCCCTCAGTAAAAAAGCGATTTTTTGTAAAAAGAATCTTTTTCAACCCATTTGTGAAAAAAAGATTAAGTTTGTTGATATTTTTCATTAAACAAATGATAAAAATGGCGAATAGAACATTTGTAAGTTTTGATTGGGCAATAAAAAAAATCTTGCGGGATAAAGAAAATTTTACAATCTTGGAAGGTTTTTTAAGCGAATTATTGGGTTTTGATGTGACAATTATGAGCCTTTTAGAAAGCGAAATGAACAAAGACTCAGAATTAGATAAATTCGATAGAGTAGATATTTTAGTTCAAACGACCAACAAAGAGTTGATGCTCATTGAGGTTCAATACGACGATGAAGATGATTATTTTCACCGTATGGTCTATGGTATTTCAAAATTGATAACAGAATACATCGCCGAAGGACAACGTTATGGGACGATAAAAAAAGCGTTTTCTATCAATATTATGTACTACCGTTTGGGGCAAGGCAAAGATTATGTTTATGAATATGTCGGTAACTTTATCGGCAGAAAAAAGAAAGATATTTTGCAGCCCACAAACCACCAAAAAACGAAATATGGCATAGAAACCACCGCCGATATTTTTCCGAAATATTACATCATTCGCGTTAAAAGTTTTGGAAAAGTAGTAGAAGACCCGCTTGATGAATGGGTATATTTTTTGAAAAATAGTGAAATCAAGCCCGATTTCAAAGCAAAAGGCATGAGTCGTGCGAAAGAAGTGTTGCGTTACGAAAATATGCCCGAAAAAGAAAAATATGCGTACAATCGGTATGTAGAAAATCGTAGAATTGAAATGGGCGTTTTAGACACAGCCAAAGATATGGGTAAACGAGAGCATGGAATTGAAGTTGCCAAAAAAGGTTTAGCCAAAAATTTTCCACTCGATGTAATTCTTGATTTATCAGGGTTAACGTCACGAGAAATACAGCTATTGTCAGAAGGAAAGGATATTGATGCAGAAGATATTACCTAAAAGCCAAAACAACAAAAGGCGAAGCCGTTAAAAAGGTCGCTTTGCAGAAGTCATTTTAAATATTTCAAAATGATGCAACAAATTGAAAAGGTGATGCGCTATGCCACAGATGTTGTTTTTATCGTGGTTGGGTTGTACTATATTTGGCTATTTTTTGGGAAGTATTTTTGAGGTAATTATAGTGTATTTATTATAGTGTTTATTGCACTTCGGAACGGTCAAATGTCCACCCATACAAGAAGATAATAAATCATGTTGTGCGTGAGTAGCACAAAATACGAAGGGGGCTATTTCTGCATCGAAATAGCCCCCTCAGTATTTTTTTAAAATCACCTTACTTTTTCCCGCCAACAGGACAAGTAGAAATGCCCAAAAGACTATATATGGGGCAAAAACGCACAAAACTTGTCAAGACAAAAACACCTGCCAAAACAAGGGCTACAATGCCCAAAGTACCACTCAAAGTACCATTATAGTACAAAAAACCAATAATTGCTGCAACCGCAATGCGAATAATGCGGTCTGCACCGCTCATATTTTGTTTCATTTTCAAGACTTTTAAAAGATGTAAAAAAAAATTATAAGACAAAGATAAAAGTATTTACCTCGCGCCTATCGTGACTTATATCACGGCTTTTCTATAATTTCAATAATGCCTCTTTGCTCATGCCGCAACAAGCCTTTGATTTCAAATTGTTTTATCAACCGAGAAATAACCTCGCGCGATGAGCCTAATTCATCGGCAATTTGTTGGTTTGAAATATGCAAAATAGGCGTTTTCAAAGCCCTTGCTTTATCGGTCAAATAGTGCAAAAGCCGTTCATCTAATTGCTTAAACATCACATTTTCAAGCACTTGCAACAGTTGGTCAAAGCGCGAAGTGAACGTTTCAAAAGCAAATCTTTGCCAACACACATACTTTTTTGCCGCTTCATAAACCACTTGAACAGGCACAAGCAACAACTCGGTCGGCTCTTGCACAATGGCTTTTATGGCACTGTTTTGATGATGATAACAAGCATTGAGCGTCATAGGGCAGGATTCGCCCGACAAAATATAATACAGAAAAACCGCTTTACCCGATTCATCTTGCCGCATCACTTTGACAGACCCCTTCAATACCAAAGGCACATATTTAACGATTGACCCCATGCTCATCAATTCCATATCGGTAGCACAATTCATGTACAGAGCCTTTTCACACACTAAATTAACAAAATCCGCTTCGTCAAAATGCGGAAAGGCTTGCCGTATCATGGCAACAGTGACGGGCGGCTTGTCCCTTGATATTTGCAGTTTGCTTGGCATATTTTAACATCGTTTTTAATAAAAATACTGAGGGGGTAATAACCGCCAATTAAGACATTTCAAACGTGACTTACATCACGGTTTTTAAGAATTTAACACGCTATAAAAAAGAACAACGTGACCTGTATCACGCTTTTCTGAGTGCCTAAAAACGGAACTTTGTGAAGTCTTTTTAAGGCATTTTCTAATTCTTTCACCGTTTAAATTCATCATTGAAATGAACAGATTTTTTTCAACAGTCTTTATGCTTTGCTTGGTTTTATCACTTTCGGCACAAAATGTAGGTATCAACACAACAACACCCGCTTCTGCCCTCGAAGTGAAAGGAACTGATGCAACTTCGGCAGCTTCTTCGCTCAACGTGACGGATAATGTAGGTACGTCAATGCTTTTTGTCCGCAATGATGGGCGTGTTGGTGTAGGCACAACCACGCCTGGTGCCCGATTTATGGTCAAAGGTGCAGGTCTTGATAACACGACCGTAGCCGTTAATGTTGTCAATAGTGCCAATACTTCTTTATTTCACATCAAAGATGATGGTAAAATTGGCATCGGGACAACAACACCCGGCGCAAGGGTCATGCTTTTTGGCTTGGGCAATGATGCAACAACTTATGCTTTGAATGTAGCCAATAGTGCAGGCTTATTCGGTCTTTCAGTGCGTGATGACGGTCGTGTAGGTGTTGGTACAACAGCACCTGGCGCAAAATTTATGGTGAAAAGTGACGATAATCTTAATACTTCAACCGCTTTGAATATTGCCAATTCGGACAATACCTCGCTTTTAAATATCAAAGCTGATGGTAAAATTGGTATTGGTACAACTTCACCTGGGGCAAGATTGATGCTTACTGGCTTAGGTAGTAACGCTACAACATCAACTTTTAATATTGCTAATAGTGCGGGTACATCAGCGTTTTATGTACGTGATGACGGTAGAATTGGCATTGGAACTACGACACCGGGCGCGCGAATGATGCTTTTCGGCTTAGGTAACGATGCAACAACTTATGCCTTGAATGTTGCCAATAGCGCAGGCGTATTCGGTCTTTCAGTGCGTGATGATGGTCGTGTTGGTGTTGGAACAACCACACCGGGCGCAAAATTTATGGTCGTTGGTACTGGTACAACCAATGCTACAGCAACCCTCAATATTGCCAACAGTGCAAGTGCGTCTTTATTTCACATAAAAGATAACGGCAATATTGGTGCTGGAACGACCACACCACGTGCTAAAGTAGAGGTAGCGAATGGCGATGTCTATCTTAACAATGCGGCAAATGGTATTATTTTGACCAATCCAGCGGGGTCATGTTTTCGCATAACGGTTGACATGATGGGTAATCTTGTTTCAACAGCAATAACTTGTCCTCAATAATTTTATTCATCAAAATGGATTGTAAAATGAAAAAAATATCGCTTAAAATAGCTCTTTTTGTAGGGCTTTGCTTGCCTTTTTCTGCCTATTCGCAGCTTTTTATTGGTGCAACTGCCAGCGTGACAAGCAATAAGGCTACTATTACATTGGATAGAAATAGCTTAATCAATAATGGTACTCTGACTTCAAACAATGGTTCTACACTATTACTCAAAGGCAGTGGGGCAGCTACGATTGAAGGAACAAAAGTCAGTAATCTGAATAATTTAACGATTGACAAAATAAGCGGAATTAGTGTCAATACCAATGCTCAAATCAGTAATGATATAACGCTGACAAATGGCATTGTGACACTCAACAATGCTATTTTGACTTTGACAGGTGCTGGTAAAATTGTCAATGAAACTGAAACCGCCCGTTTTACGAGTGCTAACGAAGGTAAAATTGCGAAAACAGAGGCTTTAAACAGCCCCAACGCTGTGAATATCGGTAATTTAGGGCTTGACATTACAGCTACAACAAATTTGGGAGTTGTCACCGTCACACGCGGTCATTTGGCGCAAACAGGCGCACGCGGTGGCACAGGTATCAAACGCTATTTTGATGTCACGGCTGCCAATGCTGCGGGTTTAAATGCCACTTTGACTTTCCGTTATTTTGACGCAGAACTCAATAATAACACGGAAAGTGCCTTGCTTTTGTGGCGACAACCCGATGGCAATCCCAATTGGCAAAACATTGGTGCAGATACTAAAAATGCGACAATCAATACCCTTACAAAAAGTGGTATAGCCGCTTTTTCACGTTGGACATTGGCGCAATCCATTCTCTCAAGCACCCACGAAACGGATATTATTCAAAAAGTAGAGGCTTTCCCAAATCCTACCAATGACGTTTTAAACTTATCTTTCAATAGTAAAAAAGCGAGTGAAACGGAAATCAGAATTTTTGATGCCACAGGACGCACCATTTCATCTGAAAAGTACCCCCTCAGTATTGGAGATAATTTTGTGATTAAAAATGTGAAATATTTGCCTACGGGTCACTACTTTTTGCAAATCCTGTTTTTAGAAAATGGCTCAACTAAAAATTTGAAATTTGAAAAATTTTAGGGCTAAAACAACGTTTTAAAAAAGAGTGTATAGTTTGTAGTGTTTAGTGTTTAGACGGGCTAAAAACTATACACTACAAACTAAACACATTTTTAAAAGACAGAAAAAAGCGAAATTTTACAACTCGTAGAAATTTCGCTTTTGTTTTTTCATTTCACATTATTAAAAAAGCACAATAAAATGATAAAAAACAGCTTAGTTATGACTTTTTTAAGCCTTTTTTTAGTGCAGTGTGCCGCACAAACAACCAAAAATCGTCCCCACAGCAAGAGTTTCAAACTCGATAAAACATTGGGTACGATGCTGCATTTTTCAGTGCCGACTATCAGCGTGGATTCGTTGAAAAATATGGGCAATGTCGTTTTACTCGATGCAAGAGAGCCGAAAGAGTTTGACGTGAGCCATATTGCCAATGCACAATATTGTGGCTACGACAATTTTAACCCCTCAGTATTGACGGGTATTCCGAAGGAAAAAACCATTGTCGTTTATTGTTCTATCGGTGTGCGGTCTGAAAAAATAGCGGAAAAGATTCGAGCTTTGGGTTATACGCATGTGTCGAACTTGTACGGCAGTATTTTCGAGTGGGTCAATACGGGCAATCCTGTTGTAGATAAATCGGGCAATGTGACTAAAAAAGTACACACTTATAGCCGCCTTTGGTCTATGTATTTGGACGGTAAAAAGGCAGAAAAAGTGTGGTAAAAGTGTAAAAAACACCTTTTTACAGCCAATATTCGCTTAAAATATATCATTTAAAAAAATCAAAAATGCGCTCTATGGTTTTAATAATTGTTGTTTCAACATCTTTACTGATGTCTAATTGTAGTAAAAAAAATACCGAAATAACACCTGCAATCGAAACGCCAATAAAACCCAAAACATACAGTTATCTGCCCGAAAATTTAATTGCCCGTGATGATACAAAAGGCGGGTTTCAAAAATATAAAGACCATTTCAGGTCTGCGAGAATCTAATGCTTTGAGTAGCACTTCTTGCTCTTTTGAGCGTCCTATTAGTATATTTTCCATATTAAATCGTTATATTTGGCGGAATGTGAGCAAATATATCCATATTCCGCCAAATATAGCGCATCTAAATGTTTTTTTATCTAAAATCCGTAAATAGTACCATTTAAACACCAATTATAACCAAGTGTAATACCTTAAAAAAGGCGTATTTTTGCAGGAAAATTAGAAGCTATTGTCTAATTTTACTTTTTATTAAAATCCGAACAATTATGAATTGGAACGTTGAAATACTCGCCCGTATTCAGTTTGCTTTTACAATTGCATTTCACTATATTTATCCCCCCCTCAGTATTGGCTTGGGTGTGATGCTTGTTATTATGGAAGGTGCATATATCCGAACAGGCAAAGAGATTTACAAGCAGATGACCCAATTTTGGATTAAAATTTTCGCCCTCATTTTCGGTATCGGTGTCGCTACGGGCATCGTTATGGAGTTTGAGTTTGGGACAAATTGGGCAACCTATTCCAAATACGTGGGTGATGTTTTCGGCTCGGCTTTGGCTGCTGAGGGCATTTTTGCCTTTGCTTTGGAGTCGGGTTTTTTAGGCGTTTTGCTGTTTGGTTGGGATAGGGTGAATCCAAAATTTCACTATTTTTCTACTATAATGGTCGCTTTTGGCTCTATTTTCTCGGCAGTTTGGATAGTGATTGCCAACTCTTGGCAACAAACACCTACGGGCTATAAAATCGAAGGCGAGGGGATTCATGCACGGGCTGTTATTACCGATTTTTGGGCAATGATATTCAATCCGTCGTCAATGGAACGCTTGTCGCACACCGTTATTGGGGCATTTTTGGCGGGTGCGTTCTTGGTTTTAAGTGTCAATGCCTATTATATTGTTAAAAATCGGCATCTTGAAACGGCAAAATCTTCTTTCAAATTTGCCTTGTTTTTCGCTGCATTTTCCTCCATTTTACAACTTTTGACAGGTCATAAATCAGCCGAAGGCGTAGCTAAAAATCAACCTGCGAAGCTCGCCGCTTTTGAAGGGCATTACGATTCCTTAGCCGTTGCCGACCTTTATTTACTAGGTTGGACGAATCCAAAAACGCAACTTACTGAGGGGGTCAAAATTCCAAAAGGTTTAACTTTTTTACTGCATCAAGATTTTACAACACCTGTACGTGGGCTAAATTCTTTCCCCGTTGATGAGCGTCCACGGGCGGTTAATTTTGTTTTTCAGACTTATCATATCATGGTGGCAATCGGCATGGGTTTGATTGGCTTATCGTGGTTGGGCTTGTTTTTATGGTGGCGCGGTAAACTTTTCAATCAAAAATGGTTGATGACTGTCTTTGCATGGTCGGTTTTATTGCCTCAAATAGCGAATCAAGTCGGCTGGTATTCTGCCGAAGTAGGGCGACAACCGTGGGTCGTTTATGGCTTGTTACGCACGTCCGATGCGTTGTCAAAAGTCGTTACAGCCAATCAAGTTTGGTTTTCTTTGATATTGTTTACTTGGGTTTATACCTTGCTTTTTATCCTTTTTATCTATCTTTTGAATAAAAAAATCAAATATGGGTACGAAGATACTGAGGGGGGTATTCCTGAAACAGATGAAATTTCACGTAGAGACGTTGCATTGCAACGTCTAATAAAACCACGTACATAGGTAGATTGCAACGTCTAATAAAACCACGTACATAGGTAGATTGCAACGTCTAATAAAACCACGTACATAGGTAGATTGCAACGTCTAATAAAACCACGTACATAGGTAGATTGCAACGTCTAATAATTTCACCGAGACGTTGCAGTGCAACGTCTCTACATAAAAAAAAATCATGGCAACTTATTTCGGTTTAGATTTAAATACTTGGTGGTTTCTCGTTTTGGGCGGTGTCTTGACGGGTTACGCTGTTTTGGACGGTTTTGACTTGGGCGTGGGTGCAATTCACCTTTATTTTCGTAAAGAACAAAGCCGCCGCATTGCCCTCAATGCCATTGGACCTGTTTGGGACGGCAACGAAGTTTGGCTCGTTATTGTCGGTGGAGCAATGTTTGCGGGCTACCCGATTGTGTATGCAACGGTTTTTTCTGCCTTTTACGTGCCGTTTATGCTGTTGTTGACGGGGCTAATTTTTAGAGCGGTATCCATTGAATTTCGCTCGAAAGAAGAAATGGCGTGGTGGCGTTTGACGTGGGATATTATGTTCAGCGCGTCCAGTATTTTAATTACTTTATTACTTGGTTTGGTGATGGGTAATTTGATACAAGGCTTGCCGATTGATAAAGATTTTGAATTTCGGGGTGATTGGTTGGCGTTTCTCAACCCTTATGCTTTTTTGATTTCTGCAACAACGCTTGCCTTATTTGCAATGCACGGGGCAATGTTTTTACTCTTAAAAACCGAAGACCGTATGTATGCCCGATTGACCGTTTTAGCAAAAAATTTGGTCATTACATTTGTCATTACATTTGCAATTACGACAGTAGCGACTTTGATTTATATACCCCAAATGGCAGAAAAATTTCGCCTCCACCCTACCCTTTTTGTCGTTCCTTTGGCGGCGGTTTTGGTGGTTGCAAATATTCCCCGCTTGATTACTAAAAGGCGTTATATGCTGGCTTTTGTGTTTTCGGGATTGACTTCAGCCTTGTTATTAGTGCTTTTTTCTATTGGATTATTTCCCAATATCGTCATTTCAACCCTTTCACCCGCCTATAATTTGACGATTTACAATGCCGCCTCATCGCAAAAAACATTGGGCAATTTGATGACTGTTGCCTTGATTGGTGTGCCGCTTGTTGCGTCTTACACGATTAGCGTTTTTTGGATTTTTAAAGGCAAAGTGAAATCAGATACTTTTATTTACTAAGATTTAGTTGTGTGTATTATACTTTTTATGTACCTTTGTAGCGTATTTCAAAATAAAATAATTTAAAATTGTGCGCTTTTTAAAAAACATAACAATAGCTTTAATGCTTGTAGCGGTCTTGATTCAGACCTTTGCAACGGTGGCTGTTATTGTGCAATTTGAAGCCAATCGAAGTTATTACGCCGAGGTTTTATGTATCAATAAAAATCGCCCAGAATTGGCGTGTCAGGGCAAATGCGTTTTGATGCAACGCCTTAACAATGAATTTCAACAAGAACAACAAACGACTCACCATAAGCTCAAAAATTTGATTGAGCGTGAATTGGCACTTTTCTATCAAAATATCCATCTTCTAAAGTTAAACAATAGCTTTTTAACAAATTCTAAAAAAGCTGTTTTGAGTCCCTATTCTGAAAATTTCTTTCCACAAGCTGTCCTTTGCAGCATTTTTCATCCTCCTGCACACCGTGCATAAGGCTTGTATAGTCTATTTTCACCTATTTCAATCATTTTAGAAATTTTTTTGTAATTACTTAGCCTATTGCTCGCTTCGCTCGCAAAAGGGGGGAATGTGGTATTTTAAATTCTTAATATGTTGATTATCAATATGATGAAACAATACAGCATAGTGCTGTTTTTGTTTTTAATCCAATCGTCTGCCTCAGCTTGCGATGCTTGTGGCTGTTCGGCTGGGGGTGCGTATTTTGGCATTTTGCCCATGTATCAACGGCATTTCGTTGGTATGCGCTACCAATCTCGCACGTTTCAATCAAGCCATATTTACAACGACCCTGACCCGTCAAAAGAGCATTTTCAAACTCTTGATATTTGGGGACGATTTTACCCAAGTCCCCGTTGGCAAGTTTTTGGCTTTTTACCCTACAATGTTTTTGAAAAAAATGAATTGGGTAAAAATTTGAAAACCAATGGATTAGGTGATATTTCTTTAATAGCAAACTATGCTGTTTTGAATACAGGCGATAGTCTTTTTCACCGTTTTCGCCATACATTAATGGTGGGCGGCGGGGCTAAAATGCCAACAGGAAAACATAGTTTTAAAGACGCTGACGGCTCTGCGCTCAACCCCAATATGCAAACAGGTACAGGCAGTTGGGATTTTATTGCTTCTGCCAATTACACTTTACGCTTTCAAAAACAAGGCATTTTTACTGATTTTAATGCCCGTTTGAATACAAAAAATACTGAGGGGTATCGTTTTGGGCATCGGCTTTCTACGACTGTCAAATATTTCTATTGGTTTGAGCTTCCCGAAGGTGTTTTGATGCCCAGTATTGGCGCGTATAATGAGTGGACGGGCAAAGATTCTGATAGGGGTAAAAACGTGGGCGACAATTCGGGTAGTGCTACTTTTGGCTCGGTAGGTCTTGATTTTTACTATAAAAAAGTAGCGGTGAGTGGTCTTTTTCAAACACCCATTCATCAAAATATAGGAGATGGCTTAGTAAAAGCACAAAATCGCTTGAGCTTGAACGTGAGTTATCTTTTTTAAAAAAAACACCCCCTCAGTATTTGACAACTGAAAGGGTATCACCGAATTTATTTAATGTTTAAAATTACAAAATTACAATGAAACAGATTTCAAAAGTTCTTTTATTGGCTATTTTATCAGCCACAACGCTTTTTACCGCTTGTAAAAAAGACAGCGAAGACACAACACCCGGCACGGTTGAAGTGGAATTTGACCACCGTTGGGGTACGCAAGTTTTTAACCTTAACCAATCGGTTGTTACACCTGCGGGCGATTCGGCAAGTTTTACAACCTTCAAGTATTTTGTTTCAAATGTCAAATTATTGAAAGACGACGGAACAGAATACGCCATTTCAAACTCGTATTATCTGGTTAATCAAGACTCTGCGGCTTCTAAAACATTGACATTCAAGGACGTTCCTGCGGGAAAATACACGGGTGTCAAATTTATGATAGGTGTAGATTCGGCAATGTCAGCTTCGGCACTCGACAAACGCACGGGCGTACTTGACCCTGCAACGGGCGCAAAAGGTATGTATTGGGCTTGGAATTCTGGCTATATCTTCACAAAATTAGAAGGGATTTCACCGTCTGCGCCAATGGATTCAGCAACTCAAAAACGTCGTTTTTGGTATCATATCGGTGGTTTTGGTGGCTATTCAAGTAAAACAATCAATAATTTGAAAACGGTAACGATTAAAAGTACGACCGATGCTGCTACTGTAAGCGGCAGTACTGCCCCTACAATTCACTTTATTGTTGATGTCAAGGAGTTTTTTCAAAACCCAACGGCGTTGAGTATCAAATCTAATCCAATTGTCATGTTTGCACCTTATTCAACGACAATTGCAGACAATTATCAAGATATGATACGGTTCGACCATATTCATAATTAAGGCGTTTTGAGTTTTGGGTTTTGAGTCTCGGGTGTATTTTACTCAAAACTCAAAACCCGTAACTCAAAACTCACCCCCCTCAGTATTTTATCACTTTTAAAACTAAAATAAGCGATGAAAAAGATGTTTCAATGCCTGATTTTAATAAGCCTATTTATCACAAGCTGCCACAATCACGATGATGAAGGCGTGTACGTTGTGAACATTGTCATCAACAAACCGACTGTTAATCAAACAGTTACAAAAAATACGGTTATGCCAATAGATGTGAGCATGACCCGCGATGATAAAGGGGTTATCCACAACGTCAAAATGGAAATTGTCAACGCAACAAGCAGTGCAACGGTCGAGACTTTATTGGATAAGCACCATCATGAAAGCGGTACTTTTAATTACATCGAAGCGGCGTACAAACCGCAAACCGTTGGCAGTTTCAAACTGAAAATAACAGTTACGGACGATGACAAACTGCAACCGAATGTAAAAGAGGTGGCTTTTTCGGTGAATTAAGCCCCCCTCAGTATTTTTTTAATTTGAATAATAATTTTTAAAAAAAAAATGAAAAATATTTTGATAATCATTGGTTTATGTTTTACAACCAGCCTTTTTGCACAAACAGAAAAGCATGACCACAAAAAAATGGAGGCTTCAATGAAGCAAACACCTATAAAACAAACAGAGCCTTTGAAAGAAGATGGTATTGACCCTGTTTGTAAAATGAGAGTGCGGAAAGGCGAAAAACGCACATTGGTTTATAATGGCAAATTGTATGGTTTTTGTGCTGATTATTGCAAAGAAAAGTTTGAAGAAAAACCCTCGAAGTATCTAAAACAATAGCCCCGTTTTTTAATCATTTATTTGAAACCATACATAAAATCTAAACTGCTGGTTTTCGCGCTCGCTTCGCTCGCGCGAAGGGGGGAATGTGGTTCATTTTTCGGGCTTTGCCCGAAAAATGAACCACCTCTCCTCCTTTTACGCGAGCGAAGCGAGCGCAAAAATGCCTTTTAATGCGTGTTTTGAATTTATGTATGGTTTCAAAATCATTTAATGTAAAAAGCTATGAAAAAAGTTATTCTATTTTTAATATTCATAACGCTTGTTGTAGCAGCGTGTAAAAAAGATATTGTTGATGACACCCCTCAGTATCAGCCATTTTTGCCGTCCAATTTTCCAACACCTACTTATGATTTGACGACAAATCCTGTGACAAAAGAAGGTTTTGAACTCGGTAGAAGCCTGTTTTATGACCCTATTTTATCGCTCGATTCTACCATTTCATGCGGCAATTGCCACCAACAAACGGCAGGTTTTACGCAACATGGTCACGATATTAGTCATGGCATCAAAGACCGTTTGGGTATTCGCAACGCGCAACCTGTGATGAATATGCTCTGGAATAAGTCTTTTTTCTGGGACGGTGGCGTGCATAATCTTGATTTTGTTGCCATTAGCGCGCTTACAAGTCCAGTTGAAATGGAAGAAACCTTGGACGGTGTGGTGGCGAAGTTGAAACGCCATAAAACCTATCCGACTCGTTTTAAAACTGTTTTTAACAGCGAGGAGATTACCAGCGCAAAAATGCTCAAAGCAGTATCGCAATTTATGGTAATGTGCGTTTCAGGCAATTCAAAATACGACAAATTTGTCCGCAACGAAGGCGCAATTCTAACCACCGATGAGCAAGCGGGTCTAAATATCGTGAAAACAAAATGCGGCAATTGCCACAATACCGACCTTTTTACAGACCATTCTTTCCGCAATAATGGACTTGAAGAAACGAGTGATAAAGGGCGTTACACGGCAAGTTTGATTGAATCCGATAAAAATAAATTTCGTGTGCCAACGTTACGAAATTTGACTTATACCGCACCCTTCATGCACGACGGGCGTTTTCAAACTCTTGACCAAGTTTTGAAACATTATACTGAGGGGGTTAGAAATTCAGCAACACTTGACCCTGTTTTGAATCAAAATGGTAAATTGGGTATTATTTTGACAGAACAAGAAAAAACACAAATCAAGGCTTTTTTAAAGACATTGGAAGAAGAGGCGTTTATTCGGGACAAACGATTTTCGGAGCAATGATACAATTATATTTGGCTATTTTTTGGAAAGTATTTTTGAAGTAATTTTTGAATTTAGGATAGGTTTAAGCGCAAATGTTTAAAAATACTGAGGGGGTAAAATTGCGCTGATTTTACTCCCCTCATTATTTTTGTTCGAAATTTATATGAGAACATAAAAAAATTAGAATATTGTATTTATTTTACGTTTCAGTCAAACGTAACATCTCTATGGTCGGACTCAACAAAGTATCACTCATCGGCAATCTGGGCAATGACCCTGATTTTCAAACCCTCGAAGGCGGCGTTTCGGTTGCTAAATTCTCATTGGCAACTTCGGAAGTTTTCAAGGATAAAAATGGTGAAAAACACACCACGACTGATTGGCACAACATCGTCCTTTGGCGAGGCTTGGCGGATTTGGCGCATAAATATTTGAAAAAGGGCGGACACGTTTTTATTGAAGGCAAGCTCAAAACCCGCAATTACGACGATAAAGAAGGGCATAAACGCTATGTAACTGAGGTTATCGGTGAGCAATTGATTTTGTTGGATAAAAAGGAAGTTGAAAAATAATGAACCGATAAAATAAACCACTATGAAAGAGAAAATTACTTACGAATTAGCCAATCACAAGGGGAAAGATGTCATTTTCATTCGATTTGATTACGATTTAGAACTCATCGGTCAAATAAAGAAGTTAGTTGGCGTGAAATGGAGTCAAACCCAAAAGGCTTGGTATGTGGTGGATACCCCTCAGTATCGGAGTCAGTTTGGGCTTCAAGTTGACCTCGTTGGCAAGGAAGTATTGAGCCATATTGATGTCGTGAATCAACCCGCTTTGAATCGGTTGATTGAAACCTTGCAACTGAAAGCCTACAGTCCGAGTACCTTGAAAACGTATCGGAATGAGTTTGCTCAATTGCTTTACGTGATGAAAGATAAATGCGTTGACGATTTGGATGCGGAACGGCTGCGTAGCTATTTTCTATATTGCATCAATACTTTGAAATTGAGTGAAAACACTTTGCACAGCCGCATCAATGCCGTGAAGTTTTATTTTGAGCAGGTGCTGAAACGGGAGAAGTTTTTCTTTGATATACCACGACCTAAGAAGCCTTCAATATTACCCAAAGTGATTCATGTTGAGGATATTAAAAAACTATTTGAGGTCACGACCAATCTGAAACACCTTACGATGTTGAAACTCTGCTACGGTATGGGTTTGCGGGTGAGTGAAATTGTGAATCTGAAAGTGCCGGACGTGGACAGTAAAAATATGCAAGTTTTTATTGAGCGCGCCAAAGGTAAAAAGGATAGATACGTCAATTTGCCCGAAACAGTGTTAGTGCCGTTGCGCGCTTACTATTTGGAATACAAGCCGAAAAAGTATTTATTTGAAGGACAATATGGCGACCTATACAGTATCAGGAGCGCTCAAAAAGTTTTTAAAAATGCGCTTGAAAAAGCTAAAATCAACAAGGTAACGGGCATTCATAGCCTGCGGCACAGTTTTGCAACGCACTTGATGGAGTACGGAACAGACACCAAATTTATTCAAGAACTGATGGGTCATGCTGATATAAAAACGACGATGCGCTACTTACACGTTAGTAATCAGAGCATCAAAAAAATAATCAGTCCCCTGGATAAAATGTAAAAAACTGTCTTTATATTTGCAAGGTTGTTAGCGACAATACAAAAAAACGAAGTACGCATTTAGTATTGTCGCTCATAACAGTTTAAATAAAAATTATTTTATAAATCATTTATTAACAATTAATTACTCGTTTTTATCTGCGCTTTTTTTAGTAAAAGGTGCGTCTATTAGCGAGTTAGGCACAATACCACGAGCGACCGTAACCAAAATGACCGACAGAAAAAAAACGAACTTTTATAAAACAAATAGAAAAAATGTTGTACTTTTGGACATCATTAGTCTAAAATAATTTTGTCCAAATGAGTAATTTAAGCGATATACTAAAATCGGCACGAGAAGAGAAAAAACTCATCTTACGAAAAGTTGCTTCCGAACTTGATATTGACCAATCTTTGATAAGCAAATTTGAAAAAGGAGAACGTAAACCGACAAAAGAACAACTAATAAAACTTGCAGACTTTTACAGTTTACCAAAACAAGACTTATTAATTGAGTGGTTTTCAGACAAAATAATTTATGAGCTGAAAGACATTGATTATGCTAATGATATTTTAATTGTAGCAGAAGAGAAAATCAAATATCAAAAAGCAAATCAAGATGCAGTATAAATTTATAGACTTATTCGCAGGAATAGGAGGTTTTAGAAAAGGCTTTGAAGATGCAGGTTTCAAATGTGTATTCACATCTGAAATCAATCCTCATTGCCAACAAGTTTACGAAACAAACTTTAGAGAAAAACCTTTTGGCGACATTACCAAAATTAATCCAACAGATATTCCAGATTTTGATATTTTATTAGGTGGTTTTCCTTGCCAACCGTTTAGCATATCAGGTAAAAAAATGGGTTTTGAAGACACGAGAGGAACTTTATTTTTTGACATTTGCCAAATAATTGACACCAAACAACCAAAAGTTGTAGTGTTAGAAAATGTTAAACATTTAATTCACCACGATAAAGGAAGAACTTTTACTGTTATTCTAAAAGCCTTAATGGAATTGGGTTACAACGTAACACATAAAATATTAAATGCAAAGGACTTCGGACTTCCTCAAAATAGAGAAAGAATTTTTATCATCGCAACTAAAAAACATTACTTTGATTTTGCCAAACTCAAAAAGAAAAAGAAAGTTGTATTAAGAGATTTTTTAGATACAGAAGGAAATTTTGAATTTATAGACAAGTCAGAATACACATTAATTGATACGCCTAAAAAACAAGAAAGTGGTTTATTATTTGTAGGATATAGAAATAAAAACACTTGGAAAAATGGCGTAAGGGAAAACACCGAACATCTTTCAAGAGTTCATAGACAACCTAACAGAATTTATTCAATTGACGGAACTCATCCGACAATTCCTTCACAAGAAACAGCAGGAAGATTTTTTATTTATATTCCAGAATTAGATGCAGTTAGAAAACTGACATTAAATGAATGTTATAAAATAATGGGCTTTCAGCCTAATTTTATAAAACATTCAAATGTTGGCGAACAATATAAACAAATTGGAAATTCTGTTGCAATTCCTGTAATTAGAGCTATTGCTGAAAGTATAAACGAACAAAAATTATTAATTGATGATACACAAAGACAAGTTGTTGGAGATTTACAAGCTCTCTTATTCGCTTACTAACATAAAGGACGTAAACAAGGAAACCAAAGATTTTATCAAATCTATTGGCGAAAAAATTAATACTCAAAAAGGTGTTTTTACTGTTTTGGTTACCTTGATAACTCACAAAATCATAGACCCAAAACAAGATGTAAGAAAACATCAAACAAGTATGAAAGGTGGTTTTTCAGGTCGTTCTATTGACACTGTTCATATTACACCAACTTTAAAAGAATTAGGTTTGCCCTCAATGGCTGAAAGTGGTTGGCTTACTCGTTCTTTGGAGCAACCATATCCTTATAACTTGGATTACAATGGAAAAATTAGCAACAAAGTTGTAAAAGAAGCATTTTTAAATGTGCTTGACTTTGTGGAGAAAAATCCAAAGTCTGCAAAAAATGTACTTCGACTATTATTAGCCGAAGCAATCGCATCAAAAAATGACGCTATTGTAGAAATTGTGCCATTAGAAAATCCAGAAAAACTTACAATTGAAAAAATCATTAACGCATTAGACGAACATTTTAGAACAAAATACGATACTCACGGAGGCTCAAAACTTCCAGTTTTGGCTTTCTTTGCTATCTACAAAAGTTTGATTAAAGAAATTGGGAGATATAAAGACTGCACATTAGCTGAAATGGGCAGTCATACAGCATCAGACAGAACATCAAAATCAGCAGGAGATATTGAGATTTTCAGAAAAAAGGATTTGTTTGAAGCTATTGAAATCAAATTAGATAAAGCTATTGATGCAACAATGGTAAGAATTGCAATCGAAAAAATTGCTCGTTACAACCCAAATAGATATTACATTTTATCTTACATCGGCATCAAAGAAACTGACAAGTTAGAAATTGCAGACTTAATAGATGAACTAAAATTAGAACACGGTTGCCAAATTATTATTAATGGACTTTTACCGACAATCAAATATTATTTACGTTTAATTACCTCATTAGACGAGTTCATAAACAACTATAACAACCTTGTAGAAAAAGACACAGAAATAAAGAAAATACACAAACAAAAGTGGAACGAATTAATAGACAAACACTTGAAATAAAAGGTACTGTGCCTAACAGGGGTTTGGCAAAATGGGGGCAGAAGTGCTAAATTGAACATTTGTAATTCTATTTGACATTTGTGCTAAATTGAACATTTGTGCTTCTAATTCCCCCACTTCGCCAAGGTGTGCTGTGAATGAAACAACAGTTATAGCGTTGTTTCAATGCTTTAAGAGAGATGATAGTAGGTCTATCGGTATCGCTGTACAAGCGGAGGTATCAAACCACTTCCCGATGCTCAGATAGTAATTGAAGGGTGTTAAAC
Source organism: Saprospiraceae bacterium (assembly GCA_034520175.1). Classification (GTDB taxonomy): domain Bacteria; phylum Bacteroidota; class Bacteroidia; order Chitinophagales; family Saprospiraceae; genus JAAFJT01. The sequence goes on from JAXHNU010000036.1 coordinate 214,447, forward strand.
GGTAGGAAGAAAAGCCCCGGTGAATCGGGGCAGGTGCGAATAAGAGAGATGAACGCAAGTGAACCTGTGATTAAGTTGTGTGAGAGTGGGTACATTTTGACAAAAACTCGAATTCTTGGCTTCGAGTGAAAAATCATAGCGGGCGCTTGTTTACTGGCTATGGGTCAAACGCAATTGAGCAGGCATGAATCTTATTTAGGCTCTTTTAAGGAACTCAGGAAGTCCTTGCAAAATGCTAAGGGAACGGCACAAATAGGCAATACCTATGAGGCTTATACTACCAATGTTTGCATGGATGACGGATGCAATTGTAGTAGTGATGAAGTGCTTGTAATGAGCATGGAGCGAAGGATTGCAGTCTTACGGTTTCGAGTTTTTTTTACCAACTTAATTCATTGAGGATGAGCGAATTATTTGAAACAAAATCAAAACCTATTCCGATAACGAAGGACATGGTTCGGGAAGCGTATCGCAAAGTACGAAGCAACAAAGGCAGTGCGGGTGTAGATGAAATTGACTTGAATGAGTTTGATGAAAATCTATCTAAAAATCTGTACAAAATTTGGAACAGAATGGCGAGCGGTAGTTATTTTCCCCAACCAGTCAAAGAAGTTATCATACCCAAATCCAACGGCGGCGAGCGCAAATTGGGCATCCCCTCCGTATCTGATAGGATAGCCCAAGAGGTAATCAAGGCATATTTAGAGCCAAGATTAGAATCGGTGTTTTCTCCAAATTCGTATGGTTATCGCCCCAACAAGAGCGCACACCAAGCATTGGAAAACGTGCGAGAAAACGTGCGTAACTATGCTTGGGTTATTGACATGGACATCAAAAGTTTCTTCGATGATGTGAATCACGAGTTGCTGATGAAGGCTGTGGATAAGCATGTGAGCGAAAATTGGGTCAAATTGTACATCAGAAGATGGCTCGAAGCACCTGTGCAAACCAAAGGAGGATTAGTCGAAAAGGAGGGTAAAGGCACACCGCAAGGCGGAGTTATCAGTCCTTTATTAGCGAATCTATTTTTGCATTATGTCTTTGATAAATGGATTGAGCAAACCCAACCAAGCATAACATTTGTACGATATGCGGACGATGTGGTAGTGCATTGCGTCAGCGAAGCCCAAGCGAAGTTTATTTTAAAAAGCATAAAAGCAAGATTGGAAGCCTGTAAATTGCGATTAAGCGAAGAGAAAACCAAAATCACTTACTGTCAAGATTATCGCCGACCAGCACGGAAAGACTATCCCAAACGTTTTGACTTTCTGGGTTATAGTTTCAAACCCATGACCAAGAAGTCAAACAGGGGCAGTTTCTTCTTGGGATTTGATTGCGAAATAAGCATGAAATCCCGAAGTCGGATAATCAAAGATTGGAAAGAGAGGAAGTTTTACCGAGACACGTCGCAAAACATACAGGCAATCGCTGAAAAATTGAATGTGCAAACACGAGGAATCATTCAATACTATGGCAAATATAATATTGACAAAGTAGGAAAATTATTCCGACATTTGGACTTTCGATTAGCGAAATGGGTAAAGAATAAGTACAAGTCCACGAAAAACAGTTATCTCAAAGCAAATGATTGGTTACGAGATGTAAAATCAAGTTTCCCGACCTTGTTTTATCACTGGCAACTGTTTTGAATGGACAAGATTTGTAAGACAAGAGCCGTATGAGGGGAGACTTTCACGTACGGTTCTGTGAGAGGCTTGGGCTGGGATGCACTTGCCTACTTGACCC
>JAXHNU010000020.1:0-87115 GCA_034520175.1 Saprospiraceae bacterium
ATCTGAAAAATCGGTCAATTAATAAAAATTTAAAATGAAAATCTTAACAAAAACCCTGTTAATCCTTAGTTTACTTTGGCTTACATATTCTGTAAATGCCCAATTTAGTCCAACTGTTAATATCACCTTTCGCTCTAAACTGGCTTTTAGTATGGGTGGTGCAAATATTTGTGGTTATGCCAAAAATGGGAGAGAATACGCCCTTGTCGGCAATTATCAAGGTATGGCAATAGTAGATGTGACAAATCCAACCATGCCTGTACTTTTTCAGCAAGTAACGGGCTTGCCGAGTGCGTGGCGCGAAATAAAAGTTTATCAAGATTATGCTTATGTGACGACCGAAGCAGACAATTCGGGGCTACAAATTGTGGATTTAACCGCGCTTGGTTTGGCAACACCAATGCCAACCACTACTACGACATACAGAGGTGACGGAGCTTTGACCAATCTTCGTAGAATCCACGCTTTGCACATTGATGAAGCCAAAGGTTTTGCTTATCTTTTTGGGGGAATTAGTGAGTTTACAACGGCTGCTGGAACAGAGTTATCGGACGGTATCGCGCTTGTTTTAGACCTTAAACCCGACCCTTTGAATCCGCATTATGTGGGTAAATCCTTGAAAAGTTTTACGCCAAGTAATCACAATTATATCCACGATGGCTATGTACGCGGCGATACACTGTACAGTGGCAATATCTACGGTGGTTTTTTTACAATCACTGATTTTAGAGATAAAACCAATCCGATTAATATCAACACGCAAAGAACACCAACTACCTTTAATCACAATTCATGGTTGTCAGATGACAGCAAAACATTGTTTACAACTGATGAAAATCAAGGCTCATATCTTGGGGCTTACGACGTGAGCAATCCAAGAGATATTAAACTTTTAGATAAAATAAGAACCATTGCAGGAAACAATGCAATAGTACATAATACGCACATTATCAATGATTTTGCTGTCACTTCTTGGTACACTGAGGGGGTGACAATTGTAGATGCCCACCGTCCGCAAAATCTCGTTCAAGTTGGGCAATATGATACTTATGGTGGTTCTGGAACTGGCTTTGCGGGTTGTTGGGGTGTGTATCCTTATTTGCCGTCAGGCAATTTAATTACGTCAAACTATACTGATACGATGTTTGTGCTGACCCCTCAGTATGTGCGGGCTTGTTACCTTGAAGGCACGGTAACGAGTTCGACAACGGGCTTGACATTGAGTGGTGTTTTGGTTAAAATCAACTCAACGGATATGGATAAAAAAGCTGAATCGAATGGACAAGGCATTTATCGGACGGGACAAGTTACGGCAGAAACAGTATCTGCTACGTACTCAAAAGATGGTTATATTTCTAAAACCTTAACGGGTATTGTTCTAAATAATGGTGTCGTAACCCTCCAAAATGTGGTGCTTGACCCGATTATTGTGCCTATCGAATTGCTGAATTTTCAAGGGATTGTCGAGCAGAATACGACCAAATTGACTTGGCAAACGGCAAGCGAAATCAATGTATCAGAATTTAAAATAGAAAAATTAATTACAGTAAATAACAAAGAAAACTGGACGAGTATTGGCACATTAAAAGCGACAAATGCGCCCAATAATTACGTTTTAACTGATGCCGAACCAACCAAAGGAACGAATTACTACCGATTAAAAACAATTGATTTAGACGGTAGTTTCGCTCTCTCAAAAGCCATTTCGGTAGTATTCTTGGACGGTAAAAAAGATGTTTTTTTATATCCAAATCCCGTTAAAAATCGCGTGTTTTTAGCAAATAATGCTTTTAAAGACACTCAAATTGTGGAAATATTGGACAAGGTGGGTAAGGTTGTTTTGCGCTCAACTATTGGTCAAGGGCAGGGTGGTTTTGATGTCCAATATTTGGCAAATGGGGAATATTTTTTAAGAATTGGAGAAGAAATAACTTTGAAATTTACGAAATTTATGTAAATTTGTTCCCGAAAACAAGAATTATCACCCCCTCAGTGTTTTAGTGACTAAGAGGTGGTTTTTCGATTACTACACATACTTAACAAAAAAAACAAACAAAATGTCTATCGAGCAAAACCGAACTAAACGATTAGAAAATCTGTTAAATCGAGTACCCATTTACATCAATGCTTACACTGATTTTGGTTTTAAAAAACTATTTGGTGAAGAAGCAAATAAAGATTTACTAATAGATTTTTTGAATTCAATGCTGCCTAAAAAACATCAAATTGCAGACTTGACGTTCAAAAATCCAGAAAAAATGCCGCATACCTACAATGATAGGAAAGCATTTTTTGATGTGTATTGCGAGTCTGTTAGTGGTGAGCATTTTATTGTTGAAATGCAAAAAGCGACGTTCAAAAATTTTAAAGACCGTGCTTTGTTTTATACAAGTTTTCTAATTCAACAACAGGGAAAACAAGGAGATTGGTCATTTGAGTTAAAGCCTACTTACTTCATTGGCGTCCTCGATTTTATCTACGAATTTGAGGTTGAAGAAGAAAGACGTTTGTTGCTAAGGCAAGTCGCTTTATGCGACCAATTTGGGATGGTTTTTTCTGACAAATTGAGCTTCCGATTTATCCAAATGCCCTGTTTTAAGAAAAAAGAAGACGAATTAGAAACACGTTTCGACAAATGGTTATTCTTCTTGCAAAATTTGGAAACATTGGACCATATTCCAGATATTTTAAATGAACCTATTTTTCTTAAAGGGTTTGAAACCGCAAAAATTGCGAAAATGAGTAAACAATATTTTACAAAATATGAGCGTAGCCGCCTCATATATATGGAAAATCAAGCCTTCTATACGGTCGCGGTAGAAGAAGGTGTGGAGCTTGGAATGAAAAAAGGGCTGCAATTGGGTTTGAAGCAAGGAATAGAGCAAGGAATAGAGCAAGGAATAGAGCAAGGAATAGAGCAAGGAATAGAGCAAGGAATAGAGCAAGGAATAGAGCAAGGAATAGAGCAAGGAATAGAGCAAGGAATAGAGCAAGGAAGGCGGCAAAGTTCACTTTTAATGGCGGAAGAGTGCCTAAAAGACGGTCTTTCTATTGAAAAAACATCAAAATTGACGGGTTTACCTATTGAAACGGTACGAGAGATTGCTAAACGCCTCAAAATTATCTAACAATTGTTTTTAGCATTTAAAAAACACTACATAGTCCATTGCTCGCTTCGTTCGCAAAAGAGGAAAATGTGGTTCGTTTTTCGGGCTTTGCCCGAAAAACGAACCACCTCCCCTCGCTTTTTGCGAGCGAAGCGGGTAATGAAGTATGACTTTAAAAATTTATTATCCAAACAAAGTACTGCTCAAATATCTATCTCCTCTATCGCAAGCAATAAATACAACCACGCCGCAGTCTAAAGTTTCTGCCAAACGAATAGCCGCCGAAGCCGAACCCCCTGAACTCATACCCGCAAAAATAGCTTCTTCTCTCGCCAAAAGCCGTGTCATAGCAACCGCATCTTCTTGTGAAACGTCCATAACTTTATCCACTCTTGTTGGGTCAAATATCTTTGGTAAATAGGCTTTTTCCCAACGGCGAATTCCTGGAATTGATGACCCCTCAGTAGGTTGACAGCCTATGATTTCAATAGAAGGATTTTGTTGTTTCAAAAACATAGATGTCCCCATAATTGTCCCTGTTGTTCCCATTGAACTGACAAAATGCGTCACTTTTCGCCGCGTATCACGCCATATTTCTGGACCAGTTGTTTTGAAATGCGCTAAATAATTATCGGGATTTGCGAATTGATTGAGTAGTAAAAAATCGCCCGATGCCGCTTTTTCTTCGGCATAATCGCGGCATATTTCTATGGTGTCCAACAGCGTAACCTTTGCGCCAAAAGCCTCCATTGTAAGTGTGCGTTCGCGGGTAGAATTTGAAGGCATCACCAATTCAATCTCAATGCCGTACAATCGGGCTATCATTGCCAATGCAATTCCCGTATTGCCGCTTGTGGCTTCTATCAATTGACCTCCTTCTTTTATCTCGCCTCTTTCGACTGCACTCCTAATCATGTTTAAAGCTGCACGGTCTTTCACACTTCCACCGGGATTATTGCCTTCTAATTTTGCATATATTTTTACTTTAGGATTCCGATTTAAAACTTTTAACTCGACCATCGGTGTGTTGCCGACTAAATCAATAATTGTTGCCATGCTTTTTGTATGCGTTGAATAATTGTAGCGATAATCAGAAATCGCTGCAAATTTAGATACGTAAAACTTAATTTGAAACCATACATAAAATCTAAACTGCTGGTTTTCGCGCTCGCTTCGCTCGCGCGAAGGGGGGAATGTGGTTCATTTTTCGGGCAAAGCCCGAAAAATGAACAACCTCTCCTCCTTTTACGCGAGCGAAGCGAGCGCAAAAATGCCTTTTAATGCGTATTTTGAATTTATGTATGGTTTCAAAAAACTTAAAAAAGATCCCTTCAGTATGAGCTATTTATATTGGAATTAAGCTACGCACTGGTAACTTCGGAAATCTCATAAATCCGTTAGGATTTACATGTTTGTAGAAAATATAAAGCAAAACGCACATTGAATCCGTAGGATTCATACGTTTGTAAGGGTTAAAAAACGTGCGAATCCTACGGATTCGGGGGACAGTTACTTGATTTTTATTCTACAAACGTATGAATCCGATGGATTCAAGAAATTTCCGAAGTTACCAGTACACAGAATTTTCAAAGATTTAATAGGATTGCAAGGCGTATATGTCGTGCAACCCTATTAAATCTTTAAAAATCCTACGCAGCCTAATTCTAAAAACTACGCTGCTATAACTTCCGATTTCGGCGAATAGAGTGATTATACCTTAAAATAATCGCGTCCCGTAACGTAATAATCACTCTAAATAAATCAATTGATGTTATTTTAGCTCCCACCGAACGCCAATCTTAGACACTATTGCCGCAGGATAGGCAGGTAAAACTGAATATTGAAACTGCAAACGGTCACTGATTTTATAGAGGTATTCTACTTCACCAATGACTGGTGTGAGGCGATATTGCCAACCTTGATAAACCCGTTCGCCATATATATTATCACCGCGATAGGCTGCGAATTGATGCCAATCTTTTCTAAACAAAAAACCGGTACCAAAACCACCATTGAAAGTATGCCGCCCAAAACGGAGGGCTTCGCATCGAAAACCCAGATGTAGATAACCCGCAGGCAATGCCGCACAATCAGCGTAATAACCACCTGCTATGCGTCCGAAAAAATGCTTTTTCCACGCCCAGTCATAATTAAGTGACACACCAAGATTCAATACATGATAGGCACGACTATCCAATTTCCACGGATAGTTTTGAGGCATTGAACCGCCTCCTGGGTGAAAAGTCCAGCCAAGCCATTGAACTGAAATATACCGTTTGGGGCTTGCCTTTTCTGTTGTTTGTGCTTGTGTTGTCGAGGAAAATAGAAGTAAAAAGAGTAGGACGTTTTTCATGTTATCGTAAAGATTACTGTGTATTATCGCTCACTTTGTTCGCGTAACCACCTCTTTTCCTGTCGTTACGTGAGCAAAATGCACGGAAGCTCAATATTTACCCAGCTATTCTTGTTATTAAATTTTTACGCAATATCAACTTCTCTTTGTACTCGCTTCGCTCGCACAAAGAGAGGAGAGGGTGGTTTGTTTTTCGGGCTTTGCCCGAAAAACAAACCAGTTTCTCTCCTTTTGCGAAGGAAGCGAGCAAAAGTGTACAGTAATTTAAGATTTTGCAAAACATTGGAAGGCAATTCATGGTATTTTGAAATATTCCTAACCACTAACAGTAATATTATTCAGCCATTTGCCTTGCAATTTCATTACTTTTTCAATTACATCGCGTACACAACCTTCACCGCCTTTGAAAGTTGACATATAATGGCATGTTGCTGCTATTTCTGCACAAGCATCGGCGGGACAGCAAGGCAGACCCACTTTTTGCATAAGTGTAAAGTCATTCAAATCATCGCCCATGAACAAGACATCGGCGGGGTTGATTTTATGCGTTTTTACATAATCTTGAAAAGGCGCAATTTTGTCACCTGCCGCCGTGTAATATTGTTTGATGCCTAATTTAGTGAGTCTGTTTTCTATGCTTCCGCCTTTGCCACCCGTTATGATGCAGACATTGTAGCCTTCGTCAACGGCTCTTCGCAAGGCATAACCGTCGCGGCTGTGAAAAGAACGGAGCATATCACCCCCCTCAGTAACAAGGAGTTTTCCGTCGGTCAAAACGCCGTCCACGTCAAAAACAAAAGTTGTGATGCGGCTGAAATAAGCCAACACGTTCTTAATCGTCGTTGCGTTTTTAAGGTCGTTTGCTATTGTAAATTCCATAAGTTTAGTTTAACGGTTATTATCACGCCATTCATACACCCATTTTGCTTGAATTTGTTCCAAGTGTGCCTCCGTTGAGCCTTCGCGTTCGCCTTCAAACGTGTCAATAGCCAATATCCATTCAAGGAGTTCTGTAAATCGAATACGATAAATCTTACCTTCGTTGAACTCTGCACCGAAACGTTCATACAATTTCATTGCAATATCTTCGTGGTCTGACCAATTAATTGGTAGGTCGTCCAAATCTTTAAAAGCAGACATATTTTCTGATTTATTTGTAATTACTTAGCTCATAGCTCGCTTCGCTCGCGGAAAAGGGGAATGTGGTTCGTTTTTCGGGCAAAGCCAGAAAAACGAACCACCTCTCTTCCCTCGCGCGAGCGAAGCGAGCGCGTGACTGAGCAATTACAATTATTTTACAAAAATTAAATTTTAATACAAATATACTGAGGGGGCTAAAAATTTTACTCTTTAAGCGCAAATGTATAACTTCATAGTGATTTTCTGTAAGAAAAACGCGATTTTGATAGGGACGAGAATGTGTTTCATTTTTCGGGCTTTGCCCGAAAAATGAAACACCCCTCCTCCGCGCGAGCGAAGCGAGCGCATGGCTAAGTATTTACGATTAAATCGCCATTTTTTGCCGCTTTACTAAATACGTTTGCAAAATATCCTTAAATCCTGCATTAATATCACAAGCAACAAAATCAATTTTGTATTGTAGGCAACGGGCTTGCAGATTATCAGTAAATTTAGCAACTTGTTCCGTGTAAAAACTTTTAACTTGATTGGGTTGCAAACGGATTTTTTCGCCTGATTCCATATCTACAAAAATCGTCGGGCGGTTGTCAAATTGAAATTCCAATTCTTTTGATTTGTCCACAACGTGAAATAAAACAACTTCGTGTTTGTTGTATTTCAAATGCTGCAATGCGGCAAAAAGTGCGTCAGAATCGTCGTCATTATTAAACATATCGCTAAAAATGCAAACAAGAGAACGGCGGTGAATCGAATCCGCTAATTGATGAATCGCTTGGGTTGCCGATGTTTTGCGGTTGAGTGGATTGGGTTCTGACAAATATTTATCTAAAATACTCAACAAATAACGATAATGTGTTGTCGAAGATTTGGCGCGTGTATGCTCATGTACTTCCGAATTAAAAACCGAAAGACCGAAAGCGTCGCGTTGTTTCATCAACAAATTCATTAGAGAAGCGGCACCCAAAGACGCAAAACCGAGCTTGTTTTTCTCTGGTTTTGTCGCATCTGGAAAATACATCGAACTCGACACGTCTAAAAAAATATGACACCGCAAATTGGTTTCTTCTTCAAACCGTTTTGTAAACATTTTATCGGTACGCGCAAAAACTTTCCAATCAATGTTTTTCATATTTTCACCTTGATTGTAGATGCGATGCTCCGCAAATTCGACAGAAAAACCGTGAAAAGGCGATTTGTGCAAACCAATAATAAAACCTTCGACAACCTGACGTGCCAAAAGTTCAAGATTTGCAAGGTCTTTGACTTCGTAATTTTCTAATAGAGTCATATTTGATGTGTTTTTTAATGGCGATTTGACCACTGATTGGGCTGATGCGACAGATTTTTATCTACGGATTTTACGGATTAGGACGACTACATTTTACGAATTTTTATCTACGGATTTACGGATTTTACGGATTTACGGATTTTACGGATTAGGACGACTACATTTTACGGATTTGAATTATGGTATTTAAAATCTGTAAAACGTAGTCGTCCTAATCCGTAAAATCCGTATATAAAAATCCGTAAAATCCGTAGATAAAAATCCGTAAATCCGTAGATAAAATCTGTAAATGTCAATCCAGTTAGTGATAAAGAAACGTATAAATTCTCAATCTGTTGCTTTTAAAAAACAAAACCTGTTCATTTCATCGAAACGAACAGGTTTTTACAGTTTTATTACTCAATCGAGAAATTTAGAAATTGACCCCCATTGCTGCATCTAATTTATTTTTTAGACCTTGTTTGGTCATCAAACCGATGTGTTTGTCAATCACTTCACCGTCGCGGAGGAACAAAAGCGTTGGAATATTGCGGATACCGTATTTGGTAGAAATTTCTGGATTGTCGTCAACGTCCATTTTACCGATGAGGGCAGTATCACCGTATTCAGTCGCCAATTCTTCGATGATTGGGGCAATAATGCGGCAAGGACCACACCACTCTGCGCCAAAATCAACAACTGTAACGCCTTTATTATTGAGTGCTGAATCTTGAAAATTCGCATCTGTGAATTGAAATGCCATTACTTAAATTAAATTTAGAAAGTGTTAAAAATATTATCTTCATAAAACGCCCTTATAACGTAATTTTAAGCAGTAAAGTTCACGCATCTTTTTATTTTTTTGAAATTTATTTACTGGTAACTTCGGAAATCTCTTAATTTTTCATTTGAAACCATACATAAATTCAAAATACGCATTAAAAGGCACTTTTGCGCTCGCTTCGCTCACGCAAAAAGAGGAGAGGTGGTTCATTTTTCGGGCTTTGCCCGAAAAATGAACCACATTCCCCTCTTCGCGCGAGCGAAGCGAGCGCGAGAACCAGCAATTTAGATTTTATGTATGGTTTCAAAATTTTTCAAAAATGTGATATTAAGAGAGAAAAATTAACGCTGTATTTGCTGAATTTTGACCACCCAGATGGTGCAAGCAAAGCGGTGTTTTACGATGCAATGGGTTTTAATTTATCAAATGTTGATGAATTAAAAATTGAGTTTTAAGGCTTGTTGAAGACAATGAAGTAAATAGCATGTCTGAAAATCAGCATGGAACAAAATACTTTGTTATTGAAACATTTTATGGCAAAGAAGAGCGGACACGCCTCTTAAAAACGGTCTGGCTTATTGAAAATACTAAAAAATATCCTCGTTTAATCACTGATTATCCTTTTTAAAATCAAGAAATTATGGAAAATAAAATCAAGAATTTCGACCGTTTTCGCGAGTGAAGCGATTAAAAGTGTCGAGTAATTTTATCTTTTTGTTTTCATATTCTTAATTTTGGTTATCTTAACGCGCAAATTTTGATAAACAACAATATGAAAATCCAAACAACAATGCCCAAAAGACACTCAATAAGGCATATCTCAAAGAGCGTATCAACAAAACGGATATGGGTAAGTTCACAGAAAACTTTGTAACGCTGTTTGACCGTATCAATGCAACGGACAAAGAAAGCGAAGAAAACCGTAAAAACATCGTCTCCGATTTTTTGAAACCGTTTTACACCCTCTCCTATGAAATCAACACAAAAGGACGTAAAGACCTCGTAATTCATACGGGAAAGACTGCAAAAGAACCCGTTGCTGTTCTTTTTGAAACAAAAAAGCCCGATAGTTCCGAAATGATGAACGAAGCAAAGCCCAATAGTAAGGCAATGCAGCAACTCGTTTTGTACTATTTAGACGAAAGGATTGAGCATAAAAATACCGCCGTTAAACATCTGATTGCAACGGACATTTTCAATTGGTACATATTTGATGAAAACCTTTTTGATAAACACATTTATCGAAATCAGAAACTTTTGAAGGGCTACGAAACCTACAAACAGGGTAAAAAAGACACTCAATTTTTTTATAAAGAAATTGCCAAACCGTTTTTGGACGATTTGGACGTGACGTTTGAATGTATGCGACCCCGCTGTTGGTAGTGGGCATTTTTTGGTGTCTGCCTCTCAGTATCTACCGCCGAACTGGAGAGAGAGATAGATGGGTTGGTGTATGGGTTGTATGGGTTGACGGCGGTGGAAATAGGGATAATAGAAGGAGCGATAAAGTAAAAAGTGTTGACGTGTATTGACGGGATATTAGAGAACTTATCCCGTCAATATACTCTGATTTAAGCGGCTGCAAACCCCGCATAGGCTCTTGCAGTAGGTGGAATAAAGCCTAAGACAATATCCGATTTTGGTACACCCCGTTCTTCTAATTCATCTGCAATCAAAACATCGGTATTGTTTTGTTGTAGCCAAATTTTGTCATTGATAATGTCGAAATGAAAAACGGTGTTATAGACAAAACGTTGCTTATTAAAGCCAATAGAAAGAAGCACATAATGATTTTCTTCTTTATCTATGACGGTTTGATATTTGACATCGGGTGTCAACGTTTTTTTTATTTGGGCGTATTCTTTAAGAATATCGCATAAAACGAGCTGATAATTAACTATCTTTTTATCCATTTTACAATTGTGTTATCGGAGGGGTCAAAAATTAAGCAATTGACTCCATGTTTTGTAATAGATTTTTGAATAAAGGGGCGTTGAAAAAAACTGTCCCATGCTTCAATGGGAATAGCGAGAAAAAGCACCCGTTCACTATCTTGTTCACTCAATGATAAATCATAGTTTTGATATTGCCCTAATGCCTTGTGGTATTCGTTGACAGATGACTGGGCTAAGAAGGATTTTATTTCGACACAAATTTTTTCAGACCCACGTTGCGCACCGATGATACGTTCTGCGCCTAAATCGGCTAATAATTCAACATCGTCGGTTGATAAATCTAATGGGTCATTAGTAATTAACCACTCTTCTTTTTCAAGGGCTTCTCGTACATGATAATGATAAAAGTCTTTTCTTGCCATAGTTGATGTTTAATTTCAAAATTTAGAACAAAAAGCCCGACTGATGCTACATAAATTCTCTCGCGTGGAACGCAAGCCTGCGCAATCAGTGGAGCTTTCATAAGGTAAAGATAAATCATTTTGATTTATGAAACCTAAAATTGTGTACAATTTTTTAACATAATTTCATAGCTTGGTCGGACAAATCCTAAACACGAAGCAAAGCACCCCCTCAGTATCTACCGCCGAATTGGAGAGAGAGATAGATGGTTTGGTGTATGGGTTCACACAGCCAAGATTGTGTAGCAGCTTTTGCAGAAGTTTGGGACAAAGAGGATAACAGAGGTGAAGGGAACTATATTCGATTGCAACGCAACCGTTTGGATAATAACACAATTGAACCTGTTTATTACGATGATAAAATGTTGTTAGGTTCTAAAATTTATTTGATTTGGATAATGAATTGGCACAGAGCTTAAAAAAATGGTTAGAAGAAACATTTCAAAGCGAGGAATAAAAATTTGAAGAAGTGCGCAAAGCGTTATACTCATCTTCGTAAAAATAAAAAAGCCTTTTACAGTTGTGTCTTACGGGACAACATCTGCAAAAGGCTTTTTTTGTAGTCCCGACGGGGATCGAACCCATATCTAAAGTTTAGGAAACTTCTATTCTATCCATTGAACTACGGGACCTCAATTGTTCACGCCACAAAAGTAGTGCGTAAATTCGGATTTACAAACTATTATGATAAAAACAGACCCCTCAGTAAAAAACGGTTTTTTTATCGTAAAAATTAAGACCTTTGCGCCGTATATTTTGACTAATTACTTAGCCTGCGCTCGCTTCGCTCGTGGGAAAAAGAATGTGGTTCATTTTTCGGGCAAAGCCCGAAAAATGAACCACATTCCCCCTTTTTTGCGAGCAAAGCGAGCAATAGACTATCTTAAATTTGAAATTTTCCTAAAACATGCAAAGAATCTATTTAGACAACGCGGCAACAACCCCTATTGACCCACAAGTGATTGTGGCAATGACAGACACATTAACCCACCTTTACGGAAATCCGTCGAGTATTCACGCTGATGGGCGCAATGCACGGGCGGCAGTAGAAGAAGCCCGAAAGAAAGTAGCGAAACTCATTAATGCCAGCATTGGTGAGGTTTTTTTTACATCGGGTGGCACAGAATCTAACAATATGGTGCTTAAAAATGCCGTGCGCGATTTGGGTGTACGCCGCATTGTGAGTTCAAAATTGGAGCATCATGCCGTTTTGCACACACTTGATTCTTTGGTAAAAATGGGGATTTGTACGGTGGACTATGTTCATTTTGATAAAAAAGGACAGATTGATATCCAAGATTTGGAAGAAATACTGAGGGGGTCAACTGACAAAACTTTAGTGACTTTGATGCACTCAAATAACGAAATTGGGACAATGATTGACTTGGACCAAGTGGCACAACTTTGCAAAAAATACAACGCTTTGTTTCATTCTGATACAGTACAAACTTTGGGTTTTTATCCCATTGATGTTCAAAAAACGAAGGTGGATTTTCTGAACGGGTCGGCACATAAATTTCACGGACCTAAAGGCATTGGTTTTGTCTATATCAATGGTGATGCAGCACTCAAACCGTTTATTGACGGTGGTTCTCAGGAACGCAATATGCGTGGCGGCACCGAAAATATTTCGGGCATTATCGGTTTGGCAAAGGCTTTGGAATTGGCTTATGCCGATGCAGATACAAAACGCACACACGTTGAAACTTGTCGCAACTATTTGAAAACACGCCTTTTAGAAACCTTTGAAGACATCGAATTTATTGGTGATACTGAGGGGGGACATTTTAAGGTTTTGAATGTCTCGTTTCCTTCATCGCCAAAAGCAGAACTCTTGTTATTTAGTTTGGATATTGCGGGTATTTCGGCTTCGGGAGGTTCGGCGTGCAGTTCGGGTGCTGAGCGCGGTTCTCATGTTCTGGAGGCTTTGCAAATTGACCCTTCACGGAAAAGTATTCGGTTTTCTTTTTCGCACTTGAACACATTGACAGATGTGGATTTTGTGATTGAAAAACTAAAAAAGATGACACCTTTGAAGTAGTAAATTTTTGAAAATAAGTGAAGCATCAAATTCGATTTTGCAAAATATTGAAATTCAATTCATTGCATTTTGAAATTTGAAATCTGAAATCCTCCAAAATGACAGCTTTAAAACTCGCTTGGCGCAACCTTACCGACCGACCCCTCAGTATGTTACTGACTTTAACGCTTTTCGCGCTTGGGGTAGGCTTAACATCATTGCTTTTATTGGTCAATAAACAAATGACGGATAAATTTGAAAAAAATCTTGCGGGCGTTGATATCGTCGTGGGTGCAAAAGGTAGCCCTTTGCAATTGATTTTGTGCAATATGTACCATGTTGACGTGCCAACGGGCAATATTTCTTTAAAATCTGCGCGTGCGTTTTTGAATCCACGCCACCCGCTTATCAAAAAATCTGTTCCATTGTCACTTGGCGATAGCTATAAAACTTACCGCGTGGTGGGTACTTTACCCGATTTCGTGGACTTATACAAAGGACAAATTGCCGAAGGAAAACTATGGGACACGCCCATGCAAACCACAATTGGCGCAACAGTTGCCGCAAAAACAGGCTTAAAAATTGGCGATTCTTTCAGTAGTAACCACGGCTTGACAACAGACGGCGACGAACACGACGCGGCGAAATTTACGGTAGTAGGTATTTTTGCACCTTCGGGAACAGTACTCGACCAATTGATTTTGACGGCTTCGGAAAGTAATTGGCAGGTGCATGACCACCACGAAGAAACTATTTCAGAGTCCAACATTTCAGAGGCGCACAACTCAGAAGAAAAACATACGGGCAAACACAAAGGAGAACATGCGGAAGAGCATGAGAGAGAACATCACGCTGAACCTGACCGCGCTGCTATTAAAATAGATGCCCGAACGCGTCTTCTAACGGCTGATTCTTCCAAACAAATCACTGCTTTATTGCTTCAATTTAAAGCACGCAATATTCAAGCCTTGAATTTCCAACGCAATTTGAACGAAAATACGGATATGCAAGCCGCCACGCCTGCCCTTGAAATTAACCGACTTTTTGAAATGATGGGCGTTGGTGAATCCGCTTTGAAAGCCCTCGCGGGGGTAATTGTGGTGGTATCGGGTTTGTCTATTTTTATTGCTTTGTTCAATTCTTTGCGCGAACGGCGTTATGAATTAGCCTTGCTACGGGTGATGGGTTCGGGACGTGAACGCCTGTTTTTACTCATCGTTTTAGAAGGTTTGTTATTGAGTTTCGTGGGTTTTATCATTGGTATTGTACTGAGTCACGGTGCTATGCAAGTCTTGGGAAAATACATGTCCGATGCCTATCGTTACACTTTTTCGGGAAAAATTTGGCTCGCTGAGGAATGGGTTTTGCTGGCAGGTGCTTTAGCGATTGGCTTTGTTGCGGCGGTTATCCCCGCTTTGTCGGCTTATAAAACGGATATTTCCAAGACTTTGGCAAAAGGTTGATTAGTTTTGCGCGTCTGGCTCACGCAAAAAGAGAAAAGGTGGTTCATTTTTCGGGCTTTACCCGAAAAATGAACCACGCCTTCGCGCGAGCGAAGCGAACGCGTTTCTAAATTTTACAAAACAATTAATATGCTTACAGCCATTAATCCAAAACTCCCCATGCGTAATAAAAAAATTACAAGGGATTACTATGTGAACAAATTGGGCTTCCAAGATTTTGGCAATGCCGATTTTGCGGACTACCTCATGGTGCAAAAAGACAAGATTGAAATTCATTTTTTCGGATTTAAAGAACTGAACCCGAAAGAAAACTATGGGCAGGTTTATATCAGAACTGATGCAATTGACGACTTGTATCAATCATTTTTGGACAAAAAAATAAAAATTCACCCAGCAGGAGATTTGGTGCGAAAACCCTGGGGACAAAAGGAATTTTCTCTACTTGACCCTGACAATAATTTATTGACTTTTGGGCAAGGTTAGTAAGGATGTCAAAATGCTGCGCTCGCGTGGGGAGGAGATGTGGTTCATTTTCGGGCAAAGCCCGAAAATGAACCACTTTCCCCTCCTTTTGCGAGCGAAGCGAGCAATAGGCTAAGTAATTACGAAATCTAAAATTGTATTACCCAAAAATTTCATTTAACAAACCCGCCAAACGAATCCCACCTTTCAATAATTGTTGATTAAGAATATCCACGCGGTCAAAATTGTAGCGATACCCCAACTTCTGGTCTTTTTCTGTAATGTCTTTGTACAACATATCTGCTAACTGGTATGACTCAAATAACCACTGCGTCATAGGTTGTTTTTGCCATTTTTGGCGTTGTTCCTTTGTTGAAAAATTGATACTTTGCGAAAATTCTGTATAACTCAATCTTTGATACGTGATGAGTTTTTCATCCCAAACAGCGTGCAAATTGGTGCGTTCATTGAACCACATAACATAAATTTTATTGCCACCCAAATCTTCTTTACGCCCAACATGCAAAGGCTGGTGAATATCGCCGACAATGTGAATAAGCAAGCGCAGATAAAACCGTTTTTGTTCAAGCGGCGTTTGCTTGTGTTTTAAAGCTGCAATCATAAAATTGAGCTTTGTGAACGCATCTGTTGAGGTATCGCGTTGCAGATACACATCAAAATCGGTGTAGTTCATACCGCTTTTGACGTTGATATAATGCCACGGGTCGAGGTAATTCATGGCAGAATCAGACTTGATAAAATCTGCCCAATTGCTCGATATAGCAATAGATTCTGTACCTAAAATCTTCTTTATTTTCCGTTTTGTCCGACGGCAAATATGTTTGTTGGCAATATCACCGACAACACGATGACCAATTTGACTCCATTGTGCGGATTCGGGAGAAAGATTTTTCGTTGTTTTAGTTGGATTAGGGCGCGCTACTGAGGGGGTAAGTCCAGATAAAATAAGAATGAAAAGCATAGGTAAAATAATGATTTTTTTCACAAAATTGAATTTAGATGAATGAAATATACGTTATATGATAATTTAAAAGTAATTACTTAGTCACGCGCTCGCTTTGCTCGCGCGAGAGAGAAGAAGGTGGTTCGTTTTTCGGGCTTTGCCCGAAAAACGAACCACATTCCCCTTTTTTGCGAGCGAAGTCTGTTTACATCCCGAAAGCCTTAGGGAGAGCTATGGGCTAAGTAATTAATCTAAGTTTTGTGGTATAAAAACGCGGAACCTCGCCGCGTAGAAATCTAATGGAGCGAGCCGTTTTTTTTGTTTAAAATTTGGGCTTTGCCCAAATTTTAAACAAAAAAAACGGCTCGCTCCGAAAAAAAATCCCCGCGCCGCCGAAGGCAGCGC
Organism: Saprospiraceae bacterium; assembly: GCA_034520175.1. Lineage (GTDB taxonomy): Bacteria > Bacteroidota > Bacteroidia > Chitinophagales > Saprospiraceae > JAAFJT01. Next base: position 16,322 of record JAXHNU010000020.1, read on the forward strand.
GTTTTAAATGACTACCACAAAACTTAGGTTAACTACATTTGAAAATAAAAAAACTATTGGTTTCGCCCGAAAATCGTTGTCAAACCAAGTGAGATATTAAGCATTTTATTGTTCAGAAGCAAAGAATTATAAGGTAAAGAAAAACGTGGATTATACTCAACCCGCATCCGCAAAGCGGACAAAACGTGCCAGTCTTTATTTTTTTTCTTGATAGGTGACACAAGAGCATTTTTCAGAATCCAATCAACATTTACACCGCCACTGAAATTTGCATTTGTCAGCGTGGTACTCGGCGTTTCGTAATATTGATTGCCAACCAAACGCTCCTTAATTTCTAAAATCGTTCGATTATAGCCTATAAAAGGCGTTGCCAGCCATCGTTTTGCCAAGCGTAGTTGATAGCCTGACGAGAATTGCAGCGTGAAAACACCCGCACCCGATTCAATGCCCCAAGTCCGTCCTTTGAGTTCAAGATTGTGTTTTAAATCATAATCACCTGTACCGTGAAAAACACTTGTGATGACCACGTTTTTGTAGATATAACCTCCTTCTATGCCAAAAACGAACTGATTTTGTGGCAAATAAGTGGTAATATCACCGCCCAGATGTGCCATACCGAACATAACATGTCCTGTAAAACCTTTCTTGGGTAAGGTCGTTGTTGGTTGTTCTGTCCGTTGTGTTTGCTCGTTTTGAGCCAATAAAGTGGTGGTGGCAACAAAACAAAAAAGTATGATTTTGCTCAAAATACTGAGGGGATACTGGTTTGCTTGATTCATTGTTTTTAGATTATAAAATTTTTGAAAAGAGATTCAAAATTAAGTAATAATAGTATCATTGTCTGCTTTTCGAGTAATTCTTTACAGCTCTGCGTCTTTTATTGTTTTTTAGTAAGCACTTAGCCCATAGCTCGCTTCGCTCGCAAAAAGGGGAATGTGGTTCGTTTTTCGGGCTTTGCCCGAAAAACGAACCACCTTTTCTCTTTTTAGCGAGCGCGGCTAAGTAGGTAAGTTATATTTTACAAATTCCCTTAAAATGAACCTTCCCAATTTTTTTGAAATAATTTTATATTTCACAAACGAATTCTGAAATTTCAACGTTTACCAATTATAAACCGTTTAGTCAACACCTAATCACCAACATTTTTTTACTTGAAATAAAATTTTACGACTAATGCCATCGAACGCTACAAAAATTCTATTGGTCGAAGACGACCCAAATTTTGGCGATGTATTGCGCTCCTATCTTGAAATGAACGATTATGACGTAACACTCGCCACCGACGGTGCAGCAGGGTGGGAGGCTTTTCGGCGCAATCTCGGAAGTTATAACCTCTGTATTTTGGACGTCATGATGCCCAAAAAAGACGGTTTTACGCTGGCTAAAGATATTAGAGAAAAAGATAAAAATGTCCCTATTGTCTTTTTAACGGCAAAAACGATGAAAGACGACATCTTGCAAGGCTTCAAAGCAGGTGCAGATGACTATATTACAAAACCTTTTAGTTCTGATGAATTGTTGTACCGCATCAAGGCAATTTTAAAACGGACAGCACCAAAACCTGACCCACGCGATGAAGTGCGGGATTACCGTATTGGAAAATATAGTTTTAATTATCCACTGCGTAAACTGATTATGGACGGCGCAACGACCGAAGAAACTTTGTCGCCAAAAGAAGCCGCATTGCTCAAAATGTTTTGTCAACACATCAACGACGTGTTGCCCCGCACGGAGGCTTTGACCAAAATTTGGCAAGAAGATACTTATTTTACTGCCCGTTCAATGGACGTTTTCGTTACGAAATTGCGCAAATACTTGAGTGAAGATTCTAATATTGAAATTGTGAATATTCATGGGAATGGATTTCAATTGTTGGTGAAAACAGAAGAAACAGCTTGAAAAATTTAAAATGCGCCGCCTTCGGCGGCGCAGGATTTTTTGGATCAAGCCGTTTTTTTATTTAAAATTTGAGCTTTGCCCAAATTTTAAACAAAAAAACGGCTCGCTCCATTAGAGTTTTACGCGGCGAAGTTCCGCGTTTTCATGCCAAAAAAACTTCAATTTAAGTAAATACAAACCCAAAAACCTCCGAAAAATGATGTTTCACGCGCTCTTTCACTTCTTCCATATCCACATCTTTGCCTAATTCAGCCGCTAAAGACGTCACCGTTTTATCTGCATCTTCAATGCCACACGGAATGATATTATTGAAAAAATGGAGAGGTGTATTGACATTCAGCGCAAACCCGTGCATCGTTACCCAACGACTTAAATGAACGCCTATCGCACAAATTTTACGTTTTTTGTCCCCATTTTCTAACCAGACTCCCGTAAAATCTTTAATCCGCGTACCTTCCAAACCATATTCAGCAATTGTGCGAATCATCACTTCTTCCAACGAACGGACGTATTTATGGACATCGGTAAAAAAGCACTCAAGGTCAAAAATAGGGTAACCTGTTATTTGACCATCGCCGTGATAAGTAATGTCTCCACCTCGATTGATTTTAAAAAACTCAATGCCTTGCGCGGTTAGAGCTGCTTCATCGAGCAATAAATTGTCCAATGAGCCACTTTTACCCAATGTATAGACGGGACTGTGTTCGCAAAAAAGCAAGTAATTGAGTTGCGTTTGGGTAAGTTTTTCCTTAAAAATAAACTCATTTACTGAGGGGGTCTGTTCGCGGACTTCGCGCTTCAAATCTATCACTTTTTTTATCGTTTCAAACTGATAATCCCACGCCGCTTGGTAACGGACGCGTCCTAAATCTTGATATATTACTTTTGGTAAAGACATAATTAAATTTTGGACAAAGAAACGCCGAAATACTGTAAAAAACGTGGTTTTTTGACAATTTTAGAGGTAACCACGTTCGGGAAACTTTTAAATTACCAGAAATCATTTGAAATTGTCATCAACAATCTTGGCAGACAACAAAGCCAACGGAATTCCACCGCCAGGATGCACCGAGCCACCGACAAAATATAAACCCTCAATAGAAGATGAAAAGTTGGGGTGGCGCATAAACGCAGACATCAGAGCATTGCTACTTGTGCCGTACAAAGCACCGCTAAAACTCGCTGTTTTTGCTTCTATACTGAGGGGGTCTAAAATAGCTTCCACTTCAATCAGTTTTTGAAAATCAATGTTCAATGCTTTGCTCATTTTCTTAATAACTATTTTTCTTGTGCGTGCTGTTATTGCTTGCCAATCTTGTCCTTGATTGTGTGGGACATTGATTAAAACAAACCAGTTTTCGCAAGCATCGGGCGCATCAGTCGGTGTTAATTTCGATGTAATATTGACGTAGATTGTGGGGTCATTACCAACATCACCCCTTTCTAAAGCATCAAATTCTTGTTTATAATTATCAGAAAAAAAGATATTGTGCAAACCCAATTGCGGGAACGATTGTTTGACGCCCCAATAAAAAATCAAGGCAGAAGTTGAACGTTCTTGATTGAGTGTACGGTCAGGATGTTTTTCATGGGGCAATAATTTTTTATACGTAAAATAAACGTCCATATTCGATACAATACGGTCAAAACGTTGCTCTTGATTCAGCACTTTAAGACCTTTTGCTTGCCCATTTTCTACGATAATCTCCTTCACTAAAGCATTGAAATGGAACTGTACGCCTTTTGTTTTTCCCAAATTATAGACAGCTTGCGTAATCGTATTCATGCCACCGACAGGGTAAAAACACCCAATTCCATGCTCAAAATGCGGTATAACAGACAACATACCACTCGCCCGATACGGGTTTGAGCCATTGTACGTGGCAAACCGATTGAGCAATTGAACGAATTTGGAATGTCCTTCCGCAAGGCGTTCGTGCGTCGCGTTCATGGTTTTGAAAATATCAAAAGTGGGCATTAAAATCAGCGATTTCAAGACTTTTGCAGTGAGCCACGTTTTGGCTTTGTGCAGACTGTTTTCAAGAAAAATAACGCCCGTCAAATCGTATTTTCTTTTAGCATCAGCCAACGTTTTTTTGACTACTAAAGGCTTGATATTCAGTTTATTTTGTACTTCTTCCGCAAATTTATCTTGGTCAGCCCAAGCCGTGAGAGCCGTACCGTCTTGCCAAAAATAATGACAAACATCGGGCATTGTACTATAAGAAAAATAATCATTTATTGGCACATCAGCTGCTTTGAACAAGTCTTCAATATATTGCGGCATCGTAAACAAAGATGGTCCCGCGTCAAAGCGATAAATCCGTAAGGCATCTTGCCTCTTCTCGCCTTCGACCGCTAAACTGAATTCCGACAATTTGCCTCCTGCATAACTATTTGCTTCAAAAACGTGGACTTCATGCCCTTTGCTTGCGAGACGGGCTGCCGTTGCTAAACCTGCAACGCCCGCGCCGATAATGGCGATTTTCATATTTCTACTGTTAAGAAATTCAAGTTAGTAATATTTTATTTAAAACCATGTAAATACTTAGATACGCGCGCTTCGCTCGCGGAAAAGAGGAGAGGTGGTTCGTTTTTTGGGCAAAGCCCGAAAAACGAACCACATTCTCCTCTATTGCGGGCGAAGCGAGCAATAGGCTAAATAGTTACAGAACCATACATAAATTCAAAAAAAATAGACCTATAAGCATGTTTTTCTAAAAACTAACTATATTTTTTTCATATTTTTACCCACACGGTATAGTTTCAAGTGGCAAAAGACTTTATTGCCGATGAATCTTTATGGTCGCAACCTTTAGATACAATTTTAGCAGCAAGAGCCGAGACGCTCAAAATTTTGAATAACACAACTAAAAATCTTGATTTCTTTTTTGAAACCATACATAAAATCTAAACTGCTGGTTCTCGCGCTCGCTTCGCTCGCGCGAGAGGGGAGATGTGGTTCATTTTTCGGGCTTTGCCCGAAAAATGAACCACATCTCCTACTTTTGCGCGAGCGAAGCGAGCGCAAAAGTGCCTTTTAATGCGTATTTTGAATTTATGTATGGTTTCAAAATTTCTTTCAAAAAAATAAGATTACATTTCTTTCTCAAGACAATATTGCCAAAAATATCCAAACAAAAGAATATTCAAAATGGTTTATCCTTGCAAAAAAAAGCAAGAACACAGAAAATGTAGAAGCAGATTTTGAAGAACTAAAAAATAATAAAGTCATGGCAGAAGTGATTAGAAGATTAGAAACCACGAAACTCGAACCTTACGAGTTTAATTATGTCTCTGACCTTTATCAATATGAAATCATGACGGCTTCCATGATGATTTTAAAACGCCTTTTGGTTGGGCGATAAAATGAGACCATTAAAAGGTGTAAATTGACCGTCAAAGTGTTCATAACAATTTGGGTTGTAAACCAAGTGAATTGCCACAGAAATAAATGGCTTTTTCGCCATTGTGCATCGGACATAAGAAATTTTCTTTAAATATACTGAAGGGGTCACTTTGGTCAAGTGATTGCGCGAAAGCAAGTGTATTTTGGAATGTCATAAATAATTTTGTGTGCGTTTAGCATATTTTAGGCATTTAATGATTTTTACAAAATTACAAAAACTAAAGCATCAAAAAAAAATTTGAGGTTTTTATGAAATTAAAAGACGTTTTTCTTTGTGGTTCGGTCAACCCAAAAGACTTTTGTGAATTATTAAAAAATACTGTAATTACTTAGTCACGCGCTCGCTTCGCTCGCGCAAGGGAGGAGAGGTGGTTCGTTTTTCGGGCTTTGCCCGAAAAACGAACCACATTCCCCTTTTTTGCGAGCGAAGCGAGCTATGGGCTAAGTAATTACAAAATACTAATACTTAGCCGCGCTCGCTTCGCTCGCACGTGGTAGAGTTAGTGGTTCATTTTTTGCGGGCGAAGAGAGCGACATACAAAATTACAAAAACAAAAGAGATAATCAATTGACAATAAAAAATAATCAATAGCAATGGCAATTATTGAAATAAGAGTACCCGCAATTGCGGAATCCGTGACCGAAGTGACCTTGTCGCAATGGCTTAAAGGAGACGGCGACATGGTCAAATTGGACGAACCAATTTGCGAATTTGAGTCCGATAAAGCAACTTTAGAATTGCCCGCCGAGGTTGCTGGCAAAATCAAACACACCGTTGCCGAAGGCTCTGACCTCAAAATCGGCGATGTGATTGCAACAATTGACACCGACGCTGCTGGTGCAGCTGCCACATCTGCTGCCCCAAAAGCAGAAACAAAAGCCGCAGAACCTACCCCCTCAGTAGCAGCACCCACAACTGCCACTTATGCAACGGGACATCCTTCTCCCGCCGCAGGAAAAATATTGACAGAAGCAAATGTGGCGGCTGCAAGTGTTCAAGGAACAGGCAAAGATGGACGAATCACGCAAGCAGACGCTCAAAAGGCGGCGGCTGAGGCAAAAACTGTTGTTACCACGCCTGTTGCTGCACCCATTACTGCTCCTGCTGCACCAAAAGCAGAAACAAAACCTGCCGCAGCGACCCCCTCAGTAATCGTACCTTCGCTTGCGTTTAGCCGCAACGAACGCCGCGTAAAAATGTCGCGGATGCGCCAAACAATTGCTAAACGCCTCGTGTCAGCAAAAAACACAACGGCTATGTTGACCACTTTCAACGAAGTGGATATGTCGGCGGTAATGGCTTTTAGAGAAAAATATCAAGACCGTTTTGTGAAAAAATACGGGATTAAATTGGGCTTTATGTCGCTGTTTGCGAAGGCTTGTGCGAAGGTTTTATTGGATATGCCAGATGTCAATGCGTCAATTGACAGTGCTACAAATGAAATTATTTACCACGATTACGCCGATATTTCATTGGCAATCTCTACGCCCACGGGCTTGGTTGTGCCGCCCATTCGCAACGTGGAAAGCCTCAATTTTGCCCAATTTGAATCACAACTCAAAGGATTAGCCGTAAAAGCGCGTGATGGTAAATTGACCCTTGAAGAAATGTCAGGTGGTACATTTACGATTACAAACGGCGGTGTTTTCGGCTCATTGATGTCCACACCGATTATCAACGAACCACAATCAGCGATTCTGGGTATGCACGCCATTAAAGACCGCGCAGTTGTGGTTGACGGTCAAATCGTGATTCGCCCAATGATGTATTTGGCATTAAGTTATGACCACCGCGTGATTGACGGCTCTACTTCGGTGACATTCCTCGTAAAAGTAAAAGAATTGATTGAAGACCCAACAACGTTGTTGTTGGATATTTAATCTGAGTTTTGTGGTAGTTGTTCAAAACGCGCCGCCTTCGGCGGCGCGGGAGTTTTTTCGGAGCGAGCCGTTTTTTTGTTAAACATTTGGGCAACGCCCAAATGTTTAACAAAAAACGGCTCGCTCCATTAGAATTTCCTCGCGGCGAAGCCGCGTTTTTACACTACAAACTTGAGTTATTTAAAAATTTCAAGTATCTCAAAATGCTTGAAACGGCTAAAAATCTTTTTCCAAATTATAAGGCACTAAATGGGTTTTTATCAATATCCCGTCCTCAATATCATTACTTTCTTTTATATTTTCGTTTGTAATTTCAGATTCTACAAAAACAAGATAAATAGCAGAAGCTAAACTCAAACTTTTGGCATACTGCGCCAATTGTTTTTTACCACGCCGAAATTTCACAATATCGCTATACAGTTTGGCTTCCACCACAAATTCTTCATTGGCAACATTGATGAGCAAATCTGTTCGACCGATACCCGTGTGCGCTTCGATTACGTTTTTCCGTCCACCATGCTTAAAAAAGCCGTCAAATAGGTTTCAAAACTATACACCAAAGTCGCTTCTTTGAGCGTGATGTACTTTCCTTTTTTATTTTTTTTTGAAACCATACATAAAATCTAAACTGCTGGTTCTCGCGCTCGCTTCGCTCGCGCGAGAGGGGGAATGTGGTTCATTTTTCGGGCAAAGCCCGAAAAATGAACCATCCTCTTCCTTTTGCGTGAGCGAAGCGAGCGCAAAAGTGCCTTTTAATCCGTATTTTGAATTTATGTATGGTCTCAAAAATGTTTTTCAAAAATATTCGGACCTGATGTGTTTAATGAACGCATTTAAGATTTATTTTTCGTTTTTTTTGACAATTTTAGCAGTACAACTCTTGGAGGGTTTTAAAACCCTCCAAGAGTTGTACTGCTAAAATTGTCAAAGACCCATTTTTCGCAAAAATACACATTTTCGCCTAAACGGACAATCTGTTTTTCTGCTTTTCTTTAAGCAATCCCGCCACAGAAACTACCAAAGCCAACGAAATCAACGCCATCCACCACGTCATTTTCTCATCGCCCCCTATTTTATCCATTTCAGAAGGCTTGATATTTGCCGCGTAAATAGCGATAACTTGCAAACCATTGTTGAGCAAATGTACAATCATCGGTACCCACAAGTTGCGTGTCCAGACGAACGAATAGGCGAGCAATGCACCTAAAATCATGCGTCCTAAAAATCCTTCAAATTGCATGTGAATGCCTGAAAAAATTGCCGCCGACAGCCAAACCATCACGTGTTCGTTTTTAAAAATACGCCCCAATTGCTGTTGTAAAATGCCGCGAAAAACCAACTCCTCCCCTATCGCAGGCACAACACCAATCAATAATACATTGATAACCGCTTCGTACCAATATTCTTTAGTGAGGACTGCCTCCAAAGTTTTTGACGTGTCTTGCTCCAACGCCAACATCCATTTGGGCAAAGGCAACATTTTATTGACCCAATAAACGTATTGTACCAAAGGAATACTGACTGCCAATAGTAAAAAAGACAATCCCGCGGAAGTAAAATCGGGCAATTTTGTCAATTTAAAATACTCGATAGCCCGATTTTTATAAACATACAAAGCCGTGAGAATAGCAGATATAATAAACCCAAAAAGATGATTGAGAAATAAAGTGAGGCGCATGAAATTACGGTCGGCAAGTGGTGATTTTTCATTTAAACTCGCCAAAAGGGTCGTAAAATCAAAACCATACAGTTTTGATGCACCAATAGCAATGCCGCCCGCGACCAAATTGCCGACAATAAAAAAGCCAAAACACATAACAATAACTGAAAAAGGAGACGTTTCTGACCCCATATACTGAGGGGGTGTCTCATCTATATTTGATGCGTTACAATGGGCATTTTCCAGAGGACTCGGTTGAGCGTTATCTGAATTAGGGTTTGAAAACTCGTTCATATTTTTTAGTTTTAAGTCGCAATATTAGAATGATTTTGCCTTGTACAGGTGATTTTAATCCCTTATTTTGTAAAATAGATGATTACTGATAGCTTAGGAAAACGCTAAAATAAACATTTTGACACTACGTGTCATTAGGAAAAGTTCAGAATTCTTGGTTATTATAAACATTTTGACTCTACGAGTCATAGAAATCGGTCGAACATTAATGACTCGTAGAGTCAAAATGTTTATAATAACAGAAATTTCAGGCGTTTCCTAATAACACGTAGTGTCAAAATATTTATTTTAATAATTCCCTAATTCACCAGTATCTATAAAAACTTGTGTAAAAAATTTTGAAACCATACATAAAATCTAAACTGCTGGTTCTCGCGCTCGCTTCGCTCGCGCGAGAGGGGAATGTGGTTCATTTTTTCGGGCAAAGCCCGAAAAATGAACCACCTTCTTCCTGTTGCGCGAGCGAAGCGAGCGCAAAAGTGCCTTTTAATGCGTATTTTCAATTTATGTATGGTTTCAAATAAAAAATCAGAAATATGGGGACGAATTTATAAAAAGTTCTACTTTTATTTTTTGAAAACGCATGATACACGTAACACGCCATTAAAGTCGCGCCACTTGTAAGTATTTACTTCGTCAATTACTTTATTTGAGGGATGGGCATAACCTAAAAGCGTTTTTTGCATCTCGCGCTCGCTTCGCTCGCGCGAGGGAGGGAATGTGGTTCGTTTTTCGGCGAAGCCGAAAAACGAACCACGTCTCCTCCCCTTTTGCGCGAGCGAAGCGCGCGCAAAACATCTGTTTTTAATCAAAAAACGATGTTTTTAGGTTATGCCCACTCCTCAATTACTTTATTTAAAAATATTTTGAAACCATACATAAAATCCAAACTGCTGGTTCTCGCGCTCGCTTCGCTCGCGCGAGAGGAAATGTTGTTCATTTTTCGGGCAAAGCCCGAAAAATGAACAACCTCTCCTCATTTTGCGCGAGCGAAGCGAGCGCAAAAGTGCCTTTTAATGCGTATTTTGAATTTATATATGGTTTCAAAAAAATATTCCAACTAAAATGATAATATATATAGATTTCTCGATATTTTTGAGCCTAATTTTTCTTTTAATCCAAATTATCAAATACTAATACTTTGATAATCAAATTTTTACGAAAAAACAGCCCCCTCAGTATGAACACCTAAAATATCGAAAAAACAGTATTTCAACATTATCAAAACTTAATAAAAGTATGAGTCACATCATTAAAACAGTTGAGCAGTACCAAGCGGATTATCAACGCTCAGTTGACAATCCAGAAGCATTTTGGGCAAAACATGCCAAAAAATTTCAATGGCAACAAAAATGGGATAAAATCTTAGAATGGGATTTTGTAAAACATGACGTTACATGGTTTAAAAATGGCAAATTGAACATCACGGAAAACGCGCTTGACCGTCATGTTGCCAAGCACCCAAACAAAGCGGCAATTATCTGGGAAGCAAACGACCCAAATGATGTGGGAACAACCTTGACTTACCGCGAACTCTACGAGCAAGTTTGTCAATTTGCCAATGTTTTGAAGGCAAATGGCGTGGGGAAAGGCGACCGTGTTTGTATTTATATGCCCATGACACCCGAAGCGGCAGTGGCAATGTTGGCATGCGCCCGAATTGGCGCGATTCACTCGGTCGTTTTTGGCGGTTTTTCTGCTCAATCCCTTGCCGACCGTATCAACGACTCGGCTTGCAAGGTTTTGTTGACTTCCGACGGTGCTTTTAGGGGCAATAAAGAAATCAAATTGAAAGACATTGCCGACGAAGCTCTTGCCATGACGCAGTCTATCATGAGCGTTATTGTTTTGAAAAGGACGGGCAGTTTTTGTCATTGGACAGAGGGACGCGACAAATGGTGGCATGAAGAAATGGCAAATGCTTCAACACATTGCCCCGCAACAATTGTGGACAGCGAAGACGAATTGTTTATTCTCTACACGTCTGGCTCAACTGGCAAACCCAAAGGTGTAGTCCACACAACGGGCGGTTATATGGTATATGCACATTATACGTTTGAAAATATTTTTCAAGTTGGTAAAAACGATATTTATTGGTGTACTGCCGACGTGGGTTGGATTACAGGGCATACCTACATCGTTTATGGACCTCTTTTGGCGGGTGCTACAACGTTGATGTTTGAAGGTATCCCAACTTGGCCCGATGCAGGACGGATATGGCATGTTGTGGACAAACACCAAGTCAATCAACTTTATACTGCACCGACGGCAATTCGTTCGTTGATGAGTTTTGGTTTACAATACGTTGCGCCTTACTCCCTCAGTAGTTTGAAAATTTTGGGGTCGGTTGGCGAGCCAATTAATGAAGAAGCGTGGCAATGGTATCACCGTTACATCGGCAAGGGTCGTTGCCCGATTGTGGATACTTGGTGGCAAACCGAGACGGGCGGCATTATGATTTCGCCGATTCCAAACGTTACAGTTTTGAAACCTACTATGGCAACCTTGCCACTTCCTGGGATTCAACCGTGTTTGCTGACACCCGAAGGCAAGGAAATTGAAGGCAACAATGTGGAAGGCTTGCTGTGCATCAAATACCCGTGGCCCGGCATGATTCGGACAACTTATGGCGACCACGAACGCGCAAGAACAACTTATTTTGGACCATTCCCAGGTTATTACTTCACGGGCGACGGGGCAAAACGCGATGAAGATGGCTATTACCGCATCATCGGTCGTGTGGACGATGTGATTAATGTGTCGGGACACCGCATTGGCACTGCCGAAGTAGAAGACGCTATTAACAAGCATCCGTTTGTGGTAGAATCTGCCGTTGTGGGTTATCCACACGACATCAAAGGACAAGGCATTTACGCTTTTATCATTTGTGACCGTACGATTGTAAGCGAAAAAGCCTTCAAAGACGAGGTTTTAGTGGAAATCACTAAGCAAATTGGCGCGATTGCCAAGCCAGACCTTATTCAAGTCGTGTCGGGTTTGCCAAAAACACGCTCCGGTAAAATCATGCGCCGCATTTTGCGGAAAATTGCCGAAGGCGATGTCTCTAATTTGGGCGATACCCAAACCTTGTTAGACCCCTCAGTAGTGGACGCTATTATTGAAGGTGCGCCGACTTTGAAAAAAAAATAGGAGGCGTGAGAGGGTTCTCGGAGTGAGGTGCATTTTTTTGTTAAAAATGCACCTTACCCCATAAAGAACTATACGCAGCGAAGCTGCGCCTTTGCCAAAGCGGAAACTGCTGGAGAGGTCACTTATGAAGACTTATTTTATTGATTTTCAATGACTCCTGTTACAATTTCTACGGAAACATTTAATGCTTCCGCTATCTTCTCTTTTGGCAAACCGATTTTATAAAAGCCAATAACCGTTTTTTCAAATGTTTTTTCAGCGGCTATTGTAACGGCTTCTTTGGCTGCTTCTTCTGCTTCTGCTTTGGCATTTTTTACCGCTTCTTGAGCCGCTTCTGCCGCTTCTGCTTTTACATTCTTTACTGCCAGAGCAATTTCTGCTTGCTTCTCTTTTTCTGCTTTTATGCGGAATCGTTCGTTCACTACTTGCGTTCTTAAAAAACTTGCCTCGCTGCGTAGATGTTTTATATCTCGTTCATATTGCGCCCGTTTTCGGGCAGACATCTTGGCAACCGTCAATTTTTGTTTGGCTTTGTCTAAGCCTTTTGCCTTAAAACTGTCTTTGACAAAGCCTGTTTTTAGAAAATAGACCCACTCATCTAAGGTATTTTTTATCTTGTCCTCGTCAAAATCACCCGCTTTTATCAAGTAGTATTCGGGAAATAAATCTTGTGGTTTCAATTTGTTAAAAAGCTGTTGTTGCACTTCGTTCAAAATCAATTCATCGTGCAGATGAATACCTCTAAACTGCGTCATACCACGATAAATATAGTCTTCACCTTGACCCACTTCAAAATAAACAACGCTGATGGATATAACCTTTTTGACAAATTCGTAAGCCTTACCGGACCCCATATTGTCGGTTATCGTTTTGCTTGCGCCGAACAAAATCCGTTGCAAATAATCATGTTCTTCATTGTTTTGAACCTCAACGATGACGCGTTCATCTTTTGAATTGCGTATCATAATATCCACGCGATTGAACTTATCGCCCTTCTTCGTTTGGTTGCTTTCGCTTTCCAAAATCTCTAATATCGTAATATCCTCTTTGAGCAATTCGCTCAAAAAGCCTTCGAGAATATCAAAGTCGGATTTATCCCGAAACATGAATTTTATAAACCAATCAAAACGGACTAACTCGGTAACATTCTTCATAAATTATCTATTTTTATAATTACTTTTTGAAACCATACATAAAATCTAAACTGCTGGTTCTCGCGCTCGCTTCGCTCGCGAGAGGGGGAGAATGTGGTTCATTTTTCGGGCTTTGCCCGAAAAATGAACCACCTCTCCTCCTTTTGCGCGAGCGAAGCGAGCGCAAAAAGTATCTTTTAATGCGCATTTTGAATTTATGTATGGTTTCAAAAATTACTTAGTCACACGCTCGCCTCGCTCGCAAAAAAGGGAATGTGGTTCATTTTTCGGGCTTTGCCGAAAAATGAACCACCTCTTTTTATGTCGTTGTGCGAGCAAAAGGCACGTAAGTAGTTGTATGTAAATAAACGCGGTTTTAAACGCACTCTTTCTCGCTTCGCTCGAAAATCGTGCGGAAAGAAATCTATCGGGGCGAGCGTGTTTTTGAAAGAGAAAAATCTTCGATTTTTCTCTTTCAAAACACGCTCGCCCCAAATAAACCTTTTTTGGGCGATTTTTGAGCGAAGCGAAAAAGAACTTGTCCCGACCTTCATCGTGAGCCAGTAAATACGCCGCAAAACCTTGTTTATTTAGCTATAACTACTTAGCTACTCAGGAGTGGGCATAACCTAAAAACATCGTTTTTTGATTAAAAACAGATGTTTTGCGCGCGCTTCGCTCGCGCAAAAGGGAGGAGACGTGGTTCGTTTTTCGGCGAAGCCGAAAACGAACCACATTCCCTCCCTCGCGCGAGCGAAGCGAGCGCGAGATGCAAAAAACGCTTTTAGGTTATGCCCACTCCTCAGCTAAATAGCTACCTATTTTTTTACAAAAATAGTGTTTTTTTAAAGAAGTGCATAAATAATATTGCTTTTAAATCTAAGTTTTGTGTTAGTCACTCAAAACGCGCCGCCGTCGGCGGCGCGGAGAGCTTTTTCGGGGCGAGCCGTTTTTTTTTAATTTGGGCTTTGCCCAAATTAAAAAAAAACGGCTCGCTTCATTAGATTTTACGCGGCGAAGTTCCGCATTTTCATACCACAAACTTAGATTTTTTAGTAAAAATACTGAAGGAGTATCTCCGAATACCCCCTCAGTATAAACCGTTGTTTTATACACTAAAGACCGACAAAAGCGATGCCGTACATTGTCCTAAAGTGAAGCACGCTGTTTTGAATACCGACACCATCGGAAACTTCACACTACAAAATCGCGGGTTCGTCGTGTAAATCCTGCTTTTCGCCTATTTATTTTTTTATTCGTCGCAGGCTCTCACACCTTTGTATCATCAAGAAAGACGGATACATCAGTTCTTGTAGTACTTATATTTATTTTTTGCTCGGATAGGTGTTTTCGTTTGTTGGATTGTCTTAACCAACCATTATGTGCAAAACACTTTTCAGCAATTTAACTGTAACTTTTTTTTTACTTGTCGTATCAAAGGAACTAAACATAAATGACATAATATTACTGTAACTACTTAGCCTATTGCTTGCTTCGCTCGCAAAAGGGGGGAATGTGGTTCATTTTTCGGGCTTTGCCCGAAAAATGAACCACCTTTTCTCCTTTCGTGCAAGCGAAGCGAGCGCGGGCTAAGTAATTACAAATAACATATAAAATTTGATTTTGCCAACTACGAAAATTCAATTTATTGCCACCTGAAATTTAAAATCTGAAATTTAAAATCTGAAATTTGAAATTTTTAAAACTTTGCGTCATGAAAAAGCTATTCACATTCCTTGCATTTTTCTCTATTCCTTTTTTTGCCCAAGCGCAAGTCAGCGTTCAAGGTAGAATTGCCGATGAAAAAGCTCAACCCGTTCCTTTTGTAAGCGTGGCATTGATTTCCGCACGCGATTCACACCTCATCAAAGGGGCATTGACAGACGACAACGGCGGATTTAGTATCCCCTCAGTATCGGCGGGTACTTACCGCATTTTGGCGACTGCCGTTGGCTTTGAAAAAACTTACACTTCTACTTTCGACATCAAAGCAGACAGCAAAACAGCAACGGTTGACGTTACATTGAAAGTTGCATCAAAATTGTTAGAAGAAGCCGTGGTGGTAGCACAACGCCAACTTTTTGAACAAAAACCAGATAGATTGGTGATGAATGTCGCCAATTCACCCATTTCGGCGGGCGGAACGGTCTTGGAAGTTTTGCAAAAAATGCCCGGGCTTGTTGTTGCAAATGAACAAATCAAATTGGGTGGTTCACGCGATGTACAGGTTTGGATTGACGGAAAACCGTCAGGCTATACAGACGTGACTGCCGTATTAAAAGACATGCCAAGTGACCAAATTGACCGCATTGAACTCATCACGCAGCCGGGTGCGCGTTATGATGCGGCGGGTGGTCCTATTTTGAATATTATTTTGAAACGCAATGCCGAACTCGGTTTTACGGGTACAGCCACAATGACCGTCGGCGGAAGTCGTTATGATGAATCGGCAATGAATCTGGGCATCAAAAAATTCTATCGGGCGACCCCCTCAGTAAATATGAACTATCGGAGTGGTCAATTCAATGTTTTTGGCAGTTACAGTTACGGACATCGAACGTATTTCAATGTGCAAAATGTTGACCGTTTTATTGACAATGAAACCTATCGTCAAAATAATTACAGTGATAATTACGCTGATTTTCAAAATTATCGGGCTGGATTGGATTTCTATGCAACTAAAAAAACAACTGTTGGTCTTTTGGTTAAAGGCTGGAATCGTGTCGGGCAAGATGAAGCAAGCAGCGTGACCGATGTGTTTAAAAGAGAAGATTTAAGTCAGAAATTAAATGCCTTTGTCACCGAAAATACCACTCAGTCAAACAGAGGAAATGCGACTGTAAACTTTAACGCCAAACACGAGTTTAACGCTAAAACAGGACATTCATTGAATTTTGACCTTGATTATGCGCGTTTTAATACAAAAAATATTACGGATTTGACGATTTACAGAGTAATTGCTTCAAATCTTGCTTCTAAATCGCAGCAAAATTTGAATCAACCCGTTGATATTTATACGGGCAAATTGGATTATTCATTGCCGATTGATTCTACTTTTAAAGCGGATATTGGGGCAAAATCAAGTTTTTCGACCGTTGACAATCGCCTCGTTTTTTCGCGCTCGGGGGAAGTCTCTGCCAGAGAATCGAATGACTTTTTATACAAAGAAAACATCAACGCGGCTTATGTAAATCTGAACAAAAAATTGGGTGAAATAGAATTGAGTGGAGGTCTAAGGGCAGAACAAACACTGGCAACTGGTACATCAAAGAACGCTAAAGTATTGGATAGAAACTACTTACAATGGTTTCCGTCGGCAAGTGCTTTGTTCAAATTTAACCAACACATGGGCGTTCAAGCGTCGTACAGCCGCCGCGTTGACCGTCCAAGTTTTCAGCAACAAAACCCGTTTTCTTATTTTATAGATTCATTGACCTATCAACGCGGCAATCCGAACTTAAAACCGCAGATTTTGAATACGGGACAGTTGGCAATTGTATATGACGGACAACCTTTTGTGAGTGTAGAATACGTAAAAACCGATGATGTTATCGTAGAAAATGCGCCCATTAGAGAAGGCACAAAAACATATACAACCGCCGCAAACTTGGCAGGTAATGAAAATTGGACTTTCCAACTCAATGCCCCGCTAAATTTTGCTAAATGGATTAATGGATACGTAGGCAATCAAGCCATTTACAACGCCTTCGATGCGGATTATTTGGGCGCAAGATACAAGGCGTCGCGGTGGCATTGGCTGGCTTATACGGGTGCAACAATCAAGTTGCCACAAGATATTAAATTGGAAATCAATGGTTGGTATATGACAAAATTTCTTGAAGAGTTTTTGACTATCAACCGCATGGGCGGTATGTCATTGGGTGCTTCTAAAACATTTTTGAATCAAAGAGCGCGTATCAGCCTCAATTACAATGATGTTTTTTATACCCAAAAAACAAGCGCGGTCATTGATTTTGGCGATGTCTTTGTCAATTTTAGCCAACGCAATGATAGCCGCAATGTGCGTATGACTTTTAGCTATCAATTTGGTAATACAAAAGTGAAAAATAGCCGCCGCCGTTCGACTGGCTCAGAAAGTGAAACGTCACGGATTAAAGTAGAATAATTAGCCGCGCTCGCTTCGCTCGCGCAAAAGAGGAGAGGTGTTTCATTCTTTTGCGAGCGAAGCGAGCAATAAACCAAGTAGTTATAAGATATTTTAGATGAAGAATACAGAATGTGAGCCGACGCGACCAGCAATAAATGCTGGTCGCGTTTTTTTACCCCTCAGTATTTTTTGGTAAAAACGCTACTTTACGCGAGATTTACTGGCTCTTTTTCGCTTTGCTCAAAAATCGCCCTTGAAAAAATCTATTGGGGCGAGCGTGTTTTTGAATTAGAAAAATCGAAGATTTTTATAATTCAAAAACACGCTCGCCCCTAAACGATTACTTGTGGCGATTTTCGAGCGAAGCGAGAAAAAACTTGTCCCGACCTTCATCGGGAGCCAGTAAAATGCGCTTTTATTTATTGTGCGTTCGTTACAAAAACATAAAAACAGCAGAAAACACCGTTAACCACAAAATAAGCAGCCGATAACGTGCCTCATTTATTTGTTTAACAATAAAAACACCTGCGTAAAATCCAATAATTTGAAACGGGAATAAGGCGCAGTTGACACCGATAGAAGACGCATTAATTGTATGCCAACTGAAAATATGAAAAGGGAGTTTAAACAAATTAACAAATAGAAACAACCACGCATTTGTGCCAATAAAATGCAATTTAGATAAATTCATGCTCATCAAATAAGTGGTTGCAAAACCCGAAGCTTGGTTGCCTACCATAGACGTAAATCCCGTTCCAATGCCCATGCTACCCGAAAACCAGACCGATTGCGACACTTTGCCTATGGGTTTATACTCCCAATAAAGCATCGTCAGTATCATTAATAACACGATACTTGCCATCATTTTTTTAAATAGGACTTCATTCAAATCCTTTCCAACCCACGCCCCCAACAAAATACCTGCAATAAGATAAGGCGACAAACGCAGTAACGACTGCCAATGCACATGCCGTTTGTAATAAATAACCGCCAAAATATCGCCCAAAATAAGCATCGGCAATAAAATACCCGTTGATGTTTTACTACCAAAGACCATAGCCAAAACAGTGACATTGATGATAGATATGGAATTTAATCCCGATTTGGCTACACCTACTAAAAAAGCGGCGAGTATGGCTAATCCCCATTGAAGAGGTGTTAAAGGGTGACTGTTTATGAAGGCTTCTAACATAAGGAAAATTTGAAATTTAACAAGAGGTAGCGCGGACTTTAGTCCGTGAAATGCGTGAACACTGTATTGCACGGGCTAAAGCCCGTGCTACCTACCTAAAAATAACTCAATTGACTCCCTTTTTCCTCATCTAAAAAGACTTTGACGTAGCGTTCAATCTCTTGCTGCATTTCCTCAACGTGCGAAATAACGCCCACAATGCGGTTTTCTTTACGCAAAGATTTTAAGGTATCGAACACAATTTGCAAAGACTCTTTGTCCAATGAGCCGAAGCCTTCGTCTAAAAAAAAGAAGTTTTGCGGACTTTTGGTAAGGCTCTGAATATTATCGGCAAGGGCAAGGGCAAGCGACAAAGCGGCTTGAAAAGTCTGTCCACCCGACAAGGTTTTGATGTGCCGCGTTTGCCCGTCATTGAGCAAATCGCGGACTAAAAATGTGTTATCTGCGGTGATTTCAAGGCGCAAACGGTGGTTTGTTAGGCGAATAAAGCGGTGATTGGCGGTGTCGCAAAGGTTTTTTAAAAAGACGGTTGACACATAACTCACAAAGCCACTCGCATAAAAAAGACGTTTGATTTCACCAATATTTTTTGCTCGAAGGTCGAGGGCGCGGCGTTCTGTTTCTAAAAGTGTGCGGCGTTTCAACTTATCTTTCAAATCGGCAATTGTTGTTCTCAAGCCTCCTATTTGGCGGTTTTGGCTTTCAATTCTGTCTTTGAGTTCTTGAATTTTATGGGTTAAGGCTTGATGCGCCTCCAGATTATACGTTTTTTTACTCAATTCTGCTTGCAATTCATCATAGCTCTTTTGTATGACCGCGCTTTCAGAACGGAAATTTGTAAGGCGTTTGCGCTCCAGTTCGACGTTGAGTTTAAGTCCCAAAATAGCTTTTATGGCATCTAAATCTGTGAAATCTGACCCCGCCAAACGGTCGTTTAAAGTCATTGACAAGACGGAAAATTGCTTGTCAAAAGTCGTTTTGTTGCGTTCCAATTCAGAAATCCCCCCCCTCAGTATAGCGGCAGTTTCTGACCATTTTTCAAGCTGTTTTTCGGTGTCCGCAAATTGTTTTTCCACCGTTTTGACTTCTTCAACAAGCGTCTTTTGCCTTTCGGCAATAACTTGTTCAGGCATATCCGTGAAATCTACTAATTTCAGCGTCTGCAATTGTTGTTCAAGCGTCTCTTTTTGTGCTTGTTCAACGGCAATTACTGAATTTAAGTCATTTATTTTTTTATCATAACGGGCTAAAAGTGCTGTTTCTTCTTCAATTTTCTTATTTTTTTCTTGGAGTTGTTTCTCCGATGTCTGCATACGTTTCATCGTTGCATCAGCATTTGCAAAAGCAAGACTAAGGACAGTTTCATCGTTTGTAGAAAAATTTGTCCAAGTGAAATCAGTTAGATGACGCTTCCTTTCAGCGTGTTTATCGGTAAGGTTGAGTACCAAAAGGCGGCGGTCTTGTTGCACTTTCGTTGAGTTTGTGTGCAATGTTTCTACTTGATTTTCAATATTTTGCAACGACTTAATAGCCAAACTCACCGTATCAATCTCTTTTTGAAGCCCCGAAACAACGCGGTGAACGTCGGTCACATTCATCACTTCGGGGTGGTGCAACGCCCCACAAAGCGGACAAGGTTGCCCGTCAGTAAGTGTGAAAGCCAATTTCTCCAATTCTAAAACAGCCCGTTCTTGTTGTACTTTTTTGTTAAGCGTTTCCTTAGTCCATTCTCGATTTTGTATGCCTTTTTTCAAAGCGAGAACCGTTTCAGAGAGGGTTATACTGAGGGGGTAGTTTTCGCCATAAAGTGGCAATGCCGTTGTCAGTAATTTTTGATGATGAACGCCCATAGTGTCTAAGCCTTCAGTCAATTTCTTAATGTGCAGTTCCAGCGTTTCTATTTCTTTGAACAAACGATTATTCGTTGAAAACCAATCTTTTAAGGCTTGCAATTCCAAAATATTAGGTAATGTCAACGTGGCGCGTTCTGCCTCAATTGTCGTGCGTTCTTGCTTCAGAACCTCTATTTCTGTCCATTTATTTTCTCGGTGAGTGCCGCCCATTTCCAGTCTTTTTAGGTTGTCGGCAATTGATTTTTCGGCTCTCTGAATCGCTAAAATATGACTCAGTTCTTCGGCTTCGCGCAGACGGTTGTACCGATTGTCGAAGATGATGCGTAAAGTTCTGTGGACTGTTTTTGCTTCTTCTAATAGCCGTTCGTTGTCCAAAAACTGAGTATTTTTTTGCGTCAATAAGCGTTCATTATCTGCAACAGCAGTTGTTATAGCAGCGATTTGTTCCAATAAATTATGAAAATGAATTTGGCAGTAATCGTAATCCGTCAACTGCTTTTCAAGGGCATTATACTGAGGGGTCTGTTTTTCACAATTCTCTACTTGAATTTTAAATTTTTGGAACATCTCAAACTGTTTTTTCAGTTGCTGCGCTTCAGTTTCGGCTTGTTGCTTGTCTTCCAAGTCCACTGTATCATTCGCTGTCTCTCTCTCCAAATCAGCCAATTGTGTTTCCACCTCTGCTATGTGTTCTTGCGTCACGTCGCCGATTTGGTCAAGCAGCGTCTGCACTTCGCTCAACTTCAATTTGTTCCGACTTTCCAACGCTGCCGCTTTTTTCGATAAGTCAAAACGCTCCAAATTGAACAACTCGCTCATCATTTTGGCGCGGTCAGTGTCTTTTAGTTGCAAAAACTCTTGAAACTGATTTTGGGGAACAATAATCGTTTTGGTAAAATGTTCCAATTTCAACCCAATCACCTCAGCAGGGTCAAAATTGTGGGGCTGCCACACGCTGTCTTCTGGATTCCACTCAAAACGACGGGCTTTGGGTGCTGACACGTCTTCAAATTTCTTTGAATTGCGCTTTGCCTCCACAATCGAACGGTATTTTTTTCCACCCGCATCAAACTCAAAATCAACCGATAGATTATTTGATTTTAAATTTAAAATATTAAAATTTCTATTATCGCCTTTCGCGTGTCCAAGTCGCGGCACTTCGCCATACAATGCCAGCATCATCGCCTCCAAAATAGCAGATTTACCACTCCCGACATTGCCGAAAATGCCAAAAATATGCGCTTGCGACAATTGTTCAAAATCAATTATCGCTTCCTCAGAATAGGAATACAAACCTTTTATGGTTAATTTTTTAGGAATCATTATTATACTGTTTGGAATCACTATGCTCACCACGCTCGCGAAAAAGAGAAAAAAAGTGGTTCATTTTTCGGGCTTTGCCCGAAAAATGAACCACATCTCCTCCCTCACGCGAGCGAAGCGAGCGCGTGATTAAGTATTTACGCTGTTTGATAAATGAGAGAAATCTATAACGCTGCACTCACCAAATCTCTATTTACTTGCGAAAACATACCCCTCAGTACTTTGCCACTTCCGCCGACTTCATAGACCTCCGTAACGCCGTCTGCGAGCATATTCCGCATAATTTGCGTCCAACGAACGGGGGCAGTCAACTGAGCAATAAGGTTTATTTTGATGATTTCGGGGTCAGTATGCGCCATTGCGTCCACATTTTGGTACAAAGGACAACGCGGCGCGTGGATTTCGGTGGCTTCAATCGCCAAACGCAATTCATCTTCTGCCGATTTCATCAAAGGCGAATGAAAAGCCCCACCAACGGGCAAAGGTAAAGCGCGTTTTGCACCTGCGGCTTTCAACGCCTCACACGCTTTTCTCACACCTTCCATTGAGCCAGAAATAACCAATTGACCCGGTGTATTGTAGTTAGCTGGCACGACAATTTCGGGAATTTCACTACAAATTTGCTCAATTACTTCGTCCGACAAACCCAAAATTGCCGCCATTGTGCTGGGTTCAGCTTCACAGGCTTTTTGCATCGCCAAGGCACGTTGCTGAACAAGGCGCAAACCATCGGCAAAACTCAAACCACCTGCCGCCACGAGTGCCGAAAACTCACCCAATGAATGTCCTGCCACACAATCGGGTTGAAAAGCATCACCTGCCATACGCGCACGAATGACTGAATGTAAAAAAACAGAAGGCTGAGTCACTTTAGTTTGCTGCAACTCTTCGGTAGTGCCGTCGAACATAATGTCGGAAATTCGGTAGCCCAATATGGTATTCGCCTCTTCAAAAAGGTCGCGTGCAAGAGCCGATTCAGCGTACATATCTTTGCCCATACCCGCAAACTGGCTGGCTTGTCCCGGAAAAACGTAGGTTTTTTTCATTGATTATCAATATTTTATGTTTTATATTCGTAATTCCTTCGTCGCGCTCGCTTCGCTCGGGCGACGAAGATAGGGTGTAGTTCATTTTTTGGGCTTTGTGTGGTACGTATTAAAGTTGCGCCGATTGGGTAGGCGATAAAGTTCTGCCGATTTGACCTACTAATGTTACGCAGAGCCGTAGGCTCGACCGATTTTGTAGCGGCAGATTTTAATCTGCCGAAAACGTATATACCTTTTCATTAAGAGCCGTAGGCTCGACCCATATTTATATGCACCGAGCCTACGGCTCTTAAATAATCGGTTTTAAAATTTCGGCGGATTGAAATCCGCCGCTACAAAATTGGTCATGCCTACGGCATTTTTAGCACATCTGCGTAACATAAGTAATTATATCAAATCGGCAGAAATTTATCGCGTCGCAAATCGATACAACTTTAATACGTCCCACACTTTGCCCGAAAAATGAACCACTTTCCCCTTTTTATAAACTTCACGTTCGGGGAACTTTAAAAGTTCCCCGAACGTCGGTCAATAATTCAAATCCCGCCCCAATGCTTTATCGCGTAGTCGTTGCAAAAATGGTGATGCAAATATAAACGTCTGCAACTCTTGGTTGGGACTTTCCAATACCTCATCTTTATTGCCTTGCCATTCCAAACGCCCTTGATGAATAAACGTAATATTATCGCCAATTTCCATTACTGAATTCATATCGTGGGTGTTGATAATCGTCGTAATATTATTTTCAACTGTAATACTTCTAATCAATTCATCAATCACCATACTGGTTTTGGGGTCGAGACCAGAATTGGGTTCATCGCAAAACAAATATTTTGGATTTAAGACAATGGCACGGGCAATACCCACGCGTTTTTGCATACCACCCGATACTTCCGACGGAAATTTGAGATTTGCGCCCGTCAAACCGACCCGTTCGAGGCAGTTATTTACGCGGTCTTCTTTTTCTTTTTTGGTCATGCTCGTAAACATATCCAACGGAAAACGGACATTTTGCTCTACGGTCATAGAGTCAAAAAGGGCTGAACCTTGAAACAACATGCCCACTTTCATACGAATTTGACGTGTTTGCTCTTTATCCAATTTGGTAAAATCCACATCGTCATACCAAATCGCCCCCTCAGTAGGAACAACCAAACCGACCAATGTTTTGAGCAAAACTGTCTTGCCTGCACCCGAACGCCCAATAATAAGATTGGTTTTACCCGAATGAAAAACGGTCGAAATACCTTTCAAAACTTCTTGCTGACCAAAGGTTTTTTTTATATTTTTTGCACAAATCATAATTTCAAATTTCAAAGCCTTTAAGTGAGTGGTAAAGTCGCGCTCGCTTCGCTCGCGCAAAGGGGAAAAGGTGGTTCATTTTTCGGCTTCGCCGAAAAATGAACCACACCCACTCCTCGCGCGAGCGAAGCGAGCGCGTATTTAAGACGTAAGCACTATTGTGATAATGTAATCTGCCAAAAGAATGGCAATATCGCTAAAAACGACGGCATTTGTGGAGGCTTGCCCCAATTCGACACTCCCACCCCTTACGTTGTAGCCTTGATAACAGGAAATGGACGTGAGCAAGAAAGCGTAAACTGTCGCTTTTACGAACATCATAACAACGTTGTAAGGAATAAAAAATGAGCGCAAACCGCGCACATAATCCGTGTGCGACAACAAGTCGGTGGGTACGCTCGCCAAATAGCCACCCAAAATGCCCAGAAAAGCTGAGACAGCAACCAGCAAGGGAATCATAAAAATAGCAGCAATCAATTTGGGCATAATGAGATAGCCCGCCGTATTGACACCCATGATTTCCATAGCGTCAATATGCTCTTTTTGACGCATACCACCAATTTCAGCCGCCATATTAGACCCAACCTTACCCGCCAAAACGAGACAGGAAACCGTCGGAGACAACTCAATGATGCACAAATCGCGGACAATGTAGCCAATGTAATAGCGTGGAATCAACTGACCACTCAATTGATAAGAGAACTGAACCGCCGCCACCGCACCAACAAAAATGGAGACCAAAGCCACAATAATGACTGAGCCTACACCAATATCGTTCATCTGACGTACTGTTTCGTTCCAATACATCCGCCATTTTTCGGGGCGGGCAAAGGCACTACGCAACATAATGAGGTAGCTACCGAAATGAGAAAAAAAGCTGAGTCCAAACACGTGATACCTATTTTATTTTTGAGTAACTACTTAGCCCTGCTCGCTTCGCTCGCGAAAAATGAACCACATTCTCCTTTTTTGCGAGCGAAGCGAGCAATAGCCGTAAACGCTTAATTTTGAGGCGTAAAACTAAGTTTTTATTTGAGTTTTCTATAAATTAGACGAAATTGCGGCGTTTTTTAATGGCGAATAATGTAATTTTCTTTAGCAAAACCTATTATACAATTTCAATAACTGTCATTAACAAACTGATTATCAATGTTTTAGTCTAATTTTCTCGATAGTTAACCTAAGTTTTGTGGTAGTCATCCAGAACGCACCGTCTTCGGCGGCGCGGGGAATTTTATTCGGAGCGAGCCGTTTGTTTACGTAACGCGACCTTAAAATCGCGCCACATGTAAATATTTAACCAAAAAAACGTTTTAATTTTATGAATCAAAAATTCTTCACAATCCTTGTTTTTTCATTGATTTTTTTGTCAAAAATCAATAGCCAAACGCTTCCGAGAAAAGTGGAGCCAGCACCACCCTACCCTATTGTTACGGAGGTAAAGATGCGTTCTCAAAACGACGTAAAAAAAACATTTCCTTACGACATTGTGTTGAAAGACAGTTTGGGCAGAATGTACAGTTCCAGCAGCGTGTTACCAACAAAAAAGAAGCCACTTGTTTTGTTTTTCTGGATGACAACTTGCGGACCTTGCCGCCAAGAATTGGAAGCCATAAAAGCCAAGTACGCCGATTGGAAAAAAGAAGCTGATTTTCGTATGATTGCCATTTCACTCGATTTTCCCGATTATTACAACAATTTTATCGAACGGGTAAAAAAAGAAGGTTGGCAATTTGAAGCCCTTTTTGATGTTACTCGGGAGTTTCCTGCTGTTATGCCTTACGGTGGCTTAAATGGTCTGCCCCAAGTTTTTGTTTTAGATGCTAAAGGTGAACCAACTTATCACCACCGCCGTTATGTACCGGGTGACGAAAATGAGTTGTTTGAAGCAATTAAAAAACAGAAATGAGTTATGAGTTATGACTCATAACTCATCATCAACTTCTCCTACTATTTGCAATTTTTCTGCTTGTTTCTGTCCATGCAGCCATACAGTCAAGCGTTTTTTGAAATAACCTTGTTTTTGAGCATCGTATTCTACCGTTATTTTACCGATGGCATCTGGCGCAATAGGTTCAATATTCCAATCAGAAGCCGTGCAACTGCAATCAGTGCGCACATTGTCAATAGTAAGTGGCGCATTGGATAAATTGCGAAAAGTGAAAATGTGCTTGACGCTTATCCCCCTCCGTATCAAGCCAAAATCATGGCTTGTGGGCGTAGTCCATTCAATTTTTGAAGGCGTGGTCAACACATTTAAAGTTAAAACTAAACTAAAGTAAGTGGGTAAAAAAGCGAGCATCAGAAAGATTTAAGATTAATATTTTACTTTATTTATTTCCTGTTCCTAATACAACGGCTCAAAACGAAAAAGATTTTAGTTTTGCACCGTAAAGTGAAGGAAAATAATGTTTATCCCTTTTTTACTCGCTTCGCTCGCAAAAAAGGGAGGGAAGTGTTTTGTTTTTCGGGCTTTGCCCGAAAAACAAAACACCTCTCCTTTCTTTTGCGAGCGAAGCGAGCAAAAGTCATGTCGTGTTGTAGAAAAAACTTATTGTTAAAAATTAGTAATTACTTAGTCACGCGCTCGCTTCGCTCGCGCGAGGGAAGAAAGGTGGTTCATTTTTCGGGCTTTGCCCGAAAATGAACCACATTCCCCCCTTTTGCGAGCGAAGCGAGCAATAGGCTAAGTAATTACAAAAATTACAGAATTATGTTTGGAGATTTATTTGGCTCTTTAGAGCAAAAACAGCAAGAAATGGCAGAAAAAGCCGCATCAATTGTCGCCAAAGTTGAAGTAGGAGGCGTACAGGTTACAGCAAATGGCAATAAAGAAGTAATAAATATCAGTATTACCGACCCGTCAATTTTGACCGATAAAGAACAATTAGAAGATTTATTGATGGTGGCTATCAACCGCGCCCTCAATCAAGCGGGTGAACAAGCGGCAGAAGAAACGCAAAAAATGATGTCTTCTATGCTGCCTCCAGGGTTGAGTGGCTTGTTTGGACAGTAGATTTCAAGAATTTCAAATTTCAAATTTCAAATTTCAGAATCTCAAGAAATTTGAATTTCAAATCCTTAAAATATTTACCATAAAAGCAACGTTTTATACAAGTTCCAATCTGAGCGGGTTTGAAACCCTGTCCATTACCGATAAGTTTTTAGAGGGCAAAAACAAACATTTTGACACTACGTGTCACGTAAAAATACTTGGGATTCGCTTTTATCATAAATATTTTGACACTACGTGTCATGTAAAAATGCTTGGTATTAGCTTTTATTTTGAAACCATACATAAAATCTATACTGCTGGTTCTCGCGCTCGCTTCGCTCGCGCGAGGGGGGGAATGTGGTTCATTTTTCGGGCTTTGCCCGAAAAATGAACCACCTCTCCTCCTTTTGCGCGAGCGAAGCGAGCGCAAAAGTGCCTTTTAATGCGTATTCTGAATTTATGTATGGTTTCAAAGCTTTTATTATAAACATTTTGACACTACGTGTCATCAAAAGTCCAAAAATAAATGACACGTAGTGTCAAAATGTTTATAATTAAAAGTGCATTTTAAGCCTTTCCACATGACACGTAGTGTCACATGGCACATTCCCGATTTCATCGGGAATGTTTATTTTTTTACCCTCTAAAAAGATGTGGGTAATGGACAGAGTTTGAAACCCGCGTCAGATTTTTAGATTAAAAATAAAGAATAAACCCGATTTGATGAAAAATAACAAGACAGTAAGTCCTTTCATAGCCGCATTTATCCTTTGTGTGTCTATGGTGTTTAACGCAAAAGCACAGAATATTGACGATGGCTTAATCGCTCATTTTCCATTTGATGGCTACCCTATCGTAGATAAAAGCGGTAACGGCAATAAAGCTATTTCCAACGGTGACACAACACTCGGCTGCGGTGTTGAAAGCAATGCCCTTCGGTTTGACGGATTAACAACGGGTGTTTTGTTTATCGGACCTGCCGTTTTTGACAATTTCAAAACAGGTCCTTTTGCCGTAAGTTTTTATTTTAAACCGTCGAATCAATCGGGTAATGCCACGCTTGATATTATATCCAAACGCGGTGGTTGCAACGCTGACAGCACATTTGCCATTCGTTATACGCCTGTTTCTAACCAAATAAGCGTTGAATTGTCTGAAAATATCAACAATCGAAGCGTTATTGTACAACGGCTTGATTTCAATCGGTGTTGGCAGCATATTGTTGTTGTCCGCGAATTTCAACGCCTTTCTTTGTATATAAATGGTCGGCTTGCGCAATCGAGTTTCGCCCCTAAGCGCGTGAACATTACCAATGCCGCACCGTTAAGAATTGCAGGAAGTCCGTGTTTGTCAACTACTGACCGCAAGTTCGCGGGTTTTATTGATGAACTCCGCATCTACAATCGTCCGCTTACTGATGATGACGTAACGGCTCTTTTCCGTTCTCCAGACCGCATCGCCAATCGGGATACGATTATGTTTTTGGGTAGCACCATCAATGTAAACGCGACAAGAACTTGCGCACCCGACTTAAAATGGACACCTGCTGCTGACGTGAGCGAACCCAATGTGGGTAAAACAACCATTACGCCTACAAAGGGTGGCAGTTTCAACTATATTTTGACGATGAAAGAGGCGCAATGTACAGCAGTTGATACACTGAAAGTGACAGTTATTGACCCGTCAACTCTCGACTGCGATAATATTTTTCTACCTAAAGCCTTTACACCAAACGGTGATGGACAAAATGATTATTTCTTTATTTCCAACCCTTATGCCATTCCAACTTTGTTAGATTTTGAAATTTTTGATGCTTGGGGTGCGAAAATGTTTTATACAACTGATAAATTTGAGCAATGGGACGGGACGTTCGCAGGAAAAACATTAAATCCAGGCGTTTATGTATGGAAAGCAAGGTTTGAATGCAAGAATGAAATAAAATCCAATTTCGGAAGTGTGACAATTATTAAATGAGGAGTGGGCATAACCTAAAAACATCGTTTTTTGATTAAAAACAGATGTTTTGCGCGCGCTTCGCTCGCGCAAAAGGGAGGAGACGTGGTTCGTTTTTCGGCGAAGCCGAAAAACGAACCACATTCCCCTCCCTCGCGCGAGCGAAGCGAGCGCGAGATGCAAAAAACGCTTTTAGGTTATGCCCATCCCTCAATACAGTATTTAGACTTATATCAACATGAAAAAAAAATACAAATTATCTACAAATTGGCTACCATGGCTTGGCTTTGGTTTTCTACTATCCACCATTTTTTTCACTTTTATGAGTAATGGGTGGCTGCTTTTTTTGCTCATTTTATTGAGTTTCATGCCTGCTATTGTGGTCGCTTTGGCATTACGAGGTTATGTTTTGTTGGAGAATAACCAGATTAAAATTTGTTACGACCGTCAGAAAGGGCGGGAAGTAACTTATGCTTTAAATATTTCAGATATTACCTCTATTGAGCGCGTAGGCAAATCTATTGTGTTTCATTTAGACAATAATGAAGACGTAACAATGAGGGTAAGTTGGGCAAATCTTTTGACTCTTTCTATTGTTGAGCAAAATCCACGCATTGAATACGAAAAAAAATAAGACATGCAAAAAATATCTACACTCAAAATAGCAAGCATAGCAGCCTTTATTGGCGTTCTTGTTGTCAATTATCTTGCTAATGCCTTGCCTATCAATGGTATAAGCACAGGAGATATTTCTAATAAATATTACAACGAATTTGCGCCAGCAGGTATTACGTTTTCTATCTGGGGTATTATTTATTTGTTGCTGATTGGTACGCTTATTTGGCAATATAAGTTAGTAGGTGTTTCCATTGGCAAACTCAACAAATGGTGGCTTGCCAATTCACTACTCAATATCGCGTGGTTGTTCGCTTGGCATTATGAACTGCTGCCCCTGACAGTAGTGTTGATGCTTGGCATTCTCTACACTTTGGTTCAAATCAATGAAACGATTACCGAAGATTTGCCCACTAATTTGTCGGTCAAATGGTTGCCACAAAGCGCGTTTGGCGTTTACTTAGGTTGGATTTGTATTGCCACGATTGCCAATTTTACGACTTTATTGGTCAGCATTAATTTTAATAAATTCGGCTTAACGGATACTTTTTGGACAGGTGCAGTTATTGGCATTGGCTCTATTACGGCGGCAATGCTGGTGGTACGGTTTAAGAATATTTACATCGGATTAGCCGTTATTTGGGCATTGGCAGGTATTATCATTCGTCAAAATCAACTGCATGGGCATTTTACGGCGATTAGTTGGGCGGCAGTCACGTATGGCTTGGCGGTGGTGGTGTCGTTGTTTTATGCTAAACGAGTTTAGATATTTTTTCGCGCTCGCTTTGCTCGCACGGTGGAAGGTGGTGTGGTTCATTTTTCGGGCAAAGCCCGAAAAATGAACCACCTTTTCTCTCTTTCAAGGCAAATTCTACATTTAACGCACAAAAACTAATTTATCTCGCTTCTTAGTAAACACACCAAACGACTCCGTAGAAAAATTATACCCCCTCAGTATTTCGGCAAATTCTGCCGATTTTTCTGCTTTTACAGCCACTAATAAGCCACCCGACGTTTGAGGGTCACACAAAATGGCGCGTTGAAAAGCTGTCAATTGTCCAATTTTATGCCCGTAACTGTCAAAATTTCGATTTGTACCGCCTGGTACGCATTTTTCAGACAAGTAGTAATTTATGGCTTCGGCGTTGAGTAAAGGGACTTTATTGAAATCAATCCGTGCGGATAAGTTTGAGGCTTCGCACATTTCTGATAGATGCCCCAAAAGCCCAAAGCCTGTTACGTCTGTCATGGATTCGATATAGTCTAATTCGCCAAATAATGCGCCAATTGAATTCAATTTTTTCATGCTATTAGGCGCAATATCGGCGTGTTCGGCTTTCAGTACGCCTTTTTTTTGTGCAGTTGTAAAAATTCCCACACCAATTGGTTTTGTAAGGAACAAAACAGACCCCTCAGTAGCACCGCCATTTTTTTTGATATTTTTAATCGGAACGCGCCCCGTTACAGCCAAGCCGAAAATCGGTTCGGGCGAATCAATCGAATGTCCTCCTGCCAGAGGAATACCCGCCTCCGCACAGGCTTGCCGACTGCCTTCAATGACTTGATTTGCCACTTCTGCGGGCAATTTGTCAATGGGCCAACCAAGAATCGCAATTGCCATCAAAGGTTTGCCGCCCATAGCATAGACATCAGAAATGGCATTAACAGAAGCAATGCGTCCAAAATCAGTCGCATCGTCCACGATAGGCATGAAAAAATCGGTTGTTGAAATAATTGCCGTGCCGTCACCTAAATCCATAACTGCCGCATCGTCGCGCTCCTCATTGCCAACAAGTAGAGTGGAGTAAAACTTTTTTTCATTCTGATTTTTGAGAATTTCATCTAAGACTTTAGGAGAAATCTTGCAACCACAACCAGCACCGTGACTGTATTGTGTGAGTTTGTAGGTCATAATATTTGATATTTGTATAAATTACTTAGGTGTCCACTGATTTTCACAGGACTTGTTCCGACCTTCATCGGAATTAACACGGATTAAAAACGCGAAATAAACATTTTGACACTACGTGTCATTATAAAACGCTTAAAATTCTCGTTATTATAAACATGTTGACTCTACGAGTCATAGAAATCGGGCAGATATTAATGACACGTAGTGCCAAAATGTTTATAATAAACCACAAATTTGAATTTTCTGTATTGACACGTAGTGTCAATATGTTTATTTAAGAAATTACGTAATTGAGGAGTGGGCATAACCTAAAAACATCGTTTTTTGATTAAAAACAGATGTTTTGCTCGCGCAAAAGGGAGGAGACGTGGTTCGTTTTTCGGCTTCGCCGAAAAATGAACCACCTCTTCTCTCGTCGTTGTGCGAGCAATAGGCACATGGCTAAGTAATTACGAAATTACAAAGATTACCAGTATTATTTCACAATATTCATTTTTTTCACGAATATTTGATTTTCTACCTTGATTTTGATAATATACAAACCACTTGATACATTTTGAACATCGAAAGCTATTCCCGCTCTATTTTGTCGTTTTTCAAGAACAACCCGCCCAACAACATCTACCAATTGAATGACTTTAGGTACGTATCTCCATTCATCGGGCAGCACAATATCAAATGTTGCGGTGGCAGGATTAGGTGCAATTGTCCAGAGTGGTTCTTTAACCGAAGCCGTTGCCACGAATGGGTCGCAAGCCGCACCCCTCAGTGTTAAGCCGTTTCGATAGCCGTCAAGAGCCGCCCACATACGGGCTTTTTGTCCTTTTGTGAACATCAAAACGCACTCATCGTAGGGGTAATCCATATAGTTCATAAACATATCACCGCCATTACTCGTGCAACTGACTGGCGCAGGAAACATTGGGCAAGCAGTATTTTGTCCAGCTTGCCGTGGCGTGTCCTCCACTTCATCGTCATCGTTGCAGGTTCTATCAGAGCCAAAGATATGCAATAAATTGAAATAATGCCCAACTTCGTGCACTAATGTCCGTCCTTTATTGCGCCCCACAAGATTATTGGCATTAATACCAAAGGCTTGAACATTTATTAAACAACCGTCTTCGGCAGGTTTTGCCAAAGCCTTTGCAAGCGGTGGTACATAGCCTAAGATACCACCTTCGGAAAACTCACATACCCAAACATTGAAATAACGGTCGGGGCGCCATGCGTCGTCACCACCAAGTTTTGAATAATAAACACGGCGTGCAAAATTATCAAACTGCTCCCCAAAATTGAGAAGGTTTGTTTGTTTTCGTACAATACCCGTGCTTAGATAACCCAATGTATCGCGGTTTGCCAAACAGAATTCTATTTCGCTATCGGCGGCTAAATCTCTAAATTTTTGAGAAGGAATGTTTGCTGCATCAACATTTTTTTTTCTAAAATCTTTGGTCAACGAATCAATTTGCCCACGAATTTGAGCATCTGAAATATTGCCAGCCGCCGTTCGCCAAATAACGTGCACCACCACAGGGATTTTGATGACCGCACGCGGTCGAGCGTTGTTATAAAAATTGCGAACATACCCCTCAGTAAAACGTTCAATTTCTTCATTTTTTTCATGCACATAGTTACACTCTTGCTGTGCGGTTGCGGTGCAAAAGACACAAAACACAAAAAAGATTATGGGAAGAAAAAAACGGTTCATCTGATAGAGATATTAAGAGGTGATAAATTAGGGTGAAATTTTCCTAAAAATAAATGCTACGAGTGTTTTACGGGAACTTTATCAGTTTGTTAACAATAAAGGTGAATATTTTAGACTATTGCTCGCTTCGCTCGCAAAAAAGGAGCTAAGTAATTGAGAAAAAAGGGAGAGATATTGTAATTACTTAGCCATGTGCCTATTGCTCGGACAACGGCGAGAAAAATGTGGTTTATTTTTCGGCTTCGCCGAAAAATGACCCACATTCCCCTTTTTTGCAAGCGAAGCGAGCGCACGGCTAAGTAGTTACAGATATTTAAAAGAAAAGAATCGAGGCATTATATATGAAAAATACAAATTTGATAAAAATTTATCTAAGCGACCAATAACAGAAGATAATTCGCGTATTCTCGCACAATAGTACCGTATAATAATTTTCCCTAAATTAAAGAAAAAAA
This sequence comes from Saprospiraceae bacterium, assembly GCA_034520175.1. Classification (GTDB taxonomy): domain Bacteria; phylum Bacteroidota; class Bacteroidia; order Chitinophagales; family Saprospiraceae; genus JAAFJT01. The sequence continues at coordinate 50,210 of JAXHNU010000020.1, forward strand.
GGCTACCATATATTTGTTAAATATTTCATACATTTGTGACAAGTTTTCTCATAGTATGTTTGTTTTTTTCCTGCACCGCGAATTATCTGCGGTGCAGGATTTTTTTATTTACGCCGTATTCTAATTCTTTTGCGCCGTATTCTAAAAAACGACCTCCAAACGCAAAAAAAGGCTTGCCAAATGGCAAACCTTCTATTATCTTTGTTTCAAGTTTTCTCATAGTATGTTTACTTAGTCTTCCTGCCTCAGTTTTTTGGAGCAGGATTTTTTTTTAAAATTACGCATTTCAGTACACTGCGTTTACTATATTTCATTAGAAATTGCTTTTTATTTTCGTTCAAAAGCACTTTTTACTATTCTAATTTTTTCGTTATAAAGTATGTTCACTTTTCTCTAATTTTCGTTCGGAAGCACTTTTACATTATTATTTTTTTAAGCACTATTGTCGCTCGTTCCGACAACTAATCGAAAATTTAACAGATTGGGTGTCAAACAAAAAATGAAATATCCATTTTAATTTTTTGTTTGATGCCTTAATTGAGGGAATAATCAATATTAAAAATGACCGTTCCCTCAATTTTTACCGCCGCTTTCTAAAATTAACACATCGTTAAGTATTTTTATATACACGATATTGTAAGAAAGCCTTTAATTTGCATCTAAGTTTTCTCATAGTATGTTACTTTGTTGAGTTCCTGCTGCTCTCTGAGAGGCAGGGATTTTTTTTTGTACCTACTTGGCGAAGTTATAAGTTATGAGTTATAAATAGTTGTTACTTTGTTGAGTTCATCGCTAAGGCTTTGAATAAAATATGGTTCTTTGACAATTTTAGTGGAAACAAAAATACCCCTCAGTAAATAAGGTGTTAAAACTGACGTTCGGGGAACTTTAAAAGTTCCCCGAACGTGGTCACCACTAAAATTATCAAACAACCTAAAATATCGCACTCCATTTTTCAAAATACAGAAAATCAATTCATAGCACTTTGGAATCTGAAATCGCCCTCACTAATCTCTCATTATGTCTTTGTTTTCACTCAATAAATTAAAATTTTCTTAATATATTCTTATTAAAAACTGTGCCAACTGCATTTTCTCCTTGTAAAATACTGCTGTAACGCATCAATTTTAGTTACCATAAATAACCACTTCTTTTGATTTAGATACCTTTTTCTAAAATCTTTAACACAAACAAAATTAATTCTTTTATATATGAAATATTCCTCTTAAATTTGCATCGTGTAGTTTTCTCATAGTATGTTTTTCGCGCCAACATCGCTCCCCTGCGATGTTGGCGTTTTTTGTTTAGAGAAGTTATTTATCTCGCGCGAGCGAAGTGAGCAATAGGCTTAGTGATTACAGTTATTCAAGACCCCTCAGTATTTTTCAATAGAGAAAGCAGCGAAGCACATTTTGATACGTTATATAACGTGGTAAAATCCTTTTTTGCATTTATCTGAAATAGGACTAATCTTCAAAACATCATCGAATAAGCCGATTCAACAGAATTTCTATTTTATCTTATAAACTGATGTTACGCAGAGCCGTAGGCTCGACCGATTGGGTAGCGGCGGATTTCAATCCGCCGAAAACGTACAGTCCCTTTTCATTAAGAGCCGTCGGCTCGGCACATATTCATATGCACCGAGCCGACGGCTCTTAAATAATCGGGTTTTAACTTTCGGCGGATTGAAATCCGCCGCTACAAAATTGGTCATGCCTACGGCATTTTTAGCACATCTGCCTAACATAAGTTATAAATATATGAGGAATGGGCATAACCTAAAAACATCGTTTTTTGATTAAAAACAGATGTTTTGCGCGCGCTTCGCTCGCGCAAAAGGGAGGAGACGTGGTTCGTTTTTCGGCTTCGCCGAAAAACGAACCACATTCCCTCTCTCGCGCGAGCGAAGCGAGCGCGAGATGCAAAAACGCTTTTAGCTTATGCCGATCCCTCAACTAATAATTCATTTTATTTTTTTATTAAAAATACAAGATAAAGTGTAGATTTTTAAAACTTTTCTACCTTTGGATTTGTATTGTAAATTTTCTCTCATTCTTCATCTAAAATCTAAGATTAGTATGAAAAAACTTTCCCTAATCCTGATGATGGTCATAGCGACTATCAGCTTTGCACTAGCGCAAAGAACAGTGACAGGTATTGTTTCCGACCCAAGCAACCAACCTTTGATTGGTGCAAGTATCCTTGTAAAAGGCACAACTACTGGCACAATCTCAGAAGTTGACGGAAGCTATTCCTTAAAAGTGCCTGCGGGCGCAACCACCCTCGTTTTCAGTTTCACGGGGTTTGAAAGTCAAGAAATTACATTGGGCGTATCAAATGCTATAAATGTGAGCTTGGCAGAATCACAACTTCAAGAACTCGTTGTGACAGCACTCGGTATTCGCCGCGACAAAAAGGCTTTAGGTTACGCCACAACAACGGTTGACTCTAAGGACATCGAAGGCAAGCCTGAAACGGACGTTGCACGCGCTTTGGCGGGCAAATCTCCGGGTGTGAACATTATCAGCTCGGCAGGTTTGGCGGGTTCGGGTACTAAAATCAATATTCGTGGTGTCAGCACTATTTCTGGTGATGCACAACCACTTTGGATTATTGATGGTGTACCTGTCAACACGGCGGCTAACAGTGGCAGCAGTTCAAAATCGGATTTCCGCGATGGTCAAATCACGCCAACTCGTAACTTAGATATTGACCCAAACAATATCGAGAGCATGAGTGTACTGAGGGGTCTTAGTGCAACCACACTTTACGGCTCATCGGGTAGAAATGGTGTTATTTTGATTACAACAAAAACAGGCGCGGCGGCTAAAAACAAAAGAATGTCTGCGTCTTTGAGCCAATCATTCAGCACGATTGAAGCCTTCATTCCTGAATACCAAAACAAGTGGGCGAATGGTTTTGACGGCGACTACGGCGAATTTTTCTCTAACTGGGGCAGTCTTTTTCAAAATCCGGGTCTTGCCATCAACGCACGTCACCCTTATTGGGAACACCGCAATTTATTCCCAGAAAGAACAGAGTTTCAAGCAGTCGCAGGTGATGCAAATGGTGGCTACAAGCCCGTTGCAGCACCAAACAATATCAAAGACTTTTTCCAAAAAGGCAATGCACAGACAACATCTTTCAACGCTGGTTTGTCGGGAGAATTTGGTAGCTTCAATGTCAGTTTCAGCCGCACAGCAGAAAATGGCTATATCAAAAACAACAATATGGAGCGTTACAACGCAACTATTGGTGGCACTGCCAATTTGTCAAAACGCTTGATGGTGACAGGAAATTTCAGCTTTATCAAAACTGATTTTAAAACACCTCCCGTTGGTGCAGGTTTAGGTTCTAACTCTCAAGGTGGTCCTTCTGTATTTGCCAATCTCTTTTATACGCCACGTAATATAGATTTGATGAACTGGCCTTACCAAAATCCGATTACAGGTGCATCACTCTACTATCGCAATGGTAACGACGTTACAAACCCGCGTTGGTTATTGGAAAATGCTGGACAAACCAATAAAGTTAACCGCTTTTTGAGTTCATTCTCAGCTAACTATACCCTAACAGACTGGTTGAAAGCAACTTACCGCCTGGGTGTGGATACGTATAGCGAAGAGCAATCTTACTACGTTAATAGAGGTGCATCGGGCTTCCCTGTTGCAGTTGCAGCATTTGGTTCTGGTTTGTACCGTACAACAAGTGGTGTTAACACAATCTATGACCACTCAGCTATTTTGACTGGTAACAAAAGTCTTAATGCTGATTTTGATTTTACAGCAAACGTTGGTTTCAATGGTCGCCAAGACACCTACACACAAAAAGGTCTTGAAAGCCAAGGACAAGTAGTATTTGGTTTATTGGAACACCGCAATTTTGCAAACGTAAATAGCCGTGATATTCGTGATAATAACCTTAACTTCGGTTCAGTACGCAATATTTTAGGTGCATTTGCTGACGTAACTTTGGGTTACAAAAACGCTGTTTATTTGAACGTTCAAGGTCGCAATGACTGGGCTTCTACACACGAAAAAGATTACCGCAGTTTGTTGTATCCGGGCGTAAGTTTGGCAGTTATCCCGACGGAATTGTTCCCTAACATGAAATCTAATGTATTAGATTTCTTGAAATTGCGCGTGGGTTATGGTACTTCTGCAAACTTTGCAACACCTTACCGTACACGTCCTACATTGACCTTGAACTCCAATGCAGCATCTGACGCAAGTGGTAGCGTTATCGTTTTAGGTTTGCCAGCACTTTTGGCTAATCCTAATTTGAAACCAGAATTACAGACAGAACTTGAATTTGGTGCGGATATTCGTTTGTTCCACAACCGTTTGGGCTTCGATTTGTCTCTTTACAACCGTCTTGCAAAAGACCAGATTGTAGAAGCGACCCTTGACCCTTCAACAGGATTTGAGCGCACGTTCATCAATGCAGGTGCGATTTCAAATAAAGGTATTGAATTGGGTGTGAATATCGTTCCAATTAAAATGCGTGATTTTGTGTGGAATCTAAAAGTTAACTTCACAAGAAATAGATCTTTGGTAGAAGAATTGCCCGCAAACTTAAAAGAAATTTTGATTGACGGTTTTTCTAACTTAGGCAACTTTGCTATCCAAGGTCAACCTTTTGGTGTTATCAAAGGTAGAGGTATCGTAAAGCACGCAAATGGCGGTCGTCTTATTGACGGCAACGGTGACTATGTATTGACGCCAGAGGCAGTAATCATTGGGGACCCGAACGAAAAATTCCGTTTGAGTGGCTTCACTGATTTCAATTTCAAAGGCATTTCTTTATCTGCTCAGATAGATTACGTTCACGGTGGTCAAATCTTCTCTTACTCGGCTGCTACGCCAATTGGTCGTGGTACAGCAAAAGAATTGGAAGACTTCAATCCAGAATTACCCGTAATTCTTCCGGGTGTTAACGAAAAAGGTGAGCCAAACAATATTCCACAGCCCGCTTCTGGTATCTTCTTTGGCAATACCATCATTGGTGGTGGTGTTGATGAAGTAGGTATTTTTGACGCAACGCGTGTGCGTTTGCGTGAAGTAGCTTTGTCTTATTCTTTACCAACTAAAGTTTTTGGAAAATCTTTTGTCAAAGGTGCGAGTGTTTCTCTCGTTGGTAACAATATTTGGTTTAATGCTATCAATACACCAAAATCAGCAAAAGTTGACCCAGACCGTACCGCATTTGGTACAGGCAATGGTACAGGCTTTGACTTCTTGGGTGGACCATCGGCACGCCGTTGGGGTGCAAACCTTAAATTTACTTTCTAACAAAATCTATTTTTCTAAATATGAAGAATTTATTAAAAATTACGGCAGTTTTCTGCCTCACTTTCTTTGGTTCTTGCGGATTGACTGACTTAGACGGTAATCTTGAAGACCCAAACAACGTTGGTGTCACAAACCTTGACCCTAACTTGTTGATGAACAAAATTCAGTTGGATTTCTCACAGTTCTACACAGAGGTGAACGACCCAGCGATGCAATTGGCGCGTATGAAAGCTTTGATAGGTGGTGACACCTACGAAAAAGCGTTCCAACCGCAAGATTTCGACGACATTTGGGACAATGCTTATCAAGAAGTGTTGATTCAAATCGAAACCTTGTTGTTGAAAACAGACAACACCAACTTTACCGTTCACTCAGGTGTTGCACGGGTACTAAAAGCGTATGTCCTTCTTACATTAGTGGACATGTTCGGCGATGTGCCTTACTCAGAAGCCTTAAAAGGTGCAACGGGTAATTTCAATCCTAAAGCAGACAGTGGCAAGGCGGTTTATGATGCGGCTATCGTTATTTTAGACGATGCCATTGCCCTTCTTGGCAAAACGGCACCCGCACCAGCACCCCTCAGTAGAGACATCTACTATGCAGGTTCGGCGGCTAAATGGATTGCTTTGGCAAATACATTGAAACTCAAAGCGTATATGAATACGCGCTTGGTTGATGCAACAACAGCTAAAGCTAAAGTTGCAGACTTATTGACTAAAGATTTGATTGATACAGACGCAGAAGAATTTACCTATAAGTATGCGGCGGTTAACGTACCTGCTCGGTCACGTCATCCACTTTATCGGGCTGATTATCAGCCTAATGCAGGTGCTGCAGCCGACTATATTTCAAATCACTTCATGTTTATTACTTACAATCAAAAAGGTGTTCAAGACCCACGTTGGAGATATTATTTCTTCCGTCAAACGGGTAGCCTTGCACGCGCTTTGCAAGATGACCCTAAGTCAGTTCCTTGCATCATCAGCCCACGTCCGAGCCATTTCGTAGGACAGACTTGGTGTTCATTTGAACCGGGCTTCTTTGGTCGTGAGCATGGTAATAGCGATGGTATTCCACCAGACCAAAAAGCGAGAACATGCTACGGCGTGTATCCAGCAGGTGGTCGCATTGACGTGAACGTAGGTGACAATGCCTATTTTGTACAAACACAGTTAGGTCAAGGTGCAAATGGCGCAGGTATTTCTCCAATTTGGATGGCTTCTTTTACAGATTTCTTGAAAGCAGAAGCGGCAATTACACTCGGAACAGCAGGCGATGCAAAAGCATTGCTTCTTTCAGGTGTTAAAAAGTCAATTACTCGTGTTCGTGCTTTTGCGGTCTCTAAAAATCAAACCTTACCAACAGGCGTAGAACCATCAGAAGATGCCTACACTACTAAAGTAACTGAATTGTATGATGCAGCCGCATCAAATGATGCAAAAATAAGCGTATATGGCAGAGAATACCACATTGCACTATGGGGCAATGGTATCGAAGCCTACAATATGTACCGCCGTCTTGGTGGTAAACCAGATATGCAGCCAATGCGTAATGCAGCACCAGGTAACTTTATTCGCTCATTTATCTATCCTTCTGATTATGTCAGTTTGAATAGTGCGGCTAAACAAAAAACGCCAAGTGCAGTAAATAAAACATTCTGGGACAATAACGCAGATGCACCATTCAATAAATAAAATGTAAACATTTAGCCTCGAGCTCGCTTCGCTTGCGCGAAGGAGGATATGTGGTTCATTTTTCAGGCTTTGCCTAAAAAATGAACCACCTCCCCTCCTTTTGCAAACGAAACGAGCAATAGGAGTTCATCTAAATATTTGCAATAGATTTATGGTTGTTTGACAATTTTAGTGGGAACAAAAATACCCCTCAGTAAATAAGGTATTTTTGAATCAAAAAAGAGGTAAAAACTGACGTTCGGGGAACTTTAAAAGTTCCCCGAACGTGGTCGCCACTAAAATTGTCAAACAACCAGATTTATTCACTCTTAATTTTAAAATAGTAAAATGAAAAATAAATTCTTAGCGTTGATTGCTGGTGTTGCCATTTTGTTTACATCTTGTGCCGACCCAGACTTAGACCCGCTTAAAGTTGCAGACATTAAAAAAAGTTCGCTTATCGCTTTGCGTGGCAAAGCAGTAACGAACCTCAACAATACAGCCTTTGCAGGTGCAATTGACAGTATTTCCAAATCAGCTAATTTGACAGCCAAAAACATTGAGTTTGAAGCTGACTTCATTTCAGAAGATATTAATGGTTTGGCAACGGTTGAGGTTTTTGCAAATCTTGATGGCAAAACAGGCGTAAAAGTAGCAACCGTACAAGGTTCTGCTTTTGCCGTACCATCAGGTGGCAAATATGCAAGAGGAAAAATCTCAGTTCCAATGAGTGCCATTTTGACGGCTATTGCAAAACCCGCAGCAAGTCTTGAAGTTGATAGCTACATTACGCTCACTTCGGACATCACGCTTAAAGACGGAACAAAAGTAAACGCTTCGCAAATTGTCAACAGCAGTTTGTTTGAAACCGCTTTCTTTTATCCTGCACACAAGGTTTTTTGCTTGGTTCGCCCATAAGCAGGACTTCATATTTCAAATCTGAAACTGCAATGAATTGATTTTCAATATTTTGTAGAATCAAATTTGATGCTTTGATTGATGTTCAATGCCTTAGTTGTTTTTAGTGGTAATTACTTAGTCACGCGCTCGCTTCGCTCGCGCAAGAGGGGAAAGGTCGTTCGTTTTTCGGGCAAAGCCCGAAAAACGAACGACATTCACCTTTTTGCGAGCGAAGCGAGCTATGGGCTAAGTAATTACTTTTAGTAAATAAAAAAGAGGTATCTATTCTTAATGGGATAGATGCCTCTTTTTTATTATTACATCTAAGTTTTGTGGTATTAAAACGCGGCTTCGCCGCGAGGAAAATCTAATGGAGCGAGCCGTTTTTTTTGCTAAAAATTTGGGCTTTGCCCAAATTTTTAGCAAAAAAAACGGCTCGCTCCAAAAAAATCCCCCGCGCCGCCGAAGGCGGTGCGTTTTAAGGCACTACCACAAAACTTAGATTATTACTGACTGATTATTACGCATATATGCTAAAATGCCGTAGGCATGACCAATTTTGTAGTGGCGGATTTCAATCCGCCGAAATTTTGACACCGATTATTTAAGAGCCGTAGGCTCGGTGCATGTAAATATGTGCCGAGCCTACGGCTCTTAGTGAGAAGATACTGTACATTTTCGGCGGATTGAAATCCGCCGCTACAAAATTAGTCGAGCCTACGGCTCTGCGTAACATCAGTTACTGAGCGCAACTAAGTAGTTACAAAGAAAAATCGTATATTTGCGCGTAATAAAAAAGGTAAATCAATGGCAGTTAAAAAATTAAGTATTGGCGCGCAACATATTAGTGACTTTTCAGAAGACAATTTGATTTATGTTGATAAAACTGAAAAAATCTATGAACTCATGCAATTGGGCAAGCACAATTTCATTGTGCGTCCGCGTCGGTTTGGTAAATCTTTGATGTTGGATACTGTCGGGGCGATTTATGACGGTCGCAAAGAACAGTTTATAGGGACATGGATATACGATAAAATAGATTGGGAGGCGATTAAACGCCCTGTTTTGCGTATTGATTTTACGCTAATTGAGTTTAAAGCGTCGTCATTAGAACAAGGCTTATACAACTATTTAACTTCTTTAGTAGAAGAATTGGCTTTATCTGTTAGCGCACCAACTGCAAAAGAGTTGTTTAGTAAGATAATTAAAGTATTATCAAAAGAAAAACCCATTGTCGTTTTAATAGATGAATACGAAATGGCAGTAACTAATCTTGTGGGCAAAGATGACGTCAAAATGCAAGAACATATTGACGTATTGAAACCTTTTTATGGCACAATGAAAGGTGCGGGCAATAAAATTCATAGGAGTTACATTACAGGCGTGAGCAAAATTGGCAAAGTAGGCATTTTATCCGATTTGAATATGCTAAATGATTTGACGCTTGATGAGCGTTTTACAACACTCTTTGGCTACACAGAACCAGAATTGCGTTACTACTATGCAGAATATATCACAGATGCCGCAAGACGGCACAAATGTACAGAGGGGGAGGTTTTAGCCCAAATTAAAGTGCATTATAACGGGTATTCTTGGGATGCAATAGACGATAATCGCGTCTATAACCCTTTTTCAATCGTCAATTTTTTCCAAAGTTTTAAATTTAAAAACTATTGGTTTTCAACAGGCACACCGACTGTTTTGACACGCGGCGCAAGAAAACAGCAAATAACAATGGCTGAATTGGAAAATCTAAAAACAAACGCTGATTTGCTGGAAAGTGCCAATTTGAAAGAGTTTTATAGTATCGCTTTATTGTTTCAAGCAGGTTATTTGACGATTAAAAAAGCACAAAAACGCGGTTGGTCAACTCTTTACACAGTGGGTTTTCCGAATCAAGAAGTGCGAGAATCCTTTGCATCTTATTTATTGGCAGAATATGTGGGCAAAGATTGGCAAGAAACGGAATATACAATTGCCTTCAAACTCAAAAATCATTTGGAAGACGAAGAACTGAAAGAAGCATTTCAAATTTTTGCACCCGTTATTGCTTCCACAGGTTACGATATTACTAAATATACTAAGGGGTATTTCCATACCATTATGCACGTATTGATGTACAGTACAGGATTAGTTGTGTTTTCAGAATTGCAAAACAACAAAGGCAGATTGGATACAATTTGTATTGGACAAACGGCGGTGTATATTTTTGAATTTAAAATAAATGAAAACGCCGACGCTGCACTACAACAAATCAAAAATCAAAATTATGCCCAACCTTTTCTTTTGCAACAGAAAAATATCTACATCATTGGCGTGAATTTTATGACTGCCGACAAAAAAATCAACGATATTTTGGTCGAAAAATGGAACGGGCAACAGTTCGTCCGCTTAACTGAAGATTTTATGCCGCGCTAAAAGTATTAAAAATAATCACAATTATTTAGCTTCGTGCACTTTGCTCGCGCAACGATAGAAGATGAGTGGTTCATTTTTCTACGCGAGCGAAGCGAGCGCACAGCTGAGTAGTCAAACCTAAATTAACGCTGTTTTGCGGCATATTTACTGGCTCTTTTTCGCTTCGCTCAAAAACCGCCCTTTGAAAGAGTCTATTGGGGCGAGCGTGTTTTTGAATCAGAAAAATCTTTGATTTTCTGATTCAAAAACACGCTCGCCCCTAAAAATCACACTCTGGCGATTTTCGAGCGAAGCGAGAAAGAGCCAGTCTCAAAGCAGCGTTTATTTAGGTTTCACTACTTAAATAGTTGAGGGATGGGCATAACCTAAAAGCGTTTTTTGCATCTCGCGCTCGCTTCGCTCGCGCGAGGGAGGGGAATGTGGTTCGTTTTTCGGCGAAGCCGAAAAACGAACCACGTCTCCTCCCTTTTGCGCGAGCGAAGCGAGCGCAAAACATCTGTTTTTAATCAAAAAACGATGTTTTTAGGTTATGCCCACTCCTCACTTAAATAGTTATCAATAAAAAAAGTAAATCAATGGCAGTTAAAAAATTAAGTATTGGCGCACAACATATTAGTGATTTTTCAGAGGACAATTTGATTTATGTTGATAAAACTGAAAAAATCTATGAACTCATGCAATTGGGTAAGCACAATTTCATTGTGCGTCCGCGTCGGTTTGGTAAATCTTTGATGTTGGATACTGTCGGGGCGATTTATGACGGTCGCAAAGAACAGTTTATAGGCACATGGATATACGACAAAATAGATTGGGAGGCGATTAAACGCCCGACTTTGCGGATTGATTTTACGCAAATTGAGTTTAATGCTGTTTCATTAGAGCAGGGATTACAAAACTATCTGCGCCCTATTGCCAAAAATTTAAAAATTGACACAACAGAGTTAGGCGCGAAAGGTTTGTTTAAACAAATCATTGATAATTTATCAAAAGAAAAGTCCATTGTCATCTTAGTAGATGAATACGAAATGGCAGTAACAGATTTTGTTGGAAAAAATGAAGAAAAATTAGAAGAAAATATATTTACCCTAAAGAAATTTTATGGTACAATGAAAGGCTCGGGTGACAAAATTCATAGAAGTTACATTACAGGCGTAAGCAAAATTGGCAAAGTAGGGATTTTATCCGATTTGAATATGCTAAACGATTTGACACTTGACGAGCGTTTTACGACACTCTTTGGCTACACAGAACCAGAATTGCGGTTTTACTATGCAGAATATATAACAGAAGCCGCCCGACGGCACGAATGTACTGAAGGGGAGATTTTAGCCCAAATTAAAGTACATTACAATGGGTATTCATGGGATGCAATAGACGACAATCGCGTCTATAACCCTTTTTCAATCGTCAATTTTTTCCAAAGTTTTAAATTTAAAAACTATTGGTTTTCAACAGGCACACCGACTGTTTTGACACGCGGCGCAAGAAAACAGCAAATAACAATGGCTGAATTGGAAAATCTAAAAACAAACGCTGATTTGCTGGAAAGTGCCAATTTGAAAGAGTTTTATAGTATCGCTTTATTGTTTCAAGCAGGTTATTTGACGATTAAAAAAGCACAAAAACGCGGTTGGTCAACTCTTTACACAGTGGGTTTTCCGAATCAAGAAGTGCGAGAATCCTTTGCATCTTATTTATTGGCAGAATATGTGGGCAAAGATTGGCAAGAAACGGAATATACAATTGCCTTCAAACTCAAAAATCATTTGGAAGACGAAGAACTGAAAGAAGCATTTCAAATTTTTGCACCCGTTATTGCTTCCACAGGTTACGATATTACTAAATATACTGAGGGGTATTTCCATACCATTATGCACGTTTTGATGTACAGTACAGGATTAGTTGTGTTTTCAGAATTGCAAAACAACAAAGGCAGATTGGATACAATTTGTATTGGACAAACGGCGGTGTATATTTTTGAATTTAAAATAAATGAAAACGCCGACGCTGCACTACAACAAATCAAAAATCAAAATTATGCCCAACCTTTTCTTTTGCAACAGAAAAATATCTACATCATTGGCGTGAACTTTATGACTGCCGACAAAAAAATCAACGATATTTTGGTCGAAAAATGGAACGGGAAACAGTTCGTCCGCTTAACTGAAGATTTTATGCCGCGCTAAAAGTATTAAAAATAATCACAATTATTTAGCTTCGTGCACTTTGCTCGCGCAACGATAGAAGATGAGTAGTTCATTTTTCTACGCGAGCGAAGCGAGCGCACAGCTAAGTAGTCAAACCTAAATAAACGCTGTTTTGCGGCATATTTACTGGCTCTTTTTCGCTTCGCTCAAAAACCGCCCTTTGAAAGAGTCTATTGGGGCGAGCGTGTTTTTGAATCAGAAAAATCTTTGATTTTCTGATTCAAAAACACGCTCGCCTAAAAATCACACTCTGGCGATTTTCGAGCGAAGCGAGAAAGAGCCAATCTCAAAGCAGCGTTTATTTAGGTTTCACTACTTAAATAATTGAGGGATGGGCATAACCTAAAAGCGTTTTTTGCATCTCGCGCTCGCTTCGCTCGCGCGAGGGAGAGATGTGGTTCATTTTTCGGCAAAGCCGAAAAATGAACCACCTCTTTTACTGTCGTTGCGCGAGCAAAAGGCACATAGCTAAATAGTTACATTTTTAGAATTGAAATACAATTGATTGATTTTAAATTAGGCTCTATTATGATTTCAAGTTGCAATTCTATTTTTTAACAAATCCGTTAGGATTTGAACATTTATAGAGAAATCGAACAGGCAATTCTCTCCGAATCCGTTAGGATTCGCACATTAAATATCCAAATAAACGTGCGAATCCTAAAGGATTCGGAGAGAAATTACTCATTTCTATTCTCTATAAACGTGTAAATCCTAACGGATTTTTTGAAACCATACATAAATTCTGGTAACCTCGGAAATCTCTTGAATCCATCGGATTCATACGTTTGTAGAATAGAAATCAAGTAAAATGTTCCCCGAATCCGTAGGATTCGCACGTTTTTTAACGATTACAAATGTAGGAATCCTACGGATTCAAAGTCCATTTTGCTTCATATTTTCTACAAACATGTAAATCCTAACGGATTTATGAGATTTCCGAAGTTACCAGTAAATTCAAAATACGCATTAAAAGGCACTTTTGCGCTCGCTTCGCTTGCGCAAAAGGAAGAGAGGTGGTTCATTTTTCGGGCAAAGCCCGAAAAATGAACCACATTCCCCTTCTCGCGCGAGCGAAGCGAGCGCGAGAATCAGCAATTTAGATTTTATGTATGGTTTCAAAACGGATTTATAACACAACTTGAAACCCTAATTGAGTCTTTTTGTTTTGTTGTTGTTCGTGCAAAGTTAATGCTAAATTAAAATTAAAACAAATTGTTTTAATTTTTTTTTCAAAAATAATAGGCTTTCAAATAAAAAACACAGAATCCATAAAAAAATCCCCTAAATACCTTAATTTTGCGTCCCGAAAAGCGTCGAAAAACAACGCACCGAAAACTTATGCTACTGCTCCGCAACATCTACATAATTGCGCCCTCACAACCTGACCTTGATGGTCAAAGCCGCGATATTTTTATCAATGGGGAGGGCAAAATTCAAAACATCGCCACCGCAAATTCACTCATTGCCGACACCAAAACCCGCGTTTTTGACACGCCCAATGCGCATGTCAGTATAGGTTGGTTTGATGTAGGTGCAATCACGGGTGACCCTGGATTTGAACACCGCGAGACCTTAGAAACGGTTAGTCAAGCTGCCATGTCGGGCGGTTACACGACTCTTGCGCCGTTTCCGAATACAGCTCCTGTCGTTCATTCCAAATCCGAAATTTTATACATAAGAAATAAAACACAATCATTTTTAGTTGATTTCAAGCCAATTGGTGCATTATCGGTCAATACAGATGGTAAAGATTTGGCAGAAATGCTCGATATGCGAGAGGCTGGTGCAATTGCTTTTAGCGACGGACGGCGTACTATTCAAGATGCGGGTTTGATGCTAAGAGGTTTGCAATATGCCAAAATTTTCGATGGTTTGGTGTTCAATCGCCCGAATGACAAAACAACGTCGCCGCACGGACAAATGCACGAGGGCGTGATGTCAACGTCACTTGGCTTGCCCGCTATTCCTTCAATGGCAGAAGAAATGATGGTGCAACGCGACCTGCATTTAGTACGCTATGCCGATTCACGTTTGCATTTTCACAACCTATCGGCAGCTCGTTCGGTGGCGCTCGTTCGGCAAGCCAAAGAACAAGGCTTGCACGTTACGGCGAGTGTGGCGGCTCTAAATCTCTGTTTTTCGGACGATATACTGAGGGGGTTCGATACGCACTTTAAAGTCATGCCGCCTTTGCGCGAAGCGGCTGATAGAGATGCTTTGGTAGAAGGATTGAAAGATGGGACAATTGATTTTATCACGTCAAACCACACACCGATTGACGAAGAAGGCAAAAACTTGGAATTCGCTTACGCCGATTTTGGTGCAATTGGTCTGGAAACAACTTTTGGTTTAGTCAATAAATACTTACACGACGAATTCACCGCCCATGATTGGGTGTGTTTTTTAGCCGAAAATGCACGGCGCGTTTTACAATTGCCCTTGCCAAAAATTGCCGAAGGCGAATTGGCAAATTTAACTATTTTTGACCCGTCAAAAGAGTGGACATTTACGGTAAAAGACATTCGTTCTAAGTCCAAAAATTCGCCTGTAATCGGTGATATACTGAGGGGGGGCGTTTTAGGTGTCGTGAATCGTGGACAATATAAAATTGGACATTGAAACGTGGCTGATAAAAAAACACCCATAAAAAAGCCCATTACTGCGCATATCAACACGCGAGAAATAAAAGAAGGCGAAGATTTTTACATAAATGATAAAGGTTTATTCGTTTTTACAGAAGTTTATCATCTAAAACGGGGCTATTGTTGCAAAAATGGTTGTTTACATTGCCCCTACGGTTTTAAAAAGTAACGCGACCTTCAGGTCGCGCTACAACGATACGTGTAACTAAATATCATAAAAAGCAAAAGAGATTTTTTGAGTTTCTAAACTTTGGTCACTCAGATTTGTTCTGCATTTTGTCTATTTTGATAACTTCGGAAATATATAAAATAAACATTTTGACTCTACGAGTCATAGAAATCAAGCGGGTATCAATGACTCGTAGAGTCAGAATGTTTATTTCTGAGATTTCCGAGAGTACCAGAGTACATTATTCATCGTAAACATTAGCCGCGCTTGCGTCGCTGAATATTCATCATTCCTATTTCGATACAACAATGACTAAAATCAAAACATTGGGAGAACTAAAGGCTTCTGGTTACAAATCAAAAAGCATTAAACAAGAACTCCGCGACAACCTTATCAAAAAAATGCACGCCAAAGAGCCGACTTTTTCGGGTATCTTAGGCTTTGAACATACGGTCATTCCCGACCTCGAACGAGCGATGTTGAGCCGACATTCTATCCTTCTTTTGGGTTTACGCGGACAAGCAAAAACTCGTTTAGCCCGCCAAATGGTTGATTTTTTGGACGAATATATCCCAATTGTGGCAGGAAGTGAACTCAATGACGACCCTTTAGCACCCCTCAGTATTTTTGCCAAAAATTTGATTGACGAACTCGGCGATAAGACACCGATTGAGTGGTTACACCGTTCAGCCCGCTATGTCGAAAAATTGGCAACGCCTGATGTGTCAGTAGCTGATTTGATTGGCGATGTTGACCCAATTTTAGCAGCAAATCTTAAATTGCCGTACTCCGACGAACGGGTTATTCACTTCGGACTCGTGCCAAGAGCGCACCGTTGCATCTTTGTTATCAACGAATTGCCCGATTTGCAAGCGCGGATTCAAGTCTCTTTGTTCAATATTTTGCAAGAAGGCGATATTCAAATTCGTGGTTTCAAACTGCGTTTGCCGCTTGATGTACAGTTTATTTTTACGGCAAATCCAGAGGATTATACCAATCGTGGTTCAATTATTACACCGTTGAAAGACCGTATTCAAAGTCAAATTCTCACGCATTACCCAGAGGATTTGGACATTGCAAAGGCAATCACGATACAAGAAGCCAAACCAACTGCCGACCAAAAAAAGGCAATTAAGATTCCCGAAGTGCTGCTCAATTTGTTGGAAGAAGTGTCTTTTGCCGCCCGAGAATCGGAATATGTTGACGCAAAAAGCGGTGTTTCTGCCCGCTTGTCCATTTCTGCACTTGAAAATCTGTACTCAGCCGCCGAACGGCGCATGATTTTGAACGGTGAAAAAAAGACCACCGCCCGATTAACCGACTTTTGGGGTATTGTTCCCGCCATTACGGGCAAAGTTGAACTTGTTTACGAAGGCGAACAAGAAGGTCCTTATTCGGTGGCAATGCACTTGTTTAGTACAGCGATAAAAACAGTCTTTTTGGAATATTTCCCAAATCCCGAAGAACTCAAACGCAAGTCAGATAAAGACCCTTTTGGCGTTGTTCGTGCTTTTTTTAGTGGCGGCAATGTCGTAGAATTACCAAATGATGCGACTGAAAAAGTGTATCAAAAAACCTTAGAAAAAGTAGAGGGCTTACGCCGATTAGTGGAAGGCTCGACGGCAGACAAAGCAGAATTTTATACATTTATGGAACTCGCTTTGCACGGCTTGGCGGAGTATCAGATTGTAAATAAAGAGATTTTGGAATCTGCCTTTTCTTTCGGTGATTTACTATCAGGTATGTTAGATGATTTTAGTATTAATTAACGTTTTGAAACCATACATAAATTCAAAATACGCATTAAAAGGCACTTTGCGCTCGCTTCGCTCGCGCAAAATGAGGAGAGGTTGTTCATTTTTCGGGCTTTGCCCGAAAAATGAACAACATTTCCCCTCTCGCGCGAGCGAAGCGAGCGCGAGAACCAGCAGTTTGGATTTTATGTATGGTTTCAAAATTAACGTGAAGAGTTAGCCGCGCTCGCTTCGCTCGCGCAAAAGAAGTGGTTCATTTTTCGGGCAAAGCCCGAAAAATGAACCACATTCCTCTCCCTCGCGCGAGTAACCAAATAAATAAAATAAGCAATATGGAAACACCTGTATTCACTTTTGAGGCAGCCAAGAGTTACTTAGATAGCTGGCTCGTTGGGTCAATTATCGTTGGATTGATTGGCTTTGGCTTGTATTTTTTTCAAGAAAAACTGCCCGTAGAACAACGGCTAAAAAATGTAGTGGGCTTGGCGGCTGCGCTTATTGGCTTAGTGGCTGCTTTGTCTTTTGGGTTGAAATTGTTTTCAATGGCACGCTTAAAACCCATAAAATTGTACAGCAACAGTATAGAAACACCTTATGGAACGGCTCAATGGCGTGAAATCAAGGATTTTTACATCAAAAAAGAAACACATTACAAACCCATGCAACCCAACGTCATTGCCGATTCCGCAAGTTTTTTATTCATCGTTGAACGCAATGACAAAGGGCACGTTTTATCAGAAGGTGACTACCCTATTGATTCAATTTTAGCAAAAATGAATGACTTAATGGGTTACTAAAGTTACTAATCTAAGTTTTGTGGTAGTGCCTCAATACGCGCCGCCTTCGGCGGCACGGTAAATTTTTTCGGAGCGAGCCGTTTTTTTTGTTAAAAATTTGGGCTTTGCCCAAATTTTTAACAAAAAAAAACGGCTCGCTCCATTAGGATTTTCACACGGCGAGATTCAGCGTTTTTATACCATAAAACTAAAGCTAAGTAGGTCTGTTTAAATAATCCCTGTTTTGTATTTTACAACTATTCGATAGTCAATTAATTGCAATATTATCCACTATCCATTCAGCAATTTCCGCTTTGGGATTTCCGGGGCGGCGTAGCTGCCTAATCTTGGTAATATTCAACGAAAAAAGTAATCTCAAAGCGGTGTAACCGCTAAAGTACCTGTTTTGCGGTTACACCGCATCAAAAAGTAGTGGCTTACCTTTTAATATTACCAAGATTAGGCAGCTACGCTGCCTCTAAAATCCCAAAGCGGAAACTGCTGCTATCCATTGTTCTCTATCCACTACTTACTATCAAAAAAGCCTCGTCGAACGCATCGGCGAGGCTTTCTATAGCTTAAAAATTTACTTACAGAAGTTCCGAAAAAAGTAAAATTTTAAATGTTTAACTATTTAATAATCACCGTTTTGCGAACTATTGCTGTAAAAGTTTTGACTTCCACAATGTACTCGCCTTTCAGTTCTTTAGAAAAATCAACTTCATAAATTGTATTAACTGGTAGTTCCCAAAGCGCGTCATCTTTAAAAACGACTTTGCCTTCTTTGTTTTTCACAACGATACCGTTTAAATTGACGTTGATTTTTTCAAAATCAATGTACAACATGCGGTTTTCTGCGTCCGTATAAAAAGACCAATCTTGCTGTTTGTCCGATTTGTTTATTTCGGTAGTGTTCAGAGAAAGTAGCTGTGCGTGGGCGGGATTTTGAGCGGAAATAGCTGTCATAAATACAACAGCAACAAGGATTTTATTCATTGAATTGTAAAATGGTGAAATGAGTGCAAAAATAAGTTTTGTAATCTGACGGAACTTCTAACATTCAGTCGCAAAGGTAAAGGTAAAACGTTCCACAAACAAAATTTATTTTGTGACTGCCAATAAAACTTCTAAAATAGATGGATAAATAACGGGCTGTGTTTCCACAAAGGCAGATAAATCACGCCATTCTGCCAATTCAATATCCTCACTATACTGAGGGGTCAGTTTTTCTTCCGCCGTTTGCATCGCAAACCAATGCGTTTTTTTCAAAACCCGCTTGCCTTTATGTTCATACGTATGATAGGTGTGGCAAATAAAATCGCCCAAGTCCACCTTATCTAAACCCGTTTCTTCTTGTATTTCACGTACTGCGGCTATTTCGGGTGTCTCTCCTTTATCAATTTTTCCTTTGGGTAAATCCCATGTTTTGAGGCGATAAATGAGTAAAACCTCCCCTTTTGCGTTGAAAACAACACCACCCGCCGCTTCTATAATTTTATAAATACCTTGAAAATCCGTCCACAATTTTTCAATATTTTCCGATACTAAAGTAATGCCTTGATATCGCGGTGATTTTTCAAGTGTATCAATAAAGTGGTAAAGAAATTTCTGTTTACCCGCGTACTTTGCCACCAATATTTTATCCGATTCTTGTTCTTTATTTGCTGAATTTATTAGTCGTAAAGGTTTGTTGTTGATGAAGACTTTATACATTTGCCAAAAATTTAAAAAATGAAAAATAACGCACAGCGCATCGCTGAGAAATTATTGCAAATTAACGCCGTAAAACTGACTCCACAAAATCCTTTTACATGGGCATCGGGCATAAAATCACCTATTTATTGCGACAATCGGCTCGTCTTGTCTTATCCCGAAGCGCGCAATTTGGTGGTAAAAAGTTTTGTTGAAAAAGCGGCTCAATTTGAACCTTTTGATACAATTGCAGGCGTTGCAACGGCAGGAATTCCGTGGGGTGCATTGCTTGCTGACCGAATAAAAAAACCGTTTATTTATATCCGCGATAAACCCAAATCACACGGACGTCAAAACCAAATTGAAGGCTTGCATACTGAGGGGGCTAAAATTTTAGTCATCGAAGATTTGATTTCAACGGGCGGCTCAAGCATCAAAGCAGTGGACGCTGTACGCGCTGTAAACTGCGAAGTCGTGGGTGTCTTGGCTATTTTTAGCTATGGATTTGAGGCGGCAACCACAATTTTTAATGAATCTAAATGCCCTTTTGACACACTTTCCAATTACGAAATCTTGCTAAATTGCGCCGTTAAACGCGGATATGTGACCGCTTCTGATGTAGAAACTCTACAAAATTGGCGCACATCACCTTCTACTTGGGGTGTTAATGAAATATAAACCTCAAAGTGAAACGTGAAATTCTATCTTTTTATTGTAGTTTTGCACGTAGATTTATTTATAATTATTGGTACTGTAAATGATTTGTGCATTTATGAATAACAGTGGGTTAAAACCCACTGGAAAGTTACAAAACCATAGTATCCAACGGGTTTTAACCCGTTGTTTGTTAGAATTGCACAAATTATTTACAGTAAGTAATTATTTAGGCTATTGCTAATAGGGAGAAGAGGCGATTCGTTTTTCGGCAAAGCCAAAAAACGAACCATATTCCCCTCCTTCACGCGAGAGAAGCGAGCGTGTGACTAAGTAATTACAAATAGCTTTTGAAAGTATTAACAATCGAAAATCCGAAATTTAAGACATAAGTTCAATGAGTATAATCACGGCAGCGTCGGAAAAATTTTTATACGCCTACTTAAATAATGCTTCACCCACGGGTTTTGAAGCTGAGGGTCAAAAACTCTGGCTCGACTACCTTCGTCCTTACATTGACGAATGGCATCTCGACAATTATGGCACAGCTTACGGCGTCATCAATCCTGGGCAACCCTACCGCGTTGTGATAGAGGGTCATGCCGACGAAATTTCGTGGTTTGTAAACCATATAGACGACAATGGTTTTATCAATGTCATTCGCAATGGTGGTTCTGACCAAATGATTGCCCCCTCAAAGCGGGTCAATATTCACACAAAAAAAGGCTATGTCAAAGGTGTTTTTGGCTGGCCCGCTATTCACGTTCGGCACGGCAAAGACGCAGATATAAAGCCCGAAGTTGCCAATATTTTCATTGATATTGGGGCAAAAAACCGTGAAGAAGTCGCTGAAATGGGTGTTCACGTCGGTTGTGTAATGACCTACGAAGACGAATTGACCGTACTCAACAACCGCTTTTATTGCGGTCGTGCGCTCGACAATCGAATGGGTGGTTTTTGTATCGCAGAAGTTGCGCGTTTATTGAAAGAAAACAACATAAAACTTCCTTATTCGCTTTACGTTGTCAATGCGGTACAAGAAGAAATTGGTTTACGCGGCGCAGAAATGATCGCCGACACGATAAAACCGCACGTTGCACTTGTTACAGATGTTTGTCACGACACGTCAACGCCTTTGATGAACGCAAAAATTCAAGCAGATGTAAAGGCAGGAAAAGGACCAAGTCTGACCTATGCACCTGCAGTTCAGAACAATTTTTTAAACTTGATTATTGATACAGCCGAAGAACATAAAATCCCGTTCCAACGCCAAGCATCGAGCCGTTCAACAGGCACAGATACTGATGCTTTTGCCTATTCAAATGGTGGTGTTGTTTCTGCTTTGATTTCGTTGCCGCTTCGTTATATGCACACAACAGTAGAAATGGCGCATAAAGATGACGTTGAAAATGTGATTCTATTGATGTATGAGGTGTTACAGAAAATTGAAATGAATCATAATTTTAAATATTTTTGATAATTTGTATTTGACAAACGGCTTTCAAGGTATTAACCTTGAAAGCCGTTTGTCATTAGCGCACCAAATTTAAGGGACCGAAAGTACCACACAGTCAGTAAAAACCACACCCTTGTGTTTTATTTAAAAATAGTCTCTGAATTATTATCCAGTTTTTGAGCGTACTCCCTCTCCTATTTTTGCGCGACGAAGTCTGTTCATATCTCGAATACCTTTGAGGACGCGCAAAACTGACTTTTAATGCGTATTTTGTATTTATGTATTGTTTCAAAATAATTACTTAGCCACGCGCTTGCTTCGCTCGCGTGAGGAAGAAGAGGAAGTTCGTTTTTAGGGCTTTGCCCGAAAAACGAACCACATTCCCCTTTTTGCGAACGAAGCAAGCAATAGGCTAAGTCATTACAAAAAAATTAAGGAAGCAAAACCTTATCAATTGAGTGAATAACGCCGTTTGTTGTCGCTATATTGAAACTTCTTACGGGGCTTGTTACTACATTTGCTACGTTTGCTGCCGTGCCACCAGTCACTTTCACGCCGCTATCCAAATTGACCGTTAGGTTTTTGGTTGCCAATGCAGTTCCTACTGTACCCGCCTTCAAATTTGTGCTGAAAACGCGGGCTGCCACAACATGATACAACAAAACATCTTTCAAAACTGCTGTTTGAGCAGCAGTCATACCTTGAATGTTTGCAACTGTATTGTAAGGTGCGCCCAATGCAATAAATGCTGCATCAGTTGGTGCGAAGACTGTAAAAGGTCCTGCGCTTTGTAGAGTTGACACCAAACCAGCCTTTATAACTGCTGCCACCAATAGAGTGTGTACAGAGCTTGCTTGTGCTGTTGCTACGATGTCTGAAGTTGTCGGAAACAATACGCGGTCAATAACGTGAATCACGCCATTTGACGCTGCAACGTCAGCAGATGTAACTTTTGCGCCATTAACTGACACGCCTGCCGTGTTTTTGGTAATGAAAACGTTGCCATTAAGTGTCGCTGTTGACGCATTATCGCCCGTTGCGATTGCCGTTGACGCTACTTTTGTGCCTAACACATGGTGTTTCAGTACTGCTGCCAATGTTTCTTTAGTATTTGCCGTGATAAACGCGTCATTGATGCCAGCCGCGTTGAAAGCGTCATCTGTCGGTGCAAAAACGGTAAAAGTACCTGCACCTTGAAACGTTGTCACTAAGTCGGCTTTTGCCAATGCTTTTTCAAGTAGTGTAAAGTTTGCACCATCAATAACGACAGATGCAATTGTGGGCGTTACAGTTTCTTTCTCGCAAGAAACTGTCAAAAAAGTAAAAGACAAAGCAGTGGCAGCAAAAGCAGCAGCACGCGTGATTTTGGATAAAAACATAGTGAGATAGATTAAAAATTAAAATTAAATGTTCTAGATTGTTAGAGGGACTCTGATATTAGGAAAATTGCAAATTGACATTTAATTGTGCGTAGCTACGGCGTTTTAGCGTCAAATTTCACATATACACCTAAACTAAAAGATGAGAGAGCTTGTTTTCAGAAACAGAGCGTTTGACAGTATTTTGACAAAACATTTATTTTCAAAAGTGTCCGTTAGGTGTGTGAGTAGTTGTGTGTATTTGAAACCATACATAAAAACTAAACTGCTGGTTTTCGCGCTCGCTTCGCTCGCGCGAGAGGGAAAATGTGGTTCATTTTTCGGGCAAAGCCCGAAAAATGAACCACCTCTCCTCCTTTTTCGCGAGCGAAGCGAGCGCAAAAGTGCCTTTTAATGCGTATTTTAGATTTGTGTATGGTTTCAAATGTGTGTAAATAAACGCGGTTTTAAACGCACTCTTTCTCGCTTCGCTCGAAAATCGGGCAGAAAGAACTTGTACCGACCTTCATCGGGAGGGCGTAATTCAGAACTCAGTTACCCTCTCAGTATATCAACCGCTTTTCAACGAAAAAAGCCTTTCTAAATCCACTCACATGAATTCAAAAAGGCTTTTTTACAGATTAAGAACATTCAAATTTCAAAACGCAATAAATTACTTTTCGCAACTACTTAGCCCATAGCTCGCTTCGCTCGCAAAAAAGGGGAATGTGGTTCGTTTTTCGGGCTTTGCCCGAAAAACGAACCACCTCTCCTCCCTCGCACGAGCGAAGTGAGCGCGTGACTAAATAGGTACTAATTTTCAATATTTTTAAATATCGAATTCGATACTTAATTTATTGCACCTTGAAATTTAAAATTTGAAATCTTATTTACGCTTTTTCTTTCAACGTTTTCTTCGCTTTTTGCGCCCCCTCAGTAATAACTTCTTCTTTGTACTCCGACAAGTCGAGGTTTTTAGAGAAGTCCATCATAACAGGTGCTGCGATGAAGATTGACGAATAAGTACCTGCCAATAGACCAACGAACAAGGCAAATGCAAAACCTTTAATCGCTGAACCACCAAACAAGAACAAGATAAATGTTACCAACAAAACCGTGAAAGACGTGATGATTGTACGGCTTAATGTAGAGTTGATACCATCATTGATGACTTGTGCCATTGGTTTGTTCGTGTATTTGCGCATGTATTCGCGGATACGGTCATAAACAATAACCGTGTCATTGATAGAGTAACCAATAATGGTCAACAAGGCCGCAATAAAGTCTTGGTTGATTTCCATTGACCACGGCACGATACCGTGAAACAAAGTAAACAAAGATACTGTAATCGCCGCATCATGTACTGCTGCAATGATGATACCGAGTGCATACTGCCAACGGTTGAAACGAACCAAAATATACGCACCAATGATAAGAATACCAAAAATAGTTGTCCAAAGAGAACTTGTACGAATATCGTCTGCTACCGCAGGACCTACTTTCACCGATGATTTGATGTGTGTCGTTGCAGCATCACCTGCTTTAAATTTCTTCTCGTCTAACGTGCCACCTGCTGCTGCATTCACACCTTCAAACAATTTAGAAATTACTTTATTTTGAACATCGTTGCCCGTTTCATTTGACAAGTAAGACGTTGTAATATCGAATGTATTGTCTGTATTAACCGCTTTCACGGTTGTAGATTGTCCTTCAAACGATTTGGCAAACGCAGCCCGCAAATCATCTGGATTTACTTTTTTGTCGAACGCTACTTCAAATTTGTGACCACCTAAGAAGTCAACACCAAATTCAAACGCAGGTTTACGCACCAAAGCACTCACAATACCCGCACCAATAATGATGGCAGAAACAATATATGCTTTTTTACGAATCTGCATCCAGTCAAAGTTGATATTTTTGAACATACCTTGGCTAAATTCTCTGAAAAAGCTAATTTGATTGCCGCGACCAACCCACCAGTCTGTAATCAAACGGCTGACCAAAACAGCCGTGAATAAAGTAAAAATAACACCAACCGCAAGGACGACACCAAAACCTTTGATAGGACCGAGACCTTTCCAAATCAAGACAACAGAAGTCAAAAACGCCGTTACGTGACCGTCAACAACGGCTGACATGGAGTTTTTGAAACCATCGGCAATGGCTTGCAACATGGTTTTTCCTTCTGCCAATTCTTCACGGATACGTTCGTAGATGATAACGTTTGCGTCAACCGCCATACCCATCGTCAAAACGATACCTGCAATACCCGGCAAAGTCAAAACTGTACCGCGTGAAGTCAACATACCAATAATGAAAAACAAGTTAGCAAAAAGCGCGATAATCGAAATAATACCACCCGTTGAGTAATAAACACCCATGAACAACATAATCGCCAAGAAAGAAATACCCAAAGACCACAAAGATGCTTTGATATTCGCCTCACCCATTGACGGACCTACCGTACTTTCTTGAATGATTTCCGCTTTTGCAGGCAATTTACCTACTTGCAAAACCGATGCAAAATCTTGTGCTTCTTGTACTGTATAATTGCCCGTGATAGACGAGCGACCTTCCAAAATCGGTGTGTTTACGCTTGGTGCGCTTACCACTTCATCGTCCAACAAAATAGCTACTTCACGTTTATTGTCTTGTGCGCAGATACGTGTCAAATTGCCCCAAGCGGCTGCACCTGCGGCGTCCATCGTAAGAGACACTTCAATACCACCACTTTTGTCGCCACTTTGAGCGCGTGCATCTGTTACACGTTCGCCGTCGAGCGCAGGACCATCTTTACCAGCCGATTTTTTAACCGCATACAATTGGTATTGATTTGTTGATTTGCCCGTAGCGTCAACAATAGCATCTTTTGACCAACGGAAAATAAGGTCGCGTGGAAATCTTGATGCGATTTGCGGCATCGTTAACATATCCATTACCGCCTTGCGCTTATTCTTTTCTGTAATACCAATAACCGCAGGTGACAATTGACCACCATTTGGCGACATTGACGAGAAAAGTGGACCAGCTACTGTACTTTTAGAAGTATCAGGTACGATTACCTTTGATGTATCACCTTTTGCAAGGGCTTTCAATGTATTGTCCGCATCAGTCAAAGCCTGAGCAATGCCGTTATCGCTCACGCGATAGACTTCCCAAAACTCTAATTTTGCGGCTGATGTTAAGAAATCACGCGCCCGTTGCGGGTTTTCAATGCCTGGCAACTCAACGATGATAATATCACGTGCTTTGTCCAAAGAAATATTTGGTTGAACAACGCCCAATTTGTCAATCCGTTGCGTTAAGCGTTTGTGCGTTTCTTCCACCGTTTCGTTGGCTTTAATACGCATCAAATTTTGCACTTGTGCATCGGTTGATTCCACGTTTAATTGCCCTTTCAATGATTCGTTGCGGGCGAAAATTGTAGCAAGTTTGTTATCACCAGCCAATTTTTTATATTCTTGAACGAAAAGCGAAATATAGTCGCCTTGCGATGCCTTTTGCATTTCTTTTGCATTATCAAGAGCCTTCACGAAATTCGGGTCAGTTGACTTACCACTCAAAGCCACGAGGAAATCCTTCAGATCTACCTGCAACAACACGCTCATACCACCTTTCAAGTCGAGACCAAGTGCAAGTTGTTTGCTTTTTAATTCTGAGTAAGTGTAGTTGCCCAAAACAGACGATTTGAAAATCGTTTCACTTGACATAGAATCCAAGAAAGCGAGTCTGCTTTCTTTTTCGACAATCATTTTGTTTTCGGGTGCGGCGGCCGCAGCCATGCGTTGTGCATAACTAACAGCGTCTTTTTCGACTTTATTTGTCGGGATGTAGTACAGAAACTGGCTGGCACAAACCAGCAACAGCAACACGAGAAAAAACTGAATAATACCTTTCGCTTGCATTTTTGTAGCTTTTTAAAATAAATAATTCGTGAAACAGACCCCTCAGTATCCAATCAGTTTTGACTGCTCATAAGGGCTTTTGCTTGTCAATGTTTTTCAATGTTCGTTAATTACGATATAAGTAATTGATTACCAATCAATTATAAAGATGTTTTTTACCTTTATCCAAAGGTTTAAAAAATCGCTCGCAAATATAGATATTCTACTCTCAAAACTATGCCTTTATTGAAAATTCGATGAAAAGGATTTTTTTTTTTTTAAATAATTTAAACTACTATACACTTTTGCTCGCTTCGCTCGCAAAAGAAGGGAAAGTGGTTCGTTTTTCGGGCTTTGCCCAAAAACGAACCACTTTTCCCTTTTTTGCGAGCGAAGCAAGCAAAAAAGAATACGATATAAAAAGTGTATAGTAATTTGATAATAATTGTAATTACTTAGCCGAGGGATGGGCATAACCTAAAAGCGTTTTTTGCATCTCGCGCTCGCTTCGCTCGCGCGAGGGAGGGAAATGCGGTTCGTTTTTCGGCTTCGCCGAAAAACGAACCACGTCTCCTCCCTTTTGCGCGAGCGAAGCGAGCGCGGGCTAAGTAATTACCAATTTTTCTAATTTTCACAATGAGGGACACAAAAAAAGCCTTGCAAAACATTGTTTTGCAAGACCTCTAAATCAAAAAAAGTAAACCATTAATTAAATTTATAGCATCCATATTTTTTGCGGCTCTTCATATCCCGTCTTTTGGTTTCTTTCAAACCCATGCCCCCCATGCCAGCAAATATATTTTTAAACGAAAATCCCGATGATTTAGACGCTTTTGAGTGGCGTCCGCCAGAAGCCACTCTACCAGAACTTGGTGATACTGCCCGTTCTTGTCTTTCTACGCGCTCCCTTGGTGTCCGAATAGATTCATTCGTTGTTGTACCACCATCTTCTTTTTGCGTCGCATTGGTCAAGTCCAATTTATCAGATGTTGAGGCAGTAGTAGTTGTATTGCTAAACGGGCTTTTTAACGACACAATATCCGTACTTGTTTGCGCTATCGGGTCATTGGGTGTTGTACCTGCCGTTGGTTGTCCTATTGGTTGTCCTATTGGTTGTCTAATAGACGTGTTATACTGAGGGGGTGTCGTTGTCTGTTTTGGCGCAGGGCGGTTCGCAATAGGTGTCATTTTTCCGTTTGGAAACGTGCCATCCGGATTAGGTGGTGTAATGCGCTCTCCTTTTGAATTGTAGTATTCAAAAACAGGTTGCTTTGTATTTTGTCGTGGCACAGGGCGGTTGCCAATGGGCGTCACCTGCCCATTTGGCTTGTTATACTGAGGGGTCGTTGTCGTGCCTTGCGGTGTACGATTCGTGGTAGGTGTTGCAGTAACGGGCGTTGACAATGAGCCATTAGGCTGGGCATTGTCTAAACTATACTGAGGGGGTGTCGTTGTCTGTTCAAGAGAAGGGCGATTACCTATTGATGGTGTTGTCTGAATCGAAGGTGGTGTCATTTTTATACCCGATGGTGTACGGTTTGTTGAGCCGCCCAATGGGTTAATCACAGGTTTTGGTGTTGTAATAACAATACGTACAACATCTCCGATACCATAATCGCCCTCTATCTCAGACAAGACTTGGGCATCTGAAGCAGCTTTTGTCTTACTGACTTCGGTGGTATTTGCGTAGCTATTGTCTGTCTTAGTTCCTTTAATTGCTGGAGAAACGGGCGTTTGAGCGAAAGTGATTGTTGCCACTACATTGATAGATGCCAACAAATACACCTTTCCTAAACGAAAAGATGAATGTGCAAAGTAGATATTCATAGTCTTTAAAATTGTAAGTATATGGTTATTAGAAATCGGGGGAATAATTGCGATAATTCGTTGCTTTTTCTAAACAGGGGAAAGTTGCTGCAATCTGTGCCGTTAAGTAATGTCAGAAATCTTACTACTGTGACTTGCAATTGTTGAATTGTGGAAGGAATGTTTTTCGCGCTTTAAACTTTTAAAGTGTGATTAGATGAATGTTCAAGATGATTTTATCATGTCCAGCAAAAGTTGCTATTGTCTGTCTTAAAACTTAGTCTGAACTATGATTTGTTTAATTTTCGTAATTTTATGACATACACAACCCTAATTTGGTCGTAGAAATCAAATAAATCTCAAAAATCACAGGTCAGACAATGGTGGCTAAGTTTTTACGTCTGTCTTAGAAAATTCTAATCTGAAAACATTGAGGTGTGACAAAAAGTTCGGTCTAAGTGTTATTAAAATGTTGGCTCTTTGACAATTTTAGCGGCAGCAAAAGCCCCCTCTCAGTAAATAAAGCATTTTTGCGTCAAAAACCGTGCAAACCGACGTTCGGGGAACTTTTAAAGTTCCCCGAACGTGAGTTACCGCTAAAATTGTCACAGAGCCAAAATATTAATAAAAATTGTAATTACTTAGCCATAACCGAAAAATCCGTTTTACGCGCTCGCTTCGCTCGCACGAAGAGGGGAATGTGGTTCGTTTTCGGGCTTTGCCCGAAAACGAACCACCTCTCCTCCTCCCGCGCGAGCGAAGCGAGCTACGGGCTAAGTAATTACGATTTGTGTAATCTAAGTTTTGTGGTATAGAAACGCGGAACCTCGCCGCGTAAAAATCTAATGGAGCGAGCCGTTTTTTTTGTTTAAAATTCGGGCTTTGCCAAAATTTCAAACAAAAAAAACGGCTCGCTCCTAAAAAAACTCCCCGCGCCACCGAAGGCGAAGGTGGCGCGTTCTGGGTGACTACCACAAAACTTAGGTTATATACATAAAACGGGGTAAAATCCCGCTTTAGAAATACCAAATATTGATTAACGGATTTTGAATAATGAAGTGTAGGACGCCGACGTGTAGGACTTCAACGTTCAATGTGATGTACGAAAGCGTTTGTCGTCATCTCAGGATTTTCACTTTACAGATGTATGGTATAAAAAAAATGCCTAAGCGGGGGGCTTAGGCATCACGAAAACGAATTTTACAATTCTTTAACCAAAACTTACAATTAACTATTTTCAACTACCGTGCCAAAACATATAAATCTATTTTAATTAGCTTTTTTTAATGATACGTATTTTTTAATTATAAATTTTTATAATACGTAAAAAATTATAAATAAATATTTTAAACAAATATTTAAAATTCATTAACAATAAATATTTTTTTTACTATTAATTGATAAAAATTTGTTGTGCGTAACTTGGAATAATTTTCAAGTCAACCGCCTTTTCAAAAAGTGCTTTTACAGCTGCTCTCCCCTCTTTTCCGAGTCTGCGCGTGAACTTATTGACGTACAAATCAATGTGTTGTTGCCTTACTTTTTCGTCCATTTCCTGGGCGTGTTCCGCCACAAAATCTTTACTTACTGAAGGGTGTGCAAAAGCATACGCTACGCTGCGTTTCATAACGCGCTCCATTTTTTGTTGCACCGATTTTGGCAAATCGCGCCGTACCACAATACCACCAAGTGGAATCGGCATCTGCGTCGTTTCTTCCCAAAATGCCCCCAAATCCATGAGTTTGACCAAGCCACGCTCGTAGTAAGTAAAACGGTTTTCGTGAATAATCACCCCCGCCCCTACCCGATTGTTGAGTACCGCTTGCTCGATGTCGTGAAACACCACTTCTTGCTTGTTTTTGGCTTCGGGAAATGCCAGACTAAACAAAAAATTTGCCGTCGTAAATTTCCCGGGAATCGCTATGACAGATTGATTGACTGCCTCTTTGGGCATATCCGCTTTAGCAATCAAAAGCGGTCCAACACCTTTACCAAGTGCGCTCCCCGCTTCCAATAAAGCATACGCATCTACCAAATAGGCAAAAGCGTGGTAACTCAATTTTGTCACCGCCAATTCGTGCCGAAATGCCCGTTGGTTGAGTGCCTCCACATCTTCCATAATGACCTCGAAGTTCAACCCCTCCGTGTCAATGTGGTTGTGAATCATGGCGTCGAAAATAAATGTATCATTGGGGCAGGGCGAAAAACCGAGTGTTAGAGTCATAAATATTTTTTTGTAAAAGTCTATTGCTCGCTTCGCTCGCAAAAAAGGAGAGTGGTTCGTTTTTTAGGCTTTGTCCGAAAAACGAACCACTTTTCCCTTTTTCGTGAGCGAAGCGAGCAATAGATTAATTTTTCACTATTCGTTTGATAGCCACCCCTTCTTCCGATTTAATTTTAACGAGATAAATGCCCGCCGCAAATTGCGCCAAATTCAAATCATAAGTCGTTGTGTTTGATAGTTTTACACTTTCTACAACTTGCCCAGTAAGGGTCTGAACCGTCAAATACTGAGGGGTCAATTTATTGAATGTCAAAGTCGTTTTTCCCGTAGTTGGGTTTGGAGACACTTCCACTTGATTATCCACCGATACTTCTTCTGTTGCCGTCGTCGGGTCGAATTTTGTACCCGAATTCAACACTTCTTTTGTGGTTGTATTTTGCACCCAAGCCACTGTGTATAGCTGAGATTCAACGCCCAAGTTGGCAGAAGGATACGTGTAGTTTATTGTTTGCTCCGTCTGCGTATTTGTTTGAATGGGTTCACCCGCAGCAGTTGTCAAAAAAGTACGGAAAACATTGTGGTGTACGGATTCACCATTGGGAGACAGGTAATTTGTTTTTTTCTCAACAACCGCTACGTGCATCACATAAGTACCCGCAGGCGGCGTTGTTGCCCATTTGACTTTGACGACAACTGCGCGGTTTGTGCCTGTATTTTCTGTTACTTTGACAGAAATCGGGCTTGTGGTAGCCGCCGCCGTAATACCTGCCAAAGTTACAGCACTCAAAGAAGTATTTGAACCACCATTGGAAGACACACGCGGCGAGCCTGGGATACCGTAATAATCAGCCCTTGCATCTTGGCGTGTCGGACTTGCTTGGTAGTACAGACAGGTCGAATAAGGCGTCCGCCAGTGATAACTGATGTGGTGAACATTGGTATTTGTCTCAACTTGAATTGCCGAGAACAACCCGGGATTCAGTGAAGCACACGAACTACACAAAGTATTAGTAAAATGTTCCAATAAAACATAGCGTTTTGCCTGTCCAAACGCGATTGTTGCCGTTAATAAAAAGACTAAAGAAAGTGTGGTTACTTTTTTCATCGGTGATTTTTTTTAAAAATTAAGAAAATTGGTGAAGCATCTCAAATAAGCCGCCTTCTGAAATACGGCAACCATTTTCGAGCATTTCAAATATTTCACGGGCGCGTCCGCGTGTATATTTTTTTTCGGCGCGATAAATTTTTACCCCCTCAGTATCGGGACTGATTTTTGACAAATCCGCCATAAGTGTAAAGTCAATCGGCGAATGTGCAGCCACTTGCAAACCAATGAGTTCCATTTTATCGTTGCCACATCTAAACAAGCGCAACTCTTTTGGCTCTTGATGTTGAATAAACGCTACTTTTCGGAGGCGTTCTTCAAAAATAAAATCACTAAAAATGTCTATCATTTTTGAAGCCCGTTCGGGTTCTTGGGTTTTCATTTTTGCCCAATCATTGCCTGTAATGGTGTTTGCGACTAAAAAATTGATAAACGGTTTTTCTAAAGCCGTTAGTTCATTAATAGTTAAACGTCTGAAAGTCATATCGGAAGATTTCAAATTTAAGATTTCAAATTTCAAGGTGCTATAAATTGATGTCCAGTTTATTGAAAAATACAAGTAAATTATCGAATAAATCCACGTATTTATCTTATTAGGAATATTTTGTGGCACTATTTTACTTAGGGGGTAGTTTTTATCTCAATGCTACCAACGAAAAGAAAAATTTTACTATCATTGCACCAAAATTTGATTCAATGGATTGGCAAATATTTCAGTATTCATTCACAAAATTATCACAACACCACTTAACATGTTTAACATTTTACCTACATTACTTGTAGATTTAACTTTACCCAATTTTGCTTCACCTGATATGTGGTTGAGCCTCATCACGCTAACGTTCTTGGAAATCGTTCTTGGCGTAGATAACATTATTTTTGTCTCGATTGTTGCCAATCAATTACCAAAGGCAGAACAACCCAAAGCACGGAATTACGGCTTAATACTCGCGCTTGTTTTCCGTTTAGTGTTGCTCTTATTTATCGGCTTTATTTTATCGCTCGATAAACCAATTTTTGAACTACCTTTTATGACACAAGACGGTGCGGCAGTGGGTTTGAGTATTAAAGACCTCATTCTTTTATTTGGCGGTCTGTTTTTGATTTACAAAAGTACACAAGAAATTGGTGAAAAATTGGAAGGACACGAAACAGACGCACACAAAGCAGCAAATAATTCACTTTCGAGTGTTATTTTTCAGATTTGTGTCGTTAATATTGTTTTTTCTTTCGACTCCATTTTGACCGCAATGGGTATGACACAAGAAGTGGCTATCATGATGATTGCCGTTATTATTTCAATTGCAGTAATGATGATGTTCTCTGCACCTATCAGCACATTCATCAATCAGCACCCAACGATGCAGATGTTGGCGTTGTCTTTCTTGATTTTGATTGGTGTGATGTTGGTTGCTGAGGCATTTCACCAGCACGTTTCCAAAGGCTATATCTACTTTGCAATTGCCTTTTCAATGGGCGTTGAAATTCTAAATATGCGGATGCGTAAAGCCAATCGTTCGGCAGTCAAACTCAATTCTGTTCATAAAGAACGGGCAGAGTTAGACGCTTTAGAGAAGCACTAATTTGAGATTTTGGAATTAATTGATAACTTCTCGTAAATTTTAAAAACTATGGAGCAATAAATCAAGGAAATCTTTAACAAAAGTTCATTAAGAATAAATGTAATTACTTGGTATTGTTACAGATTTCCTTGATTTTCCTCATACCATGACGCAGACTACCTTTGCATTGTGCAAATTAGAAACCTGCTTTGAGGTAACTATACCCTTTTTCTTGTTTTATCACCACTTCAAACACGCCCGAAGGAACGAATATCGCCTGTGAAACGATTTCTGTTTTGTCTATTTTTCGCTCGCGCAAAGTATTTTCGCAAGCAGCAAAGACCACCCCTCTGGCTTTTAATTCTGCAATAGTTTTAGCTTGATTGGTTTTTGCCGTTGTTAGCAATTCAATACCGTTGTTGTGACAAACTACTTCGATTTTAGCATTTGGCGCAGCCGTGAGCAGGTTATTAATCTGTTTTATGGTGGCTTTATGGACAAGTGTATCGCTACTTGTCAATTGAAAAATAACTTTATGCGCTTTCGTACTGACGACAGACTGAGCAAATACTGAGGGTGTCAAAAAAAACCACGCGAGAACAATAAAAAGAAACGTTTTTTTCATAAGAAGATTTTAAAACTTGAAGTAATTTATATCAAACCCAAACGGCAAAAACCCGCTTGCCATTGGCTCTTATCCAGCCTTTTTTCCAGCTTTTAGTTGTCGTTTGTTCAAAAATAATGAGAAAACCTGTCTGCACGCCTTGAATTTCTAAATAATTGGTCAATTGTGTGATGCCTTTTTTGTGATAGGCTTCACCATACCAGCGTTTGAGTTCAAGAATGTATTTTTGGTCATTGTAAGCGGCAATAATACCTAAGCGTTTTTCTTCGGAGGTTTGTACTTCCTTGAACGAGTGCCCTTTGCCATTCAAAATAGGATTTAAAAAAGATAAGAAAACCAAGCGACCATTTTGCTCTAAAAACGATTTATCTTTTTGATTAAATTCCTCTTTCATAAATTGTTGAAACTTCAATAAGACCGCTTGCATATCCAACGAACCATCGTCTAAAACAAAATGCCCAGCGTAATCATGATGTGATTTTAAGGCAATAGTTGTTTTAGCCGTCATATAGTTGTAAATCACTTGCTCATAGATGCGATTATGGACTTTTATTTGTCCTTCATCTGTAAAAAGACCGTGCATGACCCCCAAATCAATCAATGGTTCATGCGGATTAAAATAAATAATGTCGCCGTCCATAATAATGCGATAAACAAAATTGTAGAGGTCTTTATTGTTCTCCAAATTTTTAATTAAGCTATCAAAATTCGTGTTTTTTTCTTTCAATATAAGGCGAACAGATTCTTCTATATCCTCCAATGTCCACGTTTGTTCTTCTCTTTCGGGTAATATATTTTCTGCAATCGTTTTACACAATTTGCTTACAAGAAAAGGATAACCTGATGTGTGATAAAACAAACAATCAGCAATACTTTTTGTATTCATTTTGACCCCTGTATCTTTGCAGTAGGCATCAAGCATTGGTTTGATTTCGGCAGCTTGCAAGTTCATGTTCACATTAAAATCGGCAGCAATATTCCACGGTGAATTGTATTTTTGTTCTTCATTCGAGTGTAATTTAAGTTTGAGCGATTTGACATCGTGCAGACCTGCCAAGACAACCGAATGAAATGTGCTAATTTTGTCACGAACCAAGTATTTATTGCGTAGCAAAGCTAAAAACTGGACAAAGAGTTGATTGTCCGCACTTTGGTCAACTTCATCTATTAAAACGACGACTTTTTTATCTGTTTTGCCCGTAAAATCTGTAATAAAGTTAGAAAGGTCATCAAAATTTTTAATATTTGGAATTAAGGCAAGTAGAGTTGCTGTCATTTCAGGAGCAAAATATTCAACACTGCGTGCCAATAACCGCACAAATCCAGCGGCTAATGACGCATCACTTGCAAAATTTTGATTACTGATGCCTTCTAAACTGGTACTAAAAACGATATATTCTCCCCTTTCATGCAAAAGTGCTTCAATACTATTTAAGGTCGTCGTTTTCCCATATTGACGTGGGCGGTTGATAATGAAATACTCACCTTCTTCCACCATATCTAATGTACGTGCTAATTTCTTAGACACATCTGCCATATAATGAAGGCTTGCAATACACTTTCCTGTGGTGTTGAATTTCTTTTTCATTGGATATTTTACTTTTTATGCCGCAAATATAGGAAAAATAGGTGAAAAGCTGCCAAATAAAATCCCGTGTTCGTTTGACAACGAACACGGGATTTTATTTGTAGCTATTTGGTACTTACTGAGGGTATATAAAATCAAATTTACTATGTTTGCACTATGGATAATAAAATTACGGAAAACCACCCACAAACATTCAAAGACAGCCCCCTTGCCTTCAACATGATTGCCATTGAAGGCGGCACTTTTGACATGGGCAGCGAGGATTACGCTGATGAAAAGCCCGTCCACAAAGTCACATTGACCGATTATTGGCTTTGTGAACACCCCGTTACACAAGCGGTTTGGGAATACATTATGGGTTCAAATCCTTCTCATTTCAAAGGTGCAAATCGCCCCGTTGAAAATGTGTCATGGGACGACATCGCTGATAAAAAGAATGTCAATAATTTTTTGTCAAAATTGAACAAGGATACTGAGGGGTCACGTCCCCCAAGAACAGAATACCGTTTGCCCACGGAGGCACAATGGGAATATGCTGCCAAAGGCGGAAAGTATTGGAGAGCCTATCCTTTTGAATATTCGGGCAGCGACAAGCTAAATGAAGTCGGTTGGTACGATGAAAACAGCCATAATGAAACCAAACCCGTTGGTTTAAAAACGCCAAATTTATTGGGTTTGTACGACATGAGTGGCAATGTTTGGGAATGGTGTGCAGATTGGTATGACAGCGATTTTTACGAAAAGTGTGAAAAACAAGGCACTGTAGAAAATCCGTGCAATGATGTAGAGGGTTCTAACCGCGTGTTTCGCGGCGGTAGCTATTTCCACGACGCGCAGTACTGCCGCCCCACGTATCGCAGCAACTACACGCCCTCGATTCGCAACTTCGATATTGGGTTTCGGTTGGGTTTGTTTTTCCTTTCAGTTTAGGTGGCTTGTTGTCTGACAATCCCGTGAGCAAAAAAGAAAAAAACCGCTACCCGACCGCGAGGGAGGGAGGCGTCCAATTGAGCGGAATGACGGAACGAAGCGGTGAGGGAGGAGGGACGACGACTGAACGCGAAGTGAAGGCATGAAGCGAACGTATAGTTGGCAACGATACCCGCGAAGCGGGTC
>JAXHNU010000043.1:0-311273 GCA_034520175.1 Saprospiraceae bacterium
GAGCTAAGCTCTTCCAATTCAGCTGTCGAAATCCGGCACTTGCGCCCAGTCAATTCCGGTTTCGTTCCCCAGCTATAGACGTCAGCTATGTTCTTATCGTCCGGAAAATGAAGCTTTGCATCTTTGATCACCATCAGGTAGGTTCCGACCCCGATATGTAAGTCTTCGGGCGATTGCGTTCAAAATCGAAGCCCGAGCACCACTGGCAGCTTCGACGTTGCTTCCTCATTCAGTGGCTTTCCTGCGCGGCGATAGGCGGTATAACGCTCCGAAACAGCGTGGCCGCAAACTCCAATAACCTTCGTGTTGTTGACGTCGGCTTGAGCGAGGTGAAGAACACGCTGATAGACTGCTTCAACCCTTGGCCAGGCGTCCAGCCACGCCGGCAAGACTCGTGACATTGACGGCGGCCATTGCCTCACGGAGTGCGATGTCGCCATTGTCCGGAAAGGCCTGTCTGAGCGCATCGAGGCGGGCGAACATGGCCTCGACCCTTGGCCAGTCTCCAGCCTCGCCGGCATGACTGGTGACATTGACGGCGGCCATTGCCTCACGGAGTGCGATTTCGCCATTGTCCGGAAAGGCCTGTCTGAGCGCATCGAGACGGGCGTCTATCATTACGTAAAAATGTTTTTTTAAATTAACAGCATTTAATTCAAAACAATCTGTATGACCCTCTACGAACAATAAATCAATATATTGTACAGACAAAGATTGAAGGGATTCAGGGGGAACCTCATCTAATATCTCTCGTAAAGCAGTGTCAGAAGGACAACGACGGATACCAAATAGTTTTTTTAAATTAGGTAGCCGTTGCTTAAATTGTTTTACATAAATATTTAAAGACTCATCTTTTAAAGAAAAGATAGCAAAACTATTGAGAAAGACATCTACTAATTTGATAGTTGTATTATCGCCCTTACGAGGGTCGGCTATCAAACTAAAACGAGATTTTAAATCTTTTAATAAGTCATCTATTATCATAACGTGAAGTTTTATTATTGCAAACTTATGATAAAACAGATGATTTTAAAAATGTATATTTTTGTAATATATAAAACGCTCATTATCAAAACTTAAAGAATTGCTGATAGAAGATGCCCAAT
Source organism: Saprospiraceae bacterium (assembly GCA_034520175.1). GTDB lineage: Bacteria > Bacteroidota > Bacteroidia > Chitinophagales > Saprospiraceae > JAAFJT01. The sequence continues at coordinate 1,107 of JAXHNU010000043.1, forward strand.
ACTACGGGTCAATAGAAATTCAAAGCAGATGGAGGACTTCCGAAACATCCAACTCAGTCCGCTTACCGTATACCTCCCAAGACTAGAACGGCTATAAGCAGACCAATTGATGCTATTGCTTAAAAGAAGATTCGTAAGACAAAATTCTAACCAACGCCGCTGTATGTTCGTTAACCGATACGCGGGGTTGACAGAAGTTAAGCTGTCTGAAACAGAACAGATATAGGTCTTTACAAAATTGCTTGTAGTATCGAGTAGCATTTTTTTTAGCGCAAAGGTAAGCAAAGCAGAAAATTTTCAAACTTGAAAAAACTTGAACATCGAGTATTTACTTATTTCACCTTTTAAACTGGTTGTTTATGAAAAAAGAACCGCGCAAAAAGAAGAAACAAAAGAAGCGGGTGCTTGGTGACTTGCCCGTTAAAGTCGGAACCTCAATTGGCAATGGACTTAATCAATCCGCAGGCGAGGGCGGTTGATATTGGTTCAAAAGAACATTATGTGTGCGTTGGCTTAAACCGCGAGCAAGACGTTCGTACATTCGGCTGCTCTACTGTCGATTTGAACGCCTTAGCGGATTGGTTGGAACAACGAGGCGTAACGACCTTTGCGATGGAAAGCACGGGACATTATTGGTATGCGTTATATGATGTCTTGGTTCGGCGAGGCAAAATAACGGTTATGTTAGTCAATGGACGCTTTTCCAAGAATATTTCTGGTCGTAAATCGGATTTATTGGACTGCGAATGGCTGTACAAATTGCATAGTTTTGGTTTACTGAGGGGTTCATTTTTGACGGATGCAGTGACTGAAGAATTGAAAATCTTTAGTCGTCATCGTCAGAACCTTATTCGGACGAGTGTTCAAAATACGCTGCGTATCAACAAATGTTTGCGGCGTATGAACATTATTTTAGACTCTGTTTTGTCTAATTTGCAAACGGTGTCCGCCCGTCGCAATTGTTGAGGCGATTATTCGTGGTGAACGTTCCGCTGAGGTCTTGGCAGACCTTGTTAACAAGCAAGTGAAGTCGAGTCGGGAGAAGCGTATTGCCGCCTTAACAGGCAATTGGCGGGATAGTGATGTGCTTGAAATCGCCCAAAACTATGAATCTTACTGTTTGATAACCAAGCAGTTAGTCGAATTAGACTTGAAAATTGACGGTCATTTATCAAAAATGATAGTTAATACTGAGGGGGTGTATCGGGCGAATGAGAGCCTTGTTGCCAAAGTAGAAGCGGATAGACAACGTCTCGAATTACCCTTAGTCGAAGCCTCTGTTCAAGCCTCTGCGAAGGTCGAAAAATGTGCAGCAGTTGCCCCCGATGCACCTAAAATTGGGGATACATCAGGAGACTATCCAACCTCTTTAAATCAAATTGACCCTTTTAAACGCACGGCACTGAGTCCCCCGCCGAGTTCGGTGGTGTTGGACTTTGTGAAGACTAAGCGACAATACCACCAACATGAAATCCCTTTTGATATTCAAGGTTATGCTTTCAAGACTTGGGGAGTTGATTTGTTTGAGATACCTGGTATTGGTCGTGAGTGTGTGATGTCGTTGTTGAGTGAAATTGGTTCACCTGCGAACTGGTTAAAATTTCCAACGGCTGGTCATTTTGCGGCATGGTTAGGCTTGTTGCCGAACAACAAGATTTCTGGCGGGAAGGTTTTGTCCTCACACCGCATCAAACACTCAAATCGGGTAGCCGTTGCGTTGCGACAAGGGGCATCGAATGTAATCAAAAAAAATGTTGCACAGACGACACCCTTGCACCGATTCGGACAGAGACTGCTGCATAAGGGCAAATCGGCAGCAATAGTCGCAGTAGCTGGGAAAATGGCGCGGATAATTTGGCACATGATACGGGAGCAACAACCTTTCCGACACCAACCCTTAGAAGAATATGTGGCACAAGTCCGAGAGCAAACGGTCAAAAAGATACAACAAAAAATCCTAAAGCTGAATATTTCAGCCGAGGAGTTGTCAATCGTGGTCTAAGGGACGTGCCAAAATCCTTCGATTTTACCTGATGCAGACAGTCGGGCAATCATAGCTATACCTCAAAAGACGTTTTTTATCTCTTTTTTGAGCAAAAAAAAGCCCTTTGCAGTTCGCAAAAGGCTTTTTTTATCGCATTTATAATAGTAGAATACATTTATTGGATATTTGAGCTTGCAGGGAATTTAGCAGACCGTGGGGGCTTGTTCTTGACAGTCATTTTTTTATTTTTTTAGACCTGTTGAGGTTTGTAAAATACTAAAAGGGGGGTACATCACCCCCTTTAATTTGGACTCAATTTACTTCATAGCTGTTATCATTTTTATATCTCTATAAATGCCATTGCTATTTTTCACTTCCAACTGATAGACATAGTTGCCCAAAGATAAACCTAAATTTTTTAAATTGATAGGGATATTATGCTCACCATTTGTATAGTTTCCATGTGCAATAGTAGCCACTTTTCGCCCTTGTAAATCGTACAAATCTATCATCACATCAGATGGATAATATAAAGTTAGCGGTATATGTGTTTGGTCAACATATGGATTAGGAAAATTTTGACCTAAGATAAATTGTTTTGCGTTTTCTTTTTCGATATGTCCTATTCCAGTGGTTCCAGTCCCTTGTACTGCGACTTCAAAATAAGAATCATAACCGCCCGTTGTGGCATTTGCAGTAAGTGTCGCTATTTGCGTACTTGACCCGTCCGAAAAAACATTATCTTGTGCAAAAGTCATGGGGTCATCTCCTCGTGGGTAAAATGAAGGATTTGCCCTGTAAACGGCATTTTTTGCAGCAACATCAAATGAAAATTGAGATACAGCCGCATAGGTTGAACTGACACTTACTTTAAAATGGAGGTGAGTAATTCGCCCGTTGTACCAACCTGGAAATATCGTCACAAATTCAACAATACCATTAGCGTCCGTCAGTTGATAACCTCTCAAATGCTTTGCATTTGCATCGCCAGGGTTCATATTATTGTTGTAACCTGAATAAACACCTTCTTTGCTACAATGCCAAATATTTACACGCACGTTTTGCATCGGCAAACAGTTTGCTAATCCGACAATTTTCATTTTAACATTTAGCCTCACACCAGTTTGTGCTTCTCTAATGTCTTTTCTTAAATAGTAGTTATTTGTTGTCAAGTCTAATGGAAAAGGTCCTTCCGTCTCAGAAGGAATGAGTGTACACATTAGAGGAGGTTCTACCGTTGGTGTGACGGTTGTTGATTTTGCACCACTTGTCGGTAAAAGTGATGCAAGACCCGTAGCACCCAACGTTTTTAGAAACTGATTTCTTTTCATTGTTGATAATTATTTTATTGATATTTAATGGTTTATAAATCTAAAATTAGTACTTAATTCCAAGATTGCATAAAATTACAAGAAGTTAATAAATCAAGATTCAAATATATTTAACACTTTATTCAAGACGTTTATTTTTAATATATGGTTGCATATCCTTACTATGATTTTTTTTATCCTTTTGTTTAATCGAAGAACGGAGCTTTTTTTTGATTGTCAAGAACGCTTGTGTTTGCGCATACCCGCCGCCTGCGTTGGCTTTTGTGTGTGGGCTTTTGGCGGCGGGTTGGGTCGGGTAGGTAAGCCGTTCACACGGCTTTTCCCCCCAAAGAACTGTACGTGAAACTTTCGCTTCATACAGCTCAAACGCTCTGAACGCCGTTCCGATTGCCATAAGGACGACGCGGTAGTGGTTGTGTGAAGGCAAAGTTAATTTGGTGGACACTGTGATGACAATTTGGGTGCAGCAGCACTAAATTATCGTCCGAATCTTTGCCGCCAAGATGTTTGTGAACGATGTGGTGCATATTCCACCCTGTTTCGGGTGTAATTTGTTCGCTACAAAATGCACAATTACCTTCTTGACGCTTGCAAAGATAATCTAATAACTGTCTGCCTTCAAATTTTTCTGCCATTTTTTCTTCTAATCTGCGCTCAAAGTATTGTTCATACTGAGGGGTGTATGGATTGGCTTTTGCGTCAATCTTTTGGTGTCTTTTTATCGGGATAGATGAAGCGTAAAAAAGGGTTATTTTTTCCTTTTTCTTCTTGTCCTCGTCCACATCAAAAAAGACCCAATCTTTTCCCTCGATGCGTGTAAAATACTTGTTTTTAATCCACACTTTAGATTTATCTCCGTGATTGTGCCTTCTTTTCGCCCATCTCCAAAGCATCATGGTGATGTCGTGGTCAATTTTAGAAAACGTTTCTTTGGCTACAATATGTCGGTGATACATCGCCCACCCTCGAATCATCGGGGTGAGGGTTTTGATGAGGTTTGCTGCCCGCATGGTGGGGTGTGATTTGATGACTTTATGCACCTTTTCCAAGAACGTTTGTATGTTCTTTTTGGCGGGTTTAATCAACATTTTACCCTTGTATTTGCGGACATTTTGCCCCAAAAAATCAAATCCTTTATCAATATGGGTGATATGCGTTTTCTCCAAAGAGAGCGTCAAACCACGTGGCTTCAAGAAGTTCTGAATCGCTGGAAGCACGGTCTTTTCCAAATAAACAGGACTGTCGCCCGTGACGATAAAATCGTCCGCATACCGAATAAAGTGAATATGATGTGGATTTTTTCTGCGTTCGTCTTTGCCGATTTTCTTGATTTTACAAGCATCGTCAATGTATTGTTCCATTCCGTCCAAGACCATGTTTGCAAGGGTGGGTGAAATAATTGACCCTTGTGGCGTGCCGCTTGTTGTGGGAAATAATTTCTGTTTTTCAACATACCCTGCATCAAGCCATTGGCTCAATGTTTTTGAGTGCATGGGGATATTTTCTAATATCCATTGATGCGATATGTTGTCAAAACAACCTTTTATATCCCCTTCAAGTACCCATTGTGGGCTTACTTTTTGACAAAGCCTGTCAAAACACCTTGCAATGGCATCGGCACAGGAGCGCATGGGGCGGAATCCGTAGGAATTGCCATCGGCAGTCGTTTCACTCACGGGGTCTAAGCCGAGCAAGTGGAGTGCTTGCATGGCACGGTCGTGGAGTGTTGGAATACCAAGAGGGCGTTTTTTCCCGTTGGATTTTGGAATGTAAATACGGCGAACGGGTTTGGGTTTATACCCTTTTAAGCGTAGATTAAATGCGGCAGAAAGTTTGTCATAAGCAGTTGTCCATGTCACACCGTCAATTCCTGCGGTGTTTTTTCCAGTATTTTCAGTCACACGTTTTACAGCCAACAGTTTTGCCGCAAGTGAATGATTTACAAGGTATTGTAAACTTTTAACTTTGCGCCAACGTTTGGCTTCCACCGCCTTTGCGATACGGACTTGAAGGGATTTTACAGAGCGTGTGACAGCCCCCCAGTCGAGGTAATGCCACAAATTGTTCTCTGCGCCCGACGCATTACGTCCCGTCAACATATAAACTGCTGGTATGGTAACAGAAGTATCCATGTACTTTCGGACTTTGGTTAAAAATCTTCTTGCAAATCTTCACGCATAGAGCGTTTAACGGACGTGGGCAGCCTTTCAACTCGCTGTTATGTAAACGACTTCAAGTATTTACACCTACCTCAAAGGTTCAACTGTTATGCGTTTCTATTACAAAACGCCTTTCGCTTTTTCCGTTTTCCTAATCCCACTAAGGCGTTAAAAATGTCATACCTGACGATATTTCTACTAATGTATCTATTTCTCAACTAATACATTAGACTTTATTAAAGTTGCTATGTTCTATTTTACAAACATTGGATAACTTAGCAACCCATCCCTACACCGAAGGAATCCGAACGACGCACGTTGAGCTTACGAACTACGTGTTCTCTACCTCTTGATGTTTTGTCCACACGCGTTTATGCTTCTTTCAAGGCGGTATAATCGTTTTCGCTGTTCCAAAGTAACGATGCAATCAGCAATTCTTTAAGTTTTGATAATGAGCGTTTTATATATTACAAAAATATACATTTTTAAAATCATCTGTTTTATCATAAGTTTGCAATAATAAAACTTCACCTTATGATAATAGATGACTTATTAAAAGATTTAAAATCTCGTTTTAGTTTGATAGCCGACCCTCGTAAGGGCGATAATACAACTATCAAATTAGTAGATGTCTTTCTCAATAGTTTTGCTATCTTTTCTTTAAAAGATGAGTCTTTAAATATTTATGTAAAACAATTTAAGCAACGGCTACCTAATTTAAAAAAACTATTTGGTATCCGTCGTTGTCCTTCTGACACTGCTTTACGAGAGATATTAGATGAGGTTCCCCCTGAATCCCTTCAATCTTTGTCTGTACAATATATTGATTTATTATTAGCAGAGGGTCATACAGATTGTTTTGAATTAAATGCTGTTAATTTAAAAAAACATTTTTACGTTCCGATAGATGGCACCACTTATTTTAGTTCAAAAGGAGTGTGTTGCGAGTCTTGTCAAACTAAAAACCATAAAAATGGTACTGTTACTCACAGCCATAGTGCATTAGTAGCTGTTTTAGCACATCCTAATTTAGCCCAAGTATTGCCGATTGCGAGCGAAGATATACGTGTGCAAGATGGTTCAACGAAAAATGACCACGAATTATGCGCTGCTAAACGTTTATTACCTTTGATTAAGCAAGCTCTTGGTTCTCACAAAGCGCTTATTGGCGGAGATGGCTTATTCGCTAATGCTTCTTTTATTCGATATGTAAAGAGTTTAGGTTTTAATTATTTATTGACAATTAAAGAAGGTAACCAAGGTTATCCATTTGTACAATTTAGGCAATTAAGTAAAGATAAATCAACTGGTTCCTTGACAACTTCTGATAAAAAATATAGTTATTATTATGAATTTGCTAATCAATTGATTTTAAATGGAGATAGCCAAGATATAAAAATCAATTTTGTTCATTTTAAACAAACAAATAATAAAACAGGAGAGGTCATTATCTTTGATTTTATTACAGATATACCTCTATGTGCAGATAACATTCAAGAAATTGTAAAAATAGGGCGTTCAAGATGGAAAATAGAAAACGAAACTTTTAACACCCTTAAAAACCAAGGCTATCAATATGACCATAATTTTGGGCATGGCAAGAAATATTTATCACAAAATTTTGCCACTCTTATGTTATTAGCTTTTCTATTTGACCAAATTCAAGAAATTCTTGACCCAGTATTTAAAAAAGCCCATAGAATGAATAAAACTAAAAAACTATTATGGATAAGGGTAAGGCAAATTTTTGATTTAATCCCATGTAAGAGTATGGAAGATATTTATAAAATTATTACAGCGGAATTGAAAATAAAAGTTGAGATAATTGTGTAAAAAATTACACCAAAAAGGAATTGAAAATCAATCAATTACATCATATTAAACAAAATAGTATTTATAAAACATTTATTATCAAAACTTAAAGAATTGCTGCCTTTTGTAAGCGAAAGCTAAACTGACGACAGTTAAAGCATGGATATAAATTCGTTTCATTACTATAAATATGAATTTCTAACAATTTACTTTAATACGTTTCTAAGAGCCGAGTAAATTTACGAAAAATTTCATGTGAATTAGGTATAGATTTTTTAGGTATTGTTGTTTAATATATTTTTTCGTTCAAAGTACGTTTTTTTTATTACTTCGCTTTTTTTTCTTTAGAAGAACGTTGCGCATGGACGACGTGGCGGCGAGCGTTGGCTTTGCGGGTTGGGCTTTCGCCGCCATGTGCGACCATGCTTTGTTCTGCGAATTTCTGCTTTTACTCTTTGATAACCTTCCTAACTATCCGTTCACTTCCTTGTTGAAGTTGCAAAAAGTATATGCCATTTGGCAAATCTTGTAAGTCAAGCGACTTGTTATTTAGTCCTTGCTGTGTTGCCATTTTTTGATGCTTTATGGTTTTTCCAAAAATATCTAACAGATTTATTTCTAAATCATCATCAGTTTTGGTTTCAACAAGGATATTTAAAACATCATTTGCAGGGTTTGGCGAAACACTAATAGCATTGAATTTATCGCTTTTTCTTAGGACAGATATAATTTTTGAATACTCAAAACGTCCGTCAATATCCACTTGCTTCAAACGGTAATAAGTCAAGCCTGATGCTATTTTTTCATCAGTAAAATTATATTTTTTTGCATCGTTTGTTGTGCCATTTCCTTTGACGAAGCCGATTTTTTCAAAGCGTACACCATCTTGTGATGCTTCAATGTCGAAACCTGCGTTCTTGCTTTCATTTGCTGTTTGCCATGTAAGGTAATTTTTACCCCCCTCAGTATTTTGACCGCTAAAATAGAGTAATTCGATTGGTAAAACGCTTGAAAACTCAATTGCCCCAATATCGGGCGTTGTTCTTGTATTGCCATAGTAATCAATTGTTGGGGCATAAGCCGCATCTGCTGCATTGATGGCAGGTGATGTACTTAATAAATTAAAATTAAAAGCCGCTTGACTAACCCATTGAGGATTTACATTTTGAGTATTGACTTGAATGGCTACAATATTTGCATTTTGGCTGCCCAATGCAGCTGTTGAACCATAAATAATATTATCTTTTACCACCAAAGCTCCCGAAGCGGTGATGTCGGTAGCGATAGCAGAGCGGCTCATATTGTTATCAATGACAGAAATATTATTGATAATCTTATGCCCTGTGCCACCTTGCAGACTGATGCCAATATTGCCCCCATTTGGGTCAATTGTACCCGTCCATTCCGTAACAGATTTTGTATAGGAATTGAAATAACAAGAATTGTTGATGATGTCAATTCTATTGCCGTCATTGCTATGGATACCACTAAAACCATTGTAATAACAAATATTATTGGCAATCAAAATCCGTCCATTATCCCAATTTACAGACCCTGTTGTTTCATTTCTTTGTAAGGATATGCCTTTTCCTTCGTCTATATGCGGCGTAATGATGGTTTTGGTCAGGTGACCAAGAGTATTGCTCATTGTAATTATGATGCACCAAATTACGCAGGATTTGAATTCTATAATCGTCACCTGTTCGGGTGCTTGTCGCTTTGGTCACGACTAAACCATGTGTGCCGACCGCTGACCGCCGCGAACAATCGTTGATTTCATTGCCTTGTATCAAAATATCTTCACAATCCGATACCCGTAAACCACCGCCGGGCATATGGTGAATGTGATTGTTTAAAATGTCTATATGGTGTACATCGCTTAGGTACATACCCCTTGTATCGAAGTAAGTGGGTCTATAAACGTTATTGGAGTTCAAACTTGAATAAACCTCGCCGTCCACAACAGAACCTGCCGTACAGTTGGAGATACAATCTTGGTCTCGGTACTTAATATCAGCTGGTGCAGGGTCTGTAACGCTTGATGCTGTATTCAAAATATACACAAATTGTAGCGCATTGGCTACGGATAATGGTAAATTATCCACTTCTCCTTGTATCTTAAAACCATCAATTTTCAAGTAAGAACTATTCATTACCCTAAAAATATTGCCCCCGTCACCTTTGAGAAGGGTCGTGTTGTCGTAAGGTTTTATGGTAATATAGCCACCCGCAGCACTACCATTCAGATTGTTAAGGACAATGGTATTTTCACCGTGCCAAAATCTTGGGTCATCAACCGCCACACCCACAGGGCTGGCTGTTGTGTAACTTGGATTCGTAAAAGTGCCTATCAGGTAAATAAAATCTCCTGGTTGGATATTATTTGTAATGTTATTGGGCAAACTTCCATTTGTCTTTAATCCAGCAGCCGTTGCGACAGATGTGGCATTGTTGGAAGCTGAATTGCCTTGTTTGACATAATAATTTGTTTGTGCAAAAATGCTATTTATAGTTAGGGTAAAAAATAAAAAATAACGATTTTTCATTTTACTGATGATTTTGAGTTTTTGAAAAATAAAGAAATTTTAGCTTTATGGACAATTTTTAGGTTTTAAAATAGCATTGAGAACCGACTGCATATCCTGAATCCATTCATTTTTAGCTCTATCATAAAACTTCGTATCAGAATTAACGGCATAAGGAATTTTGGCTTTGTCCAATGCACAAGCAATGAAATTAGCAAAAACGACTTGTTCGGCGACAGAATAATTGTCGCCATCATTGTAGTCGCCCGCCATCCAAGCACCCACCCATGTGGTGAGTCCTGTTTTTTTCTGCCAATCCAAAGCCAGATTGATTTTATCCTGTATCAGCTTTTTTTCGGCGGCTGTTCCCGTTGTCCATTTTTTATTCGCATTGTCTTTTGAAGGACCCGCAGCGTAAAAATGCCATTCAGCCATTAAAAAACCATTGTGTTGAGTCGGTATTTTCAGTTCATGCAAATATTCAGGAGAAGACCGCAGGCGGGGCGATATGAAAATCAAGCGTTTAGGATTGGTCTTGCGGATTTCAGTGACCGTTTTTTCATACAAGTTATTGAGTTGTTCGGGATTTTTGTTGAGTGCATCAGTGACTTCAATTAATAAGTCAAACGAGACTTTGGCATCATAGTCTTTGAGTTGCTCGGCAGTGGTTTTCCACCATTGCGTAACGGCATCTAAGTTTTTTAGGGAGGGGTCATTTTTAAATGTATTGCCCTGATACGCCACAATAGGAATAAGGTTTTCTTTTAAGCAATCGTCCAAAATAGTTTTCAACTGCCGATACAAAGCCTCGTTTGCATCATCTTTTATTCTAATTCTAACGTGGCTTAAGCCTTTTGCTTTGAAATCCTTGACGGTTTGAGCATTATAATTGTCTTTGCCCTTGCCTGTTTTGAGCCAATCTACGTCCATACCTTTGCCCAATAGCGGCATATATTGGCTCGGCGTTAGGGTAGCTTGTACTTCTGTACGATGCGTCATTTTGCCTTTGTTCTTCTTTTTTTCTTTATTTGTAGACTGACAGTTCGCAAATAAACAGACTTGAACAAGGAGTAAAACTAATAAGGGTTGTTTCATAATTTACTTATTGTTAGTTATAAAAATATAAAAAAATAGTAATTTCTTCTTCCGCGCGAGCGAAGCGAGCAGTAGGCTAAGTAATTACAAAAAATAAAACAGCAAATATGGGTTAAGTTGTATCAACTTAGCGCACATTTGGTTTTTAATTAGAAAAAGAGAGAAATTACATACCCAAAGCACTACGGAAGGCATGCGTATCAAAATAAGTCACAAGCGATTGGATTTTACCATCGGCAATCGTGTACCATTCCGACACATCTAAAGTGAGGTCAGAACCCGTTGGCAATTTGACGGTGGTGGTGATTTGTGTAATCACTGTTTGCCCGCTTCCGACAACTTTGTGGGCGAGACTGCTTTGAATGGAGCTAAAAAAAGGCTTATTGACAGCTATAAAACTGTCTTTGCCTGTTACTTCTGCCAAAGGACCTTTTAGTTTTACATCATCAGATATAAGTTCAGTCCATGAATCAGTGCCAGAAAGCATGGCGTTGCGGAAGTCGTAATAGACTTGTATAGATGGTTTGTTCATTTTACAATAATGTATCTTGTTAAAAAAAAATTTTGCAAAGGTAGCATTTTTCTTTTGTTCTTTGCAGGAACGTTAATTTTTTTCGGGTCTGTTTAATTACGCCCATCACAAGGAAAACCACCGCAATCCCCCCCCCCCCCACACGAGTGCCAAGCCCGCGCTCAATACTGAGGGGGGATTTCGGTGGTTTTTGGTTAACCGAAGCCGACTCTTTGCAGAAAGCTATTTTTGGAACGAGACTTTTCTCTTAAAAATTTGTTACTATTTTAGGTTTCGGTACGTGCCATTTTTAGGCGATCCGATTTTTTTGTTCGCCTACCACTTTTGGTTGCTGCAAAGTTAACAGCTTCTTCTAAAATAGGCTAATAAATGTTCTTTTTTTGTATTTTGACATTAAAAATCCTCTCCGTATGCTTTGCACACAGCTAAAATTGATTGTCATATAGTTATTTGGCTCTGTGACAATTTTAGCGGTAACTCACGTTCGGGGAACTTTAAAAGTTCCCCGAACGTCGGTTTACGCGATTTTTGACGCAAAAAAATGCTTTATTTACTGAGGGGTTCTTTTACTGCCGCTAAAATTGTCAAAGAGGCGGTTATTTTATCTGGCGGTGGTCTTGCACAGACAATTTGATTTTTTTATTTTTGGTTCTGGTTTTGGCGGATTTACGGGTGGCGTAATGATAACCATTAGGTTTTCCGCGCCGCAACATGAGCAAGCGTTTGGATTTTACCTGATGCAGACAGTCGGGCAATCATAGCTATACCTCAAAAGACGTTTTTTATCTCTTTTTTGAGCAAAAAAAAGCCTTTTGCAGTTCGCAAAAGGCTTTTTTTATCGCATTTATAATAGTAGAATACATTTATTGGATATTTGAGCTTGCAGGGAGTTTAGCAGACCGTGGGGGCTTGTTCTCATCAGTCTTCTTTTTTTCTTTTTTTATATCGCTTTTGATACCCCCCCTCAGTATTTGTCGAATTTTGTGTAAGGGTTTGGGGCTTGCCAAAGTAGGGGAATTGCTGAATTTAGCACATCTATCTCCATTTTGGCAAACCCATATTACAGGTTGTTTTTACTTCATCGTTAAGTATGAATTTGGATTTTTCTTAAATTCTTCTTTGCAACTTTTGGAACAGAAACCATATACTTTTCCTTTATATTGGGCTGTGTCTGCTACACTTGCTTTTAATGGCATACCACAAATAACATCTTTGCTATTATCAAACTTTATATCTTTAAATGCTTTTTCTGGGTGCAATACGTGTTCCATTCCACTGTCATACATCGCACGAAGGTTCTCTACAATAACTTTATCGGTATTTTGTTCGCTTCCGCCTGTAAAAGGCGGTTGTGGGTCGTACTCCAAATCAAGCATCGCAGTTTTTGTATATTGCTCTCCCACAATTTCATTTACCAAAGCAAGGCTCATGTCCATACCTGCCGTAATGCCCGCACTTGTCCAATATTTACCACTTTTCACAAAGCGTTTTTCTTGCACTTTTACTCCAAATGCATTGGCTAAAATTTTCTTTCCGTACCAATGTGTGGTCGCATCTTTGTCTTTTAATAAACCTGTTGCCGCCAATATCCAAGCACCTGTACAAACACTTGTGGTGTATTTTGAATTTGTATCAATGGCTTTTATCCAATCTAATAAGGTAGTGTCTTTTGTAAGCATATAAGTTTCTGCAAAACCTCCTGGGATTACTAAAATATCTAACTGCTTAACTTCGGCAATAGAAGTATCGCATTGTACTTTCATGCCTCTACCATCGGCAATTAATCCTTTTTGCCTTCCTACAAAAAAAACATCTACACCCATCATTTCGCCCAAAACTTGATAAGGTCCCATGGCATCTAATGTACTGTAACCATCGTACAATAAAATACCAATTGTTTTGACATTTACTTTTTGCTTTGGCATCATTTCAGCCATTTCGTTAGTATTTGTTTTTCCTGTTTCTTCTTTTTTGTTTTTACAAGATGCAATAATTACAAGTATTGCAATCGCTATAAATATTTCTTTCATTTTTAGATTTTTTAAATCAAGGGCAGATATTGCACCTGCCCTTGATTGATTAAATTAAAACTTTCCTGTTAGTGTTACGCCCCACATTCTCGGACTGCCTAACATATAACTTGCATAAGTACCCCAAGCCAAATATCTTGCATCGTTAAGATTGCGAACCCACAAAGCAATATCTATATTTTTGCTTGTAACACCTGCTCTTGCATTGAAAATGCCGTAACCTTTTTGACTTTCGGTATTTTCAAAGTTAAGTTGATATTCGTCTAAATATCTAAACTCGCCACGGACAAAAGCACTCATATTTTGTTTAGAATTTTTAAGCGGAATACCATACTGCAACGCCAACATAGATTGAAAGGCAGGATTATAAATTGCTTTATTTCCTTTGTAATTTTTTACAGACGAAGCGGAAGCATCAAATAATTCTAATTTTCCATATTTACTATCTGATGTGCTTGCAGTCCATTCTACTTGCAAATTTTTGAATGGTAATGCCGTAACTTCTGCTTCAAAACCCAAATTATTCATATTTCCCACATTTAGCGTTGCATAATTTACACCGTCTTTGGTGGTAGTAACTTGTTGGTCCTTTTGCTGAAAATAAAATGCGGTAAAGTTTACTTTCAGTTTATTATTCCATAAATTATTTTTAACACCAACTTCGTAATTATCCGATTTTTCGGGGTTATATGTAGGGTTAGTTATACTGGCGAAATTAAATCCTCCAACTCTAAAACCTTTTGCAAACGAGGCATACAAGATTGAATTTTCGTTTAATTTATAATTCAAAATCACCTTTGGTGTAAAAGCTGTAAAAGTTTTGCTTATGGTAGTATCAGGTGCAGTAAGTGTAGTAATGTCGTCTTTTTCAAACGACGAATTTTGGGTCAATTCTCTATTTTCAGTATCGTATCTTGTACCAATAGTTATATCTAATTTAGAAGATAATTCATAACTCACCTGTCCAAAAAACGCTATACCTTTTGCATTTCTTTTACCATTGGTAATGGTAGTATATGGTGCATTGGGGTCAATCAAAGCAAAATCTTCTTCATAAAAAGTATTAATCTCAGTTGTTGTTTTTTCGCCAAATAGATACGAACCAAAGCTCCACTTTAATTTGTTGGCACTTGCTGGTGATGAAAATCGAAATTCCTGTGTAAATTGATTTGAACGTGTCGAATTTTTGCCACTTAGTAGCTTATCGCCTGTAAAATCAAAATCAAATTTGTTTGGAAACCAGATATTAAAATCAATTCCAGAGGTAATAGATGTGAAATTAAATTTATCGCCAAAATATTTTATGGCTATTGCTGTATTTACATTGCTTCTTTTTTCTGTATTATCCCAATTTCCAAATGCTTTGTATGGTGCATTTCGAGCAATACTATCGCTACCAACCCATGGATAAGCACCTTTGTCGGTGTTATTTTCGATTCTTGCAGATAAATCAATAGTCCATTTATCAGAAACTAAATATTTTAAGCCAAGATTACCGCTTATTGCTTCTTTGCTGTCAAAATTCTTCGTATTCTGTGTTGGATTTTCATATACAGACCCACGTTTGTTTAACTGCAAACCCACGTTCATAAACAACCTGTTTTTTATCAAGGGCGTATTAAAACTCGCACTGTAACGTTGTTGCCCATAATTACCAAAATCAAGAGAAGCCGTACCCGAAGTTGCGTTACTTGGTTTTTTGGTAACAACATTAAAAACCCCACTAAAAGCATTTCTGCCGTATAATGTGCCTTGTGGTCCACGAAGTATTTCAATCCTTTCGATGTTATTGAAGTTTAAAGGTGCCGAAAAAAAATCGAACTGATATACCCCATCTACATAAGTGGCTACTGCTTGCTCATTGGTAAAACCCATAGCACCACGAAAATTTAAAAAGTTTGAACCTGTGCTATTGCCATGCTCTATCGTAAATACACTTGGTGCCAGTGCAGTAATATCTGCCATATTCCAAACTCGGTATTCCTCAATTTTTTTTGCATTGAGTACAGTAACTGCAATCGGTGTTTTTTGCAAATTAGTTTCTACTTTATCGGCAGTTACAACGACTTCGCCCAAAGATTGGTCATTTTCGGATAGTGAAACATCAAGATTTAGGGTTTGTTCTTCCACATTTATTTGTTGCATTTTGGAAGCATAACCTACTGCACTAAATTGTAATTCGTACTTACCCCTTTTCAAGTCAAGTGTAAAATTGCCGTCTTTGTCTGCAACAGTTCCGTTTGCACTGTTGAGAACTAAAATATTAGCAAAGTCAATGGCTTCGCCTGTTTGGGATTTTATTGTCCCTTTTACGTTTTGAGCAAAACTCATATTGCCCAAAAAACTCAATATAATGATGATTAAACCTTTGAAATTCATTTTTTTATAACAGTTAAATAAAAGAATAGGGCTTGGACGTGCCAAACCTTGCCTTGCGAAATGCAAAGCGTTGAATAACAGGCATTTATAGCCTATGTCGTTTGAACTGTTATGAAATCGGGCGGGTGAAAAATACCTTTCACAAAGGTTGATGTAAAAGGTGGTTGGTAAGAAAAAAGTCGTTTTTGAGTAGTTTTGACCGCTCTACAATTGCCATCAAGTGACCATTTTTGTAACTCAAAACAATAAATGACTTCTTTTTGCTCTTTGAGTTTTTGAGGCAATTGTTTTTTTTCTTGTTCTTCTTCGGCTTTAACTCGTTGCATCAAAACACATTGCCCATCACAATGTTTCTCGGGCTTGTCTCGATTGATGCAAAGCACTTTTGCAATATAATCTTGATTTATTTTGAATGAAAAAACTATCCATACCTTGCTGAACGATTGTAGCAAGATAAGCAAAGCGAAGGTTATGGATATTATATTTTTCAATCTATCAATTTTTTTGCAAAGGTAGTTTGTTTTTTCTTTATTTTCCGTTCGTTTTTATGGCTTCGGCTTTTTCTTTTGATTGATGAGAATAGTTAGTTTGACGAAGTGCGACCTTAGGAGCATTTCCGTCAAACGTTCGTTAGTCGTAGTTATTTTTTTAGCAAATAATTTCTTGTAATCTGATATTGTGCTTAAATGACAATGGCAATGTAAAAATATTGACAGAAATTTTCAATTTATGCAGTCTTTTTCAGGTTTTTTATGTAGCTTCGTTTCTTATAAAACTTTTCAGCCTTAGCGAAACGAAGCTACATAAAAAATGACATTGGCGGTTAAGCACGCTCGCCTTACAGGAAATTATTTCGCGCTAGCAATTAAATAATTACGACTAACACTAGGAAAACCACCGCAATCCCCCCCCCACGAGTGCCAAGCCCGCGCTCAATACTGAGGGGGGGGATTTCGGTGGTTTTTGGTTAACCGAAGCCGACTCTTTGCAGAAAGCTATTTTTGGAACGAGACTTTTCTCTTAAAAATTTGTTACTATTTTAGGTTTCGGTACGTGCCATTTTTAGGCGATCCGATTTTTTTGTTCGCCTACCACTTTTGGTTGCTGAAAAGTTAACAGCTTCTTCTAAAATAGGCTAATAAATGTTCTTTTTTTTGTATTTTGACATTAAAAATCCTATCCGTATGCTTTGCACACAGCTAAAACTGATTGTTATATGGTCATTGTATCTGGCGGAGGTCTTGCACAGACAATTTGATTTTTAATTTTAGGTTGTTGTTTTGGCGGATTTACGGGTTTTGTAATAATGACGATTAGATTTTCCGCGCCGCAACATGAGCAAGCGTTTGGATTTTGCCCAATCATCGTTGCGACTATTTGGCAAACGGTTCTGATGTTTTTTTGCCAAGTGATATTTGCAAATGCTTTTTCGATTATTTTAAGACGCAATTTTTTCCTAACTGCTGTTGCATAAATCCCTGAGTAGCGTACTTTTTGGAATCCCTTTGGCAGTACGTGTTGTGAGAATCTACGAATGAACTCTAAAGCATTGAGGGTCAATGCTTTTACAGGCGTTGGTTTGTTGGGGTCTTTTTGTGCTGCGTAATCTTTGTAGTCAATTGTGACCGTTTGCTCTTTAATTTTGACTTCTTTTATACGGCTATCTGTTATAGCGATTCTAAAAATATACCGTCCGAGATAGTCCACGACGCGCTGCGGATTGTCGAGAGGCGGCATTATTTTGACGACCCAATTCTTCTTAAATGCAATTTTTTTATAAAATTCGTTGAACCCTTCTGTTGTGTTTAGGTGCATGAGTTCTTTGGGCAATAGCAGGTTGCCTTCTTCCCAAATTTGAGAAAATGCGGTTAGAAAATGCTTTTTAAAGCAAGCTGCTGCTACTTTTTGTGGAATAAAAAACCCATTTTTTAGTTTTTTGGCGGGCACCCATTTTTGATTTATGTCGTCCCACCCGCCCGCCGGCACAATAGTGTGAAGGTGTGGGTGAGACGACATGTTCGCCCCCAAGTATGCAGGACAGCGAGCATACCGTACTTTGCACCGAGCCATTTCGGGTCTTCGCAAAGTTGTCGTATTGTTGCTTGGGCTGCCTGAAACAAGGCGTCGTATAGGGCTTTCATATTGTGAAAAAATAAGGGATTGAACTCGTGTGGTAGCGTAAATACGATGTGAGAATGCGCCGTTGGGAGCAAATTATTAGCTGTTTTGTCAATCCATAATTCTTTTTTTATGGATTGACAAATGGGACAATTTCTATTGCCGCATGAGTTAAATACCTCATGCGTGTGACCGCAGTCCTGACAGACAATTTGCCTACCGCCAAGACGCGGGGTTCTACAAAGCCCTATGTCCCGAATCGCCTTTTGAACGGTAAAGTGGGGTTTGAATTTTTCGATAAATTCCTCCCCCCACGTCCGCATTATTTCTCCTATTTGATATATTTTTTGCATACGTTATCAGCAGGGTTTTTAAATTGCTGTAAAGATTTAACTGACGTGTGCAAATATCGTGTAGTTGTTTTGATATTCGTATGCCCGAGCATGGATTTAATTGCCATAAGGTGCGTCCCGTCGTCAACATGGTGTGTTGCAAAGGCATGTCTGAGGGTATGAGGCGACATTTTAGTTGTAAATCCTGCTTTTTCTTTCGCCACCGCAAATGCCGCTTGAATGGTTCTTGTGGCAAGGGGTTTTCCATTTTTTTCGTAATTACTTAGCCCATAGCTCGCTTCGCTCGCGCGAAGGAGGAGAGGTGGTTGGTTTTTCGGGCAAAGCCCGAAAAACCAACCACATTCCCCTTTTTTGCGAGCGAAGCGAGCTATAGGCTAAGTAATTACTTTTTTTCATCATAAAAGAGATACTCCATTGGACGATATTGTGTGTAATATTGCTCCAAAATCGCCAAAAGTGGTTCAGAAAGTGGTACAAAACGGTCTTTACCGCCTTTGCCTTCTCTGACATGAATGACCATTGTTTTGCTGTCCACATCTGCTATTTTGAGTTGTGCAAGTTCCGCCACGCGCAAGCCTGTTGCATAAAGTGTCATCAAAATTGTTTGATGTTTCAGATTGCCCGCGTGAGCGATGAGCCTGTCCACTTCCTCTGGACTCATGACATCTGGCAATGGGTTTACCCTTCTTCTGGGACGCAAAATGTCATACGCCGCCCAGTCTCTTTTGATGATGTGGACATAAAACAGTTTGAGGGACGAGTAAGATTGGTTGTAAAAAGTACCCGCCCCATACTTTTGGGTAACGTGCCAAAACCAAGCCCCTAAGAGTTTGGTTTTGTCCAACTTGGGGTCAGTTACAAGGGTCTTTTCGCAGAAAGACCAGTAGAGATTGAGCGCACTGATATACGACTTAATGGTCGTTAAGGAGTAGTTGCGCATAAGCAGAAAACATCTGAAATCGGCGATGTATTGTGCTTGGGTCGGAGAAAGGATTTTGTTTTTCATGCCGCAAAGGAACGGCACTTATTTGTCATAAACAACTGTATATCAGTCAATTAGAACGATTTTGTGACCGAAGAACGGCAGTAGTACCCGTAGGGTTCGGTTCAACATTGTTACCCACGCAGGACTACGTGAGTATAAGACTCCATTGCAATTCTCCTTTCAAAACACATAAAGAAACTTCTAAATGCGAAGTTTGTTTTATGAAGAAGTATTATCATGCAAAACTTTCTTTAAACGCCTTTCCAAATCTACATAAAAAAGTTAAGCCACCAAATAAAAACATGATAATTTTGTTACTTTCGTAAAAATTGTGGGTAAAAAATCACCCCCTCAGTATTTTCTATCAAAAATAGACAAAAACTGAAATGCCTAACTAAAACCCTCATAATTTTAATTTATCCAACGGGCTTTGTATTTGCTTGATGTGTTATTGTGACAGATGTACATATATTTGTGTTGCCTTGTGTCAAGCGTGTTGAGTATCTTGCGGCGTGTTGGATAGGTTTGCGCATCAAACAAATTTTGAAATTTTCTAAACAATCAAAAATGTCATCAATTACTTATAAAGTTCTCCTTCTTTTAGGCTTCCCTTCACTCCTTTTTGCGCAACAATTGTCGCCCATTGAGTTAAATCGGTGCGCCCACCAAGCCAAGCAAGTAACGATTATCCGCGATAATTGGGGTATTCCGCACATTTACGGAAAAACAGATGCTGATGCTGTTTTTGGCTTATTGTACGCCCAATGCGAAGATGATTTTCCGCGTATTGAGATGAATTATATTGAAAAATTGGGGCGTTTGTCTGAAATTCAAGGTGAATCCATGCTTTACAATGATTTGCAAATACGCTTATTGATTGACTCTACGGAGGCGATGCAGGATTTTAAAAAGGCAGAATCCTGGCTTAAAAAATTGCTCGTGGCACACATCGTGCAATGTTGACGTGGCAGATATGTACGGGGAAAAGATAATCACTAAAAAGAAGAAATTATTTTACGAATACGCGGGGAAATTGAAGCGAGTAAAAGAGAAAGTTGTCTCACTAAATTATCTGAGCAACAACGTTTTAAAAAGAAAATCAATAACCACTTATGCCACACATCATGGTCCAATTATGGCAAAAAGAGATGGTAAATGGGTCAGCTTGAAATCCCACAATCGGTCAATGAATAGCTTAATTCAGAGTTGGAAACGGACAAAAGCTAAAGGATTTGAAGACTATAAAACCTTGATGGATTTGAAAGAAAACACCTCAAATAGCACCGTTTTTGCCGATAATAAAGGAAATATTGCCTTTTGGCACGGCAATTTTGTACCGATTAGAGATAAAAAACTGAATTGGTCACAACTTATAGATGGCTCAATTGCCTCAACCGAATGGCAACTGGCGGGTGGTGAAAATAATAACCCCGATTCAAAACATTTCAACGACCAACTGACCATGTACACCAAAGGAAAGTTTAAGGAAGTCCTATTTTACAAAGAAGATATTGAAAAAAATGCAGAACGCACCTATCAGCCAGGCGAATAAGTAGAAGAGATTTCATATTTTCTGAGGTGCGTTTTTTTGTTACAAAAAACAAAAGTATTTAAAATTTTATAATGTATTAACATTTGATAATGTTAACTAAATGTAAAAATAATAATCTTAACGTACCTTTAAAAAATTATTTTTTTTAGTATAAAAAAAATAATTTTATTTATTCGATTGCATTTTTATTGTAGCTTTGTCCAATCATTGTAAATCTACTTTCTCTAAAACTTTACAAACAAAATCATAACCACTCATCATGCCAAAGTTCATTTTTTTATTTATCCTCGCTATCGTAGCCATAGCACCCTGTACCGCCCAGACATCAAATGCCATCGTCAAATTTCACAAAGATACCGTTTTAGCAGATGGTAAGGCATTGGCGTTGGTAAAAAGTAGCAACACATTGCCCGTTTCCTACACCATTTCGCGCCCCGAAGGAACAGCATTAGTAAGCATCAAACCCGTTTACGTGCAAGTAGCAACGGGTAAAAGAATGGGTTATTACCTCATTACCTTTATCGAAACTGGACAAACTTTTGAGCGTGACATTACACCCAATTTTAGCCGTAGTTTTGTTAAAGAGCTTATTTACACAGAAACACTCACTAAAGGAGGTATTGACTTTGACAATGCAAGGCGGTTTGCTCACAAAAATCAGCAGGTTATATCTGCCGAAATTCAATCAAAAATTAAACAATAATTTGTTTTTTTGTTTTCAATCCCTAAAAAGGCTGTCTCATAAGAGGCAGCCTTTTTTTTTAGAAAATCTAATTTTGAAACCATACATAAATTCAAAATACGCATTAAAAGGCACTTTTGCGCGCGCTTCGCTCGCGCAAAAGGACGAGAGGTGGTTCATTTTTCGGGCAAAGCCCGAAAAATGAACCACCTCTCGTCCCTCGCGCGAGCGAAGCGAGCGCGTGACTAAGTAACTACTGAGGAGTGGGCATAAGCTAAAAACATCGTTTTTTGATTAAAAACAGATGTTTTGCGCGCGCTTCGCGCGCGCAAAAGGGAGGAGACGTGGTTCGTTTTTCGGCTTCGCCGAAAAACGAACCACATTCTCCTCCCTCGCGCGAGCGAAGCGCGCGCGAGCTGCAAAAAACGCTTTTAGGTTATGCCCATCCCTCAAGTAATTACTCAATTTTAATTCTAAAAATATATAAAACGTACTACTGAGGGGGTAACTTTTTGCTATTGCATCGTCTAAAAATTTTATATCCAGAGCAAAAGGAATGTAAAATAAATAAAGTAGCCAATTTAATTTTTGAAAATATTGGAAATTAAAATATTGTACTTTGAAATTTGGAATCTGAAATTTGAAATCGCCTAAAGACAGAATTTGGTAATTTTTTCGTTTCCATTGTTAAAGTTAAAAACTCGCTTTATCTTTACGAAACATTTTAGATGTCAGAATCTCTGTACGCTATTGCTCGCTTCGCTCGCAAAAAAGGGGATGTGGTTCATTTTTCGGGCTTTGCCCGAAAAATGAACCACTCTTTCTCTTTCCTGCGAGCGAAACGAGCAATAGCGTACAATAATTTTAATTTTTAAACCAAGTTCATGAAAAAAGTATTGATTCTTATCCTGTTAGGGTTGTTCACAAGCCCCCTCAGTATTTTTGCCCAAGATATTTCGGCACACGCTTCACGCCACAGTTGCGGCACATCAATGGACGCCCAGCAAATTGGGTTCAGAGATATGGTTGAACTCCGCAATCGTTATCCTCATTCGGTGACGCCGCGTGCCATTGCTTACATTCCCGTTTGGTTTCACATGGTGGCGGCTTCCAATGGCGTAGGGCGGACAACCGAAGCCAATGTTGCCGACATGTTGTGCGAATGGAATAGATTGTTCAGTTCTAATGGTTTAGAATTGCGATTTTACATCAAAGGTTTTAGCAAAATTGACCTCGACGCGCTTTACAACGGACCTCAATCTTTTGCGGGTACGAATCGAATGATTACAACAAAGAAAACAGATGCCATGAACGTGTATCTCGTCAATAATTGTGGCAACGGGACAGAACCCCCAGGAACAGTTATTTTGGCTTATTACTCCAATCGTTCAACAAATTTAGATGCTGAGTATTCAAATGACTGGATTGTATGCGCCAATAGCCAAGTAAGTAAGGCTGGTGCGTCAACCATTGCGCATGAAGCGGGTCACATGTTTTCTTTGCCGCATACTTTTTATGGTTGGGAAGAAGCGGGTCCATTTGAAGGCACAAGTACTGCCCCTTGCGCCCCACTTTCGCTCAATTACAATGGTCGGGTGGTGACAGTAGAAAAAGTAGCGCGTAGTGGAACGAGCAAAAATTGTGATTTTGCGGGTGATGGTTTTTGTGATACGCCAGAAGACTATAATTTTGGTTTTAGCCAAAGCACGAGAGGTTGTACTTGGGCAGGTATCGCTAAAGACCCCGATTGTGTGGCAGTTAATCCCGATGAAACTAATTTAATGAGTTATTTTGGGGCGAGTTGTACGGTCAAATTTTCGGCTGAACAAAAAGCCGCTATTAATAACAATTATTTAAACCATGCAAAACGCGCTTATTTACGGGCTGGCAATATAACGCCACCTTTGACAGCCGCTTTGCCGACATTGATTACACCTGCGGCAAATGCCACAACAGCTTTCTCCAACAATGTTCCTTTAGATTGGAGTGATGTGCCGGGTGCTTTGGGCTATAATGTAGAAGTGAGTAGGTTTACAAGTTTTGCGCAGACAAAAGCCTTTTATACAACGACTTCCAATTTGAATGTCAACACTTTGAATACAGGGGGTTATATGATAGCGGGGACGAAATACTATTGGAGAGTGCGGGCAGTTGTGCCATTTAATAACTGCGCCAACACTGCATCGGGGAGTTTTACCACTGGAACGCTTAATGCGGTTCAGACTATTGAAGGTGTGACGCAATTTACAGCTTCGCCAAACCCCCTCAGTAAAACGCAAGATTTGGTGCTTCAAATGAACAGTGAAACTGCTTTTGACGCAACTGTTAAGCTGGTAAATATGACAGGACAAGTCATCAAATCGGAAAAACGGCGGTTTACGGTGGGGTATTCTACGCAAAACCTTGTGGTATCGGATTTGACAAATGGGACGTATATCCTCGCTATTAAATCAGAAAAAGGTGTGTTGAATAAGCGGATTGTTGTGCAGTAAGGTGAGGTGAGGTGATTACAACCCTGCAAGGGTTTTAAACCCTTGCAGGGTTTAACTACTAAAAAAGCCGTCTCGATAAACATCGAGATGGCTTTTTGTGTGTAGAAAACAGATTATTTATAAAAAATACAAGAAAATTATTGTGTAAAACAAATTACCGTCGTACCCTTGCATTGTAATTCAATTCTACGCGGCTTCTCGCATCAAGAATTGTTTTTATACAGACGAGTGGAGAGAACAGGCTCTGTAAAACTCGGGCAACCTACTAAAAGCAAGGTGCCAACACCTGCCATTACCGAATAAATCGGCATTGGAATTATAAAAACGATTAAGACTGTCTCAAATTTAAAACAGACATTTTCCTATCCTTTATGCCGACCCAACAGGGCGTGCTATCGAGTTATCGTTTTCACTTCCTTTACTCAATCAATAGTTCGGTAGTTTTTAGTTTATAGTGTTTGGTGTGTAGATACGCCAAATAAAATATGGAAAATAAGTCTTAGATAAATTTATTTTACACGTTTTGAAACCATACATAAATTCAAAATACGCATTAAAAGGCACTTTTGCGCTCGCTTCGCTCGCGCAAAATGAGGAGAAGGTTGTTCATTTTTCGGGCAAAGCCCAAAAAAT
Organism: Saprospiraceae bacterium; assembly: GCA_034520175.1. Taxonomy (GTDB): domain Bacteria; phylum Bacteroidota; class Bacteroidia; order Chitinophagales; family Saprospiraceae; genus JAAFJT01. The sequence continues at coordinate 25,769 of JAXHNU010000043.1, forward strand.
GAACCACCTCTCCTCCCTTTGCGCGAGCGAAGCGAGCGCAAAGGCGGGTGTTGAAAAGTAGCGTTTATTTGGGTTTGACTACTTACAAGGAATCAATCTATTGTACTTTGAAATCTTAAATTTGAAATCTTCTTGATGCTTAAATTCAGAGACGCAACAATACAGGACTTAGAAAAAATTGTCGAAATCTACAATACTACAATCGCAGGACGTATGGTTACAGCCGATGTAGAGCCGATAAAAACGAGTGATAGAACGCGCTGGTTTTACGAACACACGCCCGACAAACGCCCTTTGTGGATGGTCGAAAACGAAGAGAATGAAGAAAATGAACTCATCGGTTGGGTCAGTTTTCAATCTTTTTACGGCAGACCTGCCTACGACGCAACGGCTGAAATCAGCATTTATCTTGACCCCGAAAAACGAGGGCAAGGCTACGGAAAACGTGTTTTGCAATATGCCATGAGCCAAGCAAATAATTACGGTATCACAACGATTTTAGGTTTTATTTTCGCTCACAACGCGCCAAGTATAGAATTATTTTTAAAATTAGGGTTTGAAGAATGGGCAAATTTGAAAAATATTGCGGTTTTAGACGGCGTTGAAAGAAGTTTGAAGATTTTAGGAAAGAGGCTTTAAAAAAACAAGACATGGGTTCAAAAACAAATACGATAAACAAGAAAAAAGCGGCAGACAACCCGAAGACCTTGCACAGTATGAATATTCTAAATATACAATCACCTTTCGCGCTTGAATGTGGTGAAATACTGCCCGAATTAGACATTGCGTACCACACCTACGGCACAATGAACGCCGACGGGTCGAATGTGATTTGGGTATGCCATGCTTTAACGGGTAGTTCAGATGCTGCTGACTGGTGGGCGGGATTGATTGGACAAGGTAAATTTTTTAATCCAGACGAAGATTTTATTGTATGTGCCAATATAATTGGTTCGCATTACGGCTCGACCTCCCCCCTCAGTATTGACCCGCGAACAGAGCGTTTTTATGGGTATAATTTCCCTGTTATTACAGTTAGAGACGTGGCAAAAGCACATCATTTATTGGCGCAATATCTTGGTATTCAACGTATTAAATTGTGTGTTGGTGGCTCAATGGGTGGACAACAGGCTTTGGAATGGGCAATTCAAGAGCCATATTTTTTTGAGCAAATTGCGGTCATCGCTTGTGGTCCGAAAATGATGCCCTGGGCAATCGCCCTCAACGAAACGCAACGTATGGCAATTGAAGCAGACCCCTCAGTATCGGCGGAAAATGTAGCAACAATCACCGATTTAAAGATTCTACAATCGGTAGGAGCAAAGGGCATGGAAGCGGCAAGAGCGATTGGTATGTTGAGCTATCGGAGTTATGAGGGCTACAATATCGCGCAATTGGACGATAATGATTTTATTGATACATTTAAAGTACAGTCTTATCAACGGTATCAAGGTCAGAAATTGCGCACGCGGTTCAATGCCTTGAGTTATTTGTCGGTGTCTAAAACAATGGATTCGCATAACGTAGGGCGTAATCGGGGCGGTTTGACAAAAGCATTGGAACAAATAAAGGCAGATACATTAATCGTTGGGATTCAGTCAGATATACTTTTTCCGATTGAAGAACAAGCTGCTTTGGCGGCGTATATTCCCAAATCTCGTTTTGAAGTCATCAATTCAAAATTTGGACACGATGGTTTTTTAATTGAATTTGACCAATTGTTGAGCTTATTTGAGAAATTTACAGGACGGAAATCTTTAAGATAGGTACTTTCGTAAAAGTTGTGGGTCATGAAAATTGTCATACTACTGGACATGGCGCTAAATCTATCAGACCGACGTTCGGGGAACTTTTAAAGTTCCCCGAACGTGAGTTACCGCTAAAATTGTCACAGAGCCAACGTTTTAAAAGTATAAAATGTAACCATTTTATTTCTTTACGTCTTTAATTCTGATACAAATGTACAGGTGATAAAGAGCCGAAAGCAAATCAGAATCGCTGAACTGCCTGAACTAAGCGATGAAGCATCATTTATTTCAACCGAAGTGCTTTTTTTATTTTTTCTTTACCGACGAACGTTCACTTTTGAACGACTTTATCATACTACTGGACATGGCGTTTTTGAAACCATACATAAATTCAAAATACGCATTAAAAGGCACTTTTGCGCTCGCTTCGCTCGCGCAAAAGGAGGAGAGGTGGTTCATTTTTCGGGCTTTGCCCGAAAAATGAACCACATTTCTCCCCTCGCGCGAGCGAAGCGAGCGCGAGAACCAGCAGTTTAGATTTTATGTATGGTTTCAAAACGGCGTTAAATCTATCAGACCGACGTTGTTTTTTGAGTGAAAAATTGAAAATTTTTCACTCAAAAAACAACGTCGGTCTAAAAAAAACGCTTAGGGCGATTTTTGAGCGAAGCGAAAAAGAGCCAGTAAATATCTCATGTCAAGTAGTAAGCGACTTTATCTCTTTCTTGTAACTACTTAGCCCATAGCTCGCTTCGCTCGAAAAAAAGGGGAACGTGGTTCGTTTTTCGGGCAAAGCCCGAAAAACGAACCACCTCTTCTCCCTCGTGCGAGCGAAGCGAGCGCGTGACTAAGTAATTACTCTTTTTTTATAATAACTTGGTTTTCGCTGAAAATTATTCGAGAAAAAAAATTGATAAACCCTATTTTTAGCTACAAAATAGCGAAAAAATGCTGTTTAACTATCGCATAAAATTTTTAAACCCATTAAAATTCGATTTTGCGCGCGCTTCGCTCGCGCAAAAGGAGGAGAGGTGGTTCATTTTTCGGGCTTTGCCCGAAAAATGAACCACATTCCCCCCTCTCGCATGAGCGAAGCGAGTGCGAAAAGGGTTCTTAAATTTTATGTGGCGTTTCAAAGCTGTTTTTTATTGTCAATTTTGATAAACTACATAATTTTTTTTTCTCAGAAAATTTTCAGCGAAAACCAAGTTTCTTTCAAAATTAAAAGCATTAAATTAATATGCTAACACTACAACCAATAGAAAAAAAAGGCGGACTGACCCGCGATACTTTTTTAAAAGAACATTTAGACCCGTTAAAACCCGTTGTATTTACTGATTTGATGGACAATTGGGCGGCAAAATCGGAGTGGACAATAGAGAATTTAAAGAAAAAATATGGGCATTTTAGCGTGCCAATTGTGACGCCTAATTATTCAAAACCAGGAAAAGGCTATATGGAACCCGAACTGTATATGAGTTTTGGTGAATATTTGACGATTATGGAGCGTGGTAAGACACCCTACCGTATTTTTTTATGGAATATCTTTCGACAAGCACCCGAAATGGTCAATGATTTTAGCTTGCCTACAATTATGGACGGCTTTCTAAAAGATTTTCCTTATATGTTTTTTGGCGGAGAAAGTTCAATAACGCCTATGCACTTTGACCTTGACCTTAGTCATGTTTTTTTGAACCAATTGCATGGACGCAAGCGTGTCGTTTTGTTTTCACATGAAGACTCAAAACGGTTGTATCATCACCCCTACACGGTAGCGAGTTATGTGAACATCAATGAGCCTGATTATGAAAAATATCCCGCTTTGGCACAGGTAAAAGGCTGGGAAACTATCTTAAATCCGGGCGAAACGGTGTTTATTCCAACAGGATTTTGGCATTACATAGAGTACGTGGACGGCGGCTATTCTATCGCTTTACGCGCTAATGAAAGTTATGCGCGGCGGGTAAAAGGTGCGTACCAAATCGCCAAACATTTTGTCGTGGACAAAAGCATGAACAAGATTTTAGGGTCAAAATGGCGCACCATGAAAGAAGATATGGCAAAAAGACGCGCCATTAATGAGTTATGAGTCATAACTCATAACTCATCACTCCCATTTCACCATTTTCCGAACCCAAAACTGTCCACCAATTGTTACTTTCACAAAATACACACCTCTAACTAAGCGGTGTGTTTTTATGTTTTTTTCCGTGCCTTTTTGTGAAATCATAAGTTTTCCATGGGCGTCAAAAACCTCAATTTGCGCACGGCGTAGGTCTTCGGCATCAGTTTCGACTGTCCAAATCTCGTCGGATACTGAGGGGGTGATTTTTACATTCGGACGGACTGAATTTGGGGCGACAGCGATGGTTTTTGAATAAGCCGTTTTGCCATCATTGTCTATTTGGTGCAAGCGGTAATATGCCTTTTCTTTAAAATTCAAATCGGTAAAAACGTATTGTGATACGCCAGTATAGCCTTTGGCTTTGACAATGCCGATGTTTATAAAATCTTTTCCATTGCTGCTTTTTTCTACTTCAAACTGCTTGAAATTGATTTCAGAAGCTGTTTGCCAATTCAATTGAATCGTGCCGTTTTCGCCCTGTTTAGCCGAAAAGTTGACCAATTCTACGGGAACAACACTGGCAGAACCCGTAAAATCGAGATTTATAATTTTGCGTGTGCCTATTCCTTTGAAGCTTGTCGTTACCCCAAGTGGTGTGCTGACATTGTTAAAATTGACATCAGAATTGATAACTAAAGTCAAGGTTTTGCGCCGCAACCAAGTGGGTACGCTGGATAAATCAAAGTCAATTTCTAATTGTGTATTGTTCACAATTCTACTTGTGAACTGCACATGTTGACGCATTTGTAGGTATTCAAAAACCGTTTGAAGCGGGGCGAACCACATTTTATCCGTTCCATCTTTGCCATATTTTTGGGCAAGATTGGTCATATAATCTTTAAATTTGTAGTAATTGAAAGAAGTCGTATCTGTAAAATAGTCAATGCGATGACTGAATTCAGTCCACCAAATCGCCTGATTATTTCCCTGTGCGGTAGCAGCAATATTGTGGACTTTAGAAGGCAGTAAGCCCGTAATAATTTGCTGTAAATCCCAACGAAACATTTTAAAATTATTCAAATTAGGCACATTGCCCACCTCGACACCTTCGTAACTAACGCCTCCATTCGGAAAGTTTTGGTCAAAAACGGCTTTGTGTCCAGCAATGAAAGCACGGTCTTGATACATAAAATCACCAGAAGGCACAACAAAAAGGGGCATTTCAATACTTTTCTCCGTTTTTTGACGGACAGCAATACGGTTTTGATTGATTTGAAAATCATAGTCCGCCTCTGTCATCGTACCTTCCCACCGTGCGCGGTGAGCATAGCTGTGGTTCATAATGTCCCAATCAGCTTTGTACAGAGAGTCGAGTTGTGTCCAAGTCAATTCCCCGCTATTATTATTTAGGTGCGTATCTTCACCAAATCTATTAACAGAATTCCAAGCAATGCCTGCCCGAAACGGAATGTCATTGCCACAGCCATCGGTATAAAAATAGCCCGAAGCATACTGGTTAATTTGACTTAACCAACCACTTTTAAACAGTGGTAGAGCGAGTTTGTAAGCATCATCGGTAGCATCATCGAAAGTGAAACTGTATGCAAACGGCTTATCGTATCGCAATTTTGCGACGGATACTGAGGGGGTACTTGTAGGGCTTGAACTAAATTGAATAGTAATTTTTTGGGCGTTTGTAATCCATGAAGTTAAAATAAAAATTACAAACCATACGTTTTTTATCATGGTAAGATTGATGTTGAAACTTTTAAAATGTTAAAAAAAAATTTATGTAACCTAAGTTTTGTCGTATTAAAACGCGGCTTCGCCGCGAGAGAACTCCAATGGGGCAAGCCGTTTTTTTTGTTTAAAATTTGGGGAAGCCAAAATTTTAAACAAAAGAAACGGCTGCCCCGAAAAATCCCCCGCGCCGCCGAAGGCGGCGCGTTTTCAGTAGAGACAAGGCATGACTTGTCTCTACAACCACAAAACTTAGATTATGTAACGAAAATTGTAATTACTCAGCCTATTGCTCGCTTCGCTCGCAAAAGAGGGAAATGTGGTTCATTTTTCGGCTTCGCCGAAAAATGAACCACCTCTTCTCTCGTCGTTGTGCGAGCAATAGACAAGACATATAGCTAAATAATTACCGAAAATTTATCGTTTCCATCTTGGACTGGACAAAGTTTGGTATTTTTGCGATAATTATTCAATAAAACAATATTTTTTCATTTTTTTTATCTTATAAGGTTAGATTTTATATGTTTTTTTTTATTTCTTGTACTTGTACCTGAAATTTGTAATTATTTATAATTTTCAAACTCATTCAAAATGAAATTCAAATCTTTTTATCTTCTCGCATTGCTCATTTTTGCAACCACTGCTTGTACGGCTCAAATTGAAATAGTCGGGACACAGAAAGGCAATACCGGGCATCGGGGTATTATACCACGTGATGAGAACGGTAATCACATGCCTATGCCACAAGGCAGAGATTATTATAGTTTGGAATTAAAAGCCAAGCGTGCGTGTACAGTTGAAATTATTAGTTTGACGGTCAAGGCAGATGATGGTCAAACAATAACATTGACGCCCGTTTTTACTGAGGGAGCCAAAAAAGCAAAATTGACTGCCGACAAAATAGGCTATCTACGTGCAGAACGCGATGAATCTGTAACTACGTCAAAATTAACGCTTAAAGGCGAAGGTTTATTAAAATTTAAAATTAATGGCAAGGTAAGAACACTGCCAATAGAGAATTTTACTTTAGTTTTGCCGCAGTAGCACGTACAGAAGTAATGTATTACGTCTCTACTGATTGGACTGATTGGACTGATTTTTACTGATTTCTTAATCTTTTTTATAAAAAATCGTAACTATTTAGCTGAGGGATGGGCATAACCTAAAAGCGTTTTTTGCATCTCGCGCTCGCTTCGCTCGCGCGAGGGAGGGGAATGTGGTTCGTTTTTCGGCTTCGCCGAAAAACGAACCACGTCTCCTCCCTTTTGCGCGAGCGAAGCGAGCGCAAAACATCTGTTTTTAATCAAAAAACAAATCGAAGATTTTTTAGATTTAAAGCACGCTCGCTGAGGGCGATTTTCGAGCGAAGCGAGAAAGAGCCAGCAAAAATTTGCTTTTATTTATTTCGCATTCCTAATCAGTGAAAATCAGTCAATCAGTGTCTAATGTGTAAATAGTACGTTCAACATCTTAAATCTTTTTTAATGACAAAATCCTTACTTTCGTGCTTGGTTTTTATGCTCATTGCAGCATGTACACCCCCTCAGTATATAGCGAGAAAATCGCTCACAAATGGCGAAATAACACGTTCTCCAACACCCAAACGACCTAAAAATATTATTTTAATGGTGGGTGATGGCATGGGTTTGGCACAAGTGACGGGTGGTTTGTACGCCAACAAAAACCGCTTAAATCTTGAGCAATTCACGACAATTGGTTTGCACAAAAACTATCCAGATGATCCCGAAGATGGTCTAATAACAGACTCCGCGGCGGGAGCAACCTCGTTTGCTTGTGGTGTGAAGACCTACAATGCGGCAATTGGTGTTGGGGTAGATTCCTTGCCCCGTACTACTATTTTAGAAATGGCAGAACGCCGTGGACTGGCAACGGGTTTGGTTGCCACCTCCAATATTCAACATGCTACACCTGCGTCGTTTATTGCCCATGTTAAAAGCCGAACTTTGTATGAAGACATTGCCCTCGATTTTTTGAAAACGGACATTGATTTGTTTATCGGTGGCGGAAAACAATCTTTTGATAACCGCAAAGACGGACGCAATTTGTTGACGGAGTTGACAAAAAAAGGGTATTACATCAATGATTGGACACAAGCCGACCTCGATACTTTAACATTGCCAATAAGCAAAAATGTTGGTTTTTTAACTGCCAATATGCAGCCCCTCATGGCAACGCAAGGCAGAACTTACCTGCCCTTAGCCTCTGAAAAAGCGTGCGATTTCTTGAAAAAACGGTCTGATAAAGGCTTTTTTGCCATGATTGAAGGCTCTCAAATAGATTGGGGTGGTCATGCGGGCGATACCGATTACATCATCGGTGAAATGTTGGATTTTGACAAAGCGATTGGTAAAGTCTTAGATTTTGCAAAACGCGACGGCAACACCCTCGTCATCGTAACGGCTGACCACGAAACAGGCGGTTTTACCATTTTGAAAGGTACACAATTCGGTAAAGTTTTGGGTGGTTTTGGTGCGCCTTATGACGAAAAAACAAAATCACGCTATCATACAGGTTCATTGATTCCAGTTTATGCCTTCGGACCGGGTTCGGAAATGTTTGGTGGTATTTACGAAAATACGGCTATTTTTGATAAAATGAAGGCTCTTTTTGGGTTTTAAAAAGTTGAAATTAAAGGAAGATTTTTTTTGAAAAATTTCGCTGAAGTTATGCCAATTAACCCGTACTTTTGCGCTCTCAATTTTCAGACAATCACTCAATTATCATCACAAAATGTTCAACATGAAAAGAGATTCAATTGTTTCTAATCTTATTGCTCGCGAACTTGACCGCCAACGTAAAGGCATCGAACTTATTGCTTCCGAAAATTTCACGAGTGCTGCCGTTATCGAAGCGATGGGCAGCTGCCTCACCAATAAGTACGCTGAAGGCTATCCCGGCAAGCGGTATTATGGTGGCTGCGATGTGGTGGACGAAATCGAGCAATTGGCAATTGACCGTTTGAAAGAATTGTTCGGTGCAGAATATGCCAATGTGCAGCCACACTCTGGTGCACAGGCAAATGCGGCGGTTTTTCTCGCCTGTTTGAAGCCGGGCGATACAGTTTTAGGCTTCAATTTGGCGCATGGTGGTCACTTGTCACATGGTTCGCCCGTCAATTTTTCGGGTAAGCATTTTCGGGCGACTTTCTACGGCGTGGAAGAAGAAACAGGTTTGATTGACATGGACAAAGTAGAAGCAACAGCTTTGTTGGAGAAGCCAAAACTCATCGTTTGCGGTGCTTCGGCGTATGCAAGAGATTGGGATTACGCTCGTTTTCGGGAAATTGCGGACAAAGTGGGCGCACTTTTGTTGGCGGATATTGCGCACCCTGCGGGTTTGATTGCGGCGGGTTTGTTGAACAATCCGATGTATCATTGCCATATTGTGACCTCAACAACGCACAAAACCCTTCGTGGTCCACGCGGTGGGATTATTATGATGGGTAAAAATTTTGAAAATCCATTTGGTCGTAAAACGGCAAAAGGCAATTTGTTGAAAATGGCGGGTATCTTAGATTCTGGCGTTTTTCCTGGTATGCAAGGCGGTCCTTTGGAACACGTTATTGCGGCAAAAGCGATTGCTTTCGGCGAGTCTTTACAACCCGAATTTAAGACCTACGGCAAGCAAGTTATCAAAAATGCGCAAGCTATGGCAAAGGCATTTGTGGCAAAAGGGTACAATATTATTTCTGGTGGCACAGAAAACCACTTGATGCTCATTGATTTACGCAATAAAAACGTAACGGGCAAGCAAATTCAAGAAACATTGGAATTGGCAGATATTACGTTGAACAAAAACGCCGTACCATTCGATACACAATCGCCGATGATTACGTCGGGTATTCGTGTTGGTACACCTGCTGTTACAACACGGGGTTTCAATGAAGCCGATTGCGTTCAAGTTGTAGAATGGATTGATGTCATTATTAGCAATATTAATGATATAGAAGTACCGTCTATCATCAAAGGAGAAGTCAATGAGTTCATGTCGCGTTTCCCGTTGTATGAAGACTCAGCAGTAATGGCATAAAATTATTTTAGATTAAAATACTGAGGGGTCACTTTCGTTGGAAAGAGACCCCTCAGTATTTTAACTAAAAATCATAAAAAAAATGACAAACAACGATGTATTGCGCCGACTTCGTTACGCTTTTGACTTCACAGACGAAAAAAGCAAGCACGAAATAAGTGCTTTTTTTAGACACCCCGACCAAAACCAATATCGGGTGTGTAAAGACCAGTTTTTGCGAAATGTTATACAGGGTTTACAAATGAAATATCGGCAATAAATAAAAATGAAAATACTCGATAAACAACAAATTCTCCGTAAAATCCAACGATTGACGGTGGAGATATTGGAGCGCAATTTCGGCGAAAAAGAAATTATTTTGGTGGGTATCAACCGAAATGGCTTGGCAATGGCGTCACTCTTAGGCAAAGAATTTGAAGGCAGAACCACCACCAAAGTAACACTCACCCAGTTACACATCAATCCTGCAAAACCGCTTGAAGGCTCTGTTTTCGTAGATATGCCCCTCAACGATATCAATAACAAAGTCGTTATTTTGATTGATGATGTGGCAAACACAGGTAGAACGTTTTTTTATGCCATTCGCCCATTTTTAGATGCCATGCCCAAAAAAGTAGAAGTAGCAGTTTTGGTGGATAGAAAACACAAATCTTTCCCGATTCAACCCGATTATGTCGGCTTGTCTTTGGCAACGACCTTAAAAGAAAATATTGATGTACAGATTAAAGAAGTAGAAGACTGGGCGGTTTATTTGAACTAAACGGGTATATCTGTAAAAGACGAATACCACTTTTTCCGTTTTTGCGCGCAAAGCGGTACTCGCAAGCAACTCCGTTGAGTATTTTTAGTTTTTAATCTAAGTTTTCTGGTACTCACTCAAAACGCGCCGCTTTCGGCGGCACGGGGAGTTTTTTGGGAGTGAGCCATTTTTTTGTTGAAAATTTGGGCTTCGCCCAAATTTACAAAAAAAAAATGGCCTCACTCCATTAGAATTTTTACGCGGCGAGGTTCCGCGTTTTCATACCACAAAACTTGTTTTTTTTATCAATTTAAACTCTCCCTTTGGGGTTGGAGAGTTCACGTGTGTTGTTCAATAAACTAATAAATGGTTGTCTGACCTGCTCAAATCCCGTTTCAGTCAATGGCGTATCACCATACCACACGCGCTCAAATATCGCGGTTACTTGTCTAAATTTTTCTATCAATGGGTGTGGTTGCATTTCTTGGGCATAAATCCGATTTGTTTTGTCTTTTTTCCAAATAATTGCGCCCGCCAAAGTCAGTTCCTTCAAAATAGCCAAATAATACAAACGAATGGTTAATGGAAAATTTTTCGCTGCTATTGCCTTTTGAATAATGGGGTCAAGTTCTATCTTTTCAAGATTTTCCTCAATCTTATCAAGGTCAATTTCTTCTGAATTTATGGCAATTTTACGGCTCTTAGTGCCGAAAACATTGCCACCAGTGATAAATCGATATAGCAAGAAAGCCACCAAAGCAATACCGCCAATAATGAAAAACCATTTTAACAACGCTAAAAAAAGACCCGCCAAAGCCATTGTAGCGCTATTGTGGTGCTGCCTCGCGGTTCTTTTTTCTATTTTATCCTCGCTGTAATCAATGCCCGCCGTTGCTTTTCGCCATTTTTCGGCATCAATGTCTCTTTGGTTTATATTTTCTTGGCTGTATTTTTCTTGGGCTTCTTTATAAGGACTCACGCGCGGGCGTGTGTCCTCAATAGCTGTTTCTTCGCCTTCTTCCGTGAGGCTATTTATGGCGGTAGTGTCCACCGCAAAATCTTTTTCAAAAACAGTAGGTTGTTTTTGAGCCAATAGCCCCCCCTCAGTATAAAGGCATAAAAAACATAAAAAAAAGATATTTTTCATTGACAATTATTTTTTATAAATACTTATTGAGAGGTGGGCATAACCTAAATTCAACGTTTTTTGACAAAAAACTATGGTTTTAACACCTTTTACGCTCGCTTCGCTCGCGTAAAAGGGAGGAGTTGTGGTTCAATTTTCGGCTTCGCCGAAAATTGAACCACATTCCCCTCCTTTACGCGAGCGAAGCGAGCGTAAAGTGCAAAATATCGCTTTTAGGTTATGCCCACCTCTCAAATACTTATTCACGCGCTCGCTTCGCTCGCACAAGGAAGGAGTTGTGGTTCATTTTTCGGGCAAGCCCGAAAAATGAACCAATCTCCTGCTTTTGCAAGCGAAGCGAGCAATGGATTAAGGGATTAAGAAAATCCATTTACTGCATTTTGAAATCTGAAATCTTAAATTTGAAATCTTTCTTAAATGCAAAGCTATTAAAAAAATAGATGTGGTAAATGTTTCGTAGTGTTTTTGCACGCTTAAAAATTTAATTTGAAACCATACATAAAATCTAAACTGTCTGAATTGCTCGCGCTCGCTTCGCTCGCGCAAAAGTAGGAGAGGGCGGTCCATTTTTCGGGCAAAGCCCGAAAAATGAACCACTTTCCTACTTTTGCGCGAGCGAAGCGAGCGCAAAAGTGACTTTTAATGCGTATTTTGAATTTATGTATGGTTTCAAAAAATTTAAAACAAAAATAATTATGAAAAAATTTGCTTTTATTAAACTTTTTGTTTTAAATTTGCCTTATAATTGTAAGGTACAAATTTAAAAATACACCGCCATGTCAACAAAAACAAACTCTGTCCAAATTGGTCAAATCAATCGCGTTGCCATTGATACACCCGCACCAAGCGGCATAATTGTTATTGATTTAATCAGAATCAAGTATTTAATCGTTAGTTTCGTGAAGAAAAACTGGCTAAATCTACTCATTTTTGTTTTATTCATTTATTTGGTTTTAATTAAAAGTCAAACTATTTCGATTTCATTTGCGCAAGTAGGCACAACACCTACGGCGGAATTGGTATCGGATAAGGTAGAGGGACAAACAAAAAACATCAAACAAAAAAAACAAAACTACGATAACGAAGCGGCGTTCATCGGTGGTGCATTGACGAACAGCAACAACAATGACCCTACTGAGGGAGTCGTTGAGGTGCTGCCCCAACGTCCCAATCAACCCGTCAAAAGTGCCTACGCTAAAGGTGGCAATGACGCGAATCTTTTTGACAATGTGTCTATTTTTGTCGCGCCAGAGCGAGCAGAAGCGGCGGTTGTGAAATCGAAACGCGATAAATGCTGGGACTACGTGCGCCGTTTTGTGACGATTGCCAAGACCGAAAAACAAAAATTCGGTATTCCTGTCAGCATTACGCTGGCGCAAGGTTTGTTGGAAAGTGATGCAGGTGAAAGCCGCTTGACTCGTGCTGCAAACAATCATTTTGGCGTAAAAACTTTCAATGCACGTGTGCCACACGTTGTTATGAAAGACGATTCACCGACCGATAAGTTCAAAAAATACGATACGGCTTGGGAAAGTTACCGCGACCATAGCTTGCTGCTTATGCGCGACCACTACAAAAGTTTGCAGTATTTGAGCAAAGTGGATTACGTCAATTGGGCAAAAGGTTTGCAAAAAGCAGGTTATGCGACTGACCCGCAGTATGCCGCAAAATTAATTAAAATCATCGAAAATTTGCAGTTGTACAAATTAGATGAGGTATAGTACACAGATTTTCACAGGACTTGTTCCGACCTTCATCGGAATTAATACGGAAAAATACTGACAACAGTTCATTAAGAACTTGGCTCAATTAAGGTTTCAAGTTGCTTTTTTTGTTAAAAATTTGGGCAAAGCCCAAATTTTTAATTTGAAACCATACATAAAAACTAAACTGCTGGTTTTCGCCCTCGCTTCGCTCGCGCGAGGGGGAAATGTGGTTCATTTTTCGGGCAAAGCCCGAAAAATGAACCACCTCTCCTCCTTTTTCGCGAGCGAAGCGAGCGCAAAAGTGTCTTTTAATGCGTATTTTAGATTTGTATATGGTTTCAAAATTTTTAACAAAAAAACGGCTCGCTCCATTAGGTTTTCCTCGTGGTGAAGCCACGTTTCAATACCACAAAACTTAGATTAATTACAATTATTCAAGGCAAGGCAACGCTTTCAATGAAACACATGTAATCAATAGTATCAGCACAAATTTCCGTAGAAAAGATATTTACATGTTGAGTTTAGATGAAGTAGTTTTTAGGATTTCAAGTTTCAGAATTTTCAAATTTCAAGTATCGAAGTTTAAACTACTACACACTTTTGCTCACTTTGCTCGCAAAAGAAGGGAAAATGGTTCGTTTTTCGGGCTTTGCCCGAAAACGAACCACTCTCCCCCCTTTTTTGCGGGCGAAGCGAGCAAAAGAATACGATATAAAAAGTGTATAGTAATTTAATCGAAGTTCACTATTCTAAAATTTAAAATTCTGAGATTTGAAATTCTGATTTTTAAAGGACATTTAATTCAATTATTTAATATTATTTAATTCAATTAAAAATTAACTCAGAGCATGAAGCATTTACTTTTTTCGTTCGTTTTTATGTCCCTACAATTTGTCACACCCAATTATCTGAACGCCCAAAGTACAGATTCAACTACTGTTTTTGGCTACGTTGTGCCTAAGCCCAAATTGGATTCAAACGGCAATCCTAAACGTGTTTTCAAGCCTGCATTTAAGCGATTAGGCTTTACAACAGGCGCGTTGTTGCCATTCAATGGCGGTGCAACGGGTAGTACGTCAGGTTTGCGTTTTGAATACGGTTTATCCAACAAAGCGTCATTATTACTCGATTTTCAAGGCAATAGAAGCCAAGACACGACTTTTTCGGGTGGACAAGTAGGGCTTTTATTCCGTTCTATGCCTTTTGCATCACGCCGTTTGCAGCCTTATTTTGGCGCAGGCTGGTCTATTGGTGGAGGACGTACAAGAGGTAATTATGGACGCGGACGCGGACATGATTTTTACATTCTTGACACCGATAGTGAGGGGGTACTTAAACACTATGCAGTTGGGCAAGTTGGTGTAAATTACATCGTTTTCAAACGTATTATTGCTTCATTGGAAGGCAATTATCAACTACAAGTGGGTGGTACAAATGCCCAAAAACAAGGGGGCGCAAGTGTTAAATTGGGTTTAGCTTATCAATTTGGTAAGAAAAAATAAGAAAGTTAGAATTTTGCGATAGTGCATGGTATTCAAAAACCATGCTGTTTGTAGAATATGCCTCTTGCGTTTGAACGCAGTGAGGCATATTTTTTTAGCTTTGCGCCCAGATGAAACGAAAGAAAATTTTTATAATACATAATTCATTGATAAATCTTCGGAATAGCCCCACGTTCGGGGAACTTTGAAAGTTCCCCGAACGTTAGGAGTGGGCATAACCTAAAAACATCGTTTTTTGATTAAAAACAGATGTTTTGCGCGCGCTTCGCTCGCGTGACTAAGTCATTAACCTAAGTTTTGTGGTAGTCATTCAAAACGCGCCGCCTTCGGCGGCGCGGGGAGTTTTTTTCGGAGCGAGCCGTTTTTTTTGTTTAAAATTTGGGCTTTGCCCAAACTTTAAACAAAAAAAAAACGGCTCGCTCGATTAGATTTTTACGCGGCGAGGTTCAGCGTTTTATACCAAAAAACTCGGATTAATTACCAAATAATTTTGTCCACCTACACACATGCGTTCATTCAGAAGTATTGCTATATCAATTGGCGTCAGCGTTTTGCAACGCCCACACCTTATTTGTCTGCCTTTTTTTGCCCTTGCTGGGGGTGTAACATGGTTGGTAAAGGACAATTTTTTCTTTTGGGATACCACGCAGTTGGCATCTCAACATGCACATTTTTTTTATGACAATAATGATTTTTCGACCTTTTTATTACCTGACAATATGGATTCTGGACATCCGCCTACTTTCGGTTATTATTTGGCTTTGGTTTGGAAATTGTTTGGTAAATCATTGGTGGTCAGTCATTTAGCCATACTTCCATTTCTGTTGGGCATTGTCTGGCAAGCATGGAAATTAGGCGAACGTATTGTGGGTGAAGGTTGGGCTTTATGGTTTTTATTGATGCTTTCAGTGTGTCCCGTTGTAGCAGGGCAAGCCGTTTTGGTGTCGCCTGATATTGTCTTGCTGTTCTTTTTTTTAATGGCTTTAAATAGTGACTTTTTTGATTCTGATGAACCACTCCCCCTTATTTGGCGAGCGAAGCGAGCGCAATTATTCACAAGTCAATTAAGTCTTGCCATTTTAGGCTTATCCACAATTAGTATGCGCGGCATGATGGTTGCGGCGGGATTATTTATTTTTTATTTTTTTAAAAAATTTTTTTTCAATAAAAAACACCCCCTCAGTATAAATGGTGTTTTTTCGACAATTTCACCTTTTTTATTGGGAGGAATAGCGGCTTTAAGTTTTTTAATCTATCATTTTGTTCACAAAGGTTGGATAGGTTTTCATGCAAATTCGCCGTGGATGACTGCTTTTGAGCGCGTGAATGTCTTAGAATTTGTCAAAAATGGGGGAATTCTGATTTGGCGACTCATTGATTTTGGACACCTATTTTTATGGTTTATTTGTATCTATGGATTGTGCAGCATAAAAAAAACATTGCCCACAACACGGCTTTTAATCGCTTTATTAATTGTTTTGTTAATTGTTTTAACACCTACCCTACTGATATACAAAGGACTTTTGGCGCACCGTTATTTAATGCCTATCTATGTTGTTTTAATTTTATTGACCGTCAAAATTATTTCAGATTTAAAACATTATAAACGTCAATTAGTCCTTGCTTTGGTCGCTTTATTGGGCTTGGCATCGGGCAATTTTTGGGTGTATCCACAACCAATTTCTACAGGTTGGGACGCAACTTTGGCGCATCTGCCCTATTATAGTTTACGAAATCAAATGTTAGAATACATTAATAGCCAAGGCATTGATTACACAGATATTGGTACGGCTTTTCCAAATCAACGCGATTTTGAAACCACCGATTTGACTCCCCCCTCCCTAAAAAATCAATTTTCAACCTATAATTTGACAAAAAACAGATTTGTTCTTTATTCCAATGTGATGAACGAATTTTCTGAAGCTAATTTAGTAGAACTAAAAACTAAGTGGCAAGCAATTAAGTCCTTGAAAAAAGGGGAGATTGAGATTGTTTTATTTGAAAAAAGGTAATTAATCTAAGTTTTGTGCTAGTCATTCAAAACGCGCCGCCTTCGGCGGCGCGGGGAGTTTTTTTGGGGGCGAGCCGTTTTTTTTTGTTAAAAATTTGGGTGAAACCCAAATTTTTAACAAAAAAAACGGCTCGCCCTATTAGATTTTCCTCGCGACGAAGCCGCGTTTTAATACCACAAAACTTAGATTAATTACTACTTTTTCTTAAATAGACTTTAATTCTTAATGAACCATTGTTAAGTTTTGAAACCATACATAAATTCAAAATACGCATTAAAAGGCACTTTTGCGCTCGCTTCGCTCGCGCAAAAGGAGGAGAGGTGGTTCATTTTTCGGGCAAAGCCCGAAAAATGAACCACATTCCCCCTCTCGCTCGAGCGAAGCGAGCGCGAGAACCAGCAGTTTAGATTGTATGTATGGTTTCAAATGTTAAGTAGCAGAATCTAAATTGTTATTTTAATCACATTGTAATTTATAATTATGTTTTTAAAACCTATGTAATTGTCTCTTTTCATTTTTTTTCTATTTTCTTCTTTTTTATCATTTCGCTGACACATCTTTACCCCACAGACATTATTTCAACGTAATTACTTAGTCACGCGCTCGCTTCGCTCGCAAAAAAGGAGAGTATGGTTCGTTTTCGGGCAAAGCCCGAAAAATGAACCACATTCCCCCTCTCGCGCGAGCGAAGCGAGCGCGTGACAAAGTAATTACATTTAACTACACTTCTAACGCTCATTACAAAATGAAAAACGGAATTTACTACACATTGTTCTCTATTTTACTGCTTTTGTGTACTGATTTTGACGGCTTAACAGCGCAAAACCTTACTGAAAAAGCCACGCCTAAATCGGAAACAACCGAAGAACTAATCGTGACTGCCAAATCAATAAAACCCGCCGACGCTATGGAAGAAGCGCGTCGCCGTTTTAAAATGCTGTTCAATATTTACCGCGATTTTACCATTACAATTGATACACTCGCCTTGTCAACTGTTGTGGATATGACTAAAAAAGATGAAGAAACGGTAAAGTCGGATTTTGGTACTTATTTGGACAAAATGAATGCGACTTTAACAAAAAAAGTTGAAAAAATTACGTCTAATACAAAGGAAACGCAGAAGGAGCGCAGCCGCTATTTGGCAGGTTTGAATACGCTTAAAAGTGCGCGTTGTTTACAAGTAGATAAAACGACACAGAATTTTGCTCAGACGCGGGATATGGACAACAATCTTCTCATGGCGTTTGACCTTGAGGCACTTCGACACAGTAGCCGCTATGGGCAAGTTGAAAATTATCGAGAAGGATTTGCCCGAATTCGGAAAGACCAAGTTTATGGTTTTTTGAACTTGTGCGGCGAAGAAGTCGTCACTTGTCAATACGAACGCGCAGAACCTTTCAATTTGGGTAAAGCACTCGTCAAACGTGTGGACTGGTTTTTAGTAGATGCAGAAGGCAACGAAACTGAGCCGCTTGAAAACGTGGCAGATGCAAAAGCCTTAAGACAAGGCATTTCGTGGGTACGTATGACGAACAACAAAGAGGCTTTGATTGATAATAATTACGCAACAACCAAAGTCAGTTTATCGCAGTATTACGATGCGATTGATTCTTTTTACAACAAAGAAGTCTTTAAAGTACGCAATGGGAAGAAAATTGGCTTGATTGGACTTGATGGTAAAACTATTTTTGATGCTATTTATGACAACATAGAACCTACTAATTTGTCGGGTGTTTACCGTATTTATCAGAACAAAACTGTTGGTTTATTAGATACAACTTGGGCAATTCGAGTAAGTCCAACTTATGAATCTATTAGCGATTTCAACGAATTCGGCATTGCCACGGTTAAGGATAGACGTGGGCTGGCTTATACGCGCACTAATACGTACAAAATGAGCAAATTTTACCTAAGCATAAGCGATTTTAATGAGTTTGGTGTGTCTTCGATGCGCAATGAAGGTAATTTATATGGTTTGATTGATACCAATTTGAATGTTGTTGTTTTGCCAAAATATGGATCAATTGGTAATTTTAATGACTTAGGTTTAGCCTCAGCTTGTTATCCCGATGGTAAATGTGGGTTTATTAAGTACGATGGAAAAGAGCAAATTAAAGCAAATTATGAGTCAGTTGGCAGTTTTAATAAGCATGGTTTAGCGGTGGCACAAACCCGTGTGGAAGATTGTGATGGAAAAAATGGAAGCTGTACTGTTGATGTAATTATTGACCGAAATGGCAATACAGTTGTGCCTGTAAGTGACGAGGCGATAAAAAAGAAATGGCGGTATAAAGCAACCGATTCTCTGCACGTAGATAGATTTATAATTGTAAAAGTGATAAACAATGAATCAAAGAATATCTCCAGTTTTTTATTGATTCACAAAACTAATTTGCAGCTAATTACATCTGTGCCGTACAATTCAATCTCGCCAATTGATATTTTAGGGAATCTGCGCGTAGAAAGCAACAATAAATGGGGCATGATTGATTCAACAGGGAAATTATTGGCTAAACCTATTTATCAAGAAATCAAACGCTTTAATGACTCTTATTATCCCGCACAAAACGATAAAGGAAAATGGGGCTTTTTGAATAAAAAAGGCAAACCACAAATTGCATTTGAATATGAAGATGTGCGTAATTTCCGTTTTGGTCTTGCTCCTGTGTCGCAAGGAAAAGGAAAATGGGGCTTAATCAATCGCTTCAATGCCAAAATTGTGCCTTGCAATTTCCGTTCAGTGCAATTGAATGAAGCTGAAACCAAATTCCATATTAAAGATGAAAATGATACTGTGTTCATCATTAATGAAAATGGAGAGTGTGAAACCAATTGTTCGTTATTTGAAAAACTAAGGGCAGCAGCGAATAAAGCTAATTGAACTACTTGTATCACGTTTGTATCACGTTGCCACGTTCGGGGAACTTTTAAAGCTGTGCATACCCCTTATCTTTTTTTAGGTCTTGAATCCGTAGGATTCATACGTTTGTAGAAGATGAATACGGTAAAAATGTTCTCGAATCCGTAGGATTCGCACGTTAAAAGCACTACAATAAACGTGCGAATCCTATGGATTCGAGAAATAAACGACCATTTTAGATGAAATTATCTACAAACGTATGAATCCTACGGATTCAAGACCTAAAAAAAGATATGGGGTATGCACAGCTTTTAAAGTTCCCCGAACGTATTTTCCAACTCACGATTTTGATTTATTTCAAGGAAATATTGTAAAAACTTAACCGCCTTTGTCAAAGAACCCATTGTCTGAACTATGATTTTTGTGATATATGACCAGATTAAGGTTGTGTGTGTCATAGAAATCAAATAAATCACATAAATCATAGTTCAGACAATGGTGGTTAAGTTTTTACACTAATTGAATTAAATAACTTAACACCAATAGAATAGAATAAACCCAATAAAGTGAAGTATGTGTATAATCTTTTAAATCAATAGAATAACGTTTTTTTAAAATGATTATTAATACTATTTTTTCCAATAAAAAACCTAAAACCAATGCCCAAGCGACACCCTCAGTATTGAGCCAATAAATACCCAAATAACTAAGTAAAACAATGCTCAGTGTTTCAATAATAGATACCCACAAAAGCGTTTTTGTTTGTTTTAATGCCAATAAAATAGTTTGCGGAAATAAGGCACGACTGAGTAATAATAATAAAAAAATAGTAAAAATATTGCCACTTCGCGTAAAATTTGGATTAAATACTATTGGAAATAATGGCTTTGACACAAGCATTAGAGCAATGGTAATTGGAAATAAAACATGAAATAATTGCGTCGTTTTATGTTTTAATTCTAAAAAAATACCCCCCTCAGTATATTCGGCATTGTGAGCTAAATTCTCCACAATTTTAGGCACAAAAGCATTGGATAAACCCGTCGTTAGAGCCACAATAAGCGGAAATTCTCTTGCCCCAAATCTAAATATGGCAAATTCAGTCGTATTACCCGCTAAATAATTGCCCACAATCCAGAAAATAAAAGTCATTACAAAACCATTTAAAAGTGAATACGCCAGTATAGGCAAACTCAATTTTACAAATTTATTTAATTGAGAATAATTAATTAATCCAAGCTGCTGATTATTGCTTGAAAACGCGCCGCCTTCGGCGGGGTGAGTGTTTTTTCGGCGTGCCGTTGATTTTTTTCAAATAAAATTGGCTTTGCCAATTTTATTTGAAAAAAATCAACGGCACGCCAAAAGATTTTTTGCGCGACGAAGCCGCGCTTTTCTAACCAGTAAATTGAGTTAATTATTAGAGCATTATTATTTCTAAGTAAACTAATTAAAACAATTATAAACCAAATAAAACGAATAAAGGCAAGAATTAAAAGTCCATAAAAACTTGCTTCAAAAGAGTAATTAAACCATAATGGAATAGCCACTGCAAAGGGTAAAATAAGGTTGGAAATGCCCGAAAAAACAAATATACTGAGGGGGCTGTTTTCGACTGCCCAAAAGCCTTCAAGGAAAAAAGGAGCTAAATTGAAGAGTAAATAAAGACTAAATACATCAAAATAGGGAATTGTCAGCGATGCCGTTAGACTTGATAAAATAAATGTGGGAAATAGTCTTAAAACTAAAAATAAAAAAACGCTTAAAGCAACGAATATCAAGGCAATAGAGAAATAAGTGCTGGGCTTTTCGGTTTGTTGAACGCTGGGCATAAAAGCCAATATACTTTGGATTAAACCATTTATCCAAAAATAACTAAGACTTGTACCAATAAATAATAAGGTTTCAAAGACGCCAATATCGTTCATGGGCAAACCTATTTTTGCCAATAAAAAAGAAGTTAAAATAAGCCCAAATTGGCGCATAATCTGGCTGGCTTGAAGCGCGAATGTGAGTGTCATTGTTTTTTTAAAATTGAAAGACTTTGATTACCGCAACAAAACAATAAATCAAGAATACTTAAATCGGGAATAAAAGCATAACGGTCGTTAAACAATTGACTGTAAGTAATGGGAGTTAAGTCATTTTTTATTTTCGGTTGAATGGTATTCCTAAAATTAGACCCCTCAGTAAAAACGTCGTTATAAGTTGTTGATAATGAAATTTTTACCGTTTTTTCTATTTTCAATAATTTAAAAACTGTTTTTAAAATTTCGACATTGTAATCCAATAAAAACTCAAATCTTTGAGTAAAAAAACGTTCAAAAACAGGGGCATAAAAGTCCCAAAATGGCGCAGACCCATAAGCTGTTTGTAAGGTACGCCAATGCTGTTTTTGCCAATCCACATCATGAGCAATTTTTATATTTTTAACACAGCGAATATCTCCTTCACTATTTTCTCCACAATCATTTTTACTGTTTCTTCTAAGTGGCACGCTCAAAACTTGCAGTCCGTTTGCGCCTGCAATGTGGCAACGGTTGCGATAACTGCCTTTTTGAAAATGCTCGTATGCTTCTATGATGACCGAATCGGTCTGAATACAACGAGCAAGATAGGTGGTGGGTGGAAAAAACTGAGTTTCAATTAAAACAGGGTTCATTTTCTGAAATTTGATTAACAGATTATTCGGGTAAATCCTTTTAGTGCCCAAACACGCGTCTAAAAAAACTTTTAAACCAACCTATATGCTTACGCGGTGCTTTAGTCTTAGAAGGCGGAGACAGTATTGGACTTTGTGGCAGTGGCTGCTTGTCAATTGTCAGTAGTTCAGAAGGCAAAGATTCTCGATTTTGACAATCTGAAACGCTCACCGCGTAAAGATTCGTAGTTTCGGGTTTGAGGTCGTAAAAAACGTACTCTTTTGAATTGTGTGGCATAATACCAATGATATTATGCCCGTTAGTAAAGTCAATTTGTCCATTTTTGAACCGATATACAAGGTATTGAAAAGGACGTTTTTTCAAAGTTGTGGTATTGGGTTGCCAACGAATTGCCACGCGCCCGTCTGCTTCTGAGGTAATGGCACGTACTTCTGGTGGATCGCAAATCAATAGAGAATTGTCTTTGCGTCCTTCTGGTGGTATGGCAGGTGTTGCGTAATAATTGTATTTTAAACTATCGCCTACACCTAAAGCATTGTTTATCAATGATTTAGAACTAAAATGAACAGCACCCGACACATTAGGCAATGAGCGCGACAAACGAATTTGGCGTGGAATTTCGTTCGGATTGTTCCAAGCGGGGTCTTTTGAGCCGCCCTGACCTACCCGATAGGTGCCAAGTCCTGCATACACATTTTTACCTGACGCATTATCTGACCACCACCGCATGATTTTCTCGTGGTCGGCAACGGGAAAGCCAATCGTCCAATAGACTTGTGGCACAACATAATCAATCCAATCTGAGCGCAACCATTTCCTCACATCGGCATATAAGCCGTCATAACTCGACCCACCGCGTGTATCTGAACCTTCGGGGTCGCGGTTGTTGTTGCGCCAGATACCGAAAGGACTGATACCAAATTGAACACGCGGTTTGAGTAAACGAATGGTTTGTGACAAATCTGAAATCAATAAATCCACATTATTGCGCCGCCAATCATCAATACTTGAAAAACCTGCTTGGTACTGCTGAAACGTCTGATAGTCGTTAATCTCTTGATTGCCTTCTTTATACGGATAAAAATAATCGTCGAAGTGAATACCATCTACATTGTAGCGGGTGATAATTTCTTTCACAACATCTCTGATATGCGTCCGAACTTCTGGAATTCCGGGGTTCATAATATACTTTTTGTTGTACAGAAAACACCATTCGGGGTGGGTATTGAGTACATGATTGGGTGCAAAAGATGCCCCCGTTTGCCCGTCCATAGAAGCCCGATAGGGATTGAGCCAAGCATGAAATTCCATGCCACGGTCATGCGCCGTTTGTATCATAAATTCAAGCGGGTCATAACCATTGTAAGGGGCAAGTCCCGATTGTCCCGTCAAATAACGTGACCAGGGAACAAGTTTTGAGGGATACAATGCGTCGGAAGTAGGACGAATTTGAACAAATAAGGTATTGATACCCAATGCTTTGTGGTTATCAATCAAGCGAATCCATGTATCACGAAGAAAATTATCATCGGGTGAAGGTCCGGGTGGATAGTCAATATTTAAAACAGAGGCAATCCAAACACCGCGCATTTCGCGTTTTAGCGCATAGGGCGCACTTGGAACAAATTGAGCCGATAGAGAAAAACTAAGAAAACAAAATATAATAAAGCTGGTTAAGCTAAGTGTTGGCTGTGTGTAATATTTCATTTTAATGACAAGTGTAGGTTTAGTAACGTGTACAAATAATGTAATTATTTAGCCTATTGCTCGCTTCGCTCGCAAAAGAGGGGAATGTGGTTCATTTTTCGGGCTTTGCCCGAAAAATGAACCACCCTTCTCCCTTCTGTGCGAGCGAAGCGAGCGCGAACTAAGTAATACCAAATAACTTATAAGGTGTTTCATAATCTCGCAAAAGTAGAGGTTTTTGATTGAATTGAAGGTAAAACTATAAAAAAAATGTAAATTCTTAGCCACGCGCTCGCTTCGCTCGCGCGAGCGAAGCGAGCAATAGTGGTGCGACTTTAAGGTTGAGTTACGTCTAAACCCAAGCCCGCCGCCGTAGTCAATTGAATTTTACCCCCCCTCAGCATAGGGGCTTCAAAAGGGTTGTTTGAGATAAGCCAAGGACCATCTAAGTCCGCAAAATCGCATTGTGGCGCAAGGGCGGCGGCGGCTAAAATGGCGCAACTTGTTTCTGACATACAACCAATCATTATTTTTAGGTTTTTTTTGCGTGCTTTTTTCACCATTTGCCGCGCTTCCCAAAGTCCTGTTGATTTCATCAGCTTGATATTAATACCGTGAAAAATACCGTCAATCTGGTCAAAATCGGTTAATCTTTGGAAACTTTCATCGGCAAAAACGGGTAAGAGAGAGGCTTCTGCGACTTTGCCGTTGCCGTCCAAGTCAGTTTTGAGCATGGGTTGCTCTATCAATAGAACGCCTTGTTCGGCAAGCCAATGAGACATATCTATGGCAAAATTAACGTCAGACCAACCTTGATTAGCGTCCACATACAGGGGTTTGTCCGTGTATTGACGAATCATCGTTACCAATTTTTTATCATCATCACTGCCCAATTTTATTTTCAGCACTTTAAAATCGGCGGCATCTTCAATTTTTTGCTTCAATACTGAGGGGTCTGTTTCGATGCCAATTGTGCAAGTTGTTAGAGGCATTGTATCTGGATTTGAGCCTAAAATCTGCCAAACGGCTTGCCCTTCTATTTTGCCTTTTAAATCGTACAAAGCCATATCAATTGCCGCTTTAGCCGCTTTGTTGCCCTCTGCCAAAGCATCAATTTTTGCCATAATCTGCCCACAATCAATATTTTTTAAAAGGCTACTATCACGCAGTTTAGCAATGATTTTTTGATTTGCCAATGCTAAAAAAGCACAAACAGACGTATGGCTTTCGCCTAAATAAGGAGGCATTGAGGCTTCGCCGTAGCCAATAAATTCACCTAATTGTAATTGAATCAAAACAATTGGTGTGGAGGTGCGACTCATTAAAGCAATGCGAAAAGGATAGCGCAATGCCAAGTCTATTGGTTGATAAGTTAAATTCATAAGAGGAATTTCAAATTTCAATAAAAGTATGAAGTTTTGTAATTAATATAAGTTTTGTGGTATAAAAACGCGGAATCTCGCCGTGTACAAAAAAAACGGCGCGCGCCGAAAAAAACTCCCCACGCCGCCGAAGGCGACGCGTTTTGAATGACTACCACAAAACTTAGGTTAATTACTTAATCGAAAGGTGGGCATAACTCCAAAGCGATTTTTGGGCTTTACGCTCGCTTCGCTCGCGTAAAGAAAGGGAATGTGGTTCGTTTTTCGGCTTCGCCGAAAAACGAACCACATTCCCCTCCCTCGCGCGAGCAAAATGACCAAAGCAGAGTTTACCAGCATTATCCAAAAAAATAGGACGCTTTTGATGCCAAAGATACCTTCTCAAACGATAAAACCCAAGTTTTGCGTTTATTTAAACTACTATACACTTTTGCTCGCTTCGCTCGCAAAAGAAGGGGAGGTGGTTCGTTTTTCGGGCTTTGCCCGAAAAACGAACCACATCTCCTCCCATGCGCGAGCGAAGCGAGCAAAAAGAATACGATATAAAAAGTGTATAGTAATTGAGCGTTTATTAAATTCTATATGCCAATCTATATTCATTTGTTTGATAAATTTGTTTTTTCTACAAAGTCTTTTAATTTTGTGACAGATTAATAAGTACTTGTACCTAAATAAACGCTGCTTTGAAAAGCCCCTAAATATGCCGTAAAGCAGCGTTTATTTAGGTTTGACTACTTAGGTCAACTTCTTTTGAAAGATTATTTTGCCAATAATCAAATTTATTTTTTTTTGCAGTACCTAAAATTGGTTGTTTGACAATTTTAGTGGAGGCATTAATCATTGCGCTCTCCCGAAGGTATTCAGGATGTAAACAGACTTCGCTCGCGAAAAGAGGGGAAAGTGGTTCATTTTTTCGGGCTTTGCCCGAAAAATGAACTACCTCTCCTCCTTTTCTGCGAGCGAAGCGAGCAGAAAAGCGTTTGTCAAGAAGCCCTCGACTAAAATTGTCAAAGAACCCTAAAATTTTAAAAAAAACAATGGATTCTTACAAACAATTGAGAAAAAAAACGGAAGTCCACATCATTGATTATACCCCTCAGTATGCCGATGCTTTTCGAGACTTAAACCACGAATGGATTAAAAAATATTTCAAATTGGAAGCGGCAGATAACCTTGCTTTAGACAA
Source organism: Saprospiraceae bacterium (assembly GCA_034520175.1). Taxonomy (GTDB): domain Bacteria; phylum Bacteroidota; class Bacteroidia; order Chitinophagales; family Saprospiraceae; genus JAAFJT01. The sequence goes on from JAXHNU010000043.1 coordinate 52,255, forward strand.
TCCTGAAGGCTATATTTTAGACAAAGGTGGGCGTATTTTCGTGGCAATTTATAAAAAAGAAGCTGTCGGCGTTGTTGCACTCTTGAAAATGAAAGACGGCGGGTACGAACTCGCAAAAATGGCAGTGTCCCCACACGCACAAGGCAAAAGCATCGGTTTTTTGCTGGGTAAACACGCTATAAACGTTGCGAAAGAACTAAAAGCGCACCGCGTCTTTTTGGAAAGCAACACTATTTTAAAACCTGCACTTAGCTTGTATGGGAAATTAGGATTTAAAGAAATTATTGGCGGGGAATCACCTTATGAACGCGCAGATATTCAAATGGAATTGACGTTTTAGGATTTCAAATTTTAGGGATTTCAACATCTGAAATTCTTAGTTCCAATCTGACGCGGGTTTCAAATACTGTCCATTACCCATAAGTTTTTAGAGGGTGAAATATATACGTTCCCGATGAAATCGAGATGTGCCATGTTGACACTACGTGTCATGTGAAAATGCTTGGCATTGCCGTTGTTATAAACATTTTGACACTACGTGTCATTTAATTGGAATTTTTACTGACATGTAGTGTCAAAATGTTTATAATAAAAGCGAATGTCAAGACTTTTAGCATGACACGTAGTGTCAAAATCTGCACTCTAAAAACTTATGGGTAATGGACAGATTTTCTAAAACGCCGATTATTTATAAGCACTTATCTACCTAATCCAACGAAATCCCCATGTGCTTCATCGTTTCTATCGGCATCGGCACATCAACACCTTCCAACTCTAAACCTTCAATGTGAAACTCAACCGCTTCTTGAATATGCTTTTTGACTTCCTGCCGCGTTCTGCCAGTGGCAATACAGCCTTCTAAGTCAGGCACATAAGCTGAATAGCCAGTTTCTGTTTTTTCGTAAATGACCAAATAGTTTCTCATCTTTCTATATCAATTTGAGCTTGTTTTAAAATACTTTTAATGTTCCTAATGCCAAATCGTCCGACATTCGATGTACTGCGACCGTAACTAAACTCTCTTTTTCTGGATGTTTGTATTGCCGATGACTACCTTTCTGTCGTGCTAAATACCAACCATCGTCTTCAATGAGTTTTATGATTTCTCGCACTTTCATTTCTTTGCTCGTGTGTTGTTTTCTGTTAAAAAATTTGAAACCATACATAAATTCAAAATACGCATTAAAAGGCACTTTTGCGCGAGCGAAGCGAGCGCAAGAACCAGCAGTTTAGATTTTATGTATGGTTTCAAATTAAAAAATATAGATGTCTGAGTAAAAGTAAATGTTTTAATGAAAAAAACAAAAAAATACTGAGAAGTATTAAATTTTAATAATTACTTAGCCACGCGCTCTCCCGAAGGCTTTCGGGATGTAAACAGACTTCGCTCGCGCGTGGGGGAAGAGGTGGTTCGTTTTTCGGGCTTTGCCCGAAAAACGAACCACATTCCCCCTTCTCGCGCGAGCGAAGCGAGCGCGAGAAGCATCGTAAAATTAGCGATTATTTATGACTAACTACTTACTTATCTATTTACAGATATTTTACGCGCAAAATATCTGTAAATACCGTTAATCTCTTTACTTTGCGTTCTTTTTTGGAAATACGTAACTACTTGGGTCTATTGCTCTCCCGAAGGTATTCGGGATGTAAACAGACTTCGCTCGCAAAAAGAGAATGTGGTTTATTTTTCGGGCTTTGCCCGAAAAATAAACCACCTCTCCTTTTTTCCGCGAGCGAAGCGAGCGCGGCTAAATTACTTACCCAAATCACCCATTTTTATGAAAAAAATAGCCGATATACTGAGGGGTCTAAAAACCAAGCACATCGTTGGAAATGCCGAACGAGAAGTCACGAACATCGTATTTGATAGCCGAAAAGCTGCGTCCGATTGCCTATTTGTTGCCGTAAAAGGCACACAAGTAGATGGACATACATTTATTCCGAAAGTCATCGAACAAGGGGCAACTGCAGTGATTTGTGAGATTTTTCCCGAAAATATGCCCGAAAACGTCACGTTTATTGTGGTGGACAATGCGGCGGAAACCTTGGGTTTAGCTGCCGCAAACTTTTATGATACACCTACCCAAAAACTCAAAGTGGTGGGCATTACAGGCACTAATGGCAAAACTTCTACGGCAACATTACTCTATGATTTGTTTACAAATATGGGCTATAAATGCGGTTTGGTGTCAACCGTAGAACACCGAATTGCGGGAAAAATCATACCGTCCACGCACACAACGCCCGACCAAATTGCCTTGCAAAGCCTATTTTCAACGATGGTTACTGAGGGCTGCGACTATGCTTTTATGGAAGTGTCAAGTCATGCTTTGGAACAAAATCGGGTGGCTGGGATTCGTTTTGTGGGGGCTATTTTCTCCAATATCACGCATGACCACTTGGATTACCACAAAACATTTGACAACTATCTAAAGGCTAAAAAACGCTTGTTCGATGGATTGTCTAAGACTGCTTTTGCGCTGACGAACAACGACGACCGCAATGGCAAAGTAATGTTGCAAAACACCAAAGCGCAGAAATACAGCTATGCTTTGCGTAAAATTGCCAGTTTTAAGGCTAAAATTCTCGACAATAGTTTGATGGGTCTGCACCTTAATATGGACGGGCAAGATTTTTTTGCCCGTATGATTGGCGAATTTAATGCCTATAATTTGCTTGCTGTTTATTCGGCTGCCGTGCTTTTGGGTGCGGATAAAACCGAAATCCTGACAACTTTGAGCGATCTAAAAGGGGCAGAAGGTCGCTTCGATTATATCCGTCACCCGACAACCGATGTCATCGGCATCGTTGATTATGCACACACGCCCGATGCACTTGAAAAAGTATTGGAAACCATTCGCCAACTCCGCAAAACAGGGCAAAAAATCATCACGCTCACGGGTGCAGGTGGTGACCGAGACCCCGCAAAACGGCGTTCGATGGGCAAAATTGGCGCAACGATGAGCGATACATTGATTCTTACATCTGACAATCCGCGCTCGGAAGATCCCCTCAGTATAATTGAAGATATGAAGGGAGATTTGACCGACACAGACCGTACAAAATTGCTTGAAATCCCCGACCGTCGGCAAGCCATTCGCACGGCTGTTCGATTGGCACAACACGGTGATATTATTTTGTTGGCAGGAAAGGGACACGAAAAATATCAAGAAATAAAAGGCGTCAAACACGTTTTTGATGATAAAGTAGAGTTCCAAGAAGCGTTTAAATAACTGACATTACGCAGTCTTAAACTTTGGAAATTAGTTCTTTTTTAACCAATCTTCCAATGCTTGCCATGACAAAGTAGCACACATCATACGTTCTGGAAATTGCTGAACAGCTTTAAATGCGCTAATATTTTCGTTAAAAACACCCCCCTCAGTATCGGGGGTATTTAAAACCGAAAAATATGTATTTATTTGATTTAAAATAATATCAATTGATTTTCCTTGAATATTTGATAGTAAAACCGATGTGGCGGCTTTTGAAATAGCACACCCGTAACCATGAAAAGAGGCTTTTGCAATTGACCCGTTTTCGATGTCTAAAAACAGTTTGAACTTATCACCACACAAGGGATTGTACGCCTCAATAACGTGTTGCGCCATTGGTCTTTTCTCAAAATACTGAGGGGTCGTGTTGTGTTCCAAAATAACGCCTTTGTAAAGATTAGCCAGTTTATCCATTTTATTTTTCGTTCTGTGCCTCGGCATACTTCTTAAAATTGTTCAAAATTGCTTGCCAGCCCATTTATCTTCTGACAGATTGAAACCATACATAAAACCAAAATACGCCTTAAAATGTGCTTTTGCGCTCGCTTCGCTCGCGCAAAAGGAGGAGAGGTGGTTCATTTTTCGGGCAAAGCCCGAAAAATGAACCACATTCCTCTCCCTCGCGCGAGCGAAGCGAGCGCGAGAAGTAGTGTTAGAATTTTATGTATGGTTTCAAAGGCAGATTGATGAATACCTCTACGGTAATCATCGTTTTACTGTTCGATTCCATTATTTTTAATTTTTGGGTAATTACTTAGCCACGCGCTCACTTCGCTCGCGCGAGGGAGGAGATGTGGTTCATTTTTCGGGCTTTGCCCGAAAAATGAACCATATTCCTCCTTCTATGCGAGCGAAGCAAGCGGGTGGTAAAACAGTTACAAAAAGACACACAAAACTAAATACATTGGGAACAATCGGAAGAAAAAAATGGTTAGTTTTTGGAACAATAAATCTTGATAATGAGCAAAGAAGCATCTTCTAAGGACATCAACGAACCACACCCTTTATTTCCGAGTGGTGAATGGGAAGGTTTTTATACCTACGAACAAGGTATCCAAGCGGCACGGCACAAAATGTCGTTCTTTTTGCATTTTCAAAAAGGCAAAGTGACAGGCAGTGGCAGCGATGATGTCGCCCCTTTCAGTTGGTCTGGCACTTACAGCACGGATAGTTTTCATGTAAAAATGACAAAACGCTATCCAACACATAGCGTGCATTACGATGGACGGGCTGATGAAAATGGCATTTGGGGAACATGGACAATTGGCGGTCACTATAAAGGCGGCTTTCATATTTGGATAAAAAATGTGGAGGAAGAAAGAGCAGTTGAAGAAAAAGCAACATCATTGGACGGGCATCAAAAAAAAGAATTGATTGTATTTATTTGAGTAAAAATAGGCAAACCGCAATTTTTGTCTATATTTGACGCAATATACTGAGGGCGGCTTTTACCCGCCTTTTTGGTCACTTTGGCGCGACTGAATCGCGTCATGCGACCACTTGACCATCAATAAAAATACGTCAGAACTGAAAAATGAACGAGACCATAAGACAATTAGAACCCGCCCCGTTGTGGCAGTATTTCGCTGATTTAAACGCCGTGCCGCGTCCGTCGAAAAAAGAAGAGCGTGTTATCCAATTTATTAAATCCTTCGGTGAAGGATTAGCGTTGCCGACTTCAGTGGACGAAGTGGGTAATGTCTTGATTAAAAAACCTGCCACGAAAGGCATGGAAGCAAAGTCAACCGTTGTACTGCAAAGTCATTTGGACATGGTGCATCAGAAAAACAATGAAACCACCTTCGATTTCGACACACAAGGCATTGATATGTACATTGACGGGGATTGGGTACGGGCAAGAGGTACAACGCTTGGGGCTGATAATGGCATTGGCGTCGCCTCCATTATGACTTTATTGGCATCGAAAACGATTCCGCATCCTGCTCTTGAAGCCTTGTTTACGATTGATGAAGAAACGGGAATGACGGGTGCTTTGGCATTTAAAGGGGGCTTGTTGAGTGGAAATATTATGCTCAATTTGGATACCGAAGAAGACAATGAACTCACAATTGGTTGTGCTGGTGGCATTGACATAACGGCATCAGGCGAATATAAAGCCGTGCCGACCAAACATACTGCCGCTTTCACATTGACCCTCAAAGGGCTGACGGGTGGTCATTCGGGCGTAGATATTCACAAAGGACGCGGCAATGCCAATAAATTGATGACCCGTTGCTTGCTCACAATGGCGCAAAATACGCAAATTGATATTGCTGTAATGGACGGTGGTAGCTTGCGTAATGCCATTCCACGCGAAATAAATGTGGAGTTGGTGGTTGCTCAAAAAAATGTGGAACAAGTAAAAGCGGTAGTCAAACGGTTTCAAAATGTGTTGAAAGCTGACCACGCCCAAAGCGACCCCAATATGAGTTTGACCATCGAATCCATTGATGTACCAAAAGATGTGTTGCCGCGTCTTTTGCAAACAAAACTATTGAAAGCCATTTCAAGTTGTCCGAATGGTGTTTATCGCATGAGTCCTGATATTGAAGGCTTGGTACAAACGTCTAACAATGTATCGCGGGTTTTGGTAAAAAATGGCATTTTTTCGCTTCAATGCCTCACACGTAGTTCGTTAGACACCGAAAAAACAGAATTGCAAGAAGTCATTACAAAAGTATTTGAAACGACGGGCGGAAAAGTAACTTACGGCGGCGCGTACCCAGGGTGGACACCAAAACCGGCTGCTCCGATTGTCAAATTGATGCGCGACTTGTACGCTGAACGCTATGGCGAACAACCAATTGTGGCAGCTTGTCACGCAGGTTTGGAGTGTGGCATACTCGGCACGCATTATCCAGATATGCAAATGATTTCTTTTGGACCGACCATTCACGGCGCACATTCGCCCGATGAATGCGTGAAAATAAGTTCCGTACAGAAATATTGGGCGTATTTGTTAGAAACATTGGTGCGGATTCCTTAGTAATTACTTAGCCCATAGCTCGCTTCGCTCGCAAAAAAGGGGACTGTGGTTCGTTTTTCGGGCTTTGCCCGAAAAACGAACCACCTCTCCTTCCCCGCGCGAGCGAAACGAGCGCGTGACTAAGTAATTACGAAAATTCATTCATGGCTGTTAAAATTTGAAATTCTTCAGCAATTTCCGCTTTTGGATTTTCGGGGCGGCATAGCTGCCTAATCTTGGTAATATGTCTTGTTACTATATTCTCCTATTTGACGCACGTTTAGCCTTGCGCGGCTCTGTAAAATCAAGTTCCAAATTCTATGGAACAATGTAAGTAAAAATCTCTACATCTTCAATCACTTATAATTGTCTATCCAGATATTCGCTTGAATATGATGTATTAAATGAACGCATTTATTTTTGAAATTTAAAATTTAACGCGGATAAAATTCAAAACACCCAATATCTGGCTTTTGTAAATCCCGTGCTTTTCTATCTAAATCTATCGTAATAGCTGGAATAGGAAAGGCTTTTTGTTCCGCAATGGACAGCGTATCCAAATGAAAATCTCCGATGCTTGGTTTTCGGAAGAGTTTAGCCGTTGTTGGGGCATTGATGCAATCCGTACAATTGGCGGTTAAAAAATTGGGGTAGCCTTCTTTGGCTGTCAACAATTCTTTGACGCGAACAATGCAGTTTTTAAATGTAAAATTAAAATCGGTTGCCACATTGGCTGTTGCGTCATTGAAACTGATTTGGTCTTCTCTCGACCCATAAATAACGCAATTTGTGAGCGTCATACTGAGGGGGTTGAGCCGTGCCGCCACGCAAGACCCCAAAGCATCGCGCTGGATACAGCGTAGATTGTTGGCACTCAAAGCGCGTTCTTGACCATAACTTGTCAAAGTACAATATTTAAAATCGTAGCTGCCTCCGTATTCCAATTGGACAGAATTGCCGCCATTTTCGTAAAAAAGGCAATTTTCGGCGGTGACAGTTGCCCTTTGTGCAACGAGTCCACTTGAAGTGGTGTTGTAAATTTGGCAATTTTTTAGGCTCAAACTACCAGCCGAATCAATGGAAACACCCACTTGCGAATTGCGGATAATTGTATAATTCAAGGTATTATTGCGGCTACCTGCTTGCATTGCAATACCCAACCACTGACCAGCCTCATTATCAAATTCTTTTTCCAAACGGTCGCCTTGAATGATGACAGGCTTTTCTAATGTGCCGTCGCTCACCAATTTGGCATCTTTGAAGATATACAACAAGCCGTCGCGTTCAATACTTGAATCTTGTCTGACGGCAAAACCGCCATGCACGTGAATCCGTGTACCCGCAGGTAAGCGCAAGCTGCCATTTGCAATACCCAAACCGCCGTAAATAACGTAAGGTTTTGGGTCATTCCACACGACTTCACCGCCACCACAATCCAAAACCGCTTGTTTTCCCGCCGCCCACCGATTGGGAATATAATTGGCGTTCTGCCCAAATACCTCTAAAACAACGCGTTGTGGATTGCCATTTGTCTCAAAATTCAAATCTTCAGCAATCACAAAGGGGCTTATACTGAGGGGGTCATTCGGGTTGATGGTAACTTCCGCAAACACGTAAATACTGTCTTTTGCGGGAATTTCAACGTCCGTAAAACTACGTCCCGAAACACCATCGATATTCAAATTAAACACAGCTTTGGTCTTATTCGCCAAATTTATTTTGCTAATTTTAATGGCTTTATTATTACGATTAAATATTTTAATGGAGCGTGTTGCCGAACCGATGCTCGTGAAAACAGTATCAAAACGCAGCGTATCAGACGAAAAAGCGAGTTTTGCCACCGCATCAGTCGTAAATTCATCGGTTTTGCGGCAAGCCACCACAAGGCACATCAAAAGTGTAAGGGCGAAAAAAGAGCGTTTCAAAAATATCATTATCCTTTTTTTATATTCTTCAAATTTTGGACAAAATTACACTTATTTTGTATTTGAAACCTACATAAATTCAAAATACGCACTTAAAGGCAGTTTTGCGCTCGCTTCGCTCGCGCAAAAGGAGGAGAGGTGGTTCATTTTTCGGGCAAAGCCCGAAAAATGAACCACATTCCCCTCTTGCGCGAGCGAAGCGAGCGCGAGAAACAGCAGTTTCGATTTTATTTATGGTTTCAAAATTTTGTAAATAACCTAAGTTTTGTGGTAGTGCTTCAAAACGCGCCGCCTTCGGCGGCGCGGGAGATTAGCAGAAAAAAATTTGAGCCTTTTTTATGATATTCTGCATTATTTTTTGCTCTTAGCCTTATTTGATAGTCCGTAAGAAAGTGAAAGACCGAGCGAGTTAGCCGAATATGACTTGTCATTTTTATCTTCGTAGCTGATAGCAGTGTAAGTGAGTGCTATACATTTATAACCAAATTCAATTCTCGGACCTACTGTACTCTTATATTCAACATCTGAAAAGAAGCTATCGCCTTTTAACTTTATTCGTTGATGAGAAGTTACTCCCACGCCTATTCTAAAATCGTCTTTTATTCTGAAGAAAGGCATCACGACAAAAGGCAGCCTCGTCAACATAATATTGGCGTTATCTGCTGCTGTTGTATTGTATTTGATACCGAGAGATGTCCTAATCATTAAACTTTTCAGTTTAACGAACTCAAACTGACCGCCTACTGCCAAGTAAGCTCCTTGCCCTGCTCTCATGGTTTGGTCACCACCGTTGGTGAATAATACTTTTAGAATCTCATCGCCACCGTATTCAATTCCTCCTTCGACTAAAAATTTAGTAATTACGGGGCTGGTAGATTCTTGAGAAAAAACACAGGTTGAAATTGCAAAAAATGTCAAGTAAATAATATAAACTATTTTTTTCATGCTGCGATTTGATTTGTTTATAACTGATAACATTAGATTAACCCAAGTTTTGTGGTATTAAAACGCGGCTTCGCCGCGTAAAAATCTAATGGAGCGAGCCGTTTTTTTTGTTGAAAATTTGGGCTTTGCCCAAATTTTCAACAAAAAAAACGGCTCGCTCCGAAAAATCCCTCGCGCCGCCGAAGGCGGCGCGTTTTGAAGCTACTACCGCAAAACTTAGATTAGATTAAGTATTTTTGTGCAAATAAACGCAGTTTTTAACACACTTTACCTTTTTGTTTATAAAAAGTTTGAAACCATACATAAAATCTAAACTGCTGGTTTTCGCGCTCGCTTCGCTCGCGCGAAGGGGGAATGTGGTTCATTTTTCGGGCTTTGCCCGAAAAATGAACCACCTCTCCTCCTTTTACGCGAGCGAAGCGAGCGCAAAAATGCCTTTTAATGCGTATTTTGAATTTATGTACGGTTTCAAAATAAAAAGTGGTGATTGCGCTTGGTTTCTACAAAATTGGTTTGAAAACCGATGAAAGTAACAGCGTTTTCCCCTCCTTACATTGCGTAGGGAATTTCACAGTTCTATTATATTCTAAAAAAGTCAGACGCGTCTAACTTTTTCAAAAAGAAAAATTAAAAAGGCAGATATGGGTTTTTAAATTAGATAAAAAGTTTAATTTTGTTCGGGTAGATTGGCGGTGGTTTTCCTTAGTGTTTGCTGAAAGCAAAAAAAACGAAAACATCAGCACACTCCGTGACAAATCAAATAAGAATCGCAACTTCATAACAAAAGACGAATGGAAAATCCATCATTACGAAATAAAATTACTAACGACAATAAATCTATAAAAGATGCTGTCGTGTCCATAAAATCTTTGTCAGCACAACAATTCGAGCATATTGATACCTTTATAACTGTAAAAAAAGTAAAAAAGGGAGAAACTCTTTTAAGAAAAGGCGAATTAACAAATAAGTCTTATTTTGTTAAAAAGGGCTGTTTACGCAGTTATGCAATTGATGATAAAGGTAAAGAACACGTTTTTATGTTTGCACCAGAAGGTTGGATAGTCTCTGATATGTCAACACAGTTAACTGATATGCCGTCAGATCTATTTATTGACGCATTGGAAGACTGCGAAGTTGAAGTTTTTGATCGTCGTTTGTTTGATTTTATAGAGACTATTTTTCCCCGCGTAAATACTTTAACCAATGAAAAAATGATAAAACGGGTAGCAGTTCTTCAAAAGCGTATCATTATGCTAATGAGTGCGACTGCCTGGGAACGTTATCAAAATTTTATTGAAACCTACCCCAGCATTGTACAACGTGTTCCACAACGCATGATTGCGTCTTATTTGGGCATTACGCCCGAAGCCTTGAGTAAATTACGAGGTGATAATACAAAAACAAAGACAAAAATTTCCTAAACTATTCATTTTCAAATTTTTATACATTTATAAATTTTATTTTTTCTTGCTTTTTTCGTTTCTTAATCTACATTAATGCACAGGTTTAGGGATTCCCTCACCTCTGGGGCATCAAATCAAAGGTTTGGTACTCTCGAATATTTTTTTAACGCATTAAATGTAGATTACAACAATGAAAAATTTAGTATTTCCAGCACTCATCGCAGTCACTTTATTTGCTTCGGCTTTCACAACTATCAGAGCCGTCAATTGGAAAATCGCAGAAGGCTATGCTATCAAATTCGCAGGAAAAGATGCCGAAGGTAGTTTTGCCAAAATGACAGGTGACATCGCTTTCGATGAAAGCAATTTGAACGCCTCAAAATTTAGCGTAGTGATAGATGCCAATTCTATCAACACAGGTCAAATAGCAAAATTTTCGCGCTCTCCCGAATACCTCCAGGAGAGCGCGAAACAGCCTTTAAACTGTTTTTTTGAAAAATCATGATTTTTCAAAAAGCAGTGGGAAATGTCGGTTAACTGAACAAACCTATGTTAATTAGTAAAACAATTTGTAACTAAGTAGCTGAGGAGTGGGCATAACCTAATTGCCTAATTTTGCAAGCGAAGCGAGCTGTAGGCTAAGCGGGGTTTTTACAAATTATAATCTAAGTAGAGATAAGGCATGTCTTATCTCTACTTAAAGTTATCTTATCAAAGTTAAATCTCCACGAATAACGAATTTTTTACCATCAATTAAAGTGACTTCCGCATTGAACGCATAAATGTCTGAAGCCATATCTCGCCCTCTAAAAGTACCGTCCCAACCTTGAGAATCTGTTATGGGGTAAATCTGCTTTGTAAAATAAACGAGTTCGCCCCATCGGTCAAAAATGCGCAAATTACTAATACTTACGACAGTTTTTCCACCATAAATGGCATACACATCATTATTAAAATCTCCATTGGGCGAAAAGGCTTGGGGTGCAAAAAAGAGATTATCGCGCAGAATTGTTACTTGTGTTGTTGCTAATTTGGTACAACCAAGCGAATCCGTTGCCAACAAACTATACGTTTGAGAATCGAAAGGGCGCACAAATGTATCAAGAGAGCGAATAGAACGGTCTGTCCAACTAAAACTCTTTATTGCTCGATTAGCGGTGGCTTTTAAGTGGAAGGAATCGCCGAATAGAACATCTTTGCTGGGAGGCAATGCCAAAGTAAACGGCGTCGGGCTTGCCATAACAATATCCGATTCCAAACGGCAACCTTTACGGTCAACGAGTGCTACTTTATATAAACCTGCCGACCGTTTGTCAATATAAACCTGTCGTGGAAACACCTCACCATTGACTTCCAAATAATAAGGCGGTGTTCCGCCACGCGCAGAATCAAGCGCAATTATCCCATCTTTACCGTCTGTACAACGAGGCGGCACAACCAGATAAGTTGCCACCGAAGGAGAAGGAATTATAACGATTTTTACATCGTCTCGAATAATACAGGCATCTGTTGCCGTTATCTGTACGGAAAAATTGGTAGTTTCAATTGGTCTAACGGTAATTGAGGCAGTGCTTGCCCCATTGTTCCAAGAATATAAACAATTGCGGCAATTAGGAATCGTAGCGTTTAAAGTAACGGGAGTTGCTCGACAAACTAAGGTGTCATTCCCAAGATTAAGGTCAAAAAGACATTTAATTTTGACGACCCAAAAATCATTGGTCAATGTACCATCGCGTCCGGGCAAACCCTTATTGTTGTCGCTTTTATCACTACTTATGCTTGATGCGGAAGCTCCACAAATCAAATATGCACCATCACTAAATTTCACTAACTCAAAAGCTGCGTCATTTTCTCTACCACCAAAATTTTTATCCCAAATTTTATTTCCTTGTTCATCAATATACACCAACCAAAAATCGAAGTTGCCGTGTAAAGTATCTTCTTTGTTACCACTTGGACCCGATATTGACTGCCCTGCAAGCAAGACATAGCCCGTTTTATTTTGATCCATCGAAACCATAACATCTGCACGGTTACCTCCGAATGTTTTATCCCAAATTTTATTGCCATTAGCATCAATCTTAATAAGCCAATAATCATAATCTCCAAAATGTTCTCCTGTTTTATCAAAACTTATTTCAGATTTGGAATTACACCCCAACATAATGGACGCATCAGACAGTTCTTGTAAATCATAAATTTCATCTAAACCTTCCCCGCCGTAAGACTTGTCCCAAATCTTAGTACCATTTGTACTAAATTTGACTATCCATACATCTTTATTTACACTTGTTCTTACTCCTTTTAATCCTTGTGTTTTTTCACCCGACGCATCACTAAGGCTACCACAACCCACAATAAAATTACCGTCTTTTGTGGTTGACAAACTTGTTGGGTATTCGTCTCTGTCACTACCTCCAAAAGTTTTATCCCAGAGTTTATTACCATTTTTGTCTATTTTTAGTACCCAAAGGTCTAAAGCCCCTCTACAAGCCTCCGTTTTGTCTCCTCCCGCAGGAGAGTCAGAGTGTGCCACAATGATGTAACTCTGCCCGTCATCAGCAACAGCCGCATTAAAGGCTTGGTCATTGCCTGTGCCTCCATACGTTTTATCCCATACTTTAGTCCCATCAGGGCGAATCTGAACAATCCAAATATCGTGTCCTCCCCCCCTATAAGGTTCAGTTTTATCCCCACTTATTGGCGACCTTGTCTCCCCAATGAGCAAATACCCATCTGTATTTTGAATAACTTTGTGGCAAACATCTTTCTCATTTCCACCGTACCGTTTGTCAAACTCTTTGTTACCGAGGCTGTCCATCTTGATAACCCAGAAATCAGCATCACCGCGTGCTGCTTGTGTCACATCACGTCCGTTGGCAGGCGAGGACGAATGTCCCACGAGCAAGAAGCCGCCGTCATTGGTTTTCGATGCCGTTGTGAGGTCATCGAAATTCAAGCCACCAAAAGTTTTATCCCATTGTTTGGTAGGCTGTGCTTGTCCCCAAATAGGATAAAATAAGATGAATATAAGAATAAGTTGGAAAAGAATATTCTTTAGTGTATTGTTCATGTCGTTATCAACCGTAAGTTTCACACATCATTATACAAACCAAAGGTAAGTCTATTTGACTCAGTAAACCTATATTAGACATCTATTTATCGTACTCTTTTTAGGGTATTTTGTTGTTTATTAACAATTTTATGACATTTACACATGCAATTAACGAGAAAACGCCTAAAACTCGGAATGAATTTTAGGCGTTTTCTAACAAAATACTGAGGGGTATTCAAAAAAAAATTATGGCTTGCCACGCATTGTTAGAAATTCACGCTTGCGTCTTTCAGTTTCTGCTGCGTCTAAGAAAGGTACTTTAGTCAATTGTGCGACTAAATCCGTACTCAATTCTTTGAACTTCTCACGGTCGGAATAACCAAAAATAGACACCTGTGGCAATTTCTCTTTTAAGTGGTCAACTTGCGAGCCGTGTTTCCAGAAACGAAAACAAACGTGTGGTCCTGTTGCCAGACCTGTTGCTCCAACGTAGCCAATTACTTCTCCTTGCTTTACCGAAGCACCGGGCTTAATGCCTTTTGCAAAACGACTCATGTGCAAATATTGTGATTCGTAAGGCTTTGAGTGCCGAATTTTCACATAATTACCATTGCCACCAGCATAACGCGCTTCTTCAACAACTCCTGCCGCAACCGACATAATCGGCGTGCCGTAAGGTGCAGCATAGTCAGTGCCAAAATGCGGACGCACATAACCCAAAATTGGGTGCAAACGCCTTAAATTATAATGAGAAGAAATATTGCTATATTTCAAAGGTGATTTCAAAAATCCATCTTTCATAGCAGCACCTTCTTTAGAATACCAGCCTTTTTCGCCTTTTTTATCATCGTAATAAATGGCATAAATTGGCTTTTCTTCACTTTTTTGCTTAAAATATGCCGCTTTTAGGCACTTAACCCCCACGCTACGCCCTTCCACAAACTCTTCTTCCCAAATCAATTTATACTCGTCGCCATCGTGAAATTTACGCAAATCTACTTGATATTTCAAGGCATCTTCTACCATATCCGTCAAGGTGTAGCTAAAACCATTCTTAACCATCGAATCCCACAAATTGTCTTCAACTTTGCCAGAGGCTTGAAATTCTTGTGTTGTGACTTCACGTTTAACTTCTTTCAAGCTGATTTTTTTAAAATCAACAATGAAATAACGTTTGGCATCAGGTTCAAAAATAAGGTAATCGTAGCCTGTTTTAGCATCACGCATCAAGATAGTGTAAGGCTTACCATTTTGGATTTTTTCAAAATCGTACAAATCCTTGACAGATTTTGCCAAACTATCCGCTTGTACGTATTTCAATCCGCGTGAAACAAGCATGGAAGTAAATATATCGTCACTCTGGATTTTGGCTTCCACAACGTGAAAGGTATCAAAAGCGAAACCATATTTGACCGTTGGGTTAATGACTTGAAACGCACCTAATTTTGGCGTCTCATCATCAGTTTTACCAATATAAGATGAGATATTCTCCGATTTTGTAAGAAAAATCGCCGCCGTTCCGAAAGCTGTAATCGTAGCAAAAGCTTTGATATTAACGGATTCTAACGCTTTTTTAAAAGTTTTTTTTACTTTTTCAAACAAAAAGCTGCGCATCGTTCCCGACGACTTTCCATCAATTGTAGATTTGTTCATAACTAAAAAATATTTTATATGATGTCCTTTCTTTTTTTTATACCCCTCAGTAAAAATACTTGAGGGATGGGCATAACCTAAAAGCGTTTTTTGCATCTGCGCTCGCTTCGCTCGCGCGAGGGAGGGAGATGTGGTTCGTTTTTCGGCTTCGCCGAAAAACGAACCACGTCTCCTCCTTTTTGCGCGAGCGAAGCGAGCGCAAAACATCTGTTTTTAATCAAAAAACGATGTTTTTAGGTTATACCCACTCCTCAGTAAAAATACTTAATCTAAAATTTTTGTCCAAAAGCTATTAGCTTTTGGACAAAAATTTTAGCAGTCAATCACGTTAGTGTAGCTTTCAAAGTTTCTTGAATGTTGGGCTAATCTGCACAACTTCTTTTTAAACAATGCAAAGATAAAACCTCTCTTCGAAAAACCTACTACACTTGTTGATTTTCCAAATGTTAAAGTTTTCAAAAAATCCAATAAATTTCGATGCAATGATAGAGATAAATGTTTAATTATAAATAATTTTGTATCTATAAAATTTAATTTCGTGTGAAATTTATTTTACCAAAGAACAATTAAGTAGTCAAACCTAAATATGCCGCAAAGCAGCGTTTATTTAGGTACAAGTACTTAACGAGGGATGGGCATAACCTAAAAGCGTTTTTTGCATCTCGCGCTCGCTTCGCTCGCGCGAGGGAGGAGACGTGGTTCGTTTTTCGGCTTCGCCGAAAAACGAACCACGTCTCCTCCCTTTTGCGCGAACGAAGCGCGCGCAAAACATCTGTTTTTAATCAAAAAACGATGTTTTTAGGTTATGCCCACTCCTCAATTAATAACTAATTCTACCACAAATCAGCACGTTTTAAATTCAAGTACCCCTCAGTATAAATCCTAAAAAACACGTTAAAACCACCTTTTTATGAATTTTTAGATTTTTTCTATGGAGAAATTTGAAGACTTTGAAAGTTTTAAAGGATAATGCTACCTTTGTTCCGCAAACAGGCTGTAACTTTATAGAACTAAATGCTGCTATCATGTCGAAAATCTGGCTCAACAATGTTATGCGCTACGCCCTCCGCAAACGGATTAGGCGTATCAACTATTTTTCAGCACATCCTCACGAGGTGCAATCTGCTCTTTTGAGTCAATGCCTTAATACAGCAAAGACAACTGAATGGGGCAGAATGCACGACTTTCACAGCATCAGAACGGCAAAAGATTTTGCCCGTCAAGTGCCTGTGCAAGATTATGAATCTTTGAAACCGCACATCAATCGGATGATGCACGGTGAGCGCGACGTATTATGGGACGGGCAAGTAAAGTGGTTTTCAAAATCAAGTGGAACAACGAGCGATAAATCGAAATATATCCCCGTAACCATCAGCAATCTAAAAACATGCCACCTCAAAGGTGCATGGGATACAACTGCCTTAGTGTATCACAATCGCCCAGAAACATCAAGTTTTGCGGGGAAAATGCTCGTTATGGGTGGCTCTACAACTTCTTTTGAGCCATTTCCTACGACTCAATTTGGCGACGTGTCGGGCATTATGCTCCAACACATGCCTGCCGTGGGCAATTATATTTACGCGCCAAGTTTAGACATTGCCACTATGTCAAACACCGAAGATAAAATTGAACAAATGGCTCACGCGCTTATCCATGAAGACATGAGAAGCATTGGCGGCGTTCCGACTTGGACAGTTGTTTTATTGCGGCGCATCTTAGAATTGACAAAAAAAGACCATATTCTTGACGTATGGCCCAATCTCCAAGTGTATGTACACGGTGGCGTCAGTTTCACACCTTACCGCCAAACTTTTTCGGAATTGATTCCGCGCAAAGATTTCAATTATTGGGAAATTTACAACGCATCGGAAGGCTTTTTCGCATCTCAATGTTTAGATAGTGCAGACGATATGTTGCTTTTGTTACAAAATGGCGTGTATTATGAGTTTTTGCCCGAAAGCGAATGGACATCGGCAACCCCCAGAGCGATTCCACTTTCAGAGGTAGAAATCGGGCGGCATTATGCACCTGTTATCACCACAAATTCGGGTTTATGGCGGTATGTCGTTGGCGATACAGTGATGTTTACGTCAACTAAACCCTATAAAATTCAAGTAACAGGCAGAACGCAGCAGTTTGTGAACGCTTTTGGCGAAGAAGTTATGGTGGCAAATACGGATTCGGCTTTGGCAGAAACCTGTCAACAATTTGATGCCCGCGTAGTGGATTATACCGTTGCGCCGATTTATTTTGCCGGAGAAAATGGCAGAGGAGGACACGAATGGCTGATAGAGTTTGAACGTCTGCCCAACGATTTGGAGGCTTTCAATAATGCCCTCGATTTGAATTTGCAACGCATCAATTCCGATTACGAAGCCAAACGCTTTAAAGCAATGGCTATGGAACGGTTGCTCATGCGGTCTGTACCAAAAGGAACGTTCAACAACTGGCTAAAAATAAAAGGAAAATACGGCGGGCAAAGTAAAGTACCGCGCCTCGCCAATAGCCGAAAAATAGTAGAGGAAATCCTGGACTTCGTAAGTAGTGGAACGGTTTGAATTTCAAGGATTTCAAAACAGCTACTGAGGGGATAGGCTAAGGGATAAAGCAATAAACGGCTACAAGTGTTATACTTGTAGCCGTTTATTGCTTTGTCGTCAATGGTTCTGAGCAGTTGGGCATCTTAGTGATGTCTCTTTACGGTTAAAAATAATGCTATTTGTTTAGATAAGTCAGTAACTGAACGCTTTTGTTTGAATATCGTACAATGACAATATTGTTGTTATTTGTTTGAAGGATACTAACCCAAAGATTTAGCTTTATGTTTATCTGTTTGGACTATTATCTTTAGCCGAAGCTAAACTTAGGAATTGTATGCTGTTATTAGTATTCTGTTATTGTAAAGAGCAAAGTCCATATAAGAGATGTTTTACAATCACCGTAAGGGCGAACAATCAAACCCAATTTTCTTCTTACGACTATCGAATAATTTTATTTTAAATATGAAATGTTCTAAATGTGATGTCCCAAAGACAGTATATACTTTTTGAACCACCAATTTTTTTTCATTTTTCGACAATTATTATTTTTTCTAATAAATGATAAATAATGTTTTTCTGGTAGGTAAACACATAAAAAAAAAAAAATATGTCGTCATATTTAACATAGCAAAGATAGGCACAACGATTCCAAAAAGTAAACGACAAAAAACATGCTTTTGTGACCAACCTATTTTTAGGTATTTTGAAACAAATTAATTAATAAAATATGTATTAATTAATAAGAAACAATGTTTTATTTTATTCACTCTTATTTAAATTTCACAAATAGCCTTCGTCAAATCTATTTTGACCCCTCCAAGTTTAAAGTATTTTTTTTAAAAAAAGTTTTAAACATATAAAAACAAATAAATATTAATGAAAAACCAATACAAAATACCTAAAAATGGGCAAGTGCGACAAAAAACATGTCATTGTCGCACTTGCGCGCCTACAATAATGGATAAGAAAGGTCTCTAATTCAGCATCTACCCATATAAGAGAAAATGGTTAAAAAAGAGGCTTTTTATCTTGTTTTCAAATCAAAAAGATGATTTTATACCAATTTATAAAGAACCGACGTCTTCAATAACGATTGAACAAAGAGCGTTTGAGATAGCTGTAAGTGCTGTCATGATGTGGTTGAAATTTAAAAGTTAAAAAATAATTAGATTACGAAAAAGAGTGTGTCAATTTTAATACTTGCAAGATTTTTATTGAAACATTTACTCAGTGTGCGTTAGTTATTAAGCACACTACAAAGGTAGGACGGGGAGAAATTAAATGAGGGGACTTTTGTGCAGGATAAATTAAGAAAAAAATTACACAAAATTGAGTCTTAATAAATGTAATTTACGAAATTTTCAATAGTTTTGTGATATAAAATGTAACGAACAACTATATTGACAATACTTCTCGACGAAAGAAAATGGACGAATTAATTAAACTGACAAAGTTTTTAGAAAAATATGACCTCAAACAGGCGGATATTATTGGCAGTAAGCACAGCGAAAGTCGCTACAACGAATTTTACACGTTAATCAAATTAGGAACAATCAAATCAGACAATGAGGCGGCACAAGTTTTCTACGGCAAAAAAGCAACGGGCAAAAGCCAAGCCTATCGCAAAATGAAACGCATTTTTCGAGAACGGCTCATTGATACCTTGTTTTTTATTAACCTTAATCACCGAGATTTTACGGAAATAGAAAGTGCGACAATGGCGATTCAAAAAGAATGGGCGGCTATCAATATTATATTTGCTAAAAGTGATACTAACCTTGCCGTGGGTTTAGCTGAAGAGTTATTACCTAAGGCACTCAAGTACGAACTGACAGAAATTGTGGTCTATATTACTGACCGACTAAAAGAAGGCTACGGGAATCAGATTGGGGACATAAAAAAATACACGTATTATAAGATATTGCAAAAAGAGCAGATGCTGATATGGCAGGCTGAAATAAAAGCAAAAGATTTGTTCCAACAACTCCGCTTGGAAACAATTAGATCAGCCGCCGATATGCCCCATCTGGCAAAGATTGCTGAGGCGGGTATGAAAGATTTGGAACACTCCCTCAGTAAGTACAAAACATTTAGACTCGTTTCTTATGGCTATTTTTGCAAATTAGCACAATTTACAGCATCTCATAAATATGATGGTGCATTAAAGGTTATTGATGAAGCCATTTCAATATTGGAACAGAAACCTTACAATGCCCAGAGAGTTATCAATATCTTTTTGAATCAACGCATAGTTTGTTATATGCGAATGAAAGATTTTGAAAAAGGCAAACTCGCAGCTTTAGACGTATTAGCCTTGCAACCCGAAGGCAGTATAGGTTGGTTTAAAACATTGGAATATTTTACAACTATTGCTTTTCAAACGCTCAATTACGATGAAGCCTACACCTTATATCGTAGGGCAACAGAAAATAAAGGGGTCAATGATTTAGTTAACCGCAACGCTGAAATTTGGAAATTATATAAAGGCTATCTTTTCTTTTTTGCAGGGGAGGGCAAAATAGCTAAGGTGACGCAACAATCGCCTGAATTTAAAGATTTTAAGTTGAGCAAATTTATCAACGATTTGGTTATATTGGGAAAGGATTTGGAAGGTATGCGCATATCGGTACTTATTATCGAAGCTGCGATACAACTCAAAGAACAAAAATTTGGTCCTCTGATTGACACCGTTGAAGCCTTGACTAAATACAGGCAACGGCATTTGGCAAAAACACACGCTTTATACCGTTACAACCTATTTATCAAAATGATTGGGCAATTGTCTCGAGAGGGCTTTGTGCGGCAGTCGGTCAAAAGAGCAACCGAAGTGCCTTACCGCGAAATGAGAAAAGTACCTATATTTATTGATAATAATGGGTTATTGACTGAGATTGTGCCGCTTGAATTTATGTGGGAGTATATTCTTAGTGTATTGAAAGATAAGTAGGGAATAAATGAAAAGTTTTTATTGAATTCCAAAAACTCGCTTTACTTTTGCGGCGAAATTCTTATCAAACATTTTCAAAATCCATCTTTCACGTCTGGAAAGACAATTTAATCGACAATTTTATGACTTTAGAACAAAATAACCACGAGTTGAAGCAAATCTTCAACGAAAAAGGTGAATCTCTTAGCCCTTTGTTGGCGCACGGCGTCAAAAATTATTTGATTGACATTGACGGTACTATCTGCGATGACGTGCCAAACGAAGAGCCTGAACGCATGGCAACGGTACTACCCTACCCCGATGCACACCGTATTTTGAACAAATGGTATGACGATGGTCACATCATTTTCTTCTTCACCTCACGCACAGAAGCACACCGTGAAGTAACTGAAATATGGTTAGACAAACACGGTTTCAACTACCACGGTATTTTGTTCGGTAAGCCACGCGGAGGCAATTACCATTGGATTGATAACCATATCGTAAAAGCGACGCGCTTCCGTGGAAAATTCACGGATTTGGTTGTTAAAACACACGAGGTCGAAGTGTTTAACGACTAAAGGCGATTTTAAAGTACCATAAAAATTGGTTGCCAATCTTTTGAGAAATGGTAGTTTCGTAAAGGTTAGAGTAATTACTTCTGAAATGCGAAAACCACTTTCGGTTTAGTATAATCTAAGTTTTGTGGTGCTCACTCAAAACGCGCCGCCTTCGGCGGCGCGGGGAGTTTTTTTTGACAGGTCTTATGTTTTTACTTTGAGTTCAATAAAACTTGAAGCACACGGTCATCATTCAATTTAGATTTAAGGCGTGAGTTGAAAGCAATTTTACCATTTTTAGCAATAATGAACGAATTAGGAATACCTGTTACTTGAAAGTTAAGGGGTAAAATCACTCTATCGTTTGTGTGAACACCTGCCATAGCGTTGTTTTTCAAATACTCTTTCCAAGATTCCAAATCGGCATCTATCGAAATGTATAAGAATAGTACGTCATCATTTTTATACTTCTCCATCAAAGTTTTAGTGTGCGAGAATTGTGCAACACAAGGTCCACACCAAGAAGCCCAAAAATCAATAAAAATGACTTTGTTCTTCATTTCTTCTTGTGTTACAGTTTGCCCTTTGATGTCAGTCAAAACAAAGCGCGGCATATCTTCACCAGCAACCATTCCTTTAAAAACAACGAACTGACCAGTTGGGTCAAATTCTAATCTATCTTCAAGCGTAATAATTTCCTGTGTGGTGTCCAATTCAACGCCTTTAGCTGTTAGATAACTGTATTTTTTTGAATCATTCGATTTAGCGATATTGTTATTTGATAGGACTTCAGAAAGTGCTTGAGACTGTGTTTCTGGTTGTGCTTGAGGTTGTTCGCTCACTGCCACAATTTTCCATGTCCCATCAGTCTGCTTAATCATTCTTGTTCCATTAGCTGCGACTACTTCATTCGGATTCGCTGGGTTTTTATCGCCTGGATCGTTGACAATTTCGTTAGGGTCTTTCACACCACTGGCGTTAACGATTTTATTTTGCTCAAAAAGCGGCTTTTTTTCGCCCGCTGCGGTATCGTCAAGAGTGTTGCCACCCACCAACACTTTTGACGATACCGCAGCGGCGTCACGTTCAGCTTTCTTTTCAGTTTCTTGTACAGCTTTTATACGATTTGCTTCTGCCACTTGTGCAGCAGCGTCGCGTTCCGATTTGATCCGTGTTTCTTCCGCTAATTTATCAGCAGCCTCTTTTTCGATTTTAATCCGATTTTCCTCAGCAACTCTGCTCTTTAGTTGTTGTTCTTCCCAGAGGCGATTGTCTTCAGCTAACTTTGCAGCAGCCTCCTGTTCTTGTTTCAAACGTTTTGCCTCATCAGCCAATTTTGTCGCAGCATCGCGCTCTGCTTTTAGGCGTGTCTCATCAGCCAATTTTGTCGCAGCATCGCGCTCTGCTATAAGCCGATTCTCTTCAGCTATTCTTTGTTTAGCTTCTTGTTCCGCTTTAGCCCGATTCTCAGAAGCAAGTCTTAGTCTTTCTGCATTTGCTCGATTAACTAAAGCTAATGATGCGGAATTATCATTAAAAATAACCCTGTTTGCAAGAGGTAATTCTCGCAGTGTCGCATAATAATAATCACGGTCACGGTCGTAACGTTCTATCTCGCAACTTGCAGGAATAAACACTCGATTTTTTTGACCTCTCGAACGCTCCAGAAGTGTACGTTGAAAGGCTGATTTTAAGGTCGTATTGTATTCTTCATAAGACGTATTACGTGCAATAAAAGCATCCATTCTGGCTTTCATTGCTGGCTCAGAGTCATACATGAAACCCATCAAAATATCTTTGGTCATTGTGAAATATAAGACTTTTCCCGTCAAATCATCTTCAAAGCCACAAAATTCTTTTTCTGGTTGGTAACAAAAACGCCGCCGATGAATAGTGTCGTATTTGGTTCTGTCATACAAATTCACCATAGATTGAGGCACCCAACCATATCTGCCTTCTGGCGTTTTCACCCGTAAAAAAATGTCTTCAATTGTTGTATCAGATAATATATATTTGAATTTTTCACTCGTTGATAAATTTTGATATTCTGCTTCTTCATTGCGGGACAACCAAGAAACGATGTCATTTTTCAAATAAGGCTCTTCAAGAACACGAATATCTTTGCCATTTGAACGTACTTTTTGAACCGTTCGCGAGTGAATTTCTAAAGTATCTCCATCTGTTTGTTTGCCTCTACCACTTTTTTCTCTCAAATAACCAAGATATAGTTCAAGATACTGCACATAATTTTGGCTGCTTAGAGCTTTGTAATAGGCATTATCTGTTTCGTAAAGAAAAGCAAAATAATTGTCGTCCACCTGTCTTTCTGGTTTAGGATTTGTCAAACCGTGTTCCCTAACATATTCCATCAAATAATAAGCCCGCCAATAGTTATTATCATTTAGAATAAAATCAAGGAAATCATTAGAAAAATCAATTTTAGAAGATATTGGATAGGTATCATAGAAGCGTTTTTTCTCATTAAAAATACTGTCAATAAAAGCCTGATGGTCTATTGCAATAGCCGTTTTAACTGAATATTGCGCACGTTCATTGTTCTTTGCCTCCGACAATTGAAGTTCCGCTTTGAGTAAATAATCATTACTTAAGGCTGCACTGCCATCATACACCATTGTTTCAAGTAAATGCCGACTTTTAAAGTGCATTTTCAACGTGTCTCCTGGAGCGAGAAATAAGCGTACAGTCTCATTGCGGTGTGTAAAATACACAGCGCGTGATTCAGCCAGCTTGACTCTGAAAGAGAAGGTATTATTAGCATCTAAGGCAGTTTCAAAACTTCCGTCTTCGAGCAAAAAATGGTTGCGTTTGAACTCGATTCTCACCGTCCGTGCGATTGCAGAATCAACTTGACCGACCACAATTGCGTCATTTTGCGCTCGACTTATCGTTGAAAAACAACCAATAAGCAAAACGGCAAGAAAGAGCCTTCTCAATATTTTTGACATGATTAATAGGTTTGAAAAAGTGTCCTTACTAAAATAATGGTTAATGGCTAAAAATCATTTAGGGGAAGTTCTATTTCTCACTTCGCTCGCAATAGAACTTCTATGTACAGAAAAAACATTCCTGCTATTATCGCAATTACTTGGCTTATTGCTCGCTTCGCTCGCAAAAGAGGGGCATGTGGTTCGTTTTCGGGCTTTGCCCGAAAATGAACCACGTCTCTTCTTTCCGTGCGAACGAAGCGAGCGTGTGGCTAAGTAATTATCTATTATCTAATAATTAAAAATACCATAAGGTGACTCAATCGTTAGATGTTGCCCCCCCTCAGTATTTTTAACATAGCCGATAATTTGAGCATCAATATTAAAATTTTTGGCAATTCTAACCAAACTTTCTACCTTTTTTTCTGTACAATAAACTTCTAAGCGGTGTCCCATATTAAAAACTTGATACATCTCCTGCCAGTTTGTTTGGCTTTCTGACTGTATCATTTTGAATAGAGGTGGCACTTCAAAAAGATTATTTTTTACAATATGTACGTTTTCCACAAACTTTAAGCACTTGGTTTGTCCGCCGCCTGTGTTGTGAATAATTCCGTGAATTTCTCCCCCCTCAGTATTTGATAGTATTTTTTTCAATAATGGCAAATAAGTTCGAGTAGGCGACAATACTAATTTTCCGACCGTAATATTTTGATTATCTATATTTAACGTATCAGTCAATTTTTTAGTGCCACTATAAACAACACTTCGCGGTGTTGCAGCATCAAAACTCTCTGGAAAGCGGTCTGCGTATTCGTGTGCCAATACATCATGCCGTGCAGACGTCAATCCATTGCTTCCCATACCACCATTGTATTCGGTTTCATATACAGATTTTCCAGAAGAAGAAAAGCCAACTATCACATCACCAGCTTGAACATTGTTGATGACTAAATTTTTACGTTTCATGCGCGCGAACGCCGTGTAGCCCACGTCAATTGTACGCACAATATCGCCTACGTCTGCTGTTTCTCCACCTGCTAACTCAATATTGACGCCGAATTTTCGCATAGTATCACAAAACTCTACGGTTGCCTCAATTAAAGTTTTAATGACGTCGCCTGATATTAAGTTTTTATTGCGTCCAATTGTCGAACTCAAAACGATATTGTCCACGCAACCTACGCAAGCCATATCGTCCAAATTCATTACAATTGCATCTTGCACAATGCCTTTCCAAACAGACAAGTCGCCTGTTTCGCGCCAATACAAATAGGCTAAACTCGTTTTTGTGCCTGCAGTATCGGCGTGCATAATATTGCAATAGTTGGCATTTTTGCCAACAAAATCAGGCAAGATTTTACAAAAAGCCAGCGGATACAAACCCTTATCTAAATTCTTGATTGCTGCATGAACATCTGTTTTGTTCGCACTTACGCCACGCAATGCGTATTTCTCTGCTTCGTTTGTCATAAAGTCATTTTTTTTGCAAAGGTAATTTATTACTCAGTAGTTTCTGGTTTTAAAGTAGTCATTTTTTAGAGGAAAAACTAAAAGTAAAAAAATCTTTTGAACAAAAGCCTTGTTTTCATATTTCACTATATACCTTTGCTATCAAAATTAAGTCTAAATTAGAACAGTGTAGAGATGGGACTATAAAGTAGATAAATTTAGTAGTAATCTAAGTTTTGTGGTAGTGGCTAAAAACGCGCCGCCTTCGGCGGGGCGGGGATTTTTTTAGGAGCGAGCCGTTTTTTTGTTAAAAATTTGGGCTTTGCCCAAATTTTTAACAAAAAAACGGCTCGCTCCATTAAATTTTTTACGCGGCGAAGCCGCGTTTTTATACCACAAAACTTGGGTTAATAATTACTTAGTCACGCGCTCGCTTTGCTCGCACGTATGTAGAGATATGGTTCATTTTTCGGGCAAAGCCCGAAAAATGAACCACTTTTTCTCTTTTTTGCGCGAATGACTAAGTAAGTAGATAAATTTGCAAGTGTTTTATTATATGTCTATTTTTGGTTATTTAATTTTAGAAACTCAAAATACAAAATCAACTAAAAAAGTAACCTTTAAAACAAACGTTTTTGTGACGTGCTAAAACAACGTTTTTTAATTTTTTAGATTCCTAACACATGAGTCACTTCGAGACACTTGACAACTTAAAAGATGGCGAAATAGGCGTTATTCATAAGTTTATTGATGATAAAATGGCAAGTAAGTTACTTTCTATGGGCATTTTACCCGGAAAATCGCTGCGTTTAGTTCGGCGTGTCCCTTTTGGCGGCGGGCTGTACATAAAAGTTGATGCTTGTAATATCGCCGTTCGTGAGGCAGAAGCGCAAAACATCGTGGTTGAAATTTTTTAAAATTCAGCAACTGTATATCTTTTAGTACTACTGCACATTCTTTGTTTATTGCTCGTTTGGCTCGCAAAAAGGAGGAAATGTGGTTCGTTTTTAGGGTAAAGTCCGAAAAATCAACTACCTTTCTTTTGCGAGCGAAGCAAGTAAAAGTGTATAGTAATTTTACATATTTTATGACAAAATCATTCACTTTTGCCCTTGTTGGCAATCCAAATGCTGGAAAATCCTCTATTTTCAATCAATTGACGGGCTTACGTCAAAAAGTCGGTAATTTTCCGGGCGTTACAGTTGATAAAAAAATGGGGGCTATGACTTTACCCGATGATACAGGTGAAGTCACAATCCTTGATTTGCCCGGCACGTATAGCCTTTATCCCAACTCACAAGATGAACGAGTTGTTTTGAATATTTTGTGCAATCCTACCGATCAGAATTTTCCAGATGCCATTATTTATATCGCTGATTTGACCAATTTAGAACGCCATTTACTCCTATTTTCCCAATTAAAAGATTTGAATATTCCCCTCGTTTTGGGTGTCGGCATGGTGGATATTGCGGCACAACAAAACGTGTTTTTAGATAAACAACCCTTATCCGAACGCTTTAATGTGCCTGTTGTGGGCTTAAACGGACGAACAGGCGAAGGCATAGCCCAACTGAAAGCCGAAATGCTCAAACTTATGAGTAAAAAAATGCTGCCGCCTTATAAAATGTTTTTTCAGCCCAATAGCATCGAATTAAAAACAGCCGAAGCCATTCGCTTGCGTTTGCCACAAGCAGACAATATTTATCGGGCAATTTTATTGGCACATCACGCCCCTCAATTACCGTTTTTAACCAATTTTGAAAAAGCCCAAATTCGGCAAATTGTGGAAACTGAAAAATTTGAAAGTATCCGTTTTCAAATCATTGAAACCCTCCAGCGATTCGATAAATTACAACCGATTTTACGTTTGTTTTTTCAAAAAAATACGTCAAAATCGGTAAATTTAACAGATAAAATTGATAATGTCGTTACACATCAAGTTACTGGACCTTTGATATTTTTCGCCATTTTGTTCACGATTTTTCAGTCTATTTTTGTCTTTGCCGAAATACCAAAAGCGTGGATTGAGACTATTTTCACAGAAACAAATGTCTTACTAAAAGCCCAATTACCGCAGTCATGGTTAACAGATTTATTGACTGACGGCATCATAGCGGGGCTAAGTGGGGTACTCGTTTTTATCCCTCAAATTGCCATTTTGTTTTTCTTGATTACTCTACTTGAAGAAGTCGGTTATATGGCAAGAACCGTTTATTTGTTCGACCGAATTATGCAAAAGTTTGGCTTAAATGGACGCAGTATTGTGGCTTTGGTGTCAAGTGGGGCGTGTGCCATTCCAGCCATTATGTCCACCCGAACCATTTCTAATTGGAAAGAACGCCTCATCACGATTATGGTCTCGCCCTTGATTAGTTGTTCGGCACGGATTCCCGTTTACGCGCTTTTAGTGGGCTTTGTGGTGCCAAATGAATATTGGGGCATTTTCAACAAGCAAGGTTTGGTATTTGGCGGCTTGTATTTGCTGAGCGTTGTGGCGGCTTTATCGGCAGCTTTTGTTTTCAAATTCATTTTAAAGACCAATGAAGCCTCGTTTTTAGCCATCGAATTGCCCGAATACCGTTTACCACATTGGAAAAATGTCGGTTTGACGGTTTACGAAAAAATCAAAAGTTTTGTCACCGAAGCGGGTAAAGTGATTCTTATTGTCTCCGTAATTCTATGGTTTTTAGCCTCTTTTTCGCCCAATTCAAACGCAGTTCAACAAATTGAAACGGAAGGTGAACGCCTCGCTATCGAAAATAAATGGTCAGAAACTGAAAAAACGGATTTCATTTCTTCTAAAAAATTGGAAGTATCTTATGCGGGTTATTTCGGCAAAGCCATTGAACCTACCATAAAACCATTGGGTTTTGATTGGAAAATCGGTATTGCTTTGCTTTCGTCTTTTGCCGCAAGAGAAGTTTTTGTTGGCACAATGGCAACCATTTACAGCATCGGCAGCGCGGGCGACGACGATGCAAAAAGCATCAGTGAGCGCATGAAATCAGAATTGCGCCCCGACGGAACGCCCATGTATTCGACTCCAACTGCCTTGTCTCTGCTCATTTTCTACGTTTTTGCCATGCAGTGCATGAGTACTTTGGCAATCGTAAAACGAGAAACAAAATCGTGGAAATGGCCCATTATTCAGTTTTTATTTATGGGTGTCATGGCGTACTTGGGCAGCTTGTTGGTGTATAATTTATTTTAAGCCAAGAAGACAAGTAGTTATGGCTGAGAGTGGGCATAACCTAAAAACATCGTTTTTTGATTAAAAACAGATGTTTTGCGCGCGCTTCGCTCGCGCAAAAGGGAGGGAGACGTGGTTTGTTTTTCGGCGAAGCCGAAAAACAAACCACATTCCCTCCCTCGCGCGAGCGAAGCGAGCGCGAGATGCAAAAAACGCTTTTAGGGTTATGCCCATCCCTCAATTACTTAGTCACGCGCTCGCTTCGCTCGCGCGAGGAAAGCGAGCAATAGGCTAAGTAATTACGAAACAGCAAAAAAACAAGGAAAGTATAAAAACAAAAAATCATGGAATCCATAGACGCCATTAACATTCATTTCAGCACCGATAATTTATTGGTACTGAATATTTGTCTGGCTTTAATCATGTTTAGCATTGCCCTTGATATGCGGCGCGAAGATTTTGACAACTTGTGGCAAAATCCCAAACCTGCCTTTGTGGGCATGGTTGCTCAGTTGATTTTATTGCCGATAATGACCATTATTTTGGTTTTTGTTTTCAATCCTCCCCCCTCAGTAGCATTGGGTTTGGTGGCAATTACGGCGTGTCCCGGTGGCAATAATTCCAATTATTCTACGCATTTGGCGAAAGGAAACACGGCTTTGGCGATAACAACTACGTCTATTTCGGTCATTGTGTGCATGGCAACTATGCCTTTGTACATTTGGTTGGGCGCGAAAATTATCCCGAATATTGCCAATTTGCAACGTGAGATACGACTTGACCCATTTGAAATGGTCAAAATTATCGGACTTTTAATCCTCATGCCTTTGGTGTTGGGTATGTTGGTACGCCAATATTTTCCCGCATTGACTGCTAAAATTCATAAGCCCTTTAAAACGATTTCGATGATTTTATTCTTCGGATTGATTATCGGGGCATTACTCGCCAACATTAAAAACATCAAAGAGTACGTAGGTGAAGTGTTTTTAGTGGTGGCTGTCTTAAATGCGCTCTCTTTGGCGGGTGGCTATTATTTCGCTAAAATCAATGGTTTATCCGAAGCAGACCGTCGGGCAATTACTTTTGAGACGGGGATTCACAACATCACATTGGCACTTATCGTCATTTTTAATTTTTTTGACGGGTTGGGCGGTATGGCACTCGTCGCGGCTTGGTACGGGATTTGGGATTTGATGACGGGTTTCGCTTTAGCAATTACTTGGGGAAAACGGGGCATCAAATAATTTTTATCCACGGATTTACGGATTATAACGGCTACGGATTTAAGCTACGGATTTAACGGATTATAACGGCTACGGATTTAAGCTACGGATTTAACGGATTATAACGACTACGAATTTAACGAATTTAACGGATTATAACGACTACAAATTTAAGCTACGGATTTACGGATTTAACGGATTATAACGACTACGGATTTAAGCTACGGATTTAACGGATTATAACGACTACGGATTTAAGCTACGGATTTAACGGATTTAACGAATTTAACGGATTATAACGACTACAAATTTAAGCTACGGATTTACGGATTTAACGGATTATAACGACTACAAATTTAAGCTACGGATTTACGGATTTAACGGATTATAACGACTACAAATTTAAGCTACGGATTTACGGATTTAACGGATTATAACGACTACGGATTTAAGCTACGGATTTACGGATTTAACGAATTTAACGGATTATAACGACTACAAATTTAAGCTACGGATTTACGGATTTAACGGATTATGACATCATTAAGATTTGTAGTCAAAAGTGGTCGTTATAATTCGTCAAATCCGTAGCCGTCATAATCCGTTAAATTCGTAAAATTCGTAAATCCGTAGCTTAAATCCGTAGTCGTTATAATCCGTTAAATTCGTAAATCCGTAGCTTAAATCCGTAGCTTAAATCCGTAGCTTAAATCCGTAGTCGTTATAATCCGTTAAATCCGTAGCTTAAATCCGTAGCCGTTATAATCCGTTAAATTCGTTAAATCCGTACATGAAATTTGTACCCCTCAGTATTTCACGGTGTTTGAAGGCTTCAAAAGCCTTCAAACACCGTTTTTTTTAGACGAGATGCCATTAATACCCTACGTTATTTTGTATATTTACCATTAAAAATCATATTTCGTCTTATCTTTCGTCCTTGTTAGTCATGGTTGCAACGCAACTTTAAGGTCGCGCTACGTTTGAAATTTTCCTAAATTTTACATATCAATATGAAAAAAGTTTTATTTCTCCTAATTTTAGTCTTTTTATGCCAATATACTGAGGGGGTCGCGCAGAGGCTTGACAGTAAAACGACGACATCTTCAATAGACGCTTCAATGCTCAAATTTGCAAAATGGCGCAATGTTGGACCTTTTCGCGGCGGTCGAAGTCTTGCCGTGACGGGCGTAGCAGACCAACCTTTGACCTACTATTTTGGGGCAACGGGCGGCGGCGTTTGGAAAACAACCGATGGCGGTATGGGCTGGCGCAATATTTCGGATTCAACCTTTAAATCATCTTCGGTTGGGTCAATTGCAATTGCACCTTCTGATGCCAATGTTTTGTATGTGGGTATGGGCGAAACCGATATTCGCGGTAATATCGCGGGTGGCGACGGTATTTACAAAACAACAGACGCAGGAAAATCGTGGAAACACGTTGGTTTGAAAAAATCTTGGGGTGTCGGCAAACTTGTGGTGCATCCTAAAAATGCCGATGTCGTTTTGGTGGCGGCATTGGGCAATCCGTTTGGGCGGGTCTCAAAACCCATGAATTCGGAAGAGCGCGGCGTGTATCGCTCAACAGATGGTGGTGCAACTTGGCAACAAGTCATTGCCCCAACGAATGATAAAACAGGAGCTTTAGACGTGACTTTCGACCCAACAAACCCGTCAATAGCTTATGCAACAATGTGGGAATGTTACCGCAACCAATATTCTATGTCGAGTGGCGGTGAAGGTTCTGGTTTTTATAAATCAACGGACGGTGGTGCAACTTGGAAAAATATTTCCAAAAACGTCGGTTTACCCGTTGGTTTATTGGGTAAAATGGGCGTTTCGGTATCGCCCATTAACGGCAACCGCGTTTGGGCAATTGTTGAAAACGCAAATGGTGGTCTATTTAAAAGCGATGACGGCGGCGAAACATGGACGCGCACAAGCAACGACAAAAACATCTGGCAACGTCCGTGGTATTATATGCAAGTGGTGGCTGACCCAGCGAGTATTGACGCCGTTTACGCCCTCAACGTAAATTTGATGTATTCAAACGACGGTGGTAAAAACTTCCGCCAAATGCAAGTGGGACACGGGGACACCCATGATTTGTGGATAAATCCGAAAAATCCCCAAAACTTAATTTTGGGAGACGACGGTGGCGCGGAAGTTTCGTTCAATCAAGGTAAAACGTGGACAGAATTGGACATTCCAACTTGCCAATTTTACCATATTTCGCTTGATAATGCCTTTCCGTATCACCTCTACGGCGCACAACAAGATAATTCTTCCATTCGGATTGAAAGTAGAAACACCGATGGCGCAGGCTTGACCCGCAATAATTGGGAAGTGGCAGGTGGTGGAGAATCGGGTTACGTAGTGAGTGACCCGTTGAACTCTGACATCGTTTTTGGCGGCAATTATATGGGACAAATGGAGCGTTGGAATTTGAGAACAGGACAAAAACAAGATGTGTCAGCAAATCCAATTCAATATTTGGGTGATGCCGCCGAAGCCATGAAATACCGTTTTCAATGGACTTTTCCAATTGTTTTTTCACCGCACGACCCTAAAACTTTGTACGTTACGTCGCAATATGTCCACAAATCAACAAATTATGGACAATCATGGGACATTATTTCTCCCGATTTGTCGCGGCATGATACAAGCACCATAAAATCTTCGGGCGGTCTGATTACCAAAGACAATACAGGAGCAGAGACATTTGCCGACATCTTCACCTTCGCCGAATCGCCTGTCAAACAAGGCGTTTTTTGGGCAGGTTCGGACGACGGTTTTATGCACGTTTCGCAAGACAATGGTAAAAATTGGACAAAATGCGACATCAAAGGCTTACCCGAATGGGCATTGATGAGCATGGTAGAAGTGTCTCATTTTGATGCAGGTACGGCATATCTGGCGGCAAATCGCTACAAATTGGACGATACAAAACCTTATTTGTTCCGAACCCGCGATTTTGGCAAGACATGGACTAAAATTACTGAGGGGTTGCCCGACGGTGCATTTTGCCGCGTTATTCGCGAAGACCCGAACAAACAAGGTTTGCTGTATGCAGGAACGGAAACGGGTATTTTTGTTTCCCTCAACGACGGCGCAACTTGGTTGTCGTTCCAAGGCAATTTGCCTTTGACACCGATTCACGATTTACAGATTCAAGCACGAGAAAAAGACTTGTGTGTGGCAACGCACGGACGCGCTTTTTGGATTATGGACAATTTAGAGCCGATTTATCAGCTTTATGATTTGCAGCAAAAAGGGGGTTTGAAAACAGCCCATATTTTTAAGCCAGAATCAGCTTGGCGCGTCGGCGGTTCTGCCTTCAATTCGCCCGCGATGCAAATTGGTGAAAATGCTCCAAATGGCGTTTTAATCAATTATTTTTTGAAAGAAAAACCAAAAGACGAAGTACAATTGCGCTTTATTTCTGAGCGGGGCGATACAATTATCACGTATAGTTCTACAAAAGACAAAAAAGGCAAGGCATTGGACATCAACAAGGATTTTTATCAAAAAGAAAAAATCGAACGCGCAGGAATAGCGGCAGCAGAAAGCGGTATGAACACTTTTTTGTGGGACATGCGCTATCCAGATGCAACGGATACTGAGGGGTCGCCCGCGATGATGTGGTCGGGTTCGGTAACAGGTCCGAAAGTAGCACCGGGCAAATACAATGTTGAAATGGTAGTCGGCAAAAATGTGGTGGGTAAGCAACCGTTTGAAATAAAGAAAGACCCACGCGCCGAAGTCAGTGATGCAGCTTTGGCAGAAAACGTGAATTTTCAGCTAAAAGTGCGCGATAAATTGAGCGAAACGCACAAAAGTATCAACGAATTGCGCCAAATCCGCAAATCAGTTAATGATTACATGGCAACGTTGGAAGTGAAAGACAGCCTTTTCAAAAAAGAATTGGAAGTGGTCTCAAAGCCTATGTTAGAGCAATTGCAATCGGTGGAAGATGCCTTGATTCAACACAAAGCCAAAGCCTTTCAAGACCTATTGGCATTGCCGATTCGCTTAAACGATAAAATTGCGGGTATGGCAAGTGTGGCAGCTTCAGCAGATACGCCCCTAACGGCGCAAAATGTAGAAGGCTTCACCGACCTCGCACAACAAGCCGATGTGCAAATCATTAAATTAAATAAAGTTATTGAGAGTGAAGTGCCTAAGTTCAATCAAATCGTGGAAAAACGTAAAACACCTGCGATTTCGATTAAACCTAAAGTTACGAAACCTTAGTAAGGGGATTTTTTCGGAGCGAGCCGTTTTTTGTTGAAAATTTGGGCTTTGCCCAAATTTTCAACAAAAAAACGGCTCGCTCCATTATATTTTCCTCGTGGCGAAGCCACGTTTTAATCCCACAGAACTTGGGTAATTACTTAGCCCACGCCCGCTTCGCTCGCGGAAAAGAGGAGAGGTGGTTCGTTTTTCGGGCAAAGCCCGAAAAACGAACCACCTCTCCTCCCGCGCGCGAGCGAAGCGAGCGCGTGACTAAGTAATTGAGGAGTAGGCATAACCTAAAAACATCGTTTTTTGATTAAAAACAGATGTTTTGCGCGCGCTTCGCTCGCGCAAAAGGGAGGAGACGTGGTTCGTTTTTCGGCTTCGCCGAAAAACGAACCACATTACCCTCCCTCGCGCGAGCGAAGCGAGCGCGAGATGCAAAAAACGCTTTTAGGTTATGCCCATCCCTCAATTACTATCTGAAATAAATCAAAATTGAGCTTAATCCGCGTTAATCTATGGAAATCCGTGGACACCTAAGCATTCACCAAAATTCTTATAAAACATGTTAGCAAATCTTGACAATGAGGTACATTTCAAAAAAGTTTTTACAGATGTAGATGTTTTTTGTGCGTTTGTAAAAGATGTTTTGGGTATTGAAATGAAGATTCTGAAAGTGGAAACCGAAAAAGTATTGCCGAGTAAAACCAGCGCAATCAAGTTTCGTATGGATTTATTTGCCGAAGACAAAGAGAATAGAACCGTTGTAGAGATTCAAAAAGTGGATTATGATTATACCTACGACCGTTTTACCCACTATTTCACGGGCAACCTTTCTGATGTTCAGCGCAGCAGCAAAACCTATACTTATGGAAAAGACATATACATTATTGTTGTTGTAACATCTGCCTATCGTATAACCGATAAACATGGCGTTCTTCTTAAAGACGATGTGTTGATAACGGATATGAATCCACGTACTTTAGACGGTCAAGTACGGGATATGTACAACCATAAGTTGGTTATTTTAAATAGCACCAATGTAACGGCAGCTACGCCTCCTGCTATCCTTGATTGGCTAAATTTGATTACAGAATCAATAAAAAATCCCGAAAACCCACGGATTAACAAATCAAAACCAGCTATTGTGAGAGCAGCAGAACTGGCAGAAGCAGATAATATTGACCCCGAAGAAATAGCTGATGCGAAAATTGAAGAAATGCGTAAAGAAACACTTGCCAGAGTGGAAATTGATGCTGGAAAGAAAGTAAAAGCAGCACAAGATGAAGCAAAAGCAGCACAAGATGAAGCAAAAGCAGCGCAAGACGAAGCAAAAGCAGCGCAAGACGAAGCAAAAGCAGCGCAAGACGAAGCAAAAGCAGCGCAAGACGAAGCAAAAGCAGCGCAAGACAAACTAAAAGTAGCACAAGACAAAATACAAGATGATCAAAAAGAACGTATTGTTAATTTGGTGAAAATAGGCAAATTATCCGTAGCTGATATTGTTAATGTATTTGGTGTGACAAGTGAGTATGTCGAGCAGATTAAAGCTGAAATAGCTTAATCAGATATGAGCGTATCCCCTCAGTAATAAAGCCGTTTTGCAGTGCAAAACTTGGATTATAAATATAAAAATCAACAATGACAGCCAATTCAATCAATTTAGATTTTCTAAAAAAACTCGGTTTAAAGCCGTCGAATCATGGAACATCAACGGGTCTTGAGTCCGTAGGTAGCCAAAAAAAACTCAAATCCATATCTCCCGTTGACGGGGCAATGTTTGGTATGGTGTCGGTGACAACGCCCGAACAATACAACGCTGTTATTGAACGCGCCCAAGCTGCTTTTCCCGTTTGGCGAGCTATGCCTGCACCGAAACGCGGGGAAATTGTCCGTCAATTTGGCGATGAATTGCGCAAAAACAAAGACGCACTTGGTCGTTTGGTAAGCTACGAAATGGGCAAAAGTCTCCAAGAAGGCTGGGGTGAGGTACAAGAAATGATTGATATTTGTGATTTTGCCATCGGTTTGAGCCGTCAATTGTACGGTTTGACGATGCACTCCGAACGGGAACAGCACCGTATGTACGAGCAATGGCACCCGCTTGGGATTGTCGGCATTATTTCGGCGTTCAATTTTCCCGTCGCGGTTTGGTCTTGGAACGCGGCTTTGGCGTGGGTTTGCGGCAATGTGACGGTCTGGAAAGGCTCGGAAAAGACACCCCTCAGTAGTGTGGCGTGTCAGAAGATATTTCAAAAAGTATTGAAAGCCAATAATATTCCCGAAGGTGTAAGTTGCATCGTGAGTGGTGATTACAAAATCGGTGCGTTGATGACACAAGACACCCGTGTGTCCCTCATTTCGGCAACAGGTTCAACCCGAATGGGGAAAATTGTGGCGGCAACAGTCGGTGCCAGATTGGGTAAATCGTTGCTTGAATTGGGCGGCAATAATGCGATTATTATTACACCGTCTGCCGATTTGAGTATCGTTGTCCCGGGTGCAGTCTTTGGGGCAGTCGGTACTGCTGGACAAAGATGTACCTCAACCCGCCGTCTGATTATCCACGAAAGTGTGTATGACAAAGTGAAAGAAGTGATGAAAAAAGCCTATTCTCAATTGCGCATCGGCAACCCATTGGATACAAACAACCACGTTGGACCATTGATTGATGAATCAGCCGTTGAGAACTATTTGACCGCAATAAAAGCCGTTCATACTGAGGGGGGTAAATTTGTGGTAGAAGGCGGTGTTTTGGACGAATTTGATAGCGGTTGTTACGTAAAACCGTGCATTGCGGAGGTAGAAAATGCGTGGCAAATCGTTCAACATGAAACCTTCGCGCCCATTTTGTATTTGATGAAATACAAAACTTTAGATGAAGCTATTGCCCTGCAAAACAATGTCCCACAAGGTCTGTCTTCCGCAATTATGACCGATAGCCTCCGCGAAGCCGAACAGTTTTTGAGTGCCGCAGGCTCAGATTGCGGCATTGCGAATGTCAATATTGGTACATCGGGTGCAGAAATTGGGGGCGCATTTGGTGGTGAAAAAGAAACAGGCGGCGGTCGTGAATCGGGTTCAGATGCGTGGAAAGCCTATATGCGGCGACAAACCAATACCATAAATTATTCGACTCAGTTACCTTTGGCACAGGGGATTAAGTTTGAGTTTTAGTGGCAGCAACTTGACGCAAGTTTAAAACTTCTATCCATTACCTATAAGTATATTTGAGGAGTGGGCATAACCTAAAAACATCGTTTTTTGATTAAAAACAGATGTTTTGCGCGCGCTTCGCTCGCGCAAAAGGGAGGGAATGTGGTTCGTTTTTCGGGCAAAGCCCGAAAAAACCACCTCTCCTAACTCGCGCGAGCGAAGCGAGCGCGAAAATTTTGCTATTTGAATAAATGTCTGTTTTAAAAAATGTCGTGGGAAATGTCAGTTATTAATATCAAAGGGCTTTTCTTTATCTATAATGGGCTACAATTTTTTAAAAACCCGCACGTAATCTACTACCATTTGTTGCGGAAATGTTGTCGTGGCATCGGGTAAACCGGGCCAATCACCGCCCACCGCTACGTTGAATATCAAAAAGAAAGGCTCGTTGAAGGGATAAGCCGCGCCGCCAACTTTTGATTTATCGAATTTGTAATAAGAAATATCGTCCATTAATATTTCCACTTTGTCTGCCTCCCAAATGGCGGTAAAAACGTGAAATTTATCCGCAAAAGTACCCGTTGGGAGCGTATAGCTTGTGCCATATAGTGCGCGACTGCCTGCACTGTTCGCCCAATGCAAGGTGCCATGTACTTTGTTGGGTTCTTTGCCCACCAATTCCATAATATCTATTTCGCCACAAGCGGGCCAAGAAGTTTGGTCAATTTTTTTACCCAACATCCACAAAGCGGGCCACAAGCCTTTGGCAACGGGTAGTTTTGCGCGAATGTCAATGCGTCCGAATGTAAACTCTCGTTTGCCTTTGGTCAAAATGCGGCTTGATGTATATTCTCTGCCACTAAATGCCTCTTTTTTAGCTTGAATAATGAGTTTACCATTGTCCAAATAGATATTGTCAGGGCGGTTGTTGGTGTAATATTGCAACTCGTTGTTACCCCAGCCGCCGCCACCCACATCAAACCCCCAGTTGGTGAGGTCGAGGGCTGTGCCGTTAAATTCATCGCGCCACTCTTGCGCATAGCCCGTGTAGTTTTCGGGTGTTGTGTAACCGTCGGAAGGAATAAAAATATAGGTATCATCGTTCCGAATTGTGGCTGTGCCTGTTTCCGTTGCAATCGTCGCATTTGTCGCTTTGGACAAGGTGACCAAGAAGGTTTCATCAGCTTCTCTGAGCGTATCGCCAATCACGTTAATGTCAATGACCCCCTCAGTAGTTTGAGGTTTGAAAATCAAAGTACCTGTTTTTGCTACATAATCCGCGCCAGCTCCTGCGGTGCCGTCGGCTGTTGCAAAATCAACCGTCACTATTTGGTCAGTTGCCCGACTAAGGTTTACTTTTAATGAAACAGTTGTCTGTGCGTCTCCTTCAAAAGGGGCAATGCTGCTGATAACCATTGAAGGCGGCTCAATGGGTGTTATAGGTTTTTCTTTGCTACCGCAACTTGCTGCCGCGATAATAGCTAAAATGGGGATAAATAGCTTTTTCATTTTTTTGTGTATTTTTACTTACTGTAAATAATTTGTGCAATTCTAACAAACAACGGGTTAAAACCCGTTGGATACTATGGTTTTGTAACTTTCCAGTGGGTCTTAACGCACTGTTATTCATAAATCCACAAATTATTTACAGTACCTATTTTTATCGTATTTTGGTTCTTTAACAATTTTAGTGGATAGGTTCTCAACAAAAGCTTTTCTACTCGCTTTGCTCGCAGAACTGAAATAAATTTAGTGCAGCGTTATTCCATGTCCAATTCAGTCTTCAATTTTAAAAGGGAATCGCGAATATCTTTAAGTTTATTAATCGCTTTATACTTCATTTCCAACCGTTTACGTTCAATGGCAAAAGCAGCTTTGGCTTCGACTAAGGACAAACCCTTGGCTTCGATAAGGTCGTAGATAAGATAAATTTCATCGGCTTCGAGGGGTGTTAATTGTCCTGTATTTCGGCGGGGCAATTCAAATTCTTCTTCCCAAAAACGCAATAAAGAACGAGACACGCCGAGTGTTCGTGCGAGTTCAAGATTTTCAATGGTGCTGTCCCCGAATTGCATGTTTGTTACTTAAGTATTTAGTGTATAGTTTTTAGAAAACAGCGTAAGAATTTGACAATCAATTTTTTGTAAAATTCTAAACACTCGAAACATACTACTGGACATGAACTTAAATCCGTTAGAATTTACACGTTTATAGAAAATGATAATAAGCGGTTTTTCCTCGAATCCGTAGGATTCGCTACGTTAAAATATTCCAAATAAACGTGCGAATCCTACGGATTCGAGGAAAATGTTCATTTAGTTTTTCTACAAACGTTCAAATCCTAACGGATTTGTGGGTCATGTCCAGTAGTATGCACTCGAAAAGTAAATACTACACACTTAAAATTAAATTATTGAGCAAAACTAAGCAAAATAATTGATTACTAAGTAGTCTTTCATATTAATACTGTCGGGTTGGGATTCAATATTTTAGGAAGATAAAAATCGTAACTATTTAGTTCCGTGCCTATTGGTCGCGCAACGATAGCAAAGGGGGTGGGTCATTTTTCGGCGAAGCCGAAAAGCCACCTTCACCCTCCTGCGCGAGCGAAGCGAGCGCGTGGTAAACATTTACAAAAATGTTGAACCCGACAATATTAATATGAAGGACTACTAAGCAGATAATTTTGGCTTTTTGACAATTTTAGTGGCAGCAAAATACTTTCTTAGTAAATTAAAGCATAAACCGACGTTCGGGGAAATTTAAAAGTTCCCCGAACGTGCGTCACCCCTACCCTACCCTTCCAAAGCCTTGACAACCAACGTATTAGTTACTTTAGGGTCTGCTTTCCCTTTCGACCGTTTCATTACTTCGCCGACAAAAAAGCCCAATAATCCTTTTTTGCCTTTTCGGTATTCCCCCACTTTTGGCGCATTCTCGCCGATTACTTCGGCAATAATTTTCGTTAGAAAATCAGTATCCGAATTTTGAAATAAACTCAATTGTTCTGCGACCGAAGCTACTGAAAGCGGCGCGTCTAAATCTCTTGCTTTTTGCTTCATCAATTCGGGAAACAAGGTTTGATAAGCCGCCGAGTTGGATACTTTTCCCGCATCAATCAAGTGTAAAAAAGCCGTTAATTCAGTTACAGACAATGGAAATTCGGTCAGTTCTATTTTTAATTCATTTGCCGTAGGCAAAATTTTATTAATCATCAAGTTAGAAACGGCTTTATACTGAGAGCCTGTCCCGCCTTCACGAGAGGTCGTTTTTTGACTTGCCAATGCTTTAAAATACGTAAAAATCGCCCGTTCTTCTGTCAAAAGTAAAGCATCATATTCGGGTAATCCGTAAGTGGACATCAATTCTGCTCGTGCTTCATTTGGCAATTGCGGCATGGCGTTTTTGATGCGCTCCAAAAAGGCAGGCGTCAAAATCACGGGAGGCAAATCGGGGTCGGGAAAATAGCGGTAATCGTGGGCGTTTTCTTTGCTGCGAAGTGGTGTCGTAACGCCCGTTGCAGGGTCAAAATTCAAGGTATTCTGCTCGACTTTCCCGCCGCTTTCCACCACTTCAATTTGTCTTTTTGTTTCAAATTCAATCGCTTTACGCGCAAAACGCATCGAATTGACGTTTTTTACTTCGCAGCGCGTCCCAAATTCTTTTTGACCAACGGGACGAATCGAAATATTGACATCGCAACGCAATGAACCTTCTTCCATATTGCCGTCCGACACGTCGAGCCAACGCACCAAATGCCGCATAGCCGACATAAACGCATCTACTTCTTCTCCACTCCGCAAATCGGGTTCGGTTACAATTTCCAAAAGCGGTGTGCCAGAACGGTTCAAATCAATCAAACTTGCCGTTGGATTTTGGTCATGAATGGATTTTCCAGCGTCTTCTTCCATGTGAATATGGTGCAAACGAATGGATTTGACCCCCTCAGTAATTCTGATTGGCATACTGCCACCGATGCAAATCGGGTGCTTATCTTGCGTAATTTGGTAGCCTTTTGGCAAATCGGCGTAGAAATAATTTTTACGGTCAAACGCATTGCACTCATTTATTCGACACCCCAAAGCCAAACCAAGCCGTACCGCATATTCAATTTGTTTTTTATTTATACGCGGCAAAGTGCCGGGGTGTGCGAGCGACACCACTGATGTTTGTGTATTCGGTTCACCACCAAATTTGGCAGAATCCGAACAAAATGCCTTGCTCAAAGTGCCTAATTGCACATGGGCTTCAAGACCAATGACGGTTTCGTATTGGGTTTTATGTATTGTATCCACTTTTTTATTTTTTTGGTAAGTACTTAGCCACGCTCGCTTCGCTCGCGCGTGGGAGAGTGTGGTTCATTTTTCGGGCAAAGCCCGAAAAATGAACCACCTTTTCTCTTTTTTGTACGAGCGCAGCTAAGTAATTACATTTTTTTGACTAATCAATAAACCGCGCTTTCAATTCCTTCGCCGGCAGCCAACATGTTTCCTGTTTGCCAAACCAACGATAGCGATTGCGGGCAATAATTTTATAAAAAAAATCACGAATTGGTTTTGGCACAATCAAGAAAACGGCTAACAATTTAATGCCTCCAGATAAGCGTTTGGCAACCCGCAAAGCCGCCGTTGAACGGTCATATACTTGTCCATTTTCTACCAAAATCACGGTGCCCCCCCCCTCAGTATTGACGGCATTTTTTGCCAAAATAGCTTGCCCAAAGTCAGATTGTAGCGCAGCAAAACGAAAAACAGCCATCGGATCGCGCTCGATGACGAATTGAACGGAGGCGTTGCACAAATTGCAAACACCGTCGAAAAGGATAATAGGCGGTTCAGATTTCAAATTTCAAAAATTTCAAATTTCAAGAATTTCAAAGATTTCAAATCTCTGATAATTTGAGTGTATAACAAATTGTCCTTATTTCGTTTTTATAGCTCGCTTCGCTCGTAAAACAAGGGAGATGTGTTCGATTTTGGGCGAAGCCCAAAATCGAAACGCCCCTTTTTTTGCGAGCGAAGCGAGCTATAAAAATCAAAAGTGAGAATTTGTTATACACTCGATAATTTCGGTAACCTTTAAAATAAACATTTTGACACTACGTGTCATTAGGCAATCCTTAAAACCATGTTAAGTAGTTAAACCTAAATAAACGCTGCTTTGCAGCATATTTCGGGGCTTCTTTTCGCTTCGCTCAAAAATCGCCTTTTGAAAGAATCTATCGGGGCGAGCGTGTTTTTCAATCAGAAAAATCTTCGATTTTTCTGATTGAAAAACACGCTCGCCCCTAAAAACACACTCTGGCGATTTTCGAGGCGAAGCGAGAAAGAGCCAGTATCAAAGCAGCGTTTATTTAGGTACAAGTACTTATTGAGTGATGGGCATAACCTAAAAACGTTTTTTGCATCTCGCGCTCGCTTCGCTCGCGCGAGGGAGAGAATGTGGTTCGTTTTTCGGCTTCGCCGAAAAACGAAGCACGTCTCCTCCCTTTTGCGCGAGCGAAGCGCGCGCAAAACATCTGTTTTTAATCAAAAAACGATGTTTTTAGGTTATGCCCACTCCTCAAGTACTTATTATAAACATTCTGACTCTACGAGTCAAAAAAAATCGTGCAGAAGCTAATGACTCGTAGAGTCAAAATGTTTACAATAACCTATGATTACGAACTTTATGCTCTGACACGTAGTGTCAAAATATTTATTTTAAAGATTTCCAAAGTTACCAGAAGATTACAGTTCGTCAAATCCTGTAAATCTTTGAAACTTTAAATTCTTTGAAATTCTAAAGTTGCCGTAAATACATTTGAATTGTATTGTGGAGACCATAATACAAAGCATCTGAAATCAAAGCGTGACCAATGGATACTTCTGCCAAGCCCTCCACCTTTTGCTTATAATATTTCAAATTTTGTAAATTCAAGTCGTGTCCCGCATTGATGCCAAGCCCCAATTGATTGGCTAAACGGGCAGCGCGGCTATGGGCTTCAACGGC
Organism: Saprospiraceae bacterium; assembly: GCA_034520175.1. Lineage (GTDB taxonomy): Bacteria > Bacteroidota > Bacteroidia > Chitinophagales > Saprospiraceae > JAAFJT01. Next base: position 95,697 of record JAXHNU010000043.1, read on the forward strand.
TTTTTTACGGTCTTTTTCATAATTTTTGGCATAATCGCCCGTATAAAACTCGATTCTATCCGCGCCTAATTTTTTTGCACCTTCCACCATTTGTTCATCGGCATCAACGAACAAAGAAACGCGAATTTTTTGACCCCTCAGTGTATTAATCGTTTCTTTCAAAAAATCGAAGTCTTTAATGGTATCCCAACCGTGGTCAGAGGTGATTTGCGAAGGGGCGTCTGGCACGAGAGTGGCTTGATGCGGTCGGTTGTCCAAAACAAGTTTCATCCAAGTGGCATCGGGATAGCCTTCAATATTGAATTCCGTCTGAACAACATTTTTCAATTCATACACATCTGCCCTGCGAATGTGTCGTTCATCGGGACGTGGGTGTACCGTAATGCCTTGTGCGCCAAAGGTTTCGCAGTCTTTCGCCATTTGAATTAAATCGGGTAAATTGCCCCCGCGTGCGTTGCGAATAACAGCGATTTTGTTGATATTTACGCTAAGTTTTGTCATAAAGTTTAAAGTTTTATTTTTTTCAGAGACTCCATTTCACGCTTGTTATCGCGTTCTTTCATCGTTGCCCGTTTGTCATACGATTTTTTACCTTGTGCCAAACAGATTTCCAACTTTGCAATACCACGCTCATTAAAATAAATACGATTAGGCACAATTGTAAAGCCTTTTTCGCTTATTTTGCGGAACAAAGTCTTCAATTCGCCCCCCCTCAGTAAAAGTTTGCGCAAACGACGAGCCTCATGGTTGTTGTATGTCCCATTGAGATATTCAGCGATATACATGCTTTTTACATATAATTCTTCATCTTTAAAATAGCAAAACGCATCATTCAAATTTGCCATACCTTCGCGCAAAGCCTTGACCTCCGTGCCACTCAACATGACGCCCGCTTCGTATTTTTTCAAGAAAAAATATTCGTGTTGTGCCTTCCGATTGAGAATTTCGGCACTTTTAAATCGCTTTTTTTTATCGTTTGCCATATTTTTATTATTATTTAGCCCCCTAACCCCAAAGGGGAAATACAGACGAGTCTTGTTAATTGATTCAATAAATGCGTATTTTTATCTTTTATCGGGTCAAACTCCCTCTTTGGAGGTTGGGGCAGTCGTTACTGTTTATCCTCTATTTGTGCCATTTGAAACAAAATTGCTCGTTGTCTTTGTCTTACATAATCGGAAGGTTTGTCCGCCCGATATTTTATGGGGTTTGGCAAACATGCCGCAATCAAAGCGGCATCTTGTTCCGTCAATTTTGCCGCAGATTTGACGAAAAAGCGTTTAGCGGCTGCTTCACAGCCGAAAGTACCATTGCCCATTTCTGCAACATTCAAATACACTTCCAAAATCCGTTCTTTGCTCCACAATAATTCAATCCAAAATGTGCAATACACTTCCGCGCCTTTTCTAAGCCACGTTCTATCTTGCCAAAGAAAGACATTTTTGGCTACTTGCTGCGAAATAGTGCTTGCACCTTTCTTTTTCTTGTGCGTTTTATTGTATTTCAATGCTTTTTCAATAGCGTCAATATCGAAGCCAAAATGGTCTTCAAATTCTTGGTCTTCGCTCGCCACAACTGCCCGTTGCATGGGTTCAGAAATTTTGTCGAGTGCCACCCATTCTTTGTAAATTGGTTTACCGCTAAACCATTGCCCGAAAATTGTGGGTGTGGAGACGACGGGAAACCAAATCAATAGAATGGTATAGGCTAAATGCGCCAAAAAGAGCGTCAAAATTAGCCGTTTTGTCCAACGATACAAGCGTTGCACGAGGGGATAAGCAGCGAGCTGTGTAGTAATTAAACCCATTTTTCGTCGAAAGATGTTGAATTGCAACAAATGTACGTAAATAATCTAAAAAGTAGCGTTTTTTTTATTCAATTTGCCAAATATCACCCCACAACCTGTTCCCACCGTCCACATAAATCGTTTCGCCCGTGATGTAGCTTGAAGCCGCCAAAAACAGGGTCAATTCTGCCACTTCTGCGCAAGTTCCCAATCTTTTCATCGGAATTTTAGATGTAATGCCGTGCAATAAACTCGGTGGATAATTGTCCAAACCCGATGATTGAATGATACCCGGGGCAATGCAATTTAAAATAACACCCCGATTTGCCCATTCAACCGCTAAAGATTGTGTAAAGTTCATCACGCCCGCCCGTGCCGCACCCGAATGGGTCATGCCTGGTGTGCCACTAAAATTGTTCATCACAATACTAACGACATGACCTTGTTTTTGGTTGAAAAAAAAGCGTTTTGCCATTTCTTGAGTGACGTACCAAGTCCCATTGAGATTTGTATTGACTACGGCGTTCCAACCTTTTTCTGAAATATCTTCGGCAGGAGAAGGAAATTGCCCGCCCGCATTGTTTATCAAAATGTCGAGGCGTCCACTTTGGGCTTCAATCAAATCGGCAAGGTGGCTCACGCTTTTTGTATCGCGAATATCAAGCGCAAATGCTTTTGCTCTTCCTTTCGCATGGAGCGATAGCAAGGCATTTTCAAGGCGTTCTTGCTTGCGCCCTACAATATAGACGGTTGCACCACAAGCCAATAGTTGTTTAGCAATTTCAAGCCCGATGCCCGAGCCGCCGCCCGTGACGAGGGCTATTTTATCTTTGAAAAGGTCTTTTTTAAACATCTGTTAAATTACTGTACACTTTTTTCTACTATGGATTTTGTATAGGTAAAAAAGAGTGATAGTACACAGATAAACTTATCTTGTAGCTGCTAAAAAAAATCCACATTTATGTTGCAACTACCACTCTATGACGAAGTTAAAATTTATTTCCCTTATCACCGCAAAGAATTGGTGAAAACTTTTATAAAATTTAATTACTTAGTCACGCGCTCGCTTCGCTCGCAAAAAAGGGAATGTGGGTTCGTTTTCGGGCTTTGCCCGAAAACGAACCAACATCTCCTCCCACACGCGAGCGAAGCGAGCGCGTGACTAAGTATTTGAAGGATGGGCATAACCTAAAAGCGTTTTTTGCATCTCGCGCTCGCTTTGCTCGCGCGAGGAAGAAAATGGTTCGTTTTCGGCTTCGCCGAAAACGAACCACGTCTCCTCCCTTTTGCGCGAGCGAAGCGAGCCGTCTTTTTTGTTAAAAATCTGGGCTTTGAGCAAATTTTTAACAAAAAAAACGGCTCGCTCCATTAGATTTTTACGCGGCGAAGCCACGTTTTGTGGCACAAAACTTAAGATTATTTACTAAAAAATATTTATTGATAATAAATACCTCTATTTTTTCTATTTTTACCCCATTGAAAAACAGACAACATGCCATGCCGCAGCAAATGCCCGATATTGACGACATCAAATACCAACTCAAACTTATAGCCGATGCCACGGACTATGACACTTTCTGCGACTGCCTGAGCCAAATTGTCAAGCCCGATTCTGCTTATTGCGATAAAATTAAACTTCTGCGGCAGCAGCCCCAACAGAGCTTGAGTACTATCTTGAATGGGTTAACAAGCACAAACCTCAAATCAGACGGGGCAGCCACGCTCAATACGTTTAGCCACCTACAAAAAAAGCAAGCAAATAATACCCTAACAACACACGCAGAACCAAGCGAATCTTTTATTTTTCCTGATACGACCCAAGATATTATCATTCCAGATACTAAAGAATTGACCGATGCCGAAAGACAAGAATACAAACGTGTGTTGATTCAATGTCAAGATGATATTGCCATAAAAAACTACGCCGAAGCCTACAATCATGCCAATCAAGCCCGTGAATTAATTGAACCAGAATCTGCGCAATTATATGAATATCTGCTGTTAACGTATATCAAAAAAGAAGGAATTGAGCAAATTTCAAATGCGGCGATTCAAGAAGATGCGACGCACCTCGACCAGATTTTGCTCTTTGTGCAACGCTGCAAAAAATACCAATATGCCCAGCCAAAAGCCAAATGTTCTTCCAAAACATTAGATGATAATTTTGAATGTATTGCCTACGATTTTACGGAGCGTTTGCAAGTCGAATACGATAAAATAAAGGCAAATTGGCTCTTAGATACTGAGGGGTCGCCGCAAGACCGAAAAGCGGTGGCAAACATCATTTCTCTGTTTGAACGGGTGTACAGCGAAGTCTATAAAACGGGCGATTTTTTACTCACCTTGTATATTGAATTGTGTGGCGGCGGGAAATTTCAATGGATTGACTTGGATATACACAATAAGCCGCGCAATTTGGTGGAAAACTTTGATGCCGTTGATAAAAAAACAATCATAGAACATCAATTAAAAGCGAATTTTAACCACAATATCCTCTGGACAACAACCGCTTTTGCGACCAAAGTGTATGATGCTTTGTGGGGAAAATACATGGATTTGCGCGCAAAAATTCAGAAAAAAAACGCTCAATTGGGCAGTTTTGGCAATGAAAACGACGCTCGATACCAAGTGATTCAGTGCTTTGAAGCCTTCAAAACGGCGTATTGCTTGTTTCAAGACAAACGTTTTTTGGACATTCCCTTGAAAGAATTGTCATCGGGTGTTTTTACTTGGTTTGATTTGGGGGAGAATGGGACACGCATCAATAAAGAAGGTTTTGATGCCGAAACGCTTTACCAATATTTCGCAACCGAAAAAGGCGACAAGGCGGCAAAGGACAAAATGGACGACCTCATTCAAGTCAATTCCGCGCTCGAACTCGCCCAAAAAACGACTGCCCGTTACGAACAATTGTACAAAACGGGTTTACCAAATCCAACCCATTACGAGCGCGACCGACACGCGATTTACGAATGTCTTAAAGATTGGTTTAAATCATATATGGCTTATCCTCAGTCTTTTCTGATTGAAAGCATCGTTAATGAAGTGACGGGTAGAAAATCATTGTTGACATGGTTTGTCTCTACTTCAACGGGTTTTGATACCCTGCAATGGGTCAATCCGAATATTCAAGCCAAGCAATCTATTGAAAGTTTTTTGAGCAATATGTTTAACACAAGTCCAGATAAAACCGTTGAGCAATACAATTGGACAAGCCTCAAACACTTAATTGCCGAAGGTTTCTTTGCCGAAGTCAAACAACGGTATCAAGTGAACCCAATTGATTATACGACGATTAAATTTTGTAAAAAAGACTTAGAAATCGTCTCCAATTGTTATTTGTGGCAGCCAAAAGAAGAGTATATTACATTTATGGTGCAAGATATTTGGACAGAACGCCTCTGGCATTGGTTCAATATTGACGAAAATGGCAGACTTGTTCCAAACTACGACGCTCAAGAAAGTTATTTTGAGCCTTACGCCGAAATGGAAGCTTTGTACGTCAAAATGGGTTACGCCTTGCCCAAATACCGCATTATTGGCTTGGCGGCAAATCGGTTTTACACATCTGGTTTGGACGCTTACAAGGCTATGTATCCCGATGACACACCTGTTAATCGAAAATTGGTGATTGATTTTATTCGGCGGTGTAAAGCAGCGTATTTTATGTTCCAAAATCCCACGTATTTGGAAATCCCCGTGAGTGAACTCAAAGGTTTTAACAAATTTAAGTGGATAAATGAAGTGCCTGTTGTGGGGCGTATAAACGTTTTAAATGGAAAAATTGATGCGTTTGATGCCATTCAAGCATTGGGAGAATTTACGGGTATTTTAGATAATTTAGCGTAAAAAATTTCGGCTCTATAACAATTTTAGCGGTAACTTACGTTCGGGGAAGTTTAAAAGTTCCCCGAACGTCGGTTTAAACTTTCTAATCGCGCTCGATTCGCTCGCGCGAGGAAAATCTATCGGGGCGAGCGTGTTTTGAAAAAAAGATAAAGAGAATGTATGTTGACCTTAAGGTCGCGTTACGGTTAGTTTTATGTTTTCATACAAAATCGTCGCTGCTGTATCCCAATCAAAATCTTTACGGCGTATGCGTCCTTTTTCAATCAAATCCGCACGCAAAACAGCATCAAAAGCTACTTGTTTCATCGCTTCTGCAATGGCTTCAATTGATTCTGGATTGACTAAAAGAGCTGCATCAGCCGCTACTTCGGGCATGGAGGTTGTGGTAGAAGTCACAACAGGGACATCGCAATTAAAACCCTCTAAAATCGGAATACCAAAACCTTCGGACAGCGATATGTATGTGACCGCCAAAGTCGAACCTACTAATTTGGGCATCTCTTCATTGGCAACATAGCCCGTAAAAATAATGTCTTTTTGAAATGCTGACGCTTCAAAAGCCGACTTGACATCACCCGTTTGCCAACCAAAACGACCAACAATAACGAGTTTTATAGTGGATTTGGTGCGTTGTTTAAACACACTAAAGGCTTCAATTAAGCGGTGTACATTCTTGCGCGGATGAACAGCCCCGACAAAAATGAAAAAATCAGACCCCTCAGTATATTTGGCTTTTTCCCCTTGTTTTTCCGTATTTGCAAGCGGTTTGAAATCAGAACGACAACCATTGTGCGCCACATCAATTTTATGACTATCCAAAAATGGATAAGCGCGAAGTGCATCTTGCTTCACAAAATTGGAAACGGTGACGATGCGTGTGGCTTTTTGCAAAAATCTTGGGGCAAAAAAATCGTAGTATTTTTGCACCAAACCACCCACGTTGCTTTCGGGGTGTGTCCAAGCCACGTCATGCACCACAAGGCAAGTTGGGACGGTGGTTCGGAGTGTACAAAAATTGTCGGGCGATAAAAAAACATCTACTTTGTAGCGTTTCAATGCCCGTGCAACCGACCATTCAAACCACCAAATAAATAAAAAAGGATGTCGTGCTTGCGGGAATAAAACGACGGGTTTTACATTTTCGGCGAACACAAAAGACGGGTCGTAAGGGCGGTCAAAGAAGAAGATAAACGTGTCTTCAGGGTGTGCGGCAACCATGCGACTCAAAGTTTCATAAGCCACCCAACCGATACCTTCCAATCTATTTTTCAATAAAAAACGCGTGTTGACGGCTATAATCATAAGGCAACTTCATTTTTTACATCTACAAATTTTAAGTACTTGTACCTAAATATGCCGCAAAGCAGCGTTTATTTAGGTTTGACTACTTGTAAGCAATTTTCTTCCAAAGATAAGACTTTTTTAGCTTTTTTTTACTCTGCCCTTTGTTTTATATGCTAATTTTGATAACAATGGCATTTTTTGTATCCTGTGGGTTTGAAACCATACATAAAATCTAAATTGCTGGTTATCGCGCTCGCTTCGCTCGCGCGAGAGGGGGAATGTGGTTCATTTTTCGGGCAAAGCCCGAAAGATGAACCACCTCTCCTCTTCCCGTGCGAGCAAAGCGAGCGCGTGACTAAGTATTTAACCTAAGTTTTGTGGTAGTCATTCAAAACGCGCCGCCTTCGGCGGCGCGGGGAGTTTTTTTCGGAGGGAGCCGTTTTTTTGTTTAAAATTTGGGCTTTGCCCAAATTTTAAACAAAAAAACGGCTCGCTCCATTAGATTTTTACGCGGCAAAGTTCCGCGTTTGTGTACCACAAAACTTAGATTATTTACGAAAAAAAAGAAAAAATTTCTTGTAAATTGTCAAAAATGTTTTAAATTGCATCATTTTTGTTTCAAATTAAATTAAATTTCAAAACAAATGTATTCAAAAGAAGAACAACGACGACTGTATGATGTGTCGAAGCGGCTTTTAAGCCAAAATACTGAGGGGGTGTCTGCATTGGAAGCGGTGGTACTTGTGGCAGATGTGTCTGCTGCTTTGCGCTACAATGAGTGGCGGTATTATATCATGGACGACCCACAACTGTCTGATTTTGAATATGATAGCTTGTATAAAAAATTAGAATCGCTTGAAAACCAATTCCCCAATTTGCAAGCGGCGGACTCGCCAACGATGCGCGTAGGCTCGGATATTGCCGAAGATTTGGATACTGTTCCACATCTGACCCCCATGTTGTCGCTTGAAAATTCGTACAATGCTGATGACTTAAATGATTTTGATGAGCAAATCAAAAAATTGGCAAAATTATCCAAAGAAATGGAGATTGAATACGTGGTTGAACCTAAATTTGACGGCGGAACGATTGCCCTTGTTTATGAAAATGACGTTTTGGTACGCGCTGCTACGCGTGGCAATGGCACAATGGGCGAAGACATGACCCACAATGCCAAAGTTATGCGTTCGATTCCATTGCGGGCAGAATTTTCAAAACATGGTATTACAAAAGTGGAATTGCGCGGTGAAGCCTTGATAAAAAAAGAAACTTTCGATAAAATAAACAAGCAACGCGAAACCGACGGGCAACCCGTGTTTGCCAACCCAAGAAATGCCGCAACGGGTGGTTTGCGAACAAAAGATTCTAAAGAAACCAAAGCACGCGGCTTGGAAGCCTTTATTTACCAATTGGGTTATGCCGAAAATGCTCAAAATGGAGAAAATACTGAGGGGGTAGAAAAAGGTCAAGAATTGGTGAAAAAACTGTTTAAAACCCACCATGAAAGTATAGAATTGCTCGGCAGTTTGGGTTTTAAAGTGCCGAAAATAGGCGAAGAAACCAAAGTCTGCCGCAATATTGCCGAAGTAGTTGCCCATTGCAATGATTGGCAAGAACGGCGCGACAGTTACGATTATGAGATTGACGGCATTGTCGTAAAAGTCAATTCATTGGCAATTCAAGCGCAATGTGGCTACACGTCGCATCACCCACGTTGGGCGGTGGCGTTCAAATTTAAGGCAAAACAAGCCACAACACGGTTGCGTGATGTAGAGTTTCAAGTCGGTAAAATTGGTACTTTAACGCCCGTAGCACGGCTTGAACCCGTGGCTTTGGCGGGTGTTATTGTCTCAAACGTGTCCTTGCACAACGAAGATTTTATCAATTCAAAAGACCTCCGCATTGGCGACCAAGTGCTTGTGGAAAGGGCAGGTGATGTGATTCCTTACATCGTCAAATCGTTTCCAGAACTCCGCGACGGCTCGGAAACTCCCGTAAAATACCCTGAATTATGCCCGTTTGATGCGTCAAAATCCGTCAAATTGGTGCGCGAAGAAGGCGAAGCTGCCTATCGTTGCCCAACTTGTACGTGCGGACGACAAGACTATCAGAAATTTGTTTTCCACGCCTCAAAAGATGCCATGGACATAGAAGGCTTGTCGAAAGCGACCATTGAACGATTGATGCAAATGGGCTGGTTGAAAACACTTGCCGACCTCTACCGCCTCGATTACGAAGCGATTTCTAAAATGGACGGATTCGGCAAACGCTCTGCCGAAAAATTGGAAAAAGCGATTGACAAAGCCAAACAAAACCCAATTCACCGTGTATTGGCAAGTTTGACTGTCCACCATTTGGGCAGACGCGCTTCAAAACTATTAGCAGCAGAGGTTGAAACCGTCTTCGATTTAGCCAATTTTGACGTAGAAAAACTGACAATGGTGCGTGAAATTGGACCCGTTTTGGCTGAAAATGTCGTGGCGTATTTTAGCGATGAAAAAAATATCGCCGTCCTACGCGATATGGAATCTTTGGGTGTCAACATGAAACAGACCGCCGAAGACCGCAAAAATCAGCCAAATACTGAGGGGGTACTTTCTGGAAAAACAATCTTGTTTACAGGAGCTTTGACGCAGTTTACCCGTGAAACGGCAGAAAAAGCGGCTTCGGCGGCGGGTGCAAGCCTCGCGTCGGGCGTGTCAAAACATTTGACTATTTTGGTAGTTGGGGAAAAAGCAGGGTCAAAACTGAAAAAAGCACAGGCTCTGGGAACAGTACAGATTTTGACAGAAGCAGAATTTGCGGCTTTGATTGCTTAGGAAATAGGTAGCACGGACTTTAGTCCGTGAAAATTCACGGACTAAAGTTGCGAATTTTCACGGACTGAAGTCCGTGCTACCTTTATGCTAAAATTTCCTAAACAACCAAATCCAGCAAAAACGCATACTCCAACGCTACTTCTTTGTACCGTTCAAAACGTCCCGAAGCACCGCCATGTCCCGTGTCCATATTGCAATACATGTAGAGAGGTGATTTTTTATTCAAGCGCATTTCTCTCAATTTAGCAATCCATTTGGCGGGTTCAAAATACTGCACTTGCGAATCGTGCAGACCCGTTGTGATTAAAGTTGGAGGATAATTTTGAGCAGCTACTTGGTCGTAAGGCGAATACGATTTCATCATATTGTAGTAAGTGGGGTCTTTGGGATTGCCCCATTCGTCAAATTCACCCGTTGTCAACGGAATTGTTTCGTCCAACATTGTTGTTACAACATCTACGAATGGCACTTGTGCCACAATACCACGCCATAAATCGGGACGCATATTCATCACCGCGCCCATCAGCAAACCACCTGCCGAACCACCCATTGCCATGATTTTTTTCTTCGCACCGACCCCCTCAGTAATTAGGGTTTCGGCACAGGCAATAAAGTCGGTAAACGTGTTCTTTTTATTCAATAATTTGCCGTCTTCGTACCACGAGCGACCCAGTTCTTGTCCGCCGCGAATATGGGCAATGGCATACACAAAACCTCTATCCAACAAACTCAAACGGGCAGATGAAAAATACGGGTCTAAGGAATGTCCATAGCTACCATAACCGTATAACAACAAAGGATTGCGGCGTTTTGCAAACAAATTGCGCCGATAAACGACCGAAATAGGCACTTTTGTCCCATCTTCTGCGGTGGCATAGACCCGTTTGGTCACGTAGTTTTGAGGGTCGAACGTAACGTCCAACACAGCTTCTTGCTTGAGTTGTACAAAGGTTTTATCCGTCATCGAATAGTCAAATACCGTATTGGGCGTTGCCATACTCGTAAAACCAAGCCGCAAAGTAGCCGTATCAAAATCGGGATTTGTGCCAACATAAGCCATAAAAACTTCTTCTCCAAAATTGATGTAATGCCCGCTTTCGGTCGCTTTGCCAAAGTCTTCAATCACGCGAATCTGAGTCAATCCTTTTTCGCGTTCCGACAAAACCAAATAGTTTTTAAACAAAGTCATGCCTTCTAAAAGCACATCGTCGCGGTGCGGAATGACATCTTCCCAATTCTTTCGTTGAAAAACAGATCCCTCAGTACTTTGACCATTTTTATCGTTTTGACCACTCGCGGCTTTCAACGCCATCAATTTAAAATTCTTTGCGTTCCAATTGGTCAACACATAAAACGTCCCATCGGCGTGGTCAATCGAATATTCGTGATGCCGTTCTCTTGGTTCAAAAACTGTCCATTCGCCCGTTGGATTATCGGCGGCGAGAAAACGATATTCGTTTGACACCGTTGAACCCGAACCGATGATGAGGTACTCTTCCGACCGTGTTTTGCCTACGCCCACGCCAAAAGTATCGTCTTCTTCCACAAAAACACAGACATCTTCGGCAGGGTCTGTACCCAAAACGTGGCGCATGATTTTGCACGAACGCAGCGTTTCACCGTCTTTGATGGTGTAAAAAAGCGTTTTATTATCTGCTGCCCAAGTTGCGCCCCCCGTAGTACCTTCTATGGAGTAATCAAGAGTTTCTTTGGTCGTTAGGTTTTTAAATTTTAGGCTATAAATCCGCCGACTCACCGTGTCCACGCCATAAGCCAACCACTGATTGTCGGGCGAAACCGACCGACCACCGATGGCAAAATAAGCATGACCTTCAGCTAATTCATTGATATTCAACATAATATCTTCATCGGCTTCCAGCGTTTCTTTTTTGCGGGCATGAATCGGGTATTGCTGTCCTTCCTCGTAGCGCGTGATGTACCAATATCCTTTGTGTCGAAAAGGCACAGACATATCGGTTTGAGCAATGCGCCCTACCATTTCTTTGTATAAAACATCTTGCAAAGGCTTTGTATGTTTCATTTGTGACTCTCTGTAAGCATTTTCGGCTTTGAGATACGCAATTACTGAGGGGTCTTCGCGTTTGTTGAGCCAGAAATAATTGTCGGTTCGGTCATCGCCGTGAATACTTAGAATGTGCGGTTTTTGCGCCGCTTTAGGTTGTTTCATACGTGAAAAGGTTTAAAATTTGTGTTTTGATGTGCTTGACATTGACATTTGTTGAGTTAAATCAATAACCCAAGTGACTTCAACACGGCATCAATTTCATTATCAGGAATATCCTCTTGTTCGGATTTGTCATAAATGGACAGTAAATAAAGCGTATCGTCCACAATTTTGACGCATGTGATGACCCTTGCACCGCCGCTTTTGCCTTTATTTTTGGAAGAAATAGCCATGCGGATTTTATAACAATCTTTGCCAAGAGGCTTACCCATTATTGGGTTTTCTTTTAAAGATTTTGTTAATTCATCAACGTCATCAAAGAGTTTTGGGTACTTTTTTTTAGTTTTTTGAATTCGTGTAAGAATTTTAAAGTAGGAATAATGTCCATCTCATAGTGATTTGTGTGCAAAAAAATATGTTTTAGTCAATTTTCAAGTCCGCGCTCAATTCTTCCCAAGTTTTGAGCGTAATTTTACCTTGTTGGTGTAATTCAACTTCATGCAAGGACGCCTCCAAATCATTTTTCATTTTCATTTGTTTGGGCGTTAATTTGGCGGGGGCGGTTGCAATATTATGCACAGCTTCTTGGTTTTTAAGCCAATTAAGAATCAACATTAATTTTGATTCGTCCTTTAATGTGAATGTGATTTGAGTCATTTCTTTAAATTTTTTGACAAATATACACTTGTTTGTGTTAGAAAAAAAGTGTTGTCTCGCTTTTTTGTTTTGGCTCTATTGTGATTTGAAGTCGCGATTCTATTTTTTAACAAATCCGCTAGGATTTGAACGTTTATAGAAAAATCGAACAAGCAAATCCTCCCCGAATCCGTTAGAATTCGCACGTTTATCTCGGTATTTTACGTGCGAATCCTAACGGATTCAGGGAAAACTACTTATTTTTATTTTCTATAAACGTATAAATCCTAACGGATTTATAAAGCAACTTGAAACCGTAATTGAGCCTTTGTTTTTACTGAGGGGCTTCGCGTTTGTTAAGTCCAAAATAATTGTGGACATTTTTCTTTCTTGTTCATTTTACATGCAAAAAAGGAAAAAGCAGTTCGCTTTATGCGAGTACAGAGAGCTTGCTTATCTATTTGTTTATTTTTATTGAATACGGATTATTTCTGAAATCTTCAAACAAACATTTTGACACTACGTGTCAACGCAAAAAGTTCAAACCCGTAAGTTATTATAAACATTTTCAGCGTTTTTCAATGACACGTAGTGTCAAAATGTTTGTTTTAGGGATTTTAGAAGTTATCCGTGAATAATAAAGCTCAAAATAAGCTATCTTTTTTAATAAAAATAGACCTTTACGGCGTTTATGTATTTATGGTCGAGCAACTTACAAGTTCCTCAACTTTCAAACCTTGTTACAATTTTATGAACAATCAAGATTTCGACCCATCAACGGTCAATTTTTCAAAAACAGACGGTCTTGCTGCCGCAATTATCCAAGACGCGACAAGTCGCCAAGTCCTCATGTTAGGGTATATGAATGAGGCTGCCCTTGCAAAAACTTTAGAAGAAGGTGTGGTGACATTTTTTAGTCGCTCGAAAAAGCGTTTGTGGACAAAAGGCGAAACCTCCAACAATTTTTTAAAATTGGTCTCTATCAAAAGCGATTGCGACGGCGATGCTTTATTGATTCGTGCAGAACCCGCAGGTGCGACTTGCCACACGGGGGCAGCCACTTGTTGGCAAGAAGAAAACGGCTTGCAGGGGACAGATTTTCTATTGCATTTGGAGCAAGTGATTCAAAAACGTAAATCGGAAGACCCGTCAGTATCAAAGAGTTATACCAATTCTTTGTTCCAAAAAGGCATCAATAAAATTGCCCAAAAAGTAGGAGAAGAAGCCGTGGAATTGGTCATAGAAGCCAAAGACAATGACCGCGATTTGTTTCTCGGCGAAGCAGCCGATTTGATGTTTCATTATCTCGTGCTTTTGGCGGCAAAAGATTTTACGCTGGAAGATGTGTTGGCGGTGTTGCGTAAGCGGCATGGTAAGTAAGTTTCTGTTGCTTATTTCGTTTCCACAAAATAGTAGAAACACATACATTGCACCTTGAAATTTGAAATCCTAAACCTAAAAATTCTTTTAACGCTATGAGAAAATCTTTTTTTACGTGCTTGTTCGCCTCTTTTTCTATCATTGTTCACGCGCAGCTGACGGGGACAATCTCCAATGCCAAAGGTGAGATTTTGCCTTTTGCCAATGTCTATTTGGAAGGCACAACACGCGGAACGACCGCAAATACTGAGGGGGGGTATTTTTTTGATTTAGCCGATGGAACGTATTCTATTGTCTTTCAATCTATTGGTTATACGAAAAAAGTACAATCCATTAAAGTAGCTGGAAAAACACGCCACGATATTGTACTTGATGCGGCAGAAGTCGAATTGTCGGAAGTGGTTGTGAAGGCGAACGCCGAAGACCCTGCTTATCCGATTGTGCGGAAAGCGATTGAAAACAGAAGCTATTTTTTGAAACAAGTCAAATCATTCAGTTGCGATGTATATATCAAAGGTGTACAACGCATTGCGGACGCACCAAAGAAAATTATGGGGCAAGATTTGGGGGATATGAATGGCACGCTTGACACTACAACTCGTAGTGGCATTATTTATTTGGCTGAAACGGTGTCAAAATTACACGTTTCTGGTAAGAATAAAAAAGAAGAACTCATCACCTCCAAAGTGAGTGGCAATGACAACGGATTTGGATTTAATCGGGCAACATTGTTTGATTTCAATCTCTACGAAAATTTTAACAATGATTTACCACGTAAAATAATGTCGCCTATTGCAGAAAACGCGCTGAATAATTACCGCTACAAATTGGTATCAAGCAGTCGGGTGGATGAACAAACCGTGTATAAAATTGAAGTAATTCCGATTAGAAAAGAAGACCCGACTTGGGCAGGTCACATACATATCGTTGACAATCAATGGAATCTGTATGCGACCGATGTGTATGTCACAGGGCGGAGTTTGCAACAAGAAATTGTGGATACAGTCTGGTTGCAGCAAAGTTTTATTAAACTCAATAAAGATGTTTGGCGGGTATTTAACCAACGTTTGGATTTTAAATTCAAACTTTTATCGTTAAAATTTAAGGGCTTTTTCAACGGCGTTTTTTCTAATTATGCCTTGAATCCGTCCTTTCCTAACCAGTTTTTTGGCGATGAATTATTTACAGCCATCAACGCCACAAAAACAAATGACCTTAAACAATGGGAGACTATCCGCCCAATTCCGTTGACGGCAGAGGAGATTCGAGACTATAAAAAAAAGGATTCGGTACAAGTGGTGCATCAGTCAAAACCTTATATTGATTCGATGATGCGGCGGGCAAATCGTTTCAAACCTATCAATTTATTGACGGGCTATGACTACCGAAATGATTACAAAAGTACACATATTGGTTTTGGTTCGGTCTTGTCGGCGGTCAATTTCAATGCCATTCAAGGGCTAAATTTGACCTTACCTTTCAATTATTCAAAGGATTTTAAAGACAGTCTGTTCGCCCCAACGCGCAGTACGTTTAAAATGACCCCCTCAGTAAATTACAGTTTTGCGGCGCAAAAATGGCGTGGCGAATTCAATGGAGACTACCTATTCAACCGTTTTACGTATGACAAATTGACCGTCAATTTTGGCAAAAAAGTACAGCAATTCAACCCTTCTAACATTATTACGCGTTATTGGGCAATGGAGCAAGCATTGTACGAGAAGCGGCATATCTATTTTGTTTACGACAGAATTTTTGCGAATATGGCGTATCAACGCGATATTACGAATGGTTTGTGGGCAAAAATAGGTTTTGAAGTAGCGCAAAGAGCCCCCCTCAGTATTTCGACGCAATACAGCTTTAAAAAGAAAGGTGAAATATTCAATAACAATAACCCCATTTTTCCAAGAACAGAACCCTCAAATCTGGCAAGAGGAGAGATAATAACTGCCGATTTTACGATGTCGTGGACGCCCCACGTCAAATACACAACTTATCCTTATGCGCGGTTCAACGAAGAACCGCGTTTTCCAGTAGCCAAAGTCTATCTAAAACATGCTTTCGGGAACAGTATCAACGGTCGGGCTGATTTTACAAAAATGGAGTTGAGCATCGAGCAATCGTCTTTACCCATTGGTTTACTTGGTTATTCGGAAATTAGGGCAGAATACGGCAGTTTTCTTCGTAAAAATCGCTTAATTTACGCCGATTACCAACATTTCAACGGACATGACTTCAATATAGCTGGTCCGCTTCACTACATGCGCGGTTTTTTTCAACTGCCTTATTACGCTTATTCCACAACCAACAATTACGTAATGGCGCATGGACAACACCATTTTGAAGGCTTTTTATTGGGCAAATTGCCTTTGATTCGCCGATTAGGTTTTAAAGAAGTGGTGCGTGTGGCTTATCTCAATACGCCAGATTTGGGCAATTACGCCGAAGCAGGTATCGGAATTGACAATATTGGTTATGGCTTATTTCGTTTGTTCAGGGTGGATTGCAGTTGGCAATATATAAACGGTAAAGTCAATAAAACACCCAAGTTTATGTTGGGGATTAATGGCACGTTTTGAAAATGACGGGAAATGTATTTTTGCCGTATGGGTGTAAAATTAGCGGTTCAAATAAAAAAACGCGGTTCACAAGTGAAGTGTTTTTTTTGAGGTCTGAAATCAATTTCAACTCTGTTCTGTCCTTGAAATTTACCAATAATGATTCCATTTGAGATACCTATTTGAGGGATGGGCATAACCTAAAAGCGTTTTTTGCATCTCGCGCTCGCTTCGCTCGCGCGAGGGAGAAATGTGGTTTGTTTTTCGGCTTCGCCGAAAAACGAACCACATTCCCCTTTTGCGCGAGCGAAGCGAGCGCGGCTAAGTTTTAATCAAATTTTCACCAACTTCCCTTTTTGCACAACTTTCCCATTCCGCAACAAATTATACATAAAAACGCCTTTCTGTCCGTTTCCTCTAAAAATCAACTCATTGTCTCCTTTGAGCTGCTGAACTTTTTGCCCACTTACCAATTGCCCCAATTCATTGAATACTTGAAGTTCTACTTCGGCATCTGTAAACAAATAATAAGCAAATCGCACATTGTCGTAGGCTAATGAAGGGTTAGGGAAAATCTCAATATCCGTTAGTTTTACAGGATGTTCGGCTACTGCAAAGGCTTGAATTTCGGTATCCATCCATATTAGGCGGCGGTCGAGCCAAGTTTTTAAAGAGAGAATTTCATTGACATAAGTGTTGTTGACGGCAGAATTGGGCCAGACATATTTTGTCAGAATATCCCATTTTTTAAAATTACGCTCTTGTGGTTTCGCCAAAATAGTATTAAATGAATCAATAACTGCCAAAACATGCGTGGTTTTGAGTTGATTTTGACGTAGTGCTTTCCAGCGTGTTTGAATCAGTCGTTTAAATTTTTTATCTTCCAACAAGATTTGCCACCAAAACGGAATTGTCCAATTATCCGTTGGACATACGGTATTAAAATTGGAAGCCCAACCATAATAATTGCCACCACTGCAATAATCCGCATTACCGAGCGCAATATTAAAATCCCAAATGGGACCCATTTTTAGTTTGGGGCTGATGCTATTTTTGTCTTTGTACAAATATGTGCTGAGTCGGTAGCCGTCCACATTGCGGGTAATTTCGTTCATAATCCAAAAATCAACGAGGCTCTGTACGTCAAAATATTTGGCATAACCATTTTTATCGTCGTTGAATTGGGGAGACCGCATCACCGTTTCAAATTCTTTAACGAATGTTTTGATATAAGCGGCTTGTGCGGGTTTGATGTCTTCGGGTTTGGGATAATGAAACTGATAAGTTGTGGGCGTGGGCGTAAAACCCGTATAGTAATCGGAAATAAAACCAATGGGTGTCCCCGTCGGATTGCCCGTATTTTTGTCAATTTTTAGAATATATCCCCCTGTTAAAGCATCGCCCGACAAAGCCGTTGAATCGAGTTTGGCAATGCCTAATCGCTTTCGCTTTACAGTTTCTGTCAATACATAAACACCTTGATACACGTCATTTATCAACAGTTCGCAAAAAGTTGTTTTCGGGGCATAAGGCATAAAAGTACTGGCTAAATGATACGCCAAAGCATCGCGCATCAAGGTTTTATCAGAATACGGGGCTATCAACGCCCAATCTGCCTCTTTTGTACCACCAAAAAGTGCCACATCTTTTTCATTCCCACGCGCATCGCGCAGTTCAATCCCAAACGGTTTTTTAGGTGAAATTTGTTGCGATGTTGACCCGCGTGTTTCTATACCGATTTTGCCAAAATAGACTGTTGCACTGTCCTTCGGGCGCGTTGTACCGCTTGGATTTTGGCAAATACGCAAATCAGCCGTAATCTTTGGGTCGTCTGGAATGGCAAGACCGTTGGTATTAATGGTGACTATGGGCAAGTTGGATTCCGTCAGAACAACTTGTGCAAGTAAGGTATCCCCCCCTCTGTATTTGAGCGAAAAGAAACAATAAAATAAAAGACTTTTTCATGTTTTGGAAATTTTAGCCCGTATTTATTTCCGAAGTTACTTAATTACTTATTTTCTATTTGAAACCATACATAAATTCAAAATACGCATTAAAAGGCACTTTTGCGCTCGCTTCGCTCGCGCAAAAGTAGCAGAGGTGGTTCATTTTTTGGGCTTTGCCCGAAAAATGAACCACATTCCCCCTCTCGCGCGAGCGAAGCGAGCGCGAGAACCAGCAGTTTAGATTTTATGTATGGTTTCAAAATTTTCTAAAAATATCATTTACAGATATATCAAAACCTATAATTACAGGTGCAGCCGAACAAATATCAGCCCCCATACACACTTTAATTTGCTGTGGTGAAGTAAAAACATAAACCATTTGTTGCTCAGGGAAAATATGCCATACAACTTGAACACCGCTTGAGAAATATTCTAAAATCTTATTATTCACGCGATTAATATTATCCGATGGGGAAATAATTTCTATAACAAATTCATTAATGGTTTTCTCAGCAGTTTTAATGCGTTGAGCAGGTACATAAGATAAATCTGGTTTTCTTAAACGTTCAGCAGATGTCAACTGCTGATATTCAGGGAATAACATATCCCCTTGTGCAAAAACGGGTAATGTAACGAAAAAACGCATAAGATTGCCGTAAATATAGGCTTGGTCTGGATTCATATTGCGGGGAGTTTTCTCAATTAGACCATTGTTAAATTCGTATTTAAACCCATCTTCGCGTTTTGCGTAGCGGTTCATAAATTCATTCAGTGTTAACTTCCGTTGAACTTTGGGTGTCAGTAAAGCTGAAGCGACTGGATTATGTGCTAAAAGTGCTGTTGCCATGTTTTTTTATTTTTTTTCAAAGGTAGTAATTTCTGATTAATTCCCTAATGGTTAAAAAAAAATATTCCCTCAGTAATATTACTGTACAAATTACTTTTTAGACAAGAGACTGGCTCCCGATGAAGGTCGGGACAAGTTCTTTTTCGCTTCGCTCAAAAATCGCCCTGAGAGTGATTCTGAGGGGCGAGCGTGTTTTAAATTTAAAAAATCGAAGATTTTTTTAAATTTAAAACACGCTCGCCCCAATAGATTTTATGCCTCGACTGCAGCAGTCGGAATCATCACCGCTTTCCCCACACCATCATATTTAAAAATAACCGTACAATCGGCTTCTTCGATGCGGTTTTCTTTTTCAAATAACTCAAAATCAAATGTCAATGGTAAAGTCACGAAACGGAATTTATTGTGATTGAGTTTTAGGCTATCCAAAAGCGCGTATTTTTCAGAACGCGGCAATTCCTCCCAAAATAAAGACTGCGGTTTTACTTTATAATACCCATAATAATCAAGCGTAATCAATTGTTTTAGAACAGCATCATCGGGATAATTTGTTTCGGCGAAGCCAAATAGCAATTCATACACATCTTTTAGGGTGTATTGGTGCAAATCTTTTCTTTCAGAAAAATAGATACCCAAAGCAGCCAAAAAGTCGAAAATACTGTAATGGGCAGTTACGTATTTTAAGGTGTGAAAAGCCCGTTTTTTATTCCAATACACTTCTAAACTGTGTTCGACTAATTCGATTTGGTGTAATTCTGCGCGTGACAAATAATTGCTTTCAATAATTTGATACGGCGGATTGGGGTCGTAAACAAAGCCGTGTTTATTGGCTTTATCTCTGACGGGCGTGCCTTTCAAAAACTTCAAAAAGCCCAATTGCAATTCGGGCGGAAAGAGTTTAAATGTTTCTTCAAAACTGTATTTGATGTCTTCAAAATAGTCCAAAGCTAAGCCGACAATCAAATCCAAGTGCATTTCTACATAGTCCTCCAATTGACGAATAATGCTTGTCGTTTTTTCAAAACTCTGCTTCCGACTCACCTCCAAATTGGCTTTTTGATTGACCGTTTGAATCCCAATTTCAAAGCGAAACAAGCCTTTTGGTACACGTTCTTGGATAAATTTGATAATATCGGGGTGTAAAATATCCGCCGTAATTTCAAACTGAAACACATTTTCGGGACGGTAATTGTCCAAAATAAATTGAAAAATATCAATCGTAAAATCGCGTTTCATATTGAACGTTCTATCCAAAAATTTAATGGTTTTGCCATTTTGGATAAGATACAATAAGGTCGCTTTAATGCTGTCATTGGGCAAATAGCGCACTTTATTGTCCAAACTTGCCAAACAAAATTCGCATTTGTAAGGGCAGCCGCGTGAGGTTTCCAAATACAAAACCTTGCTGCGAAGGTCTTCGGGAGGTTCGTACAGATAAGGCTGAAAGTTTTGGTATTCCAACAAATTGAAATTCGTGGCAGTCGAATTGTAAAAAATTTCTTCTCTGCTGATTTTGCGTACCAAACTCGGCACTAAATCCACATTCGGGTAAGTATCTAAAAAATCGCGAAACGGAATTTCACCTTCACCCGTGATGATATAATCTACACACTCCAATGCCATAATTTCCTGCCATTCATAGCTCACTTCGGGTCCGCCCAAGAGGATTTTTACTGAGGGGTCTATTTTTTTTATCTCGCGGGCAACGTTTAAGGTTTGTGTAATATTCCAGATATAACAACTGAATGCCACAACCCGATACGCCGAACAGTGCTCCGCAATGCCGCGAGGGTCTTCCTTAATGGTAAATTCTTTCCATTCAAGCCCCGCATGTTTGTCTTTATTGAGTCCATACAACAAGCGAATCGCTAAATTGGTATGGATATATTTCGCATTGAGTGTGGTGAGTAATACGTGCATTGGTGGATTTCAAAAATTTCAGATTTCGTAAGTACTTAGTCGATTGCGCAAAAAACATAAAAGGTGGTTCATTTTCGGGCAAAGCCCGAAAATGAACCACATCTCCTCCCTCGTGCGAGCGAAGCGAGCGCGTGGTTAAGTATTTACAATGTTCCTTAAATAAAATGCAAAGTTATTAAATTATAGCTTATTAATTCTACTTTGGCAATCTAACTTAAATGTGCAACTGGCTCTTTTTCGCTTCGCTCAAAAATCGCCCTTCAAAAAATCTATTAGGGCGAGCGTATTTTGAATCAGAAAAATCGAAGATTTTTCTGATTCAAAACACGCTCGCCCTAAACTCCCTTTTCGCTCAACGCATGTTAAAACCCATACCCACCGTCATTCTATTTTCGCGTAAGTCTGAAAAATCAGAGACAGGTGTTAAGCCGCCTTCGTAACGCAAACGCACAAAGAACCTATCATTGAGGCTGTAATTGAGTCCTAAAAGCCAACCCACACCTGCTTTCATAGCGGGTGCGGCTGTGTTGTTAACGACTCTTGGCGGATTGAAATTGACAACAGTGCCTGTTGAAAGTGAGAGCTCGCTAAAAGTGGTCGTTACTAAATTCTGTGTACTGTTGTTGAGAAGTGTACCGTTGAAAAAAAGACCTGCCTCAAAAAGCGTTGCTTTGTCCATTGTAAAATTGACCATCAATGGAAGTTGCCAATAGACATTATTGAAATTTACTGTACCGCCTACACCTTGAACTGTCTGAAAATTGAAAAGAACACCTCCGTTATTGTTAATGTTCGGATTAGGAATAACGATATCCTCAAGTTGGGCTTTTTGCCGAGACCAAACAAGATTAAACTCTGCTTGTAAAGACAACAAATCCCCGAGTCGCCGTCTGAGAAAACCACCAATAAACAAACCCGACTGATACTGTACCTTCCAAGTACGTTCGTTGATAAAAGGACTAAAATTAAAAAAATTAATATTTGTTAGTTTTACTGCCGTCATGCGGTTAAAATTGCCGCCGATGGTGAAGCCGCTTGTTATTTTTTTCGGGGTTAGTTCTTGTGCTTGACTTAAAGAAGCGGTGAAGCAATGAAAATAGAATAGGTAGATAAGCTTTTTGTACATGATTGGTCGTGTTTTAATGGTGACAAGTTTATTTTGAGCTACGGTATATCTACGAATTTTACGGATTATAACGACTACGGATTTTTAGCTACGGATTTACGAATTTTACGGATTTTACGGATTATAACGACTACGGATTATAACGACTATGGATTATATGGATTTTTAGCTACGGATTTACAGATTTTACGGATTTTACGGATTATAACGACTACGGATTATATGGATTTTTAGCTACGGATTTACGAATTTTACGGATTTTACGGATTATAACGACTATGGATTTTTAGCTACGGATTTACGGATTTTACGGATTATAACGACTACGGATTATATGGATTTTTAGCTACGGATTTACGAATTTTACGGATTTTACGGATTATAACGACTATGGATTTTTAGCTACGGATTTACGGATTTTACGGATTTTACGAATTTTACGGATTTTACGGATTTTAACGACTACGGATTTAAAGTTCACTGATTTTCACTAATTTTCACAGATAAATTCATTAGGCTCAATTAGGGTTTCAAGTTGCTGACATCTACTTTTAGACTAAAAGCGGCGTAGCTGCTCAATCTTGGTAACTCAATAATCGAATAACTTGGTTTACAACGCGGTATAACCGCTAAAGAAGTCAAATTTAAGGGCTACGCCCCAATGAAAATACTATTTCGTTGGTAATATTACCGATATTTGGCAGCTACGCCGCCTTTAAGAAATTTAAAATTGGCAGCAACTTGAAACCCTAATAGAGCCATTCATTAAATCCGTAGCTAAAAATCCATATAATCCGCAGTTGTTATAATCCGTAGTCGTTATAATCCGTAAAATTCGTAGATGAAAATCAAACCTTTAAGAAAATATTAAACTTATAAAATACCCACAATATTGCCCAGAAAATGAGGACATGAAACAAGGCAAACAGCAGTGAACTCTGCTTTTGACGGTCTTCAAAGTCCTGAAATACTGAGGGGTCTATTTCTTTCTTAATTTTCCCCGCTTTGTAATCCAGCATCATTTGTCGGTCGGTTGTAACTGGGCAAAAGACATCTTCGTAGAGTTTCTGGCTCGCGCCGATGCGTTTTGGTACGGTCTGATTGTCCGATTTTTGCGTGATGGTGTCGTAAGAAGAATCAAATTTAAACTTGGCAAGTGTTTTGACATACATGCCCGAAATCACGAACGCCAGCATCGAATTCATACCCAAAACCAACAAAGGCTTTGTCCAACTGCGGTAATTTTTGATGTCAATCAGCCAAATCAATGCCGCATTTATCACCAAACACCAGCCCGCCATAAAGACCACATAGCTCGACGACCAAATCGGTTTGTTGATAGGAAAACCCAAATGCCAGACCTGTCCCACCAATAAAGCGATAAATCCGTACAAAAACAGATACTGCACGAGTTCTTTTCTATCCGTTTTGCTGTCAATCAACATACCCGTAAAATAGCCTAAAATCACGCTCGCAACGGCAGGAATTGTTGAAAACAAGCCTTCGGGGTCAAATGGAATTCCGTCATATCCTTTGTACAAATGGCTTTTGCCGAGAATCAACCAGTCCAATTTGGTAACAATATTGCCTTCGATGCCCAAATATTTAGTCCCGTCGTGAAAGCCAAACGGGTAATTGGGGTCACTAAACAAATACATGACGCCCCAATAACCGAACAAAATCCCTGCGGCAATCATCGCCACCGTTTTGTGGCTAAACGACACGCAAATAATTGACCCCAACATATACGCAATGCCGATGCGCTGCAAAACACCCATGATGCGGAGATTGTGGTAACTCGTCAGATTGTTGAGATAAAGTGCCAAACCCAAGCCAATGAGGAAAATCATAAAACCGCGTTTGATGATTTTCAAATACAAAGCACGCGGCGCACCTCCTTGATATTTTTTTAAAGAAAACCACGCCGATACACCGACGGTGAATAAAAAAAACGGAAAAACAAAATCCGTTGGTGTCCAGCCCGACCACTTGGCATGTTCAAGTGGGTCGTAAATAAATGACCAAGTACCGGGATTATTGACGGTGAACATCAATGCAATAGTTAGTCCGCGAAAAACATCAAGCGCGATAAGGCGTTGTGGTGTAGCAGTTGTTGCCATGTATAGAAATAGATTTTTTAAAAGTACGATAAACTATTGCTCGCTTCGCTCGCAAAAAAGGGAGGTGGTTTATTTTTCGAGCAAAGCCCGAAAAATAAACCACTTTCTCCTCCCTCACGCGAGCGAAGCGAGCGTGAGAAGCATCGTTTAGATTGTATGTATGGTTTGAAAACTTCAGTTCATCAAAAAAAACGATGCAGAATAAGCGTAAAATTATTCAAAAATAACTTATTTTCACTTATTCATTTTTTTTTTCTGTCCCCTCAGTATAATTTCAAAAATTTAACTTATTTTTGCGGCGTAAAACAAAAGTGAGGTCTGGTAGCTCAATGGATAGAGCAACTGCCTTCTAAGCAGTAGGTTACAGGTTCGAGCCCTGTCCGGATCACTTTAATAAAACAAAAACCGTTGTGGGTCAATGACTTATAACGGTTTTTCTTTTAGATTTCAACTAACATACAATCAGAAACGTGCAAGATACTTACCGACACAAAGGACTTCGCCGTCAACTTATCGAAGAACTCCGCAAAAAAGGTATCCAAGATGAACGGGTTTTGGACGCCATGATGCAATTACCGCGTCATTTTTTCCTCGAAACGGCTTTCGATGAATGGGCTTACGTGGATAAAGCCTTCCCTATTGGCAACGAACAAACGATAAGCCAACCTTTTACGGTTGCCTACATGACCCGTTTGTTGGCACTTGAACCACGTCTGAAAGTAATGGAAATTGGTACGGGTTCGGGCTATCAAGCGGCAATTTTATCGCTTTTGGGGGCGCGGGTCTATACAATTGAACGGCAGGAAGCCTTGTATTTGAAAACCAAAGAATTTCTAAAAGACCTTAAATTACCACATATTCGGTGCTTTTTCCGCGATGGTTCGTTGGGTTTACCCGAATTTGCGCCCTTCGACCGCATCATCGTCACCGCAGCCGCCCCCTCAGTATTTGAGGCATTGCGCCAACAATTGGCAGTAGGTGGCATCATGGTCATTCCCGTCGGCGACGAAACAGGACAACAAATGCTGACAATTACACGCCTATCAGAAACAGAATTTGAAAAAAAGACGTTTGAAAAATTCAAATTTGTACCGTTTTTGACTGGGGTGAATAAACAATAAAGGCTCTGCTTTTCTTAAAATGAACCACCTCTTCTCCTGTCGTTACGCGAGCAAAATGAGTGTATAACAAATGCTTGTCTAACAAAAGTAAAAGCAGTTTTTATGAATTTTTTGGAAAACATAAAGCGAACGCAGCTAAATAGTTGCAAAAAATCTGCGGCTGCTTAAAATGCTAACTATGGTATGTTGTAAGGAAGAAATTATATGTCTTCCTTTGCATACTTAAATTAGCAATGCAAGAAAAACAAGAAATATTAATAAAGTTTGGTGAAAGGGTACGAGACCTAAGAAAAGAACGCGGACTTTCACAAGAGCAATTGGCACACATAGCTGATTTGCATAGAACTTATATTGGTATGATTGAACGAGCAGAAAAAAACATAACGCTTATCAATATTGAAAAGATTGCTAATGCGCTAAAGGTAAATGTTAATAATTTATTCATATAACAATGTAACCCAATACAGAATTAATCACGATAAGTGATAACAAAGACCTAATTATTGAATTTTTAAATGATTTAATCATCAAGCCGAGATTAGATATTCATAAATGGTCTAAAATCACAAAACAGACACCAACATTAAAAATTGGCTATATTGGACAACATTTAACCTCTTTAATCTTAGGAATGGAAGGAGAACGAACAGGTGCAAGAGGGCATGATATTACAGACGGAACAGAAGTGAAGTCTTGTACTAAAGTTGATCAAGCTGACAAATGCAAAATTTGCGACAAGCGTGTTATGCGAACAGAAGAAGAATGTCCGCGTTGTGGTAGTGATAATATTGATAGAAAAGATGATAGCAAGTGGCTTTTTTCAATTAGGACAGAAGAAGAACTAACTCAATTAAATTCTAAAATTGACAGAATATTTGTATTGATTTCGGATTATCCAAATTTTAGAAATGGGGATTTCTCTTCAATTAGATTTGAAGGATTTGAGATTTATCCACAAAATCCAAGAATGTCAATATTCAATCATTTATTGACTGATTATTATTACAACAATTATCGCCCAAAAGCAGATGCTAATCAGAAAACTTCGCCAATGAATTTCCACCCTTACAAAATACAATTCTATCAATGCAACCCAATCAAGGTATTTTCTTGTGATATTGATGCTATTGATACAGATAATCCTTCGATTTCAATCAACAAGTATATTGAACCGTCAATTGATAGAACTGATTTGCCATCAGAAGATATGCCAATCGAGATTTTGAATAAAAAAGAATTTTTGAGTTTTTGCGATAATGCCCCTTTTTCAGAAGTCGTTTTACCTCTTTTATGTGATAATCAAATCACAAAAGATGAATTATTAAAAAAAATCAGATGTTCAAAAAAAGAGGATTGGCACAATATCCTACCTTATATCAATGAAGAAGGCAGAGTCTATTTAGACCTTCGTGAAATTGTAGTTGCTCCTCAAAAAGTAATTTATAGAAGAACTTAGACAAAGCTTTTTAGTGGATGTTGTATTTCATCAACTCTTTCTAATATTTTATCGTAGTAACCTTTATCAAATTCCATTGCAATATAATCTCTTTTTAAATCCATTGCGGAATAAATAGTAGAACCACTACCTGCAAAAGGGTCTAAGACTAAATCCCCAGCATTGCTACTTGCTTGGATTAGTCTCTTAATAAGTTTCATCGGCTTTTGAGTTGCATGTATTCTATTTTCTTTGTAAAAATCAATATCCCGCCAAATATCTGTTAATCCCATTTGCGGATTAAAGGTTTGAGCAACTTTTCCATATTCCAAATCAAAGCCTAAAATATTTTGAAGTTTCTCCCATAGTTCTTTAGTTGGAAATTGTTCACATACATTATTTCCAGTATAAATACTCCACATGCCACCACCATTACTTTTAACACCCAAAGCTTCATTAATATCTTTAGAACTCAATTTTTTCAACTCTTGATAATTTTTCAGATAAGGCTTAACAAATTGCTTATTATCCTTGATAATGAAAAGTATGCTTTCCGTAGTATTAGGAAAAATTCTATAATTCTTAGTTGCCCTTCCTGAAACAGCCCTCATACCCTTATCAATCAGTATTTGTTGTCTTAATTCAAGTTCAAATTTTTCTAAATGAGGTACAAGCAAAGCTAATGTCCTAAAATAGCCAAATAAATAGAAAGTTCCCCCATATCTAAGAACACGAGAAACCTCTTCAATCCATTTGAGAGACCATTCAACATAATCAGCTTCTGTACGCCATTGATAATCCCATTTTTCACCTATTACTTTCCAATAAGGAGGGTCAGCAATTACCAAATCTATTGATTTGGCAGCAATTTTAGGTAATTCGAATAAGGAATCACCGTTTATAATTTTATTTATCATTGATTAAATGCTAATTTTAGTATGCAAAAGTATATCTCTTAATTCAACTATCCAAACTTTTTTCTAAATTTGTTTGGCTCTTTTAAAATTTTTGTGAAAAAATACTGAGGGGTCTCTTTTCTGCTCACCTCGCTCGCAAATTGTATAGTAATTTTTTCTTACCAATTTCTAACCCACTCTTTTTGTTCCGCCACACTCAAATATGTCCACGCCACGACGCGGCTTATTTTATTCCCTTGCTGCATATTTAAGGTATGCACTTCCACTGCTTTTGCGCGGTCTAAAGCGGCGTAAACACTTTTCAATGACGTTTCTTTTGAGACTAAAGTGGTGTACCAAAAACAGGACGCGGCGTACTGTTTACTTTGAGCAATGAGCGATTGAATGAACGCCACTTCGCCACCTGAACACCACAATTCTTTGTTTTGACCGCCAAAATTTTTAACCATTTTGGCGTTTTTTTGCTGCTTTAAGTTTCTGATTTTGCGTTGTGTACCTGCTTGGGCTGCACTTAGTGAGGCGTGAAAAGGCGGGTTACAAATCGTTAAATCAATGCGTTCGTCTTTTTTTAAAATACCATTGATGATGTCCCGCGCATCGGTTTGTAAACGCAATTCTATAAATGGTTGGAATGAGGGGTTTGATGCCAATATATTTTCGGCAGAATGAATCGAAACGGGGTCAATATCCGAGCCTATAAACGTCCAGCCATACGCTTTGTGTCCAATTAAGGGGTAAATACAATTCGCCCCGACACCAATATCCAAGCATTTAATGTGCCGCCCAATGGGTATTTTTTGCTTATTTTTGGTGCTTAACAAGTCAGCTACATAATGCAGATAATCCGCCCTACTTGGAATCGGCGGACATAAATACCCTTGCGGAATATCCCAATTCTCTACGCCGTATTGCATTTTCAACAAGGCTTTGTTGAGTGTTTTTACAGCATTGGGATTAAAAAAATCAATGCTTTCATCGTTATATTTGTTGAGGTGTACGAAAGGTGCTAAGTCGGGGCAAGCGGCTATCAATTTTGGAAAATCATAGCGTTCTTGGTGTTTGTTGCGCGGGTGCAATTGTTGTTTTTCAGACATCATCTAATTCTTCATTTTTTTCATTTCTAAAACTCATGGGCGCGAAATTATTTCTAACAAAATTGCACCATGTACAATCTGCTTTGCCACAACCGTCGAATTGTCGGGCTTGGATTTTGTTCCACACATCAGAAATGACCCCCCTCAGTATATCGCCGTCTTTTGCCGTAAAATCAAGGCTTTTTGACTTAAAACTACCCCGTGCATCGGGTTCAACCCAACTTATTTCACCCGTATTGACACGGACAATATTGGCGCGGTGGTTTTCGTACAAGAGTTTATAAAACACCAATTGTCGCCAATATGCCCCACCAATCGGATTTTTTTCCGTCGGGCGACGCACTTTATCAAAATTCGGTTTGCCCGTTTTGAAGTCAATAACGTGGGCAGCATTGTCTTCTTTAAACACAATTTGGTCAATCACGCCCCGTACAGGCACGTCGCTGATATGTCCGAAAACGGACTTTTCGACAACGATGTTTTTCGACATTTTATCAACCATTTGGGTATAATACTGCGTCAAATTTTGTCGTCCTGTTGCCAAACGGCGGTCGTATTCGGCGGTGTCGAGCAATGGTTTTCTTCTTGAAAAATCAGCATCAAAAATGCGGATAAATTCGTCAACACTTGGTAATGCTTTTTCTTTCGTTCGGAGCATTTCGCCAAATAATTTGCGCAAAGCATAATGCACGGCTTCTCCGTATTGAAAAGCAGGACTTGGCTGACTTGGTATGCGCAAAATATTTTCAAAATAAAAACGCAACGGACAATCCAAATAGGCATTTAACGCCGATATGGACAGATTAAAATCTTTCAAGACTTCGGTAACAAAATTTTCTTCAAACAATTCTTTGGGCAACAACGTCCCTTCCGTCAATTGGGCAATTTGCGTTTTTAGAAGAATATCATCGCTCACTTTTTCAATTCTGAACGCGGATTTTGGCAAAATTTCGCTCACAAATTGACTTTTACCCAATGACCGTCCTTTGTCATCGGATTGTGCATAACTCACGGTCAAATATTTTTTTGCGCGGGTTATGGCAACGTAAAACAAGCGGCGGCGGGCTTCGGTCGCGTCGGTTTCGGCAGTAAATGTCAATGTTGGTGGCAATTTGAAGCGGTTTTGGCTTGCCGTTTTTGCTTGCTCCCATTCCGATTCTACGGCATCAACAACAAAAACGTGGTCAAATTCTAAGCCTTTTGCGGCGTGTGCGGTTGTCAAAACGACCCCCTCAGTATCTCTGCTCCAAAAATTTTGTAAATCCAATCTAATGCCATTTGCGTCCATCACATCTAAAGTTTTAAGCAATTCGGCGAGGGATAAACGGGGCTTTTTTTCCAATTCGCGTTGCACAAATGAGAAAAAGATGTTGACAATTTGGGTGCTTTTTATTCTTTCAGTACCGTTCAGAATCCACGCCATCAAGCCACTTTGATTGATGACTTGTTCCACTAAATTCGGTAGAGGTTCGTTGCCAATTGCGCGAATCCACGCTTCCAATTGTTTAGAAAAGTCGCGGGTTGCGCGGTTTTTGGTCAGTTCGATGCGCCACTTTTTAGCCACATACCCCTCCTCAGTATCTTCCTCATTTTTAGGATAAACCAACGAATTAAACGCCATTGAAAACTTTAAAACTTCCGCTTGTTTAAGACCTAAAAAACTGAAATTCAATATTTTAAACAATAAATATTCGCCCGAAAAAGGCAGTTTGTTTTCTGCCGACATGTATTCCAAAAGGGTTCTCAAATTCTGAATCAAAGGCTCATCTAAAACATTGATTGCCCGACGAACGCTGTAAGGAATACCGCGTTTTTCAAACAAACGGATATACGCTTCGGCGGTACGGTGTCGCGCATAAATCACCGCAATTGTTGGTGCAACATCTTTTGTTTTTTCTGCAATTAAATCCTTAGAATCTTTGAAATCTTTGGAATTCTTGAAATCAAGCAATTGTTCAATTTGCACGACCACATCTGCCAATTCTTGTAACCGATTTGGGTACTCAACAATCTGGGGGAGATTGTCCAAAGCTGCCGATTTTCCCTGCGCTATTAATTTTTTTTCCAACTGCAAACCCGACAAACTATTGACAATCCGCAAATTATTGTGTTCAATAACGTCTCTTGCCCCGTCTAACAAATGCTGACTCGACCGATAATTGTCTTTCAATACCACAACTTCCACATCTGCGCGATAGGCTTCGTAAAAATCCACCAAACTTTTCAATCTCGCGCCTTGAAATTCATAAATAGCTTGGTCATCATCGCCCACGATGAATACATTTGGTTGCTCCCAAAAACCGACCAATTGAGACAATAATTGATTTTGCGCGCCATTTGTGTCCTGAAATTCGTCCACCATAAAATACAAAATCTGCTCTTGATACCCCCTCAGTAAAAACGGTAATCGTTCAAACGCCTCAATGACCCACAAAATCATATCATCAAAATCGTATCTATTTGCCAACGATTTTTTCCCTTCATACGCCATATACAACTGCGCCGCCGACCGCAAACGGTTCATGCGTTCAGTTTCGTTTTCCACTTCCTCGGTCTTCAAATCGCCTTTGGAAAACAAACCTTTTTTGTTGACTTTATACTGAAAATCTGGATTATTCGGCAGGTCTGCCAACCATTCGTCAATTGCCCGCGCTACTGAGGGGGTCGTCCAAGCCTCCGTTTTCATAAGTTTGAACACATCAGCCAAATGATTTTCGTAGAAATAAACATCAGAACCGCGCCCTTTTTTCAGAGGGTGGTCAAACGGCAAATCATCGAGTAGCGCACGCACCAATTGCCGCCTTTCCAATTCATCTAAAGCAGTCAAATCTTGGCGACCAAATAAATCCAAATTGTCTTGAATCACCCGATTACAAAATGAATGAAAAGTGTGAATCCGCACTTTATGGGCTTCCGCGCCAATAAGTGCCGTCAAACGTTCGCGCATTGCCCTCACTGCCGCATCGGTAAAAGTCAAACACAAAATATTGTGGGCTTGCGCGTCAGTTTTTGTCAAAATTTCACCAATCCGCGTTGCCAAAATATGCGTTTTGCCCGTCCCTGGACCCGCAATAACGAGGGTCGGACCTTCAATATGCCGCACGGCAGCCAATTGAGAGGGATTTAAAGT
Organism: Saprospiraceae bacterium; assembly: GCA_034520175.1. Classification (GTDB taxonomy): domain Bacteria; phylum Bacteroidota; class Bacteroidia; order Chitinophagales; family Saprospiraceae; genus JAAFJT01. Next base: position 127,850 of record JAXHNU010000043.1, read on the forward strand.
AGCGCGTTGCGCGGCAAACACGTCGTTGAAAGACGGTTGAGTGTGAACGGGTTGAGTGGACAAAACGATGCTGATTTTCTTGATTTCCGAAATTGAGGGCAAGATAGGGAGGTGAGCGTTTTTTTTACTAATAATCTGTCTAAAAGCGTTCATAGATTTGGAATCTGAAAAGGCTTTCCTATTTTTGTCGCTTTGAATCTGAAATTTGAAATTTTTTTACTCATGAAAGTACGCCCTTTTCGCGCTATGCGCCCGAATCTTGAAAAAGTACCCCGTTCCAATGGCTTTTTTGACACCGTCAAAGACCATTACCAAGACTACGCAGCCGCAGGACTTTTTGAGCCGACTGACACCGATGCCATGTACATTTACCAAATAAAAACCATTGAAGGGTGGAAATTTACGGGACTGATAGCCTGTACTGACCTTGCGGAATACAGCGTGGGCAATTTGAAAAAACACGAAAAAACAATCTTATCCAACGAAGAAAGGCAAGCCAACCTTTTGCAAAAACGCGGGGCAGCCATCAAACCCATTCTCCTCTCCTACCCTGCTATTGCGGCTCTTGATGAGTTGATTGCTGATTATATTGACCGACATCGGAAATATTTTGTCATGGAATTGGGCGGCGAGAAGCACCGATTTTGGCAAATTACTGAGGGGTTGATTTTGAAACGCATCCGCCAGATTTTTGCAGACCGTATGCCGCACGCTTATATCGCCGACGGTCATCACCGCGCCGCAAGTTTTGCCGCCCTCAATGAAAGCGCACCGAATGACAAAAATGACAAATTATTGTGTGCTTATTTTCCTGACCACCAATTGAAAATCAACGCTTTTCATCGTTTTATGAGCGACCTTACTGGCATGACCTACGATGCTTTTTTGGCTCAATTAGCGACGGTTTGCACCCTCATTCCTTTGTCAAAAGCAAGCCTCCCCACCCGAAAATTTGACTTGACCATGCGTTTACAAGACGGTCGTTGGTTTAGATTGACGTGGAAAATAGAGATTTTACAAGATTTTGGCGAAGGTTTGGTACATCTCGACGTGCATTTGCTCAATGAAAAAATATTGAAACCCATTCTCGGTGTAAAAAATATCCGTACTGATGGACGTTTGACGTATATCGAAGGCACTAAAACGCTACAAGCCATCGAAAAAATCGCTTCAACAAAATTAAAATCAGCGCAAGAAACAGCTAATCTTGTCTCTCGGTGGCATGAAGATTTAGACGGCGTGGCAAGAACTGCTGGCGTAACACATACTGAGGGGGTCTGTTTTTGCTTATTTCCCGTTTCTTTTCCCGATTTAAAAGCAATAGTAGATGATGCAGGTATTATGCCGCCAAAGTCCACTTTTATTGAACCACGCATGAAAAATGGGTTGTTGGTGTATGAGATTTTTTGATTTTTTGTAATTAACCCAAGTTTTGTGGTAGTGCCTCAAAACGCGCCGCCTTCGGCAGCGCGGGGGATTTTTGGGAGCGAGCCGTTTTTTGTTGAAAATTTGGGCTTCGCCCAAATTTTCAACAAAAAACGGCTCGCTCAATTAGATTTTCTTCGCGGCGAGGTTCCACGTTTTAATACCACAAAACTTAGATTAATTACTTAGCCTATTGCTCGCTTCGCTCGCAAAAAAGGGAGATGTGGTTCGTTTTTCGGGCTTTGCCCGAAAAACGAACCACATCTCCTTTTTTGCGAGCGAAGCGAAGACTTTGAAACTTGCGTCAAATTTGTAGCAATTATTTATCACGAGCTACTTAGAGCAAGCAAACACTCAATTCCCAATATTTATTTTAGGTGGCTTTGGCGCGGGTGCAGCAGGTGTTGGCTTTACGGGCGCAGAAGTCGGTGTTGCTGTGGGTTTCGGGGCTGTTGCATTAGGCGTTGTAGTGGGCTTTACTTCTGGTTTTACCGCAGGTGTTGCCGTTTTATCTGGTTGATTCCCTTGCGCGGCTTTTTGAGGCGCAGTACTTATCTCTGTTGTACCACCGCTTGGTTTGTCGCGCAAATCATTTTTATCCAATTCATCTTGTGGGACAACTGGTTTTTCATTTAAAAAATCCACAGGATATTGTACGCCTACCGTGTCCAATTCAACGCTTTCTTCCTCCAATTCCCCGGGTTCGTACACATGTGGTTCGCAATCCATTGAGTCCTTAATCCACTTAGGCAATTCTGGAAATTTCTCGTCTTTCATCGCTGCATACTGAGGGGTCTTATACATTTTTTGCAAAAATAAACCACAGATTGGTAAGGCAGAAGCCGCGCCTTGTCCCGAGTTCATATCTCTAAATCGGACGGCGGGTGTTATCCCTCCTACCCATGCACCACACACAATATTGGGCGTGTAACACATAAACCAGCCATCGGCTTGGCTTTGGGTTGTCCCCGTTTTGCCCGCAATATTCGTGCTAACATTGTATTTTGAATTCAATCTTGTTGCCGTACCATCGCTTACAACTGAGCGCATCATCTTGGTCATAATATCGGCATGGTCAGGTGAAAGCACTTGAATCCAATTGGCTGGGTTGTTTTGTTTTGAAAAATCAGCCACAACTTTACCATCGCGGGTCACGACTTTGAGCACAGCAAGAGGTTCTGGACGTTTGCCGCGTGCCGCAAATGTGCCATACACTTTCATCATATCAAACAGCGAAATATCAGACGTTCCAAGTGAAATGGACAAATCACGTTGCAATTCATTTGTTACACCAAGAGCTTTTGCCAAATTGCGCACAGGGTCAACCCCGACGCGAAAAATAAGATTTGCTGTCACCACATTCACAGAATTGGTCAACGCGCCTTCAAGCGAGTAAGAACCCGAGTAACCACCGTCTGAGTTGTGAGGCAACCAATAATTGGCTTTATCTTCTTCTTTTACGTCCCAGCCGTCTTTTGTTGTGTGGTCTTCACCGTAGGCAATGAGTTTGTTGGGAATGTATTCACAAGGGCGAATGCCCGATTGGACTGCTTTGGCGTAAACTATCGGCTTGAAAGTTGAACCAACTTGCCGTCTTGAACGGCAATGGTCGTACTGAAAAAAGTTAAAATCAGTACCGCCTACCCATGCCTTTATCAAACCCGTTTTAGGGTCAGAAGCCATAAAACCCGTATTGAGTTGGCGGAAATAGTATTTTATCGAATCCAGAGGTGTCATACTGCGTTCATCTTCGGCAGGTTTTCCATTTTCCCACATAAAAATTGTCATGGGGATTTTTGCCGTTTTGAAATGCTGGACAATTGCTGCTTCTCTTTTGCCTTCCGCCGCCATGCGTTTCCAACGCTCAGAATTGCGCATGGCATCTTCGAGCCAACGGTCATCGCCCCACCACTTTTCACCGTACCACGCATTGTCAAATTGGCGTTGCAATTCGTTCATGCGTTCACTAACCGCTTCTTCGGCGAGCAATTGCATTTTAGAATCAATTGAGCCGTAAATTCTTAAACCGTCTTTGTAAATATCATAAGGTGTGCCGTCTTCTTTTTTGTAAGGTTCAAGCATTTTGGGTAGAATCGTGCGTAGGTAATCTTTAAAATACGACGCCATTGCATCACGATTTAAAACGGGTTGATAATCCAATTTTATCGTGTCTTTTTTCAGCAATTCGGCTTGTTTCCTGGTCATTTTACCATTTTCTACCAGATTATCCAAAACTTCATTGCGGCGTTTCAAACTATTTTGCGGATTCCGACGCGGGTTAAATTTTGTATTTAACTGCAACATGCCTATCAAAACAGCCCCTTCTTCGACTTTCAACTCCTTAGCTGACTTGTTAAAAAATCGCTTTGCCGCCATTTCAATTCCGAACACATTGCCGCCAAAAGGTACCGTGTTCAAATAAAACGCTAACAGATTTTTTTTGCCATAAGCCCGTTCCAAACGCCGTGCAATCAGCATTTCCCGCACTTTATTGATAGCAGTTGAAAACATAAAAAATTGTTTGCGCCCATAGACATTTTTCGCCAATTGCTGGGACAATGTTGAACCTCCCCCACTTCTTTCGTCCCCCCTCAGTATAGAGTAGTAAAAAACCCGTCCTAAAGCACGAAAATCCACGCCCGTATGCTCCCAATACCGCTTGTCTTCGGTCGAAAGAAGGGCATCAACTGTATGCGTTGGAATGGCTTCAAACGCAATATCTTTTCGATTTTCTTTATAAAATTTACCAATCAAGACGCTATCCGCCGTGTAAACTTCGGACGTGTTGAGGGTTTGCAAATCGCGCAGTTCTTCCACCGTTGGAATTTCGCCGAATAGACCAATCGCAAACACGAAATAACACAAATATAAAAATCCCGCGACTTTCGCACCACGCCTCAGCCAAGTGGCAGTTTTCGGGTGATTGAAGTAAAACACCGCCCATTGCTGGTCAAAACGCTCTTTGTAAGGGCGTAAAGGTTGCGCAATCGGTTCAAACCAAGTAGAAGCACGTCGTCCCGCAGGTGCGAGAAGCATACTGAGGGGTTCGGCGATACGGGTTTTCCAAAAATTTTTGACAGTATCAAGCATAAAACTAATGATTTTAGTTGTCTGATTTTGTTCTTTTCTTTTTTGCTCGCAAAACAAGCAAAAGTGCATAGCAATTTACCTTAAACTTTTGTAACTGTTTACCAAACGCTCTCCCGAAGGCTTTCGGGATGTAAACAGACTTTGCTCGTGCAGAAAGGGGGAATGTGGTTCATTTTTCGGCTTTGCCGAAAAATGAACCACCTCTTTTTCTGTCGTTGTGCGCGCAAAAGGCACATAGCTAAATAGTTATAAATTTTTTAGCAATAGTATGACAATTTGTGGTCTATTACTCTCCTCCTTTTGCAAACGGAGCGAGCAATAGAAAAGGTACTAACGAGGAAATTTACCTTTCTATTCTGCAAAGGGCAAATTTAGGATTTAAAACTTAAATCTACTGATTCTTTTAAAAATTTTGTTTTTCGTAGTTTTGAAACCATACATAAAACCTAAACTGCTGCTTCTCGCGCTCGCTTCGCTCGCGCGAGAAGGGGGAATGTGGTTCATTTTTCGGGCAAAGCCCGAAAAATGAACCACCTCTCCCCTTTGCGCGAGCGAAGCGAGCGCAAAAGTACTTTTATGCGTTTTAGAATTTTATGTATGGTTTGAAATTCGTAGTAATTAAAAAAATCTAAGTTTTGTGGTAGTCACTCAAAACGCGCCGCCTTCGGCGGCGCGGGGAGTTTTTTTCGGAGCGAGCCGTTTTTTTTGTTGAAAATTTGGTTTCCATTAAATTGAGACTGCCTTTTATACCCCTCAGTATTTTGCGTAAAAAAAGCGTCTCGACATTATCGGAACGCTTTTTTTACGCAAAATACTGAGGGGTAAATTTTAGCGAATATTGACATTTATTTTCTACTTTTGTCCAATCTAAATGATATTTGATGAAAATTACGGATTTCTAAAATAACAAGTAGGGCGTAGATTTAGTAATTACTTAGCCTATTGCTCGCTTCGCTCGCAAAAGAGGGGAATGTGGTTCATTTTTCGGGCAAAGCCCGAAAAATGAACCACCTCTCCTCCTTCCGTGCGAGCGAAGCGAGCAATAGGCTAAGTAATTAATAGATTTATTAATAAATCAGATTATCAAAAGTACCTCACTCAGTGTAAACACCTAATTTCGTGATTTTCGACTTGAAAAGCCTATTTTTGGTGAAATATCTTAATTTTTTTGACAATGGCAAAAGTAAAAGAAAATAAATTAGAATTGTTAGAGCCGATCTTAGTGGAAACTTTTGGTTTAGAACGGCTCTACTATAATACGCCGATTATGAATGATTGGCTATCGGCAACAGGCGACCTCACTGATTTTGACAAGGCTTTGCTCAATGAAAGTCAAGCAAAGCTTATTAGAAATGCTGATGCTTGGAACGAAGAAGAACTTAAAATGAATTTCATTAGCTTCATTATATTTTTAGCCCGTTATGATGACCCTATTCGTACTTATTACGATCGTGAATTAAGCGTTAAAATTGGTGATTTTACCCTGATATGTAAAGCAGATATGTTACTGTCTTCGGGCATTGGCGAACTTATCAAAACGCCTTACTTCTTCCTGCACGAATACAAACGCGAGAAAAAATATTCGGGCGACCCGATTGGTCAAATGCTTGGTGGCATGTTGATTGGTCAAGCTAAAAACAACAATGATAAACTCATGTATGGGTGTTATGTGCAAGGGCGGTTTTGGTTTTTCTCCATTTTAGACGGAAAAAAATACGTCATAAGTCAATCTTTCGACTCCGCAAATGCTGCTGCTGCCGAGCAAATCGTCATGATTTTGCGGCGTATGAAAGAAATCATTCACACAACTTTAATGTGATTTTGAGATAAAAAAAGGTGCATAAAAAATAAAGCGCAATAATGCAAAAAGTAATAAAAACAAGCCTATTTTTCTTAATTCTCTTCCATTTTTCCTGTAAAAAAACGGGTGACAACGCGACACAAGTGCAAGGCACACCCGTTTTTAAAATATTGGAAGCCTCAGAATCGGGCATTGATTTCTCGAATGACCTCACCATGTCACCTGACATGAATTTGTTTAAATACATGTATTTTTTCAATGGTAGTGGCGTTGGTCTCGGCGATTTTAATAACGACGGATTAATTGATATTTATTTTTCGGGCAATCAAATCGCAGATAAATTGTATCTGAATAAAGGTAAATTAAAATTTGAGGACATTACCGACAAAGCGGGCATCAAACATAGTCCGCAAAATTGGTCAAATGGCGTGGCAGTTATTGACATCAACCAAGATGGTTTGTTGGATATTTATGTCAGTCACGTAACAAATTTGTTGGGCTTGCAAGGGCATGATGAATTGTTTATTTGCAAAGAAATCAATGCACAAGGTATTCCGATTTATGAAGAAAAATCGGCTGAATTTGGCTTAAATTTGACCCGATTTGGCACGCAAACCGCCTTTTTTGACTACGATTTAGACGGCGATTTGGATTTATTTGTTCTGAATCACACACTCCACAACAACGGTACTTTTGGACCGCGCAATGCGTTTTTGGGAACTTTCCACCCCTATTCGGGCGACCGTTTTTTTAGAAATGATAATATCCCTCCTTTGGGGAGACGTAAGGGGGGCTACACCGAAATTACAAAAACAGTGGGCATCAATAGTAGTGCAATTGGCTATGGTTTGGGCATTGTGATTTCGGATTTAAACAATGATGGGTATCCCGATATTTACGTGGGTAATGATTTTCACGAGAATGATTATTTGTATATTAATCAAAAAAATGGGACTTTTAAAGAGGAAATTGATGCTCAGATTATGCACACAAGTCGTTATTCGATGGGCGTTGATGCGGCTGATTTGAACAACGACGGTTGGAATGACATTATGAGCCTCGATATGCAGCCTTATGACCCGTTTATTTTGAAGGCATCGGAAGGCGAAGATGCGTTTGCCCTATTTAATTACAAATTGAATTACGGCTACAATCACCAATATTCAAGAAATACGCTGCAAATAAACAATGGAAACGGCACTTTTAGCGAAACAGCAATGTATTCAAAGGTATTTGATACGGATTGGTCGTGGGCAACTTTATTCATGGATTTTGATAATGACGGTAATAAAGATATTTTTGTCAGCAATGGAATTCCCAAAAGAATGAACGATATTGATTACATCAAATTCGCTTCTGATGACGAATTTCAACGAAAAATTAGGGAAGATAAACTAACAGAAGCGGATTTAGATGTGGTGCGCAAAATGCCCGAAACTAAATTGTACAATAAATTATTTAAGAATACGGGCAATTTAAAATTTCAATCACAAGAATTATTAATTGCCAATAATAAAAAATCGTATTCCAATGGTTCGGCTTACGCGGATTTGGACAATGATGGCGATTTAGATATTGTTACCACAAATGTCAATGACAAGGCGTTTATTTACGAAAATACTGCCCCTAAAAGCAAAGATAACCAAATGTTGACATTAAAATTGGTGGGTTCTGAGCAAAATAAAAATGCAATTGGCGCGAAACTCATCGTATTTAAGCAAGACAAAACCTTAACTTTTGAAAAATCACCGACGCACGGCTTTCAATCGAGTATGGAAACGCCTTTGTACGCGGGTGTGGGAAATCCAGAATTAATTGATAGTTTAATTTTAATTTGGACGGATAATTCTTCTCAAAAATTAAATAAAAATGAATTAAATTTTAGTCAACCCAATTTAATTAATTATAGAAAAGGATTACCTAAATTTAATTATAATTTAATTAAAAATAAAAAATTCTCCCCTCTCAGTCCCGAAGGAATCGGGATGTGCCATATCAACGACATTACAGCCACTACAAAACTCAATTTTAAGCATAACGAAAGTGCCTTAGCCGAATTTGACCGCGAGCCTTTAGTTCCCCACATGAGTTCCACCGACGGACCCGCTTTAGCGGTAGGCGACCTAAACGGTGACGGCTTGGAAGACGTTTTTATAGGCAATGCCAAATGGCAAAGTGCGGGCATTTTTTTCCAAAATAGCAATGGCACATTTTCAAAAACAAAAGCGACTGCGATTGAATCAGACAGCACTTTTGAGGACATAGATGCCTTAATTATTGACGTGGACAACGATAAAGACAATGATTTGGTGGTGGGAACGGGCGGAAATGAGTTTTTTGGCAAAGACCCACACGAATTGTCGCGGGTGTATCTGAACGACGGAAAAGGCAATTTTAGCGTTTTACCCGACGCCCTCAAAGATATTTATGTCAACACAAGCACCCTAACAGCAACAGATTTTAATGGTGACGGATTCATAGATTTGTTTATAGGCGGCAGAATGCAACCGTGGAATTACGGCGAAACACCGCGTTCTTATTTGTTGCAAAACGATGGAAAAGGACATTTTACTGATGTCACCAACAATTGGAACAAAGAACTGTCCACAATAGGCATGGTTAAAAACAGTTATTGGGTGGATATAAATGGCGATAAAAAAGACGATTTAATTGTCGCTTTAGAATGGGACGGTATTTACGCATTTATCAAAGAAAATAATACACTCAAAAAAATTGCCTTAACCAATAAAAAAGGTTGGTGGAATTTCGTAACGCCTTTAGATGTGGACGGCGACGGTGATTTAGATTTTATTGCGGGCAATTTGGGACAAAATTCGCGTTTGCAACCGACTGAAAATGAACCAATTAGAATGTATTACAACGATTTTGACGACAATGGCAAAAAAGAGCAAATCATTAGTTTTTATATGCAAGGGCGTGAAGTGCCGTTTACAGATTTAGGCGATTTGCAAAAACGAATTCCTTTATTAAAAAAGAAATATTTATACGCCATTGATTTTGCTAAATCCACATTGCCTCAAATATTTGGCGAAGCCAAATTAAAAGCAGCTAAATTATATACCGCCAATTATTTTGATAACGCGGTTCTAATTAACAAAGGTAATTTGCAATTTGAAACCGTTTCTTTGGCCGATTTAGCGCAATTAACGCCCTACAAAACGGCACAAATAGTTGATGTCAATAAAGACAATTTGCCAGATGTCTTACTTTACGGTAATTTTTACGGCAACAATGTGCAATTAGGACGTTATGATGCCGATTTTGGCAAAGTATTAATCAACAAAGGCGGCGGACAATTTGATGCACAAAATGTTGAGGGCGCACAAATCAGAGGCGAAGTACGGCACATGTTGCCCATTTCTATTAAAAGCAATAAAGGGAAAACGTTTGTTTTGGGGAGAAATAATGAGACAGTGAAGGTGATTGAGGTAAAATAAAGCAAAAATTTGATATGTCAAAAAAGAGTAGCAATATTAAATAAACAAAAAAGGTTGTTTGACAAGTTTAGCTGACCGAGTCGCGGCGTACATTTTTCTGCTCGCTTCGCTGGCAGAATCTGCTGATTTGAGACTGGTAAAAACGATTCAACTGAAATTGTCAAACAACCAAAATAGTCAATTCCATTTTGCAAAATATTGTAAAATGAAATGGGAAATCTTCCTAACTATGCACCCAAATAATGTTTCAACAATTTACTTTTTGATGTCGAACGCAATTTATTGATTGCTTTATCTTTAATTTGACGGACTCGTTCGCGGGTTAATCCAAATTTATCACCAATATCTTCAAGACTCATCGGATGTTCCGTGTTAATACCAAAATAAAGACGAATCACATCACTCTGGCGGTCAGTTAGCGTTCCTAATGAACGTTCGATTTCGCGGCTCAATGATTCTTTGTACTCCAAATGCGTGTCAGTACCGGGCGTTGTGCTGTTTTCCAAAACGTCCAACAACGAATTGTCTTCACCATCTACAAACGGCGCGTCCATCGAAACGTGACGTGCAGCTACCCCCAAGGTTGTTTCTACTTCGTCTGTCGTAATCTCCAATAATGCGGCTAATTCGTCGGGCGTCGGCTCGCGTTCATATTCTTGTTCAAGTTCTGAGAAGGCTTTATTAATTTTATTCAACGAACCTACTTTATTGAGTGGCAATCGCACAATGCGCGATTGTTCTGCCAAAGCCTGCAAAATAGATTGCCGAATCCACCATACTGCATAAGAAATAAATTTAAAACCGCGTGTTTCGTCAAAACGTTGAGCAGCTTTTATCAAGCCCAAATTGCCTTCATTGATAAGGTCAGATAGAGAAAGTCCTTGATTTTGATATTGTTTTGCCACCGATACGACGAAACGTAGGTTGGCTTTAGTCAATTTTTCAAGGGCAACTTGGTCACCTTGTTTGATACGTTTAGCCAAATCCACCTCTTCTTCAGGTGTTAATAAGTCAACTTTACCGATTTCTTGTAGGTATTTTTCCAGTGATTGGCTTTCACGATTGGTTATTGACTTCGTAATCTTTAATTGTCTCATACCTGAGAGTTATATTTTTTTGTTAATCAAGAATAGAGAGTATCTGTTCAGTCGGTAATTTCTTACTATTAGTAGTATTTCAAATTTAAAACTCAAAAGTATAATGACTTGATTTTCAATGTTCTGAAAAATCGAATTTGATAGTTTTATTCATTTAAAAATTCTAATAAAAGTATTTTACCACTTGCATCATTTATAACGAAAAATCAAGAAAAAAGATGTGTATATTTTCGATACGAGGGGCAAAAATGCGAAAAAAATAGCACTTTATCATTTTTTTTTCAATCATTTTAATCTGCGTCTATTTCAGACCGAAAATTACCGCAAACGTCACGAAATTTTATTTGGTAATGGGCTTGCAAAGATACAAAATAACGTAAATATTTAGCCACGCGCTCGCTTCGCTCTTTTGCGCGAACGAAGCGAGCGCGGCTAAATAGCCACAAAAAATGATAATTAAAAAAAATAAAATTATTGTTTGGATAGCTTAACGAATTTGAGTTTATTGCGCCGATATAATCGTAGAACGGAATTTTTCCGCAAAAAAGCGAAAAAAGCACTACTTCTTATACAACTCATAAAAAAAACGCGCAGCTTAACTTATGGCTATCAAACGTACACAGTTCAAAACGGAATTCATTTTTCGTGCATCACCAACGATTGTTTACCAATTTTTGACAAATCCCGCATGTCTTGTTCGCTGGTTTTGCGAAGAAGTAGATGTAAGCGGCACAGTTTACACTTTTTATTGGGACGGCGATGAGCAAGTCGCTACTCTCGTTGAAGATTGGGAAGATGAACTTCTCAGATTTGAGTGGGAAGATGCCCCTTCACCTAACGAATTTTTGGAATTCCGTATTTCAAAATCAGGCATCACAGAAGAAACCATTTTGTCTATCACAGATTTTTGCGACCTTAACGATGTAAAAAATGCGAATCAATTGTGGGAAACACAAATTGCTCAAATGAAAATTGAAACGGGCGGATAAATATTTCAAATTTGATGATTTCATGGTCGTCATGTCATCGTCCTTTTTTGCGGTACGCTATTTTGGTCTTTTCGGCGTGCGTTGACAAACCATATTCGGCACATATCTGTATGCGTTGAGTCCACCGCATTTAATGAAAAGGTATGTATGTTTTCGGCGGATTGAAATCCGCTGCTACAAAATCGGTCGAGCCTATGGCTCTGCGTAACATTAGTTAGAAAGACTTTAAATCCGAAACCCGACAGTATTAATATGAAGAACCACTAAGTAATATTGTAATTACGTTAAGAATCTAAGTTTTGTGGTATTAAAACGCGGAACCTCGCCGCGAAAAAAATCTAATGGGGCGAGCCGTTTTTTTGTTAAAAATTTGGGCTTCGCCCAAATTTTTAACAAAAAAACGGCTCGCCCCCAAAAACGCACCGCGCCGCCGAAGGCGGCGCGTTTTGACTGACTACCATAAAACTTAGATTAAAAGCAATTCCATTATTTGAGCTGCATTAACTTCATTAGAAAAATCGCTTTCTAAAATTGCTTTTCTTTCTGCAATTTGCTTATTTGAAAACTGTACATTCATCAAACTTTCTACCAAAGCACGAATATCCCGCGAAGTATTTTTAACGTAACACAAAGACTCCAAGCCCGTATTTTGAACCATATGCCGATTGACCACACAATGCCGCCCGCGATACAAAGCGTTCAACAGTTTGAGTTTCATACCCGCCTTTTGAAAAGACATCAACACATTAATTTGTGCATTTTGAATCAAATCTACCATTTCTGCGTCCGTCGGGTTAGGACGAATTGTAACGTTATCGTATTCTTTTGCCAATTGTAAAAGCCGTTCGCTTGGGTCTTTTCCTGCTACGACAAATGGAATATCGCGGCGAGCAAAAACTTTATTTATTAAAAAAACAGCTGCTTCTTCGTTGTCATTCACACTCAATTTTCCGTGAAAAAGCACATAATCACCTGTACCAATCCGACTTTCGACGCCAATATTGGGGTGAAAAGGCGGAACAAAGACAATACTTGGCGGTTTTTGTGAGCCGTAATTTTCAGTTTTCTCTTCAAAATAAGCCGTGTCATCGGGTGAAATTGTTAAGATAATATTGGCGTGTTTGAGAATTTGATGCTCAAAAGAATGTAGTTTGTTGCTCTCAACTGAAAAATAGAGTTTCTTCCACAAACGAGTTTCTGTACTATTCAAATTGCGGTAATATTCCCATTCGACATTGTGCATCCGAACAATTTTCAAACGATTTTTTAGCTTTCGCTCACCCAAATACGCACAAGCATGCAAGCCTTCAAAAAGAATCGGCGCATCATCTTTCAACAAATTTTTGAATAAAGTAGAAGACCGCCGCGAATGAACAATAAACGGTTGCGTACTGAACATACTGAAGGGGCTAAGGTCACGCGGATAGTAATGGACTTCGGCACAATATTTCTCCAATTCAGCCTGTGGCATACGCTCACGGTACTGAAAACAGTGCAAAACGACACCAATACCCGCTTCGTGTAAGGCTTTAATTTTGTAAAAAACGTCCATGACCCCGCCGTAATCCGCAGGAAATGGAATATCAAAACTGATAATATGAAGTCGTTTGTTTGCCATTTTTTATTGTTATAATAAGTTGTGGGGGCAATTTCGGGTAAAATTTTGAATTAGGCGGTCTTTAAGATGTCTAAAATAAGACGAGCATATACTTTTTTATTTTTTGCTCGCTTCGCTCGCAAAAAAAACGGGAAAGTTGTTCGTTTTTCGGGCAAAGCCCGAAAAACGAACAACCTCTCTTTCTGCGCGAGCGAAGCGAGCGCGGAATTAAGTATGGTTTCAAATTAGTTTTTAATTACTTAGAAATTTTGGATAAAAAAAGCCCCAAATTTTATAAATTTGTGGCTTTGAAAGGCTTTAAGTAGAATTAATTAATCTAAGTTTGTGGTATAAAAACGCGGAACCTCGCCGCGTAAAAATCTAATGGAGCGAGCCGTTTTTTTGTTAAAAATTTGGGCTTGCCCAAATTTTCAACAAAAAAACGGCTCGCTCCGAAAAAAAATCCCCGCGCCGCCGAAGGCGGCGCGTTTTGGGTGACTACCACAAAACTTAGGTTAATTAGGTAATTCAAAATGGATACCTTTTGCTTTAAATAGTTCAGATAGATTGACAGAATCGCCATCGAGTATCTCAATGTCTTTATCCCAATCACGGGTAATCTTCCAAAATCACAATCAAATGCGTCAATTTTTCACACTTGTTAGAAAAGAGTTTTTACATATTATGCGCGACCGACGCTCGTTGTTTGTGTTGTTTGGGATGCCGATTATGCAAGTTTTGATATTTGGTTTTGCCTTGTCAAATGAAGTAAAAGATAATCGAATTGCCGTTTTAGACGGCTCAAAAGACGTTTATACTGAGGGGGTCATTGAGAAGTTAAATGCGAGTCCTTATTTTGATATTGAACAAAATTTAACCTCAATTGCGGATATTGAACGCGCTTTTCAATCGGGAAAAATAAAAATGGCGGTCGTTTTTGCCCCTAATTTTCGCGAACAATTACTACGAACAAACAAAGCACAAATACAACTCATTACTGATGCGTCTGACCCAAATACTGCCACCACAATCATCAATTATGCGAACGCAATTATCGCAGAATACAACCAACAACTCATAAAAACGCCCGTTGACCTACCCCTCAGTATCGGCGTCGAAACCCGCATGTTGTACAACCCACAATTGCGCGGCGAATACAATTTTGTACCGGGTGTCATGGCAATGATTTTGATGCTAATCTCGGCAATGATGACTTCGGTAGCTATTGTGCGCGAAAAAGAATTGGGGACAATGGAAATCCTTTTGGTATCGCCCATGAAGCCCATTTTTGTAATTTTTTCTAAAATGATGCCTTTTTTGCTCCTCTCCATCGTCAACTTTACGACTATTTTGCTGCTCGCCGTTCATGTTCTCGGCTTACCGATTCGGGGCGATTTGGGGCTTTTGTTTTTGGTGAGTGTGGTCTATATCATCTGTTCTTTGGCGTTGGGTTTGCTGATTTCTACCATTGCGGAATCGCAGCAAGTCGCCATGTTTTTGGCACTTGGTGGCTTGATGATGCCCACAATTTTATTCAGTGGCTTTATGTTTCCTTTGGAAAACCTGCCGATACCTATGCAAATAATTTCAAATATTATTCCGTCAAAATGGTATTTTATCATCGTTCGACATGTGATGATTGAAGGACTGAGTTTTAGTTCAATTTGGCGAGAAACTGCCGTTTTGGGCGGTATGACAGTCGTGCTTTTGACGATTAGTTTGATGAAATTTAAAACGCGGTTAGAATAGACTAAGTAGTAAAACGTAAATAATCGCTGATAACTTGCTTGACGCAAGTTTGAAACCTGTCCATTACCCACAAGTTTTTAGAGGGTGAAAAAAAACGTTTTGACACTACGTGTCATACCCAAAGGCTTGAAATACATTTTTGTTATAAACATTTTGACACTACGTCTCATTTATACATTGGCGCACAAGGTTTTACCCTCTTTTTATACCTATCGTAATCACTTAGCCCGCGCTCGCTTCGCTCGCAAAAAAAGGGTGTTTCTATTTTGGGCTTCGCCCAAAATAGAAACACATCTCCCTTGTTTTACGAGCGAAGCGAGCTATAAAAACGAAATAAGGACAATTTTGTTATACACTCAAAAAATATCTGCATCAATTAATTAAATACTTTGTATCTTTGAGTTTAATAAAAACTTAGCCACGCGCTCTCCCGAAGGCTTTCGAGATGTGAACAGACTTCGCTCGCGTGGAGGGAGGAGATTCATCTTTCGGGCTTTGCCCGAAAAATGAACCTCTTTTCCCCATTTTTGCGCGCGAAGCGAGCAATAAAGAAAAAATGAGGATAATACAACGATTAATTTTTTTAACAATGGCAAAATATACGCTTACTCTCAACGGTAAAAAAACACAAATCGAAGCCGAACCAGATACACCGATGCTTTGGGTAATTCGAGATTACGCGGGTCTAAAAGGGACTAAATTTGGTTGTGGTATGGCTCTTTGTGGGGCTTGCACGATTCACTTGGACGGTCAAGCCGTTCGGTCTTGCCAAACACCGATTTCAACGGTAAACAATAAGAAAATCACAACTATTGAAGGCATTTCTGATACAATGGAGCATGTCGTTCAAAAGGCATGGATTGAAGAACAAGTGCCGCAATGTGGCTATTGCCAATCGGGGCAAATTATGTCGGCAGTGGCGTTGTTGAAAGCCAAACCCAATCCGACTGATGCAGATATTGATACTTATATGTCGGGCAATATCTGCCGTTGTGGTACGTATGACCGTATTCGTAAAGCGATTCATCGGGCAGCATCTGTGCCGAAATAGAACAATTAATCTATTGCTTGCTTCGTTCGCAAAAAAAAGAGGTGGTTCATTTTTCGGGCAAGCCCGAAAAATGAACCACATTTCCCCCCTTCGCGCGAGCAAAGCGAGCGCGTGGTAATTGCAAAAATTAGTGCTAATTAGTGGCTAACAAATGGTTCAAAAATCCCCATAATTCACTTGAAAACACGTCAGTCCGAGGTCATTGCGCCATAGATCCACCACTTGGTCACGGTCATCTAAGATAAATTCGACGTAGTATTTGCCCGAAACGAAAGCGTTAAACAAATCTTTTTTCACGAGTGTATCTGCCCGATTGTCTCCTGTTTTTCTCAATTCTAACAAATCGTAAGTAATGGCGTGCGTCGCTAACCAATTGATTGTCTGAGGTTTATGCTCTTCTTTTCGACCCGATAACAACAGAACTTTGTACCCCAATGCTTGAAATGTTTTTAAAACTTTAGCGACAGGCGCGTTCAACAAATCTTCCTCACATCTGGCGGCATCGTAAGGGTTTCTACCATTCATCAGAGCTAAAGTACCGTCCAAATCACAAATAATACCTTTGGGTAAGGTTGTATCTTGCTCAATCGCTGTTTTTAAAGCATAAAACTGACGGTGCATAGCGCGGATATGTTTTGCACCAACAGGTTTTGGTCGTTTGGCATCGCGGGCAATACATTCCTGCAAGGACACGTCCATTTCTTTCACCTCAACTTGCACCGTATCGTTGTGTTTTTTATTAAATTCTTGAACCAATTGGCGGACACGGGTTTCATTGGTAAATGACAAAGTAATCTCGTTCCATATACGGTCATATTGTGTTTTCGCCGTGTAATTGTAGATGAACAAATCGTGTGTCGGATGCTTATTCACATTCACGTAATTGTTCTCAATCATTTCTCTTAATAAAGCTAAATTAATCATGATGATTTGATGATGATATTTTGTACACTTTTGCTCGCTTCGCTCGCAAAAGAAGGAGAGAGGGTTCGTTTTTCGGGCTTTGCCCGAAAAACGAACCCCTTTCCCCTTTTTTGCGAGCGAAGCGAGCAAAAAATGAAAAGTACCACTTCCGATGTTTTCTAACGATGCAAAGATGAACACCTAACTACGCAGTAGTATTGCGTAGTAAAAATATTTTTTTATTTTTTTGGAAAATTAAATTGAACACCCTACATTTGCAATAGCAAGCATCTATTAGGAACAAATACCAATCTAAAATTATGTACACTCTACCAGAAATAAAGTCAATTTATTTTGACCCTACAACAGATTTCGGTTTTAAAAAACTATTCGGAGAAGAAGCAAATAAAGATTTGCTTATGGATTTTTTAAATTCCATGTTGCCTTCAGCGCATCAAATCACAAGTCTTACGTTTCAAAAAACCGAGCAATTGCCCGACCACCAAGACGATAGAAAGACAATTTATGATATTTTGTGTCAAGACAAAAATGGTGAAAAATTTATTGTCGAAATGCAAAAAGCTCAAATGACGTATTTCACGGATAGGTCAATTTACTATTCAACTTTTCCTATTCAGTCTCAAGCAGTTAAAGGGAAATGGAATTTTAAACTGTCGCGAGTCTATTTTATTGCTATTTTGGATTTTGAATACGATAAAAATGGCATCTTTCATAACACCTACAAATAGTGTTTACACAAAACGCTCTAATATGGACACATTAATATAAGTGCCTATTGTAAAGCACCATTTTGAAAAGGACAAAAATATCCCTTAAACAGGTTTATGCTTCCATTTTTCTCAAAATAAGGTCAATAACCTCCTCGTGAGGCTTACCCGTTAGGATTTGCATCGGTGATTTACCTTTCCGTTTTCCATTTTTAAAAATTCGATGATTATGGAAAAACATAAACAGATTCAGTGCCTGTTGGGTTACATTATTTTTGATGGTGTTTAAAAATGGTCTTAGAATAGAATTGATATTTTCTACCGCAGCGGAGCTTTGAATAGATTGGTCTAATTCATTATAAATCATATTTTTAATATATTGATAATCATCATTTAATGCGTTTTTTAAATTTTCTAACACGGATAATTCCATATTTTTGGCATTGTTTCTTCTTTTAGCACATTTCGCTTTTATTTTGGCTTTGTTGTATTGCCATGCACTGCAAAAGGCATTGAGTTGTAGTAGACTTAATATTTTTTCGAGTTTTTTTTGTAGCATTTTAAGGCTTTTTTTAGTGGTATCGAAAAAAGTAAAAAGGGTAAATTTTAGTGTTTCAATAGTTTTAAGTTCTTTTGTAATAGGCTTATGGTTTAACATTTTGCCTAAATCAATGGCCGCTTGAAAGTCATCGAGTACGTTTTCTTTGTCTTTCAGTTCCCCCTTGTTGTCAAAGGCTTTAAAGGATTGGATTAAATTTTGATAAATGAAAGCAAAATTATGGTATAAATCCATAGCTTTGATTGTTTCTTTGTAGCAATTAAGATAAATATCCAAGCGTTTTTGTGCCGTTTGAGGGGTTTGAGCCGTGCAAAAGAGCCGTTCTTTTTCCTCTAATTCAAGCATCAATGTAAAAGCGGCTTTTTCTAAACGCTTGACCCAAAGCCCTAAACGATGCGAAACAGCGTGAAAAGTATCGCTTTGCACGGCAGTATTGGCAAACAAGATATTTTGAGCACATTTCAAGGCACAGCCTTCGTCTTTGACAAATAAAGAAGGTGTAATGTGCTGGTTTTTAAGGGATTGCCACTGTTCTTGCCAGCCCTCACTTGTCCGTTCATACGCTAATTCGATGCGTAAAATAGTCAAACTTATTGGCTCAACGGTAATTAATATCGCTCGTTCGCCAGCAAAAATTTCGTCCGAAGCAAAAACAACCTGGTACGTTTGTTCGCCACTACCCGATAAATTCAAATCTTGACCAACGGCTTGTCCAGCATCGCGTAAAAATTCACTGATATAACCGAGCGAATCATTGACTGACCCATCGTGTTCCAAAAAAGTTTGTATCGAATTTAGGCTACAATTGCCAAAAAGACGATAGAACAAGATAGATTTTTGGCAAGCGACTATCTTCGCTTCTCTTGAAAGTACGCTGGACAAACCTATTTTATCAACCGAAGCATACTTCTTGGCGTTCTCATATAAAAATGTCCGAGAAACATGGTACTTTTGAGAAAGTTCTGTTACTTGTCCTTGTCGTTTTTGATGCGTAATGACATAAGCCAATAACATGCGACGTTGGGGGGGTAAATCCAAACGACGCTTAAATATTGTGAGTGAATCCATGATGAGTTGTTATTTTTTTTTTCCAAAATCAATTATACAACTTAGGATTCACTCTTTTTTTTTTGTTTACTGGCATATGAAAGATGCCATAAAAATGTGAAATATTGGAAAAAAAGACAGTTATTGCGGTCGTTTTCACTGCGCGATGACAATGGCGTATTGATGACAGACAAGTTGCACATGAAATACCTGCAACTGCCTTTTTTTAATAAAAAACGGCATCAATTGAAAACTCAATTTGATAAATGGTGTTTTTTCCTGAGTAATTTAGAAATGTTTGATAAAATTCCTAACTTCTTAAACGAACCTGTGTTTGTGAAAGCATTTGAAGTAGCGACTGTACACAACATGGATCCCAATGATTACATTTTGTACCAAATTAGCAAAAGCAAAAAATATGATATGGAAATTCTTCAAGACGAGGCAATAGAGCGTGGTCTGGCAGAAGGAATCGAGCGTGGTATAAAACAAGGCATGAAGCAAGGTTTGAAACAAGGTTTGAAGCAAGGTTTGAAACAAGGTTTGGAACAAGGTTTGGAACAAGGTTTGGAACAAGGTCTTAAGAAGGTGGAGAAGATGGAGATAGACCATGTTTTAGCCATTCATGCTAAAGGCTATACAGCTATTTTAATAAGCGATTTGTTGAATATCCCTCTCAAAAGGGTTTTAGAAATTATTGACAAACATGCCGAGTTAGACTGAGCAGAAGCGCGTCAAAATAAAAAGCATCATTGGGGTTGATTGACTGCCTCAATGATGCTTTTCATTTTAACTAATTTTATAGAGCCAAACCCCCAAATCTTTTTACCTTTGCCGCGATTTTGGTTTTTGCCCTCCCAAAGGCGAAATTAAAAGGGAATTGAGTGCAAAGCTCAGACTGTTCCCGCAGCTGTAATTTGGTTTTGGATTAATTTTTAATTCATCAAATTTCTTTTTGCCTTAAAAAGTCACTGCTGAAAAGTGGGAAGACGGTAAAAAGCCAACAAGTCAGAAGAGCTGCCTAAATTCATTCGCATCACGCTTACGGGGAGATGAACAATAGATGGAAAAAAACTGTAAAAAAGTGGTAATTACTTAGCCCATAGCCCGCTTCGCTCGCAAAAAAGGAGAATGTGGTTCGTTTTTCGGGCAAAACCCGAAAAACGAACCACCTCTCCTCACTCGCGTGAGCGAAGCAAGCGCGTGACTAAGTAATTACAAAAATTGTAAAAAGGGGGTTTATACTGAGGGGGTGCTGTACATCGGTTTAGTTGTTGCATTTTAGCTTTTTTCGATGAAAATTAAAGAAATCAAACAGTTTTGCCCACCTACAAGAATGGTTTTGAGCGATAAATGTAGTATCCACATAGATAAAATAATTTATCATCTTTCATTCTTACGCCGCTTTCTATTGAGCATTTTCGTTCAATCTTTTTCAAAACTTTTAACAAAAAATGAAGAGTATGACATTTTTAAAAAACACGCTTTGGGCAACGCTCGGGATAGTTGTTTTTACGCTTATCGCTTGCTCTAAAGGCGATGAACAACCCGACACGGGTTACACAAGTGGCGTTTTTATCTCTTGTGAAAGGGCTTTTACGGGTGGAACGGGAACTGTAAGTTTCTACAACCGTCTTGATTCGGTAAAGAGCGATATTTATGCTGCCGCAAATAATGGTGCTAAAATTGGGAATGTGTTACAATCTTATACGGCGTTTCAAAACGTGGGTTATTTGGTCGTCAACAATGCCAATAAAATGATTACGGTTGACCCAAAAACGTTTGTCACGACGGCTACTTACGATACAGGCTTTATTTTGCCGCGTTACGCGCTTGGCGTACCTCCTGTAAGTACTTCTGACCCGGGACGGCTTTATGTCAGTACTTGGGGTAAAGGTGGTGTTGATGGCAGTATTAAATTGTTTGATTTGACAGCAAAAAAGATTTCAAGGGTCATTCCTACGGGAAAAGGCACGAATAAA
This sequence comes from Saprospiraceae bacterium, assembly GCA_034520175.1. Lineage (GTDB taxonomy): Bacteria > Bacteroidota > Bacteroidia > Chitinophagales > Saprospiraceae > JAAFJT01. The sequence goes on from JAXHNU010000043.1 coordinate 149,326, forward strand.
ATGATTTTAGTCGGTGGTAAAATTTGGGCTGTCAATGACGGCGGTTTTGGCAATGATTCGACGGTGGTTATTCTCAATGTAGGCAGCCTTGTGTCGGATACCGCTATTGAAAAACGCATTAAGGTAGCGGCAGCTCCTAAAGATATTGTTGCCGACAATAATGGCAATATTTGGGTATTGTGTGGCGGTTATGATTTTTCATTGAAACAAGACCAAAAAGCGTCAAAACTCATTCAAATTCGCGATGAAAAAGTAGTTGCAACTTTTGATAATCTGCCTTCTGGTGCGGCGGCATTAACGTTGGACAATTCAAAAACTACGCTTTATTTTGTGGCAGGTAACAAAGTTTACAGCAAAGATCCTTTGAGTTTTAATACGATACCCCCCTCAGTATATTTGGACAATTCGGCTTTCAAAAGCCTGTATGGTATTGGCGTTGACCCTAAAACTGGTTATTTGTACGTCAGTGATGCGCTTGATTTTACCGCAACAGGGCAGGTTTATATCTATGATTTGACAACCAAAACCTTGAAAACAGTGCTTGAATCGGGTGTGGGTGTTGCGCCAAATGGTTTTTATTTCAATTAAAAGTATTTAATGACAATTTTAGATAAAATAATCGCCCGCAAAAGAGTCGAAATTGCGGAACGCAAGCAAACGCACCCCCTCAGTATTTTGACCAAAATGCCCTATTTCAAAGAGCCGTGTTTTAGCCTAAAACGGTCTTTGAAAAAAGTAGGTTCAACGGGTATCATTGCGGAACACAAACGCAAATCGCCGTCACTTGGTTGGATTCGGGAACATTCGGACGTGCGAGAAGTTGTGGCAGGGTACGCGGCGGCAGGCGCGGCAGCATTGTCGGTTTTGACGGATAACGATTTTTTTGGGGGTTCATTCGTCGATTTGACGGCGGCACGCAATACCGTGAATATCCCCATTTTGCGTAAAGATTTTATGGTGGACGAGTTCCAAATTTATGAAGCAAAAGCCTACGGTGCAGACGTTATTTTGCTTATTGCTGAGTGTTTGACGGCAAAAGAAGTGGATAATTTGGCAAAATGCGCCCACAACGTCGGCTTAGAAGTTCTCTTAGAAATGCACTCGGCTGACCAATTAGACAAGATTTCCGACGCAGTTGATTGCGTAGGCATCAACAATCGGAACTTAAAAACCTTTGAAGTGAGCTTACAATCATCAATTGATTTGTCGTCAATGATTCCCGACCGTTTTGTGAAAGTTGCCGAAAGTGGTATTTCTGACCCAAAAAACATCAATATACTGAGGGGGTATGGTTTTCAAGGTTTTTTGATTGGTGAGGCGTTTATGAAAACCGAAAATCCCTCGAAAGCTATTGCGGAGTTTGTTGCACGGATTTGACGAATATAACGCCTACAGATTTTCAAGCTACGGATTTACGGATTTTACGGATTTTACGACTACGGATTTTTAAGCTACGGATTTTACGGATTTTGCGGGTTTTACGACTACGGATTTTTAAGCTACGGATTTACGGATTTTACGAATATAACGACTACCTAATATGTATTCAAATTCGTAGTCGTTATATTCGTAAAATCCATAAAATCCGTAAATTCGTAGTCGTTATATTCGTAAAATCCGTAAAATCCGTAAATCCGTAGCTTAAAAATCCGTAGTCGTAAAATCCGTAAATCCGTAGTCGTTATATTCGTAAAATCCGTAAAATCCGTAGCTTAAAAATCCGTAGTCGTAAAATCCGTAAATCCGTAAAATCCGTAAAATCCGTAGCTTAAAAATCCGTAGTCGTAAAATCCGTAGCTTAAAATTAGTAAATTCAAAATGGAGGTTAAAGTCTGTGGTATGCGTGAAACCGATAATATCCGCGATTTAATTCAATTGCCTATTGATTATATTGGCTTTATTTTCTATAAAAAATCTGCACGTTATGTAGAATTAATCCCTACTTTAAAAGATTCAAAAAGATTTAAAAATATAAAGAAAGTAGGTGTCTTTGTCAATGCAGAAATTGATTTTATTTTGAACACAATAAAAAAATTTAATCTAAATGTGATTCAATTGCATGGAAAAGAGACCCCTCAGTATTTGAGAGATTTAAAATTGAACTGCAAGCGAATTAATCTACCTACTATTGAATTTTGGAAAGTTTTTTCCATTGATGACAGCTTCGATTTTAACGAGACAAAACCTTATGAACAATTAGCTGATAAATTCCTATTCGATACAAAAACGCCACAACATGGTGGCAGTGGACAAAAATTCAACTGGGATTTGCTCAATAACTACACGGGGCAAACGCCTTTTTTCCTAAGCGGTGGTATTTCTATTGCGGATACTGAGGGGGTCAAAAACGTACAACACCCGCAGTTTTGGGGATTAGATGTGAACTCCAAATTTGAGATTACTCCCGCTTTGAAGGATATACAAATGCTTCATTCATTCCTTGATACGTTAGGTTTATTGTAAAAAAAACGTCATTTCCCTTGTTTCAGAACCTTTTTACATATTTTTTTAAAAAAATATGATTTTTTTCAATAATTTTATTTGGCTTCATAAAAATCGTATGCGCTTTATTTAAAAAAAACACTAAGACAACCAAATAAAATTTGGCATTAAAATATTTAAGCCATTTAGCGGGAAATGGACACTTTTGAGCATTAACATTTAATTAAAATACTGTGTTTACCTTTGCGGCGTAATTGAGAGGATAGTTGTGTCAAGGTTGTACAAAGCCATAAACTTGGCACAGGCTTTGGCTTCTTATTTAGTCACGTCATGTCTTGATTATTCAAATTTTGCGGCATCACACCCATTGATACATCTCAAAATTACATCAGTAAAAAATTAAAATCAGTAAAAAAAATGACAAAGTTTCAAGAAGCAATTGCGCTTTACACGTCTTTTATGTCCGAAAAATTGCAAAGAACGGATTTTGATGAGACTGTACTTACAGGACTCGCCGAAATGCTGGGCGTGAGTATTTATGATGCGGATGCGTCGCTCGTCGCTTGTTCAGACAAAAATGAATTGAAGCGTGTAAAGGAATTGTTCCTTATCCGTGACCTTAAAATGGCAGATTCTCCAGAATTAGATGCGTCAATCAAGGTTGTTTGTGGTAAAATGGGAACAGCAAATCGCAAAAAATTCCGTGTTGTTTTTTATTATTTGTTGTTGGAAGAATTCAATTTATTGCACCTTTTCACTGCTAAAAAAGCAGCTAAAGCAGCAACTAAAACTGTTGTTGCACCTAAAACAACAACGACAACAACAAGAACCGTTACAGTTTCTGCTTTGTCTGCACAAGCTGCTGAGACTGTTACGCTCGAAAACGCACCTGCTGCTGACCAAACATTGAAACTCGTTATCACGGAAGATATGGCGTTTAATGAGAAAGTAGAGGTTTACAAAACATTGATTGTTAGCTACTTAAATTTTCCAGATATGGATTATGATTTGTTGGCTAATTTGACAAATACGGCTGGTGGTTCGGCTACAATCAACGTCAAATCTGAAAGTGAGCGCACGAATATCAAAGAAAATTTCTTGAAAGGTCGCCTCGGCTTGATGGAAGATACTGACCTTGACGGTGCTATCGAAGTTGTGAATACCCGTATGGGCAGCACACCGAAATACCGCCCTGTGTTCTACTATTTGTTGACAAAACACCTCGGCAGAGAGTGGGTCGTTACAGCACCAAATGAGGCTGTGATGTACTAATCGCTTATTTAAGTATTTAGTGTATAGTTTTTAGTGTTTAGAAAACGGCGTAAGGATTTGAAAATCAATTTTTTGTGAAATTCTAAACATTTGAAAACTAAATACTACACACTTAGAAAAGGCGTTAATTAGAAAAAACGTGCGGCTTCTGGCAAAGAGGTCGCACGTTTTTCGTTTTATGGTTGTATTTTTGCGAAACTTCTCCACGATTTTCAACGCTTTCAACATGAAACATTTATTTTTTCTAATTATTATGAGTGGCATTTTTTCTTTTTGCCAAAACAATTCACTTAAAAACGATTTAATTCATACTCAATCCACAAAAAGGAATCCTGTTTTTAGGCTTTCAGAGCATTATTCTAAGTTTAAATTTCACGATTTAAAAGAGTTTGAATTAGACACATTTGATTATATTGAGCGATTAAAACGCTATAAAGAATTAGATTCCTTGGCGTTTGCGCAAGTTTTTCAAGACGACGAAAATATGCCGACAATTGATTCTTATCTCTATTATTCTACTTTTTCAGATTCCACTTTAATTGCTATTTTGGATAATTCGGGTGGAGAATACGGGTCAATTATTTGGTTGTTAAAATATGATGCAGCAGGTAAATTAAAAAATAAGATTCAACTTGCCATGAGTGGAGGCGATGCGGGCGATTATTGGGTATATCGAGGTAGGTCAATGGGCAATAACACTTTTATTCGGACGGATATTATGGGGAATGTGCCTGAAAATATGGGAGAATTAAGTTCAAATGCAATAAAAAAAATGGAAGAAGAACAAGACAGCATGGTTCTAAAAATAAAATATCAGCCTAATTCAGATATTAAAATTGATACGGTATTTAAAAAATAAGAAATTATTAAAAATAAAAAAGAATAATGGAAGCGTATTTTTCAGAAAAAAAGACCCCCTCCCTAAAATCGTCTTTTTCCGTTGATTCCAACGGTTTTTATGGCGAATTTGGTGGGGCATTTATTCCCGAAATGTTGCACCACAATGTCGAAACATTGCGGCAACAATATTTGAAAATCATGAAATCTAAAGATTTTCAAAAAGAATTTAAGTCGCTTTTAGCAGATTTTGTGGGTCGTCCGACACCTTTGTACTTGGCTGAAAACTTGTCGAAACGCTACGGCTGTACGATTTTTTTGAAGCGCGAAGACTTGTGTCATACGGGTGCGCACAAAATCAATAATACAATTGGGCAGATTTTAGTCGCCAAAAGACTCGGCAAAACGCGAATTATTGCCGAAACGGGCGCAGGTCAACACGGTGTAGCAACGGCAACTGTTTGCGCTTTGATGGGTATAGAATGTCTTGTTTTTATGGGTTCGGTGGACATCAAACGGCAAGCTCCAAATGTGGCGCGGATGCGTATGTTGGGCGCGACAGTTGTACCCGCAACATCGGGCAGTCAGACCTTGAAAGACGCCACAAATGAGGCAATTCGTGAATGGATAAATCGCCCAGAAGATACACATTACATCATCGGTTCGGTTGTTGGACCACACCCTTATCCAGATATGGTGGCGCGTTTTCAGTCTGTTATCTCGGAAGAAATCAGGAAGCAATTGAAGGTGACAATTGGGCGCGAACTGCCCGATTATGTCATCGCCTGTGTGGGTGGTGGCTCAAATGCGGCAGGTGCGTTTTATCACTTCATGAACGACCCCTCAGTAAAATTGGTTGCTGTTGAAGCAGCAGGAGAAGGGATTCATTCGGGTAGGTCGGCGGCAACATCGGTGCTTGGTACACGCGGCGTCATTCACGGCTCACGGACTTTATTGATGCAAACCGAAGACGGGCAAATCGTAGAACCTCATTCTATTTCCGCAGGCTTGGATTACCCGGGCATCGGACCGCTTCACGCACATTTGATTGATTCGGGTCGAGCAATTGCTTTGGCGGTAACCGATGAAGAAGCATTGGCTTCGGCATTGGATATTTCACGCACGGAAGGCATTATTCCAGCCCTTGAAACGGCTCATGCGTTTTCGGCTTTGGATAAGTTGACCTTCAAAAAAGATGATGTGGTAGTGATTAACTTGTCGGGACGCGGCGATAAAGACTTGGAAACTTATATGAAATCGCTTGATATTTAGAAAACTTTAACCTCTTAAACCTACGAGGTTTTAGAAGCCTCGCAGGTTTGAAATTAAGCCAAGATACGAAGTAAAGACACCTATCCATAAGAACAGGGCATCTGCTGAATATCTTTTATATTTTTTTCCAAATTACTATCCGACATTTCCCACTGCTTTTTCAAAAAAACGGATTTATGATAAAACCAGTGAGTAATGCTCTTTTTTGCTCGCTTCGCTCGCAAAAAAGAGGGAATGTGGTTCATTTTTCGGGCTTTGCCCGAAAAATGAACCACATTCCCTCCTATCCCGCGAGCGAAGCGAGCAAAAGTGTATAGTCGTTTAATTTTTTTCAATGGTTAGAAACGTACCTCCACGCGTCTCTACTAAAAATTTGAAATCCTTGAAATCTTTGAAATTTGTTATGCCAAAACCGTACAAACATCTGTTTTTTGACCTTGACCACACCCTTTGGGATTTTGAAAAAAATGCCCAAGATTGTTTGCTTGACATCTATGAAGCGTTCAACCTCAAATCCATAGGCGTAGAAGATGCGTTAGATTTTTGCGAAAAATTTAGTGTAGCCAATCATCATTGTTGGGCGTTGTTGGAACAAAAGCGCATCACGGTTGACCAATTGCGCCGAAAAAGATTTAAGGATACTTTTGCCAACTTGGGTATTGAAATAGAAGAAGCCTTCGGCTTGGAAATGACGGACGTATTTTTAGAACTTTTGCCGACTAAAAAAGCATTGATTGAAGGTACAATTGAGGTATTGGATTACTTAAAACCCAATTATCAACTGCATATTCTCAGTAATGGCTACCAAGAACTTCAAGGACAAAAAATGCGCAACTCGGGTATTTTCTCTTATTTTGAAGAAATTATTACCGTTGATAATGCCAAAGCATTAAAGCCCGACAAGGCTATTTTTGATTATGCTTTAAAATGCACAAAAGCGTCGGTATCAAACAGTCTGATGATTGGTGACAATTATGAAGCGGATATTAAAGGGGCATTAAATGCGCGGCTTGATGCGGTTTTTTACAATCCTGCGCGACAAAAAACGATCGAAAAACCGACGTTTGATATTTTGAAATTGACTGAATTAACATATATACTGTAATGAGGCAGCTATTTAGCTACGTGCATTTTGCTCGCACAACGACAGGAAAAGAGGTGGTTCATTTTTCGGCTTCGCCGAAAAATGAACCACATTTCCGCTTTCTGCGCGAGCGAAGCGAGCGTGTGATAAACAGTTACTTAATGAGAACTAACATGCTTTTTACAAACAATTTCACCACTCAAGGACATCGCGGCGCCCGCGGCTACCTCCCCGAAAATACTATTCAAAGTTGCTGCCGAGCCATTGAATTGGGAGCAGACGGCTTAGAAGTTGATGTGTGCGTATCGGCTGACAAACAAATTATTGTCTCGCATGAGCCGTTTATGTCACGGCTGATTTGCTCATTTCCCGATGGAAAACCCGTAAATACTGAAGGGGGTCTTTTACTAAAAAATATGACTGCACGGGAGATTCAGCAATTCGACTGCGGCAGTCGGGGTAATGCCCGATTCTCAACGCAACAACCTGTAAAATGCTTTAAACCAACGCTTTATGAACTTGTTTCGGGTGTGCATACTTTTTGCGAACTTAGAAAATTGCCGCAACCATTTTGGAATATCGAAGTAAAAAGCCACCCAAAATGGTACGGAAGGCTTGTACCAAAGCCTTCCATTTTTTGTACATTGCTAAAACACCCCCTCAGTATTTTGCCAAAAAATGGCTTCTATGTGTCAAGTTTTGACCCTTTTTTTCTGCGCGTTCTGCGGCGCGAAATGCCCAAAATCCCTCTCGCTTTTCTGACCGAACACCGCGAAACATTCTCTGATAGTTGTAAAAGATTGGGTTTTTCACCTACTATTTATAGCCCATTTTATAAAAATATTACCACCTCAATGGTCGAAAATGTGCATAAACGCGGCGTAAAATTAATGACTTGGACAGTGAACGATGCCGCAACGATGCGACGATTAAAAAATATGGGTGTTGATGGGATTATTACGGATTTCCCAGATTCAATAAATTTTGCAAAATTTCGTCACTAATTATACTACTTGAGGAGTGGGCATAACCTAAAAACATCGTTTTTTGATTAAAAACAGATGTTTTGCGCTCGCTTCGCGCGCGCAAAAGGAAGGAGACGTGGTTCGTTTTTCGGCGAAGCCGAAAAACGAACCACATTCCCCTCCCTCGCGCGAGCGAAGCGAGCGCGAGAACCACCGCTTGGGTTTCATACATGATTTTAAAATTGCACTTAATATTTTATTTAACCCAAGTTTTGTGGTATTAAAACGCGGCTTCGCCGCGTAAAAATCTAATGGATCGAGCCGTTTTTTTCTTGAAAATTTGGGCTTTGCCCAAATTTTCAAGAAAAAAAAACGCCTCGCTCCGAAAAAATCCCTCGCGCCGCCGAAGGCGGCGCGTTTTGAGCCACTACCACAAAACTTAGATTATTTATTAAAAAAAGCAAATAACTATTGGTCAAATTTGGAAAAATTTATACTTTTAGCGGACTATAATTTTTCCTATTTATAGAACATAAAAAAAGCGTCAATACCGAAGTATGGACGCTCGTAATTGCATTCTTGTTGTTTAGTTAAAATTTATTTTCACACATTCTTTTGTTGACAATAGTTGGATAGTGTTTAATGTTTTTTAGTGTTCTGATTGCCTTATTAGAAAATGTCTGCCCGCATTGCTATTTGGAATAGACGTTTATTAATCAAGTATTTTTATGCTCAATAACCTAAAGGCTACCAACTATTGGTTTTTTTAAAAAAAACCAAGATTACAGACTACTTGGTTTTAGCCTCCAAGTAATCTGTAATATCAAGGAACACTCAATGAAATGTAATAAAAAAAACTCTGTTGCTGTTGAACAACCTTGTAAAAGTAAAAAAGAAAATCATTATGTCATCTGTCTCTAATGACTAAAAACAGAACAAACCTTTTCACAAACGTTTGTTGTTGATAAGTTTTTTTGAGAAATGTAAAATAGTATAAATTAGAGTTAAATACTTGAGGGATGGGCATAACCTAAAAGCGTTTTTTGCATCTCGCGCTCGCTTCGCTCGCGTGAAAAAGGTGTGTGGTTCATTTTTCGGGCTTTGCCCGAAAAATGAACCACGTTTGCCGTCGTCGCGCAAGAAAAGCAAGCACGTAACTAAGCCATGTCAAATCAAATTAAAATTAAGATATGAAAAGAATCACCATAAAAGATATTGCGGCACTTGCGGGGGTGAACATTTCAACCGTTTCAAGAGCCTTGAAAGACCACCCTGATATTGGACTCACCCTTAGAGACAAAATAAAAAAATTGGCACAAGACCTTCACTATCATCCCAATATGATGGCAGTGCAGTTGCGCCGTCAAAAAAGCCGCACAATAGGGCTAATTATTCCAGATACAAACACTTTTTTTATTCCTTCGCTCATCAAAGGCATTTCTTCTATGGTCAAACAGCATGGGTATAGGCTTTTGGTATTGCAATCGGGAGAGAGTTTTGAGCAAGAAATTGAAAATGTGCATATCTGCAACGAGTATGGCGTTGAAGGTTTATTGATTAGTTTGACGAACAAAACCGAGCATTTAGAACACCTTGATGCCATTCAAGAAGCAGGTATTTCGGTGGTTTTAGTGGATAAAATATTGGAAAATACACATTTTGATTCTGTAATAATTGATGACAGTTTGGCGACAGCAACATGTTTGGATTATTTACTACAAACAGGTTGTACCCGTATTTTGGGTATGTTTGGCAATCCCAAAATGAATATCAGCCTAAAACGGTTACGTGGTTTTGAAGATAAAATCCAAAATTGTAAAGGTATTAAAGCCACTCATTTATTTGCAGACGATACATTTGCGGCATGGGAAGGCGTAGAAACGACCTACCCCAACTTCAAACCCGACGGTATCTTTGCGATGAGCGATGAAACAATGGCGGGCGTTATTCCTGCCTTAAAACGATTGAAGGTCAAAATCCCTCAAGAATGCGCCGTTATTGGCATCAGTGATGGATATTTACCGCGTATCTTAGACCCCGAAGTCACTTACTTACACCATGACGGTTTCAATCTCGGTAAAAAAGCAGCAGAACGATTGTTTGTCCGATTGAATCAGAAATTTGAGCAATTAGGGCAAATTGATTTGTCTTGCCCAACGGCTTTAGTGATAAATAAATCCACACGATAAAATTTCAAATTTCCATGTGCGACTATCACAAACTTAGATTTTCGGTAATTAATCTAAGTTTTGTGGTATAAAAACGCGGAACTTCGCCGCGTAAAAATCTAATGGAGCGAGCCGTTTTTTTTGTTTAAAATTTGGGCAAAGCTCAAATTTTAAATAAAAAATTTGAAACCATACACAAATCTAAAATACGCATTAAAAGGCACTTTTGCGCTCGCTTCGCTCGCGCGAGGGAGGAGAGGTGGTTCGTTTTTCGGGCTTTGCCCGAAAAACGAACCACATTCCCCTTTTTTGCGAGCGAAGCGAGCGCGTGACTAAGAAATTACGAAAAATCATAGAAATCATACTCGTGAAAAGTAAGCACCTCTAAGCCGTTTGATGGGTTTGTCTCATTCAATTCCTACCGATAGTCCAAATATAACTTCTTTTTTTTTAAAAAAAAGTGATACCCCCTATCATCTCGAAAATAGCATGCACTTTGTGATTTGGTTTTCAGCTCAAAGTCCTTCAGGACACACGTAGCGGCGGATTTCAATCCGCCGCAATTTCAAACCAGATTATTTAAGAGCCGTAGGGTCGGTGCCTATAAATATGGGTCGAGCCTACGGCTCTCAATGAAAAAGGTATGTACATTTTCGGCGGATTGAAATCCGCCGCTACAAAATCTGTCGAGCCTGCGGCTCTGCGTAACATCAGTAAGTAAAATACTGAGGGGTGATTTTTACAATTTTCATTACCCACAACTTTTAGGAAAGTACAAATAAAATTCCTTTTAATCCATGTTAATATGTGAAAATCTGTGGATCCCCAAGTATTTACGATTTTCCTAAGAAAAAAAGTAGCGAATATTCTCTAAAATGATAGAAATTCCTACTTTAGCATCGCAATTAACCCCCTCAGTATAAAACGCTTTTTTTACTATTTCGTAATTACTTAGCCACGCGCTCGCTTCGCTCGCATGAGGGAGGGGGTGTGGTTCATTATTCGGGCTTTCCCCGAAAAATGAACCACTTTTCCCTTTTTTTCGCAAGCGAAGCGAGCGTGGCTAAGTAATCACACTATTTCTTAGATAAAAACGGATTCCGTCCAAAACATCAAATAAGGTTTATAATGAAAATTGTTAAATTTTTGCTCGCGCTTGTCACAACGGGCGGCTTGACGTGGGCTTTGAACACGTCTCACAATATAAAAGGTGTGCCTTTACTAGCACTTGGTAGCCTCTTGTCACCATTTGAAGGTTATTGGCACAACGGCGACAAACTTACGGCAACCCCAAGTGACGAAATCCTCAAAGGAATAAAAAGCACAGTAAAAATTGCGTATGACGACCGCGATGTACCCCATGTTTTTGCCGAAACTATCGAAGACGCGTATTTTACGCAGGGCTTTTTACACGCCAACAACCGCCTTTGGCAAATGGAGTTTCTCGCGCGTGCTGCAGGTGGTGGCTTGTCCGAAGTACTGGGCGACCGCAAAATAACACCAAGTTTATCCACAGTTGATGTGGACAAATTGTCACGTCGGCGGGGTATCGTCAAAGGGGCTGAACGGACGGTAGAAGCATGGAAAAAAGATCCCGAAGCATGGAAATTGATAGAATCCTACGCGGCGGGTGTGAACACTTTGATTGGTAAATTGAGTTATAAAGATTATCCAGTTGAGTACAAAATTTTTGGTGTCAAACCAGAAACTTGGACACCACTAAAAATGGCGTTAATTGTCAAATACATGGCACTTGATTTGGCTCTTGGCTCGCAAGATATGCAAGCCACAAACGCCAAAGCTCTTTTGGGTTCGGATTTTGATTTCGTTTTTCCAGCGTATTTCAAGGAACAATCGCCGATTATTCCAACGGGAACGTCGTTTAAAAAATCGCCGTCTGTTGCACCCAAAACCTCAATGTCGAACATTGCCCCCTACCCGCTCAGTAATTCGGCATTATCGAGTATCCACAACACACTTTTGCCTTTCCCCGATGCCGAAACAGAAACGCAACCAGACCCGAGCAATGGTTCAAACAACTGGGTTGTAGCGGCTTCAAAAACAAAGAATAAACGTCCAATTTTGAGTGGCGACCCGCATTTGAACCTGCGTTTGCCCGCAATTTGGTACGAAATGGAGCTATCTACACCCGAAATGAACGTGTATGGTACATCAATTCCGGGTATGCCGTCTATCATCATTGGTTTCAATGACCACATTGCTTGGACACCCACAAACGTTGGTCACGATGTTGTGGACTGGCTCTCTATCAAGTGGAAAGATGCGTCTAAAATGGAATATTTGTTGGACGGTGCGTACAAAAAAGTAGAGACACGCATAGAAAATATCAATGTAAAAGGTGGTGCAACGGTCAATGATACGGTGAAATACACTGTTTGGGGACCCGTCATTTACGAAAATGATACGGTTGCCAATGCAAATATGGCGTTCCGTTGGTTGGATAATGAAATTACGGGTTTGTCGCCAACTGTTACTTACAAATTGAACAAGGCGAAAAATTACGATGACTACGCTGCCGCTATTCAAGATTGGAATATACCCGCCCAAAATATTGCTTTTGCGTGTAAAGATGGCGATATTGCTTTGCGTGTGCAGGGCGCATTTCCCGACAAACCTAAAGGACAAGGGCGTTTTGTACAAGACGGTTCTTTGTCGTCGAGCAGCTGGAAAGCCTTAATTCCTAAAGCGGATATACCTTTTTCTAAAAATCCAGCGCGGGGTTTTGTCTCATCGGCGAACCAACATTCAACCGACCCAAGTTATCCGTATTATTACCATTCAGAAAACTTTGAAGGCTATCGTGGGCGTATCGTCAATAATTTATTGTCAAAATCCGACTCTTTCACGGTGGAAGATATGATGAAAATGCAAAACGACAATTCAAGTTTGATGGCAGAAGAAGCCCTGCCAAATATGATTAAACACTTGGATGTTGCGTCTTTATCAGCACCCGAACAAGCTCTTTTGGCGGATTTACAAGGTTGGAATAAGCAATATGACGCAGATTTAACCGCGCCTGTTGTATTTGAAGAATGGTACAATGCGTTTTTTGAGGAAACATGGGACGAAATTTTGTCAAATCCTAATGCCAAACGGATTATGAAGCCAAGCACTGTTCGTACTGTTTTCTTACTCCGCGATGAGCCAAACAATAAATTTTTTGATAATATCAGTACGCCAGAAAAAGAAACGGCTAAAGAAATCTGCACAAAGTCGTTCAAAAAAATGGCGGTTGGTATGGCAAAAGTAACGGCAGAAATCGCGCTTAAATATCCCACAAATCCAAAGCCGACTTGGTCAAATTATAAAGACACCGAAATTCCGCATATTTCAAATATACCGGGTTTGGGCAGAACAAAAATTGCCAGTGGTGGACAAGCGAGAAGTCTTAATTCGATTAAGAAAAGCAATGGTCCTTCATGGCGCATGGTTGTTGAATTAGGTGGTGACAAACCACGCGCTTTTGTCAATTATCCCGGTGGGCAATCGGGCAATCCCGGTAATAAGCATTACGCGGAGTTTATTGACAAATGGGCAAAAGGAGAATATTATGAAGCTATTTTCCTAAGAAAAGCCGACGAAAAACACGAACGTATCACAAGTGTACAGACATTTACGCCCGAAAAGTAAGGAAATACTGAGGGGCATCTTTTCATCAAATTGTAATTACTTATCCGCGCTCGCTTCGCTCGCGCAAAAGAGGAGAGGTGGTTCATTTTTCGGGCTTTACCCGAAAAATGAACCACATTCTCCCTTTTTGCGAGCGAAGCGAGCAGTAGATTAAGTAATTGCTCAAATTAAATAAAAAAATGGAAAATCCAATAGATAAATTAAGCGGTATGGCGAACAGCCTGACCGATGTTCAAGGTCAAGTAGATGCTGTCAAAGCCAAGGGTGAAGCCTTTAAACAAAAAATTAAAGATTTGGGCATGGGTAGTGGTGCTATTCTCGTATTGGGCGCATTGGCACAGTTGGCTTTCCCGTGGTGGTCGTGCGCAATTGTGGCTTTTTATGTGGGTGTCTGGATTGCCGATTCGCCGAGTAAAAGCTGCGCTTATGGTTTTGCAGGTATGCTTTTGATGTGGAGTGTTTACGCGGGCTTCCAAAGTTCTATGAACGGCGGCTTGATTGGCACAGCCTTTTCAAATGTATTTGGCGGAAAATTGAGCAGCACACAACTTATCGGTGCAACGGGTTTTATCGGTGGGCTTGTCGGCGGCATGTCGGCAATGACGGGTACTTTATTGCGCGATATTTTTAGAAAACAAGCAGCGTAATAATGTCAAATTTCTAACAAATAAGAGCCGATGTTTCAAAATGAAGCATCGGCTTTTGTTTTGAATTAGGATTGGTAGGATTGTAAAAGATTTTGTAATTGTTTACCACACGCTCGCTTCGCTCGCGAAGAAAGGGGGAATGTGGTTCATTTTTCGGCAAAGCCGAAAAATGAACCACCTCTTTTCCTGTCGTTGTGCGAACAAAAGGCACGAAAACTCAATTTTACCTTGAATCATTAAAGAGATACGTAAAAATAAACAAAAAATCACTTAGGAACGTTAAATAAATAAAAGCGCGTTTTACTGGCTCTTTCTCGCTTCGCTCGAAAATCGCCCTCAGTAAGTTTTTTTAGGGCGAGCATGTATTTTTGGCTTAAAAATCTTCGATTTTTAAGCCAAAAATACATGCTCGCCCTGATAGATTTCTTTTTCGCGAAGCGAAAAGTAGGACGTTTCAAAACACGCTTTTATTTATTTTGCGTTCCTTAGAAGGGAAAGAGAACGGTCAAAATAGAGAAAATACTGAGGGGTCACTTTTTATCACATTTACTCAACAGTAGATAGCAGCAGCCAGAAACAAAAAAAGGTCTCCGTTTCTGGAGACCTTTTGTGGGCGGTAAGGGATTCGAACCCCTGACCCTCTGTGTGTAAAACAGACGCTCTGAACCAACTGAGCTAACCACCCTACTTACATTTTCAATCATTGTTTCTGATTGTGGCGCAAATGTAAGACGCTTTTTTAAACTGGCAAACTTTTTTTTACTTTTTTTGAAAAAAATAAATTAAAAAATACCCCCTCAGTATTTAAGGCTTTTTTTAGATGTTTTTTAAGTATTTTTTAGACATTTGCCTTATTGATTACCTAAAATTTAAAAACACATGTTTCAAAAATTGTTCGCACTGGCTACTTTGTTTTTATTACAAACGAGTTTCATGTTTATTCCAACGAAGAATTCACACACAAGCCAACCTTGTATTGCCCCACCACTAATGTCAGTCAATTACATCATGGGCAAATTTGACCCTGCTACTCACCCCGATTTTATAGCAGTAGAAAAAAAACATGCCGATAAAGAAGGACTGTTTCTAAGAAAAGAGACCTACGAAGCCTATAAAAAAATGCGGTGGGCAGCTCAACAAGACAGCGTTTTGCTAACAATTGTATCAGCCACACGCAATTTTGAGTACCAAAAAGGGATTTGGGACGCCAAATGGAAATCTTTGACCACCCTCAAAGATGCTACGGCACGGGCTAAAAAAATTATGGAATATTCTGCTATGCCAAGTTGTAGCCGCCACCACTGGGGAACGGATATTGATTTGACGACTGTTTCATCAGCCTTTTTTGATAAACCCGAAGGGAAAAAAATGTATGATTGGCTCACTAAAAATGCAGCGCGTTTTGGCTTTTGTCAACCTTATACGGCAGGTAGAAAAACGGGGTACAAAGAAGAAAAATGGCATTGGACATACCTAACCTTATCAAAAGATTTGACAAGCTTTGCGGAAAAAAACCTTAAAAATGATATGATTACGGGGTTTTCAGGTGCAGAAACAGCAGCCTCGTTAGATGTGGTGAAAAATTATGTTTTAGGAATTAATAAAGGATGTTTGTAGAGAGGATTTTAACAGATTAAAAACCTTTGTCGAAAAATCTCGTTTTTTAGCAGATTATCTACAAACAAGCAAGTTCATGTATAACTTCGCCCAGCGTTTGCGATTCTATACCTCATTTTGGTAAAATATTAGTTCTCAACCGCTTCATTTTTAAAATTAAAAAATTACGACAATGAAAAATTTCTTAGCACCCCTCAGTATCGCCGCAATTTTGGCGTTTACAACGGTTGCCACGGCACAAATCACGATGCCTGCGGCAAGTACAACAACACAAGTCAAACAACCTGTTGGTATGGCAGAAATCACACTTGATTACAGCCGTCCAAGTGCAAAAGGGCGCAAAATCATGGGTGAAATCGTCCCTTTTGGCGCAATGTGGCGTACAGGTGCAAATCAACCAACTAAATTTACAACAACGGACTCGCTTACCGTTTCAGGTATCGGTTTGCCAAAAGGTACGTATGTTATCATGACTAAGCCCGGCAAAGACGCTTGGCAAGTCATGTTCAACAAAAATCCTAAAGCCAATGCAACAGACGAAAAAGCATTGTTTCCAGAAGACAATGTAGTAAGTATCTCTGTGCCTGTAACAAAAACGGCTGTGCCTGTGGAAACATTCACAATCGGTATCGGTAGTATCACAAACACATCGGCTTCTTTGGACATTATGTGGGAAAATACGGCTGTTAGTATTCCATTTACAAATGATATTGATGCGAAAATCATGGCTCAAATCAAGCAAAAGTTAGATGGACCTACACAAGGTGATTTCTTCGCTATGTCTCAATATTACCTTGAGTCTGGTAAAGACGCTGCAAAAGCTCTTGAATTTGTGAACAAAGCCCTTGAAAAAGGTGAGCGTTTTTGGATGTTGCGCCACAAATCATTGGTACAAGCCAAATTGGGTGACAAAAAAGGAGCAATTGAAACGGCAAGAAAATCAATCGCACAAGCGCAACAAGCTAAAAACATGGACTACGTGCGCATGAATGAAAAAAGCATCGCGGAGTGGATTAAATAAATATAATTGCTTAGTCTATTGCTCGCTTCGCTCGCAAAAAAGGGGAAGGTGGTTTGTTTTTTGGGCAAAGCCCGAAAATGAACCACCTCTCACCTTTTTTGCGAACGAAGCGAGCAATAGACTAAAATTAAAAAATTAAAAAATTAAAAAATGCACCCTTGGCACGACGTTCTCCCGCACGAAAACACCCCCTCAGTATGCCACGCGATTGTGGAAATCCCGAAAGGTAGCCGCGCAAAATACGAAATTGACAAACCTTCGGGTTTGATACGCCTCGACCGTGTTTTGCGGAGTTCAATGGTGTATCCTTTGCATTATGGCATCATTCCTCAGACACTTTTCGATGACGGCGACCCGCTTGATGTGATGATTATCACTCAAGTAACTGTTGTGCCTTTGACGCTCATCAATGCCCGAATTATTGGCGTTATGCGCATGATTGACCAAGGCATTCCCGATGATAAAATCCTTGCCGTTGCCGAAGGCGACCCCTCAATATCGGGCATCAATGACATCAAAGATGTGCCTGAATCACTGAAATTAGAATTGAAACATTTTTTTGAAAATTACACCGTTTTGGAAGGAAAGTCGGTGCAAATACCTGAATTTTTGAACAAAAAATCAGCGTTTGCGAAAATCGAATATGCGCGAAAATTGTACCACCAAAAATTCAAGTAATTGGTTGCCTTTGTAAATGATGAGGCTGGGTAATATTTCTAAAAAGAGTAAAACTTTATCCCAATCCCAATTCTTGAACGGACTCCTACCCGATGCCCATTCTACTTGGGTGGTTGCCACGTCCATAAACAAATTGTAGCCCACAAAACCTGCTATACCAAACCAAGTAAACCGCCAAGCGGGTTCTGGAACGGGATAAAAAGCGGTTAATTTTGTGTAACGCGACACGT
Organism: Saprospiraceae bacterium; assembly: GCA_034520175.1. Taxonomy (GTDB): domain Bacteria; phylum Bacteroidota; class Bacteroidia; order Chitinophagales; family Saprospiraceae; genus JAAFJT01. Next base: position 167,210 of record JAXHNU010000043.1, read on the forward strand.
CGGACAAAACACCGTTTGTCATGGTATCGCTGTAAATGAAAAACAAATTAATAAAACCAAAAAAGATTAAAAAAGCCCCCGACCACACGGATTCTGTCAAAATAAAAAAGGCAAATAATGCCAAATAAATAGCGACAATCGGCATAGGCAATATCTCAGAATCATCGAATAAACGGGTGGTAAAAAACACTAAAACACCCAATACAATCAAAAATGGGGCTAATCTGTCCTCTCCATTTCTGCCCAACCACACAAAAAACCAAGCTGCCCCCAACGAAAACAAATTGCCGCCCAGAAGCGACAACCACGCTGAACCACCTTTCGTACACGCAAAAATACGACTTGAATCCTCTCCCAAAGTATAACCCAAGGAACTACCTCCCGACAAAAATGCACCTGTCGAATGTCCCAATTCATGTACAATTGTGGCAAATGTACTGAGGGGTTCAGTAAGAACGGGGTCAAATTTTCGCAGTAGAATAAAAATAACACCTATTGTTACTACCCGAACTAAGAGGAGAAATTTCATTTTAAAAAAGTAATAAAAGAGATTTCAAATTTAGGATTTCAAATTTCAAAGCGGAAAACTATTTCACGTACTACTGGATATGATTGAAATTTTGCTGTTTTGTCCCACGTAAGGTATCCGATACGTAGAAAACACAAATTCCTAAATTATACTTTGGCGGTTTGAAATTTGAAATCCTAAATTTGAAATCATTTAAGACGGATTCGGTACATACCGCAGATACGGTTTTTTAATCTCCGCTTCAACACCATATTTCGTTTCAATATCTGCCGTAGGTACATTGAGTGTGACAATCACATCATCACCTACTTTCCAATCAGCAGGCGTTGCCACCGAGTGTTTGGCTGTCAATTGCAAAGAATCAATGCAGCGCAAAATTTCCAAAAAATTGCGTCCCGTAGAAGCAGGATAAGTTAAAGTCAATTTGATTTTTTTGTCCGTACCGATGATAAAGACTGAACGCACCGTTGCTTTTTCCGACGCATTTGGGTGAATCATATCGTATAATTCAGCCACCACTTTCTTTTCATCAGCAATGATTGGAAAATTCATGGTCACGCCATTTACTTCCTCAATATCTGGAATCCAACGGTTGTGGCTGTCCACGTCGTCAACCGAAACAGCTATGACTTTGACATTTCTTTTAGCAAATTCGCCCTTCAAAAGAGCCGTTTTGCCCAATTCGGTCGTACAAACGGGTGTAAAATCGGCAGGATGTGAAAACAACAAACCCCAAGAATTGCCGAGCCATTTGTGAAAATCAATCGTTCCTTGCGTGGTTTTAGCCGTAAAATTGGGCGCAATGTCGCCAAGTCGTAAACTCATTTGTCAATTAAATTTAATGATTTTGATAAAAATTGATTTAAGAACGCAAGATACTGAGGGGGTGGATTTTTTCGGGTAATTGATTACAAAAAAATGTAAGTACTTGCTTCGCGCGCAATTCAATTTATCCGCGTCATTTTCACAATAAACCCTCGTTGCGCTTTTTTCTCCCATGCAATCGTCGCATCAAGTTTTTGTGTATCCAAAATTTCAATTTCACGATAGACCAAACCCACACCTTTTGCGTACTTTTCAAGCGAATAGCGTTTTTCTGTCAATATCTTAGGGTCGCTTTGTGCTTGCACCGTGAGGACATCGGTGTAATCTTTATTGCCAATTTTTTCTGATTTGCCGAAAGACAAGATTTCAAACGTCCATTTTTTAGAAAATGGCTCTAAAATCTCACCAGCTACGTCAAATTTAGTGGCGATGTCATTGAATAGATTGCCGTCCCAAGTTGTACCCACATCAAAAAAATTGGGAAATTTGATATAGGAGAGGTTATTTTCTGACAATAAAGCATACTGCATTGTCAAAGATGCGCTAAAAGTCTCTCTTGGTATCCACTCAGTCCCATTTTTTGCCTTAATAGAACGGTCAACAACATAAGATAAATTGCCCGATTTTGAACGAAAAGTATCACTCAATATCTCTTGGGCTTGCCACTTAAACGTATCAATTCGGCTGACACTCAGCGTTATGGGGTCATAAATAATGGAATCAAGGTCGAAAACGGCTGTTCGACCAATGGAGAGAGGAAAGTATTCTTTGCCAAGATTGGGCAAGGTTTCTGTCTCGTTTTTGCCGCAAGCCACAACGCTTAGAACGACAAAAAACACGGAAATTTCAAATTTCAAAGATTTCAAGGATTTCAAGGATTTCAAATTTCAAGGATTTCAAATTCAAAAATTCAGATTTCAAAAATTTCGTAAGGCTCAATTAAGTAGCTGAGGGATGGGCATAACCTAAAAACATCGTTTTTTGATTAAAAACAGATGTTTTGCGCGCGCTTCGCTCGCGCAAAAGGGAGGAGACGTGGTTCGCTTTTCGGCTTCGCCGAAAAACGAACCACATTCCCTCCTCGCGCGCGCGAAGCGAGCGCGAGATGCAAAAAACGCTTTTAGCTTATGCCGATCTCTCAAATATTTATCTTAGGAATTATCAACAATTACGTTTTTTTTGAAATCCTTGAAATCTGAAATATTTGAAGTTTTCACGCATATTGCTCCGTATAATACGCTTGATATGCACCCGATGTGACCCGTTCTACCCATTCTTTATTGGTCAAATACCAGTCAATTGTTTCTTTGAAGCCTTCATCGAAACTGATAGACGGTGTCCAACCAAGTTCATCTTTAAGTTTTGACGCATCAATGGCGTAACGGCGGTCATGTCCAGGTCTGTCTTTCACAAAGGTAATCAATTGGCGGGCAGTACCTACTGGACGGGCTAATTTTTCGTCCATAATATCGCACAATTTATGCACCAAGTCAATATTTTTCCATTCATTATTGCCACCAATATTATAACTCTCGCCTACACGACCATTGTGAAAAATGGTGTCAATTGCAGAAGCGTGATCTTTCACCCACAACCAATCGCGGGTATATTTGCCATCGCCATAAATTGGTAAAGGCTTATTTGTCAAGATATTATTGATGATAAGTGGAATCAATTTTTCTGGAAAATGGTTCGGTCCATAATTGTTAGAGCAGTTTGACAAGACCGTTGGCAAATGATACGTATGGTGATAAGCACTTACCAAATGGTCACTACTTGCTTTTGAGGCAGAATAAGGCGAACGCGGGTCATAAGGCGTGGTTTCAGTAAAAAAACCTTCGTCTCCGAGCGAACCAAACACTTCATCGGTCGAAACATGATGAAAACGACACCCCTCAGTATTGTCAACGTTTTTCCAGATAGTACGTGCCGCATTGAGCAAGTTGACTGTGCCGATAATATTTGTGGTAATAAACGCCATCGGGTCAGAAATAGAACGGTCAACGTGACTTTCTGCCGCTAGGTGAATCACACCCGTAAACAAATATTTATTGAACAAGGCGTTGATGAATTCGGCGTCAGTAATATCACCTTTTTCAAAAACGTAATTGGATTTATTTTCAATATCGCTCAAATTGTCAAGATTGCCAGCATACGTCAAAGCATCTAAATTGACAACGAGATAATGCGGATATTTATTGACAAAACGGCGTACAACGTGCGAACCGATAAAGCCAGCACCACCTGTAACAAGGATAATTTTTTTAAAGTCCATTTTGTTTTATGTTGATTTTTTGCAACTACTTAGCCTATTGCTCGCTTCGCTCGCAAAAAAGAGATGTGGTTCGTTTTTCGGGCTTTGCCCGAAAAACGAACCACTTTCCCCTTTTTTGCGAGCGAAGCGAGCAATAGGCTAAGTAATTATGATTTTTATAAAAATACGTGGTCGTTGAAGCCTTTATATATTGTTAAAACGCAAAAAGATTGGGCAACTCTTAAAAGCCTGCCCAATCTATTATACGAAATATCTTAATGTACAAGTATCTCAATATTAAACTTTAACAGCTTTTTTGAAATATTCATACGTAATAGCTAAACCTTTTTGGCGGTCGTATTGCGGTTCCCAGCCCAAGATTTCACGTGCCTTTGTGATATTCGGCTGACGCTGTTTCGGGTCGTCGGTTGGCAATGGACGGTAATCAATATAGGCTTTTGGATTACCTACCAATGCCATGATTTCGTCCGCAAACTGCATCATCGTGATTTCGCTTGGGTTGCCAATGTTTACAGGCTGGTCGTAATCAGACAACAACAGACGGTAGATGCCTTCTACTAAGTCATCAACGTAGCAGAAAGAGCGTGTTTGCAAGCCATCACCGAACACGGTCAAACCTTCTCCGCGAATTGCTTGCGAGAAGAAAGCGGGCAAAACACGTCCGTCATTGACGCGCATCCGTGGTCCATAAGTGTTGAAAATACGTACAATACGGGTTTCAACACCGTGAAAACGGTTGTATGCCATCGTGATTGCCTCTTGAAAACGCTTGGCTTCGTCATAAACACCACGCGGTCCAATTGGGTTCACATTACCCCAATATTCTTCAACTTGCGGATGTACAAGCGGGTCGCCATAGACCTCAGACGTTGACGCAATCATAAAACGCGCACCTTTCGCTTTTGCCAAACCTAACAAATTATGCGTTCCCAAAGAGCCTACTTTAAGGGTCTGAATCGGCATTTGAAGGTAATCAATCGGGCTTGCGGGGGACGCAAAATGAAGAATATAGTGCAAATCACCAGGAACATGGACAAATTTTGAGACATCATGGTTATAAAACTCAAAATGTTTCATAGGCATCAAGTGTTCGATATTTGCCATATCGCCCGTAATTAAATTGTCCATGCCTATCACATGGTAGCCTTCGGCGATGAAACGGTCGCATAAGTGCGAACCTAAGAAACCGGCTGCTCCGGTAATAAGAACTCTCTTCATAAGTTTAAATTAATTTCTAAGTTAGCTCAAAGATGTATATAAATTCCTTATTTCGGGTTTCCGATACAAAGGTACGGTAGTTGAGTCTAAGATTACGGTTTTTGAACTAATACAAACAAAAATTACTCTTTTTGGGTTAGTAATTCTACTTTGGCACTTTGAAATTTGGAATCTGAAATTTGAAATCTTCCAAATCCTATTTTTTAAAAGAATCTTTCAACGTTACTGTTCTGTTAAACACCAAATGCCCCCCCTCAGTATCTGGGTCTAAACAGAAATAACCATGCCGCAAAAATTGAACTTGTTGCCCAATTACTAAATCTTTGGCACTTGGTTCGATATACATTTTATCTAAAACTTGTAGAGAACTCGGATTCAAAAATTCCAAGAAGTGATGGTCTTTATCGCCATCAGGTGATTCAACAGTAAACAAACGGTCATAAATCCGACATTCTGCGGATAAAGCTGTGGCGGCAGATACCCAATGCGTGACACCTTTAACCTTCAACCCCGACTGGTCGTTCCCGCTTTTTGATTCTGGAATATACCGACAATGTAACTCAGTAATATTGCCCTCCGCATCTTTTATCGTGGCTTGATGCTCGATAATATACGCGCCTTTCAAACGCACCATACCGTTTGGTTTCAAACGAAAATAACCTTTTGGCGGGTCTTCCATAAAGTCATCTTGCTCGATATACAGCTCTTTTGAAAACGGCACAAGGCGTTTTCCAGCGTTTTCATCTTCTGGATTGTTGTCTATTTCCAAAAATTCGACCCCCTCCCTATAATTGGTCAAAACGACTTTCAACGGGTTCAAAACTGCCATCAAACGCCAAGATGTTTTGTTCAAATCTTCGCGCACACAAAATTCCAACAAACTCACGTCAATCGTATTATCGCGTTTGGCAATGCCGATGCGGTTGGCAAATTCACGCAAACTTGCAGGTGTGTAGCCACGTCGCCGCAAGCCCGAAATAGTCGGCATACGCGGGTCATTCCAGCCTTTGACGACTTTTTTTTGCACCAATTCCATGAGTTTGCGTTTTGACATAATGGTATAAGTCAAATTCAAACGCGCAAACTCGATTTGACGCGAGGGAAATAAATCCAAATTTTTGATTGTCCAATCGTAAAACGGACGGTGTACTTCAAACTCCAACGTACAAACTGAGTGTGTAATGCCCTCCAAAGCGTCGGAAATTGGGTGAGCATAGTCATACATCGGATAAATACACCACGCATCGCCCGTTTGGTGATGATGCGCAAATTTGATACGGTAAATGACTGGGTCGCGAAGCAACATATTGGGTGAAGTCATGTCAATTTTAGCCCGTACAATGCGCGAGCCTTCGGCACATTTACCGTTTTTCATGTCTTCAAACAATTGCAAATTTTCGCCAACCGAACGACTGCGATAGGGCGAATCCACGCCTACTTTGGTTGGCGTGCCTTTCATTTCGGCAATCTGTTCCGTTGTAGAATCGTCCACGTAAGCCAAGCCTTTTTCAATCAAATACGTCGTTAAATCGTATATTTTTTGAAAATAGTCAGAAGCATACCGCTCTTCAATCCATTCAAACCCCAACCATTTGACATCTTCTCTAATCGAATCTACGTATTCAATGTCTTCTTTTGCGGGATTCGTGTCGTCAAAACGGAGATTGGTGTTGCCGCCATATTTCAAACCCAAACCAAAATTCAGGCAAATAGATTTAGCGTGACCGATGTGCAAATAGCCATTCGGTTCGGGTGGGAAACGGGTTAGAATTGACGTATGTTTACCTGTTTCAAGGTCATTTTCGATAATTTCTTCAATGAAATTAAGTGATTTTACTTCTTCCATATTATATTTGAACTGTACTTTTCGATTTGAGCCGCAAAAGTAGGGTAAAAAAGGCAGTGAAAAAAGATAGTGAAAGAAAAAGGTTAAAAAAGAATCATCATTTCAAACACGCGGTCAGTCGCTTGAGCGTAAGTTACTGCCAATTTTGGGTGTACTTTTCCCTCGTTCCACACAACCCGAAAATCGTCTTCGCCAAGCGGAAACAGCGTTACCGCTTTGCCGTTTATGGTTTCCAATTGTTTTTTGGTTGCCCCAATAGCAATGCCTTCGGGCGTTCGCCAACTGCCTTTTCTAATGTTTATGTAGTTGATTTTTTTGAATTTAGCCTCTTTTTTCCACGCAATTTCCAACTCATTCGGGCTATTTGGAAAAACAATTGTTTGCACCATACCGCGATTGACCCGCACCACATTGGAATCTCCGTAGAGTTGTTTTAAATCCATTTCCGTCATACGCGCCGTGATTGTCCCCACCTGCTGATATGGAACAACCGTAAAGTTCTGCACGGGTCGGGTGGTCATCGAACTGATTTGAGTGCTTGTAATTGTATCTTGAGTCAGTAGCGTTGTGTCAACAACGTTTTGAATCGCTGAGTTAGACCCCTCAGTATTGGGCGCGTTTTTGCAATGATAAAACACCATGGTGCATAAAAAACAGGCAATTCTTATATATTTTTTGTAATTCATTGACTGAAATTGAAAATTTATGCAAACATAACACCTCCTCAGTATTTTTTATCTACGGATTTACGGATTCTAACGACTACGGATTTTTATCTACGGATTTACGAATTTGACGGATTTGACGGATTCTAACGACTACGGATTTACAGATTAATTCATAGTCGTAAAATTCGTTAAATCCGTAGATAAAAATCCGTAGTCGTTAGAACCCGTAAATTCGTTAAATCCGTAAATCCGTAGATAAAAATCCGTAGTCGTTAGAATCCGTAAATCCGTAAAATCCGTAAATCCGTAGATAAAAATCCGTAGTCGTTAGAATCCGTAAATCCGTAAAATCCGTAAATCCGTAGATAAAAATCCGTAGTCGTTAGAATCCGCAAATCCGTAAAATCCGTAAATCCGTAGATAAAAATCCGTAGTCGTTAGAACCCGTAAATTCGTTAAATCCGTAAATCCGTAGATAAAAATCCGTAGTCGTTAAAATGCGTAGATTTTTTCTTTTTGGCTCAATTAGGGTTTCAAGTTGCTGACATCTACTTTTAGACTAAAAGCGGCGTAGCTGCTCAATCTTGGTAACTCAATAATCGAATAACTTGGTTTACAACGCGGTATAACCGCTAAAGAAGTCAAATTTAAGGGCTACGCCCCAATGAAAATACTATTTCGTTGATAATATTACCGATATTTGGCAGCTACGCCGCCTTTAAGAAATTTAAAATTGGCAGCAACTTGAAACCCTAATAGAGCCTTGTTTTTAATTGTTTGTTAAAATGAAAAATATTTTAATAAAAGAGCGATAAACAAAATTGCTGCATCTAAGTTTGCGTTTTATATATCTTTATGTGTCTTTTATGCATCTTGGGAAACTTCCTTCTGGATTCCTATAGATTGGATTCAAATTTTAGAAAAAATCGAAATCTTAGAAAGCCAGAAGGAGACTTCCTAAGATTGAAAATCACAGTCTAATGAAGAAAATTACAATACTAACCATTTGTTTATTAATGGTTTACACACATAGTACAGCACAATTTTTTTACAACACGACAGGCATCCGCGATGTGCGTTTGACATTTCCGAGCGACAATTGGGACAAGTTTCTCGACTCTGCAAAACGGTCGGGTAGTGAAGCCCGCTTAACTGGCACAATGCTTTTAGAAGGACAGAAATTTGAAAAAGTAGGCGTCCGCTACAAAGGTAATTCGTCGTATTTTGGTTCTCGGAAACGGAGTGTAAAAAAATTACCTTTGAACATCAAATTGGCAAAAGGCGATTTGATTGAAGGAAAATACGCGACTTTAAAACTCTCAAACATCAATCGTGATGCGAGCTTTTTGCGAGAAGCATTGGCTTATGAAATCATTCGTTCGTATATGCCCGCGCCGCAGTGCAATTTTGCCAAAGTTTATGTCAATGATAAACTCATGGGTTTTTACAACAGTGTGGAATCCGTAGATGAATTGTTTATCAAAAACCACCCAAATACTGAGGGGGGGTATTTTCTCGTAAAATGCGACCCCGATTTCAACGCCGATAACGCCGCCTCTTGTCCAAAAGGCGACCGTGCTTCGTTGATGTACGTGGGGGAAGATTCAACGTGTTACGCACCCTTGTACGAAATGGGTGACAACGGGTCATGGAAAGAATTTATCCATTTTGTTAAAACATTGAACCAAGAACCAGACAAATTGGAGCGTATTCTAAACGTTGACCAAACCTTGTGGATGTTGGCTTTGAACAATGTAATGATAAATTTAGACAGTTACAACGGCGCATTTTCACACAATTATTATTTATTGAGAACATTTGATGGACGTTTTACGCCCATTATGTGGGATTTGAATTTGTCATTTGGTGGTTTTGCTTCCGAGTCGGCAAATGTTACCCCCCTCAGTATTGAGCAGATGCAGACCTATCAACCACTTAAAGATTTTGATAATCCGAAACGTCCATTAATCAGTCAAATTTTGAAAAATGCGACGTATAAAAAAATCTATTTGGCGCATATCAAGACGATTTTAGACGAGTGGTTTTACAGTGGCAGATACACAACCCGCTTGAATGAATTGGCACAAAGCATTGATAATCAAGTGAATTCTGACAAAAACAAGCATTACAGTTACGATGATTACAAAAAGAACCGCACGATGACCGTTGGTTCGGGCGATTCAAAAATATGTGGTATTGAAGAATTAATGTCCAAAAGAATTCCTTTTTTAAAAGCACATCCTTTACTCAACCGTACTCAGCCGAGTGCTGAAAAGCCCACTTCCTCGGTTGCTGCCGATGGTAAAATGACGATAAAAACGAAACTCAGCAATACCTCACGCGCTTTCTGTTGTGTCCGCAATGACCGTCAACAAGCGTATCGTTATTTACCGATGTTCGACGACGGTAAACACAATGATGATGCGGCTGGCGATGGTATTTTTGGTGTCGTGATGGGTACTAAAAATATTCAATACTACATCATGGCTGAGAATGAAGAAGCAGTAGGATTTACGCCTGTACGGGCAGGTTTTGAGTTTTATGAAATAAAACAATAGGCTCAATTAGGGTTTCAACTTGCGTTATAAATCCGTTAGGATTTACACGTTTATAGAAAATAGAAATGAGTGATTTTTCTCCGAATCCGTTAGGATTCGCACGTTTATTTGAATATTTAACGTTCAAATCCTAACGGATTCGGGAGATTTTTTTTGTTCGATTTTTCTATAAACGTTCAAATCCTAACGGATTTATTAAAGAATAGAATCGCAACTTGAAATCATAATAGAGGCTTTAAGCAATGAAAAAGGTGGGTACATTTTCGGCGGATTGAAATCCGCCGCTACAAAATCGGTCGAGCCTAACGGCTCTGCGTAACATCAGTTAGTTAGTACACTATGTTCTTAAGACTGGCACAACTTCAAGTTCTTTTTAGTTAAAGATTGCCAAAATACTGAGGGCGTAACTAACCCGACCTTAATCACCGCATATTTATACCACAAAAAAATGCCGAACCCACATGAGCGGATTCGGCATTTTTTATCTTACATGAAAGGCAAAATTACCTACCAAATATTCGTTTTTCTTTCTTTTTACGGGTTTTAAACATATTCCCACCGCTATCGCTGTTATTGACTGGCGAGCCTGTACGAATCATAGCACAACGGAAACCGATTGAACGGTCGCCTTTGTTTTCGTCTTTAAAGCGGCGTGAACCTGGCGACAACCAGAAAGCACGGTCAGCCCAAGAACCACCTTTGAAAACACGGGCTTTATCACTGATAAGCGTCCGTTTGTCGGTATCATACATCGGTTGACCTGCATCAACAAGAGAAGTAGAGTCACCGTCACCGTAGTTATACAATTGATTACGCTTGTAGTTTTCGCGAGTAGCAATGTCTTCGTCTTTTACATCTTGCATTTGCAAACGTCCCGTTTTTTCGTCTTTCAAAGGTTTGCCAGTTTCATCTAATACCTTTTTTTGAAAGAAGTTACCACGGAAAGGGTCGAGGTCATGGTTATCCGCATCACGAAGCGACAAACTTGTTGTCGGACGATACACGTCTTGAACCCACTCATTGACATTACCTGCCATATTGTATAAACCATAATCGTTGGGCCAAAATGAACGAACAGGCGCAGGACGTGCGGCATGGTCATTCAAGTTACCTGCCATACCCATATAGTCACCACCGCTACGCTTAAAGTTAGCAAGGAGGTCACCTTGATTTTTGTCATGGCGTTGGTAACGAACCGTGTTAGAGTTCCACGGATAGATACGACGGTCTGTAATACGTTCGTCTTTAGAAGATGCCATATTGCCACGCAAACCAAGAGCTGCATATTCCCACTCTGCCTCAGTTGGCAAACGGTAAGAAGGCAATAGGATACCATCTTCAAATTTAGCTTGACGCGTTGCTTTACCTTTGCCATCGGCAGTATAGGCTTTCAAACCTTTACGTGGAATAATGGCGTCGTAGTGACCCGCTAAATACGCTTCAGTATTGAAATTTTGAGCGTCTTTTTGCTGCATATTTGGCTTAATGATACCTTTTTCAATGAGAATCATCTCATTAACACGGTCAGTCCGCCATTTGCAATATTCATTTGCTTGCAACCAATTCACACCTACAACAGGGTAAGTGTCGTAAGAAGGGAAGCGGAAGTAGTTTTCAACGAATGGTTCGTTGTAAGACAATTCTTCGCGCCAAACGAGTGAATCGGGTAAAGCATTTCGATATATTTCAGGATACGACTGTCCAAAAGTACGGTCGAGCCAGTGTAAATATTCGCGGTAGTCAATGTTAGCAACTTCGGTTTCATCCATGTAAAAAGACGAAACAGTAACGCGGCGCGACACGTTGTTCCACTCGAAGGTAACATCTTGCTCGGTCAAACCCATTGAAAACGTACCGCCTTCAATCAAGACGAGGTTTGGGCCTGTTGGTTGACCTTGGTAAGGTGTTTTTTCAAATCCACCCCATTTGGAGTCGTTATAGTTCCAGCCTGTTGTGCCTGAACGTTCTTTTTTGCGGCATGATGTCGAAAGGGTCAAAGCTGCTCCCAACATCAGCATCATACTTAATCTTAGCATTTTTTCCATTACTCTGAATTGCAGGTTAAAACGGTTTGTTATTTTTTGATAAACATTCAAGTAACTGCTTATACTTTTGCTCGCTTTGCTCGCAAAAGAAGGAAATGTGGTTCATTTTCGGGCTTTGCCCGAAAATGAACCACCTCTCTTTTTTCCGCGAGCGGAACGAGCGCGGCTAAGTAGCTACCATTTCAAAAGGAAATAACCGTCAAGTTTGTAATCTATTTCGGTTAGTTTTCGCGCAAATATACTTTCACCGACCTATTTCAAGGTTGAATTTGTTGGTTATTTAACGCCTTGTTGACAAGTTTATTTTTTGAACTAACAAAATTGTGAAAATATTTCTTGGCAAAGCATAAACACAAAAGGCGATTTACGGTAAAAAAAAACATAAATCGCCTTAAAATATGCCAATTCTGGCTCTTTTACCGTAATAGTGAACGTAATGTTAACGTTTTACATCTTCTAATTTTTTTCAATAAGCTTCAAAAGGCAGAACTATCAATGAATTATTTTAGCAGGTACGCCTGCACCATTCACAAAAGCAGCGGCAAAAAGTATGACAGCAAGAATAATTCCGAACATAAAGACATTGTAACAGAATGTCAAATAACGATATTTTTGTGCCAATACTTTACCCAGAAAATACAAGTCGCGCGTCATAGAACTGTATTGAAAATCGGGGTCTTTTATCATTTCCATCATGCCCCATTGAAAATCGTCGAGTTTCATATTGTAGAAATTGCCGAAAAAAAGTAAATTTGAGCGTTTGTTACGAATGTCGTCAAGGGTTACTTCTCCCGTTGTCACTTTGGGACGGGTGGACAATGTGGCAAAAACAATTGCCGTCAAACAGACTGACAATAAAACAATGGTGGGCAAAATCAGTTGAGTTGAACTCCCTAATTGTGGTACAAGCGTTGACAAAGTAATTGAAATCATGATGGTGTTGATACTCAACATCAAATTCGCTTTATGGTCGGCGAGGGCTGATAGATTGTTGTGGGTGTTGTAAGTGGTGCGGTACATTGTCTCAACTCCGCGCCCCATATCTGCTTTTTTATCGTGTTTGCCCTCTTTTTCGCCGTTTTTCCAATTTTTTTTGTCCTTATCTTCTTTTTCAAAAAGGAACAAATCTTCCATATCGCTTGTTTCAGGATTGAGCCGTACTTGTTGTTTACGCAACTGAATAATGTGCTTAAATTTTCGTTTATCAAATAATTCTTTTGCCACATCTGTATGGTACTGATGTCCCAACATAAATGCCAATTCAAACGACAGCCATTCTTCTTCATCCATCAGTTTATTTTGAGCAACGACCAATTCCTGCCGCACTTTTGCCGTCCGCATCCAGTAGGTTTTCTCCCCCAAATGACTCAAATCAGCGTCAGCAATAATTTGTTGTATCAACCCGACTGGGCGTTGTGGTATTTTAGTTGCACGAATACAACCCGCAATGACTTCTAATTGCTTCTCGGAGTAACCAAAATTGTGTAAAAAGGCTTTTGCATAAACAATTGAGCGTTCTTCATGCCCTTCTGGTCCAGCAGTATAACCTGTATCATGAAACCAAGCAGCGACTTGGAGCAAGTCCATATCTTCCATTGGTAAGCCATAAGTCAAACCTATTTGGCGACACACACGTACTACATCTTGTGTGTGCGAGATGTCGTGATATACGTATTTTTTAGGGATACTTTCTTTGAAAAACTGTTTTACATGTTCTTCTACTGTCGTCAATATGTGCATTTCAACCACGGTAATGTCAGAGTTTGATTAAATAAGTTGTTTCCTCTTGCCAATTAGCACGCCAAAAGTAAGTAGTTTGGCTCAATTTTAGAAATATTTGTTTGTTTCATATTCAGGAAAATGTAAAATTACTCGTTCGTAAGGGTAAATACTGAAGAGTATGCCATTCGATGTGACGCAGCTTTTACTTTTTCGATAAAAAATATATTAAAATTAACACTTTTATTTTGAATACTCGTCTAAGCACCATTACTTTGCGAAAGTTATATATTTTTCCATGTCACGTTTTCATTATTTTAAATATTGGTCTAAGCACCTTAGCATTGTTCATCAACCATTTAATTGTACGCACAAATAACAACGAAATGCTTTTAAAATTTTTAAAAAGTTTAACAACAAAACCTAAACAATACTTTACAAATTGGCAAACCGCCGAAAAAGCGTGTGGTAGATACGATGAAGAAGTTGTTTTAAATACTTTTGTCAATGCAGCGTTGGCAGTTGGTCAAGGAAATGCTATCTATGACCGCGATGGTAGAACTTATCGCAGTTTTTCGGAAAATAGCCATTTAGTAGCCGCTTTACAACATGTTTCAAACACCAAAGGAGAATTTAAAGTCTTAGATTTTGGTGGTGCTTTGGGCAATATGTATCGGCAACACCGTTGGTTCTTATCCAAATACGAAGATTTTACTTGGTGCGTTGTTGACCAAGAATCGTTTGTCGAAACGGGTAAACGCTTGTTCACAAGCAATAAATTAAAATTTGAACCCACTATTCCCGAAGCAGTGGCATCTTACCAGCCGAATATTGCGATAATGTCGAACGTTTTACAACGCATTGAACACCCTTTTGCGGTTTTAAGTGAATTGGCTCAATCAGGTATTCCTTACCTTTTTATTGACCGAACACCCGTTATTACAGCGACAAACCATAAAATTACACGGGACACTTTTTCTGCAATTAATCAAGAAGGCAACTTTCCAGCTTGGCACTTCTCAGAAGCTGCTTTTAAACAAGCAATTTTGAAAAATTACCGTATTCTCAATGAATTTGATGCGGAAAGTAAAGATGACAATGTCAGACGTGCAGGTTTTTTCTGTGAAAAAATTTGAAAAAACAAAAATCCCCCCTCAGTATTTTGCGCCATTTCTACGTCAAAACCACTTGTAAGCCCCAAAACACGCTCAATTTTTCTAAGGTATCTGTTATTTTTTCATTCGACAAACTTGTTTGCAGTTGAAGAAATTGGGATTCAATAAGTAATGATCTTTGTTTCCACACCCCTACAACACGCCCGTTTTTCTACGTATCTTTTTAATGATTCTAAATATTAGCTGAGGGATGGGCATAACCTAAAAGCGTTTTTTGCATCTCGCGCTCGCTTCGCTCGCGCGAGGGAGAAATGTGGTTCATTTTTCGGCGAAGCCGAAAAATGAACCACATTCCCTATCTGCGCACTACTCTTTTGGGGCAAGCACATAACTAAGTATTGACCTTGAATCATTAAGAAAATACTTTTTTACCTATTTTGATAAGAAAATTAGATATTTGCAGCACTCAATAATAAGAAGAATCGTAACAATTTAGCTGAGGGATGGGCATAACCTAAAAGCGTTTTTTGCATCTCGCGCTCGCTTCGCTCGCGCGAGGGAGGGGAATGTGGTTCGTTTTTTCGGCTTCGCCGAAAAACGAACCACGTCTCCTCCCTTTTTGCGCGAGCGAAGCGAGCGCAAAACATCTGTTTTTAATCAAAAAAACGATGTTTTTAGGTTATGCCCACTCCTCAACTATTTAGATATGTGCATATTGCTAACACAACAACAGGAAAAGAGGTGGTTCATTTTTCGGCTTCGTCGAAAAATGAACCACAATCCCCTCCTGCGCGAGCGAAGCGAGCGCGTGGTAAACAATTACGAAGAAATCATAGTAATCAAAAAAAATTAGCGTTCAGACCAATGACAGTTAACGAAAAAATCGCTGCCCTCAGACAGCAAATGCACATACACGGCATTGACGCCTACATCGTTCCGTCAAGCGACACACATCAGTCAGAATATGTAGCCGACCGTTTCAAAGCACGGCAATGGCTTTCGGGGTTCTTGGGTTCGGCAGGAACTGTTGTCGTCACGGCAAAGCACGCGGGCGTTTGGACAGATTCGCGCTATTTCGAGCAATGTGAACACCAACTTGCAGGCACTTCGTTTCAGTTGCATAAACAAATCGTGCAAGGTGCGCCAGAACACATAAGCTGGATAAGCGAGAATTTGAAAAAAGGCAACACCGTTGGCTGCGATGGCAGCTTGTTTTCAGTTGGACAAGTTCGCGGATTAGACAAATCATTGAGCAAAAAGGGCATTAAGTTTGTCACAGATTCGGACTTAATTGCCCCTATTTGGAGTGACCGCCCTACCCTACCCTGTATGCCCATATTTGAGCATGACCTACATTTTGCAGGCAAATCGCGTGGGGAAAAACTTGCCGATATTCGCCTCAAAATGGCTGAATGTGGCGCAAACTACCACTTGGTGACAACGCTTGATGATATTGGCTGGACACTCAATTTGCGTGGCTCTGATGTGGAATGTAATCCCGTTTTTATTGCTTATTTAGTTATTGGTTTAGATTCGTGTAACCTCTTCGTAGAGCGTTCACAAATCCCCGAAACACTCAAAAACACGCTCAATACTGAGGGGGTCTTTATTCGTCAATACAATGGTATCGAAGAATTTTTAACAAAATTAACGGAAAAAAACACGATTGTAGTGGACGATGCCAATGCTAATTTTGTCTTGTTCTCGGCTATCAAAACAGCTAAAATTGTTGAAAATTCGACATTCTCGATACTGATGAAAGCCATTAAAAACCCAATTGAACAAGATTTTATCCGCAAGGTGATGGTCAAAGATGGGGTGGCATTGACTAAAAGTTTTATGTGGTTGGAGCAAACATTGAATAAACGCACCGTCACCGAATACGAAGTGGCTTCTATGATTGCCCAATACCGCAGCGACCAACCTCATTATTACGGTGAAAGTTTTGACGCTATCATTGGCTACCAAGCCAATGGCTCTATCATGCACTACAAACCCGATACCCACACATCGGCAACAATTGAAAAAAAAGGTATGTTATTGCTCGATTCGGGTGGTCAATACGCCGATGGCACAACCGATATTACCCGCACAATATCGCTCGACGGTAAGCCTACGGTGACTCAAAAACGCGATTTTACCCTCGTTCTCAAAGGACACATTGGTTTGGCAATGCTCAAATTTCCTGTTGGAACTAAAGGGATTCAGATGGATATCTTAGCACGGCAACACCTTTGGCAACACGGTTTGAATTTTGGCCATGGAACGGGTCATGGTGTTGGCTTTTTTATGAATGTGCATGAACCACCACAAGGTTTTGTAACGGCTTTGAACGCACGCGGCAAAACCGAACAAATGGTGGGTATGCTCACATCAAATGAACCCGGATTTTATAAACCCGGTGAATATGGGATTCGGATTGAAAATTTGGTCTTAGTTGTTCCCGCCGAAGAAACTGAGTATGGACAATTTCTATCATTTGATACAGTAACAGTATTCCCAATGGATAGAGCTTTGATAGATAAAAAAATAATGTCAAAAGATGAAATCAAATGGCTCAATAAATACCACAAACAGGTATATAAAGCCTTAAAGCCGCATCTGGATAAGTCCGAAAAAAAATGGTTGAAAGACAAATGTCGTAAAATTTAAGGATTTCAAGGATTTCAAATTTCAAATCTGGAATTTGAAATCTGGAATTTGAAATCCTTTGAAATTCTTTGAAATTTGAAATCTTTTGAAATTTGAAATCTGAAATAATTAAACGTTTTCAATTTTCCGCTTTACTTTTGCGGCGTTCTGATTTTATCGAACATTGATTGAATTCTAATTTTAGTAATAAATTTAAAACAATAAAAAAATGAGCGGTTCTTCTCAACCTAAAGATTATGCAGGTAACAATAATGGCAGCTTTTTTATGAAATTCTTACTGGGTTTCATCTTATTCATAATGCTTGTGTATTATGTTCTTGGACAAAATTTTAATTCCGTACCTCTTGCCAAGTAAATGACCTTTGTTAGTTAACGCGGCTTCGCCGCGAGGAAAATTTAATGGAGCGAGCCACTTTTTTGAAAATTAAGTGACCAATTTTCAAGAAACTGCTCGCTCCATTAAAATTTTTACTGCGTGAAACATCACTAAAGTTAAAGACAATGAAACAATACACCTGCTTATTTTTTCTTATCCTATCCAGCACTTTTGCCTTTGCGCAAACCAACGAAAATATCGCTAACGGACGGAATTACGGAAATTTTGAAATCGGTGATACCTCTTTTACACTCGTTGCCGATGCTAATATACGTGACAAGCCTGCCACATCTGGGGCAGTTGTGGCAAAACTGACGATTGGCACACCCCTCAAAATTGAAAATACAACAACCGATTCTCTGACCATTAAAGGCGTGCGTGCGCCCTGGTATCAAGTTTCTTTTATGTCCGACAACAAAAAGAAAACGGGGTATTTGTGGGGCGGATTTATTGCGTCAGTGTTTATCCATAATGTTTATGGCGACAATGAATTGTATTTGGGTGGTTTGGCTTCTTTTGATGAAAAAAATTTCAAATTAGTCACGCAACTCCGTATCGCCAAAAATGGACAACAATTAGCGGCTTTAGAATTTCCTACTTGCGGCGATGTGAGTTATTCTCCAGTACTGGAACTCAATGGCGATTGTGGCTTTACGAATGTCAAACAAGCCATTAGCTACGGGGCAAATTTTGGGGCATGTGATTATCCAAATGGTGAATACCTTTTGTTTTGGACAAAAAACAACCAATTACAGCATATTTTCGCCACTACTTCCTCAAGTGGTGCAGGTACGGGCTATGCCAGTGAAAACTATATCTTACCCTCACAACGCGGCGGTATCAACAATCATATCTTATACACTGAAGACAGTGCTGCAATGGAAGAAAAAGGCGAGTCTTTCGTTATTCGTGACCAAAAATATAAGGTCGTGTTGTGGAAATGGAATGGGACAAAGTTGGTTAAAGTTCAGTAAGAAGGTGATAAATTTTACCCCCTCAGTATAAAACCTAAAAATGCCTTATTCGATGACTCGAATAAGGCGTTTTTTTATTATTTTAGGAATTACTGGTAACTTCGGAAATTTCATAAATCCGTTAGGATTTACATGTTTGTAGAAAATATAAAGCAAAACGCACATTGAATCCGTAGGATTCATACGTTTGTAAGGGTTAAAAAACGTGCGAATCCTACGGA
This sequence comes from Saprospiraceae bacterium, assembly GCA_034520175.1. Lineage (GTDB taxonomy): Bacteria > Bacteroidota > Bacteroidia > Chitinophagales > Saprospiraceae > JAAFJT01. The sequence goes on from JAXHNU010000043.1 coordinate 186,231, forward strand.
TTCGGGGGACAGTTACTTGATTTTTTATTCTACAAACGTATGAATCCGATGGATTCAAGAGATTTCCGAAGTTACCAGGAATTACTTAGTCACGCGCTCGCTTCGCTCGCGTGAGGGAGGAGAGGTGGTTCGTTTTTCGGGCAAAGCCCGAAAAACGAACCACATTCCTCTTTTTTGCAAGCGAAGCGAGCTATGGGCTAAGTAATTACTATTTTAGATTACATACATCAAACATATTAGAATGAAATTTTAAATCTAAAATTTGAAATTATTTTAGCTTTCCAAAGCAGCCGCACCGCCCACTATTTCCGACAATTCTTTCGTAATTGCTTCTTGACGCGCTTTGTTGTAATTGATTTTCAAATTCTTCAAAATCTCGTTCGCATTTTCCGTTGCTTTATCCATTGCCGTCATACGCGCACCATGTTCAGAAGCATGTGTATCAAGCAAACATTTGTAAAAGGTTGTTTGCAAAATACTTGGCACTAAATCCTGCAATAAAGTCGCTTGGTTAGGTTCAAAAATATAATCCGATTTTTTCTTCTTATCACCAGATACCACTTCCAATTTCTGAACAGGCAACCATTGAATTGCTTCGGGTACTTGCGTTCCCGCATTGCGGAAACGGCTGTATGCTACCGCAATATGGTCATATTTCTTCGCTTCAAAGCCGTCCATCAACATTTGTGCCGCTTGCTTCACATTATCGAATGACAAATTACTGAACATTTCTACGTAATCGCTGACAACTGTACAGTTTTTATATTCTGGACGACGGCGTACAAAATCATAACCTTTTTTGCCAATACAAACAATTGTCAACTTGCCATTGTCGCGTTGCGTCGCATACTTTTCATTAATTGTCGCTGTTGCCGCCTTGATAACGTTCGTATTAAAAGCACCCGCCAAACCACGATTAGACGTAACAATCACCATTACAGCCGATTGAATCTCACGTTCCACGCCAAACGAAGTCGAAGCATCGCCGTCGAGGTTACTCAATATATTAATGAGCATCGAATTCAATTTATCAGCATACGGGCGCATCTGTTGAATTGCCGTTTGTGCCTTGCGGAGTTTCGCCGCCGAAACCATTTTCATCGCTTTTGTTATCTGCTGCGTCGAAATAACGGACGCAATACGGATACGGACTTCTTTTAAACTTGCCATTTTATAAAACTATTGTTGATTTTTAATCAATCAGAAATATTCTATTAACTATTTTTACTGATGCCTTAATTATATTTGTAACTTGCAATATCTTTAACTTGCTCACACATTTTCAAACAATCAGTAATACAATCTTCTATATCTGACTTACTTAAAAGTCGCGTTATTTTTGTATTTTGTCCTAAATGTGCATAATCTCCTCGATGATAGGCGATTAAACGCAAAGAATTTTGTAGTCTTAAATCTGTACTCACTTCTATTCCAACAGACGTTAACAATTGAACAAGATAATTTAATGCAACGCCATGATTTTTTTCTTCAAAATTAATTTTCAGTAGATTATCAGATTGAATTAAAATATTCTCTACATACAATTGAGTGTTTTTGAAAGATTTAAACGTATCGCTTGTTATAGCAGCGTCATGTTTGTATTTTTCTAAAGACTTTTGAAGCACATCGAAATCTTCTGTAATTTTTTTTGCTCCTTTGAAAGTAGCATAACTTACAATCATCAAGTAAGTTTCGATTTGAGTTTTTACTTTTTGATTTGCGTTTGCAACATTAGTCAAATCAGAAACATCAATAAAGGTTGATGTTCTGTATTTCTCTAAATATCTTGCAATGAGTAACGTCGTAATTTTTTCAAAATAATCTTCTAATGACGCATGAAAAAGCAAAACAAATGCTTTTGTATATTCTTCATCTTGCGGAGAAGGAATTAAACTTGTTGTTGACAAAACATCAATGAATGAAGTCTGTAATTGTTGAACTTTACTATCAAGTTTTTGATATTCTAAATCAATAAGATTATTTGTCGATGAATGATTCACCGATATTAATGTCGAATGTTTGCACAACCAGTTCTTCAAATGCTTTAAAGCGTTCCACATAGTTTTGCTTTGTTGTTGTTCTTGACTTGAGTGTAGCTAAAAAAGTTGAATTTTCTCGACAAAAAGAATTATAATTAGTGATAAATTTTTCTTTATTTTTTTGAATCAATGCTTCATCTATCTTAGAAAAATATAAAACTTGAACATCAAAAATGGTTCTATTGAATATCTTTTCATTAGCGAGTCGCCCAATCTTGTTATCACCACCAAAAATAATCGTCAATTTTTCTATTGCTTGATTAAAATCTTCATAAAGATTGTTCACTATTGATTCGTACTCAGTCCAGTTAGCATTTATTTTTTTCATGGCATCGTCAAGGAATTTCTTTAAATTTCCTCCATAACTTCTACCAAATAGTCTAAATGCGATAAATTTCAAAATAATCTCTGCATCTAACAATCTTTTATCTGGTTCATCTAAATCTAATACACGATGAATAGGTTGCAAATTATTTTTATCATTAGTCACATCAATTAAAAAATTGGAAAAACTACCTTTACGTAAAGCCTGCCGAAGTTCTTGCATTGATAGCGGAACAGAGCTTGAATTAAGTCTGTAAAAAATTTGGTAGAGCAAATCATCTGATTTCTGACCAAAAATAACGGTACACCGAATACTTGAATTTTCAAATGCACGCCTATCTGCTGCAAGCAGTTCATCGGTACAAATATCATTATACGTTTTACCGTTTAGTCCTTTTTTTATTTCCAGTTTTGCCAATTTAGGATTATCCCAATAGCCTGTATCTTCGTGATTTATGAAGCCTAAAATCGTTAATAGTCTTTGTTTGCCATCTAATACAACAAAAGAATCTTTTTTATCTTGGCTTTCTGCAAGCACAATTTCAGGAACGGGCAAATCTAACATAAGGGATTCAATCAACATACTACGTCTTTTATCATCCCAAGCATTTCGCCGTTGAAATTTTGGATTCAAATCAATATTACCACGTACAATTTGGTCGTAAATTGTCTGAACAGTCCAATCTCTTGAATAAACTTTAATCGTTTCTCCAATAATAGACCCGAGATCATTGTCAACCAATTCTTCATTCGATAACAATATTTCTTCATTAATATTTACAGTATCTTCTTGATATACCATCTGTTTTTTTTTATGGCAAATGTAACTATCTTTTAGTTCAAAACTATAAAAATACTAAGGGGTCTATTTGAGGGTATCTTTATAATAATCTACAATATGCTGAAAAACTGCCAAAAGTTCGGACAGATTACTCAATTGATATATGTGATTATCAATATTTAATTCACTATCTAAACTCATAAACAACCAGCCATCGCCTGTCGTAACGCAACCATAAATCTTATCTACTTCAACCCCCATTCTTTTGTTAAAAATTTTCGCGCCTAACATTTGAGCCGCACATTGAGGTACACCAATATCAAAATCATTCTTTTTAGCTTCAACAATGTGAATTATCGGATAATTGATAGAATAAGATTGAATGTCTTTTGCTAAAATAAAATCACATTCTCCATTTAAGCCATTTGAAACATCTGCATTTAGGACTTCACCTGAATAAATCGTAAAATATTTTTGATTTTTACGCCAAACTTCTTTCAGAATGGGCGTTACAACCAATTCTGATTTCGCTTTTTCAGTCCGTCTGGGTAAGTCTTGAGCATCTTTCAAATCATTTTTCAAACGCTCCGATGGTCTGATAGGCTTCAATTTAGGGAAAAGAACAACTTTTTTATTTTGCGTCTTAAATTTATCCCTAATATCTTCCAATGTAAAGTCTGTGTAAGCCATTTTTACGGATTTTTTGATTAAGTAATCTACAAAAGTAAGACTTTGCGCTTAAATATCCGTGTTTTATTTTGCCAGTAATTGGCTACTGTTACTATTGATTAACAACTTGTGGTAACTTTGCTTTGTAAAATTCAAACATTGAAGATAATCCAGAGATAATCGAATTAATATTGTTGAAACTAAAACTCTGCTCAAAGTCTATGAAGCTAAAACCATCTAATTGTGCAAACTGCCAAACTTCTCCATTTGTTACGATACCAAAAACGGGAACGTTAGGCGTGTTATTAATTTTCTGAATTGCTAACATTTCTAAGGCACATTGCGCCCAACCGCCTGTAAAATCATCCATTTTTGCCTCAATGACCGCAATATAAGGCGATTCAAAAACAATACGCCCATATTCAGAATTTTTAGCAATGATGTAGTCTGGTATGCCATTTAATTCTTCATCTGCTACGATGGCTTTATGCCCCCAAAGCGTAAAATAATCACTATATGGTTTCCACGCCAGACGCAAAATTGGGAAAATAACGACTTCTCTAATCGTCGCTTCCGAGGCATCAAAAGGAATCTTTGCCAGGTCAAATCGGAATTCCTCCAGCCATTTGCGCGGGGCATTTTTCTTTATGGTCGTATTAAATCGTTCTTGACGATAATGTAATCGATAAGCAAGAATAACCTCTCCCAATGATTTATATTTCTTTGTGAAAGCCATTTTACAGATTTTTTTGATTAATAATCTACAAAAGTAAGGTTTTACACTTGAATATACATTTTTATATTTTTACTGACGGGGTACTTATTTTATAAAAATCAATTATTTCTTGTAAAACACCCAAAACTAACGGCAAATCAGTTGTTGAGTAATCTGTTTTATCCACAAAAAGGTGACTATTTTCTAATTTTAAAAACCGCCAAGATTTTCCGTCGGTCACGACCCCATGAATCGGAATATCTTTGTAACCATGTTTTTGATTGAAAAAACGAACGCCCAACATTTGTGCTGCTGCCTGTCCAACGCCTTTGTCCACGAGCCCTAATTTTGATTCCGTCACGCACAACAAAGGATTTTTCGGCTTTAAAGTCCAAGGTATTCTGGAAAAAATAAAATCAATTTCGCCATTCAGCCCCTGTTTTTTATCTCCAACAATAATTTCACCTGAAAAAATTTGAATAAAATCGTTTCGTTTGCCTATTTCAGCCAAAATTGGCGCAACTAATCGCTCTGACACCGCTTTCTCGGTTGACAAAGTAATAATACTCGCGTCTTCCAAGTCCATGATTAGCTTAGGTGATGGTGCAATCCGTTTTATCTTTTTAGCATCAAATATTTGCGTACCAATTTCAATGATACCAAACTTCTCCTCTAATGTTTCTATTTTAAAATCTCGATAAGCCATGTTCTATTTTTTATCAAAGTTAGGCTGGGCGTATTGAGGAGTCCCAAAAACCTCAACACCATACTTTTTAAGAAACTGACCAAGCGTAAATCTGGAAAATTCGTTTACACTTTATTTGAAGCCCCCTCAGTAAATTAGTGTTTTACTGAGGGGATAACTTATTGAGAATGAAATTATTTCACTTGTGCTACAATTTCCGCCGCCAAAGCCTTCACTGCTGCCAAATCTGCATTTTCCAATTTACCTTTACGGAAATTTTCCAAAATGCCTTTATGACGTGCGTCCAAAGCTAAGTAGAAAGATTCTTCAAAAGCACGAACTTTGTTCAAAGGCAAACCATTCAAAAGATTGTTTGTGCCGATGTACATTGCTGCTACTTGTTTTTCGACCGAAACAGGTGAATATTGTGGTTGTTTCAACAACTCTACGTTGCGCGAGCCTTTGTCCAAAACACCTTTAGTCGCTGCATCTAAGTCAGAACCGAATTTTGAAAACGCTTCCAATTCGCGGTATTGCGCTTGGTCAAGTTTCAATGTACCCGAAATTTTCTTCATAGATTTAATCTGAGCATTACCACCCACACGCGATACCGAGATACCCACGTTGATAGCAGGACGTACACCAGCGTTGAATAAACCCGATTCCAAGAAGATTTGACCGTCAGTAATCGAAATCACATTGGTAGGGATATACGCCGAAACGTCACCCGCTTGTGTTTCAATAATCGGCAAAGCCGTCAATGAACCACCACCTTTTACGATACCTGCACTTTTCAAAGAAGCGGGCAAATCATTCATTTGATTTGCCAATTCGTCGTTTGCAATAACCTTCGCAGCACGCTCTAACAAACGGCTATGGAGGTAGAACACGTCACCCGGGTAGGCTTCACGTCCCGGCGGACGACGCAACAACAACGAAACTTCACGGTAAGCCACCGCTTGTTTTGACAAATCATCATAAATAATCAATGCTGGGCGACCAGTATCACGGAAAAATTCACCGATAGCTGCACCCGCGAAAGGCGCGTAAAATTGCATCGGCGCGGCCTCAGAAGCCGAAGCCGATACGATAACAGTATAAGGCATTGCGCCATTTTCTTCCAAAATACGCGCAACCTGAGCAACCGTTGAAGATTTTTGACCAGAAGCCACGTAGATACAGAATACGGGTTGACCGCGTTCGTAAAATTCTTTTTGATTGATAATCGTGTCAATTGCAATCGCCGTTTTACCCGTTTGACGGTCACCGATGATTAACTCACGTTGTCCACGACCAATTGGAATCATCGCGTCAATCGCTTTGATACCCGTTTGCAAAGGCTCATTTACAGGCTGACGGAACAAAACGCCCGGTGCTTTGCGCTCCAAAGGCATCTCATATCTTGTACCTGCAATAGCACCTTTACCGTCAATCGGCTGTCCTAAAGTATTGACAACACGACCCAACAAGCCTTCTCCGACCTGAATTGACGCAATGCGTTGCGTGCGGCGTGCTTTTGAGCCTTCTTTGATGGCGTCGCCAGCACCCAAAAGAACCACACCCACGTTGTCCTCTTCCAAGTTCAACGCAATTGCTTGTGTACCGTTTTCAAATTCAACAAGTTCACCTGCTTGTACATTGTTCAAGCCGTAAACCCGCGCAATACCGTCACCGACTTGCAATACTGTCCCTACTTGTTCAAGTTCAGTTGCCGAAGTGAAGCCACTCAATTGTTGTTTGAGTATCGCTGAAATTTCTTCTGGTCTTACATCAACCATTGTCTATATCGTTTTATTGATTTAAAATTATTTCTAATTACTATTTTTTCTCAATTTGAGAAACATATTCATTTCCTGAAAACTGTTTTTTCAACTCTGCCAATTTCGCTGCTACACTTGCGTCGTACAATTTATCACCATACTCAACCACATAGCCACCAATCAAGTTAGGGTCAACGGCTGTTTCAATATCCACACTTTTTGCTGTGGTAGTACTGCCCGTCAACTTCACTTTTATCTCCTCCAATGCCTCGATACTGAGGGGTGTTGCAGTCGTGATTTTGACTGTCGTAATGCCTTGCATACGCTTGTGTTCGGCAAGACATTCGGTAGCGATTTCTGGCAAAATATCTTCACGTCCTTTGGCAATACAGATTTTGATAAATGCCATAGTCATTTGGTCAAATCGGCTACCAAAAATTTCAGTCATAATGCTTTCCTTTTTATCGGCATGGATAATTGGGCTTTTGAGCATTAAATACAAATCGCGGTTCTTTACAGCGTTGCTCAACACCTGCATATCGCCAACGATAGTCGCTAATTTGCCTTGTTCAACGGCAAGGTCTATGATGGATTTGGCGTAACGCCCCGCTACTCTATTTGCTGACATTGAATCGAGATTTTAATTTATTTTTTTTGGTAATTATTTAGCCCACCTCTCCTGACTCGCGCGAGCGAAGCGAGCGCGTGACTAAGTAATTACTTTTTTTGTCTCACGTACCTAATACCCTTATAAGGTATCCGAAACGTAGTAAACACGACATTACATTTTGGAGTTTGAAATTTTCTTCTTAATTCAAATTCATTTCTTTAGCCAATGTGTTGACAAACGCTACTTGATTTGCATCACCTTTCAACTCTTTACGAATTACTTTTTCCGCAATTTCCAAAGCCATATTACCAACTTGGTTTTTCACTTCCGTCAATGCAGACTGCTTCATATTCTCAATATCTTGCTTTGCCGTTACCATAATTTTGTTAGCTTCAATTTTTGCATTTTCTTTTGATTCTGCCACAATGTTATTGGCTACCTCCTTTGCATCTTTCAACATTTTAGCGCGCTCTTCGCGAGCTTGAGCGAGAATCTGCTCGTTTTCCGCCTTCAAACTGGCAATTTCATTACGCGCTTGGTCTGCTTGACCGAGTGCCTCAGCAATGCCTTGCTCACGGTCTTTCAATGCCGCCAAAATTGGTTTAAAAGCATTTTTTCCGATAAAATACCAAACGGATAGGAAGATAATAGTCGTCCAAAAAAGAAGACCAAAATCAGGCTTAATAGGAGAAAAGTCAGCTAAGAATAACATTGAATTGATTATTTTTTATTTTCTATTGAATTATTGTTGATTGCTATTGCACATGTAGCGCGACCTTAAGCGTTACATAAATCGCGTGGCTATCAACCAACCGTTGACAGCCAACGCGCTTTTTTTGTTCGGTGGATTAACCTACGAAGAACGAGAAGATGATTGTCATCAAAGCTGCACCCTCAATAAGAGCCGCTGCAATCAACATGTTCGTGCGAATGTCACCAACTGCTTCTGGTTGACGTGCGATAGCGTCCATCGCTTTTCCACCGATTTGTCCGATACCGAGACCTGCGCCGATTACAGCCAAGCCTGCACCCAATACTGCTATTGAACCTGTCATTTTATATGAAAATTTAATAATGAAAAATCTTTCTTGCTAATGCTTTTCTTCTGCGTGGTGATGTTCCTCTACTGCACCTCCAATGTACAAGGCAGACAATAAAGTAAAGATAAATGCTTGTAAAAACGCCACAAGAATCTCTAAAACATTCATGAAAGCCGTGAATGGTACGGCAAGAAATGCACCACCAATAGAGCCACCAACGCTTTTACCCGCATTACCAAATACGAAAATCAAACTCACAAATGTAGCAATCACAACGTGTCCTGCGGTGATATTAGCAAAAAGACGTACAAGTAGTGTAACGGGCTTAATGAAAATAGAGACCACTTCTATAGGCAACATGATAAGTTTAATGGGTACAGGAACATCGGGCATCCAGAAAATATGTTTCCAATAATGCGCATTGCCGCTAAAGTTCACCACTAAAAATACGATGAAAGCCAAAACAATCGTTGTACTAATATTACCCATGACATTTGCACCAAAAGGCGCAAACGGTGCTAAACCAAACAAATTATTGAACAAAATAAAGAAAAACAAAGACATCAAAAAAGGCGTATATTTTTCGTACTTAGGACCGATTGACGGTTTAGCAACGTCATCACGTATAAACGTAACAAACACTTCCATCAAATTTGCCAGACCTGATGGTGCTTTTGAACTACCAGCTTTGTAGGACTTTGTTACTTTAGAAAAAATAAACGCCAACAATCCAAAAGCCATCAACATAGTAAAGACGTTTTTCGTAATCGAAAAATCAATCCATGAAGAACTGTTGGTCAATTTGCGACTTTCTTCTAATTCATAGCACTGTCCCTTGTATTTAACGTAACTAACGTCTTCTTTTTTACCTTTTGCGTTCTCTACTTGTTTTGTAAAAGAATAATGTCCGTCGTGAATTTCCTCTAATTCAACCTCACCACTTGGCAACCCTTTAGCTTTGCGGACAACATCGTGTGCCAAAACAAAACCGTTCACAGCTTTTGAGCCATGATGAAACATTGTACTCAAACCCGAAGTAAGCCCCCCCTCAGTATCGTAAGCAAAAATAGGCAATGGTATGGAAATATCTCCAATTACATGAAACTGGTGTGCATCACCGATATGGTGCATAACATTCGGAACAGGGTTATATTTTTCTGTATTTTCAGCATCTGGATGACAGGCATCATGTCCAGCCGCATGGTCAGCATTGTGTTGTGCATGAACGTCGGGAGGAATAACGCCATGCGTTGTATCTGCTGTATGTGGTGTAACATGCTGGTCAGTAGCGGGCGCAATGGGTGCCTGCGGCGCATCGTGTCCATGAGGAACTTGTGCGGTAAGCGTTGAACACGCCACAACTGCCAAAACGAGGGAAAATAGTATATTTTTCAGACGCATCATATCGAGATTTGTAAATGTATTCTTAAAACGGGGCAAATGTAGAACGCAATACCCGATTAAAAAAGCTATTTAAAAACTTTTTGAAAGGTTTTCACGCATTTTAAAAAAGTGTAATTGTAAAAAAATTATACACTTGTACATAAGAGATAAGAAAATTAAGTGTTTTAACCCATAAAATTAGGTCAGATACTGAGGGGTACTATTTTGATTTGGTAAAAATTTGGAACAACAAAATTTTGGAAAATATCTTTTTATCTACGGATTTACGAATTGAACGAACTAAAATGTAATCGTTATAAAATTAATAAAATGTAGTCACCTTCTGGAAACTTCGGGAATACCATGAATCCGTCGGATTCATATATTTACAGGTAATTACTGAGGAGTGGGCATAACCTAAAAGCGTTTTTTGCATCTCGCGCTCGCTTCGCTCGCGCGAGGGAGAGAATGTGGTTCGTTTTTTCGGCTTCGCCGAAAAACGAACCACGTCTCCTCCCTTTTGCGCGCGCGAGGCGCCTGCGCAAAACATCTGTTTTTAATCAAAAAACGATGTTTTTAGGTTATGCCCACTCCTCGACTAAGTAATTACATTTACAGAATAAAAACCAAGCAAAATAGCCCCGAATCCGCAGGATTCGTATGTTTTTAACGACTATGAACATGTGAATCCTACGGATTCAAGGTACTTTTTGCTTTATGTTTTCTACAAACATGCGAATCCCGACGGGTTCATGAGATTTCCGAAGTTTTCAGTATTTATTGCACTTTGACATCTGACATCTGCAACTAAAGAATCACCTCACACTTTAGCCGACCGATTTCTCAATAAATGGTCTGCCAAAACCAAAGCGGTCATTGCTTCTACAATCGGCACGGCACGCGGCACAACGCAAGGGTCATGTCGCCCACGTCCCACAACTTCAATGGATTCTCCCGCTTGATTCACCGATTCTTGGGCGGGAATGATGGTGGCAACGGGCTTGAAAGCAACCCGAAAATAAATATCTTCTCCGTTGGAAATACCGCCTTGAACACCGCCCGAATAGTTAGTTCGCGTCTTTATTTTCGCCGTTGTCCCCCACTCCCTATTTTCGTCGTGTTCAGTATAAAAAAGGTCATTGTGTTCAGAGCCGCGCATCTCGATACCCGCAAAACCAGAGCCGTATTCAAAGCCTTTTGCAGCGTTGATACTCATCATGGCTTTAGCTAAATCAGCGTGCAATTTGTCAAAAGCAGGTTCGCCGAGTCCCGAGGGACAAGCCGTTACAACGCCCGTGATAATGCCGCCTATCGTATCACCCGCTTTTTTTATTTCTTGAATTAAACCAATCATCTGTTCTGCTGTTTCAAGGTCGGGGCAGCGAATTGGTGTTGATTCTATTTCATTGAAATCCAACTCTTTGTATGACTTTTTAACGGCAATTGAACCCACTTGCGATACATAAGCGTTCACTTTGACCCCCTGAGTATAAAGCAACATTTTGGCAATAGCACCCGCCGCAACCCGCGCTGCTGTCTCGCGGGCAGACGAGCGACCACCCCCGCGATAATCGCGAAAACCGTATTTTTCTTGGTAAGTGAAATCGGCGTGACTTGGGCGAAAACTTGTGGCAATATGACTGTAATCTTTACTGCGTTGGTCTTCATTTTCAATCACTAAAGCAATGGGCTGTCCAGTTGATTTGCCTTCAAAAGTGCCACTTAGAATCCGTACACGGTCAGCTTCATTGCGCTGCGTGACGATTTTGGATTGACCAGGGCGGCGACGGTCAAGCTCTGATTGAATGAATGTTTCGTCAATGGAAAGTCCTGCTGGACAGCCGTCAACGATGACGCCTATTGCTGCGCCGTGCGATTCGCCAAAGGTCGTAATGCGGAACGCCGTTCCGAAAGTATTTCCTGCCATGTCTTTTTTTTGTCTGAAAATTAAATTGGAGCGCAAAAATAGATTTTAATTGTTTTTATTTACCGAAATTTTAGAAAAAAGGAATCGTAAATACTTAGGTGTCCACATATTTTCACAGATTAATACGGATTAAGCTCAATTTTGATTTATTTCATTTGAAATCATCTTACTACAATGCTAAAAATAATTAGAATACCGATTTTACTATTTTTTCTCCTTCCAAATGCGTTTATACTGAGGGGTCAAAATACTGCCGAAATGCGGCGTTATTCGATTCCTTTCAACGGGACAAGTGCCACTAATGCGACTGTCGGCGGCTTAAATGCACCAATGTTTGGCGAAGCTGACTTTGATAAAAATGGCAAGCCCGATGTTTTTGCTTTTGACAGAATTGGTAATGTCCGTATGGCATTTTTAAACAATCCGTCAAATCCTATCAGTCCGATTTTCAATCCACAATTCACGGCAAAAATTCCAGAACTGAACGATTGGGCTTTGATGCGCGACTTTAATGGCGACGGTGCTGCCGATATTTTTACTTATGATGGCAGTGGTATTCGCGTATTCAAAGGCAAATATACAAATGATAGCTTGGGTTTCGAGCGCATGAATTTTGCGTTCAATGGCAATATCCTTTCTTATCCTTTGTCGAACGGATTTAAAATTAATTTGTACGTCAATGCAGTGGATATTCCCGCAATCGACGATATAGATGGTGACGGCGACTTGGATATTTTAGCATTTGAAGTCGGCGGCGGACACGTTTATTTATATAAAAATCAATCCGTAGAACGCGGTTTTCAGCGCGATAGTTTAATTTTTCAATTAGAAGACAATTGTTGGGGTAAGTTTTACGACAATGGGTTTCAGCCCTCCGTCAAATTGGGAACGCCGACTACTTGTGCGAGTAGCTTGCAGGGCGATATTTCGGCATCATTGCGACACCCCGGAGCAACAATTGCGACTTTTGACGCCGATAATGATGGCGATAAAGATGCTTTATTGGGCAGTATTTCTTACGCAAACCTATCTTTTTTGAAGAATGACGGCACTAAAACGGCAGCTTTTGTGGGGTCGCAAGACAATAATTTTCCCGCAAATACTGAGGGGGTCAATTTGCCCGTTTTCCCCGCCGCTTTTTTTAGTGATTGGGACGGCGATGGCATAAAAGACGTGGCTGTAACGACGGTTTCCACCAATTTTGTGGAAAATAAAAATGTCGCTTGGTTGTATAAAAACGTTGGCACAAATGCCTTACCGCGTTTTAATTTGCAACGAAAAAATTATTTAGTAGGCGATATGGTGGATTTGGGGTCAGGTGCAAATCCCGTTTTTGTGGAGTCAAATAACGATGGTTTATTGGATTTGGTCGTGGGCAATGGCTCGTTTTATTTACCCCAAAATGGGCGTGATGCACGGCTTTTTCTTTATCGAAATACAGGCTTACCAAATGCGCCCACTTATACTTTAATTGACTCTAATTGGCTGAATTTTAAATCTTTTTCCGATCTTGATGTCAATAATTTTGCGCCCACATTTGGCGATTTAGACGGCGACGGCGACCTCGATATGTTGGTGGGTGAGGATACAGGTACGTTGTTTTTTGTGGAAAACAAGAGCAACAACAAGGGCATTTTACAAATGAGTACGCCGATTCCAAATTGGAAAAATATGCAAATCGGTGCAGCCCCAAAACCACAAATCATTGATTTAGACCGCGATGGCTTATTGGATATTGTGGTGGGTACGCGCAATGGCTTGATTCGTTTTTTTAGAAATAAAGGCACACGCACCGCCCCAGATTTCAATCCGCAAGCCAATAGTACAAAATTAGGCAATGTAGATGTGTCAGAATTAGGCGACCCTGCGGGCTATGTTGCGCCGCAATTTGTTGAATTTAAAGGAAAATACACCTTAATTTGCGGCTCGTCGAATGGACGAATTCGGGTGTATGATTCGATTGACAATAATATTTATGGTAATTATCGTTTGGTAAATGCCGATTATGGAAAACTTCGCGACGGTTGGCGGACAACCCCTACAATTGGTAACTTAATCACAACCGACGACAAGTTAGAGATGATTGTGGGTAATTTGCGTGGCGGTATTTCAGCTTACACGTTATCGTATAATGTAGATGGCACAACACTCATACAACGTATTGATAATCAGATATTTGCTACCGTTTTTCCAAATCCAACAACGAATTATTTAACGATAGAAACAACCGAAAATTGTGATTTAAAACTCATAAATTATTTAGGTCAAATCGTTAAAATGAAGAAAAACATACCCCCTCAGTATAAACTCAATTTAGACGGTTCTGCATCGGGTATGTATTTTTTAGAATTAATGTCTAATACAAATAAAAGACAAATTTTAAAAGTAGTTAAGAAATAGCTTATCCACAGACTATAACGACTACTTTTAGCTACGGATTTACGGAGTAAACGGAGTATAACGACTACTTTTAGCTACGGATTTACGGATTTACGGATTTAACGGAGTATAACGACTACATTTCATTTCGTTAAATTCGTAAAATCTGTAAATCCGTAGCTAAAAGCAGTCGTTATAATCCGTTTACTCCGTAAATCCGTAGCTAAAAGTAGTCGTTATAATCCGTTAAATTCGTTAAATTCGTGAGTAAACAAAATTAGGTAATATGATTTTTGAATACATCAAAGCAGGTCTTGAAGTAATAGATGATGAGTTTGACGAGATTTATCCGTATTCTATTCAAGATTTATCAAAACGGCATTTCACACCTATCAAAATAGCAAAAATGGCGGCAGAATATCTTGCAGAAACGCCAAACACACGCATTTTGGACATTGGTTCGGGCGTGGGTAAGTTTTGTATGATTGGCGCTTGCTGTACAGATGGGCATTTTACAGGTGTTGAACAACGGGAAAATTTACACCAATTGTCTAAAGAAATTGTCGAGGAATACGAATTGGACAATGTGCATTTCATTCATGGCAATATTATGGATATTGATTTTTCCGCTTTCGATGCTTTTTATTTTTTTAATGCCTTTTTTGAAAATATTTTACAAGAAGACAGTATTGACAAAGAACTTGAATTGAACAAAGAATTATTTTTTAAATATTCTATTTATGTTAGAAAACAATTGAGGAAAATGCCTGTTGGTACAAAACTCGTTACTTATTTTGCTTATTCTGAGGAAATTCCTTTGCACTACAAAGTGGTTGCCGTACATTTGGGAGGCAAATTGAAAATGTGGGAAAAAAAAAATTAGCAAAATTTCAAGGATTTCAAATTTCAAAAGATTTCTAATGTCACTGGTAGGTAGTAAAACGTAAATAAACGTTGCTTAAACCTCGCAGGTTTGTAGAAATTCAAAGCAGCGTTTACTTAGATTTTGGTACTTAACTTCGGAAATTTCTAAAATAAACATTTTGACACTACGTGTCATTAGAAAAGTTATAGAAAAGTTCAAACCCGTTGGTTATTATAAACATTTTGACTCTGCGAGTCATAGAAATTGAGCGAATATTAATGACTCGTAGAGTCAAAATGTTTATAATAATCAGTAGTTTCAGCGTTTTCTAATGACACGTAATGTCAAAATGTTTATTTTAGAAGTTTCAAGAATTTCAACGAAAAATTTGAAATCTTTGAAATTTGAAATCTTTGAAATTTGAAATCTTTGAAATTTGAAATCCTTTAAATTTGAAATCCTTTAAATTTGGAATGAACAGCATGGAAATAAAGAAAAACGCCATTAGTTTTGGCAATACAGAAATTGCTTTCGCACCTAAGTCAGACGGCGAATTACGGAAATCAGCTTGGCTTTTTCGCCTAATGAACAGTCCTAAACTCGTGAACATTGGAAATAGTTTGGCACTTAAGGCTGTCAAATGGAACTTCCCTTTTACGGAAACAATCATTAAGAACACTATTTTCGAGCAGTTTTGTGGGGGTACTACCCTACTCGAATCTATGCCTGCGATTGAGAAATTGGTAAAGACTAAAACTAAAACTATACTTGATTTTGGGGCAGAAGGGAAACACGCCGAAGAAGATTTTAACTTGACGATGAATGAAAATATCCGCGCTATTGACTTCGCATCGAGGTCGCGCAATATTCCTTTTGTCTGTATCAAAATAACAGGACTGGCGCGGTTTGATTTATTGGAGAAAATTCAACGCAATGCGCCCATGACGCATAACGAACAAAGTGAATATTTTAACGTGTCAAAACGGGTAGATGCGATTTGTCATTCAGCACGAGAAAAAGGCGTTTCAGTACTTATAGACGCCGAAGAATCATGGATTCAAGAAACAATTGACCGCGTGGCAAATACAATGATGGCACGCTACAATAAAGATAAAGCAGTAGTTTTCAATACTTTTCAAATGTATCGCCATGACCGATTAGATTTTTTGAAAGCATCTTACGAATTGGGACGCGAGAAAAATTTTATCCTCGGTGCCAAACTTGTGCGCGGCGCATACATGGACAAAGAGCGTAAAAGAGCAGAAGAAATGGGTTATCCCACGCCAATAAATCCAGATAAAGTGGCTACTGATAAAATGTACAACGACGCCCTCGTTTTTTGTGTCAGCCATGTAGAACACATTGCCTGCATCAACGCCACGCACAATGCACAAAGTTCGATGCTGCTGGCGGATTTGCTGGAAGAAATGGGAATCAAGTACAATCACCCACATTTTTGGTTTTCCCAATTGTATGGCATGAGCGACAATATCACGTTTAATTTGTCAAATCAAGGCTATAATGTGGCAAAATATATGGTTTATGGACTTGTAAAAGACGTAGTACCTTATTTAGTCAGACGGGCAAAAGAAAACACATCAGTAACAGGCGATATGAGCCGAGAACTAAGTTTGATTGAAAAGGAACTGAAAAGACGAAAACTATAAAGATTCCAGATTTCAAATTTCAAGGGGCAATGGAGGGATTTAAAATTCCATTTCACCTCTGGCGCGAGCGAAGCGAGCGGATTACCTTGAATCATTAAAAAATCTAAGTTTTGTGGTATAAAAACGCGGTTTCGCCGCGTAAAAATCTAATGGAGCGAGCCGTTTTTTTTGTTTAAAATTTGGGCAAAGCCCAAAATTTAAACAAAAAAAACGGCTCGCTCCGAAAAAAACTCCCCACGCCGCCGAAGGCGGCACGTTTTGAATGACTACCACAAAACTTAGGTTAAAAAAATACACTTTATCTATTTCTAATTTATTTTGGAAAGACAGACCCCTCAGTAAAAAGCCGTTTTGAACGTATCAAAACGGCTTTTTACTTTTGAAACATAAAAATACTGAGGGGGTCAAAAAAAACAAAAATTCATTACCTTTGCGCCGCAACTTACGGAAGAGTGTCCGTGTTAATTATTTTTCTTTACCAACCAGTTTAATTTAGCATTAAGTATGAATCAATTTGACCTTATAATTATCGGTTCTGGACCCGGCGGCTATGTGGCGGCTATTCGCGCATCGCAATTAGGTATGAAAGTCGCGGTGGTGGAACGCGAATCTTTGGGCGGTATTTGCCTCAATTGGGGCTGTATTCCAACAAAAGCCCTCTTGAAAAGCGCGCAAGTATTTGAATATTTGAACCATGCAGCAGATTATGGTATCAAAGTCGAAGGCGTAACGGCAGATTTTGGCGGCATGATTGGGCGGTCGCGCAGCGTAGCAGACGGTATGAGCAAAGGCGTTCAGTTTTTGATGAAAAAGAATAAAATCACGGTCATCAATGGCAATGGCAAATTGGCTCGCGGTAAGCAGGTAGAAGTGACAGACGCCGAAGGTAAAAAAACGCTATACGATGCAAAAAATATCATCATCGCAACGGGTGGACGCGCAAAGGAATTGCCAAATTTGAAAATTGATGGTACAAAAGTTATCGAATACCGTAAAGGTATGAGCCTTACCGCCCAACCCAAGCATATTGTTGTGGTGGGTGCTGGCGCAATTGGGGTTGAATTTGCCTATTTCTACAATTCAATTGGCACAAAAGTAACGA
Source organism: Saprospiraceae bacterium (assembly GCA_034520175.1). Lineage (GTDB taxonomy): Bacteria > Bacteroidota > Bacteroidia > Chitinophagales > Saprospiraceae > JAAFJT01. The sequence goes on from JAXHNU010000043.1 coordinate 204,177, forward strand.
TTGTTGAGTTTATGGATCAAGGGCTTGTCCCGCGTGAAGATGAAGATATTTCTAAAGAATTAACGAAAATTTACGCAAAAAAAGGTATCAGAACAATGGCAGGAACAGCCGTTGAAACGGTGGACACCTCGAGCATAGGTTGCAAAGTGACAACAAAAGCAAAAAAAGACGGTAAGATTGAAGTGATTGAGTGCGACATCGTTCTATCGGCGGCAGGTGTTACGCCGAATACCGAGAATATTGGTTTAGAAATGTTGGGCATCAAAACGGATAGAGGTTTTATCACGGTTGATGACAAATACCAAACAAATGTGTCGGGCATCTATGCCATTGGCGACGTATTGCCCACACAAGCACTTGCCCACGTTGCAAGCGCAGAAGGGATTTCTTGCGTGGAAGGCATTGCAGGTATGCACGTTGGCAAAATGGATTACAACAATATTCCCGGCTGTACCTATTGTTCACCAGAAATTGCCTCCGTCGGATTTACTGAAAAGGGTGCGAAAGAAGCAGGTTTTGACATAAAAGTAGGTAAATTTCCGTTCATGGCATCGGGCAAAGCAAAAGCAGCAGGCGCGCCCGAAGGTTTTGTAAAAGTGATTTATGACGCCAAATACGGCGAATGGTTGGGCGCACACATGATTGGTATGAACGTCACCGAAATGATTGCAGAAGTTGTCACTGCACGCAAATTGGAAACAACAGGGCATGAAATCTTAAAAGCTGTTCACCCTCACCCAACTATGAGTGAGGCAGTTATGGAAGCTACCGCAATGGCTTATGGTGAAGTGATTCACTTGTAATAAGATGTCTATTAGGGCGCGCGTATTTTTGAATCAGAAAAATCTACGATTTTTCTGATTCAAAAATACGCGCGCCCTAAAATCATTTTTGGGTGATTTTTAAGCGTAGTGAGAAAGAGCCTCTAAATATCAAATAATTTTACGCTCGTACTTACTCACCAAGTATCTCCCCACAAAAAACCTTTCCCCACGTGCTTGCACCCAAACGCAACAACACAATCTTTGGCTACGGCGATGAAATTGAGACATCGGATTAGGTGCCGTCGGCAGTTGCGCACATGAAAATTTAGAATCCTTACCCCCTCAGTATTTTGGCAATTTTTAACAAAAAAACGGCTCGCTCCATTGGAATTTTCACGAAGTAAGCAAAAAGAAAAAGTGTATTATCGTATTGGATTTTTAATTTAATATCTCCCTATCTCATTGATTATCAGCTATTTGAAAAAATGACAAAACGTTGACCATCGTAAGTTACGTGCTTAAAGTTATGATTAAATGACAAGAGGCTTATACTTTTGAGTTTTAAAATTGTTAATTCGTCTTTTCAAATATCGTTACTACTTTAAAAATGCTTGCTTCGCTCGCGGAAAAAGAGGGAATGTGGTTCATTTCTCGGGCAAAGCCCGAGAAATGAACCACATTCCCCTGTTTTGCGAGCGAAGCAAGCAATAGCCTAAGTAGTAACAAAATATCTTTTGTATGAATAAGAAAGCCTATCATTCGGATAAATCAACGGCGGCAACTGCCGATACCACAAAGAAGACTAAAGTCACCGTATCGGGGGCAGAAGCAATATGTATGTGCCTTTTGGCGGAAAATGTGGACACCATTTTTGGCTATCCAGGTGGCGCAATTATGCCGTTTTATGATGCCCTTTATGGCTATTCTGACCGTATCCAGCATATTTTACCGCGCCATGAGCAAGGTGGGATTCATGCGGCAGAAGGCTATTCGCGGGTAACACGGAAAACAGGTATTGCGATTGCCACATCTGGTCCCGGTGCTACGAATTTGATAACAGGATTGGGCGATGCCATGCTCGACTCTACACCTTTAGTCTGTATTACGGGTCAAGTACGCGCAAATTTGCTCGGAACAGATGCCTTTCAAGAGACTGATATTGTGGGTTGTACGTTTCCTGTAACAAAATGGAGCTACCAAGTAACCACTGCGGCGGAAATTCCTGCGGCGTTTGCTAAAGCATTTTACATTGCCAATACAGGTCGTCCCGGTCCCGTGTTGATTGATGTGACACGCAATGCACAAATGGAAAAGCTTGAATTTGAATACACGCGCAACCCCTCAGTAAGGAGCTATCACCCTAACCCAAAACCTAAAGCAGAAGACTTGAAAGTGGCGGCAGACTTGATTAATGCGGCTAAAAAACCGTATATTTTGGCGGGTCACGGCGTTCAAATTGCAGATGCACAAGATATTTTTCGCGAATTTGTTGAAAAAACGGGGATTCCCGTCGGGCATACTTTACATGGTTTGGGCAATTTGCCTGTTCAGCATCCGCTCAACGCAGGTATGCTGGGTATGCACGGGTCTTATGGCGCAAATATCAAAAACAACGAGTGTGATGTGATGATTGCTATCGGTATGCGTTTCGACGACCGCGTGACGGGCGATGTCTCGCGCTTTGCGAAGCAAGCGAAAATTATTCATATCGAAATTGACCCCGCCGAAATTGGCAAAATCGTCACAACGGAAGTGGCTGTAAATTGCGATGTCAAATTGGCATTGGAAGCCTTATTGCCTTTGGTCAAACACCGCAAACACAAAACGTGGGTCGAAGGATTCCGTAAATGCGATGGTATAGAATACGAAAAGGTCATCAAAACAGCCTTAAACACGTCTGATACTGAGGGGGTGGATTTTGCTGGTGAAGAGATGAAAATGGGGCAGGTTGTCCGTGAAGTCTCCAAACAAACCGATGGCAAAGCCTTAGTCATAGCCGATGTTGGGCAACATCAGATGTACACTGCCCGCTATTACGAGTGGCAACACATCAATCAGTGGGTCAATTCGGGTGGTGCGGGCACGATGGGTTTTGCCTTACCTGCGGCGTTCGGAACAAAATTGGCGTTTCCTAACAAACACGTTGTGGCGTTCATCGGAGATGGTGGTTTTCAAATGACATTGCAAGAATTGGGCATGTTTACTCAATGGAACGTGGCGGCTAAAGTCGTGATTCTGGACAACGAATTTCTCGGTATGGTGCGTCAATGGCAGCAATTGTTTTTTGATAAACGCTATTCCTCCGTAGAATTAAAAAATCCAAATTTCTGTATGATTGCCGAAGGTTTTGGCTGGAAGGCAAAAAAAATCACAAAATCATCGGAATTGAAAACAGCCGTTGCTGAAATGTTGGCATCTGACGAGCCGTATTTGTTGCACGTCATGGTTGAAAAAGAAGAAAATGTATTTCCAATGGTACCTGCGGGTGGCTCGGTAACGGATATTATCTTAGAAAAATAACATAGTTTGTCTAAATCATGGTTCTTTTGATTTGTATGATTGCTATGATTTTTACGATAAGAGAAGAGGTGATTTATTTTTCGGCTTCGCTGAAAAATGAACCACATTCCCCTCTTTTGCGAGCAAGACGAGCGATAGGCTAAGTAATTACAAACTTAGATTAACTACGTCAAAAAAATCATAGTAATCATAAAAATCAAAAGAATCATAGTTTAGACAACCACTTAAATTGAAGTCAAAAATGAACGAAATAAAGCAATACACACTATCAGTTTTTACTGAAAACAGGGCAGGTCTTTTGATGCGTGTAGTCATGGTTTTTACGCGCCGCCACATCAATATTGAGTCGTTGACAACCTCGCAATCTTCGATTGAAGGCGTTTTTCGTTTTACGATTGTCGTAAATGTGACGGAAGAACAAGTTAAAAAACTGGTTCAGCAATTGGACAAACAAGTAGATGTTTTGAAGGCATTTTATTACGAAGATAAAGATATTATCAATCAAGAAGTCGCGCTCTACAAAGTGCCGATTGCCGCGTATCAAGACCCCGGCACGATGATTTTATTGATGCGTAAACACCACGCCAGAATTTTGACGGTTGAAAAAGAGTTTGTGGTGATTGAAAAATCAGGCTTGGAAGAAGAAACAACCGCTTTGTTGGACGAATTGCGTCAATATGGTATTTATGAATTTGTCCGTTCGGGTCGCATCGCCGTCGCTAAACCTATGGAACAATTGAACAATTATTTGAAATCAATAGAAATGGAAACAATGAATTAGGAGATTCTTGACCACTGATTTCTATTTACTGATTTTACGGATTATAACGACTACTTTTATCTACGAATTTTATGGATTATGACGACTACGATTTTAAGCTACGGATTTACGGATTTACGGATTTTACGGATTTACGGATTTACGAATTTACGAATTTACGAATTTACGGATTTTACGAATTATAACGACTACTTTTTGTTTCCGTAAATCCGTAGATAAAAGTAGTCGTCATAATCCGTAAATCCGTAAAATCCGTAAATCCGTAGATAAAAAGTAGTCGTTAAAATCGGTAGATAAAAATCAGTGGTCAAAAAGTTTAAAATACAAATAGTATGAAAAAAATAATCAAAGCGCAGAATTTTGATTTATCTGATTACTTGAAACGCATTAAACTGACTAAAACACCTGCACCAACACTCGCCTTTATCAGCGAAATGATGCAACAACAACTGTTTACTGTTCCTTTTGAGAATTTGGACGTACAAGCTGGTAAAATTGTGTCTTTAGTTCCAGAAGAAATTGTGGATAAATTGGTGCATCAAAATCGGGGTGGTTATTGCTACGAAGTAAATGGACTGCTGGCTCTGGCTCTTCAAAAATTGAGTATTCCATGCTATTTTACGGCCGCCCGTTCAATGACTTATGCGACAAAAAGACCCCGCACCCATTTGGTCATTATTGCCAAAATAGAAGGGCGTTCTTATCTGTTGGATACAGGTTTTGGTAGTTATGGGATTCGTTTACCGATGGATCTGAGTTTAACAAATCAAGATATCGAACAAGATAGCCAAAAGTATAAATTAGAGAAAAAAGGAAGTGATTTCAATGTGTATGCACTGGTACAAAAAACGTGGTTGCCGCAGTATTCTTTTAAAAAACAAGTCTATGAATACATTGAGTTTTCACTCGCTAATTATTTTAATTCCACGCACCCAACCTCCATATTTGTCAAAGCTCCTCTGATTATTTTGTTCAATCAAGAAGGCAAGAAAGTGTTGTCAGGCAATAGTATAAAATATTATAGACATGGTGAAATGACGGAAAAAGTGTTCGATATAGAGGAATATACAACGATTCTGAAGGAAGAATTTGACTTGAGTACCCCTCAGTAGTACGTTTTATATGTTTTAAAGGGTTTTTGACAATTTTAGCGATGAGCGACGAATTGAGCATTTACGCTCAGATTTACGAAATCTTAAAGATTTCGTAAATCTTTTCACGACTATCTGACGCGGATTTCAAACTCACGTCAGATTTTCTAAAAATATATAAAACACTAATGGGCAGGGTTAAAAACCCTACAAAAGTTTTGCACGAACAACCTGCTTTTGAAATTTGAAATCTTAGATTTGAAATCTTCCTTTAGTCAGAAATCCTTTACTATATTTGCGCCTTCTTAATCAGAAACACGGCACTAAGATAGAAAAATCACTCAATAAGTTTTAAAATCAGTAGTTACTTAGCCACGCTCGCTTCGCTCGCGCAAAAAAGGAGAGGTGGTTCATTTTCGGGCAAGCTCGAAAAATGAACCACATTCTCCTCCCCGTGCGAGCGAAGCGAGCGCGTGACTATGTAAATTACAAAAATCAATTAGTTATGGCAAAATTAAATTTTGGCGGCACAGAAGAAAACGTCGTCACCCGCGAGGAATTTCCGCTTGCAAAAGCTAAAAAAGTATTGAAGAACGAAACGATTGCCATTATTGGCTACGGCGTTCAAGGTCCGGGACAAGCGTTGAATATGCGCGACAATGGCATCAATGTCATCATTGGTCAACGGTATCCGTCAAAATCTTGGGACAAAGCGATTAAAGACGGTTTTGTTCCCGGTGAAACGCTTTTCAGCCTTGAAGAAGCGTGCCAACGGGGTACTATCATCATGTACTTGTTGTCAGATGCGGCACAAATCGCAGCTTGGCCCACGGTCAAAAAACATTTGACACCAGGCAAAGCATTGTATTTCTCTCACGGATTTGGCATCACGTATAAAGAACGCACAGGCATCATTCCCCCTGCCGATGTTGACGTCATCTTGACAGCACCAAAAGGCTCGGGTACTTCATTGCGCCGTATGTTTTTGGAAGGACGTGGCTTGAACTCGTCTTATGCTATCTTCCAAGATGCCACAGGACGCGCTTTCGACCGTACTATCTCTCTCGGTGTGGGTATCGGTTCGGGTTATTTGTTTGAAACGAACTTCCAAAAAGAAGTCTATTCTGACTTATCTGGCGAACGTGGTACGTTAATGGGTGCTATTCAAGGCATTTTTGCGGCACAATACGATGAATTGCGCAGTCGTGGTCACTCACCTTCCGAAGCCTTCAATGAAACAGTTGAAGAGTTGACACAATCGCTTATGCCACTCGTGGCTGAAAACGGTATGGATTGGATGTACGCCAACTGCTCAACAACCGCACAACGCGGCGCATTGGATTGGTGGAAAGAGTTCCGCGACGCCACAGCACCCGTTTTCAAAAGATTGTACGACGAAGTAGCCTGTGGTAACGAAGCACAACGCTCAATTGACACCAACAGCAAAACGGATTACCGCGAAAAGTTGGAAGTAGAATTGACCGAAATGCGCAATTCTGAAATGTGGCAGACAGGCGCGGTCGTGCGTAGCCTCCGTCCAGAACGCCAAGATAAGAAAGTGAAAGTACGTCGTAAGAAAATTGTGATTTAATTTAAAAATCAAAATTTGTAGGATTTTAGTTAAATTTGATAAAATTTTCAGTTTTAACAGCTACAAGCCAATGTTTTTACTGAGGGGTCCATTTCTAATAAGATAGACCCCTCTCTTTTGCTAAAAAGCGGCGCGACTTTTGCCTAATCTCCTTCATAAGCATAAAGGTTTAAAAGTCGAAAGAGACACTAAAACAACTATGCACACCAATTGATGAAAAATAAAAAAAAAGTAGAAAAATAAAAAAAAATAAGTAAAAGTATTTTATTTTATAAATAATTGATTATCAATTACTTATATTATAATAAAATAATTTTACAAATCATTTGACGATTTTTTTTATTTTTTTTTTCGTAAAATGCTTGGAAGTATAAAATGAAAGCCTATCTTTGCAACGCTTTTTGAAACACACATTACTAAATAGGTATTTGAGTGGTGAAAGAGGTTTAAAATAAGTTCATTCTCAGTTATTGCGCTTTTGGAACGCAACTCAACATAAGTCAAAATAAGCCGATGTAGCTCAGTTGGTAGAGCAGCTGATTTGTAATCAGCTGGTCGGGGGTTCGAGTCCCTCTATCGGCTCTTTTATGAAGAGATTGGGAGTATTCCAGAGCGGCCAAATGGGGCAGACTGTAAATCTGCTGGTTACACCTTCGGTGGTTCGAATCCATCTGCTCCCACATTACCTTATCACTTGGTCGCAAAAAATTGTAGTTCAGGTAGTAAGTGGTTTTATCACTTACTGCCTAATTGCACACTAAAGTACATTCCAAATTTCAGAATTTAAGTTTTAAGTAACCTCGTTCTCATTTAAAATCTGAAATTTTTTATCGTTTCCTAAGCGCGGAAGTAGCTCAGTTGGTAGAGCGACAGCCTTCCAAGCTGTAAGTCGCGAGTTCGAATCTCGTCTTCCGCTCACTTCACGTCTTTATATACGATTTACGACATTTCGCATTTACGTTGAAAAACAATCTCGCCTCGTAAATCGTCAATTTCCAGAATCGTACATTTTTCGTTGGATTTATAGGAATTTCGCATTTGGGAATTCAAATTTCAGGAAACAACACATTAGTTATCCGTTGTTTGCGAAACAAAATTTGATACTTTGTTCTAAATCAATTCCTTACCTATCAAACATAGATTTTGCTCCAAGCACGGCTTATGTTTGGTAAACGGCAGACACTACTTAAGACATTCTGAATTTCAAATTTCAGATTTCAATTGGGCGATAAATGCCTGTCAATTTGAAATTGTTTGAAATCTGAAATTTGAAATTCTCTTATGCGCCGTTGTAGCTCAGTGGTAGAGCACTTCCTTGGTAAGGAAGAGGTCGCGGGTCCGATTCCCATCAACGGCTCAATATTGTTTAGTGAAACTTTTAGTTACGAAATTTTAGACCCCTCAGTATTTTACGGCGGGAAATAAGTTTTCCGACTATAATTATACTTTGGGTTTTAAATCCAATATAGAAATTTTTTTAACTTATAAAAAATAATTTGCAATGGCAAAGGCTACCTTTAGCAGGGACAAACCGCACCTTAACATCGGTACAATTGGTCACGTTGACCACGGTAAAACTACCTTGACTTCTGCCATCACGGTCGTGTTGGCGAGAAAAGGTCTTGCTGAAAAGATTGATTACGATAAAATCGACGGTGCTCCAGAAGAAAAAGAACGTGGTATCACGATCAACACGGCTCACGTTGAATATCAAACAGAAAAGCGCCACTATGCGCACGTTGACTGCCCGGGTCACGCGGATTATGTGAAAAACATGGTTACGGGTGCGGCTCAGATGGACGGTGCTATCTTAGTAGTTGCTGCAACAGACGGTCCAATGCCGCAAACTCGCGAACATATCTTGTTGGCGCGTCAGGTAGGTGTTCCTTCGTTGGTGGTGTTTATGAACAAGGTTGACCTTGTTGATGACCCAGAAATGTTAGAACTTGTTGAAATGGAAGTTCGCGAACTTCTTAGCAAATATCAGTTTGACGGTGACAATACACCAGTTATCCAAGGTTCAGCTACTGGCGCACTTATGGGTAGTGCAGAATATGAAGCAAAAGTTCAGGAGTTGATGGACGCTTGCGATGCTTGGATTAAAGAACCAACACGTTTGGTTGACCAGCCGTTCTTGATGCCTGTAGAAGACGTATTCTCGATTACAGGTCGTGGTACTGTTGCAACTGGTCGTATCGAACGTGGCGTTATCAACGTTGGTAATCCAGTTGAAATTCTTGGTATGCAGAAAGAAGGCGAAAAAACGTTGGTTTCTACTGTAACAGGTGTTGAAATGTTCCGTAAATTGCTTGACCGTGGTGAAGCTGGTGACAACGCTGGTTTGTTGTTGCGTGGTATTGACAAAGAAGCTATCAAGCGTGGTATGGTTATTTGCGCACCGGGTACTGTTAAGCCACACAAAAAATTCAAGTGCCAAGTTTACGTTTTGTCGAAAGACGAAGGCGGACGTCACACACCTTTCTTCAAAGGCTACCGTCCACAATTCTATTTCCGTACAACTGACGTAACAGGTGACTGCGAATTGCCAGCTAACGTTGAGATGGTTATGCCAGGTGACAATGTTGAGTTGTCAGTGGCATTGATTAACTCAATTGCAATGGACAAAGGTCTCCGTTTTGCGATTCGCGAAGGCGGTCGTACAGTGGGTGCAGGTCAGGTAACTGAAATTCTTGACTAAGATAAAATTTCAAGATTCCAAATTTCAAATTTCAAGGCTCTAACTATTTAATTAGTTATTTCATTGAAATTTGGAATTTGGAATCTGAAATTAATAAAATAAAAGTGCCGAATTATAAATTAATGTTTACCTTCGTAAAAATTAATGATTAGTTCTCCCTTTTCAATGTTCCGAAAAAATGTAAAGTAGTCGTGATACACATTTATCACTTATCACTTTTCGTTTATCACTTAAATAACACACGGGCGTAGCTCAACTGGTAGAGTGGCGGTCTCCAAAACCGTAGGTTGTGGGTTCGATCCCTACCGCCCGTGCTTTTAAAGATTTCAGATTTTAAGAATTTCAAATTCCAAAGATTTCAGCTTGAAATTTTAAACTATTGAAATTATACTGAGGGGGTCGAAAGTTCCCCTTTTTTTATCGTAACTATTCTACTATTGCTCTTTTGCGAGCGAAACGAGCAATAGATTAAATAATTACTTTTTATCTACTACGTAAAATTAGAATTGAAGTCATGGACATCAGAGCCTATATCAACGAAAGTCTGGAAGAATTGCGGACTAAAATAACGTGGCCCACTTGGGAAAACTTGCAAGCGACAACGGGTGTTGTGCTTCTCGCAAGCCTCTTCTTAGCAGTCATCATTTTCCTAATGGATGCGTCTTCAAACCAACTTATGAAGCTCATTTACAACGTTAAATAAGTTAGTTATAATGGCAGAAGCAACAGAAACAAGATGGTACTCCTTGCGCGTGATTAGTGGTAAAGAAAAAAGCATTAAAGAGCGTATTGAGAAAGAAATAAAAATAGAAAATTGGGGCGAGTACGTCAGAAATATTATCGTACCGACCGAGAAAGTCTATAAAATTCGGAATGGCAAGAAAGTCATTATCGAGCGCAATACCTTGCCTGGTTATATCATGGTTGAGGCGATGCCGTCTAAAATAAAAGGCGATATTGCGGCAGCTATTACAGCTGTACCCAATGTCATTCACTTCCTCGGTAAAAATGACCCTACCCCCATGTCAGTTGCTGATGCCACACGTATGTTTGGCGCAGTTGACCAAGCACAAAGCGCGGGGGTTGCACACGTAGAGCCATTTATTGTGGGCGAAACCGTCAGAATCAATGAAGGGGCTTTTGCGGAGTTCATCGGCGAAATCCAAGAAGTCAACGAAGAAAAAAAGAAATTGAAAGTTGTGGTAAAGATTTTCGGGCGTGGTACAGAAGTAGAGTTGAGCTTCTTGCAGGTCGAGAAAACACAATAAAACATTGTCTGAACTATGATTTTTGTGATTTATTTGATTGCTATGATTTTTGCAAAAATCATAGCAATCAAATAAATCATGAAATTATAGTTCAGACAATGGTATAAAAAATGTCGTCATTGCGCTTGCAGTGACGACATTTTTTTATGCTGGTATCCACCCCAAAAAATATAAATCAAAAAAGTCCAATTAAATTTGATTTATATAATCTTTTACTTTAGCCTTGTAACGTTTGTTGCAAGGCTTTTTTTGTATTTTATACTGAGGGGTATGAAATACACCACTTCTCGCTTCACGCGCGAGTGCGGCTAATTATCTACGCCGTTTCAGGCGCATTAAATCGACCGCTTTTTACATTTATACTGAAAACCCGTCAATCATCATTTGAGGAAATACTGAAGGGTAGTTTACGTATGGTTAAAATCTTTCGGGATAAAATTTTGAAACGGGCACAATTCAAAAACATCATCATTTAGCACAGCCAGATAAATACCTTTTTTACGTAGCAGATTTCTTATATTTTCAGGTGCGTAAACACAAGCGATAATACCATATAATTTTTTATCGGCATGGTCTGGAAAGAATTTAGGAAAATCCGCCATGATACGTTCTAATTGTTCAGCAGCATCTTCTCTCAAGTGACTCTTTATTTCAACAACGGCGGCTGTATTGACCGTACTATTTTCATAACCGAAAGCGTCCATTTCAATAGTTTCTCCATTCATACGTTTTAAAAAGCGTTCGGATACCGCAGTAATATTGAATTTTTCAAATAAGATTCTTTTTATATAGGCAACAGCCATGCCTTCAGCAAAAGTTCCCCACTTATTGCCCAATTCCCCTAATTGTTTTTGGGTTTGTTTGATTTGTCGAGCCGCTTCTCGTTGTGTTGCCTCCACACGCTTATTGGATTCTTCCATACGCTTATTAGATTCTTCCATACGCTTATTGGATTCTTCCATTTGTCGAGTCACCTCTTTTTGAGCAATGGCTAAACTTGCGACTAAGTCTTTTAATTCTTTATCTGACATAGTATTTAATTTTAATTTTTCAGAAAATGTAATTATTTAGCCGTGTTCACTACGTTCACGAAAAATGAACCACACGCCTTAGTCTTTATCTATCATACAAGTTTTTGTTACAAAGTGCCTTTATTTCTTTCAAACGTAATTGAGAGAGTTATTTTAATTCTGTTCCTATCTGGTAGTGAAATGAATCATTTGCCTTCATAAAGCTAAAGTTTTCTTTTTGAAAGTCAAATTTTATTGGACAAATAATTCAACACCTGGGTATTGCTCGCTTCGCTCATACGGAAAGCATCATTTGGATTTTATGTATGGTTTCAAAATTTGGTAGTGGGCTAAATTGGTTGATTTGAAAACTGAAATTTCATAAAGTGTTGAAAATCAACGCAGTGTGTGCCACAACTTTGAGTTGTGGCACACGTTTCAACCATTCTGACCCACTACCCAAAATTTATAGTGAGAGGGTCTTGTTAGTGTGATGGATGTATTGTAATTTTGTAATTGCTTACTTTGCACTCGCCTTAGTTGCGCAAAGCAGCTTTATAAGCTAAATAATTATAGAATAAGCGTATTTAAAACGTAATTACTTAGCCCACAGCTCTCTTCATTCGCAAAAAAGGAGAGGTGGTTAGTTTTACGGGCAAAGCCCGAAAAACTAACTATCTCTCCTTTTTTGCGCGAGTGCAGCAAGTGCGTGGCTAAGTAATTACTTTAAAATAAAAAAAGATGAAATCTACTTATACAAAAATCAGCTGCGAAAACATAGATGATATATTAGGTAATTTTAATATTACCAAAGTTAAATATAATTCTCTATTATTGGAACGCTGGTTAGATATTGAACTGGGAGCAGAAAATATACTAACCCCTACTCAGACTGTCATTTTTCAAGATGTTTTAGATTTACTGAACGCCGATGTGGAAGGTTGGAATGAAGAAGAGTTAAAAATGAAAGCCCTCAGTCTTATTTTTTACATCGCTAAAATGGAAGATATGCCGCATATAAAAATGTTTTATGAACGTCCTATTCATGCAGTTATTGATACTTTTTTAATTGACGTAAAAGTTGACGCGATGCTGGCGACACCTTGGGGCAAAGCAACCCCTCATCATCCTTACTTTTTCCTTCAAGAATTTAAACAAGAAAAAAAGAAAAGCCTTGACCCCGAAGCTCAAATGCTGGCTGCCATGCTTGCAGCTCAGGTGCTTAATAAAAATGATAAACCTTTATTTGGGGGTTATATCATTGGCAGAAGTTGGTTTTTTGGTGTTTTGGAGGGTAAAATATATACGATTAGCAATGCTTTTAATGCCACTGAAAAAGAAGATTTGCATAAAATCATCTTCATTCTACGCCATTTAAAAACCATTATTTCCGCGCAATTACGAGATTGAGGGGTAGTTATTTAATAACAAAAGCCCTTCCCGACGGATCGAGAAAGGCTAATGTTTTGTATTGAGTTGGCAACGACCTACTCTCCCACACTCAGGGGTGCAGTACCATCGGCGCAGTTGAGCTTAACGACTCTGTTCGGAAAGGGAAGAGGTGGATCCTCAACGCTGTAATCACCAACAAATCTTTAAGTCACTTTGCAGTGAACTAATTTCTTTAGGATAGAAATCTGGAAAGAGGAGTACAGTATAGAACGTAAATTATGAATATCGTATCTTGTTGAATATCGTTATTTGATTATGCAAAGTAAATTTGCTTTCTTATCTCATTTCCAATACTTCTTTACCCCCATTGTTCAGCCTTTTGCTATACTCTGAACGAAGGTAAAAAATTTAAGGAAGCTATCGGGCAATTAGTATCACTCGGCTGAACATATCACTATGCTTACACCTATGACCTATCAACGTGGTCATCTTCCACAGCCCTTTCCCTTTCGGGTGGAATACTCATCTTGAAGGAGGCTTCGTGCTTAGATGCTTTCAGCACTTATCCCGTCCGAACATAGCTACTCAGCACTGCAACGGGCGTCACAACTGATACACTAGAGGTTCGTCCAACCCGGTCCTCTCGTACTAGGGTCAGCTCTTCTCAATATTCCTACGCCCACACTAGATAGGGACCGAACTGTCTTGCGACGTTCTGAACCCAGCTCGCGTGCCGCTTTAATGGGCGAACAGCCCAACCCTTGGGACCTTCTCCAGCCCCAGGATGCGACGAGCCGACATCGAGGTGCCAAACGATTCCGTCGATATGAGCTCTTGGGAATCATCAGCCTGTTATCCCCGGAGTACCTTTTATCCTTTGAGCGATGGCCCTTCCATGCGGAACCACCGGATCACTTTAGCCGTCTTTCGACCCTGTTCGATTCGTCAATCTCTCAGTCAAGCTCCCTTATACTAATACGCTCTACGCATGATTACCAACCATGCTGAGGGAACCTTTGCAAGCCTCCGTTACTTTTTTGGAGGCGACCACCCCAGTCAAACTACCCACCACACACTGTCCTCCCATACAGGAGTTAGAACCTAAATACAAAAAGGGTGGTATTTCAACGGCGTATCCAAAATGACTAGCGTCACCTCTTCATATACTCCCACCTATCCTACACATCTTGTACTCAAGCTCAATGTGAAGCTATAGTAAAGGTTCACGGGGTCTTTCCGTCCCAGTGCGGGTAATCGGTATCTTCACCGATGCTTCAATTTCACCGAGCTCGTGGCTGAGACAGTGCCCAGATCATTACACCATTCGTGCAGGTCGGAACTTACCCGACAAGGAATTTCGCTACCTTAGGACCGTTATAGTTACGGCCGCCGTTTACTGGGGCTTCAGTTAAGAGCTTCGCCTTGCGACTAACCCCCTTCCTTAACCTTCCAGCACCGGGCAGGTGTCAGACCCTATACGTCGTCTTTCGACTTTGCAGAGTCCTGTGTTTTTGTTAAACAGTTGCCTGGGCCTCTTTGCTGCGTCCACATTGCTGTGGAGTCTCTTCTTCCGAAGTTACGAGACCAATTTGCCTAGTTCCTTAGCCACGAATCACTCGAGCGCCTGAGGATACTCTCCTCGACTACCTGTGTCGGTTTTGGTACGGGTTCTGTTAAGCTGAAGCTTAGAAGATTTTCTTGGAAGCAGACTTGGGAGGATTATCCAACTTGTCAGAAGACGCGTCGGTACTATCGCCGTTCAGCTCAGGATGCGCATTTAACTACACCCCTCATAGCCTAAAGACTTCAACGAACTATTCCGTCAGTTCGCACCCCTTACGTTTCTCCGTCTCTCCATCGCACTTAACACAAGTACGGGAATATTAACCCGTTTGCCATCGGCATCCCCTATCGGGTTATCCTTAGGACCCGACTAACCCAAAGCTGATTAACATAGCTTTGGAAACCTTAGTCTTACGGCGATGACGTTTCTCGCGTCATTTATCGTTACTCATGCCTACATTTGCTTTTCATGACGCTCCAGCCACCCTCACGACTGACCTTCGACGCTGACATGAATGCTCCCCTACCACTTATCCATCGCTGGAATTAAGTCTTGAGCTTCGGTATATGGTTTGATGCCCGATTATTTTCCGCGCAAGAACGCTCGACCAGTGAGCTGTTACGCACTCTTTAAATGAATTGCTGCTTCCAAGCAAACATCCTGGCTGTCTGTGCATCCTCACATCGTTCAATTCAACTTAACCATAATTTAGGGACCTTAGCTGCAAGTCTGGGTTGTTCCCCTCTCGCCCCGTGACCTTAGCACCCCGGGGCTCACTGCCGCTGAAATATGTTGGTATTCAGAGTTCGTCAGGGTTTGGTAGGCTGTGACACCCCCTAGCCCTATCGGTAGCTTTACCTCCAACATACACACCACGACGCTGCACCTAAATGCATTTCGGGGAGTACGAGCTATCTCCGAGTTTGATTAGCCTTTCACCCCTACCCTCAAGTCATCCGGAAACTTTTCAACGTTTATCAGTTCGGTCCTCCATCCCGAGACTATCGGGACTTCAACCTGCTCAAGGGTAGATCACTCGGTTTCGCGTCTACTCCCACTACCTAACGCCCTATTCAGACTCGCTTTCGCTGCGCCTACGGTCCTAAAGACCTTAAACTTGATAGTGAGAAGTAACTCGTAGGCTCATTATGCAAAAGGCACGTGGTCACTTGCGCTCCCACCGCTTGTAGGCGTACGGTTTCAGGATCTATTGCACTCCGCTACTTGCGGTTCTTTTCACCTTTCCTTCACAGTACTGGTTCGCTATCGGTCACTAGAGAGTATTTAGCCTTACCGGATGGTACCGGTGGATTCAGACAGGGTTTCTCTGGCCCCGCCCTACTCAGGATACTGCTCACGTATGATATCATACAAATACGGGACTATCACCCTCTACGGTGCAACTTTCCAGTTGACTTCTACTTATAATCATACGCTACACACAGTCCTACAACCCCAATGTGTAAACACACTGGTTTGGGCTTGTCCGCGTTCGCTCGCCACTACTTACGGAATCATTGTTATTTTCTCTTCCTCTCCCTACTTAGATGTTTCAGTTCAGGAGGTTCGACGTTTGGATATGTCTTCAACATACCGGGTTTCCCCATTCGGACATTTGCGGATCAAAGCTCTCTTGCAGCTCCCCACAACTTTTCGCAGCTTAACACGTCCTTCGTCTCCTTCTAGTGCCAAGGCATCCCCCGTACGCCCTTGTAAGCTTCCAATTCTTCATCCGTAATTAATTATTACTAAATAAATACGTTAGGACATATCTTCAAACAAGTCATACTCGCTTTTTACCTTGCATAATCGTAACGATATTCTCGACAATTCTCTTTAGTTAAAAATAAAATTGAAGATAATACTTAATTCTTTACTTTCTTTACATGTACTACTCTTTCCAGTCTATCAATGAACTCTTTTGCAGTCTATTCCGACAACATATATTTGAAACAAGTTTACCAACCTATTGAAACCAAACATCTATCATCAACTGCACAGTTATAATATACAGGCGTCGAACCCGTCAAAACTCCATTGAATTTCGTCTCCCAAATGAGAATATATATTTTATATGTATGTGGAGGATAAGAGACTCGAACTCTTGACCCCCTGCGTGCAAGGCAGGTGCTCTACCAATTGAGCTAATCCCCCGTCTTTTAGTACTTAGGCTTTAACTTATAGTGTTTAGAAAAATAAAGCCTAAATACTATACACTAAAAACTAAATAACCAATTGTAGTCTCGGACAGACTCGAACTGTCGACCCCAACATTATCAGTGTTGTACTCTAACCAGCTGAGCTACGAGACTGAACAAATATCTTAACAACCTTTAGTGCTAAAACACTTATTTAATAACCCAAATTTACATTGATGTAAGAACAGAATATGGAAAACCTAATTGTATAACATAACAACTGAATCTCTATAAGGAGGTATTCCAGCCGCACCTTCCGGTACGGCTACCTTGTTACGACTTAGCCCCAGTCACTAGTTTTACCCTAAGTAGCTCACCATCGTGTCACCACTTTCAGGCACCCCCAGCTCCCATGGCTTGACGGGCGGTGTGTACAAGGTCCGGGAACGTATTCACCGCGCCATGGCTGATGCGCGATTACTAGCGATTCCACCTTCATGGAGTCGGGTTGCAGACTCCAATCCGAACTGGGATGAGGTTTGAGAGATTAGCATCACTTCGCAGTGTAGCGACCCGTTGTCCTCACCATTGTAGCACGTGTGTAGCCCTGGACATAAAGGCCATGATGACTTGACGTCGTCCACACCTTCCTCCTCGCTTACGCGGGCAGTATCTTTAGAGTGCCTAACTTAATATGGGCAACTAAAAACGTGGGTTGCGCTCGTTGCGGGACTTAACCCAACATCTCACGACACGAGCTGACGACAGCCATGCAGCACCTTGTTTCGAGTCCCTTGCGGGAAAAGTGGCTTTCACCACCGGTCTCTCACATTCTAGCCCAGGTAAGGTTCCTCGCGTATCATCGAATTAAACCACATGCTCCACCGCTTGTGCGGACCCCCGTCAATTCCTTTGAGTTTCACCCTTGCGAGCGTACTCCCCAGGTGGTTTACTTATCGCTTTCGCTTCGCCACTCAATCCGAAAATCGAACAGCAAGTAAACATCGTTTAGGGCGTGGACTACCAGGGTATCTAATCCTGTTTGATCCCCACGCTTTCGTGCCTCAGCGTCAGATAACAGCCAGTCAGCTGCCTTCGCAATTGGTGTTCTAAGACATCTCTATGCATTTCACCGCTACATGTCTCATTCCGCCAACCTCACTGTATCTCAAGAACTTCAGTTTCAATGGCAATTCCGTCGTTAAGCGACGAGCTTTCACCACTGACTTAAAATCCCGCCTACGCACCCTTTAAACCCAGTAAATCCGGATAACGCTTGCACCCTCTGTATTACCGCGGCTGCTGGCACAGAGTTAGCCGGTGCTTATTCTGATGGTACCGTCAAACAATCGAAAACGACTGCTTTTCTTCCCACCCAAAAGAAGTTTACGACGCAAAGCGCCTTCATCCTTCACGCGGCATGGCTGGGTCAGAGTTGCCTCCATTGCCCAATATTCCCTACTGCTGCCTCCCGTAGGAGTCGGGTCCGTGTCTCAGTACCCGTGTGGGGGGTCACGCTCTCACGCCCCCTAAAGATCGTTGACTTGGTGAGCCGTTACCTCACCAACTATCTAATCTTACGCACATCAATCTTTAGCCGCCGTAACTTTAAATGCAGACAGATGCCAATCCACATTACTATTAGGTATTACTCCCAGTTTCCCAAGGCTATCCCTAAGCTAAAGGCATGTTATGTACGCGTTACTCACCCGTGCGCCACTAAGGTATTGCTACCTCCGTTCGACTTGCATGTATTAAGCCTGCCGCTAGCGTTCATCCTGAGCCAGGATCAAACTCTCCATAGTAATATTTTTAGATGCCTAAATAAATAAAATTTATTAGGCTATACTATTTCAATTTTAATCCATAAAATTCCAAAGAAAGAAATTTTACTTAATTTGTCTCCAGTTTAATTCTACTATACGTATTTAAAATCTTCCTGTAACTTCACTTGCATAACACAAATTTATTACTATTCTGTTCCTACTTATCAATGAACTCTTTATATATACAATTCCAATTTTTAAATCTTACTCACTTCGGATTTTACTCATCAAAATTAATATTTTTTCTAATTCTTACGCTTCCCTTCGGAAGCGGCTGCAAAGATACTACCGTTATTTTAACCACCAAATTTATTTACAATTATTTTAAAATAAATTTCAAAAACACTTGAATAACCAAAATAACGCATTGAATCACAAGCTATTTTAATAAATAAAACTTAATCATCAAGACCGTAATTAATCCCTGCAAAAAAACCTTTCTTCTAAGGCGGCGCAAAGATACTACCGTTATTTTAACTACCAAATTTATTTGCAAATATTTTAAAAATAAATTCAACTAAATTTTAAGTGGTACAATCAATCTAAAAGCACTCCTCAGTATAAATACCAAATTTAATACCAAATTAACCGTTTCTAACAACCTTCCTTTGAAAGCGACGCAAAGGTAGCACAACACGCCGCGTTAAACCAAACTTTTTTAAATCTTTTTTATTTAAAAAAACTAAAAGAGAAAAGGGCATACCAAATTTTATTCCGTTTGAAAAAACACATTAACATTATAACACGATAAACTCAAAATCAAAACCAATCTTTATTTTGACATTTCATAATGCAATACCGTTTATATTTTTTTTAGAGATTTAACCACGCGTTCGATTCACTTGCATGAAGGAAAAGAATGGGGTTCATTTCTGAACTACGCCGTAAAATGAACCACATCTCCCCTCTCTGCGCGAGCGAAGTCTGTTTACATCCCGAATACCTTCGGGAGAGCGCCTGTTAAAGAGTTACAAAAATACTGAACCCTACAGTATTAGTATGAAAGACTACTTAGAAACGCGAAATAAATAAAGTATTACAGGAGTTTCCGCTTTGGGGTTTTCGGGGCGGCGTAGCTGTCTAATCTCGGTAACATTAGAAGGTAAGCCACTACTTTTTGATGCGGTGTAACAGCAAAACAAGTGGTTTAGCGGTTACACCGCTTACTAAACCACATTTTTTCGTTGAGTGTTACCGAGATTATGCAGCTACGTCGCCTATGAAAAGCTAAAGCGGAAATTGCTGAAGTACCAAATTTTATTTTTCAAAATATTGAAAATCAATTTATTGCGATTTAAAATCTTAAATTTGACATCTTCCTTACCAAATAACCACCCTTTTGGCGAGTTCGCGCCACATTTTTGCCCCTTCTTTTATACCAAAGGCTTCATAAAATTCTGGAATATTCACAAAAGGCGCGTTGACACGCAAATTGGCGGGTGCATGAACATCGGTCATAATTTGGCGGGCTAATCTTTCTTTTCTTTGGTGCGACATCCAACCCAATGAATAACCCAAAAAATAGCGTTGAAGAGGCGTATAACCTGCAATTTTTTCACCTTTTTTAAATTGGTCGGTTTTTTTAAAGGCTTTCAAACCCAAAACGACACCACCCAAATCGGCAATATTCTCCCCCAAAGTGGCTTCACCACGAACGTGCATGGTATCAATGCCAATATATTCGTTAAACTGCGCCACAAGCATAGCCGCACGTTTGGTAAATTTGACCGAATCTTCGGGCTGCCACCACGCCACAAGATTGCCCGTGGCATCGTATTGCCGCCCTTGGTCATCAAAACCATGCGTGATTTCATGCCCTATTGTCGAAGCTGCGACGTAACCATAAGCTACGGCATCGTCAATCTGTTCATCGGTATAGCTTGGTACCATCAAAATAGCAGCAGGAAGCACGATTTCATTGTTCGACGGATTGTAATAAGCGTTATAGGTTTGTGGAGTCATTTCCCATTCTTCCCGATTAACAGGCTTACCCAATCGAGATATATTGTGATTGAACCACCATTTGTTGGCGTTGACATTATTGCGAACAAAGCTCGATTTATCCACCAACATCGCGCTAAAATCTTTGAATTTATCGGGATAGCCAACTTTTTTCTTTACTTTTTGTAATTTGTCAAGGGCTTTTGTCTTGGTTGTTGGACTCATCCAATCGAGATTTTGAATTTGTTCGGCGTAAGCAGATTTGACATCATCTACCATTTTTGAATAACGCAATTTCGCTTTTTCTGGAAAAAACTCCTTGACGAAAAGCGAGCCCAAAGCGTCTCCTAATTGCCCTTCAAGAACATCAAGCATCCGTTTCCAACGCGGTTTTTGCTCTTTTTGACCACTCAATACTGTACCTGTGAAACTAAAATGTTCGTCATCAAACGCTTTACTAAGCATAGGACTGAATTCGTGAATCAAGTGAACTTTTAAATATGCCTTCCAGTCTTCGACCGTAAATTTTACCAAAGCCGCATTCATTTGTTTACAATATTCGGGTTGCCCGACTATAACTGTATCTGTTTTTACACCTGTTGCCGCAAACATATTTGCCCAATTTACTGAGGGGGTCAATTTTTGTAATTCATTAACGCTCATTTTGTTGTAGTTTTTATGTGGGTCGCGTAAGGCTTCTATTTTGCGATGGGCAGTTGCTAAAAACGTTTCTAATTTCATCACAACATCTGCATTTTTAACAGCTACCCCCTCAGTATCACCCGCCAATTTGAACAAACGAGACAGATGCGCTACATATTCTTTTCTTATATTGGTATTTCTTTCGTCTTTATTGAAATAATAATCCCGTTCGGGCAAACCCAAGCCTCCTTGATACAAATACAAAGCATATTGGTCAGACTTTTTTTCGTCTTGACCCACATACCCTCCATAAAGCGTTGAGACTTGGTAAGTCTGCAATTTAGCCACCATAGCCAATACGTCCGCCACGTTTTTCATTGCCGCGATTTCGCCTAATTCCGTTCTCAAAGGCTCAATACCTTGCTTATCTATTGTAAGAGTATCCATGCCCGTTGCCCAAAAGTCGCCAATTTTTTGCTCATTTGTCCCCAATTGAGCAGGTGTTTTGGCTGCTTCTTCGGCAACTTTTCGCATTTTAGCATAAATATCTTCTTGCAATACTTTACCGATGCCCCAATTGCTTTCAGAGGCAGGAATCGGATTGGCTTTAATCCAACCGCCGTTGGCAAAGTCGAAAAAATTGTCGGCAGGATTGACAGAGGTATCAATATTTGAGACAACAACGTCTTTGGCGTTGTTGGTGTTTGCGGTGTTGTTATTTTTGCAAGCCGCCAAAAAACTTAGGGCAAGCACACATAAAATTAGCTTTTTCATGTAGCGGTAGTTTAATGATTTATAATACTTATTGGCACAATTACGGTTTCAAGTTGCGTTATAAATCCGTTAGGATTTACACGTTTATAGAAAATAAGAATGAGTGATTTCTCCTCGAATCCGTTAGGATTTACACGTTTATAGAAAATAAGAATGAGTGATTTCTCCTCGAATCCGTTAGGATTCGGACGTTTATTTGGAATAATTAACGTGCGAATCCTAACGGATTCGATGGAAATCTCCTGTTTTATTTTTCTATAAACGTTAAAATCCTAACGGATTTGTTAAAAAATAGAATCACAACTTTAAACCATAGCAGAGCATTGTTCAATTACCTAATTTTAAAGCAACCCCAAAATCTCATCGTCTAATGGCGAAACAGACGAGGAAAAGACATCAATCAATCCGCCTTTTTCATTGAGCAGATATTTTTGGAAATTCCATTTTACGGTGCTGTCCTTCACGCCATTCAATGCCTTTTGTGTCAAAAATTGATAAATAGGGTGCGTATTTTTCACTATCCCAATTTTTGCTGATAGTGGAAACGTCACACCAAAACGGACAGTACAAAATTCTTGAATTGCTGCCTCACTACCCGATTCTTGCGCACCGAAATCATTGCAAGGGAAGCCAATAACGGCGATTTTATCCGAAAAGTGTTCGTGCAGTTCTTGTAACTGTTTATACTGAGGGGTATAACCACAAGCACTTGCCACATTAATTATCAAGATTTTGCGCCCCGCAAAAACCGATAAATCAAGGGGTTTCCCTTCAATGCTTGTTGTTTGATAAGAATGAATAGATTGCATAAAATATTTATTTTAGTAATTTAAATTAAATAATATCACCCATTTTTTACAACGATACGTAAAAGTTTCAAACGTATTAAAGTAGCTCTTTGCGCTCGCTTCGCTCGCGCAAAGAGAGGAGAAGTGGTTCATTTTTCGGGCTTTGCCCGAAAAAATAAACCACATTCCTCTTCTCGCGCAAGCGAAGCGAGCGCGAGAAGCATCGTTTAAATTTTATGTATGGTTTCAACAAATGGAGGATTTTATTAAAATTGTTTTACTTAGGTAATTGTAACTGTTTACTATACGCTCGCTTCGCTCGCGCAGAAAGGGGGAATGTGGTTCATTTTTCGGCGAAGCCGAAAAATGAACCACCTCTTTTCCTGTCGTTGTGCGAGCAAAAGGCACGGAACTACATTACTCAACACGCGTCGCCGAAAATACATAAAGTATGTGCGAAAATAAGTAAAATTTACAGACTTTGGCTTAAAACAACAAAAATGCTCAAAATAATTTGAAACCATACTTAAAATCCAAACGATACTCCTCGCGCTCGCTTCGCTCGCACGAGGAAGAGCTATGTGGTTTATTTTTCGGGCAAAGCCCGAAAAATGAACCACCTTTTCTTTCTTCTGAATGAGTGTGGTTAAGGATTTACGTTCTTATAAAACAAAAACCCGATAATGCAGTTGCATTACCGGGCTTGTTTTTATACGTTGGGTTTATAACATGAGGTAGCGAGTAGAAATTCGCGTTATAGATTTCATACAGTACGTTTATTTAAAAATCGAACATGTATGTTTATTTAGTCTTCCGTAACGACAGCGATGGTTTTCCAACCCCATTCTGCTTTCGCTTTATTGTAAGAAAGTAATGCCAATCCTCTAACTTTCTGTCCATCGTACAAACGTTGTTGCTTAACCAAATCTGGTCCTACGTAGATATTACTTGGTTTCAAGAAACCGAAATCGCGTCCGTAAGGAATCTGGATAGTTTCGCTTAATACTTGACAAATATCTTTAGGAATTTTGTCTTTTTCGTAACGAACACCCACAACTTTGAACATTTTCATACCTTCTTTCTCTTCTTCGCGCAATTTCAACGCCAAGATGTCGCCAACGCGGACTTTTTGAGTCGCGCCTTTGATATTGGCTTTGCCACCCACTTTTTTGTCAACTGCATAGAAGAAAACGCCACGCTCGGTATCAACGTGCGTGACAACTGCAATTTGCTCTGGAATGTCGGCGTACAACATGGCATCTGCACGACCTGCATTGCGGGCGTACAAGATTTTGTTGTGCATCGGCATCCGTGCGTGTTGAAACCAATCAGAATCAAGCCATTCTTCGGCAATCGGAGAAAGTTTAACTTTCTTTTTCCGACGTGCTTTGATAACTTGATCAACTTCAAACTTAGCTTCCGCCATCAAGTTCATTTTAACTAACAAAGCAGCGAACGATTCACGTACATGAGCCGCCAATTCGCCTTGTGCAGGTAACAAAAATGCTTTTGAGAAACAAGCCAAAGCATCTTGCTCACGCCCCTCCACCATCAGACTTTCAGCAAGCGACGCCCATGCCCAAAACTGGTTATTTTCGCGTTTGAGCAAATGCACCAATTCCATTTGGACACGTTGCGTTTTACCCAATTGCGACATCAAAAGTGTACGAGCATAAGGCAACCACACATTGCGCGGCAATTTTTCCAAAACGGCTTCCAAAAGTGGCAAAAATTCAGTCGCATAAGCCTTTGCTTTTGTAACCGTTTCATCGTTATTGCTTTTCATGCAGTTGAGCATAACGCGGCTGTAAGTCAGATAAGCGCGTTCGCAAAGGCTTGGAATTTTTTGCTTGTTGTTGGTTTCAAACGGCTCGTAATCTTCCTCGCGGAAGTTATCGAAGTTCCAGCCGTGCAAGAAATCAAGGAGGTCAATGCCTTCCACGTCCTTGAAATACAAGGCAATACGCAACATTTGCGCGTGTAGGTTACTTGGTCCAAGAATCTCGAAACCCTTGTAAATGTTGAAACATTTGTTAATCAAATTCACATCAGGGTCGCCCTGTGGTGCGAGTTCAGCCAACAAGCGGTACAAACACCAGCCCACATTTACGTAGGCAACTTTCAAGTCCTTAATAGTAACCAATACTTCTTCATAAATTGCCAAAGCCTCAAGGTTTTTACCTGCTTTGCTCAATTTGTTTGCTTCCTGCATCCGTGGGAATTCTGGGTGAATCCGACGTTGATAGGCTTTAAATTGCTCATGCTGCGCGTCATCTTCGGGCAATTGAAGTGCATAATAATCACCATAGGCTTTTATTGCACCATCTGAATCACCGCCTTCAAAATCAGCGACCATACGAGCATAATGAACGGTGGCTGCGGCACGCTTTGTGTCCAAGTCTTCGGGTAATTTTTCGAGGGCTTTTTGTACGTCTGCCAGAGCTTCTTTAATTTTGCCAGCCGTGAGGTTGGCTTGTACTGCTTCCAATAAGTTCATAGTCGAAACTAATGTTAAAATACGAGAAAAATTAGTGTGGGTGTCAAAAAAACAATAAAAAGCGTTATCAAAAATGATTATCGGTCTTAACTGAATACGAAGGAGTGAAGACTTTTGTTTCTTCTAAAAAAGCAGAAACGCAGTCAGAACGCTTTAACCAAATGTCTCTCTTTTATCTTTCATCCGAAAATCGAGCAAATATAATACCTCGCTTTGTAAACTTGGTTGTATTTACCCCTTGTTTTACTAACAAAATATCAAAATTTTGTGGGTATTTTTCAAAGCACCCTTTTTTTTTATAAATAAAATCTCTATTTAAGCGTTTTATTAGCTGTTTGCATACAGTCGTTTTTACGTATTTTACCTTCATTTGGAGGTGTTTTGTCTTTAAAATTAGTCGAAACACCGTTTTTAAATGATAAAATACTGAGGGGTGTCTTTTTTAAAAGAAATTGATTGGGGAAATACTATTTTGTCCATATCTTTATAAAAAACAAGAGAATACACTCATATAAAGTAATTACAATTACTTAGCCCATAGCTCGCTTCGCTCGCAAAAAAGGAGAATGTGGTTCGTTTTTCGGGCTTTGCCCGAAAAACGAACCACCTCTCCTTCCTCGTGCGAAGCGAAGCGAGCGCGTGATAAATAGTTACAAGTAAGTTTTAAAAATTTACCCCCTCAGTATTTCAGCTTAAAAAATTACTTTTGCGCCGTTATCTTTAATTTTCTTGAAAAATCGTAAGTACTTAAGTCATGTGCGTTTTGCTCGCGCAACGACAGGAAAAGAGGTGGTTAATTTTTCGGGCTTTGCCCGAAAAATGAACCACACCCTCTCTTTGCGAGCGAAGCGAGCAGCAGGCTAAGTGATTAAAAAAATCAAAACATGAAAAATCCAGCCTACCGTATTGAAGGCGGTAAACATCTATCGGGCGACATCACTTGTTTCGGCGCGAAAAATTTCACGACAAAAGCCATGATTGCCGCACTGCTCGGCTCGTCTGCCACGACTCTAACCAATGTACCGCCTATCGGCGATGTGGAAATTACGGCAGATATGTTGCGCTCACTCGGCGTTACGATTACTTGGAACAAAGCCGAAAAACGCATGGTCATTGACCCCACAACGGCTTCTGATGCCCACGTTCGGCAACCACATTCGGGCGCGAATCGGATGCCTATTTTGATGCTGGGCGCATTGTTGCACAAATTCGATGAAGTGAGTGTGCCCATGCTCGGCGGTTGTGTGATTGGCGCACGCGGCGTTGATTTTCACTTAGATGCGATTCAAGATTTTGGGGCTAAAATCATCGAAGGTACTGAGGGGTATATCGCGCAGAAATCGCAACGACTTAAAGGCACGCATTTCAATTTAAAGTTCCCTTCGGTGGGCGCAACTGAAACTTGTCTGTTTTTGGCGGCTTGTGCGGAAGGTACTTCGGTCATCAAAAACGTGGCAATTGAACCTGAAATCATGGAAATTGTCACCATGTTGCGGGCAATGGGCGCGGTTATTTTTACGGATTCGGGTAGAGAATTTCGCATTGAAGGCGTGGATAAATTGAGTGGCTGCACGATGAATTGCCTCGGCGACCGCATCGAAACAGCATCGTGGGCAAGTCTCGCGGCAGCCGTTGACGGCTCTATTACGGTGCATGGTATTCGCCCCGAAACATTGGGCAATTTCCTATCCAGTTTCCGCCAAGCAGGTGGTGGATTTGAATTATTGGATTACGATTCTATTCGGTTTTTCCGCGCAAAAAAACCTACCGCTATTCACCTTGAAACAGATGTGTGGCCCGGTTTTTCCACCGATTGGCAACAACCTTTTGCCGTCTTTTTGACCCAAGCAGAAGGCGTGTCCGTGATTCACGAAACCGTTTATGAAAACCGTTTTGGCTACCTCAATGCCTTGAAAAAATTAGGCGCGTCGGTGCAATTGACCAAACATTGTCTGGGGTCGTCACCTTGCCGATTTGAAGGAAAAGGGCATGAACATTCCGCCATTATTTCAGGTGCTACGGCTTTAACTGCCATTGAAACGCCTTTAGAAATTCCCGATTTGCGGGCGGGTTTAGCGTATGTTATCGCCGCTTCGGTCGCAAAAGGCACGACAATACTGAGGGGTGTCCCGATGATTGAACGCGGCTACGGCGATATTGTGCCGCGCTTGCAAGCCATTGGTTTGGCTATTGAAAAAGTAGATTGGTCACTCGGAACAGGAAGATAAATTTCAATATGAAAATTCTATATGACAGCCCACAAGTACGCGTTTTTCAAAGTGCCTTGTTTCAAACAAATACAACAGTCGTCACGACCGACGATATGGTTTTACTCGTTGACCCCAATTGGTTGCCCATTGAAATTGCCGAAATTAGGCAATTTGTAGAAGCACAATCGGGTGGCAAAAAACCCGTTTATTTGTTGTTTACGCACTCCGATTATGACCACATTATTGGGTATCGGGCTTTTTCGGACATTGCGGAAAGTGTGATTGCTGCGCATCATTTTGTAGAAAATACGGGGAAAGAAAGCACATTGCAACAAATCCGAGATTTTGATGACGAATATTATATTCAACGAGATTATCCGATTGAGTACCCCTCGGTATCTCACGTCATTACACACGATGGACAGGTTTTGACAATTGGCGCAACAGAATTGACTTTCTTTACTGCCGCAGGACACAATCCCGACGGCATTTATACCATCGTCAATGGACACTATTGGATTGCAGGTGATTACCTCTGCGGCGTTGAATTTCCCTATATTTATCATAGTTCAACGGATTACGAAACGACATTGTACAAGACGGATAAAATCTTACAAGACTTTGATATTGAATTGCTTGTGAGTGGACATGGTACGCCCACAACGGATAAATCAGAGATTCTAAAACGTCAAAAAGATGCTTTTGAATACATTGACGCCGTGCGGGAAAGCATCAAAGAAAATTTATTTTTTGATTTTGAGGCGTATATCGCATACAAAGGCTACCGTTTTCCGCGTATCATGCGGCGGTTTCACGAAGCGAATCTTAATTTGATGCGGGTTGAGATTTTCGGTTCATAAACCAATTAGCCACCATTGTCTGAACTATGATTTTTGTAATTTTATGATTTCTATGACCAGATTAGACCAGATTAGGGTTGTTTGTGTCATCATAAATCACGAAAATCAAACAAATCATAGTTCAGACTAAGTTTTTACACCAATTTGATGCTTGAAGTAAAACCAAACGGTACAATTCGTTAATCTTTATTTTTTCAGTTTTCATTCAAAAAAAGCTATCTTTGTTCTCATTTTATTTGAAACCATACATAAAATCTAAACTGCTAGTTCTCGCGCTCGCTTCGCTCGCGCGAGAGGGGGAATATAGTTCATTTTTCGGGCAAAGCCCGAAAAATGAGACCACCTCTCCTACTTTTGCGCGAGCGAAGCGAGTGCAAAAGTGCCTTTTAATGCGTATTTTGAATTTATGTATGGTTTCAAATTATTTTAATTAAAAAATAACATAAGTCATGGCTGGTTATTCTTCCTATTCATTTCCTGCAGTCAAAAAACAGTTCGGCTTAAAATCTGTTAAAGGAACTATTTTTGATAATTTGCAACCAATCGAGCCAAGTAAATGGTTGGTTGACACATTAGAAATGGCATCTTCGATGGCAATAGTGAGCGAAAAAAGTCGTTCCGAATGGATTGTAGGACCTATTATGATGGCAATTAAAAACGCCAATAAAGATAAAATGAACATTCTGTCGGGGGAAAACATGAGTGTTTCAAAAGATATATCGTTGACAGGCGAATGTGATTTCATTTTTGTTAAAGACCCTTATACGTTTACTGTCGAAAGCCTCATTTTTTGCCTCGTTGAAGCGGAGAAACACGATATAATCGGTGGTTTAGGACAATGTGCTGCTCAAATGATTGGCGCACGTATGCTGAATGAGCAAGACGGGATTAACTACCCTATCATTTATGGTTGTGTGACAACAGGCTCAGACTGGCAGTTTTTAAAACTTGAAAATCAATTGATTACGTTAGAAAACAACCTAAGATTTATCAATGAATTACCTTATTTGTTGGGTACTTTTCAGAGAATTATTGATGCGTTTTAAAAAATAAGGGAGAAAAACACCCCCTCAGTATTTTTTGATTTTTTGTAATGACTTAGCCGCACTCGCTTCGCTAAAATTATCAAAGAGCATAAAAAAAATAGCCCAACTGCTTAACGTGTTGGGCTATTTTTTTCTAATTATCTACGCCTTTTTCCTTTAGGTTTATCTTTTTCAAAAGAATAACTCATACCTGCTTTGGCAAAAAAAGCATAATTTTCTAAAGTACTAAATCGTAAGTAAAACGTTAAACTATCAAAGACAATTGCGCCGATAAGCGGCTCGCGGCTTTGTGCGTCATATACATAACCGCTCATCGTGCTTTGTGCAGATGTATTTGTTTTGACCAAAAGAAAAAGAGATAAAAGAAGAATGATTTTTTTCATAACTTAGAGGCGCGTTATTTTTTGCTTTCCCAAAGTTTAAAACCCATAAAAAAGGTGTAGATATTCCAATATTGGTAGCCATCATCGAAACCTATGTTCCGTTTTTTATAGGCGTAATAAGGATTTAAGTAATGGGTATAACGAAAGCCTGCTTCAAACCAATCAAAATTACCTGTTATGCCCCCAGTTAGTCCATAATTGAGCGGCTCAACTGTACTTAATATGTGATCTGTTGATTTTGTATTGTAATTTAGCCTTGCGGTTCAATGCAAGGCTTTTTTGTTAAAAATACTGAGGGGGGCTCTATTGTTTTTCAATAACAATAATTGGATAATCGCCAACAGCACTAAAAAAAAACTAAAATCATAGTTAAGATAATGTGGGAAAAGTTAATTTTGCGCCGTTTTAGTTTGGCAACACAAGCTGTTAGTTAAAAAAGCGCGACGAAGCCGCAAACGGCGTGTTGCAATTTATTACTACATCGTAATTACTTAGCCCATTGCTCGCTTCGCTCCCAAAAAAAGGGAAAGTGGTTCGTTTTTCGGGCTTTGCCCGAAAAACGAACCACATATCTTCCCACGCGCGAGCGAAGCGAGCGCGTGGCTAAGTAATTACACTACATCAAAGAAATATCTTCTTATCACAATAACATAATCTAATAAGTTATGGGTAGAGCATTTGAATACCGCAAAGCGACCAAGATGAAACGGTGGTCGAATATGGCGCGGGTTTTTACAAAAATTGGTCGTGAGATTTCCATTGCCGTTAAATCAGGTGGCGGCGATGCCAACAACAATCCCCGTCTTCGGGCGGCGGTGCAGAACGCGAAAAAGGCAAATATGCCTAAAGTAAACGTCGAATCGGCGATTAAAAAAGCCTCGTCAAAAGATGCGGAGAACTACAACGAAGTCGTATATGAAGGGTACGGACCAAATGGAATTGCAATTTTGGTAGAAACAACAACCGATAATCCGACACGAACAGTGGCGAATATTCGGATGTATTTCAACAAATCGGGCGGCTCTATGGGGACTTCTGGTTCGGTTGACTTTATGTTTACGCGCAAAAGTATGTTCCGCGTGAAAAAAGATGCCATGCCTGATTATGAAGAAATGGAATTTGAAATGATTGATTTTGGTCTCGATGAAATCAAAGTCGAAGAAGAAGAACTCGTCATTTATGCCAATTACGAAGATTATGGCACAATGCAAAAATTCTTAGAAAGCAAAGGTATTGAAACCGAAGAAGCCAGTTTGGTACGTATCCCAAACATGACAAAGGAACTCAATGACGAACAAGCAGAAGCAATTTTCAAATTGATTGATAAATTTGAAGACGATGACGACGTGGCGAATGTGTTTCACACGATGGATATGTCGGAATAAGATTTCAAGAATTTCAAAAATTTAAGATTATTGTACGAACTGAATTTTACACGAGAAACGCCCTCTTTCTCGCTTCGCTCAAAAATCGGGCGGCGTAAAGTCTATTGGGGCGAGCGTGTTTTAAATTTAAAACACGCTCGCTTAAAGTCCCTTTTGGGCGATTTTTGAGCGTAGCGAAAAAGAGCCCGTTTCTCGTGTAAAATTCAATTTGTACAGTAGCATTTCTAAAAATAAAAAAATATGACAACATTCGACCACATCAAAGTAACGGGCAAAAAAGCCACACGCGATGGTTTCGGCGACGGTATTTTGGAAGCAGGACGCAACAATCCCAATGTTGTTGCCCTCACTGCTGACCTTGCAGGGTCTATGAAATTGGATAATTTTATCAAGGAATTTCCAGAACGCTACGTGCAAGTGGGTATTGCGGAAGCCAATATGATTGGTATTGCCGCAGGTTTAGCTATTGCGGGTAAAGTGCCTTATACGACGACTTTTGCCAATTTCTCAACGAGTCGGGTGTATGACCAAATCCGTCAATCGGTGGCATATTCGGGTAAAAATGTCAAAATTTGTGCTTCTCATGCGGGCGTAACGCTTGGTGAAGACGGCGCGACTCACCAAATATTGGAAGACATCGGCATGATGCGCATGTTGCCACACATGACGGTCATCAACCCCTGCGACTATGCCCAAACCAAAGCCGCAACAATGGCAATTGCTGACTATAACCACCCTGTATATTTGCGTTTTGGTCGCCCAGCTTGGCCTATTTTTACTGAGGGGATGCCTTTCGTGATTGGTAAAGCATTGCAGTTGACGGAAGGGACAGATGTGACTATTTTTGCGACGGGTCACTTGGTTTGGAACTCGATTGAAGCCGCAAAAGCACTCGCTGAGGAAGGAATTAGCTGCGAAGTGATTAATATTCACACTATTAAGCCACTCGACGAAGCAGCAATTGTGAAATCTGCTAAGAAAACCAAAGCCGTTGTCACTGCCGAAGAACACCAACGGGCAGGTGGTTTGGGCAGCGCAGTTGCCGAAGTTTTGGCACGTAAATTACCAACACCACAAGAGTTTGTTGCCGTAAATGACTCCTTTGGAGAAAGTGGCACACCTGACCAATTGATGGCTAAATACGGTTTGGGAGTGTCTGATGTGGTAGCTGCGGTAAAAGCTGTTTTGGCACGGAAGAAAAAGTAACGGTGTTCTATACAAAATACCCCCAGTAAAAAAGCCGTTTTTGCTTAATTTTAAGCAAAAAACGGCTTTTTTACTGAGGGGTATTATTTCAACTTTGAAACCATACATAAAAACTAAACTGCTGGTTCTCGCGCTCGCTTCGCTCGCGCGAGAGGGGAATGTGGTCCATTTTTCGGGCTTTGCCCGAAAAATGGACCACATCTCCTCTCTCGCGCGAGCGAAGCGAGCGCAAAAGTGCCTTTTAATGCGTATTTTAAATTTATGTATGGTTTCAAAATTTCAACTGCGCTCGCTTCGCTCGTGCGAGAAAAAAGAGGGGGTTCACTTTATTGTCTTTGAAGGCACTGACCAAATTTTACGTAGGTTGGAGAAAAAGCCCCAGCAAGTTGTTACCCCACCACCATAAGCATAATTGAGCGTACCTCCGCGATTGCCGTTGTTGTTAATCGCTGCACTTTCATTGATTAAAAACTCCACTTATAAAACCGATTCTTTATTATTTAATCGCAATTACTCAGCCTATTGCTCGCTTCGCTTGCAAAAGGGGGAATGTGGTTCATTTTTCAGGCTTTGCCCGAAAAACGAACCACCTCTCCTCCCTTGCGCGAGCGAAGTCTGTTTACATCCCTAATACCTTCGGGAGAGCGCGTGACTAAGGTAAGTAGTTGTCTGACGGTGACGGTGTGCAAAACGGTATGCAAAACTTTTAGGACAACGCAATAGTCACTTAAAAATCACCATTTCATGCTATTGTGGCGTAAGAAAAACTTTTCTACTTTTGACCATAGAAAAAATATGCCCTCAGCATTTACTAAAATCACCTTTGAAACCATACATAAATTCAAAATACGCATTAAAAGGCACTTTTGCGCTCGCTTCGCTCGCGCAAAGGGAAGATAGGTGGTTCATTTTTCGGGCTTTGCCCGAAAAATGAACCACATTCCCCCTCTCGCGCGAGCGAAGCGAGCGCGAGAACCAGCAGTTTGGATTTTATGTATGGTTTCAAAAAATCACCTACATTGGTGATAGTGCACCAGCGTTTAGGACATAATTTTACCCCATAACAAACAAAATCAAAGTAAAATCAAAGTAAAATCAAAGTGAAATCAAAGTGAAATCAAAGTGAAATCAAAGTGAAATCAAGCAACATACACACTTAGTAGTCTTTCATATTAATACTGTCGGGTTCAATATTTTTGTAACTCTTTACCACGCGCTCTCCCGAAGGTATTCGGGATGTAAACAGACTTCGCTCGCGCAGATGGGGGGAATGTGGTTCATTTTTCGGCTTCGCCGAAAAATGAACCACCTCTCCTGTTTTCGTTGCGCGAGCAAAGTGAACATAGTTAAATTTTACCCGACAGTATTAATGTGAAGGACTACTTAGGAAGCTCTCAAATTTAAGACTTCAAATTTAAAATCGCAATAAATTGATTTTCAATATTTTGTAAAATAAAATTTGATACTTTCAGCAGTTTCCGCTTTGGTTTTTTTGGGGCGGCGTAACTGTCTATAATCTCGGTAATATTAGAAGGTAAGCCACTACTTTTTGATGCGGCGTAACCGCAAAACAGGTAGTTTAGCGGTTACACCGCTTAGTAAACCGCATTTTTAGTTGAGTATTACCGAGATTAGGCAGCTACGCCGCCTGTGAAAAAGCCAAAGCGGAAATTGCTGTGATACTCTATTTATTTCGTGTTCTTTCCTCAACTCTTTTTACTCATTTTTTTTAAATTACAAACATTATGAAAAAAAAATCAGGTTTTTTAGGCTTATTTCTAATCTGTTTTTTATTAGTTAACAGTACTTACGCAAAAGTTGGTAATACCGTCATTATTGGTAGTAACACCATTATTGGTAGCTCAAATCCAACAAATGAATGGGTTAAACTGACTTCAACTATTACTGCTCCTACAGGAACTACCAGAATGAGGGTCTTATTATCAAACGATGCCACGTGTGGTAGTTTGGGCATTTTTGATGATATTTATGTTACATTTTCGACTGTTTTTGACCCTCGCGCGGGTTTTCCAACCCCCTCAGTAACTGGCAACAGTTCCGTCTGTCAAGGCACAACAACCTCATTAACAGGCTCAACCACCACAGGTGCAGCTACTTGGGTGAGTTCCAATACAGACGTTGCAACCGTATCCGCAACGGGTGTAGTGACAGGCGTGAGTGCAGGAACAGCTACAATAACTTACACCGTGACAGAAGGCAATTGTACTGCTTCGGCAACAAAAGCAATGACTGTCAATGCGCAACCCTCAGCTCCCGTTACGACTTTCAACAACCAGTTTCATGGCTGTAAATCTGTTGTTCCCAAAGCTCATACTGCTAATTCAGACCCCATCTTTGAATGGCGCGATGCTTCGGGTAATATTTTACCAAGCACAATGATTGATGGGGGTATTAATTCTATTTTGTCAAACCCTGTTACGACTTCTCAGACCGTTTATGTGTTTGAACAAAGTGCAAATGGCTGTTATAGTCCCGCAACGGCAGTTGAATTGATAGTCTATCCTTTGCCCGCTAAAAATTTCACCATAGAAGGCACAACGTTTTCTTGTGGAACACCCATTACCTTGACCGTCAATCCACCCAATACGACCGCTAATCAAGCCGTTGAATATTGGTCAAATGGGTCGGCTGATGGCGCTTTTTATGGAAGTGGTAACAGCATTGTGTTCAGTCCAACACCACCTGCAACTTCATTAAGTCAAAGCGTTTTTGCGTTTTTAAGAGAAACCCATATCTTGCCTGTCAATCCTATTACGAATCAACCTGATATACTCAAATGTTATAGCGAGAATGAAAATATCTCTATCAATATTAAACCTTTACCAGCCACCCCCTCAGTAACAAATGTGACTTATTGCCAAAATGCAATAGCTGCACAACTAACGGCGGGTACTGCTGGTGCTGATTTACGGTGGTACACACAGGCAACGGGTAGTTTTCCGATGTGTTCGCAGCCGCCACCGCCTGTTGATTGCCCTGCACCTACGCCTTCTACAACTGAGGCAGGTACAACATCTTATTTCGTCACTCAAATTGTAGATGGTTGTGAAAGTAGCCCGCGTGCCGAGTTGACAGTCATTGTCAATGAACCCGAACCCAATCCGATTACTTGCCCTGAAAATATTACAGTTACTGCGGCTTGTGATGCAACTACAGCCGTTGCAACATGGACTGCCCCAACTGCAACGGCAAGTTGTGGTACAGAAATACCCTCCCTATCAAGCAATTACAATTCGGGAGATGAGTTTTCTGTCGGCACAACGGTTACTTACACAGCAACTTTGGGGACTGATAATCGTGGTTACACAGCAACTTTGGGTAATGAAACGGCAACATGTTCATTTACAGTAACGGTCAATGCCGCGTCCGTCGCGACGCCTGTTTTGACTGCTTGCCCTGAAAATATTATAGTTCTCGCTTGTGGAGAACAAGCCGTGAACATGGACTGCCCCAACTGCAACGGAGTTGGGTACAGAAACCCTCTTAAGAATTATTGGGGGTGAGTTTTCTGTGGCACAGGGGGGCTTGCCCTGAAAATTGTTACTCGCTTGTGGGAAGAAGCGGTGGACTGCCCCACTGAGAGTTGGGAGAAACCGCGTATAAGATTAGTTGGGATTTTTGTGGGAGATTACGCTGCTTTGGGGACTGAACAAACGTTATTCGGTCGGTATGCCGTCCGTCGCACACCTATTTTGACTGCTTCTGAAAATATTTAGTTACTCCGCTTGTGGGGCTAACCAGAGGCTGCCCCAACTGAACCGAAGGGTACAGCAACCCCGTCCCTATAGAATTAAGTTGGGGTGAGTTGGGGACAACGGAAGTGATTTATACGGCTGCTTTGGGGACTGAAAAAACGGTTCATTTACGGTAACGGTCAATGCGCGTCCGTCGCCACCTATTTTGACTGCTTGCCCTGAAAATATTATAGTTACTGCGGTTGTGGGGCAACTAAAGCGTTGTAACATGGACTGCCCCAACTGCAACCGAAGTTGTGGTACAGCAACTCCTCCCTATCAAGCAATTACAGTTCGGGGCTGAATTTTCTGTCGGCACAACGGAAGTGATTTATGCGGCTGCTCTGGGGACTGAAACGGCAGCATGTTCATTTACGGTAACGGTCAATGCTGCGTCCGTCGCGACGCCTGTTTTGAGTGCTTGCCCTCAAATATTATAGTTACTGCGGCTTGTGGGGCAACTAAAGCCATTGTAACATGGACTGCCCCAACTGCAACGGCAAGTTGTGGTACAGCAACCCCGTCCTATCAAGAATTACAGTTCGGGGGCTGAGTTTTCTGTCGGCACAACGGAAGTGATTTATACGGCTACTTTGGGTACTGAAACGAAAACATGTTCATTTACGGTAACGGTCAATGCTGCGTCCGTCGCGACGCCTGTTTTGAGTGCTTGCCCTGAAATATTATAGTTACTGCGGCTTGTGGGGCAACTAAAGCCATTGTAACATGGACTGCCCCGACTGCAACGGCAAGTTGCGGTACAGAAACCCCGACAGTATCAAGCGATTATAGTTCTGGTGCTGAATTTTCAGTTGGGACAACAACGGTTACTTACACGGCAACTTTGGGTACTGAAACGAAAACATGTTCATTTACGGTAACGGTCAATGCCGCGTCTGTTGCGACGCCTATTTTGATGCTTGCCCTGAAAACATTACGGTAACTGCGGCTTGTGGGGCAACTAAAGCCATTGTAACATGGACTGCCCCAACTGCAACCGCAAGTTGTGGTACAGCAACCCCGACAGTATCAAGCGATTATAGTTCTGGTGCTGAATTTTCTGTTGGGACAACAACGGTTACTTACACAGCAACTTTGGGTACTGAAACGAAAACATGTTCATTTACGGTAACGGTCAATGCCGCGTCTGTTGCGACGCCTGTTTTGAGCTGCTTGCCCTGAAAACTATTACAGTTACTGCGGCCTTGTGGAGCAACTAAAGCCGTTGCAACATGGACTGCCCCAACTGCAACGGCAAGTTGTGGTACAGAAATACCCTCCCTATCAAGCAATTACAATTCGGGGGCTGAGTTTTCTGTCGGCACAACGGAAGTGATTTATACGGCTACTTTGGGGACTGAAACGGCAACATGTTCAACTGATAATCGTGGTTACACAGCAACTTTGGGTAATGAAACGGCAACATGTTCATTTACAGTAACGGTCAATGCCGCGTCCGTCGCGACGCCTGTTTTGACTGCTTGCCCTGAAAATATTATAGTTACTCCGCCTTGTGGAGCAACTAAAGCCGTTGCAACATGGACTGCCCCAACTGCAACGGCAAGTTGTGGTACAGAAATACCCTCCCTATCAAGCAATTACAATTCGGGGGCTGAGTTTTCTGTCGGCACAACGGAAGTGATTTATACGGCTACTTTGGGGACTGAAACGGCAACATGTTCATTTACAGTAACGGTCAATGCTGCGTCCGTTGCGACACCTGTTTTGAGTGCTTGCCCTGCAAACATTACAGTTACTGCGGCTTGTGGCGCAATGAAAGCCCCTGCAACGTGGACTGCCCCGACTGCAACGGCAAGTTGCGGCACAGAAACCCCGACAGTATCAAGCGATTATAGTTCTGGTGCTGAATTTTCTGTCGGCACAACGGAAGTGATTTATACGGCTACTTTGGGGACTGAAACGGCAACATGTTCATTTACGGTAACGGTCAATGCTGCGTCCGTCGCGACGCCTGTTTTGACTGCTTGCCCTGCAAACATTACAGTTACTGCGGCTTGTGGCGCAATGAAAGCCCCTGCAACGTGGACTGCCCCGACTGCAACGGCAAGTTGCGGCACAGAAACCCCGTCCCTATCAAGCAATTACAGTTCGGGGGCTGAATTTTCAGTTGGGACAACAACGGTTACTTACACAGCAACTTTGGGTACTGAAACGAAAACATGTTCATTTACGGTAACGGTCAATGCTGCGTCCATCGCGACACCTGTTTTGAGTGCTTGCCCTGCAAACATTAGAGTTACTGCGGCTTGTGGCGCAATGAAAGCCACTGCAACGTGGACTGCCCCGACTGCAACGGCAAGTTGCGGCACAGAAACCCCGACAGTATCAAGCGATTATAGTTCGGGAGATGAGTTTTCTGTCGGCACGCCTACAACGGTTACTTACACAGCAACTTTGGGGACTGAAACGGCAACATGTTCATTTACAGTAACGGTCAATGCTGCGTCCATCGCGACACCTGTTTTGAGTGCTTGCCCTGCAAACATTACAGTTACTGCGGCTTGTGGCGCAATGAAAGCCCCTGCAACGTGGACTGCCCCGACTGCAACGGCAAGTTGCGGCACAGAAACCCCGACAGTATCAAGCGATTATAGTTCTGGTGCTGAATTTTCTGTTGGCACAACGGAAGTGATTTATACGGCTGCTTTGGGGACTGAAACCAAAACGTGTTCATTTACGGTAACGGTCAATGCTGCGTCCGTCGCAACACCTATTTTGACTGCTTGCCCTGAAAATATTATAGTTACTCCGCCTTGTGGGGCAACTAAAGCCATTGTAACATGGACTGCCCCAACTGCAACCGCAAGTTGTGGTACAGCAACCCCGTCCCTATCAAGCAATTACAGTTCGGGGGCTGAGTTTTCTGTCGGGACAACGGAAGTGATTTATACGGCTGCTTTGGGGACTGAAACCAAAACGTGTTCATTTACGGTAACGGTCAATGCCGCGTCCGTCGCAACACCTATTTTGACTGCTTGCCCTGAAAATATTATAGTTACTGCGGCTTGTGGGGCAACTAAAGCCATTGTAACATGGACTGCCCCAACTGCAACCGCAAGTTGTGGTACAGCAACTCCCTCCCTATCAAGCAATTACAGTTCGGGGGCTGAATTTTCTGTCGGCACAACGGAAGTGATTTATACGGCTACTTTGGGGACTGAAACGGCAACATGTTCATTTACGGTAACGGTCAATGCTGCGTCCGTCGCGACGCCTGTTTTGAGTGCTTGCCCCTCAAATATTATAGTTACTGCGGCTTGTGGGGCAACTAAAGCCATTGTAACATGGACTGCCCCAACTGCAACGGCAAGTTGTGGTACAGCAACCCCGTCCCTATCAAGCAATTACAGTTCGGGGGCTGAGTTTTCTGTCGGCACAACGGAAGTGATTTATACGGCTACTTTGGGTACTGAAACGAAAACATGTTCATTTACGGTAACGGTCAATGCTGCGTCCGTCGCAACACCTATTTTGACTGCTTGCCCTGAAAATATTATAGTTACTCCGCCTTGTGGGGCAACTAAAGCCATTGTAACATGGACTGCCCCGACTGCAACGGCAAGTTGCGGCACAGAAACCCCGACAGTATCAAGCGATTATAGTTCTGGTGCTGAATTTTCAGTTGGGACAACAACGGTTACTTACACAGCAACTTTGGGTACTGAAACGAAAACATGTTCATTTACGGTAACGGTCAATGCCGCGTCTGTTGCGACGCCTATTTTGAGTGCTTGCCCTGAAAACATTACGGTAACTGCGGCTTGTGGGGCAACTAAAGCCATTGTAACATGGACTGCCCCAACTGCAACCGCAAGTTGTGGTACAGCAACCCCGACAGTATCAAGCGATTATAGTTCTGGTGCTGAATTTTCTGTTGGGACAACAACGGTTACTTACACAGCAACTTTGGGTACTGAAACGAAAACATGTTCATTTACGGTAACGGTCAATGCCGCGTCTGTTGCGACGCCTGTTTTGACTGCTTGCCCTGAAAATATTATAGTTACTCCGCCTTGTGGAGCAACTAAAGCCGTTGCAACATGGACTGCCCCAACTGCAACGGCAAGTTGTGGTACAGAAATACCCTCCCTATCAAGCAATTACAGTTCGGGGGCTGAGTTTTCTGTCGGCACAACGGAAGTGATTTATACGGCTACTTTGGGGACTGAAACGGCAACATGTTCAACTGATAATCGTGGTTACACAGCAACTTTGGGTAATGAAACGGCAACATGTTCATTTACAGTAACGGTCAATGCCGCGTCCGTTGCGACGCCTGTTTTGACGTGCTTGCCCTGACAAACATTATAGTTACTGCGGCTTGTGGCGCAACTGAAAGCCCTTGCAACGTGGACTGCCCCGACTGCAACGGCAAGTTGTGGTACAGAAACCCCGACAGTATCAAGCAATTACAGTTCGGGTGCTGAATTTTCTGTCGGCACAACGGAAGTGATTTATACGGCTACTTTGGGGACTGAAACGGCAACATGTTCATTTACGGTAACGGTCAATGCTGCGTCCGTTGCGACGCCTGTTTTGAGTGCTTGCCCTGCAAACATTACAGTTACTGCGGCTTGTGGCGCAATGAAAGCCCCTGCAACGTGGACTGCCCCGACTGCAACGGCAAGTTGCGGCACAGAAACCCCGACAGTATCAAGCGATTATAGTTCTGGTGCTGAATTTTCTGTCGGCACAACGGAAGTGATTTATACGGCTACTTTGGGGACTGAAACGGCAACATGTTCATTTACGGTAACGGTCAATGCTGCGTCCGTCGCGACGCCTGTTTTGACTGCTTGCCCTGCAAACATTACAGTTACTGCGGCTTGTGGCGCAATGAAAGCCCCTGCAACGTGGACTGCCCCGACTGCAACGGCAAGTTGCGGCACAGAAACCCCGTCCCTATCAAGCAATTACAGTTCGGGGGCTGAATTTTCAGTTGGGACAACAACGGTTACTTACACAGCAACTTTGGGTACTGAAACGAAAACATGTTCATTTACGGTAACGGTCAATGCTGCGTCCATCGCGACACCTGTTTTGAGTGCTTGCCCTGCAAACATTATAGTTACTGCGGCTTGTGGCGGCAACTGAAAGCCACTGCAACGTGGACTGCCCCGACTGCAACGGCAAGTTGCGGCACAGAAACCCCGACAGCTATCAAGCGATTATAGTTCGTGGTGCATGAAGTTTTCTGTTCGGCACAGACAGCGAAGGTGATTTATACGGCTGCTTTTGGGGACTGAAACCAAAACGTGTTCATTTACGGTAACGGTCAATGCTGCGTCCGTCGCAACACCTATTTTGACTGCTTGCCCTGAAAATATTATAGTTACTCCGCCTTGTGGGGCAACTAAAGCCATTGTAACATGGACTGCCCCAACTGCAACGCGCAAGTTGTGGTACAGCAAACCCCGTCCCTATCAAGCAATTACAGTTCAGGGGCTGAGTTTTCTGTCGGGACAACGGAAGTGATTTATACGGCTGCTTTGGGGACTGAAACCAAAACGTGTTCATTTACGGTAACGGTCAATGCCGCGTCCGTCGCAACACCTATTTTGACTGCTTGCCCTGAAAATATTATAGTTACTGCGGCTTGTGGGGCAACTAAAGCCATTGTAACATGGACTGCCCCAACTGCAACCGCAAGTTGTGGTACAGCAACTCCTCCCTATCAAGCAATTACAGTTCGGGGGCTGAATTTTCTGTCGGCACAACGGAAGTGATTTATACGGCTACTTTGGGGACTGAAACGGCAACATGTTCATTTACGGTAACGGTCAATGCTGCGTCCGTCGCGACGCCTGTTTTGAGTGCTTGCCCCTCAAATATTATAGTTACTGCGGCTTGTGGGGCAACTAAAGCCATTGTAACATGGACTGCCCCAACTGCAACGGCAAGTTGTGGTACAGCAACCCCGTCCCTATCAAGCAATTACAGTTCGGGGGCTGAGTTTTCTGTCGGCACAACGGAAGTGATTTATACGGCTACTTTGGGTACTGAAACGAAAACATGTTCATTTACGGTAACGGTCAATGCTGCGTCCGTCGCAACACCTATTTTGACTGCTTGCCCTGAAAATATTATAGTTACTCCGCCTTGTGGGGCAACTAAAGCCATTGTAACATGGACTGCCCCGACTGCAACGGCAAGTTGCGGCACAGAAACCCCGACAGTATCAAGCGATTATAGTTCTGGTGCTGAATTTTCAGTTGGGACAACAACGGTTACTTACACAGCAACTTTGGGTACTGAAACGAAAACATGTTCATTTACGGTAACGGTCAATGCCGCGTCTGTTGCGACGCCTATTTTGAGTGCTTGCCCTGAAAACATTACGGTAACTGCGGCTTGTGGGGCAACTAAAGCCATTGTAACATGGACTGCCCCAACTGCAACCGCAAGTTGTGGTACAGCAACCCCGACAGTATCAAGCGATTATAGTTCTGGTGCTGAATTTTCTGTTGGGACAACAACGGTTACTTACACAGCAACTTTGGGTACTGAAACGAAAACATGTTCATTTACGGTAACGGTCAATGCCGCGTCTGTTGCGACGCCTATTTTGAGTGCTTGCCCTGAAAACATTACGGTAACTGCGGCTTGTGGGGCAACTAAAGCCATTGTAACATGGACTGCCCCAACTGCAACCGCAAGTTGTGGTACAGCAACCCCGTCCCTATCAAGCAATTACAGTTCGGGGGCTGAATTTTCTGTCGGGACAACTGCAACGGTTACTTATACAGCAACTTTGGGGACACGAACGGCAACATGTTCATTTACAGTAACGGTCAATCCAACTTCTACTTTATTAGCCCCGTCCGTACCGCCGAGCAATATTATCCAACCAACTTGCAGTATGCCCACAGGGACAATTACAGTTGTGCCTCAAACGGGTGTGACTTATAGTTTTGACAATGGTGACACTTATCAAAATGGCAATATCAAAAGTGGTTTGATTGCAGATATTTATAAAATTAAAGTGAAAAATGTCGCAGGTTGCGTTTCAACTGCCACGTTAGTAACGTTAACAGCCGCAACGACAGTTAGTGTTTCAATTTTGACCAATATAGCGGCTTCTTATTGCACCCTAAACGATTTGATTGTTCAAGCCGCGCCAGCAGGCGGTGTCTTCAAGTTAGATGGTCAAACTCAAACTACTTACAATGGTTATACTATCTTAGATTGCGCATTTTTATCTATTGGAACACATACGCTGACTTACACCGTCACTCAAAATGGTTGTAAAACAGTGGCTACCAAACAATTTGAAATAACGACTAATCCGCCACGCCCCTCAGTAAAAACGACCTCTCCAGCATGTTCAACAAGCGGTACTATCACTATTACCAACTTACCTGTGGGTGCCTCAAGTCGTTTGAACAATGGACCTTGGAGAGTCAATAAAACGGTTTATAGCGGCTTATCAGAAGGGAATTATACCGTGTCTTTTAGTCAAAACGGTTGCGAATCGTCGCGTCGCGTGAAATTAAAAGTTAATGATTTTGATTTTGATGTTACCAAGTGTTATAAAATCGTCAATCGTAATTCGGGTAAAGTCTTAGATGTTTCAGGCAGCGGTATGGGCAACAATGACCCTGTGATACAATACACTTTAAACGGTACGCATGGTACAGCGAATCAAAAATGGAAAATTTTTAAAACAAGGAATGGCTTTATCAAACTTGTGGCTCAACACAGTCAAAAGGTCTTGGCTTGTCACCAAACAACTGAGGGGGCTAATGTGTATCAGCACGATTACTACAATACAGGTGAAAAAGACTGGAAAATTGAATGTGTGGGTGATTATTTCCGTTTTAAGCACCGCGAATCGGGCAAATATTTGAGTATTGAAGGCAATAATGCCAATGCTGAAATCCGTGCTTGGGCAAATCTGGCGAGCCAACAATGGTCTATTGTAGAAGTAGCTTGTAGCAATACACTCAATTTGGCTCAAAAAGCGGTCTTTACAGCTACCGTTGCTGCTGAACCAATCCGTATTAGACTAAATTGGTACAGCAATTTGGGCAAAGAAGTAGATTTTTACCAAATTGAAAAATTGCAAGAAGCAACCAATCAGTTTGACAAAATTGAGTTATTGAACAATCTTTATTCAGATGAAGACGTCCATTCATTCGCACATTTTGATAATGAACCACAAGAAGGGGATAATATTTACCGAATTTCTGCTTTTTTGAAAGATGGAACTCAAAGATTAAGTGAAAATTTGACGGTTAAATTTGGTAGA
Organism: Saprospiraceae bacterium; assembly: GCA_034520175.1. Taxonomy (GTDB): domain Bacteria; phylum Bacteroidota; class Bacteroidia; order Chitinophagales; family Saprospiraceae; genus JAAFJT01. The sequence continues at coordinate 248,576 of JAXHNU010000043.1, forward strand.
ACCGACAATCTGCAAGTCTATCCTAACCCTGCCAATACCGAAATTTGGTTGAATTTAAAGGTTTTTGAAGGAAGAAAAGCGGTTGTCAAAATCAATGATGCAATGGGTAATCCTCTCTTGACAACTAAAATAGCAGCCATTCAAAAAACACCACTTCGTTTAGAAATAGGAGATTGGAGTAGTGGCGTTTATTTCATTTATGTAGAGATTGAAGGGCGAAAGGCGCAGTTTCAAAAAATAGTCATTCAAAAATAAAGGTAAATGAGGAGTGGGCATAACCTAAAAACACCGTTTTTTGATTAAAAACAGATGTTTTGCGCGCGCTTCGCTCGCGCAAAAGGGAGGAGACGTGGTTCGTTTTTCGGCTTCGCCGAAAAACGAACCACATTCCCCTCCCTCGCGCGAGCGAAGCGAGCGCGAGATGCAAAAAACGCTTTTAGGTTATGCCCATCCCTCAATTACAATTAGTTACGCTTTTTTCATCGTAATCACCACCGATTTAGAAGTCGGGGTCTTACTTTTATCCGCAAACGAATCAATCGGAATCAGCGTGTTGGCTTCTGGAAAATACGTCGCCACATCGCCCAGAGGAATATCGTAAGGCACGACAATAAACTGCCGTGCTTCGCGGCTCACACCATTGTAATAGCCAAAAAGGTCAACAACATCGTTTGCTTTTACCCCCTCAGTAACCATGTCTTTTGCGTTCATCAAAATAACACGACGCTCGTTGAAGATACCGCGATAACGGTCGTCCATACCATAAATCGTTGTGTTGAATTGGTCGTGGCTGCGAATGGTCATCATCATGTATTCGCCATGTTTCAAGCTCCATTTTGGGACGGGATTAATGCTGAAATTGGCTTTTTGCGTGTTTGTATTGGAAAATTGTTGCTCGCGTGGAGGATTTGGCAAGTAAAAACCTTCGGGTCGGCGCACTTTTTCATTAAAATTGTCAAAACCACCAATGACTTTTGCAATCAAATCCCGTGCATTGTCGTAGTTGGTGTGCATGGCAGACCAATCAACTTTCGATTTTTCTCCCAAAGTTGCGGCAGCTAAATAGCAAACAATCGCCGTTTCACTCATCAAATTGGTTGAACACGGTTGCAAGAGACCGCGTGACATTTGTACAACGCCCATTGAGTTTTCGCAAGTAACAAACTGTTCACCGCTTGCTTGTGTGTCAACTTCTGTACGTCCGAGACACGGTAAAATCAAGGCGTTTTTGCCATGAATCAAATGACTACGGTTAAGTTTTGTGGACACATGCACCGTCAAATTCGTTCTGCGCAAGGCTTCTGCCGTAAATTCTGTATCGGGTGTTGCGGAAATAAAATTACCACCGAGCGCGAAAAAGACTTTGCCCAAACCGTCGTACATCGCCCGAATCGCTGCAACAACGTCATAACCGTGTTTACGCGGTGGCTCAAAACCAACGACATCGCGGATTTTATCCAAAAACTTGTCGGGTGCGGCTTCCCAAATACCCATTGTACGGTCGCCTTGCACGTTTGAATGTCCGCGAACGGGGCAAGTACCGCCGCCTTTGATACCAATAGACCCCCTCAGTAAAAGTAGGTTTACAATCTCTTGAACATTGCCAACAGCGTTTTTATGCTGCGTCAAACCCATTGCCCAGCAGACGATGATGCGTTTTTTAGCGATACACATTTGCGCCGCTTCGCGCACTAAAGGCTCTGGAACGCCGCTTGCTGCGACTAATTCAGCGTAGTTTTGAGTGGCTAAATCAGCAATAAATTCGTCGAAACCTGCCGTTTTGTTTTTAATAAAATCATGGTCAAAAACGGAATTAGGTGCAATTTTCTCCGCTTCAAGCATCAAAAACATCATCGCTTTCAGCAAAGCCACGTCACCGTTTATTTTGACTTGTAAAAACATATCCGCGAGTTTGGTGCCGCCTTTCAATATTTTCAGTGGACTTTGTGGATTCGTAAAATTCATCAAACCCGCTTCGGGTAATGGATTGATAGCGATGATTTTACCACCATTTTCCTTGCATTTTTCGAGGGCAGACAACATACGCGGGTGATTTGTCCCCGGATTTTGTCCCATGACGATAATCAATTCAGAGTGATTGAAATCGTCCAAAGTCACCGAGCCTTTGCCCAAACCGAGTGTTGCCGACAAACCTTTACCGCTTGATTCGTGGCACATATTGGAGCAATCGGGCAAATTATTCGTACCGTATTCGCGGATAAATAATTGGTACAAAAATGCCGCTTCGTTGCTCGCACGACCCGATGTATAAAAAATCGCTTCGTCGGGCGAACCGAGTGCATTGAGTTCTGAGGCGATGAATTTAAACGCCTCAGCCCAAGAAATCGGCTCGTAATTGCCCCCCCTCAGTATCATCGGCTCTGTCAAACGTCCCGACTTGCCGAGTGCATAATCTGTCCAAGTTGAGAGTTCTTGAACCGAATGTTTTTTGAAAAAATCAGCGGTTAAACGCTTATTTGTCGCTTCTTCGGCAATGGCTTTCATGCCGTTTTCGCAATATTCGCCCAATGCAGAACGCTCATCGTCAGGGTCGGGCCACGCACACCCAGGGCAGTCGAAACCACCTTTTTGATTGATTTTGAACATTGTTCTGACTGCATCGCCCGCGCTCATCCATTTCCAAGCGTGTTCAATGCTCGACACGACAGCAGGAATCCCGACGGCATGTACATCAGGTTTTGATACGCGCAATTTACCCGTGAAGGCTTCGGGCGTTAATTCCGTTGTGCCGTCATGCACTGTTTTTTCAAGGACGACGATGTTGTGTCCTTTATTTTCGATGCGACCTGTTTCTTTAGTATCCATTTTTAATGTTGTTTGATTGTAACTATTTACCCACGCTCGCTTCGCTCGCGCAATAGAGGAGAATGTGGTTCATTTTTCGGGCAAAGCCCGAAAAATGAACCACATTCCCCTCTATTGCGAGCGAAGCGAGCAATAGACCTAAATAGTTACGTTTAATTTATATTTAATTCGTAGGTTAGCATATCGCAGCTTCCTCTGAGACGAGTTCAAAAAACGTATCTTTTGTATCCTCCCACGGACGGTCTTTGCACGGAAAATCTTTTTCTACCAAAATTGAAAGCCCACTTTCGAGCCTTGTTTCTAAGCCCACTTCGTCCGAATTGACCCAATCCGTTGCCATACTGAGGGGTACATTGACGACAATTTTGTTGTCGGAAAACGTGGCTACAATCGCCGCGTCCACCGCGTTTGTTGTCAAAGCATATTGAAAAATAGCGGCATTAGGGAAAGATAAAGTTTCGATAACGCTGCCGTCTTGTTGCAATTTCTGTAAATCCGATTTGCGCACACGAAGTCGCAAGCTGTTGTTTTCGAGACGTAATTTCATTATTTTTAATCTTGTTTTAAATTTTCAATGCGTTCAGAACCAGCATAGACGTTAAATCGGCGTTGGCGCAAGAAACCAATCAAAGTCATTCCAAAATCGTCTGCCAGTTCAACGGCAAGACTTGACGGTGCGCCAACGGCTGCGATAATCGGAATACCTGCCATCATTGCTTTTTGCACCAATTCAAAACTTGTTCGACCACTCACTAACAATATGGTGTCATTTAGCGGCAACTTTCCGTTTTGCATTGCCCAACCGATAAGTTTATCGAGGGCATTATGCCTTCCAACGTCTTCTCGAAGCGCGACGAGTACCCCCTCAGTATCAAACAATGCGGCGGCATGAATTGCGCCCGTTATATCAAAAACAGATTGTGCCGCCCGCAATTTGTCTGGTAAATCAAATAAGATTTCTTTCTGAACAACAGGTTTTCCACACGGAATAAAAAAGCAAGACGTGGCTTCAACCATATCAATAGACGTTTTGCCACACACACCGCAGCTTGACGAGGTATAAAAATGCCGATTTAAGCGTTCAGAATCGAATTTTACTGAGGGGTGCAAATCCACTTGAACGACATTTGTTTGTGCTGATTTATCAAGTTCAGAAGCCGAATATCTAACGGAAAGAACATCAGAAGCTACCGAAATCACACCTTCTGTCCATAAAAACCCCAATGCCAACTCAAAATCATGCCCCGTCGGTGTCCGCATCGTGATGCTGATAGATTGCCGTTTGCGCTGATTGTTGCGTCCAAAAGCCAAAACAATTTCAAGCGGTTCTTCCGCCGCAAGCGTATCGTTGGTTTGGATACCCCCCTCAGTATCCACGCGCCAAATCGAGACTTGGCGCACACGCGGATTCTCGAATCTGGGATTTATGACATCAAAATTTTTCAACACATCTTTCCTTTTTAAAACTTATTTTGTAATTATTTAGTCGAGGAGTGGGCATAACCTAAAAACATCGTTTTTTGATTAAAAACAGATGTTTTGCGCGCGCTTCGCGCGCGCAAAAAAGGGAGGAGACGTGGTTCGTTTTTCGGCGAAGCCGAAAAACGAACCACATTCCCCTCTCTCGCGCGAGCGAAGCGAGCGCGAGATGCAAAAAACGCTTTTAGGTTATGCCCATCCCTCAATTACTTAGTCAGGCACTAATTACACTAATTAACCTAAGTTTTGTGGTAGTCATTCAAAACGCGCCGCCTTCGGCGGCGCGGGGAGTTTTTTTCGGATCGAGCCGTTTTTTTTGTTTAAAATTTGGGCAAAGCCCAAATTTTAAACAAAAAAAACGGCTCGATCCATTAGATTTTTACGCGGCGAGGTTCCGCGTTTTTATACCACAAAACTTAGATTAATTACCAAAAAACCTTGAAAAAAATATATCTATTGATGAACTCGTAACGTTAGCGGGTGTCTCAAAACCTACTTTACATCGGTATTTTAAAGAAAACTACGCGCAGTCACCACTCAATTATGTGAATCAAGAGCGTTTGAACCGCGCCGTTGTTTTGATAGAGACGGGTAAAAAGTCGGTTGCAGAAGTTGGTCGGGCAGTTGGCATTAACGATACTTCTTATTTTATCAAACTTTTTCGGCAACGGTTTGGCATGACACCAAAGCAATATGTTAAGCAAAATACCACTGAAAATAAAAACAGTTGAAGCAAACACCAATATGCCATGCCAACAGAAAAGCGAGAATAACGGATTCTTCGTCACGCGGCAGCCGTACTAATGCATAAAGCCCTAAGTTTTAGATACTTAAAGTGACTCTTTACTACGCGCTCGCTTCGCTCGCGTAGATGGGGGAATGTGGTTCATTTTTCGGCTTCGCCGAAAAATGAACCACCTCTTCTCCTGTCCGTTGCGCGAGCAAAAGGATAGGTGTGTTGTGTCTAAAACTTAGGGCTTCATGCACTAAATACTTGCTGACATGAGTTTTCAAAAAATAGAAACTGGATTAATTGTCAAAAATTCTTGCCATGGCAACCCGCCTGTACCTACGAGTAGTATTTTATCGGGATTGAATTTTCTACGAAAAATTTTCATGCCTGAAACAGGACGCAAAGCACCACTTTTAACTTCAATAGCGACCGTTTTACCACGATACTGAAGAACAAAATCCACTTCATCGTTGCCATCACGCCAATAAAACACTTCATAATCCTCTTGCTTCGCAAAATTCAACAGATGCGCCCCAACAGCTGACTCGACAAGCCGCCCCCATTTATCGGGAATTTGTCTCAATTGAGCTTGGGTTTCAGGCAAAATTGCCGAAATAAGTGCCGTATTATGAACTTGAAATTTAGGACTCGATTGCCGTTGCCGAATCAAATCACCTGCAAATTTTTCGACCCCGCCGAGTAAGCCCGCCGAATCAAGCAAATTGAGATAATGCGCTAATGTCGTTGAATTACCAGCATCAAATAATTGCCCCAAAATTTTATTAAAAGACAGAATTTGTCCTGAATATTGGCAACCAATTTCAAACAAACGGCGCAAAAGGGCGGGTTTATCCACGCGGGTAAGCGATAAAATATCGCGTGAAATGCTTGGTTCAATCAACGCATCGCTGACGTATTTTTTCCAACGAAACTCATCGCCAATCAGTCGTGCCGAACCAGGATAACCGCCAAACCAAACAAAATCTTCCGCCGAAAAGCCAAAAGTAGCCGCCATTTCAGACAGCGACCAATGACTGATATACGTTAATTCAAACCGCCCTGCAAGCGATTCTGTAAGCCCTTGTTGAATCAAAAGCCGCGAAGAACCTAACAAAAGCAATTTTATTGGTACATTATTGCGGGTATCGGCATCCCAATTTGCTTTAACGGTTTCACTCCAATTAGGAATTTTTTGAATTTCATCAATCGAAAAAATAAACGCCGAAGCTCCCGATTGTCGCCATTTAAGCCGTGCAATCTCCCATTGTTGGTCGAGCCAAGCAGCATGGGCATTGACAACGCCATCGGCTGATACGTCGTGACTGGGAAAATCACTTTGGGTAAGCAGTTGTAGCGCAAGTGTCGTTTTGCCAACTTGACGCGGACCTGCGAGTACCTGTATAAAGGCGCGTGGCTCACTTAGTCTATTCGTAAGTAATTGAAAATGAGGACGTTGAAACATAATAATTATTTTACTCAATGAATTAAACTCAATTACTCAATAGCTTAAGTATTTTTATTCAATAGATTGAGCAAAATTACTCAATAGAACGCATATTTTACTCAAAATTTAAAAAAATACTGAGGGGAGTACTGCTGGAATAGCTGTCCTAAAATCAAGCGCATCATTTTGAACAACAGCACCAGCAGGAATCACAAGCCTACCGCACCTCTTTTTACTAAGGGGTATGTGAATGTCGGTCTTCAAAAAAAACATCGTATTCAATAAAATGAAAGTAATTACTTGAGGAGTGGGCATAACCTAAAAACATCGTTTTTTGATTAAAAACAGATGTTTTGCGCGCGCTTCGCTCGCGCAAAAGGGAGGAGACGTGGTTCGTTTTTCGGTTTCACCGAAAAACGAACCACATTCCCCTCCCTCGCGCGAGCGAAGCGAGCGCGACATGCAAAAAACGCTTTTAGGTTATGCCCATCCCTCAAGTAATTACTTAGTCACACGCTCGCTTCGCTCGCACGAGGGAAGCGAGCTATGGGCTGAATAATTACAAATAAAAATATTAAATACTTTGAATATTTTAGATGTTTCATTGTACATTTGTCCATTGTGGCGAAATTTCGCTAACGAGTTAGAATTTTTCAAAATCACACCTCAATTTCATATTATTCTTGCAACTGTTTAGCTACGTGTTTTTTGCCCGCACAACGACAAGAAAACGAATCATATTTTATTTTTTTGCATATAAATCGAGCAATAATCTAAGTAATTACGAAAAAAGATGACTTGAAACCGCAAGTTTTTGAAAGAACTTGCATCAAATTAATAATCTCGAATAAACTGACGGGGTGTCCTTTTCGGTACTCATTTCATTTTCGCGCTCAAAAATAATATTTTAATTATTTCATTGAGGGATGGGCATAACCTAAAAGCGTTTTTTGCATCTCGCGCTCGGTTCGCTCGCGCAAGGGAGGGGGAATGTGGTTCGTTTTTCGGCGAAGCCGAAAAACGAACCACGTCTCCTCCCTTTTGCGCGAGCGAAGCGCGCGCAAAACATCTGTTTTTAATCAAAAAACGATGTTTTTAGGTTATGCCCACTTCTCAATTATTTCATTCACACAAATCATCATTAAAAATGACGAAAATCTTTACCTCCCTCGCACTTTCATTGGTGCTGTTTGCAACGACACACCTTTCTGCACAAGCACCGATTTTCACCGATGCTTACGCAATGGGCGTAACTTTTTCTGCCTTCGGTGGCTCAATCAATGACGTAACCGTTGACAATACGGTTAATCAATCGGGTACAGCATCGCTCAAAATTGTTGTGCCTGCAACTGGCTACACGGGTGGCGCGTTCGTAGCTGCAACAGCTCAAAATTTGTCAACTTACAATGCGGTTTCTTTTTGGATTAAAGGCAGCGCGGCAAAAACGTTGAACGTATCAGGCTTGGGCAATAGCGCAGCAACCACCACCTACGCAACAGAATTGGAAAAAGTTGCCGTCACAACAACTTGGACAAAAGTGATTATTCCAATTCCTGTTCCTGCAAAATTATCGGCAGAAACAGGCTTATTCCATTTTGCGGAAGGCTCAGACGAAGGTGCTTACACCATTTGGTTGGACAATATCCAATACGAAAACTTAGCCGCAACCGTAGTAGGTACGCCAACCGCTTCTATTGCAACAGAAACCATTGCTAAAAGTATAGGCGATGTTTTTGAAGCAAGTGGTTTAACTTGTACTTTCCCTGTAAATGGCGCATCTGTAAAATTAGTACCTGCTAAAGCCTATTTTACATTCACCAGTTCAACGCCTGCCGTAGCAACTGTTAGTGCAACGGGTGTAGGTACAGCAGTAAGCGCGGGAACAAGTGCTATCACGGCAAGATTAGGCGCAGTAACAGCAACGGGTACTTTGACTGTCAATGTAACGGCGGCAAGCGCACCAACAATGGCAGCACCCACGCCAACCCGCCCCGCAACGAGCGTTATTTCCTTGTACAGCAAGCCTTACACAAATGTAACGGGCATTGATTGGTTTCCAAATTGGGGACAAAGCACAATCGTAACTGATGTTTTGGTTGCCAATGACTCCACCAAAAAATATGCAAACCTCAATTATCAAGGCGTTCAATTCACGGGAGACCTCAATGTTTCGACCATGAATTATTTGCATATTGATTTGTGGACACCCAATATCACGTCATTCAAACTCTTTTTAATCAACACAAATCCTGCGCCTACCGTAGAACAAGCCGTGACTTTGACCCCTACTCTATCGGGTTGGAACAGTCTTAACATTCCATTATCGTCTTTCACAAGCATTAACATGGCTAAAATTGGTCAATTTAAGTTTGAAAGCGTGCCTTTTGGTGGTGCAACGGCTTTTATGGACAATATTTATTTTTTCAAAACGAGCGTGGGTACAAATGACCTCACTTTTGCGAAAAACTTGTTCACCGTTACCCCCTCAGTATCTGACGCTTCTATCACCCTTAATTTGACCGAACAAGTAAAAGAAACGGCACACATCACGCTTTCTTCTGTATCGGGTCAAGCGGTGTATAGCCAAGCAGTAGCAACAAATGGCGCGGCTTTAACCCACGCTATTGCTACAAAAAATCTTTCTGCGGGTATCTATGTCGTTAGCGTGCGCGTTGGCGCGACTGTACAAACTGAGAAGATTGTAGTAGCACGATAAAAATTTTAAATTTTAAAAGGCAATAAATTGATTTTCAATACTTTGCATAATGTAATTGAATACTTCCAGCAATTTTCGCTTTGGAATTTTCGGGGCGGCGTAGCTGCCTAATCTCGGTAATATTAAAAGGTAAGCCACTACTTTTTGATGCGGTGTAACCGCGAAACAGGGAGTTTAGCGGTTACACCGCTTTGGGATACTTTTTTTCTTTGAATATTACCAAGATTAGGCAGCTACGCCGCCCCGAAAACCCCAAAGCGGAAATTGCTGGAATATTATATTTGTTTTAATTCCTAAGTATTTTACTCCTATTCTATCATTTGAAACCATACATAAATTCAAAATACGCATTAAAAGGCATTTTTGCGCTCGCTTCGCTCGCGTAAAAGGAGGAGAGGTGGTTCATTTTTCGGGCTTTGCCCGAAAAATGAACCACATTCCCCCCTTCGCGCGAGCGAAGCGAGCGCGAAAACCAGCAGTTTAGATTTTATGTATGGTTTCAAATTCTATCAAATACTTAACGCTGAAATGCATGAAAAAAACTAAAAATCACCTATTCCTTTCCCTATTTCTTCTATTTCTTTTCAGTCAAATAACTGCCCAAACATCAGCGATAAAGCTAAGTGGCACAATCAGCGACGGCAAAGAGCCACTTCTGGGGGCTTCTGTACTTGAAAAAGGAACGACCAATGGCGTTATCACCGACATTGACGGGAATTATTCTTTGTCTGTCAGCAGCCCCAAAGCTGTATTGCTGGTTTCTTTTGTGGGTTACAAAGCCCAAGAAGTGGTCGTAGGCAACAGACAAACCCTAAACATAACTTTAGAAAGCGATGCCACACTTGATGAGGTCGTCGTGGTTGGTTACGGTACGCAGCGCAAAGCCGTCGTAACGGGTGCAATTGCCAAAGTAAAAGGTTCGGATTTGGACAATATGCCTGTACCGCGCATCGAACAATCATTGTCGGGACGAACGGCAGGTGTTTTTGTGTCTATGGGTTCTGGTCAACCCGGCGAAGGCGCAACTATTCGGATTCGTGGCACAACCTCTATCACAAAAGGCAGCAGCGACCCTCTTTTTGTTGTGGACGGTGTGCCTGTAACGGGGGGCATTGACTACTTGAATCAAGGCGATGTTGAATCCATTGAAGTTCTAAAAGATGCAGCTTCGGCGGCAATTTACGGGGCAAGAGCCGCTTCTGGTGTTATTATCGTCACAACGAAGCAAGGAAAAGCGGGTAAAGTTGCCGTTACCTACAATATGTACATGGGTCAACAAGCCCCTGCCCGCAAATTGACGTTACTCAATGCCACCCAATATGCAACACTTATGAATGAGGCTTCGGTTGCCTCAAAAGGAGAAATTCTTTTTAAAAATCCTGCTCAGTTTGGCGTTGGAACGGACTGGCAAGACGCGGTTTTCAATCAAGCCGCCCCCGTTCAAAACCACGAATTGGGCATTTCAGTTGGTACTGAAAAATCAAAATATTATGCTTCTTTGGGTTATTACAACCAAACAGGTATTGTTGCCTCGCCTCAATCGGCTTGGGAGCGTTACACGGCGCGTATCAATTCTACGCACAAACTCAACGATTACATCAGCATAGGCACAACGCTTGGCTACACAAAAGTATCGGCAAGAGGCTCGTCAACCAATAGTGAATATGGGGGTGTTTTGAGCCGTGCTGTAAACATGGATCCGATTACACCTTTGCTCGAAACAGACCCCTCAGTATTGGGCGGCAATATCTTCAAAAATTTCGCTGTTGTGCGCAATGAAGACGGTATTCCTTACGGTATTTCCAAATACGTTGGCTCTGAAATCCTCAATCCTGCGGCGGCAATTGCCGTGAGTCAGGGTTATAGTTGGGCAGATAAAATTGTCACCAATGCTTTTGTGGAAGTCGAACCTATCAAGGGATTGAAATTTCGCTCAACTTACGGGGCAGATATTGCGTTTTGGGGTGCCAATAATTTCAGACCCATTTACTACCTCAATGCCGCAAATCGGTCAGATGTTACTTCCTACAACCGCAGTCAAAGTCGAGGTTTGTATTGGATTTGGAACAATACACTGTCTTATTCAAAGTTGATTGGACAACACAATTTTTCGGCACTTGTGGGTCAAGAAGCAAATAAAAATCACGGCGAAAATGTAACGGGCAGCGTTCAAAATATGCCCGTGTCCAATATCAAAGACGCATCGCTCAATTTTGCATCGGTTCAAGCTGACCAAAACTACGGCGGTTTTGAATACGATGGCGCAACTTTGTCTTATTTCGGACGAATTAACTACGATTACGCAGGAAAATATCTTTTAACGGCTTTGTTGCGGCAAGACGGCTCACCGCGTTTTGGCACAAACAACAAATTTGGAACGTTTCCTTCTGTTTCTATGGGTTGGGTTTTATCAGAAGAAGAATTTATTAAAAACATAAGACCCATTAATTTCTTAAAAATTCGTGCCTCCTGGGGTGTGAATGGCAATGATAAAATTGGCGATTTCCGCTATGTGTCCACCGTTGGCGGTGGTCGAAATTACACGTTTGGCACAGCCGACCAATTGTACAACGGTATCAGTCCCAATGCGATTGCAAATCCCGATTTGAGATGGGAACGCACCACGCAAACCAACTTGGGCTTCGACGCAAAACTGTTCAAAAATGTTAGTTTGACGCTTGATGTGTTCCAAAAAATCACATCAGGCATGTTGCTCGATATAAGAGTACCCGATTGGCTTGGCAACAATGGACCCGTAGGCAACGTAGCAAGTTTGTCAAATAAAGGACTTGAATTGGAGTTGGGTTACGATAAAAAAATTGGCAAAGTTGCCGTGAATCTCGCGGGAAATGTGTCGTTTATTCGCAATGAGATAACGGATTTAGGTCCAGAAAAGAAATTTATCGTGGGACAAACTTTTAGCCCACAAAATTTAGAAATCACGCGGACAAAAGTGGGTGAATCCTTTGGTTATTTCTACGGGTATCAAACGCAGGGTATATTTCAGAATCAAGCCGAAGTCAATAGCTACAAAAGCAAAGACGGGGCAGTTATTCAACCCAACGCGAAACCCGGTGATTTTCGTTTCGCAGATTTAGACGGTAACGGCATCATCAATGCCGACGACCGCACTAAAATCGGCGACCCCACCCCAAGTTTGACGTATGGTTTCAATTTAAGAGCAGCTTACTCTGATTTTGATGTCTTGCTGTTTGGTCAAGGCGTAAGCGGCAATCAGATATTTAAAGCCACCCGCCGATTCGATATTTCTACCGCCAATATGACCGCCGATGCACTCGGACGTTGGACAGGTGAAGGCAGTTCTACAACCTATCCGCGTTTGGTCATGGGCGACCCGAACCAAAATTTTAGCCGAAGTTCCGATTTTTACGTAGAAGATGGCGCATTTTTCCGCATTAAAACCCTACAAATCGGTTATACGCTACCGAATTTTATAACGTCGAAAGTCGGCTTAACAAGATTGCGGGTATATGTGTCGGGCAATAATCTCAAAACATTCACCAAATATACGGGTTTCGACCCCGAAATCGGCGGAGATAGCTTTGGGATTGATAGAGGTTTTTATCCACAAGCACGGTCGTTTATGTTTGGTTTGAGTGCAGGGTTTTAAACGACGTTCGGGGAACTTTTAAAGTTCCCCGAACGTGTAAAAATACCCCCTCAGTAAAAAAGCATTTTTGAATCAAAAATTGAAGGAAAACGACGTTGGGGGAACTTTAAAAGCTGTGCATACACCATAAGTTTTGAATCCGTAGGATTCATACGTTTATAGATAGAAAATGTTAAAATTATGTTCTCGAATCCGTAGGATTCGCACGTTTTAAGCGGCTATTTAACGTGCGAATCCTACGGATTCGGGAGATTAACGATTATTTTGGGTGATTTATCTACAAACGTATGAATCCTACAGATTCAAGATTTATGGGGTTTGCACAGCTTTAAAAGCTCCCCGAACGTGTAACCCATTAAATAAAATAAATATGTCAAAGCATAAACTATTAATCATTTTTGCCACTATTCTAAGCACAATGTCTTGTTCCAAAGACATCATAGACCTTCAACCACGCGGGACGGTTTTAGAAAGCAATTTCTACAAAACCGAAGCCGAGGTTTTTCAAGGCTTGGTGGCGGCTTACGACCCATTGGGATTTTCAACGGGATTCACGATGAAAATGGGCTTACTCAACGCGGCAAGTGATGACACGCACGCGGGCGGTTCTGATGCTTCCGACCAACCCAATTGGGTGGCTTATGACGGATTCACGATGAACCCGAATTTGGGTCCTCAATCGGGTTTGTGGTCAAAAAATTTCACAGGTATTTATCGGGCGAATTTAGTGATTGAAAAATCCGAAGGCACGGGTATTACGGGCTTAACACCCAATAAAAAAGCCCGCTATATAGCCGAAGCTAAGTTTCTGCGTGCTTATTATTATTTCGACTTGGTGCGTTGGTTTGGCAATGTGCCTTTGGTAACGGCAACGCCGAGTGCAGATGTGATTTACAAACAAGTGCAATCAACACCTGCGGCAGTTTATGCTCAAATTGAAAAAGATTTGAAAGAAGCGATTGCAGCGACACAATTGCCAGAAACAGTATCTGCCGATGAATTGGGACGTATCACAAAAGGCGCGGCGAAGGCTCTTTTGGGTAAAGTCATTTTGTTCCAAAACACTACAAGCCGCATGAATGAAGCGGCTACACTATTTGAAGAAGTTATCAATTCAAATAATTACACGCTTGAAAAAAATTACGCGGATATTTTCAAACCCGACAATAAATTTGGCAGAGAATCCATTTTTGAAATACATTGTTCAGGCAACCGCAAAGGCGATTGGGGAACAGGCTTAAATGGCAATGGCATTGACGGCAATGAAGGCAACAAAGACGTTCAGTTTTGCGGAATACGTGATTTTGTGGGTGCGGTTTACGCAAATGGCTGGAGTTTCTGCCCCGTTTCTTTAGATTTGGTGAATTTCATGCAAAATGACCCGCGTTTTTCAGCAACCGTCATTGATGGCAAAGCCTTGAAAGCATCGGGCGCATCTTACACGGCGGGCTATCAGAATACAGATTATTTTATTAAAAAATACGCGCCACTCGCGGCTTTTAAAGTCACTTCGGGCGAACCCGCTTTAAATTGGGGCTACAATATTAAAGAAATTCGTTTGGCTGATGTGCTGCTCATGGCGGCTGAATGTTTCAACCGAAGTGGCAACGATGCCAAAGCCCAAACTTACTTGAACCGTGTCCGTAGCCGTGTGGCTTTACCCGCAAAAACATCAGCAGGCACCGTTTTATTGGAAGATATTTACGCCGAACGCCGCCTTGAATTGGCTACTGAGGGGATGCGTTTTTGGGATTTGTTGCGGACAAATAAAGCTGCAACTATTTTGGCAGGACAAGGTTTTAAAACCAATAAGCATGAACTATTGCCCATTCCTCAGAGTGAAATAGATATTATGCAAGGTGGGTTTAAACAAAATGTGGGCTACTAAAAGGTGTGGTTTGTTTCTCGCGCTCGCTTCGCTCGCGCGAGAAAGAGGAAATGTGATTCATTTTTCGGCTTTGCCGAAAAATGAACCACCTCTTTTCCTGTCGTTGTGCAAGCAAAAGGTACGTAGCTAAATAATTACAAATTAAAAATATAAAATATAAAACATGCGCTCAATTTTATATACCTCAATCATCGCTCTATTTCTCGTCATGGCGTGCAAACCCCAAGTTGACGACACCATAGACATTGGCACGTCGCCGACCGCCGCTTTTGATGTGACACCTACGGCAAATCCCAATAAATTCACCTTGACCAATAAAACTGTTGGTTCATTCCTCCAAAAATGGGATTTAGGTGACGGCACGACCGCAGATAGTACCGTCGTGCTTGCTGTCTATCCGCGCAAAGGCACGTACAAAGTGACCTTAAATGCCTTCGGAAAAGGCGGTATGGGAACAATTACGAAAGATATAAACGTGTTGCAAGACGACCTATCGGCGTGTACGGGCAATATCAAATTGCTCACCAATTGCGGCACTAAAAAATGGAAACTTGCTCCCGAAGCAAGCTCTTTGTGGGTAGGTCCAGATGCCAATTTTGGTACAACTTGGTGGGCAATTCCAGAAGGAGACATCTCAAAACGTCCGTGCATGTACAACGACGAATATTCGTTCAGCGCTGACGGCACGTTCAAATACATCAGCAATGGCGATTTTTGGGCAGATGAAGAAGCAGGTACGCCTTTTCCTGCTGCTATGGGCTTGTCTATTGGTTGCCAACCCACATCGGCTTTACCTGCGGCGTACAAAGCGTGGGGCGACGCTACTGCCCGCAATTTTACAATAAGCCCAACCGAACTCAAATTGATTGGTACGGGTGCATATTTGGGCTTGTACAAAATAGCCAATGGCGCATTGGCACAAACCCCACAAGCGACTGTCACCTACCAAATCAAAGAATTGACGGAAACACGCATGGTGATTTATATCAATTTTGGTGTTGGGTTTTGGCGGTTTACGCTTGTGCCTGTTTAACCTTTGTTAGCGTCAAAGACTGTTTTACTGAGGGGGTTCTTTTGCTGATGCTAAAATTGTCAAAGAGCCTTAGTTTTTTAAATAAAAAATCTTACTTTTGTTAAAAATTAAAAAAAATAAACGATTTGGCAGAACGCATTTTAAAAAGCCCTAATGCCGCCATTGTGGTACAAAAGGTTCAAAAAGCCCTTGAGACAGAGGCTAAACGCCGTCACGATTTTCGTGAATGAGTGGACGAAAGCGTGAAGTGCGCGCAAAGCGAGCGCGAAACAGCCTTAAAACTGTTTTTTTTGAAAAAGCATGATTTTTGAAAAAGGAGTAAAAAATGTCGGCTATTTTCAATAGCCAACAGTTGGTCTATTTGCCGCAACTTAATTTCAGCCTCTATCCCGATGTTTTAGTCGTATGCGAGACCCCTCAGTATTACGACACAAATCAGGTATTGCTGGTAAATCCCGTGTTAATTGTAGAGATTTTGTCAAAAAGTACGGGCAAATATGACCGAACAACCAAATTTGATGAATACAAAACCTTAGATTCATTCAAAGAATATGTTTTAATTGACCAAAAAAAATGTCGTGTTGAAACCCGTTTTAAGGAAGAACCCGACCTTTGGCGCGAAAAACGATATACGTCAATAACGGATTCCGTATTGCTTAAATCTCTTGATTGTTCGATTGATATGGACATGATATATCGAAAAATTCAATTTTAGAAGACCCATGGTTTATATTGTATGAAAAGATTTTTGTAATATTTTTCGGCTTTGCCGAAAAATAAACCACTTTCTCCCTTTCGCACGAGCGAAGTGAGTAGAGATGTGATGCGTCGCTTCTCTACTTCAGTAATACAAAAAAAATAGAGTACCTTATTGCTAAGGCACTCTATCTTTTTTATTACGCCGAGACGCATCGCGTCTCTACGAAAATTAATAACCAGGATTTTGCTTCAAGTTAGGATTAGAAGACACCGCGTCAGCAGGGATTGGGTATAAACAACGCGCAACGTCTTTGTTTACAACTTCTGGACGTGTGTGGAACGTACCAAAACGGATTTGGTCCATACGACGTACACCTTCCCAATACATTTCACGAGCGCGTTCGTCAGCAACAACATCAGCAGTAAGAGCTGTCAATGCTGGCAATGACGTGGCAGTTGTACCGCGAGCAGCACGCAAAGCGTTGGCAGTCACCAAAGCACCTGCTGCACCACCTGTACCACCTCTCCATTGCGCTTCCATTTTCATCGTTACAGCGTCACCATAACGGAAGATAATGTACTTACCCGCAGTAGCAGGGTGATACTTGATAACACGGATACCTTTGTCTGTAGCTGCACCTGCAAGAGGCACATCTGGCGTGAATGACAATGGTTTTTTAGAGCGTGAGTCAACCAATACAGTACCGTCGTTTTTGTACTGCTGACCAGCTAAGAAACCTAAGCCAATACCAGCGTTAGCACTGCCGTCTTTCTTCGCATCGAAACCTTTTCTTTGGTCACCAGTTGCAAATTTGCCGTAGAAGTCTGCAATAGTTGTAAAACCATTCCAACCAGACGGGTCTTGGTCATAGTGCAAAGTCATGTACCAACGGTTTGAAGGAGAACCTTCAGGCGATGTCAAAATAGTTTCAGTTTTAGCTGCTGCCGTGAAAGCATCAAAATAGTTCTTCTCCAAAGAGTAACCATCAGCCGTTACTGCATCACAATACTTAACAACTTCGTTCATGTCCGCCGCGTTAAACGTATAAGAAGCCGCCGGAGCTGCTGCTTTATAGACTGCTTTGTTCAAGAACAAACGCGCCAACAACAAGTTTGCTGCTGCTTGTGTTGCTTTAGGGTTTTCCGCTTTCGGACCACCTTTAGGCAAGCCGGGCAAAGCTGCTTTCAAGTCTGCTACGATAAAATCAAATGCTTCGCTGCGTGTCATAACCTTCGGGTTGTCATCAACACCTTGAGTCACTTCACGGAAAGGAACTTGACCCCAGAAATCCATTGCGTAAGTCATGTACAAAGCACGCAAGAATTTTGCTTCTGCCGCTTGTGCAGCAGATGGGTCAGATGCCAAAATTTGGTTGCAACGGAAAGCACGACCGTGCAATTGATTCCAAGCGTTGTTGTTCCAAGAGTGGGTAGGGTCCCAAGTGTGGGCGTCCAAAGTCCGCCAAACACCGTTATCTCCCCAGTCCACACCACGCGTTGGTGGAATCATCTCGTCAGAAGCGTGTTCTGTCAAAGCATACACGTTGGCTTGGTCAGGAAAGATACCCAAATCTGTGTAAGCAGATGCCAAGAATTTAGTAGGATCTACTTTCGCAAAACCGCCTGTTGATTTAAGAACGACTGAGTCTTGCTCAGTCAATTTTAAGTCCGTACAAGCACCGATAGCCAACGCCATTGCACCTGCAACTAAGAACTTAGGATTTAAGAAATTTTTCATCTCTAAATTTGTTTTGTACTTTAAAAAAAATTAGAAGGAAATATTTGCCCCAACTGTCCAAGTGCGTGCTCTCGGATATGCTGTGTAATCAATACCAAAAGAAGGTACACCATTAATTGCTTTATTGGTGCTAACTTCTGGGTCTTGACCAGTATATTTAGTGAAAGTAGCCAAATTTTGTCCCGTAACATACACGCGCAAGCCTGAAACTTTAGTTGAGTTCAATTTAACATTGTAACCCAAAGAAAGGTTTTGGAAACGCAAAAAAGCACCGCTTTCTAAGAAGCGTGTAGAAACGTCAGGAGCGTTCAATGCACCTTCGCCGTTACCAACAACTGACTTGATTACGTTACGACCATTTGCCAAAGCACCTGCTGTAAAGTAAGCATTTTCAGTGTTTGAGTAGATGTAGTTACCAGAAACACCGTTAAACGCCAAACCTAAGTCAAAATCTTTGTACTTAAGGTTCGTGTTGAAAGCACCCGTAAGTGTAGGGAGTGGGCTTTTGCTCAAACCACCACCACCACCAGCAAGGAACTGTTGGAAGTCACCAGCAGGATAAAGAGAGTTACCATCTTTATCAAAACCACCGAAATCACGTAAGAAGAAAGCGAACAAAGGTTGGTCTTGTGCAATACGTTGCGCAAACGCACCCGTCAAACCTTGACCATTGATTTCACCTGTATTAATCAAACCTGTAAAGTTTTTAACAACGTTTCTGTTGTTAGCAATGTTACCAGAAATATCCCAACGGAAATCTTTAGTGCTTACCGCTACAACGTTCAATGCCAATTCAACACCTTTGTTGTTTACGATAGCGTCTAAGTTTTTCCAAACGAAAGGCGACAAAGCAGGTTGTGCAGAAGTTACTTGAATCAATAATTTCGATGTATTTTTGTCATAAATTTCTAATGAACCAGAAACGCGGTTGTTTGCAAAACCGAAGTCAATACCCACATTTGTAGCAGATGTTGTTTCCCACTGCAAATCAGGATTGTTGAATGATACGTTGTCAAAGCTACCACCATTTACGTTTTTGTCGTTGTCAATAGTCCAGTTACCATAACGATTTCTTGAATCGTACAAGTTGTGAGGAATTTCTTGATTACCTGTAACACCATAACCTACGCGAAGGCTCAAGTCAGAGAAGATATTTTTAGGAATAAAGCTCTCCTCAATCAAACGCCATTTAGCAGCAAAAGACGGGAAGTAACCATATTGCTTGCCCGGACCGAATTTTGTAGAACCGTCCGCACGCAAAGTAGCTGTTACCAAATATTTTTCGCTGATGTTGAAGTTCAAACGACCAAAGTAAGATTGTAATTCATCAACAGTATTGTAAGAATTGAAAGGTGCAATTTTACCTGCTTTAGCATCTACACTTGCTGCATTGTTCATGATAAGGTCTAAGCTGTTTTCTCTAAAGCCAACAGCAATCAAACCATCACCCAAACGGTCAAACTTTTGGTAAGAATAACCACCCATTGCGTTCAAACCGATAGAACCGAATTGTTTGGTATAAGTCAAATAACTTTCCAACAACGAGTTGTTAACACCAATGTTTTGTGTGATACGACGACCATTGCCAGAAATACCCGCAACAAGCAATGCTGGAGAGTAAGCAGATGTACGATTAGAGTTTGAACGGTCAAAACCGAGAACTGTTTTGAATGACAAACCATCCATGATTTGGTATTCAGCACTGATGTTACCCAAAGTTCTCAATGTCTTAGTTAAGTCTCTTGTGTGGACAATATAAGCCATTGGATTTGGTTCAGCAGTTGACAACTGCGTTACAGTGTCTGTACCTGCTTTGTAAACAGGCATAGTTGGGTTTGATTTCAATACAGAACCCAACAAGTCACCTTCAAAACCACCATTGTCAGAAATTGGCACGCCTTGGTCAAGGTTGTTAGCGATAGTCGCTTGAATACCCATTTTCAATTTGTTGTCCAAAAACTTACGGTCAGCGTTGAAACGTGCATTGTAACGCTTAACGTTTGAGTTCAAAACGATACCATCTTGGTTCAAATAACCCAAAGAGAAACGGTAAGCACCCGCTTGGTCACCTGCGCCAAAAGACAAGTTGTGTTGGTGTGTTGCAGCAGTACGGAAAATTTCATTCTGCCAATCTGTGCTACCACCCAAGTTTTTCGATGCACCTGCGGCAGCAACAAATTCAGTTGGGCTTAACAAATCGTAACGCTTTGTGATAGTGCTTGAACCCAAAGAATAGCCATAATCAAGCGTTCCTTTGCCTGATTTACCGCTTTTCGTTGTAATCAAAACAACACCATTTGCACCACGCGAACCGTAGATAGCCGTAGCAGAAGCGTCTTTCAACACGTCAATGCTCGCAATATCGTCTGGATTCAAGAAATTAAGCGGGTTTTTAGCAGCCGAAGAACCAATTGATGTGTTACCACCACTTGCGCTAGTTTCGTCACCACTCAACGGCACACCGTCCACAACGAACAATGGGTTGTTACCACTTCTTACTGAAGACGTACCACGGATACGGACGTTGATACCACCGCCCGGCTCACCGCTTGCTTGTGATACTTGAACACCCGCAACACGACCTTGCATTAACTGCTCTGGCGAGGTGATAACACCACGGTTGAAGTCTTTTTCAGTGATAGTGTTGACAGCACCAGTAGCGTCTTTTTTCTTGACAGTACCGTAACCGACGACTTGTACGGCTTCGAGGATCGAACCGCCTTTCAAATTGGCATCGATAACTTTTGACGCGCCAATAGCAATCGTCAAGTTAGAATAGCCTGTGTAAGAGAACGTAAGTGACGCTGCGTCAGCAGACACTTGAAGTTCGTACTTACCGTCCAAATCGGTAAGTGTTCCTTTCGTAGTACCAGTCACAACAACTGATGCACCTACGAGCGATTCACCTGTGTCTGCGTCCTTAACGATACCCGTAACGGCACGTTGGGCAAAGGCGATATTGCTCAAAACTGTGAACAATGCCAACAGCATGAAACTCTTAAAGTTGACCTTAATTTTCATACATTCTTGTTGTTTAGTTATAAAAAAAAGATTTAAAAAAATATGCTTATGTGAAAGTATCCCTTTTGTAGCTTTGAAATTAGGAAAACCAATAGTGCGTAAGTCGTTGTTTTTTGCCAAAAAAAATCAAAGTAGGGATATATTGTTTCTTCTAATGCGGTGTGTGTTTTGTAACGTTAAACAGTAAAATATTGGGTATAATTAGGTATGATTCAATTAATTTTTATACATTATAGATAACTCCGTGTAATGCGTAAACTTAGTACAGGGCAAATGTATAAATATGTTTGTGATTATACACTTTCCTTACAGATTTTTTTTTTTATATTCTTTTTTCCGAAATTTAATTCTTCCATTACGACTTTCTACCTCCATAAAGGTAGGACAAAAGTAATACAAGTTTTGAATATGCCAAGTACTTGAAAATATTTTTTCCTGTACTCACGCGTCCGCTTCGTTTACACGATAAAAATGAGCTGGTTTTTGTTTTTTTGAGTGAGAGAGGCATAAAAAAAATATAAAATCTTGTCGTTTGCATAAATTTGTAGAAAGTATCATTGATAATGTGCAACTTGACCCCCTCAGTATATTTGCCAATTTTAAGCTATTTTTAGTCGAAAACTGCTAATATACTGAGTAGTGCGTTTTATATATTTTTAGAATGTAATTACTTAGACCATAGCTCTCCCGAAGGAATTCGGGAGAGCGCGTGACTAAGGAACGCGAAATAAATAAAAGCGCGTTTTGAGATTTTCTATTTTTCGCTTCGCGAAAAAGAAATCTATCAGGGCGAGGGTGTATTTTTTGCCTAAAAATCTTCGATTTTTAGGCAAAAAATACACCCTCGCCCTAAAAAAATTCTCTGAGGGCGATTTTCGAGCGAAGCGAGAAAGAACTTGTCCCGACCTTCATCGGGAGCCAGTAAAACGCGCTTTTATTTATTTCGCGTTCCTAAGTAATTACTTTAGAATTAAAATTTAAATACAATTAATTGATTTTAAATCAGTTACAATCTGACGTGGGTTTAAAATCCTGTCCATTACCCACATCTTTTTAGAGGGTGAAAAATCAACATTTTGACACTACGTGTCATGCGAAAAGGGTTGAAATGCACTTTTATTATAAACATTTTGACACTACGTGTCATTAAGATTTGGACTTTTAATGACACGTAGTGTCAAAATGTTAAATTACTATACACTTTTCCCCCTTTTTTGCTCGCTTCGCTCGCAAAAGTGTACAGTAGTTTAAAAATGTTGTAATTACTTAGCCCGCGCTCGCTTCGCTCGCAAAAAAGGGGGAAAAGTGGTTCGTTTTTCGGGCTTTGCCCGAAAAACGAACCATCTTCCCTTCTTTTGCGAGCGAAGCGAGCAAAAGTGTACAGTAGTTTAAAAATGTTTATAAAACGCACTACTGAGGGGGGTAATTATTCCAAATTTGATATGCGTAATTGCCGTGAACTCTTAAAATTTGAAATCTTCCTTATCATTCTAAGACAAAATATTACTATACTAATAATAACCCTACTGACGTACTTAAACGCCGCAAACGCTCAGATGCCAGGGGTACTCATGGCAAAAGGCGCGAAAAAAGTAGAAATCCCTTTTGAAAGGCAAGATAATTTTATCATTGTCAAAGTTTTGCTACAAAATTTTCTACCCCTTCGTTTTATAGTGGACACAGGAGCGGAGCATACGCTACTAACGAAAAAAGAAATCACAACGCTGCTTGATATACCTTTTGAGCGCACAATTACGCTCATGGGAACGGATATGCGGACACAAATCATTGCCCACATTGCCCGAAAAGTGACGCTTGGACTGACCAATATTACATTTGAAAAAGACATTCTCGTACTCGATGATGACTATTTACATTTCGACCGTTTTTCTGGACTGGAAGTACATGGCGTGCTTGGCGCAGAAATATTCAGAGGTTTTGTCGTAAAATTTGATTTTGTGAAACAAGTGATGACCATTTATGACCCCTCAGTATTTAAGCCTTCTGACCATCGAAAATACGACGAATTTCCCATTGAAATCACCCGTTCAAAGCCTTATATGGTAGCTGCCGCGCATATTCAATCAGACTCAACGGTGCAACTAAAATTGCTCGTTGATACGGGTGCATCGCTTTCTATGCTCCTGCACACATACTCTACCCCGGGTTTGGTTTTGCCATCTCAGACCATTCGAGGCAGTATTGGAATGGGGCTTGGCGGCGATATAGAAGGTGTGGTCGGGCGTATTCGCGATATTGAAATTGGGGGACATCGGTTGGTTGCGCCTGTTTGCAATTTTCACCAATTGAGTCAACTCTCCGACTCTTCTTTTATCAATCATCGAAATGGTCTGATAGGCAGCGAGATACTCACACGCTTCAATATGATTATAGATTTTACTAAAGAAAAAATGTATGTCCAAGCCAACCGCTATTTTAAAAATACCTTCACTTACGACCGTAGCGGACTCTCATTGATAACAAGTGGGGCAAATCTAAAACAGTTTCTCGTACAAGATATTTTAGAAAATTCTCCTGCCAGTAACGTAGATATACGAATAGGCGATGAGATTGTTAAAATCAATTGGTTGCCTGCTCGACTGCACACACTAAGCACAATGAATGACAAATTGCAAGGAAAAATTGGTAAAACTATTCGCTTGACTTTGCTTAGACACGGACAAAAAATACACGTCAAATTCAAATTGAAAGAATTGATTTAGGACACTTATCAACGGATAATTTTAGAGCGCACACGCTAAAATTATTCATAAGTAATTGAATAAAAATAAGGTACGCCATACGATTTTGCAACCTATTGAAATTTGAAATCTTAAATACGTGTCAATACAAAGGCTTAAATCTGTTATTACTGATGTTATGCATATATGCTGAAAATGCCGTAGGCATGAACGATTTTGTAGCGGCGGATTTTAATCCGCCGAAAGTTAACCCTACTATTTAAGAGCCGTAGGCTCGGTGCATATAGATATGGGTCGAGCCTACGGCTCTTAATGAAAAGGTATAGACGTTTTCGGCGGATTGAAATCCGCCGCTACAAAATAGGTCGAGCCTACGGCTCTGCGTAACATCAATTACTAAGTGTATTTCATGATTCTAATGGAGCAAGCCGTTTTTTTGTTTCATTCTAAATAATCACATACTATTGATTAAAGTCACTAAATTTATCTGTTTTGCGATGTAACTTTGTGGCGTTTCGCGTGTTAAGGTAACTACTTAAGTTATTGCTCATTTTGGTCGCGGAAAAATAAACCACGTTTCCCTCTTTTGTGAACGAAGCAAACAATAGAAGCAAACAATAACTAAGTAGTGACAACCTTTTTATCATCTTAAAAACAAAAAACAATGAAACCCATTCATATCGTTGCTTTACTCGTTTTGGCGGGAGGCGTTGCTGCATTGACGATGCAGGCTAAAGATATTTCCACCTATGCCACATTCAAAGATGCGACAACGGCATCGAACAAAGTAAAAGTGGCTGGAAAACTCATCAAGGACAAACCAATGGTGTATGACCCCGTTGTGAATCCCAATTTGTTTACGTTTTATCTGAAAGATACAAATGGCAAAGAAGTTTTGGTCAATTTGTTGAAACCAAAGCCACAAGATTTTGAATTGTCGGAGCAGGTTGTTGTGACAGGCGACATGCAGGGCGAGGCGTTTGTGGCAAATGAAGTCTTGATGAAATGCCCGTCGAAGTACAAAGACGAGGAGATTTATATGAAGAAGAAAAAAGAATAAGTAGCTACTTGCCTATTGCTCGCTTCGCTCGGAAAAGAAAGAGAGGTGGTTCATTTTTCGGACTTTGCCCGAAAAATGAACCACATTCCCCTTTTTTGCGAGGAAAGTGAGCAATTTAACAAAAAAAATTCATATTCAAATGCCTGATATTCAATATCTAAACGAACATTTACTGCCCCGTCAAATTGGTCACGCGGCGATATTATTGAGTTTTGTTTCTGCACTCGTGGCGACAATTGCTTATTTTTTTGCTACGCAAAACAATAATAAGGCTCAAAACGCTCAAAATACGGACTTGTCCCGAGATTATCGGGAGGGGAGTACTTCTTGGCAAAAACTTGGACGTTGGGCGTTCGTACTTCACGGTATTTCGGTCGGAACGGTCATTTTTTCGATTTTCTACGTCATGGTGTCAAAGAAATTTGAATATTTCTATGCCCATTCGCACGTTGATACAGAATTGCCGTTTCAATATGTTTTTGCTGCTTTTTGGGAAGGACAAGAAGGTAGTTTTTTGTTGTGGATGTTTTGGCATGTCGTTTTAGGCGGCTGGCTAATTCTCAGAAATCAACAATTGGCGCGTCGAGATGGGACTTTAAGTTTTGAAAATCCTGTTTTGGCAACATTGGCTTCCATTCAAGTATTTTTGGGGTCAATGATACTCGGTTTGCATTTTGGTTTCGGCGAACACATTATCAAATGGGGCAGCAATCCTATCTTGTTGCTGCGTGAAACAATGGACGCACCGCTTTTTAGTCAGCCCGATTACGTGGAAAAACTCGCGGCATCGGCAAAAGGCTTGAATCCGTTGTTGCAAAACTATTGGATGACGATTCACCCGCCGACTTTATTTTTGGGTTTTGCTTCTACTTCTATCCCTTTTTGCTTCGCCATTGCAGGTTTGTGGACACGCCGCTACACCGAATGGCTGCGCCCTGCAATGGGTTGGGCATTGTTTTCGGCGATGATTCTCGGAACGGGTATTCTCATGGGCGGTGCTTGGGCGTATGAAGCCTTGAGTTTCAATGGTTATTGGGCTTGGGACCCAGTTGAAAATATGTCACTTGTGCCGTGGATTGTTTTAGTAGCGGGCTTGCATACGCACGTTGTGGCAAACGCGACGGGACATTCGATTAGGGCAACGTTTGGGTTTTATATTCTCACGTTTTTGTTGACTTTATATTCCACTTTTTTGACCCGAAGCGGTATTCTCGGCGATACTTCTGCCCACGCTTTTACCGAAATGGGCTTAGAATGGCAATTGGTTTTGTTGCAAATGTTTTTCCTCATCGGTGGCTTATTTTTTCTAATCAAACATTGGAAAAACATACCCGCACCCGACAAAGAAGAAGCCATTACAAGCCGCGAATTTTGGTTGTTTATCGGTTCATTGGTACTGATTTTATCGGTCGTTTTGATGTCTTTCACGACTTCAATTCCCGTCTTTAATAAGATTTTAGGATTTTTCTCGCCTTCGGCAAAAAAATTCACTGCACCCGTTGATGTTTTGGGACATTACAATAAAACGCAATTGTGGATAGCCGTTTTCATGGGGTTTTTATCGGCGATTACGCAGTTTTTGCGCTTCCGCGAAGCCAATTTTGAAAAATGGTTGCCCAATTTTACGCGGCATTTGCTCGTCACTTCGGGTTTGGCTTTGGGCTTTACCTTATTGCTTTTAGGTTGGATTGAAGCCCGCGATTGGACATATTGGTTGATGTTGTTTGCAGGTGTCTTTACTGCCGTTGCGAATATTGATTATGCCGTTTCTTTTATGCGCAAAAACCTAAAAGCGGCGGGTTCTGCCATGTCGCACGTCGGCTTTGGTGTTTTGGTGGTCGGTATTTTGGCTTTTGGGGTCAATAAAAAATGGATTTCAAGCAATCGGTTTGCCATGGAAGGCTTAATAA
The DNA here is from genome assembly GCA_034520175.1 of Saprospiraceae bacterium. GTDB lineage: Bacteria > Bacteroidota > Bacteroidia > Chitinophagales > Saprospiraceae > JAAFJT01. Next base: position 275,456 of record JAXHNU010000043.1, read on the forward strand.
ATTTTTCGGAAGAACAATTCAATAAAAATGTTTTATTGGTAAAAGGCTCAAAATTGATGATGAATGATTACATCGTGAGCTATGATGCGGACACAACTTACGGAACACGCCGCGACTATACCATCAATTTCCGTAAAATGGACATGTCAAAATCCGACATGAGTAAAGGCTTAACGGGTGCTATCATTAGTGATTCATTTTCGGCGCATCCTTACATTTTATTCGATAAAAAAACGGGTAAAGTCGCCTCACCAAATCCAGATACGCGCCATTTTTTGACTTACGATGTGTTCAGTTATATCGCCGCTTTGCCGCCTACGGAACAAGACCCCGAAATTGCGCGTCAAACGGAAGACAGTTTGCATTATCACGACTTTTCCCTCGCGATAGGCGAAACAATAAAGCCACAAAATGAGCAACCGCAGACCCCTCAGTATATGGTGCGTTTGGACAAAATAAATCCAACACCTAAGCACCCAAAATACATTGCAGAGGAAAAAGACGTGGCAATTGGCGTAAAAATGACGTTTTTTGCAGGTAAAGATTCGATATTTTCGGCTGAACCACTCGTTTTATTGCGCGAGAATAATATTTATCAATTGCCAGTTACGGTCAATCAATTGCAGATTCGTGTGAAAGCTGGGGCAGATATTTTTGATAAATTATTTGAACAACAAAAAGATTTAAAGTATGATTCCTATGTTTTTTCGCAGGGACAAACGCAGAAAATCAACGGTCAAAATGTAACATTTGAAGGCGTTGATGCCGCACCAAAAGTAGATAATTTCAAAATGGAAGCCCAAGATTTGGCGTTTGCCGCCAAATTGCGCGTCAATTCCGACAAAGGTACATTCAACGCTAATCCTATTTTTATCATTCGCGGCAACAAACCGATGCCTTTGAAAGACGATATTGCCGCACTCGGCATGTCCTTCGTGATTGGCAAAGTGAATCCCGATACGAAGCAAATCACGATTGAAGTCGCTAAAATGAACGCCACTAAAATGCCCATTTCAATTGCCGAAGATGCGCCAAGAACGGATTACATCGTTTTAGAAGCAACCCTCAATCCCGGAATTAATATTGTATGGTTGGGCTGTATTTTAATGTTATTGGGATTGGGTATTGCGATGATTTTTAGGATTCGGCAGAAATTTTCTTAAAAGTGTATTTTAATTGCACATAATTACACAGCAATTGGAGTGTACACCTGCCTTATTTGAAGCGTTGATTGAAAAGTATAATGTGACCTCTGAAATGTTGATTCAACGGTTGACCAATATTTTACCTAAACATTTTAAAATCAATAATTTGTTTTTTATTCGTTTAAAATCAGATGAAACAATGAAAAGTTTTACGATGAATAAAGAACTGCATCTGAGGCCAAACAACCAGTTTTTTTTAAACGACATTTTGAAGAAATATTCTTATTTTTGCATCAGCATCCTGACAAGACTGATTTACGCGACCAATTAATCACTTATCTGCTTGGTTACAGCGATATAAATGCAAAGAATTTATTAAATTTAATTCAAAGAATATATGTCAGCAATAAACGTACAAACGATGGCGATGTTCGCCGCTTCTGATAAACAACCTGAGATTTTGTTTTGGGTGGGTTGTGCAGGTAGTTTTGATGCCCGCGCTCAAAAAGTGACTAAGGCTTTTTGCAAAATATTGAATGAAGTGGGGATTGAATTTGCCATTCTCGGCAACGAGGAAATGTGTACAGGCGACCCTGCGCGGCGGGCGGGCAATGAATTTATGTTCCAAATGATGGCATTGCAAAACATCACAACGCTCAATATGTACAGTGTTAAGAAAATTGTTACGGCGTGTCCACATTGTTTCAATACCTTAAAAAATGAATATCCTGCGCTTGGTGGTCATTACAACGTGGTACACCACAGCCAGTTTTTACAACAACTACTGAATGACGGTAAACTCCGCGTTCAAGGTGGCGCATTTAAAGGAAAGAAAATAACTTATCACGATTCTTGCTATATCGGTCGCGCCAATGGTGTGTATGAAGCCCCACGCGAAGTCTTACAAACTCTTGATTCTGAATTAGTTGAGTTGAAACGTTGTAAAACGAATGGCTTGTGTTGTGGCGCAGGTGGCGCACAAATGTTTAAAGAAGATGAAAAAGGTGACAAACGGATTAACATCGCACGCGCCGAAGAAATCCTTGAAACCGACGCTACGATTGTCGCAGCAAATTGCCCTTTTTGCATAACAATGTTGCAAGATGGCATGAAAGCGAAGGACAAACAAGACGATGTGATGGTCTATGATTTATCGGAACTAATCGTTCAGAGCAATGGTTGGTGAGGAAATTAGCAAAAAATGAACTACCTCTTTTCTTTTTGCTCGCTTCGCTCGCAAAAAGAATACGCGCCTTTTGGTCATATACTAAGATATAGGTCAGCAGCTTCCGCTTTGGCTTTTTCATGGCGGAAGCTGCTGGATGATAGATATAAAAATAGAGTAAAACCTTGTGCGTTGATACATATCGTTAAAATTATCAAAGAGCCTATTTTTATATCAAGTTTTTAATCCATAATACCTTTCCTTTCCTACCTTTGCCCAAGTCATCAACTTTTCACGCAATTAAACTGAAGGATAAGCATGTTTTTTTTAGACTTTGAAAAACCGCTCGAAACATTATACGAGCAATTGGAGAAAGTGCGGCAAATCGGTGAGCAAGGCGGCATTGACGTTGCGCCGATGATTGCCGAATTGGAGCAGAAGATTAAAGAGAAAACCAAAGAGATTTACTCAAACCTAACGGGTTGGGACAAAGTTCAATTGTCGCGACACCCTGAACGCCCGTATTCGCTTTTTTACGTACAGCAAATGTGCGATAAATTCATTGAACTACACGGCGACCGCAATTTTGCCGATGATAAAGCAATTGTTGGCGTTTTGGGCGATATTGATGGGCAAACGGTGGTTATTGTGGGACATCAGAAAGGAATTAATATGAAAATGCGGCAATACCGCAATTTCGGCATGGCAAACCCAGAAGGCTATCGTAAGGCGTTGCGTTTAATGAAAATGGCAGAACGCTTCGGTTTTCCCGTCATTTGTTTGATTGATACGCCCGGTGCAAATGTCAACGAACAAGCCGAAGAACGCGGACAAGGCGAAGCAATTGCCCGTAATATGATTGAAATGGCACAACTACAAGTGCCAATAGTGTGTGTCGTGATTGGCGAAGGTGCATCGGGAGGTGCTATTGGTATTGGGCTTGGCGACCGCGTTTTTATGCTTGAAAATACGTGGTATTCGGTTATTTCGCCCGAAAGCTGCTCGTCTATTCTCTGGCATTCTTGGGATTACAAAGAACAAGCCGCCGAATCGCTGAAACTTACGGCTGACCACATGTACAATTTTAAACTTATTGATGGCATCATTCCCGAACCTCTCGGCGGCGCACATACTGCCCCCGAAGAAATGGCAATGACCCTCAAAAAGCACATCAAAAACGCTCTAACAGAATTAGCACCTTTAACTGCCGAAGAACTGGTAGAACAACGCATTGATAAATACAGCCGAATGGGTGAGTATGAAGTTTTGGCTACAAGCGCGTTGATATAGCGTGAAACTTTCAAAAAGTTGTGAAATAAAGATAAATACTTGAGGAGTGGGCATAACCTAAAAACACCGTTTTTTGATTAAAAACAGATGTTTCGCGCGCGCTTCGCTCGCGCAAAGGGGGAATGTGGTTCGTTTTTCGGCTTCGCCGAAAAACGAACCACATTCCCCGCCCTCGCGCGAGCGAAGCGAGCGCGAGATGCAAAAAACGCTTTTAGGTTATGCCCATCCCTCAACTAAGTAATTACAAAAAAAATATAAAAAAACTTGGCGAACTCACGAGAGTTTATACTTTTGCAACATAATTAAAACGAGGTGGGCATTTATATTGTCTAAATTTTTAATGTTAAAATTAAAAAAGACCCCCTCAGTATTTTGACTAAAAATTGAATAAAAAAAGATGATAATAAAACGAAAATGAATTGAGACGTTTTTTACAGCTTCATGCAGTCGTATGAGGTCGGACGTTTCTTTATTTTCATTTTATGTATCAACTTGCTTATTCATAAGTGGTCGAATACTGAGGGGGTATTTTTTTATCAAAATTTCGTAATTACTTAGTCACGCGCTCGCTTCGCTCGCGCGTGGGAGGAGAGGTGGTTCGTTTTTCGGGCTTTGCCCGAAAAACGAACCACATTCCTCTTTTTTGCGAGCGAAGCGAGCTATAGGCTAAGTAATTACAAAATTTCATCACTTATCATTAAGTGTGTAGTATTTAGTTTTCGAGTGTTTAGAATTTCACAAAAAATTGATTTTCAAATTCTTACGCCGTTTTCTAAAAACTAAAAACTATACACTAAATATTTAAAAACCATGCGTTATCAACATTTTATCGGCACGGGCGTTGCCTTAATCACGCCTTTTAATGCGGATTTTTCCATTGATTGGGAAAGCCTCGAACGGATAATCGAACACGTTGTGGACGACGGCGGCGTTAATTACATCGTCTCACTTGGTACAACGGGCGAAGCTATCACCTTATCAAGCAAAGAATGCCAACAAATATTTGATTTTACGGTCAATAAAGTACGGAATCGTGTACCTGTTGTGGCGGGTTGGTTCGGGGCAAATTCAACTTCTCACCTATTGGAACGCTTGAAATCGGTGGATTTACGCCGTGCAGCAGCCGTGTTGTCAAGTTCGCCCGCCTACAACAAACCCACCCAAGAAGGCATTTTTCAGCACTATGTGGAGGTGGACAAAGTATCGCCTGTTCCAGTCATTTTGTATAATGTACCGGGACGCACTTCCTCAAATATGTTGCCCGAAACCGTGTGTCGTATTGCCGCATTGAGCAACAAATTTGTGGGAGTCAAAGAAGCATCGGGTAATTTGGTGCAAGCCCAATACCTCATCAAACACCGCCCTTCCGATGAGTTTTTGGTAATTTCGGGCGATGACCAAATCACTTTGGGTATGATTGCGTGTGGCGGCAACGGTGTTATTTCCGTCATTGCCAATTCGCACCCTGTCGAATTTTCGGGCATGGTTCGGGCAGGTTTGGCGGGTGATTTTGCAAAAGCACGTTTTTTAAACGACAAATTGCACGATGTCCACCCATTGTTGTACGCGGAAGGCAATCCCGTGGGTATCAAAGCGGCGGTGTCAATTTTGGGTTTGTGCCAAAACCAATTGAGGTTGCCACTTGTGCCAATGGAAGGGGGAAATTATGATAAATTGAAAAATGAAATAGCGAAAGCGGTCGTTTATGCGGATAAAAAATAAGACAGTGATTCCGTTGCGGATAGCGAAGATTGTGTCTTTTATTAGTGAAATAAAATTTAAGTATTTCAACGGAGAAGTCCCCAAATTGTCGGCAACTGCCATTGCTATTTTGTCGGCAAGGCAGTTTTTGACGGGCGATAAAGCCAAAAATGAATTGGGTTATACCCCCTCAGTAAATACGGAGCAAGCGATAAAAAAAACGATTGAGTGGTTCAAATCGGTTAACTATATTCAATAATGCGCTACTGAAAACCCTACAAACTTGACGCAAGTTTAAAACTTGCGTCAAGTTATTGTCCTAAAATACAATTTGAAACCATACATAAAATCTAAACTGCTGGTTCTCGCGCTCGCTTCGCTCGCGCGAGAGGGGGAATGTGGTTCGTTTTTCGGGCAAAGCCCGAAAAATGAACCACCTCTCTTCCTTTTACGCGAGCGAAGCGAGCGCAAAAATGCCTTTTAATGCGTATTTTGAATTTATGTATGGTTTCAAAAAATACAAATTAATCGTTTATTTGTTGAATTTAATCCCAAAAAATACCCTGTTTCACATAAATATTTTACTTTCGGCTCGTAAAAAATCATTTTCATTATCCTTTAAAACAAAACAAAATGGCAATTCTCGACAATCCGCAAGAAGACCTCAACACCGCAGAAGTCTCTTTTATGCCAACGGCGCAAAAATGGGGTTTGTACCTCGCCGCCGCAACGGTTATTTTAACTATTCTCATATCCATTGTCGGTTTTGATTTTAGCAGCATGAAATCTATGGCTATATATGGTGTCGTAGCAGGGCTATCTGGACTTGCCACAATTATTGTGTGTGGTGTGGCTGTTATTCGTGAACATCGGACAAATTTGGGTGGTTTTATTGATTTCAAACAGGCTTTTTTGGTCTGTTTTGTCGCTTTTCTTATCGGTACAGTGATTAGTTCTGGCTTTAATTTTGTCTATAACACCTACATTAATCCAAGTTTTATGGACGGCATGAGAGAAAGCATGAACAACATGTTCGATGAAGCCAATGTCCCCGAAGTAGCCCGCGCCGATGCGTTTAAAAGCATTGACGATGCCAGAACAATTAGCGGAACATTCATGACATTTCTAAAAAGTACAGTTTTTATGGCGATTATGGCGGCGATTATGGCAGGAATTATGAAAAAAGCAAGACCAATGTTCGGATAATGCTCAGAAAGAAGAAAAAACACCAGATAAAAATCAAATCGGGTTTGCCACCAGAGACTGCCATTTTTACGGGCGAAGTCAAGGAGGAAACAACCGAAACGACCATAGTTCAGTACAATGACACGTCTGTAAACGTCGAGATACTGAGGGGGGAGGACTGCCCCTTGTCGAGTGATAAAATGATGACTTGGTTTGATGTGCGCGTTTTATCGAATGTTTCTTTAATTGAAAAAATTGGCAAAACCTTCAATGTACACCCTTTGGCGATTGAAGATATTTTGAACACGAGTCAACGCCCAAAATGGGACGATTACGACAATGGTTTTTTTATCACAATCCGCGCTTTGAGGCTTGACGAAAATCAAGAAATTGCCACTGAACAAGTTTCTTTTTTCTTAGAAAAAAAAGTCTTGCTTACTTTTCAAGAAGATGCCGACGATTTATTCAAAATGACACGCGAACGCATTAAAAACGGGCAAGGAAAAGTACGTCAAAAAGGAACAGACTATCTGACTTACGCGCTTTTGGATTGTATTGTGGACGAATACATCACGCTTTTGGAGCATTTGGACGATAAAATTGAGGCTTTGGAAACAGAAATTTTGAGCAATATGACTCCCTCAGTACGTAGCCAAATTTACCGATTCAAACAGCAATTGTCGCATATTAGGCGGGCGGTTTTGCCTTTGCGCGATGTTATCAGTCGGTTTTCACGGGAAGAAGGCGAAATTATTGACCCGTCCAATCAAGTGTATATTCGCGATTTGTACGACCACATTGTGCGGGTGATAGAAACAACCGAACACCAAAGAGATATGCTCAATAACCTGGACGATTTGTACAATTCTGAGCAGTCCAATCGCGCCAATCACATTATGAAAGTCTTGACAATTGTCTCCGCTATTTTTATTCCTTTGACTTTTATTGTGGGCGTTTACGGCACTAATTTCGATGTTTTACCCGAACTGCACTACCCACACGGCTATACAGCCATGTGGATAGTGATGATTTTAATCGCTATTGCACAATTGATTTATTTTCGTTGGAAAAGGTGGTTATGAGGATTTCAAATCCTTATTTAATTTTCAAATCCCCGTAATTCATTCTTGCTTTTATCACGCTTTTGCTTCCTGTATTACCCACCGTACCTACTATTTCAAAACGTGAATTTGTCTTACTATCCATCGAAGTTTTGATAAAAACGGGGTGTTTAATATCGCTATAACTGCCCGCCGCATCTAAGAGGTAATTTACTGAGGGGTCAATTTTCAGAGTGAAATCCGTATAATTTGCTTTGATATTGATTGTACCAAAATCTGCTTTTACGGCATCAATCGCCACGTCGCCGTAATTTGTTTGGAAGTCGCCATTTCCGTCAATTTTGCCGATATGAATATCCGTATAACTCCCCGTAAAACTGACATCTTTTGCCGTTCCAAGGTTCAAATCACCATATTTAGCATCAACTTTCAAGGTTTCTACTTCGTCAATTTTGTAATCGTCATACGCTGTTTGAATCTCTGCCGTCTGCATTTTTCCGAATTTCAATTGCGAATATTTGCTCTTAATGCGTGCGGCAGTGACATCGGGTGAAGTCAATTTGCCATAACTCACCGTCGCGCTCAAAGCACTGATTGTACCCAATTGACCGCCGCCATAAGCGAGTTCAATAACTGCCGCTGTTGCGCCGTCGAGTTTAAAATCACCGTACTTTTGCGCCACATTCACCGCCGCATTGAGGGCAGCAATGTGCGAATTACCGTATTTGTTCGACACATCGAGCCGACTATTGACGGGCATTGTCACGTCGTAATCAATCTTAAAATCCGATGAATTTGATTTTTTCCAACCACCCCAATTCCACGAATTGCCGTTTTGAGATTCGATAATCGTCTCGGTCTTCACGTAATCAGGTCCATTTGAAAACGCGATATTGATGCGGTTAAACAATGTTTGGGCATCTGCCTCCGAAACGGCATTAACCCGCACACGGACATTGACCACAACTTGATTCGTGCCACCCGTTTTGACCTCTATTTTGCCGTATTTATTCGCCAAAAACACGACTTCGTTTTTGTCCACCGTAAACGTTTTATCAAAGTTTTTGATGAATTCTTGCTTGATTTTATCTTCGCAAATCGAATCTTTTGGCTCTGATTCAAAAGTCTTTGCGCGTTGCGATTTGGCAACTTGTGGCGCGCTGATAGCTGATAGCTGATAGCTGATAGCTAAAAAGAGCGCGGTGTATCTGAGAACTAAATTAAAATTTTTCATGCTGTAAACTTTTTTTATTAAGATAAAATTTAATTAGTTAGCCTATTGCTCGCTTCGCTCGCAAAAGAGGGGGAATGTGGTTCATTTTTCGGGCAAAGCCCGAAAAACGAACCACCTCTCCTCCCTCGCGCGCGCGAAGCGAGCGCGTGACTAAGTAATTACAAATTCTTTATATCTTGTTATCCTGTCCTTTAGTTGAATTATTATTCTGATGCGTATCCAAATGCTGTAAAACACGCTCTAAAATGCCCAATTTGATTTTGTAATTGTCAATCATACGTTTTACAATCTCTTCGCGTGTGGCATTGGGTGCTTCGTCCAATTCCTTTTTCAATTCCTTTTCCATCTCGTCAATCTGCGTCAAGTCCGCCAATACTGAGGGGTCAGAATTAGGCGAATAAGTTGCGAGTTTGACGAGTTGCGTATTAACTTTTTGAGCGTAAAATTGCTCCGCTTCGCGAAAATCGGGCGCAATTTGATTCACGGTTTGCGCTAAAGTTGCCGCTTCGTTTGTCGTTTTGAAATAGAATCCAGCACTTGCGCCAACAACTAAGAGCGTAAGAGACGCCGCTATCCGCCACACCCATTGCTGTACCCCTAATTTGGGGGCAAGGGTCGGGTTTAGTTGTTTGTCAATTGCCGCCCAGATTTTCAAATTGGGTGTTTCTGTATCAAAATCCGCCCGATTTGATTGAGTAAACTGTTCAATCGAATTATCGTCCAAACGGTTTTCGATACCCACCCAAAGTTTTAGTTGAGGTACTTCGGCATCGAAATCAAGACGATTATCGTGTATGAATTTTTCTAAATTATCCATTGAAACTTATTTTTAATTTGCTTATCCACGGATTAACACAAATTGTAATTCCTTAGCCCATTGCTCGCTTCGCTCGCAAAAAGGGGGAATGTGGTTCATTTTTCGGGCAAAGCCCGAAAAATGAACCACCTCTTTTTTTTTACAAGCGAAGCGAGCAATAGTGTACAGTTATATCATTAAACTTTGTGGTGACTTCAATACTTCCCTCAATTTTGCTTTTGCCCTTGAATATTGAGACTTTGAAGTGGCTTCCGAGATACCCAATATTTCTCCAATTTCTTCGTGGTCGTAGCCTTCCAACGTATACAAATTGAAGATAGTACGGTAGCCGTCGGGCAAGTCTTGAATTGCCTGTTGAATCGCCGCCACGTTCAAAACCGCCTCCGATACTGAGGGAATATCCTCGTTCGGTATTTGTGCATTGTCGGTCAATTCGACAAATTCCATGCGGCGTTTTTTCAGTGCATTGATGCAATTATTGATAACAACCCGCTTAATCCACGCCCCAATTGTGGATTCGTAGCGAAAACTCTCCAATTTTGTAAACACATCTACAAACGCATTTTGGAGGGCATCTTCCGCATTTTCGGCTGCACCGAGCATCCGCACACATATATTGTACATGGCTTTTGAATAGAGTCTGTACAATTCAAATTGCGCCTTTCGGTCGCCGCGTTTGCACGCCTCCACGATGTCGTAATGTTGTTCCATTGATTGAAAAAAGTTAAATGTCCCGATGTGCTTCTCGAAAAGTTAATGTAAATGACAGGAGATTTACTGAGGGGTTGCATAGATGCGTTTTTTTTTGACTCCTCCTAAACTTTGAAGTATAAAAAACTGCGCAAACATCTGTTTTATCCTTTACTTTATCTAAAAAAAGTGACGGTTCGACGAGTGTGCGGTATTTTTGTTCTTATCTAATTTGAAACCATACATAAATTCAAAATACCCATTAAAAGGCACTTTTGCGCTCGCTTCGCTCGCGCAAAAGGAGGAGAGGTGGTTCATTTTTCGGGCAAAGCCCGAAAAATGAACCACATTCCCCCTCTCGCGCGAGCGAAGCGAGCGCGAGAACCAGCAGCTTAGATTTTATGTATGGTTTCAAATTATGTAATTATATTATTCTGTATTTAATCCACAAGTAAAATCATATCCAACGCATGAAACAATTCATTTCGTTTGTGTTTGCCTCCTGTCTGGGGATTTGTTTAGCCGTTTTGGTGCTTATTTTTGTAACCGTTGGTTTTAGTGTAGCGGGTTCAAGCGATGAAGGAACTGCCCAAAAAGCAACGGCTAATAGTGTTTTAGACATTAAATTAGAATCGGGAGAGCTGCCCGAATTGACGGATAATGCGGATAAAAGTCCGTTCAGCAGTGATAAAGTAATGAGTATTCACGCACTCGTAAACGCCATTGACCATGCCGCAACAGACAGCGACATCAAAGGCATTGCCCTGACTTCGCGGCGTTCGGTAGCAGGTTTTCCGAAGGCACAATTGATTCGGCAAGCCGTTGAACGCTTTAAAAAGAGTGGCAAATTTGTCGTGGCTTATGCCGATGAGTATTCACAAGGAGCGTATTATTTGGCATCAGTTGCCGATACTATTATGTTGAATCCGAACGGAGACGTGGATTTCAAGGGTTTTGCTGCCCAAGTGCCTTTTATGAAGGATTTGTTAGACCGTCTTGAAGTGAAGTGGCAAGTGTATTACGCAGGACAGTTTAAAAGTGCCACCGAAACTTTTAGACTCAATAAAATGAGTGACCAAAACCGCGTTCAATTACGCGCTTATTTGACAGGTTTGTACGATTTGTACCTTGATGATGTTGCCAAATCGCGCAATGTTTCCAAAGCCGATTTGTTTCAAATTGCAGATAAATTGCAAGTTAACAATGCGCGTGATGCAGTGCGTTTGAAACTCGTGGATACTGAGGGGTACTACGACGAATTTTTAACCATGCTGCGCAATAAATTGAACCTCAAAGGAAAAGATAAAATAAATTCTATTCAATTGACGGATTATGCACAAGGTGTCGAAATAGATAAAGGCTCTGGAAAAGATAAAATTGCCGTTGTTTACGCCGAAGGTTCAATTAATTATGGCAATGGCGATGAAGATAAAAGTGGCGAAATTGAAGGTTTGCGCTACGCGAAAATCATCAGAAAATTGCGCCAAGATGACAAAGTAAAAGCGATTGTTTTACGTATCAATAGCGGCGGCGGCTCGGCAGTCGCTTCGGATATGATTTGGCGAGAATTGGATTTGGCACGAAAAGCAGGTAAAACCATCGTCTCGTCTTTTGGCGAATACGCGGCTTCGGGCGGCTATTATATTGCAATGGCATCAGATGAAATTTTTGCCGAACCTGCTACTTTAACTGGTTCAATCGGCGTTTTTTCGATGATTCCAAGTTTCCAAAAAACGTTTAAATCCAAAATGGGTATCAGCTTTGATACCGTCAAAACAGCAGGTCAAGCGCAAGGTTTGACGACTAATTTTGACATAAATGAGTATCAAGGAAAACTTTTACAAGCGAGTACAGACAGTTTGTACGAAAAATTTTTGAACCTCGTTGCCAATAATCGCCACAAAACGCGTGATGAAATTCATGCCGTTGCACAAGGACGTATTTGGATTGCTGCACAAGGTAAAGAAAATAGTTTGGTTGACCAAATCGGCGGACTCAATGCGGCTATTGCATCGGCAGCAGCCAAAGCAGGTTTGTCAAGCTACAAAACGGTGGATTACCCTAAGCCTAAAAATGCGTTACAGTCTTTAATTGAGCAAGTGACGGGTCAAAAACCAAAATCAGACGGCATAAAAGCTGCCCTAATTCGGGAAGAATTGGGTGAATATGCTGAGTTTTATGATTATGCGAAACAGATAAAATCGTGGAGTGGTGCGCAAATGAGATTACCGTTTGTTTTTAAAATTCAGTAATAAGTGCGTAGATAAAGCATTTGATAGTTACTGGCTCTTTCTCGCTTCCCTCGAAAATCGCCCAAAAGTAATTTTTAGAGGCGAGCGTGTTTTTGAATCAGAAAAATCGAAGATTTTTTCTGATTCAAAAACACGCTCGCCCCAATAGATTCTTTTCTGGCGATTTTTGAGGGAAGCGAAAAAGAGCCAGTTTTAAAGCTAAGTAATTGCAAAAAAAATAGCAACATGTCGGAAACACTTATACTTCCCAAAACGAAGTCTCGTAAAAAAATCTACGCGGCACTTTTACCTCAAATCAAAGACTTGGTGGCAGGAGAAACAGATGTGACCGCGAACCTTGCCAATATTGCGGCGGCTTTGAAGGAGGCGTTTGGCTTTTTTTGGGTTGGTTTTTACTTAAAAAAAGAAAATCAATTGGTCTTAGGTCCTTTTCAAGGTCCAATAGCTTGCACGCGCATTGCTTTTAATCGAGGTGTTTGTGGACATTGTTACACCACAAAACAAACAGTCATTGTACCTGATGTGGAAGCCTTTCCCAATCACATTGCTTGCTCTTCGGCATCAAAATCGGAAATTGTATTGCCCGCATTGGATAAGAATGGAGACGTTTTTCTCGTTTTAGACGTGGATTCTGACAAACTAAATGATTTTTCGGCAGTAGATGCGGTGTATTTGGGCGAGGTGATGCGGATTATAGAAGGGATTTTTTAGCTACGGATTTTACGGATTTTACGGATTTACGGATTTATAACGACTGCATTTTTAGCTACGGATTTTACGGATTTATAACGACTGCATTTTTAGCTACGGATTTACGGATTTTACGGATTTACCACGACTACGGATTTTACGAATTTTACGGATTTATAACGACTACATTTTTAGCTACGTAGAAATAAAATGCAGTCGTCATAAATCAGTAGATAAAAATGCAGTCGTTATAAATCCATAAAATCCGTAAATCAGTAGATAAAAATGCAGTCGTTATAAATCCGTAAAATTCGTAAATCCGTAGATAAAATCCGTAGTCGTTATAAATCCGTAAAATCTTAATTAAACTTTCGTTTCAAGAACCAAGTATTGTCATTTAAAGTAAAGCCCAGATTGATGCGGAAATAGTTTTCTGACAAAATCTTAGCGTCTAATTTACCATATTCCAAACCCAGATTGAGGTAAGAAATCTGTTGACCGCGCCCTACGCGCATCGGAAAACACAAACCGCCCGTTGCTGCCCAAGTCGAGATTTGCGTACCATTCAATACACGGGGGTCTTTGCCTGCTCTAAAACCTAACCGATAACGCAGTTTTTCTTCGCCCGATTTGAGTTTGCTCTTATCCAAAATAAACTCTGTACCAACACTAAAGACAGACGCATCTAACAAGGTTTGTGGACGTGCTTCGTTTTCATACTCGCTCCAGTTCGACAATTTGTATTCTGCGCCAATTCGGAAATTCAAACCATCTTCGTACATCACACCCGCCGTTATTTCTGAGGGCAATTTACCCGTTCCTGCTTTGTCCGTAAAACTTGACAAAGTTGTGGAAGAAGTATCAGAATTCGATACCCGTTTGTAAAGTTGGGTTGCTGTTGTGGTAAAACCCATTGTTGGGTTGCCATAAATACCGAAAACGAGGTGTTTTTGCTTGTCTTTTTCGCCAACTTTTGGAGCTGCCCCGATTGCCACATCATATTGCGCACCTATGTTTGCCGTGAAACCAGCCATATTGTAACTATCCGTAAAATCGTCAATATAGGAAATCCCCGGATTTGTTATGGACAACTGACGGCTACCCGCATTGCGTCCGAACAAAAAACCGACATTTGCGCCGAGTGCCAAACCCTTGTAGTTGATGCCATTTGTCCACATAAACCGATAAGTACTGCCGTTGCCGAGAAAATAATTAGCCACATCAATCGTGTCAATGAGTTTTGATGTTGAGTTGATATTGTAACCCACCGTAGAAAAAGGCGTGAGACTGAAACCCATACCCCAACGCACTTGTCGTGGTTTGCGGTCAAGCACTTCATTGATAACGCTGTACGTCGGAAAACCAAGCGCGAGGTAATTCAAATTACCATTCCAAGCCGATTTGCTTGTGCTGCCACTTTTGACAGCGTTGTTTTTGCCAAAAAAACCCACTTCATAGGCGGTCATGCGCATAGCCGAAACGGAAGCAGGATTGTAGGGATTGAAGCTGTAACGGTCGCGAAAAGCCGCCGTCATGCCACCCAAGCCCGCGCTTGCCGCAAAATACTGAGGGGTCAAATTACCCAGACCCAACCGAGAAAGGGGCGAGTTTTCTTTGGGTTGAGATTCGGCATCTACAATCTGTCCAAAAGTAACGAAGCAATTGATTATCAATGCTGTAAGAAGGAGAATTTTCTTCATTTTAAATTAAAATTCAGTATTTGATTCAAACCTTGTAAGACTAAATGACGCTCAAAATAGCGTTCACTCAAGGCAAGATGTTTCATTAGATATTCGCCGTCACCACCCGTCAAGATGACTTTTATTTTGCCAAAATTGCGGGTAAATCGCTCGACAAAACCTTCTACTTCTGCCAAAACGCCGACTTGTGCGCCAATCCGCATGGCTGTTTCGGTTGTTGTACCAATTATATCCAACGTTTCGACCCCCTCAGTATAACGCTCAATTTGGGGCAGTTTTGCCGTAAAATGGTGCATCGCTTTTAGGCGCATCGTCAATCCAGGGGTGATATTTCCGCCGATAAACAGGTTATTTGCCGTGACGAAATTATAAGTCAGACACGTTCCACCGTCAATGACCAAGCAATTGTCTTTGGGGAATAGCATTTTGGCGGCAATGACCGCCGCCAGTCGGTCTTTTCCGAGTGTTTCAGGCGTTTTGTATTTGTTTTTTATTGGAATAGGTGTTGTGTGGTCAAATCTGACAAAAGGGAAATGCTGATTTAGATAATTTTCGACCCCCTCAGTATCTCGACCCGTTATTGATAAAATAGCCCCTTCCACTATCCGCCCATCAATTGCCGTTGACAATTCCTCTAACGTCCCATTGTCAAGAATCGCTTTCTCGACGAGGGTATTATTTTCAAAAAAGGCAATTTTAGTGCGTGTATTGCCTATGTCAACGATGAGATTCATTTTTTAAATATAATTACTTCTACTTCGTCACTTTGAACTGGCTCTTTTTCGCTTCGCTCAAAACTCGCCACGAGAAGAAATCTATCGGGGCGAGCGTATTTTTAAATCAGAAAAATCTTCGATTTTTCTAATTTAAAAATACGCTCGCCCCTAAAAATTACTCTCGCGCGAGCGAAGCGAGCGCGTGACTAAGTAATTCCATTAGTTTTTGGCTCAATTAAGGTTTCAAGTTGCTGTTAAAAATCCGTTAGGATTTAAACGTTTATAGAAAACAAAAGGCTTGGTTTTTCCTCGAATCCGTTAGGATTCGTACATTTTTTGAACATTTTACGTGCGAATCCTAACGGATTCGGTAAAAATTGCCTGTTTTATTTTTCTATAAACGCGTAAATCCTAACGGATTTATTAGAGCAACTTGAAACCCTAATTGAGCCTACTTTTTAATCAAAGTATTCAAAACCGCTTCATTTGTTTCAACTTTGTAGCGTTTTGCAAGGTCTTCCATCCATTGTTTTTCTAAAAACTCTTGGTAATCCGCCACAACATAACCGCGTGCTTCTTTGAGTGACTTTGTGCCTTTTGGCAAAATTTTATCCAATCTACGGAAAGTACTCATTGTGCCTGCACCATCAATGATAGTTCCCGTTTTCCAATTTGCGCCTTCAAAACCTTTGATTTTACTGCGTTCGTTGGTGTATTCTTGAAATCTGATGTACTCACCTTTGGCATTAAATTTCTTCAATACTTTTTGGGCATCATTTTTAGCGGCGAATTTCTTTATTTTAGCCATCACGGGTTTCAAAGTGTCATTGACCATGTAAGCAATGACCGAACCGCGTTCTTCCCATTGGTAACGGTTTTTATTGTCTGCATAAAATTTTTCCAAGCCCACTGAATCTTGTGAAGCCTTGTCCCAAACATTTTGCTTAATGGCTTCAAAAAGTAAAATACCTTCTTCATATTCACGCATCAAATTACGGAAATCGGGGTATTTTTTATCCAATTGCGTTTCTTCATACGCCAATGCTTTGTCGTTCAAAAACTCTGTGTACAATTGTGAAGCGACTGCTTTAATGCTATTATTCATTTGCGATGCGTAACTCACACGCATATTGCTTTTTTCTGCCAAGAAATCTGAAAAATCAGTCGTTGTGTAAGATTTTTCTTTCCCGAAATTGACTATTTTTTCAGCGTTCATAACAGGCTGACGCCACGCATAGGTCAAGAAAGAAGAATCCAAAGTATTGATAAAGCCATCTCTCACAGTTGTTGCTTCCACCATGCCCGATTGTTTTTTGATGCGCTCTACCATTGATGACCGTGCCAACTCGTAGCGTTGCTCACGCTGAATCTGTGCTTTCAAACGGGTTTTGAGTGCGTCAAAAGGCAAAATACCTTTGCGTTCGCGGCGTTTGATGATGTGCCAACCAATACTCGACTCAACAGGTGCTGAAATACCGCCGTCGGTCTCAATGCCAAAAGCCGCATCTTCAAAAACAGGTTCGTAGCGACCAATACCAAACACGCCTAAATAACCTTCTTTGTTCGCTGAATTTTCATCTTCCGAAAACCGTACAGAGAGGTCGTCGAAATTGGCTTGCGCCTTTAAAAGCGTGTAAAGGCTGTCAATCCGCGTTTTGGCATTTGGTTGGTCAACGCCCAATTTTTTCTTACGGATTAAAATATGTGCCGCTTCCATTTCACCACGCGCAGGACGCACATCGTTTATCTTAATAATATGGTAGCCCATCGGTGTCCGAATCACCTCACTTGTTTTGCCAACGGGTATTTGGTACATGGCATTTTCGAGCGAATAAAATCCATCGGGTAATAAAGCAGTTAGATAGCCGATTGACCCACCATTTTGATTGGTGTTTTTATCTTCTGATTTTGCCACCAACGACTCAAAACTTGCACCACCTTTCAATTCCTTATAAATACTTTGAATTTTAGCCCACGCCGCCGTTGTATCTTTCGGATTGATGGTCACCAAAATATGGCTAATTTTTACGTCTTTTTGCATACGGTCATACCCTTCTCTAATCAATTTATCTGTCACCTCACGGTCAGTCAAATAACTGTCTGCGAGTTGCCGACGATAGCCCGCCAATTCTTCTTGCAACGACGGAATTGTATCCAATTGCATCTCCTTTGCCCGCGCCACTTTCATCTTGAATTTGGTGTATAAATCCAAGTATTCCATGACTGAACTTTTGCTAAAATCAGCCTTTGCACCATTCGTTTTGGTGTAAATATAATTAAATTCCGACACCGTAACAGGTTTTCCGTTAACAGTAAAAAGTGTGGGGTCGGTTTGTCCAATAGATTGCGCCATTAAACTGAACATAGCGACTAACGTGAACAAGTTTTTTTTCATTTTTCTCTGAATTATTATTATTTTTAGAATGGTTGCGTAGAGCAGTAGGCTCGACTGATTTTGTAACGGCGGATTTCAATCCGCCGAAAACGTATATACCTTTTTATTAAGAGCCGTAGGCTCGGCACATATAACAACGCTATATCAAATCTTCAAAAATGTAACGTTCGTCATAAGGCACATTAAATTTTGTCAGAAAATTCACATATTCGTCTCTGAAAGTCTGTTTTTTATGATGTTCTTCTTGATTTTTAACATACTCATAAACCTTAGTTATTTGCGAATGACTATATGAAAATGCGCCATAACCCTCTTGCCATTCAAACCGACTGCCTGTTAATCGCTTGTCATTAATATATTTTAACGATTTTGCTTTAACCGTTTTCATTAATTCTGAAACAGAAATAATAGGTTTAAGTCCTATAAAACAATGAACATGGTCATAAACGCCGTTAACGATTAAGGTCTTACAACCTGTTTCATTAATTAAATTACCAATAACGGCAAAAAAATCACTTTTCCATTCGTTAGCAATAACCGTATCTCTATGCTTTACTGCAAAAACAGCTTGTATATAGATTTGATGATACGTGTTTGCCATTGTTTTCTCTTTTTTCTTGTGAAAAATTATTTTTATATGCTGGTTTATATGCACCGAGCCTACGGCTCTTAAATAATCGGTTCTAATTTTTCGGCGGATTGAAATCCGCCGCTATAGAATTGTTCATGCCTACGGTATTTTTAGCACATCTGCATAACATTATAATAAAATATACTGAGGGGTCTGTATGAATCACTAACTACCAAATTTGAGACCATAACTAACGTCATTTGAAGGAAAAAATTTCAAAAAGCGACGCAAAACTACACTTTATTACTTAAAAAGGGAAATGTTTTTTATCTCGTTACAGGGTTTTCTTTACTGATGTTACGCACATGTGCTAAAAATGCCGTAGGCATGAACAATTTTGTAGCGGCGGATTTCAATCCGCCGAATTTTTAAATCCGATTATTTAAGAGCCGTAGGCTCGGTGCATATAAATAGGAGTCGAGCCTAAGGCTCTTAATGAAAAGGTAGGTACGTGTTCGGCGGATTGAAATCCGCCGCTACAAAATCGGTCGAGCCTACGGCATTTTTAACACAGCTGCCTAACTTTGGAGCAAGGGCATAATAAAAAAAGCCCCTTGGACTAAAGTCGCAAGAGGCCATCCCAAAAACCGATTTAAAGCATATAGTCTTAATGCGGTTCTTAGTTTATTTCATCGTGTTATTGAAGATTTGTATTATTAGGCTGTTTTTTATAGCCCTCAGTAAAAAAAGAAAAAGTAAGGTGTCTTTTGACTGATGCCCTTCGACACCTTACTTATTTCTGGATTATTGGTCTGTACTAATCCTGTACTTATTAAAAGCTATCGAATAAATTACTCGATAACGATCATTTTGCGTGTAGAAGAGTTGTCTTGTGTGTCCAAACGGTAGTACAACATACCAGATGCGTTCAAGTCAGATTTGTTAATCATAACTTCATTGTAACCAGCTTTGTAGTTATTGTTGATAACACTCAATACTTTTCCTTCTGCTGTATAGACAGTCAATTTTGCTTGACCGTCTTTTGGCAAATTGAAACCAACCTTAGTTGAAGTAGCAACTGGGTTTGGTGTGTTTTGGTAAAGAGCGAACTCACCACCAGCAACCTTACCATTGCTAAATTTCAACGTTACGTTCATTGCATTACCAGCAGCGTCATAACCTTCAGCCATTGTCAATGCACTGTTTACTGTCAACATTTCGCTCAATTTACCAGACTTAGTCGCCAAGAAAGTGATGTTTGCAACAGTAGCAGATGCTTCTGATTTACCATTCCAAGATGCAGCAACTGCGTTAGCAGTCATGTTGAAGTTGTTGTCAGTTACATTGTTCAATGTACCTGCTTTAACAGCCTTAACTTTTGCACCGTCGAAAGAGAATGTACCTTGGAAAGCAGCAGCGTTCATGTTTTCAGCAGCGATAGCAACTGTGTATTCGT
Source organism: Saprospiraceae bacterium (assembly GCA_034520175.1). Classification (GTDB taxonomy): domain Bacteria; phylum Bacteroidota; class Bacteroidia; order Chitinophagales; family Saprospiraceae; genus JAAFJT01. The sequence continues at coordinate 295,524 of JAXHNU010000043.1, forward strand.
TACCAGCTACAACACTCATGTCTTCTGTTGACAAAGCCAATACGCGTGAACCACGTACAGTAGTTGCGTCGAATGAGTTGTTAACGTCACCCAATTTAACCGCCGTGAAGTTAGCAGCGTTAGTTCCTACTGGAACGTTTGCCAAGCTAACAACTTCTGGGAAGTCTTCACCAAGTGGGTTAGTTGCATTGCGGAACGCGTAGTTCTTAGCAACAAAACGCCAAGCTGAACCAGCAGGCAAGTTAGAAGTGATGCTCAAGATAAAGCGACGAATGTGCAACATGTCCGTAGCATCAACTTCACCGTTCTTGTCAACGTCAGCAGCGATGATTTTGTAAGCAGAGTTCAATTCTGTTTCAGCCAACAAGTGCTTGCTAATCAAAGCAATATCCAATGTTGTTACACCGTTTTTCTTGTCGTTGTCTGCTGTCTTAGCAGCACGTACTTGGTAGTTTGTACCAGCAGTCAAACCTGTTACAGAGAATGTACCAGCAGCAGCAGATGTAGCTGAACCAGCTACGATACCGTTTGCATTAGCAGATACAACTACGTCTTTAACTGGCGCACCAGCTTCTGTACCGATTGTACCAGCAATGATTGGACGCGCTACGCAGATACCATCGTTGTCTTGGACTGTGATTGCAGATACTGCATAGTTCCAGTTACCAGAACCGTCAACCGCCCAAACGCGAACTGATTGAGCACCCAAATCAGCACATGTGAACATAACACCGTCAGTTGCACCGTTACCTGTATTGTTTACAGTACTTGCAGGTCTTGTAGCAGTTGTTACACCACCACGTTCGATAACATTTTTGTTAGAGTTTGTCAAGTCACCAGCACAGTTGTCTGTGATACGGTTCTTGATGTCGTCATAATACAAACGTGCCATACCAGATGCTACGCTGCCTGCTTGACCACCCAATGCCACAACTTTAGTGTGCAATAAGATTTCTGGTGCTTTGCAGTCAGAACCTGTTACAGTGAAAGAATATTCATGTGACAAGTTACCGCAAAGGTCAGCCACACGGTAGAAAACAGTGTAAGTACCAAAAGCCAAGCCCGTTGCAGAAACCGCAGCAGTTGTACCACCAGTACCAACAGCAGCACCAGCAGCATCAGCAATTCTCCAAGAGAAAGCTAAAGATGAACCAGTAGTAGCACCAGTTGATGTACCACCTGTACAAGCATCAGTACCAGTCAATGTAGCAGTGAAGCCAAAATTACAAGTAGAACCAGTTACGCAGATAGGCGCAATTACAGGCGGTGTAGATGTTGGAGCTGTATTGTCTTTGATATACGTATAAGTAGTAAAGCGAATAAGCGGTGCCCAAGGTGTTGAGCTACTTACTGCAGTAGATTGTAGTTCTGTACCACGCACATTACCGTACGCGTTGGCATCCATGTTTGTAGAGAAATCACAAACATCTTTGATTGTAAATGTACGAACAATAACTTTGCAAAACTCGCCATTTGAAGAAACTGATTCAACAGCATCTACTACTGGAGAGCTACACGTTACAGCAGCAGCAGCAGCAGATGTAGCAGTATAAGTACCATCGTGCAACAATCTTAAACTTGCGATTACAGTTGCTTTGTCAGCCGCCAATGTTGGCACGTCACCAGAGCAAACCAAATCTCTTCTCGCTATTGGCGTTACACGGAAACCACGAACTGGCTTGATAGTAATTGTTTGTGAGCAAGTTGTGCTGATAGCACTAACCGCATTGCTTGTAGAGAATACCCAAGTTCTTGTAAGGCTGCCGTTGCCACAAGTGATTGGTGTACTAGCATTAGTAATAGTCGTTGAAACCGTACCACAACCATCGTAAGAAACTGATGGTGTTGTAAACAAGCCTGTAATATTGTTCAAACGCGCATCATTGCAAACAACATCAACATTTGCTGGGCTTACGCAAGCAATTGGTGTTTTGTCAACGATTGATACAGGTACACAGCAATCAGTGTAGTTACCAGAGAAGTCAATATAACGAATCCATACTTTCGTGGCAGGTGTTGTACATTCGTACTTCACAGTATCGCACCAGTTAGTTGTTTCGTCTCTACGCATAAAGATTTTGTCAATACCGCAGTTATCAGTAGAATTGTTGTTGAAACTTGCAGCGCGGATAACAGCTTGCTTGTTTGAATTCAAAGTCGCTGTTACACCATCGCATACTGCAACTGGAGAAACATTGTCTTGGAAGTCAACTAAGATAGTATATTTAGTTACTGTACCGCAGTTATCAGCAATAGAAATCACAAAGCTACCACCATAAACTCTAACAATAGGAGTAGCAGGACAATCACCAGAAGCGTTAAGTACATTGACAGAAACATCTGCCATGTTTGCGTTCATCAACATACCAGAAATTCTGTAAGTACCATTCGCATTAGCAGTAACAGTCAAGTCGCTTGTGTTAACAGAGACAGGCGCGAAAGCAGCCAAAGCACCACCACAGTAAAGCACTGGGCTGATTGTCATATCTACAGTAGCAGCATCACACATATCGCTTACACCACGAGGTGTAATAACGCGTGAATAGAAAGCAGCAGGTATACCAGTATTGCAACCTGTTATATCCGCGTCAGCACTTAACGCGTCAGAAGATACAGGTGTAGCACGTACAGTTGCAATTTTTTGAGTACCTTTACAAGTAGCCAAGTCAGTAGTTACAAGTGAGTAGTTAGTGTAAGAAGCCGTAGCAGTAGGTGCTTTTGGACGGATAATAAAGTGCTGCTTAACTTCGCAGCTCATTACACCCGCAGAGAAAAGCGTACCACACATGTCCATAATTGTCCAAGTTCTTACAACTTTGTAGCTACCTGCACAAATATCTGTGCGTGTGTCAACATAAGTTGCTGTGATACCACAAACACCATTGCTTTGAAGATAAAACTTCGTTGTTCCAAGATATACATAAGGACCATTGTTAGTGGCAGCAGTAGCAAGATCAGCAGCAGCCGTTTCGCAGTTGATTGCAATTGGACCAGAGTTGTTGAAAGCAACACCCATATTAGTACCAGCAGCATTATTACCTAACATACCAACGAATCCAGCAGTAATGCAGGTATTTTGAACATACTCAAAAGCTGGAGTTGGTGTGACAAATGTCGATAAATCGCGCAATTCACGTGTAATAGTAATTGTTTGTGTACAAGAAGCACTTACGTTGCCGTAAACGTCTTTTGCAATCCACGTACGTGTAACAACTCTTGCACCCGAAGCAACACAAGTAATAGCACCTACCGCGTCTGAATAAGACGTCGTGAAAGTAGAACAATCAGACACGAAAGGTGTACTAGTACCAGTGTTAGTCGCACTTGGTGAAGTCACAGTAGGAAGCAACGCATTAGCATTGGCATCATTGCATTGTAATGTAATATTAGGTGGGCAAGTAATTGCAGGACCTGATTTGTCTTCCACAGTTACATAACCCCAGCAGCTTTGGCTTGGAGCTCCTGCCTTTGTAAGGCGATATTCAAGTGTTCTTGTAATGTCAGCTCCAATAAAATCAACAGTAGCAGCAGGCGTTGTCCAAACACCATTTCTTTTGACTGAAATCATTACACCAGTAGGAGGGCAAAGGCCTGGCGCAGTAGGTTGCATAAAATATGCAGCATCCAAAGTACTTTTACAATCAATGTTCAAACCAATGTTCAATTGACCAATACACACAAGCGGTGCATTTGCAGCAGCAGGAGCTTTAACCTCAGCTGTGTAGGTACAAGTTGCTCTGTTACCAGAAGCATCAGTAGCAGTAGCAACAATTGTATAGATACCAGGTGTGAGTGGCGTAGTACCAAGCACAGCAGTCTGTCCATTAACCGTGTATGACATAGTAACACCAGCTACACCACAGTTATCACTTTGACCTAATGCTGGCGTATTAAATGGTACTGTACCACCACAAGCAGCCGGTGTACCCATATCAAACCGACCATTTCTAGTACTGTTATAGCAAGAAGCAAAAGTAGGTGCTGTTGTATCGGCAACCTTAACACAAATGTCTACACTTGTAGCGTGATCAGCTCCGTCTTGAATTGTGACAGTAACAGGATAGCAACCATCGCTGTTTATTGCACCAACAACAACTGTGTAGGCGTGAACCCAACAGTCTCTCGCTGTCACACCATATCTTGCAAGCATCGCTTTGTAACCACTTGTTGCTGTCGCAAGCGTATTACCTTCAGCGAGAGGTGCCACACCTGGGCAACCCGCAATTGTACGCGTAGCCGCGGCTGTGACGACAGGTGCCTCGACATCATCAGAAGGACGAATAGTCAATGAAGAAGCAACACCATTAAATATACCACCATTAGGATAATCTACGCTTTCATGTACTTCACCAAGAATGTACTCAGCAGATACACGAGCGGTATAAAAGCCTGCTCCAAGATTTGGCATAGTTCCCACAAACGGGTTATTTATCAAGTCTGTACCGTTGAGGTACTGACGTGATACCACATAACCAGCAGAGAGACCATCAACGTCAAATGCTTCTACACGTAGAAAAAAAGGTGCGTTGAACCCAGTAGGAGCAGCACCAGCAACAGTGGCGTTGTCTATACGCCATGAAAAGCTACCAGTTTTCATTCCACACATAGAACGAACAGTCCCATTTGCATCTGTTCCTCCAGTCCGATTATTAAAAACAACAACCAAATTACCCGCAACCGTAGCTGCTTTTTTGCTCACCTTTTCAATGGGCGCATTTTTCGATGGGGTTGTACCATTGCCTGCGAAAGCGAAGGTTCCCGAAAGGAACATCAACACTGGCAAAAGCAAATTGCAACAACGACCGAAGTTGAAGTAAAAATTCATTTTCTTCATGAGAAATTAGAATTAAGATTAAATTAATTAAGAAATAAAGGTTTAAAAGCGTAAGTAAGATGTATAAGAGCTTGTCAGAATACTTAATTTTTTAAATTAAGCACAATATTTTTACAGGCATACCAAGTACACAAAGGTACGGTAGGCTCGTGAGCGTCGCTATACTGAGGGGGTCAAACCCAATTACTTTTTGAAGAGCTTTTAGTCAACCTTGTTTTTAAAATGAAAACTAATTAATAAAGAATGGAATATTTTGACTTCACTCCCCAACCCAACAACAAAGGCAGCTGACCCGTGTGACACGTTGTAGTAAGTAGAATCAATAATATCAAGTAAATATGGTGACACAAGAGTCATAGGCACCAAGTAGGTGTACAACTGTTATCACATTCTGTAGTGGATACAAAAGATAGAAGCTAATAAATAGCGCAGGTGTGTAATGCGAAATGAGAGAGACCAAAAAAACAAACTTACTTGAATTGGGACTGTACATCTTAGACTGGGACATACGACTACGTTCATGGATCTTATCTCAAAATCGTTTTCAAGCTGGGTTAATACGTTTGTGTCAAGTTCTAATCATGCGTTGTGCGGTAGTTGGTTGATAAATATTCACGGTTGTTATTAATAGATGTTGCAAGTGTTTGATGCCTTGCGTTTCAATTATAGGACAAATATAGAATGACCTTTTGGATTGTGCAAATGATTCGTGAATTAATTTTAATAAAAATTAAATTTCTTTTCATTACAACATTTTGAGGGTGGCATCATATTTTACTATTCATGTATTCGTTAAAATTATATGCTTTATTTTCAGAGCATTTTCTGTATATTATATTCTATTTTTGTGCCAAAATTTGAACTTCGGGATAAAATTCGTAAATATTGTATTTTTTTAATGACTAATGTTGCACAGAGCCGTCAGTAAGCAAGTAATTATTGATGTTACGCACGTGTGCTAAAAATGCCGTAGGCATGAACAATTTTGTAGCGGCGGATTTCAATCCGCCGAAAGATTAAAACAGATTATCCAAGAGCCGTAGGCTCGGTGCATATAAATCGGTGCATATAAATATGTGCCGAGCCTACGGCTCTTAGAGAAAAGGGGCTGTACATGTTCGGCGGATTGAAATCCGCCGCTACAAAATAGGTCGAGCCTACGGCTCTGTGTAATATCAGTAAGTACTTGTTTTAGGAGTTTCCTCACGTTCGGGGAACTTTAAAAGCTGTGCATACCCCATAAGTTTTGAATCCGTAGGATTCATACATTTGTAGATAAATCACCCAAAATAATCGTTAATCTACCGAATCCGTAGGATTCGCACGTTTATTATAGTGCTTGTAACGTGCGAATCCTACGGATTCGAGAACATTTTTACCGTATTCATCTTCTATAAACGTATGAATCCTACGGATTCAAGACCTAAAAAAAGATATGGGGTATGCACAGCTTTAAAAGTTCCCCGAAAGTTGGTTACGTCGGTTAAAATCAATTTTAATATGAAAGCATTTTTATTTATTTATTTATTTTTATGCGCAACCTTGCAAGCGCAACCTGTGCGGACGTTGCAAAAGAAATTTACCCCCCTCAGTATTTCCACAAGTTTTGGTGGGCAAAAACCTGCGGGTGATTTGGCAGCACGGTTTGGTAACAACCTCGCGGTGGGTATCGGGATTGAATACACAATTATTCCTTCTGGTTGGCTCTTTAATGTGGAATCAAGCTATCTGTTTGGCACAACCGTTAAGGAAGATGTACTCGCTTTACTGCGCACAACCGATGGCAATATCATCAACGACATCAACAGCTACGCCGATGTCAGTTTGCGTGAACGGGGTTTATATACGGGTGTAACGCTTGGAAAGATTTTCAAACTCCACGACAATGGCAACCGCTTTGGCGGCATCCGTGTGTCACTTGGTGGTGGGTGGTTGTACCATAAAATTCGGATTCAAGACAATCAAGATGCCGTGGCTCAGTTATCGGGCGAATATGCGCGTGGTTACGACCGCTTTACGGCAGGTGTTGCTACCACTCAATTTATCGGCTACCAAGTTGTTAGCCGCGACCGCACCATTAATTTCTACATCGGTCTCGAAGCCGTCGAAGGTTTTACAAAAAATAGACGTGGTTTTAATTTTGATACGGGTCGCCGTGACGACCTAAAACGCATAGACCTATTATATGGTGTGCGTGTGGGTTGGCAATTAGCCATTTTTACAAACTATAAAGGAGAGGATATTGAATACTGAGGGGTATTGACGTTCGGGGTATTAACGTTCGGGGAACTTTAAAAGTTCCCCGAACGTGGAGCTTAGAGATTATACCGTTCCTTGATGTCCAAAACAAAGTTTACAGTCGTATCAAAATCTTCGGCAATTTCTTCAACTGTCAATTTACCCCGTTTCAACGCTTTGATAATACCGCGCGTTTTTTCTTCTATTTCACCTTCTATTTTCCCCTCTATTTTCCCTTCTATCTTCCCTTCTATCTTCCCTTCTATCTTCCCTTCTATCTTCCCTTCTATCTTCCCTTCTATCTTCCCTTTGTTTTCACCCTCATCAAAAGCCGTATCAATCACATTTTTCAAATCGCGATACGTTTTAAGGCTATCCTCATATTGTTCTTTTTCTTGAGAACTGAATTTGGCAATTTCGGCAGTCTCAAATAAACGGTCAAAAATTGTCTCTTGAAGTTGATGCGGGCGTTTTTGCAAATTGGGTAAGTTTTTCAACACATACAACCATTTATCATACGTCGTTTCTAACTGCTCTACCGTCTTTGTAAAATTGGGCATTTCCAAGTAAATAAATGTCAATTTATCGTAAAAAACGCGGCAATTTTCGTCTTTTAGTTGCACAACATGACGGACATCGCTTTCTTCTTGAGGTGTTGTTCTTTTTGTTACGCGCTTGTCTCTCCCTTTGTCCTCCAACAAATCTTTCTCTACATCTGGGTTGGGTTCGTCACTAAAAACAAAATCTAAAACACCCACGGTAAAGATTTCAGACAATTTATAGTTCCAATCGCCTTGTTGGGCTTGCTCTTGAATAGGAAAAAGAGGCATAAAATACCGTGCGGTCTTTGAAATAATTTTGCTTCGCTTTTTGCATCTCTACAATAAAACGTTCGTTGTTTGAACCAATACAGTACAAATCAAAGATAGCTTTGCGGTCAAACTCAGTTGCACCGAGATGTTCCGTTTTTTTGTAAGTCAAATCCGTAATTTGACGACGTTTGGGTAAAATCACCTGATTCAAAAAATCAATCAATAAATCTTTATTCGGCTCAGTACCGAATAGTTTTTTAAAACCAAAATCCGTAAATGGATTAATGTATTTTTCTTTTGTCACCATTGTTATTAGATTTTATGGGTAATTTAGTTCTTTGAGAATTTTAGCGGCAACTAGGTTCGGGCAACTTTAAAAGTTCCCCGAACGTGGAGCTTAGAGATTATACCGTTCCTTGATGTTCAAAACAAAGTTTACAGTCGTATCAAAATCTTCGGCAATTTCTTCAACTGTCAATTTACCCCGTTTCAACGCTTTGATAATACCGCGCGTTTTTTCCTCTATTTACCTTTGTTTTACCTTTGTTTTCTTACCTCTATTTTACCTTTACTCTCACCCTCATCAAAAGCTGTATCAATCACATTTTTCAAATCGCGATACGTTTTAAGGCTATCCTCATATTGTTCTTTTTCTTGAGAACTGAATTTGGCAATTTCGGCAGTCTCAAATAAACGGTCAAAAATTGTCTCTTGAAGTTGATGCGGGCGTTTTTGCAAATTGGGTAGGTTTTTCAACACATACAACCATTTATCATACGTCGTTTCTAACTGCTCTACCGTCTTTGTAAAATTGGGCATTTCTAAGTAAATAAATGTCAATTTATCGTAAAAAACGCGGCAATTTTCGTCTTTAAGTTGCACAACATGACGGACATCGCTTTCTTCTTGAGGTGTTGTTCTTTTTGTTACGCGCTTGTCTCTGCCTTTGTCCTCCAACAAATCTTTCTCTACATCTGGGTTGGGTTCGTCACTAAAAACAAAATCTAAAACACCCACGGTAAAGATTTCAGATAATTTATAGTTCCAATCGCCTTGTTGGGCTTGCTCTTGAATAGGAAAAGAGGCATAAAATACCGTGCGGTCTTTGAAATAATTTTGCTTCGCTTTTTGCATCTCTACAATAAAACGTTCGTTGTTTGAACCAATACAGTACAAAATCAAAGATGGCTTTGCGGTCAAACTCAGTTGCACCGAGATGTTCCGTTTTTTTGTAAGTCAAATCCGTAATTTGACGACGTTTGGGTAAAATCACTTCATTCAAAAAATCAATCAATGAAATCTTTATTCGGCTCAGTACCGAATAGTTTTTAAAACCAAAATCCGTAAATGGATTAATGTATTTTTTCTTTTGTCACCATTGTTATTAGATTTTATGGGTAATTTAGTTCTTTGAGAATTTTAGCGGAGCAGCCTAGGTTCGGGCAACTTTAAAAGTTCCCCGAACGTGGAGCTTAAGATTATACCGTTCCTTGATGTTCAAAACAAAGTTTACAGTCGTATCAAAATCTTCGGCAATTTCTTCAACTGTCAATTTACCCCGTTTCAACGCTTTGATAATACCGCGCGTTTTTTCCTCTATTTTACCTTTGTTTTCACCCTCTATTTTACCTTTACTCTCACCCTCATCAAAAGCTGTATCAATCACATTTTTCAAATCGCGATACGTTTTAAGGCTATCCTCATATTGTTCTTTTTCTTGAGAACTGAATTTGGCAATTTCGGCAGTCTCAAATAAACGGTCAAAAATTGTCTCTTGAAGTTGATGCGGGCGTTTTTGCAAATTGGGTAGGTTTTTCAACACATACAACCATTTATCATACGTCGTTTCTAACTGCTCTACCGTCTTTGTAAAATTGGGCATTTCTAAGTAAATAAATGTCAATTTATCGTAAAAAACGCGGCAATTTTCGTCTTTAAGTTGCACAACATGACGGACATCGCTTTCTTCTTGAGGTGTTGTTCTTTTTGTTACGCGCTTGTCTCTGCCTTTGTCCTCCAACAAATCTTTCTCTACATCTGGGTTGGGTTCGTCACTAAAAACAAAATCTAAAACACCCACGGTAAAAATTTCAGATAATTTATAGTTCCAATCGCCTTGTTGGGCTTGCTCTTGAATAGGAAAAGAAGCATAAAATACCGTGCGGTCTTTGAAATAATTTTGCTTCGCTTTTTGCATCTCTACAATAAAACGTTCATTATTTGAACCAATGCAGTACAAATCAAAGATGGCTTTGCGGTCAAACTCAGTTGCACCAAGATGTTCCGTTTTTTTGTAAGTCAAATCCGTGATTTGACGACGTTTGGGTAAAATCACTTCATTCAAAAAATCAATCAATAAATCTTTATTCGGCTCAGTACCGAATAGTTTTTTAAAACCAAAATCCGTAAATGGATTGATGTATTTCTCTTTTGTCACCATTGTTATTAGATTTTATGAGTAATTTAGTTCTTTGAGAATTTCAGCGGCAACTACGTTCGGGCAACTTTAAAAGTTCCCCGAACGTGGAGCTTAGAGATTATACCGTTCCTTAATGTCCAAAACAAAGTTTACAGTCGTATCAAAGTCTTCGGCAATTTCTTCAATTGTCAATTTACCCCGTTTCAACGCTTTGCTAATACCGCGCGTTTTTTCTTCTATTTCTCCTTCTATTTTCCCTTTACTCTCACCCTCATCAAAAGCCGTATCAATCACATTTTTCAAATCGCGATACGTTTTAAGGCTATCCTCATATTGTTCTTTTTCTTGAGAACTGAATTTGGCAATTTCGGCAGTCTCAAATAAACGGTCAAAAATTGTCTCTTGAAGTTGATGCGGGCGTTTTTGCAAATTGGGTAAGTTTTCCAACACATACAACCATTTATCATACGTCGTTTCTAACTGCTCTACCGTCTTTGTAAAATTGGGCATTTCCAAGTAAATAAATGTCAATTTATCGTAAAAAACGCGGCAATTTTCGTCTTTTAGTTGCACAACATGACGGACATCGCTTTCTTCTTGAGGTGTTGTTCTTTTTGTTACGCGCTTGTCTCTCCCTTTGTCCTCCAACAAATCTTTCTCTACATCTGGGTTGGGTTCGTCACTAAAAACAAAATCTAAAACACCCACGGTAAAAATTTCAGATAATTTATAGTTCCAATCGCCTTGTTGGGCTTGCTCTTGAATAGGAAAAGAGGCATAAAATACCGTGCGGTCTTTGAAATAATTTTGCTTCGCTTTTTGCATCTCTACAATAAAACGTTCATTATTTGAACCAATGCAGTACAAATCAAAGATAGCTTTGCGGTCAAACTCAGTTGCACCGAGATGTTCCGTTTTTTTGTAAGTCAAATCCGTAATTTGACGACGTTTGGGTAAAATCACTTGATTCAAAAAATCAATCAATAAATCTTTATTCGGCTCAGTACCGAATAGTTTTTTAAAACCAAAATCCGTAAATGGATTAATGTATTTTTCTTTTGTCACCATTGTTATTAGATTTTATGAGTAATTTAGTTCTTTGAGAATTTTAGCGGCAACTAGGTTCGGGCAACTTTAAAAGTTCCCCGAACGTGGAGCTTAGAAATTATACCGTTCCTTAATGTCCAAAACAAAGTTTACAGTCGTATCAAAATCTTCGGCAATTTCTTCAACTGTCAATTTACCCCGCTTCAACGCTTTGATAATACCGCGCGTTTTTTCTTCTATTTCACCTTCTATTTTCCCCTCTATTTTCCCTTCTATTTTCCCTTTGTTTTCACCCTCATCAAAAGCCGTATCAATCACATTTTTCAAATCGCGATACGTTTTAAGGCTATCCTCATATTGTTCTTTTTCTTGAGAACTGAATTTGGCAATTTCGGCAGTCTCAAATAAACGGTCAAAAATTGTCTCTTGAAGTTGATGCGGGCGTTTTTGCAAATTGGGTAAGTTTTTCAACACATACAACCATTTATCATACGTCGTTTCTAACTGCTCTACCGTCTTTGTAAAATTGGGCATTTCCAAGTAAATAAATGTCAATTTATCGTAAAAAACGCGGCAATTTTCGTCTTTTAGTTGCACAACATGACGGACATCGCTTTCTTCTTGAGGTGTTGTTCTTTTTGTTACGCGCTTGTCTCTCCCTTTGTCCTCCAACAAATCTTTCTCTACATCTGGGTTGGGTTCGTCACTAAAAACAAAATCTAAAACACCCACGGTAAAGATTTCAGACAATTTATAGTTCCAATCGCCTTGTTGGGCTTGCTCTTGAATAGGAAAAGAGGCATAAAATACCGTGCGGTCTTTGAAATAATTTTGCTTCGCTTTTTGCATCTCTACAATAAAACGTTCGTTGTTTGAACCAATACAGTACAAATCAAAGATAGCTTTGCGGTCAAACTCAGTTGCACCGAGATGTTCCGTTTTTTTGTAAGTCAAATCCGTAATTTGACGACGTTTGGGTAAAATCACTTGATTCAAAAAATCAATCAATAAATCTTTATTCGGCTCAGTACCGAATAGTTTTTTAAAACCAAAATCCGTAAATGGATTAATGTATTTTTCTTTTTGTCACCATTGTTATTAGATTTTATGGGTAATTTAGTTCTTTGAGAATTTTAGCGGCAACTAGGTTCGGGCAACTTTAAAAGTTCCCCGAACGTGGAGCTTAGAAATTATACCGTTCCTTGATGTCCAAAACAAAGTTTACAGTCGTATCAAAGTCTTCGGCAATTTCTTCAACTGTCAATTTACCCCGTTTCAACGCTTTGATAATACCGCGCGTTTTTTCTTCCATTTTCCCCTCTATTTTCCCTTCTATTTTCCCTTCTATCTTCCCTTCTATCTTCCCTTCTATCTTCCCTTCTATCTTCCCTTCTATCTTCCCTTTGTTTTCACCCTCATCAAAAGCTGTATCAATCACATTTTTCAAATCGCGATACGTTTTAAGGCTATCCTCATATTGTTCTTTTTCTTGAGAACTGAATTTGGCAATTTCGGCAGTCTCAAATAAACGGTCAAAAATTGTCTCTTGAAGTTGATGCGGGCGTTTTTGCAAATTGGGTAAGTTTTTCAACACATACAACCATTTATCATACGTCGTTTCTAACTGCTCTACCGTCTTTGTAAAATTGGGCATTTCCAAGTAAATAAATGTCAATTTATCGTAAAAAACGCGGCAATTTTCGTCTTTTAGTTGCACAACATGACGGACATCGCTTTCTTCTTGAGGTGTTGTTCTTTTTGTTACGCGCTTGTCTCTCCCTTTGTCCTCCAACAAATCTTTCTCTACATCTGGGTTGGGTTCGTCACTAAAAACAAAATCTAAAACACCCACGGTAAAGATTTCAGACAATTTATAGTTCCAATCGCCTTGTTGGGCTTGCTCTTGAATAGGAAAAGAGGCATAAAATACCGTGCGGTCTTTGAAATAATTTTGCTTCGCTTTTTGCATCTCTACAATAAAACGTTCGTTGTTTGAACCAATACAGTACAAATCAAAGATAGCTTTGCGGTCAAACTCAGTTGCACCGAGATGTTCCGTTTTTTTGTAAGTCAAATCCGTAATTTGACGACGTTTGGGTAAAATCACCTGATTCAAAAAATCAATCAATAAATCTTTATTCGGCTCAGTACCGAATAGTTTTTTAAAACCAAAATCCGTAAATGGATTAATGTATTTTTCTTTTGTCACCATTGTTATTAGATTTTATGGGTAATTTAGTTCTTTGAGAATTTTAGCGGCAACTAGGTTCGGGCAACTTTAAAAGTTCCCCGAACGTGGAGCTTAGAAATTATACCGTTCCTTGATGTCCAAAACAAAGTTTACAGTCGTATCAAAGTCTTCGGCAATTTCTTCAACTGTCAATTTACCCCGTTTCAACGCTTTGATAATACCGCGCGTTTTTTCTTCCATTTTCCCCTCTATTTTCCCTTCTATTTTCCCTTCTATCTTCCCTTCTATCTTCCCTTCTATCTTCCCTTCTATCTTCCCTTTGTTTTCACCCTCATCAAAAGCTGTATCAATCACATTTTTCAAATCGCGATACGTTTTAAGGCTATCCTCATATTGTTCTTTTTCTTGAGAACTGAATTTGGCAATTTCGGCAGTCTCAAATAAACGGTCAAAAATTGTCTCTTGAAGTTGATGCGGGCGTTTTTGCAAATTGGGTAAGTTTTTCAACACATACAACCATTTATCATACGTCGTTTCTAACTGCTCTACCGTCTTTGTAAAATTGGGCATTTCCAAGTAAATAAATGTCAATTTATCGTAAAAAACGCGGCAATTTTCGTCTTTTAGTTGCACAACATGACGGACATCGCTTTCTTCTTGAGGTGTTGTTCTTTTTGTTACGCGCTTGTCTCTCCCTTTGTCCTCCAACAAATCTTTCTCTACATCTGGGTTGGGTTCGTCACTAAAAACAAAATCTAAAACACCCACGGTAAAGATTTCAGACAATTTATAGTTCCAATCGCCTTGTTGGGCTTGCTCTTGAATAGGAAAAGAGGCATAAAATACCGTGCGGTCTTTGAAATAATTTTGCTTCGCTTTTTGCATCTCTACAATAAAACGTTCGTTGTTTGAACCAATACAGTACAAATCAAAGATAGCTTTGCGGTCAAACTCAGTTGCACCGAGATGTTCCGTTTTTTTGTAAGTCAAATCCGTAATTTGACGACGTTTGGGTAAAATCACCTGATTCAAAAAATCAATCAATAAATCTTTATTCGGCTCAGTACCGAATAGTTTTTTAAAACCAAAATCCGTAAATGGATTAATGTATTTTTCTTTTGTCACCATTGTTATTAGATTTTATGGGTAATTTAGTTCTTTGAGAATTTTAGCGGCAACTATGTTCGGGCAACTTTAAAAGTTCCCCGAACGTGGAGCTTAGAAATTATACCGTTCCTTGATGTCCAAAACAAAGTTTACAGTCGTATCAAAGTCTTCGGCAATTTCTTCAACTGTCAATTTACCCCGTTTCAACGCTTTGATAATACCGCGCGTTTTTTCTTCTATTTTCCCTTCTATTTTCCCTTCTATCTTCCCTTCTATCTTCCCTTCTATCTTCCCTTCTATCTTCCCTTTGTTTTCACCCTCATCAAAAGCCGTATCAATCACATTTTTCAAATCGCGATACGTTTTAAGGCTATCCTCATATTGTTCTTTTTCTTGAGAACTGAATTTGGCAATTTCGGCAGTCTCAAATAAACGGTCAAAAATTGTCTCTTGAAGTTGATGCGGGCGTTTTTGCAAATTGGGTAAGTTTTTCAACACATACAACCATTTATCATACGTCGTTTCTAACTGCTCTACCGTCTTTGTAAAATTGGGCATTTCCAAGTAAATAAATGTCAATTTATCGTAAAAAACGCGGCAATTTTCGTCTTTTAGTTGCACAACATGACGGACATCGCTTTCTTCTTGAGGTGTTGTTCTTTTTGTTACGCGCTTGTCTCTCCCTTTGTCCTCCAACAAATCTTTCTCTACATCTGGGTTGGGTTCGTCACTAAAAACAAAATCTAAAACACCCACGGTAAAGATTTCAGACAATTTATAGTTCCAATCGCCTTGTTGGGCTTGCTCTTGAATAGGAAAAGAGGCATAAAATACCGTGCGGTCTTTGAAATAATTTTTGCTTCGCTTTTTGCATCTCTACAATAAAACGTTCGTTGTTTGAACCAATACAGTACAAATCAAAGATAGCTTTGCGGTCAAACTCAGTTGCACCGAGATGTTCCGTTTTTTTGTAAGTCAAATCCGTAATTTGACGACGTTTGGGTAAAATCACTTGATTCAAAAAATCAATCAATAAATCTTTATTCGGCTCAGTACCGAATAGTTTTTTAAAACCAAAATCCGTAAATGGATTGATGTATTT
>JAXHNU010000034.1:0-1943 GCA_034520175.1 Saprospiraceae bacterium
TTTTTAATTTTTTAATTAAACATAGGTTCCCCATTGCTCCCATTTATACACCTCGCCCCCGAGATAAACCACATAATAGCCGCACACATCGGGGCGGGCAAAACGGGCGCTTGTCATGTAGCCATCCAATTGTGTTTGGGCTTCTTTTATGACCGTCGGTAAGCTCTTTTCGTTCGATTTTTTCACGTATTTGAGTTCCAGAACTACATCGTTGGGCAGTAAGGAATTGGGCATTTTTTCTAAGAAAATATCAGGATAAGTGCGTTTTGCTTCAAATTCGCTGTGAATAAAATAAGATTCATAAGGACACAGCAGCCCAATCATCAAGGTTTGTAGGTGTTTTTCGCCATAAACCATTTCATCGCGGTTGGAGTGGTGTTCGGTTAAAACGGTTTCTACTATCTTGAAAAACGGTTCGGGATTGTTCTCTGCCATCATCACTTCAATCGCACCTCTGATAGGGCGAGAGGATTTAGCAAAACGTGTTTTTTCTAACTGAACAGTGATAAAATACTCAAAATACAGCTTTTTTATCACATAATTAGGTATTTCAAACCGCCAACCAATCATGGTGCGTTCCTTGAAAGACAACATACCCATATAAAACAAAAGGCTTAAAAAATCTTCGTCTTTGAAAACACCTTCTAAATTGTACAACTGCGTGAGCGTAAAATCAATATGCCCCACTTTCACCAATTGTTCTAACATTTCATAACGCGCTGCTTCTTCGTCTCCAATCTTGAAAATGTTTTTAATTTTTCTATAATCCGAGACCACATTAGTGTCCAACATCACTTCGGGATAGTCGCCACTGCTGTTGTAATACATCAAAAAATACAACAACATATCGGGATTAAAAAGGGGTTGTTTTGCCAACGAAGCGAATTTGTAGCCATCGTACCAGTCCACCAAATCAGCAAAAATGGGCAGCAATTTATCCGCTTCCACACCCGATTTTACTAAAAGCGCCTTCACCTCGTCGTGGGTAAAACCCATCATATCGTGGAACTGAATGAGTGTCGTAATATTATTACTGATATTAAAACCACTCGTCAAAGAATCCAACGTAACGGGCGAAACCCCTGTAATGAACATTCTATCTATGACACTGGCGCTCGTCGCTTTTTTTAATGTTTCATAAAATTTGCGCACAAAGCCATTCCGATTCACCTCTTTTTTGAAACGTTCCATATCAAAAGCCAACAATTCATTGGCAAAATGGTCGTATTCATCAATCAATAAATAGATTTTATACGGGATTTCATTCTTCTTTGTAAACCCAAAAATATCTTTTATATAACCTTCGGGAGTCGTATTACTGAGGATTTCGGTGTGTTGCTCAGGCGTAAACAAATGCCTGTAAGCGCCTAAAAACAAATGCGCTCCTTCTCTAACATTGTGTAAAAAACCGCGATAAGTGCTTTCGTGCGTTGCTGTGTCAATCCGACTGAACTCAAAACTCAACACCATATAGCTATTTGCCAACGGCGTTGGATGCTGACCAATATATAATTTGGCAAAAATATTTTGGAAATTGTCTTTATGTTCTAAGCCATAATAATGGTGCAATGTGCTGATAAAAAGGCTCTTGCCGAACCGACGCGGGCGCAGAAAAACGGGAAACTTGGAATACCAATTTTCAAGGTGTTCAATATAATGTGTACGGTCTTGGTAGAAATAATCGCGTTCTATCATACCTCTAAAATCGCTTTCGCCATAAGGAATTTTAAGCATAATTGTCTAGTTTTTTTAATCAAAATAAGTGAATTGCTGCTTATAAGCCTACTTTTTACCCCCCTCAGTAAAATGGGGGTAAATGAGCAACCGCATACAATTAATTCTTAATTTGTAACTACTTAGCCCTTTGTGCCTTTGTGTCTTTGTGGTTAGAATTTTACCGCCACGAAGGCACAAAGACACAAAGGGCTAAGTAGTTACCTTAA
>JAXHNU010000021.1:0-8875 GCA_034520175.1 Saprospiraceae bacterium
TTGGGAGTCAAGTAGGCAAGCGCATCACAGCCCAAGCCTCTCACAGAA
This sequence comes from Saprospiraceae bacterium, assembly GCA_034520175.1. Classification (GTDB taxonomy): domain Bacteria; phylum Bacteroidota; class Bacteroidia; order Chitinophagales; family Saprospiraceae; genus JAAFJT01. The sequence continues at coordinate 49 of JAXHNU010000021.1, forward strand.
CCGTACGTGAAAGTCTCCCCTCATACGGCTCCTGTCTTACAAATCTTGTCCGTTCAAAACAGTTGCCAGTGATAAAACAAGGTCGGGAAACTTGATTTTACATCTCGTAACCAATCATTTGCTTTGAGATAACTGTTTTTCGTTGACTTGTACTTATTCTTTACCCATTTCGCCAATCGAAAGTCCAAATGTCGAAATAATTTGCCTACTTTGTCAATATTATATTTGCCATAGTATTGGATGATTCCTCGTGTTTGTACGTTCAATTTTTCAGCGATTGCCTGAATGTTTTGTGACGTGTCTCGGTAAAACTTCATCTCTTTCCAATCTTGGATTATCCGATTTCGGGATTTCATGCTTATTTCGCAATCAAATCCCAAGAAGAAACCGCCTCTATTTGATTTCTTGGTCATGGGTTTGAAACTATAACCCAGAAAATCAAAACGTTTGGGATAGTCTTTCCGTGCTGCTCGGCGATAATCTTGACAGTAAGTGATTTTTGTTTTCGCTTCGTTTAATCGCAATTTACAGGCTTCCAATCTTGCTTTTATGCTTTTTAAAATAAACTTCGCTTGGGCTTCGCTGACGCAATGCACTACAACATCGTCCGCATATCGTACAAATGTTATGCTTGGTTGGGTTTGCTCAATCCATTTATCAAGGACATAATGCAAAAACAGGTTCGCCAATAAAGGACTGATGACACCTCCTTGCGGTGTGCCTTTACCCTCCTTTTCGACCAATCCTCCTTTAGTTTGCACAGGTGCTTCGAGCCATCTTCTGATGTACAGTTTGACCCAATTTTCGCTCACATGCTTATCCACAGCCTTCATCAGCAACTCGTGATTCACATCATCGAAGAAACTTTTGATGTCCATGTCAATAACCCAAGCATAGTTACGCACGTTTTCTCGCACGTTTTCCAATGCTTGGTGTGCGCTCTTGTTGGGGCGATAACCATACGAATTTGGAGAAAACACCGATTCTAATCTTGGCTCTAAATATGCCTTGATTACCTCTTGGGCTATCCTATCAGATACGGAGGGGATGCCCAATTTGCGCTCGCCGCCGTTGGATTTGGGTATGATAACTTCTTTGACTGGTTGGGGAAAATAACTACCGCTCGCCATTCTGTTCCAAATTTTGTACAGATTTTTAGATAGATTTTCATCAAACTCATTCAAGTCAATTTCATCTACACCCGCACTGCCTTTGTTGCTTCGTACTTTGCGATACGCTTCCCGAACCATGTCCTTCGTTATCGGAATAGGTTTTGATTTTGTTTCAAATAATTCGCTCATCCTCAATCAATTAAGTTGGTAAAAAAACTCGAAACCGTAAGACTGCAATCCTTCGCTCCATGCTCATTACAAGCACTTCATCACTACTACAATTGCATCCGTCATCCATGCAAACATTGGTAGTATAAGCCTCATAGGTATTGCCTATTTGTGCCGTTCCCTTAGCATTTTGCAAGGACTTCCTGAGTTCCTTAAAAGAGCCTAAATAAGATTCATGCCTGCTCAATTGCGTTTGACCCATAGCCAGTAAACAAGCGCCCGCTATGATTTTTCACTCGAAGCCAAGAATTCGAGTTTTTGTCAAAATGTACCCACTCTCACACAACTTAATCACAGGTTCACTTGCGTTCATCTCTCTTATTCGCACCTGCCCCGATTCACCGGGGCTTTTCTTCCTACCGTTTAACACCCTTCAATTACTATCTGAGCATCGGGAAGTGGTTTGATACCTCCGCTTGTACAGCGATACCGATAGACCTACTATCATCTCTCTTAAAGCATTGAAACAACGCTATAACTGTTGTTTCATTCACAGCACACCTTGGCACTCGTGGGGGGGGGGATTGCGGTGGTTTTCCTTAGTGTTAGTCGTAATTATTTAATTGCTAGCGCGAAATAATTTCCTGTAAGGCGAGCGTGCTTAACCGCCAATGTCATTTTTTATGTAGCTTCGTTTCGCTAAGGCTGAAAAGTTTTATAAGAAACGAAGCTACATAAAAAACCTGAAAAAGACTGCATAAATTGAAAATTTCTGTCAATATTTTTACATTGCCATTGTCATTTAAGCACAATATCAGATTACAAGAAATTATTTGCTAAAAAAATAACTACGACTAACGAACGTTTGACGGAAATGCTCCTAAGGTCGCACTTCGTCAAACTAACTATTCGACGAAATCAGGAAAAAGTCCGAAGAAATGAAAGAAATATCGAAAAAATTTAAAAAAGCAAGTTTAATGATGAAAAACACAGTAACTATCTGCCTTTTTTTGATTGCTTTTGTAGCAAAATCGCAATTTGTACCTACGTTGCAAGTGTCATGACCTGCGAGTATGCAGCCCAATTTACAAATAGGAATGAACCCAAGCCCTCAAAAAAAACTCTGTATTGAAACAAAACAATTTATAAACTTATTCAATCACTCTCTAAACTTTTAAGACATGAGCAACCCAGCAAAAAGTAAGTTAAAAAAAAAATTAGAATATCAAGCAACCATAACAAAAGAGCCCAGTAAAGTCATGCTTGCGGCTTGGTATGATGTGGACGAACGCACGATGCGCAACCGCTATAAATCATTTGGCGTACACATCATAAATAGAACATTAACCGAGAGTAATTATGGTGAGATTTTCTATAAATGTGGCATTCCAACCAAGATACCAGCAGAACTTCATGAATGGGCAAAGAGTTTAGCCGCTGCTTACTTCCGTTTATTTCCGTTTACTTCCGTTGTTTTTTAGTATTAAAATGAAAAATACCAAACACCTTTGTAATACGAAAAACGAAGGAATTTTAGTTGATTTTCCATATCAGTATGCCTATTTTTTAACATTTAAATGTAAATTATTATGAAAATTTTCAATTTCCTTTTTTCGATTATATTCATTTATGCTGTATGTATCCAATCACACTGCAAAAAAGAAGAAGAGAATCTGTGTTTAAAAATCCCTTTGTTCAAGGCTGATTTTATGATAGGAGAGACCATTCAGGATAGTTTAATTCCGACAGATACTATTCTAAATGTAAATTTTCAAGTTACACTTAAAGCAAACGAGAAGTACGAATCAATAAAATGGAAAGTTGGGGAAGACCCGAGAAATTTTGAAAACCAACAAGTGGTAAAACTGAATTTTAAACCAAATAATGCAGGGGAGACTATTCAAGTTACTCTTTTTGCAAAAGGTAAATCTGATGCGACTTGCCCCTTATTGCCTAACGACGATGGATTAGATACTATTGTTAAATCCTTTACAATTGCCTGTAACAAGAATATTGGGGGGTGTAATTCTACATCTTTAAATATTAATCAACAATATTTAGGCAAATGGAAAGGCTCATTAGATGATAATCTCAATCGCCAATTTGTGGTTCAGATAGTTGATTTTGGCGAAGACCCTAACAGTAGGGACGATACTTTATTCTATGATATGCGTATTTATAACCTTCCAGAAGGTTGTGGCGGTACTTGGCTTCCTAATAATTATGATGGATGTGGTGGAGATAAAATTTCTCCGTCTTCGGTTGCTTACCCAATAACAGAACCTTCATTTAAAGGATTTTATTCGGGTTTTGCTGCTTCTCCTTGTTGTTCTGGGAACATTCTAATGTTTGGAAAAATTGACAATTTAGATAGAAATAAAATTATAATCTATGTAAAAGACAAATCAAATAGCAGTCTAAAAATATTTAGAGGCTCTCGCGTATAAACCTAATTATTTAACCGTATTAAATCTTTAAAAGGTATGAAAACTAAATTTTTAAAACTCTTTTTCTATGTTATTGCTTTTCATGCAATCACTCCAATTGCCTTAAAAGGCCAAGAGTTTTGCGACGGACCTGGCTGGCCATCTTGGACAAACCCTTTTTAGCAGGCTTCACAATTTCAAATGTATCTCGAACCCCAAGGTTCACGCTTGATTCCAAGTCCATTTCATGCTTCTGGTGCTTATTTGAATCCCAATATAGAACCATTCTCTTGGCCCGCTTCAAAAGATTATGACCAAGAAAGTGGATGGGTACACATTAGCCATGATTTTGGAACGCCATCGACACCTGTTGCAAATCCACATTTGGTTTTGTATAATCGTTATTCAGGTGTGTTGCGAGTTTTCTTTTTAATCACTCAGCTTTATGATAATAATAATAGAGCTTTCATTACATTAAGATTTGGCAATGGGTCGAAAAAAACTGCGATACTTGAAAATTACAATGGAGCTAAATCTATAAATGCAGTGGACAAATTTACTACTGGTGGGCTTGAAGGGCAAATCCCAAACTATTTCAGTAGTAATGTTCCGTACTGGACACATGCTGATTTCAGTATGATGTATGACCCTTGCTCGTGTCAAACATCTTTGAGTAAACTTTACATTGAACTCCGATTAGCTAATCAGCAATCCATTAACCTTAAATTGAATGGTTCAATCATTCAAGATTTAAAACCATCAGTCAATAGCGGAAACCCTTCTTTTGTTTCAACGTTAAAACCATTCACAGATGCAATCGCTCAAATAAGCGGGATTCAGCAAGCTCAAAAAGATGGGATAGAAAAAACAGCTTTGAAAGTTCAAAACGGAAGAATAATTCAACCACCATTTGCAACAGTATTAACTGCTCTTGCAGGTATCGCAGGAAAATGGGCAGGATTGGGAGATTATTTAGTTGGTTTAATAGACCCAAATAAAGGTGCAACTCCAACACCTATGAAATTTGATGCAAACATAGAAGGAACAGGGAGTATTAATTGGCAAGGTGTGTATAAAACTGCTATTATAGCTAACCCTGGAAGTAACATGAGTGGGACTTCACCTGTTCATATTCCTGAGTATAATCACATTTTAGGAACTTTTAACTTACTAAAAACACCTATAATTAAAACGAGTCTTTACATAAACGGAAGTGAGTATTTAGGTTGCGAAACTAACACAATGGTTCATTAAGAATTAAAAGGTGTTTTAAAAAAAGCGCGTAACTTTGGGTTCTCACACCTAAAAAGTTACACGCGATGAAAGGTAATAAATTATCCCTTTGTGCAAAAATAGGCGCAATAGCTGATAAAAGCAAAGTTCGGCAAAGAATTTTAATTCAAATTTTGCCTTTATTTTTAAGTTTACCCCGTCGGGTTAATTTTACCCAAATGACGAAGTGGGGGGAACACAACGAAATGACCTATCACAATTGGTTAAATCAAGACCTTGATTTAATCACTTTTAACCGTCAATTGATAGATGAGAACGGGAGTGGCGATCATTTTGTCATTTTCGACCCCAGTTTTTTGAGTAAAAGTGGTAAAAAAACAGCTCACAAGGGCAGATTTTGGTCAGGCGGTGCAGGTATGACTAAACTTGGACTTGAAATGAGTTGTTTTGCTGTTGGTGACATGAAAAAGCATACTGCTTATCATTTATCAAGTACCCTTACGCCTTCACCAAAGGAATTAAAAGAAACTGGAAAGACGTTAATAGATTACTATGTTAGTCAAGTCCAAGCCAATAAAGCCCATATTAAGCATTTTGGCAATTTATTGGTCAGTGACACGTATTTTGGTGTATCGACTTTTGTCCAACCTGTTGTCAAAATGGGTATTGATATTATCAGTTGCTTGAAGGGCAATTCGTGTCTTTTTTATGTACCCCAACCTATTGTTGGTAAACGCCAACGGGGGCGTCCCGCTAAAAAAGCGGGCAAAATTGATTGGCTTAATTTAGATAACGACAAATTGCCAATTGTCGAACAAGATGCTGAAAAAATAGTGCGTTCCGCTTTAGTTTATGTCCAATGCTTAAAAATGACCGTTTTACTGGTCGCAGTTGACTATTTAAAGGAAGACGGAACGCGCCAAACACGTAAATTGTATTTTTCTAATCGCACCGATTTTCATTATGCCTTCGTTCTTAAACATTATCAATGTCGTTTTCAAATTGAGTTCTTATTTCGAGATGCCAAGCAGTTTACAGGATTGATGCACTGCCAAAGTACAAACAGCACCAAATTGTTGAATCATATTAACCTTTCTTTGACAGCTATTTCTGTTGCCAAGGTGGCTCATTGGGAAGAAAATAAACCGTTCTCAATGGAGGAAATTAAAAATTATTACCATAATTTAAGAATGGTCGAATTATTTTCAGAGGCTTTAGGATTAGATACCAACTCTGTAAAAAATAATCCGAAAATTATAAAACTCTTAATATCAAATGATTATGAAGCGATAGCAGCATAATTTTTTAATGAACCATTGATTATAAATGCGATAAAAAAGCCTTTTGCGAACTGCAAAGGGCTTTTTTTTGCTCAAAAAAGAGATAAAAAACGTCTTTTGAGGTATAACTATGATTGCCCGACTGTCTGCATCAGGTAAAATCGAAGGATTTTGGCACGTCCCTTAGACCACGATTGACAACTCCTCGGCTGAAATATTCAGCTTTAGGATTTTTTGCTGTATCTTTTTGACCGTTTGCTCTCGAACTTGTGCCACATATTCTTCTAAGGGTTGGTGTCGGAAAGGTTGTTGCTCCCGTATCATGTGCCAAATTATCCGCGCCATTTTCCCAGCTACTGCGACTATTGCTGCCGATTTGCCCTTATGCAGCAGTCTCTGTCCGAATCGGTGTAAGGGTGTCGTCTGTGCAACATTTTTTTTGATTACATTCGATGCCCCTTGTCGCAACGCAACGGCTACCAAGCAGGAAAAGATATTTATAAACGACGGCAAGCCATAGTAGAACATCCATTTGGCATATGGAAAAGGCAATGGGATTGTTCGTACACGCTGCTAAAAGGTATTGACAAAGTCAATGCAGAATTTGCTATTGTTTGTACTTGCTACAATATGCGCCGTGCCATTACTATTAAATCCGCTAAATCACTCATAGAGCTACTCAAATCAGCTAAAAACAATACAAATACTACTTTGAGCCGCTTTTTTAGCTTGATTATAAGACATCTTAATAATTGCGTATTTTTTTCCACACCACATTTGGGCGTTCCCTCAATCCAAAATATCTTCGCTCCGCAATCGCCCCTTGATGCTCACTTTTGAGGAAAAATACTGAGGGGGTGTTTTTGCACAGATTATTGTAAAATGAACAAATCATCTCTACAAGTCTATTACGACTTCCGAAACGCCATGCTTTCTGGCACTGATTCATGGACTGAACTTATATCTGATGATGTAAAACTAAAAGGTCCTTTGGCAGAAGTAACAGGCAAAGACAGTTTTATAGCTATCAATAAGCCTTTTTTTAGCTCAATTCAAAGCAGCCACGCACATAAAATTGTCGAAAGTGGGCAAACCGTGATTACACAAATCACCACGACTGTCAAACTGCCGACAGGGGCTGACCTCACTTTGGAGGTTTCGGAATGGTACACGATTGCTGATGGTAAAATCCAATCGCTTGTAACCTACTTTGATACACACGCTTTCCGCAGTGCTTTGGGTATGTAATTTCTCTCTTTTTTTTCTAACTAAAAACCAAATGCGAGCTAAGTTGTATCCAACTTAACGCATTTGCTATTATATTTTCTTAATTTTTTAATACAATTAAAATGAAAAATCTTTTACAAAATCAACTCTGTGGTTTTATGGTAACTAATCAAAACTTGCGCTTGAACAAGTATTTCGCCTTGTTATCCAAAATCGAGCTTTATCTTGTTTCTCGGTTGTCTTTCAGCAGACCCAAGCAACTGATAAAATCATTCACACTAACTGCTTTCGTATTGCTGCTGCTAACGCAAAGTTTAGGGGCGCAAAGCGACATTACAGTCTCTGGGCTGAGTGGCACTTGTGGCACTTTGGGCAAGCAGGACTTACACCTATAGCTCTAGCTCTGGCGGCTATTTGGGCATACAACTACTGGCGGCGGTGAAGCGCGCGATTTTCTAGAATGTCACGAATACGGGGTGGGTGATTCAGCTGTATGATTATAATGAAGCTCCCCTTTTATCGCAGCGAATGTCAATAGTTCAAACACTTCCACGCCTCCCTGTACAGGTTGGGTTTCCAATCCTTCTGGTTGCGGCACCGCACCAACGCTTTCTGGTGGTTGCGAAACTGTCTTGCCCGTTGAGTTGATAGCGTTTTCGGGTCAAAATACTAAGGGGGGTAATTTGCTCACTTGGACAACGGCGAGTGAGCGTAACAACGCAGGTTTTGACATAGAAGCCTCAAAAGATGGTATTCGCTTTGAAAAAATCGGCTTTGTCAAAGGAAATGGTACAACAAACGATGTAAAAAAGTATAATTTTACAGATGAAAAAGTAGCATCGGGCTTGACCTATTACCGTTTGAAACAAGTGGATATTGACGGACGTTTTGAGTATTCAAAAACTATATCTGTCCTAAGGAAAAGTGATAAATTCAATGCTATTAGCGTTTCGCCAAACCCTGCAAATGATATTTTAAATATCGTTGTTGAAACTAAAAATGATGATGATTTAGAAATAAATCTATTGGACATTTTTGGAAAAACCATAAAACAGCAAAAAACAACAACACAGCAAGGATTAAATAACAAGTCGCTTGACTTACAAGATTTGCCAAATGGCATATACTTTTTGCAACTTCAACAAGGAAGTGAACGGATAGTTAGGAAGGTTATCAAAGAGTAAAAGCAGAAATTCGCAGAACAAAGCATGGTCGCACATGGCGGCGAAAGCCCAACCCGCAAAGCCAACGCTCGCCGCCACGTCGTCCATGCAGCCGTTCTGCGAAATTAAAGAGACCCGAAAAAATTAACGTTCCTACAAAAAGAACAAAAGAAAATGTTACCTTTGCGAAAGCAATTGCTACAAATTACGATGTATCG
>JAXHNU010000025.1:0-131027 GCA_034520175.1 Saprospiraceae bacterium
CATTGCTATCAATATTCAATATATCCGCTATTAATGACTTTTTTCAAGAACAATATTTTAATATATTATCAACATGGATTCAATATATTTTATTGCATACTATTTATTATTTTTTTATAAAAAAGTTAACTGGATAAACTCGTAAATGATTAAGCTAAGTATAATAATAGTTAATTGGAATGCAGGAAATTTAATATTTGACTGTGTTGAATTGAATTTTAGATTCAGACTTTTGTGACTATGAAATCATTGTCATAGATAACAATTCAAACGATAATTCTATTGAACTCATTCATGATTTAAAATCCGTTAAAATTATAAAAAATTCATTAAATAAAGGCTTCGCTTATGCCTGTAATCAAGGAATAAGCACTTCAATAGGTGAATTTATTTTAATACTAAATCCCGATGTTAAAGTATTTAAAAACACATTTGATTTGTCAATAAATTTCTTAAAATCAAACGATGATATTGGTATTTTAGGGGTTGCCAATCTTGGTTCAGACAATCAAATTAAAGCAAGTTGTTCACGATTTTCTACCCCATATAATATATTTTTAAGCAGTATAGGGCTAACATTATTATTACCAAAAATATTTAAAAGTTCAACAATAATGACTGACTGGGACCATAAGAACTCTCAATGATGTGATCAAGTGATAGGTGCATTTATGTTGCTTAACAGACATATCATTGATAGAATTGGCTTTTTTGATGAACGTTTTTTTGTTTATTATGAAGATATGGATTTTTGTAAAAGAGTAAAAGAGTATAAGAGGGTACATTATAATGCGTCTATTCAAATTTACCATAAAGGTATGGGTACGACTGAAAATGTAAAAGCATACCGTTTAGCACTTTCAGTTGAAAGCAGATTAAAATATATAAAAAAACATTTTGCATTGGTTTCTTACTTTTTTGTACTCTTTATATCTTTAGTTATTGAGCCTTTTTTTAGATTGATATACACAATTTTAAGGCTTAAATTTAAAGAAACAGAAGAAATAGTTAGAGGTTATTGTATTCTAACAAAACGATTACTTGCTTTAAATGAAATTAAAAAAACTTAAAGTGTTATTTTTAAGTCGTTATGATTACTTTGGTCCCAGTTCACGTTATCGCATATATCAATACTTGCCTTATTTTGAACAAAGCGAAATTGAATGTGCCGTTCAAAGTTTATTAGTTCAGGGTTATATTGGAAGCAAAAAATTCCTATTAATTTTATATTGGAAGAGAATTGTTGAATTATTTAAAGTTAATAATTTTGATATTGTTTTTATAGAAAAAGAATTATTCCCATTTTTTCCGCCTTTATTTGAATATATATTGAAATTAATGGGCATAAAATATATTGTTGATTATGATGATGCTATTTTTCATAATTATGACCTATATCTTAACTTCTTAGTAAGATTATTTGTATGGTAATAAAATAGGAAAAGTAATTAAATACAGCCAATATACGATTACAGGAAGCCCATATTTAACCACTTTTGCACAAAAATATAATGAACATACCATAGAAATACCAACATCAATTGATATTAACAAGTATTTTATACCTACAAATTCGTCTAATTCTGAATTCGTTATAGGTTGGATTGGCACTTCTTCAACTTCTACACATTTAACAAGTATAGTAAAAGCTTTGAAAATATTTTCGGATAAAAATAAATGTATTATTCGATTAATAGGCTTTAACAAAAAACTTGCTCACCTTTTAATAGATTTGCCAGTTGAGATAATAGAATGGAGTGAACAAAAAGAAGTTGACATTATTCAAAGTTTTTCTGTTGGTATTATGCCATTAATAGATGCGCCCTTTGAAAGAGGGAAATGTGGTTTTAAATTGATACAATACATGGCTTGTGGTATTCCAACAATATCTACACCATTAGAGACTAATATTAAAATAAATAGAGACAGTCAGAATTTATTTGCAACAAGTACAGATGAATGGGTAAGTGCTTTCGAAGCATGTTATCGAAATAGAGAAAAGTACGCTTTAATTGGGTTAAAAAATAGAGCAATTGTAGAGCAATATTATTCGATTCAAGCTAATGTGGGAAAATATTTAGAAGTATTTAATAAAATAACCTAAGTTTTCTGGTAGTCATCCAAAACGCGCCGCCTTCGGCAGCAGTGAGCCGTTTTTTTGTTTAAAATTTGGGCAAAGCCCAAATTTTAAACAAAAAAAACGGCTCGCGCCATTAGATTTTTACGCGGCGAAGCCGCGTTTTTATACCACAAAACTTAGATTAAAATAACTGTGAGCAAACAATAAAACGAAAAAAATCAAATGTGTGGTATAATAGCTTCAATCAAACACCCCCTCAGTATAAATACAATTAATCAAGTAATGGGGCATCGGGGTCCCGATGAAAGGAATGAGTACAAATATAATGATATACACTTTTATCACCTACGCTTATCAATACAAGATGTAGCAGGAGGCAAACAGCCGATGCGTTTGGGTGATAGGTACACGATAATATTTAATGGTGAAATTTATAATCATAAGGATTTAAGAAAAAAATTCAATTTAAGTTGTAAGACAAACTCAGACACCGAAACATTACTTCATTTATACGATAAATTAGGTGTTAAGTTTTTAGATGAGTTAGATGGTATGTTTGCCTTTATCTTATTAGATAAAGTAAAAAACATTCTTTTTGTAGCAAGAGATAGAGCTGGAAAAAAACCTCTTTACTATTATAAAAATGAAGGCAAATTAATTTTAGCAAGTGAATTAAACGCTTTAAAAGCCCTTTTACCATTAGAAATAAATGAAAATAATATAAGTCAATACTTTCGGTTCGGTTTTATGTATAAAGAAAACACCCCATACTTAGACGTAAAGGAAGTAGAGGGTGGGAGCTATTTATTAATTGATATTAACACGCTTGAAATAAAAAAAGAGAAATGGTGGAATATTCACGATTTATATACGCAACCAAATTCTGATAGTTTTGACTTAGCACTTGAAAAAGTTGACAGCTATCTTGATAAAGCAGTGCAACGCCGCGTAGAAGCATCTGATTTAGAAGTAGGTTCTTTTTTGAGTGGTGGAATAGATAGTGGTTTAGTAACTGCAATTGCTTCAAAATACAATAAACAACTACGTACTTTCACTGTATCTTTTCAAGGACAATATGACGAAGCACCATTAGCAAAATTAGTGGCAGCCAAGTATGGTACTAAACATGAAGAAATACATATTGCTTTTGACCACTTAAAAGACGATGTTGAAAATATCATAGGAAATTATGGAGAACCCTATTCAGATAGCTCTGCAATTCCAAGTTATTATGTCAGTCAAGCAGCAAAAAAACACTTAACAGTCGTGCTTAATGGTGATGGTGCTGATGAACTTTTTGGCGGATACCGTCGCTATGTCCCATTTGCGAAGTATGATTTTTTAAATTCTTCTGCTTTCGTTAAAGGTTCAGCTTCATTCTTGAAAGCTCTATTACCATTAGGGAATAACAAAAGGTCAAAATACAGTTATATATATCGCTTGCTTGAACTGTCCAGCAAAAAAGGTGTAAATACTTACTTATCTTCAACATCTGATATTTTTGAAGGATTTGAACAATATCTTCCAACCTTCAATTGTCCATCTTTTATGAAAGATTTTGAGAAAATTAGCGCATCAAGTATATCAGGCTTAAGTAAGCTAATGAATTTAGATTTTGAAATACTCCTTTTTGGAGACCTATTGGTAAAGATGGATATAGCAACTATGGCACATTCATTAGAAGGACGAAGCCCTTTTCTTGCTAAAGAATTGCTGGAATATGCGCCTACTATGTCGGCTAATTATAAAATCAAAGGAACTCAAACAAAGTATTTACTTCGTAAATTAGCAGAGAAATATTTGCCCGATGAATTAATCAATCAACCAAAAAGAGGTTTTGAAATACCCTTGAAGGATTGGGTAGAAAACGATTTAAAAGAGCTAATTTTAGACAGATTAACCTCTGAAAATAATTATTCTTCAAAGTTTGTTGATAAAATATTTATTCAAAATTTAATAAATAACAAATTGAAAGTTTCTGGTGAAAAAAGAGCTAAAATGCTTTGGGTTCTTTTTTGCTTAGAAATTTGGTATGCTCAATCTGGAAAAACAAATTATTTTGCCTAAATTAATTAGAATCACAACAGTACCTATTTCTCTACAAAAACTCATTTCTAATCAAATGAAATTTATGAGAGAAAGTGGCTTTGAAGTAATAATGATGAGTGCAGAAGGCAGTCAAGTAAAGCAATTAGTAGAATCGCAAGAATGTCCTCATATAGTCATACCCATGACAAGGCAAATAACACCTTTTCAAGACCTTTATTGCCTTATACTTCTTATCTATCATTTTGTTAAAATAAAACCAGATATTGTACATACGCATACGCCTAAAGCTGGTTTATTAGGTATGCTGGCTGCATACATCACTAAAGTACCCATCCGACTGCATACTGTTGCGGGCTTACCATTAATGACTACTCAAGGCTTTAAAAAAAAATTGCTGATTTTCATTGAGAAACTTACGTACTCCGCAGCCACATTAGTTTTACCCAATAGCAATAGCCTTAAAAAATATATTATTGAAAATCAATTTTGCGCACCACAAAAATTAGATATTATAGGTAAAGGCTCTTTCAAATGGGATAAAAATTACAGAATTTGAACGCGCCAATCTTAATTTAGGTGTAGTAGAAACTATCAAAAAACAAATTTTCTATAACCCTAATAATATTTATTTATTAGTAGTGGGAAGAATGGTTAAAGATAAAGGTATAACAGAATTAGTAGATGCCTTTGAAGAAGTAGCCCCTCAGTATAATGGAAAATTAAAGTTAATATTGGTTGGTCCAAAAGAAGATGAATTAGACCCTTTGCCAAATAGTACGCTCAATAAAATAGCGTCTAACGAAAATATAATAGAAGTAGGGTTTTCTAATAAAGTCGCTTATTTTATGTCCATAGCGGATATTCTTATTCACCCTTCCCATAGAGAAGGTTTTCCAAACGTCCTTCTTCAAGCGGGCGTAATGAAATGCCCTATAATTTGCTCTAATATATCTGGTAATATTGATATTATCGAAAATGAGACAGAAGGTACTGTTTTTGATGTAAAAAATGTGAGCAGCTTAGTACATGCTATTCATTCTTCTTTAGACAATTACATCATAACGAAAGAGAAAGCTGAAAATTTGTATCAAAAAATTGTAGCCAACTTTGATAGAAGTATTGTTCAAAGCGAATATTTAAAGCTGTATAATACCTTACTTGAGAAAGCACGTTTTTAATTTTATTGGTAAAAACTTAGCCATGAACAACTGTATTGAAATAGTTGTTTTAGGAACAAAGTAAATTGATTAAAAAAATGGTTCGTAAAAACTTAGCCATGAACAACTGTATTGAAATAGTTGTTTTAGGAACAAAGTAAATTGATTAAAAAAATGGTTCTACCGAACGATATATTATTATTACAAGACTTAGTCTTAGAACTTCTTAGCCGCATTACACGGATAGAAGGTGAGCTTACGACGGTTAAGTTGGAAAATAGTGTATTGAAAACGGAAAACAGCGCACTTAAAGTGGAAAATGCTGAATTACGGAATCGTTTGAATCAAAACAGTCAAAACAGCCATAAACCGCCGTCGAGTGATGGTTTAACGAAAAAGCCAGCTTTACCCCAATCGCAAGGCAAAAAAACAGGCGGACAATTAGGGCATACAGGAAAAACGTTAAAAATGGTCGCTCAACCCGACCTCGTTATTGTTCATCATGCCAATTCGTGTACCTGTTGCTTAAAATCATTTAGCTTGACAGATGTGCATCAAATCGGACAAAAGCGTCAAGTTTTTGATATTCCCGCCCCTCGTTTAGAAGTTACAGAACATCAAATAGGGGTTATTACGTGCTGCGGGCATCAATATAGAGGTAATTTCCCTGATTCTGTAAGCCAACCTGTTCAATATGGCAGCAAAATCAAAGCCCTCAGTGTCTTGCTTAGTACGGATTATAAAATCCCGTTTGAAAAAATAGAACAATTATTAGGCGACATCTATGGTTGCTCTTTCAATGAAAGTACCGCCATAAGTGCCAATATAAGCTGTTTTAATGCCTTAGCACCTATCGAAGAATGGGTGAAAGCAGCACTCTTAAATTCTCAATTAGTGCATTTTGATGAAACAGGGATGCGCGTTGAAGGCAAACTTCATTGGTTTCATGTGGCATCAACAGCTCTTTACACCTATCTATTTGTCCATGCCAAACGGGGTAAAGAAGCCCTAATGTCTCCTTATTCCTTGCTCAATGACTTCAAAAATTGGGCAATGCACGATTGTTGGAAAAGTTATTTTGACTTTGACAACTGTTTACATGCCATTTGTATCGCTCATATTTTACGAGAACTTCAAGCCTTGAAAGAAAATGGGTCAAATTGGGCAGTTCTGATGCACCAATTTTTACTCGAATTATTCGATGTGAGCCAAAAAGCCACAAGTATTGTCCCTAATAAAGCTGTTTGGTTTAAAAAATACGATACTATTTGCCAAAAAGCAGATAAAGAAGAACCGCTACCCAAAAAAGGGAGTCGAGGAAGACCAAAAAACTCAAAAGGGCGTAATCTCCTTAACCGTTTGGTCTTGCACCAAGACGGGGTAATCGCTTTTGCTTTTACCGATGGGATTCCTTTTACCAATAATCAAGCGGAAAGAGATATTCGTTGTTTGAAAACAAAACAAAAAGTCACTACTTCTTTCCGTACTTTTAAAGGCGCTCAATATTATGCACGCATTCAGTCTTTTGTTTCTACTTCCAGAAAACACGGTATGAATGTTTTTCAAAACTTAATCGATATTTTTGACAACAAAACAGTCGTTTTTACGGCTGCCTAAGTTTTTACTTTTATTGTAAAATAGACTGTAATTACTTACACACCCTCTCTCGTGCGAGCGAAGCTAAGTAATTACAATAAACTTTAGCTATTATCATGAAAAAAGTCATATTGATAGGTTACTCAGGGCATGGTTATGTTATAGCAGATATTTTTTTTCAGATGGGTAGAAAGGTAACAGCTTACTGTGATTCTTCGGAAAAAGCGAAAAATCCTCTCCAGCTAAGTTATTTAGGACAAGAAGATAGTGACAAAGCCATGCAATCTATTTTAGAAGATGATTATTTTATAGCAATAGGAGACAATTTAATAAGACAACGAATCTATAAAAAACTTGTTGATAAGGTGTCACCACCTATAAATGCGATTCATCCGAGTGCCATTATTTCTTCAACATCTATAATTGGCAATGGCGTTATGGTAGGATCACTTACATCTATAAATGCTTTTGCTATAATAAACAATGGTGCAATACTAAACACGGCATGTATCATTGAACATGAATGTCAAATAGGGAAATTTAGTCACATTGCGCCAGGTGCTGTCCTTACAGGTAATGTGAGAATTGGAGATAATACTTTCGTTGGTGCTAATAGCGTTGTAAAGCAGGGTGTTATTATTGGGAGTAATGTTGTAATAGGCGCAGGGAGCGTCGTTTTAGAAGATATACCTGATAATGTGGTAGCTGTGGGTAATCCAGCTAAAATAATCAAATGGGGAGTGAACGCAACTAAAACACATCTCATTTAATATATAGTTTCAAATAGAAGAAACATTTTAGATAGTCTGTACGTTTGTGAGTTCATATTTTGAGTAAGTAATTGTCTTTAGATAACTATACCTCGTTCAAAATTTTGTGCATAAAACGGCGGATTTACCACAAAAAATAAATCATACGCTCAAAAACTGTTCTTTTAAAACACATACCAATATAAATAATTGAGGAGTGGGCATAACCTAAAAACATCGTTTTTTGATTAAAAACAGATGCTTTGCGCTCGCTTCGCTCGCGCAAAAGGGAGGAGACGTGGTTCGTTTTTCGGCTTCGCCGAAAAACGAACCACATTCCTCTCCCTCGCGCGAGCGAAGCGAGCGCGAGATGCAAAAAACGCTTTTAGGTTATGCCCATCCCTCATATAAATAATTAATAGACAAATTCGTAAATAATTTTTCATAGTGTGATTTGGCTATTAGAACTCTGTTTTCACGCTTTTTGTAAAGAAAAAAGTATCAAAAATGGGCATCTTTCATAACACCTACAAATAGTGTTTACACAAAACGCTCTAATATGGACACATTAATATAAGTGCCTATTGTAAAGCACCATTTTGAAAAGGACAAAAATATCCCTTAAACAGGTTTATGCTTCCATTTTTCTCAAAATAAGGTCAATAACCTCCTCGTGGGGCTTACCCGTTAGGATTTGCATCGGTGATTTACCTTTCCGTTTTCCATTTTTAAAAATTCGATGATTATGGAAAAACATAAACAGATTCAGTGCCTGTTGGGTTACATTATTTTTGATGGTGTTTAAAAATGGTCTTAGAATAGAATTGATATTTTCTACCGCAGCGGAGCTTTGAATAGATTGGTCTAATTCATTATAAATCATATTTTTAATATATTGATAATCATCATTTAATGCGTTTTTTAAATTTTCTAACACGGATAATTCCATATTTTTGGCATTGTTTCTTCTTTTAGCACATTTCGCTTTTATTTTGGCTTTGTTGTATTGCCATGCACTGCAAAAGGCATTGAGTTGTAGTGGACTTAATATTTTTTCGAGTTTTTTTTGTAGCATTTTAAGGCTTTTTTTTAGTGGTATCGAAAAAAGTAAAAAGGGTAAATTTTAGTGTTTCAATAGTTTTAAGTTCTTTTGTAATAGGCTTATGGTTTAACATTTTGCCTAAATCAATGGCCGCTTGAAAGTCATCGAGTACGTTTTCTTTGTCTTTCAGTTCCCCCTTGTTGTCAAAGGCTTTAAAGGATTGGATTAAATTTTGATAAATGAAAGCAAAATTATGGTATAAATCCATAGCTTTGATTGTTTCTTTGTAGCAATTAAGATAAATATCCAAGCGTTTTTGTGCCGTTTGAGGGGTTTGAGCCGTGCAAAAGAGCCGTTCTTTTTCCTCTAATTCAAGCATCAATGTAAAAGCGGCTTTTTCTAAACGCTTGACCCAAAGCCCTAAACGATGCGAAACAGCGTGAAAAGTATCGCTTTGCACGGCAGTATTGGCAAACAAGATATTTTGAGCACATTTCAAGGCACAGCCTTCGTCTTTGACAAATAAAGAAGGTGTAATGTGCTGGTTTTTAAGGGATTGCCACTGTTCTTGCCAGCCCTCACTTGTCCGTTCATACGCTAATTCGATGCGTAAAATAGTCAAACTTATTGGCTCAACGGTAATTAATATCGCTCGTTCGCCAGCAAAAATTTCGTCCGAAGCAAAAACAACCTGGTACGTTTGTTCGCCACTACCCGATAAATTCAAATCTTGACCAACGGCTTGTCCAGCATCGCGTAAAAATTCACTGATATAACCGAGCGAATCATTGACTGACCCATCGTGTTCCAAAAAAGTTTGTATCGAATTTAGGCTACAATTGCTAAAAAGACGATAGAACAAGATAGATTTTTGGCAAGCGACTATCTTCGCTTCTCTTGAAAGTACGCTGGACAAACCTATTTTATCAACCGAAGCATACTTCTTGGCGTTCTCATATAAAAATGTCCGAGAAACATGGTACTTTTGAGAAAGTTCTGTTACTTGTCCTTGTCGTTTTTGATGCGTAATGACATAAGCCAATAACATGCGACGTTGGGGGGTAAATCCAAACGACGCTTAAATATTGTGAGTGAATCCATGATGAGTTGTTATTTTTTTTCCAAAATCAATTATACAACTTAGGATTCACTCTTTTTTTTGTTTACTGGCATATGAAAGATGCCCAAAAATGAGTTAAAACCACACTCTCTACATTAATATTTTTATTTACAAATTTTCTAATATTCTGGTAATCTTCGGAAATCTCTTGAATCCATCGGATTCATACGTTTGTAGAATAAAAATCAAGTAACTGTCCCCCGAATCCGTAGGATTCGCACGTTTTTTAACCCTTACAAACGTATGAATCCTACGGATTCAATGTGCGTTTTGCTTTATATTTTCTACAAACATGTAAATCCTAACGGATTTATGAGATTTCCGAAGTTACCAGAATATTATTAAGTCTTTCAATAAGCTTGTTAGGGTTGTCAGCCTTTGTAAGATACAAAACCCCAAAAATCTATGAAAAGTGTACAGCACTGTCGCCGAAAAATATGGTTGACAATTGTGATACACCTCAAGAAAATGTGGATACTGTATTCTACAAAAGTGACAGCTCTAACGGTTTTTTTTATTATCAAAAGGATTGGAAATATACTCTTTTGATTTATCGAAATTCGGAAGACAAGCATTAATTAAATTTTGCTTTTTCCTTAAATTATAAACGATGATTCTCCTTTCCGCCCCACATATATCAGGCAATGAATGGCAATACGTCAAAGACTGTCTTGACACAGGTTGGGTATCATCAGTTGGTGCTTATGTCACCAAATTTGAGAACATGGTTGCCGACTATTCTCAAAATAAATTTGGTGTAGCAGCAGTCAATGGCACGGCTGCTTTGCATATTGCTTTGCAATTAAATGGAGTTGAACGCGATGATTATGTTATTGTACCCAATATTACATTCATTGCAAGCTGTAATGCGATAAAATACACGGGTGCGCGTTTAATCCTAATGGATGTTGATGCTCAGTCTTGGCAGATGGATGTTGATTTGCTTGAACAGTTTTTTGAGACAAAAACAACGTTTAATACTGAGGGGGTCTGCGTTTTGAAAAAAAACAAGCGTCCGATTAAAGCGATTATGGCGGTTCATGTTTTGGGAAATATGTGTGATATGGAACGCTTAATGTCCATTGCAGAAAAATATAAAGTAACCCTTATTGAAGATGCGACTGAGGCTTTAGGCTCTTATTATAAAGGCAAACATGCTGGTTCTTTTGGCAAAATGTCTGCATTTAGTTTCAATGGCAATAAAATAATCACAACAGGTGGTGGCGGTGTTATTGTAACAAATGATGAACTATTGGCTAAAAAAGCAAAGCATATTACGACACAAGCCAAAAGTGACCCAATGGAATATGCCCATGATGAAATTGGTTATAATTATCGCTTAGTCAATATATTAGCCGCAGTAGGTGTTGCTCAAATGGAACAGTTTCCTGTTTTTCTGAAACGTCGACAAGAAATTGATGCTTTTTACCGCCGTGAACTGGCAAATACTGAGGGGGTTGAATTTCAGAAAGTTACAGAAGGCGTGTCTCATAATTGCTGGCTATTTACATTTAGAACCCGTAAAATGCGCGCATTATTGGCTCATTTGAACGCAAACGGTGTGCAAGCGCGTCCGTTTTGGGTGCCTATGAATCAATTGCAAATGTTCAAAAAAGATATTTATTTTAATAAAAAAGATGTCTCAAATACGGTCTATCAAAATTGTATCAGTATTCCTTGTTCTTCTTTTTTAACTGATGCAGATTTACAAACAGTTATACAAAAGGTAAAAGAAATTCTTTAAACCCAGTACGATTTTAGTCCGTAAATATTAAAAATTTGCCATGTCCAATAATTTTAATTTACCCATATTTATTGCTGATAATATCACGCTAAGAAGTAAAAGTTTATTTCTGAAAGATATTAAAAACAATACAACTACGCTACAATCGCGCATTAATGGCAAATCAGTTTTAGTCATTGGTGGGGCTGGAACAATAGGGTCAAATTATATTAAAGCCTTATTAAAATATAAGCCCGCAAAATTGTACGTTGTTGATACGAATGAAAACGGTTTAACAGAACTTGTCAGAGATTTACGGAGTTCAAACGGCTACAATATTCCCACTGATTTCAAAACTTATCCCATGAATTTTGGTGATAAAGTTTTTGAAAAAATGTTCCGACACGAAAATGGCTTCGATATTGTTGCCAATTTTGCTGCCCATAAACACGTTCGGAGTGAAAAAGATGCCTTTTCAGTAGAAGCGATGATTGATAACAATGTCGTCAAAGCCAAAACATTATTGGATTTGCTGCTCGACTTTCCACCGCAACATTTTTTCTGCGTTTCTACGGACAAAGCAGCAAATCCCGTTAATATTATGGGGGCAAGTAAGAAGTTGATGGAACAAGTTATTTTGGCTTATGGCAAACATTTTAAAGTGACAACCGCCCGTTTTGCAAACGTTGCTTTTTCAAATGGCAGCCTTTTACAAGGGTTTATAGAGCGTATGAGCAAAAAACAACCCCTCTCCTCCCCTGCTGATGTTAAACGCTATTTTGTTTCACCTGAGGAATCTGGTCAAATTTGTTTACTGGCTTGTATTTTAGGTGAAACGGGAGACATATTTTTTCCTAAATTAAAGGAAAAAGATATGCTCGACTTTGCAACTATTGCCCGTAAATTTTTAAATGATTTGGGTTATTCTGCCGATGAAAGCGCTTCTGAAAATGAAGCTAAGAAAAAAGCAGAAAAATTCGACCCCCTCAGTAAAAGATACCCTGTTTACTTCTTTCAATCGGATACAACAGGAGAAAAATCTTTTGAAGAGTTCTTTGTAGAGTCAGAAGTAAAAGATGAAAAAACCTACAAAGGATTAGGGGTAGTTAAAAATCCACAATTACCAGAATTTGATGCCTTACAACCGTTCTTTGAAAAATTAAATACAGTATTACAAAACAATAACATACAAAAAAATGACATCGTTCAATTATTAAACGAGTATGTACCAACTTTCACTCATGCTGAAACAGGTAAATATTTAGACCAAAAAATGTAATATGTATCCGTCAATAAAACGTTTTTTCGATATTCTGTCGGCTTCTGTCGCTATTTTAATACTATCTCCAATACTTGTACCTATTGCTATTGCCTTAAAACTAACTGGAGAGGGCTACATTTGGTATTTTCAAGAAAGAGTGGGCTATAAAAATAAAATTTTCAATATTTGGAAATTTGCAACAATGCTCAAAAATAGCCAAAACATGGCAGGTGGGATTATAACGCTTAAAAGAGACCCACGTTTACTTCCTATGGGCGGCTTTCTTAGAACATCTAAAATTAATGAGTTACCTCAATTGGTTAATATTCTAATAGGTGATATGAGTGTTGTAGGTCCACGTCCTGTAATGCAAAAAAGTTTTGATGCCTACCCAAAAGATGTTCAAAAAGTAATTTATAATGTCCCTCCCGGTTTAACAGGTATTGGGTCAGTTATTTTCAGAGACGAGGAAGAACTCATTACACAAGTCAAAGAAAACGGCGGCGATACTTACGATTTTTATGTCAATACAATATACCCTTTTAAAGGTTTAGTTGAAAAATGGTATCAAGAAAATCAATCATTCCTTACTGATTTTAAAATAATTTTACTGACTGCTTGGGTTATTATATTCCCTAAAAGCAATTTAGTGTATGATTGGTTTAAAGATTTACCAAAACGTGCTTTTTGATAAACGTGAAAATATCTTTAACAAAATACCCGCTTCAAGACTCTTGAAGCGGGTATTTTTGTTTTAAACCCCACACGCAGATGCGTAGAGACACATGCCTTTTCTCTACATCTGGCATTTATCAATAATCACAAAATTTGTCTAATTTCAAACTACTAAAAATTTAATTTTAAATTTTTCGTAAAATTAAGGAAGATTATTTCCTTTACTTTCCTCTTACCTAATATACGAAAAAAAAATGTAATTACTTAGTCCATAGCTCGCTTCGCTCGCAAAAAAGGGGAATGTGGTTCGTTTTTCGGGCTTTGCCCGAAAAACGAACCACCTTCTTCTCCCTCGCGCGAGCGAAGCGAGCGCGTAACTAAATAATTACAAAACAAGAAAAAAAAATGATGACTAACGCCACATATACGCTTGAAGACCTCTTACTCAATGAATCATTTTTCAATTTTTATTGCAATAAAAATGAAAATGATACGCTCGACTGGGAAGAATGGTGCGAAGACAACTTAAAAAGAACTGCTTTAGTGGCTGAGGCTTTTGGCGTACTCGACCGTTTGACCTTGAAGTGGGATAAAACAACAATTGATAAACAATATGCTCAAATTGTTGCTGAATTAATGCGTGAAAAAACAGAAAAGTCCACTCCTACCCTACTGATTCCTCTGTTTTGGCGGTATGCGGCGGCGGCTTCATTTATTTTAGTCGTTTCGACTTGGTTTTTATTTAAGCAAAAAGGTAAAACACCAACCGAAAATACCCCCTCAGTATCCAACGCCCAAATCGGTAAAAATACAGATGATGAGCCTTTGAAAAAAACATTGGTGCGTTTTTTCCGATTGCCCGATGGCACAAAAGTTCAGTTGAAAGTAGGCAGTGAATTGGTACTCGATAAGGATTTTAATAAAACAAAACGCCTTGTTTTTCTAAAAGGAGAAGCCAAATTTGAAGTTGCTCACAATGCGAATTGCCCGTTTATTGTCAAAACGGATAACGTTTTTACAACGGCTTTAGGCACTACTTTTATTGCCAAAAGTGCCACCAAAGAACACATTGGGCAAGTATCCCTCATAGAAGGAAAAGTAAAAATTGAATACGAACTGACCGCCAATATGCCCGAAAAGTCAATGGAGGTCATTCTTACTGAGGGGTCTCAAATTCGGTTTCAACACGAGAAAAAACAATTTTCCGAAGTCGAAAAATTACCCGTTCAAATTGTGAATTGGCAGCAGTTGAAAATTTTATCCGTTGAAAAAATGCACTTGTCGGAAGTCTTTTCAAAACTGTCAGATAGCTACGGTGTCCGTTTTGAAGGCATGGATAAAGACTTGTCCAATTACGTTATTACAGGCATGTTCGATACAAATCTACCTCTGTCAGATATTATGGAAGTGTTGGCTTTTTCAAATGATTTCACTTTTAACATTCGAGATAAACGCGTCATTATCACTAAAATCTAAAATGGATTAGACTACTGATTTTTATCTACGGATTGACGAATTTGACGAATTATGACGACTGCATTTTTATCTACGGGTTTACGAATTTGACGGATTATAACGACTACATTTTTATCTACGGATTGACGAATTTGTAAATCCGTAGATAAAAATGTAGTCGTTATAATCCGTCAAATTCGTAAACCCGTAGATAAAAATGTAGTCGTTATAATCCGTTAAATTCGTTAAATTCGTAAATCCGTAGATAAAAAATCAGTAGTCTAATTCTCTTTTTTTCAACAACTATCAATGTATGATTAGCAAAATGAAGAATTTTACTTTAGTTCTCGTCTTTTTGGCGAGCCAATGGGCAAATTGCCTCATCGCACAAGCACATGCGAGCGTTCGATATGCAAGTAACATCGAATTGCAGTCGCCACAAACCACTTACCACATTGGTTTTTCACAAGCATCCATAGCAGATGTTTTTGCTAAAATTGAGCGTGCCGTCGGTATCCGTTTTATTTACAATGAAACAAAAATCGGTCAAACAACTAATGTGAACATTGCCGAAAACAATTACACATTAGACAGACTTCTGACCATCATTGAACTGCAAACAGGCTTGCAGTTTAAGCAAATCAGCAACATGATTGCGGTATCGCGTCCCGCAAAGACGACTCCCTCAGTACCCGCACTTTTTTCGTCAATCATGCCCAAAACTGTGACTGTACCCCCTGTTTCGGGTAAAGTCACTGATAAAAATGGTGAAGCTATTGTCGGTGCAAGTGTCCGTGTAAAAGGCACAACTAAGGGCGGATTAACGGATTTAGACGGTAAATTTAGTTTTGATGCTGAAAAAGGGGATATTTTGGTTGTCTCTTTTGTTGGTTTCAAAACCTTAGAAATAGCCGTTGGTGACAATACGACTTTCGATATTAAATTGGAAGACAGCGACTCTGTTATCTCGGAAGTAACGGTTATTGGTTCGCGGGGCAAGCCGAGAACTGATGTTAACCGTGCAGTTCCCGTTGACGTTATCACCGCTAAAGAATTGCAGGTGACAGGTCAAACCGAATTGGGACAAATGGCTCAATTTACTGCGCCTTCATTCAATTCGGCAAAATATGGCATCAATGGCGTGGCAAACTACGCCGACCCTGCTACATTGCGCGGTATGTCGCCCGACCAAGTTTTGTTGTTGGTCAATGGCAAACGCCGTCATCAATTTTCAGCTTTGAACCTCAACGTGACGCTTGGTAAAGGTACGGTAACTACTGACATGAACTCTATCCCGAGTTTGGCAGTTGACCGTCTGGAAATCCTCCGTGATGGTGCAGCAGCTCAATATGGTTCAGATGCGATTGCGGGTATTGTCAACTTGGGCTTGAACAAATCTGTTGGCAAGGGAACATTTAGAACGCAAGTTGGACAACACAACACTACTGTTGTCACAACTTTGGGAGAAAGAAATGTGACCGATGGTCAACAATACATGGCATCGTTAAATTACGGCTTCAAACTCGGCAAAGAAGGAAGTTTCCTTAACGCAACACTTAGCTACAATCATGCAAATGGCACACAACGTTCTGACCCTTATCAAGGCAGAATTTACGTCGCGGCAGGTGCAACGCCCGCAACTACACTAATTCGTGAAGACAGCATACGGGCGGCACGAGGTATCTATCCAACCTCAACGTCAAAGAAAGATTTCACCGTTTCTACCTATGGCAGCAATCCTTTGACCGCCATTCAGACATTTGTGAACATTGGCTACCCCCTCAGTAAAGACTGGTCTTTGTACGCTTTTGGTGGCACTTCGCAAAAACAAGTGGCAGCAGAAGGCTTTTTCCGCAATGCCATCCCAACAGATGCCAACTCAAATATCGCCAAATATCCAGACGGTTATGACCCCGACCTCCCCGGTGTATCAAAAGATGCGTCGGGTGTGATAGGTGTCAGCCGCAAATTGGATAAAGGTTGGAATATGGATTTTTCTACGGGTTTTGGTAGAAATACACTCGACTTACGCGCTGAAAACACCACAAATCCATCAATGGGTGAAGCATCACCGACGGCGTTTTATGTCGGTAAAAGTGCTTTTGGACAAAGCACGACGGAGGCAAACTTGTCAAAAAGTATGGACATCAAAGGGGTTAAATCTTTCAACTTTGCCGTTGGTGGACAATACCGCATTGACTTTTTCAAATTGACGAAAGGCGATGAAAATTCTTACAAAGAAGGTCCAATTGTGGGTAAAGCATCGGGGTCAAGTGGTCGGCCGGGTATTGCCCCTGCTGATGAAATAGACGCTAATCGGTCGAATATTGGCTTGTATGCAGACGTTGAAACGGATATTACGGATAAGTTTTTGGTGACATCGGCTTTGCGTTTTGAAAATTACAACGATTTTGGTAACAATATTTCAGGAAAATTGGCAACACGCCTCAAAGTAACTGAGGGTATTGCTCTACGCGCATCAATTAATAAAGGTTTCCGCGCACCGTCTTTGCAACAAATTTTCAACTCGACAACAACTTCTACGGTTCAAGCGGGCGCAATTCGTCAGACAAAACAATTGCCAAGCAACGACAAAAGATTGGAGTCACTCGGTATTGGAAGTCCGAAAGCAGAAAATTCTTGGAACTACAATTTAGGTTTGACGGCAAAAGCAGGTGAAAAACTATTGTTTACACTCGATGCCTACCGAATTGACATCACTGACCGTATCATTATTTCAGAAGCCTTGAGGACGACGGCAGTTCCTGCGGTAAAAGCCTTGTTCGCGGGTACATCAATTCAAGAAATTTCGTTTTTTACCAACCATTTGAGTACAAAAACGCAAGGTATTGACTTCGTAACCACCTTCAAACACGCTTTTACTGAGGACAGTCGCTTCACAGCAAGTTTGGCATTGACAGCAAACAAAACGGAAATCACGGGAGAAAAAGAAACGCCAAGCCAATTGACGGCGGGTGCAGCAAACCCTAAGACCATTTTGATTATTGACACCATCAGCCGTAGTTTGATTGAAACATCTCAACCACGTCAAAAAGCGATTTTATCATTGGGTTATCAGTACAAAAAATTCAATGTTACGGTTCGAGCAAATCATTTTGGGGAAGTTATTGCGTGGGAAAAATCAGGTATTCATCGCAGCCAAACTTTTGGTGCAAGAACAATTTTTGATGCTGTACTTACCTATACTGCCACGAAAAACATATCCGTTTCTCTCGGTTCTAACAATTTGACTGATGTGTATCCAGATAAAGTCTTGAGTAATTATGCGTCTTATTTTGCGGGTCAAACGCCTTACACCAGAAACGCAAATCAGTTCGGGTTTAATGGACGCTTTACGTATTTGAATGCGACGATTAATTTTTAGTTGAGTTAACCCGCGCTCGCTTCGCCCGCGCGGAGAGGAAATGTGGTTCATTTTTCGGCTGCGCCAAAAAATGAACCACGCCTCCCTCTTAGAATAGAAAATAAATCTGCAAACACATGGAAATAATCGCTTTATTTGTTTTAGGCTGTTTTGGTGGTTTTTTATTCGGCATGGTCGGCATCGGCGGCAATGTGTTGTACATTCCTATTTTCAGTTATTTTTTAACACAAATAGGCTTTCACGACGAAGAATTGAGCCGCGCCATTATTGCCAATGCGTTATTCGTCTTGGTATTTACGGGAACAGCAGTCAGTTGGCAACAATTTAAAGTGGGTAATTTTTTCTTGAAAGAAATATTATTAACTGCCTCAACGGGCGTTACAGCCGCCTTTTTAATCTCTTATTTGATTAAATCGGGCAATTGGTACGATAAAAAAACATTTGATGTAGTCTTTACGGGCTTATTATTTTTTACATTATTGCGGTTATTTACAAGTAAAAAAAAGGAAGAAACAAACGAAAATTCAATTCATATAAAAGAAAATGTTGAAAATTTACTCCCCTTGATGCTTTCAGCTTCATTGACAGTATTTTCAAATTTTTCGCAAAAAAAATACCCTTTTCTCCTCGTCGGAACAATTGCAGGTACGTTAACTGCCTTTTCTGGATTAGGTGGCAGCATTATTATGATTCCATTATTTACTGAGTTTGTGGGTTTAACGATGAAAAAAGCCCATTCTATTTCCGTTGGTGTCGTTCCTTTATTGGCGTTGACCATTTCCACGTTTTATTTTTTTGGAAAACCAAGTGTCTTCCCGCTACCTCTGACACAATTTGGTTATTTGAACCTTGGCATGGCAGCACCCGTTATTGTCGGGTCAATGCTAACATCGCCTTTTGGCGTTAGAGCCGCGCATAAAGTCAAACCCTACACGCAAAAAATGGTCTTTGCAACAATTGTAGGGATTGTTTTATTGAAAATGATAATCACTTAGCCCGCGCTCGCTTCGCTCGCGTGGAAGGAGGACAGGTGGTTTATTTTTCGGGCTTTGCCCGAAAAATAAACCACATTCCCCCTCTCGCGCGAGCGAAGCGAGCGCGTAAAATGAACTTTTGAGTTATGGCTAAGTAACTGAAGTTACACATATATGCTAAAAATGCCGTAGGCATGACCAATTTTGTAACGGCGGATTTTAATCCGCCGAAAGATTAAAACAGGTTATTCAAGAGCCGTAGGCTCGGCACATATTCGTATGCACCGAGCCTACGGCTCTTAATCAAAAGGGTGTGTACATTTTCGGCGGATTGAAATCCGCCGCTACAAAATCGGTCGAGCCTACGGCTCTGCGTAACATCAGTAAGTAATTATAAATCTGAAATCCTTGAAACTCGCTATTAATGAAAAAACTCTTTACAAATCTTACCTTTTGGGTATTAACTGCCATTGTTTGTGGTATTTTACTGGGACATTATAAGCCCGAAGTTGCATTGCAACAAATATTAAATGACGACATAAAAGGCAGTTTTATGGGTCAAGAACTCAAATTGGGTAAGACAATTAGTGAGTTTTTGAGTGGTTTGTTTATTTCAACCGTAAAATTATTCATCAATCCCATTATCTTTTTAACCATTACTCTGGGCATTGTCCAAATGGGCGATTTGAAAAAAGTGGGTAAATTGGGCGCAAAAGCCTTGTTGTATTTTGAAGTCGTGACAACCGTTGCTTTGTTCATTGGTGTAGTTGTGGCGAACCTCATTCGCCCTGGTGACGGCGTAAATACTGAGGGGGTCAAAGGAGACATTTCTAAATACACACAAAGCGCGGCAGGCTTTAGTTGGTGGAAATTTTTACAAGACAATTCAACTTTGCAGGTCTTGATTGCTGCCATTGTTTTTGGGGTAATTATGTCCAAATACGAAGGTCGCCAAGTCATTATGGACAAATTAACCGTTGCCTCAAAGTATCTTTTCAAAGGCTTACACAAAGTCATGTTGTTTGCCCCGATTGGCGCATTTGGTGGCATGGCGTTTACAATTGGCAAATATGGTATCAAAACTTTATTGCCGTTGGCAAAACTCATGGCAACCGTTTACACCACGATGGCAATATTCGTTTTGGTGGTTTTATGGGGCATTTTACGCATGTATAAAATTGACTTGATGGCGTTTTTACGCTATATCCGTGAAGAATTATTGATTGTTTTGGGAACATCAAGTTCGGAAGCGGCTTTGCCTAATTTGATGGAGAAATTAGAAAAAATGGGTTGTTCAAAATCCGTTGTCGGCTTGGTTGTCCCAACGGGCTATTCTTTTAATTTAGATGGTACAACGATTTATTTATCCATGTCCGTCATTTTTTTAGCTCAAGTCTTCAATGTGCATTTGGAAATTGGTCAAATGCTCACCATTATTGGTATTTTAATGGTCACATCGAAGGGGGCTGCGGGTGTTACGGGCAGTGGTTTTATCGTTTTAGCCTCAACACTTAGTGCTGTAAAAGTTATACCGATTGAAGGTTTAGCCTTGCTTTTGGGCGTTGATAGGTTTATGTCGGAAGCCCGTGCCATTACAAATTTTATCGGCAATGGCGTGGCAACAATCTGGTTAGCCAATAACGAAGGCGAATTTGATAGAAAAAAAATGGCGCACGCTTTTGGACATATCGAGGAAGTGGAAGATATTTTTATTGATAATTTGTAAGAACTTTGCCCGCGCTCGCTTCGCTCGCGCGGAGGAGGAGAGGTGGTTCATTTTTCGGGCTGTGCCCGAAAAATGAACCACATTCCTTCCTTCGCGTGAGCGAAGCGAGCGCGTATCCAATCCGTTTTCACCACCAAAACCTACATCCGCATAATTTTCTCTATCTTTTTCACCCCACCTTCCGTTTCCACCTGCACAATATACAAACCAGTCCCCAAATTAGACATATCCAAAACGGACGTGGTCAATTCCAGCACTAACTGCCCAATTGAATTAAAAACCGATACTTTTCTAAGCACACAATTCGTGCATTTAATTTTAACAATCCCCTCAGTAGGATTAGGAAAAAAAGCCACTTTCACGGCACCATTGAAAACAGTCGAAACCGTGTCTTTTGAGGTGACGCTGCGTGGAAAAGTATCGCAAGGAGCAGGTCTTAGGTCATTGCAAATCGGTAAATTGACGGGTTTTGACACAATGCCCGTGTATAAATCAATCCCCATAGTGGTAACAATATTTGGCACACAGACAATAGTTTTTGAAATATCTAAATAAATCAGATTATTGGGCAAAAAAGGCAAGCATTTTAATTCATCGTTGTATTGACAAGATAAGCGGATAAGCGTTTTAGGCAATAAAGGCAAGGTCTTTAATTTGTTGTAAGAACACATCAAACCTTCCAATTTATTGGGCAAAGGCGGCAATGTTGTCAACAGATTATTCGTACAAAATAAAGTTGACAATTCAGAAGGCAACGTTTTTGGCAATGCCGAAATTTGGTTGTGCGAACAGTCGAAAATACGCAAATTAGGAGGCAGTGTAGCAGGTAAACGGGTCAAAAAATTGTCCGAACAATTAAATATACGCAAATTAATCGGCAATTCTTCGGGCAAAACGGTTATTTGATTGTATTCAACATTGATGTTTTGCAAAGTAGCAGGCAGTTTAGTGGGCAAACTGGTCAATTTACTATTGGTGCAATTCAAAGATGTCAAAGATGAAAACCCTTCAATGCCTTTCAAATCAGCCACGCCAAGCAGCGAAACCGTCAAATTGGGTTGAATACGCGCCGCATCTGTCAAATTATTGGCAGAATCAATACATTTTGGGCATTGATAACGGATGCCTTGCGCAAAGCCCGCATCGTCAATATGTTGAGCAAAAACGGGTGCATACACGCAAAAACAAACGAGATACAAGAGGTATTTTTTCATGTCCGCTGATTTTAAAAGATGATTACCTCAACTTAACCTAACTACGTTGCAATTGTTCATTTAGAAACAAGATAACGCTAAGATAAGCGTGTAAACTAAATTTTAGCTTATCTTTATGGCACAAAAAACTTACCTATTGGTTTGGTTTACAGACCCTCGTGGGGACAGATTCCCCAAATGGACGTGTAGCTACTGTAAGCCCATATTTGCGCGCGCGAGAGAGGCGAGCGCGAAAATCTTGTTATTTTGTAACAACTTAGCCGTAGCCACAAATTGCACAAATTTTCACAAATTGAAAGTCTAAGTAAAACAATTTTAATAAAATCTCCTATTTGTTGAAACCATACATAAAATTTAGACAACGCTTCTCGCGCTCGCTTCGCTCGCGCGAGAAGGGGAATGTGGTTCATTTTTCGGGCAAAGCCCGAAAAATGAACCACCTCTCCTCTCTTTGCGCCAGCGAAGCGCACAATAGTCTAAGATTTTATTTCTCTGCCAATTTTTCCTCTACCCACTTCAAATTATTCTTATAATCAACGCTATTGGGCGCATTTGTTGCCAATTCTGAGAGCAATGATTTAGATTTTTCAAAATAAATATGGGCTTGTGAAATATCGTTTTTCTTTTCTCTGTAAAACGTACCTAATTTTGAATAACTAATGGCTAAACTATTCTTAAAATGCGCATTATTGGGTGCATTATTGAACAATTCTCTTGAAATATCCACGTCTTTCATGTAGTAAGCCAATGCAATATCAAAATCACCCGTATTCGTATGGATATTACCAATTTTGGAATAAATAACAGCCAAGTTGTTTTTATAAGACACATTATTCGGATAGGCTTCTGCCAATTCTCTGCCCAATTTCAAGCGTTCTTCGTAATAACTTAGGGCTTTTGTTGGATTTTCCATTGCCACATACGTTTCGGCAAGGCGGGTAAACGCTTGGGCTAAACTGTTTTTATATTCGGCACTATTGATATTTTCAGCCAATAGTTCTTTCGCAAGGCGGTTATAATTTGAAAAAGACGCAATGGCTTTGTCATATTTTTTTAACGCCGAATACACATTGCCCAATTTTGCATGAGCCATTGCTAAACTGTTTTTTGTTTCTACGTTTAGGCGGTCTTCGTCGAAAAGCTCACTTTTTAGGGTAAAATAATTATCAAAATTAAGCAATGCTTTATCGCCCTGATTGAGTCCCATTTGCGTTGTCCCCAATCTTTCAAAAGCCAAAGCCAAACTTTCTTTGGCTTCAAGATTAAGCCTATCGGTGTCATAAATCTCTTGTCTGAGGTGTTTATTGAGTGCATAAAACTCAATAGATTTATTGAAATCACCCACCATTGTATATAATTTTCCGAGCCTTTCATACGACGCCGATAAATTCTTTTTGAAAGCCACATTGTTTGGATAAAACTCCATGATTTCTTGTTCCACGCGGGTCAAACTCTTAAAAAATACCAATGCTTTATCCGTATTGCTTAGAGTCAAATTGGCTGTACCTGCTTTTAGATATAGACTGCCTAATTCATTGCGTAAAAAAGGCGCGTTTTTAGCTTCTTTATTGACCCATTGAAAGACAATATTTTTAGCCGACATGTAGGCACTCAAAGCATCTTCAACTTCTCCTAAAGCCATTAAAACATCGCCACCTTCCACAAAGGCTTGTTGTTTTTGTTCAATTGGCGCTTTTGGGTGAACGAGAATTTTAGAATACGCATTTATGGCTTTATCGTAAAACAGATTGAGCCTGTAAAATTCAGCACACCCCCTCAGTATATCAAGGTTTGTACTGTCGTAGGAAAAAATTTGGTCGTATAATAACTCTGCTTTAGATTTATCAAAATTCAAGACGTATAATTCTGCTTGCAAATTAAGTGCGGCTAAATTATGGGTCAAAATCTGCCCTTTACTTGCCATAAACCGCATGGAATCTGCTGGGTTTTTGATGTTTTTTTTCTCTTTAAAAAATGCAAGAAAACCCTGCATTAAGCCCGCAGTCTCCATTTTTTTAATGGCATCTTCTGTCTTGCCTTCTTTAAACAGTTCAAAGGTTTCTTTGTAGAGGGACTCAACATCATCAATATTAACCCTTGCGTATTTATCCGCCAAGCGAAAAATATCGCGTTTTTGTTGTGCATATTGCTTTTGTAAGGCTTCATATTGGTCTTGATACGCCTGTTTCAGCAATTGACGGTTTTGAAAGTCAATGCGCAATTGTCTTTTTTTATCGTCATAACTCGATTTTAGGGTTGATTCCAGCAAATTGCTAAACATCCTTTGTTGGCTGCTAATTGTCCCTGCTTTTGCCACAATAACATCAATTGGCAATGCCGCATTGTTTTGCGACAATCTGACTTGTTCCACTTCTTTTTCGTTCACCAATTCGTAGCCTTTTTTGGCAATGTCCGCCCTAAAAGCAATGTCACCT
This sequence comes from Saprospiraceae bacterium, assembly GCA_034520175.1. Classification (GTDB taxonomy): domain Bacteria; phylum Bacteroidota; class Bacteroidia; order Chitinophagales; family Saprospiraceae; genus JAAFJT01. The sequence continues at coordinate 24,642 of JAXHNU010000025.1, forward strand.
GCTTTTTTATCGGGGAACGTCAATACAAATTTACCTATTTTGTCAGAAACAGTAGTTTGCGCATTGGAAAAAATGATTTGGACATCGGCAACGGCTTTTTTACCAGAATTTTGCTCGCGAACTAAGCCGTTTTGTGTAAGGGAGGTTTGTGCATAAGCGGAAAGTAGTGTTACAGATAACAGCACAGACAAGTAAAAACTTTTCATATAAGTGTATGTTTTTTAAAACAGGTGCATTAAAAAAAATGTCCCTTGTTAGTCGTTAGAAAGAATTGTTTGAAAATATGCGACAATATTAGGCTGATTTTACGTTAAATTTAGAAAAAAGATATGATAAAAACCTGTTTTTAGAAAAAATAACGTGATTAGGGTATGTAAGAAAAATTATATTTTTTCGGTAAATGTTCTTAGGTTTGAACCCGTATGTAAAATTTTTAAGTGCATTAAAATACGGCTTTGCGATTGCTTCGCTCGCGTGAAGGGGGAATGTGGTTCATTTTTCGGGCAAAGCCCGAAAAATGAACCACCTCTTCTCCTGCCGTTGCGCGAGCAAAATGCACGGAGGCTCAATATTTACCTTGAATGATTTAAAAGATACTTTTCTCGGTTGTTTACGTTTTAGTCTTAAAGTATAGACAAATACTGAGGGGTGTTCAATTTGACTAATTTAAAATTTTTGTATATTTATTTATTTACAAATTGATTTTAATTGAATAATTTTTTAAAATAAATTATTTAAAAATTATAAGTGTGATTAAAATATCTGTTTTATAACGCTTTTTAATGAAAAAAACACCTCACTTTTGTCCGTTTAATTTTGACAAATACGTTAGGATTAATCGTAGAAAATTAGAATTTTTAACATACTTTAGCTTAAAAAAGCCAATTATACTGTGTGTATAATTGGCTTTTTTTTATCTTTTTGTAATTACTATACGAGGGATGGGCATAACCTAAAAGCGTTTTTTGCATCTCGCGCTCGTTTCGCTCGCGCGAGGGAGGGAATGTGGTTCGTTTTTCGGCTTCGCCGAAAAACGAACCACGTCTCCTCCCTTTTGCGAGCGAAGCGAGTAAAAGTGTGCAGTAGTATATCTTTTTTGACCTATTTATACTGAGGGGGGTAAAACAGGCGACTTAAAGTTCTTCTTCTTTCCACTCCTTTACGCCTTTTGTTTCGGTTGAAAATGAGACACCAACGCCTGTAATCGGCAAACCGCGATGCCGTAGAGCGTCGGCATAATGCCGGTCTTTGATGCACTGAATGGCGGCTTCTGCCGTTTCGTTGAGTTTAAATTCAAAAAGGAAGATGCGTTTGGGCGTGACAATCATCGTGTCAATACGCCCAATTGGGGTATGAACTTCGCTCCAGACATTTGACCCAACGATTGTAAAAATCAAATGGACAATAGCATGAAAAAACTTTTCGCGGTTTTTTATGTAGTTTTGGTCGGGAACGGCTTGTAAAAATCTTTCAAAATGTCGCGTTGTTCACACGCTTTTGTCAAATTATAAGGGTCTATATAGTCCACAATCGGTTTGTCGTATTCGTCTATCAAGATAACGACTTTTTGACCTTGCTTTGCAACAATTTTTTTAATTAATTCATTAAGGGCTTCTCCCGGTGCTTTATTTTTAAGGGTAACACCAAAATCAAAGGCAATCTCTTTCAATGCTTTGACCAGTGCATTTGCCAAACCCGATTTATGACCAATATTGTCAAAAGACAAGCGAATAACGGGATATGTCTTCGTCCAATCCCACTTATCTTCTATCCAAAGTCCTTCAAACAAAGCCCGATTACCCACAAACAATTCGTGTATGGTGTCCAATGTCAAAGACTTGCCGAACCGTCGGGGGCGCGACAAAAAATAGCCTTTGTCGGTAGGGCTACAAAGGTTGTAAATGTATTCTGTCTTGTCAACGTAAATGCCATTGCCTTCTCGGATACTTGCAAAATACTGTTGCCCAACAGGTAAATTTTGTAACTTTTCCATTTCTCATTATTTTAGCGCAAATATAATCCATTCTAACTGACATTGAGCAGTCCAAAAATTTGGAAAATGACATAACTTAGAGATAACCTCGGAAATCTCAAAATAATGATTTTTTGAGGGCGTAAAATCCTCAAATTTTGGCGGTCTCTGCTCAATTGTTTAATATCATATTCACACAAAAAAGCAGTGAACCCTGCCCATTCGTCGGAATTTTAAACCACAAAATACGGTGCAAGGGCGTCCCTTTTCTCATGGACAAAAAAGGTTGACTAAGCCCGATGTTGATTGTTTGCCCGCTTCTACTCTGCATTGACCAATGAATTTGTGTATTGCGTTCAAGCGTGTATTTATCAGTGCCATACACATCTTTAAACCATTGACGGTTTTGCAAAACGTAATTTTTCAAATCTTCTTTATCTTCTTTGAAAGGCGGGTAACGTATCAAAATTTCAGTTGAAGGTGTAACAAATACACCCAATATAGAGACAGGTAAAAACTCAGATTGATTAACGCTTAGAAATTCTTTTATGTAAAAAGGAGCTTTAGGATTATACAAATTTTGATTTTTGGCATTGATAAACGATGAGTCAATGAGGTTATCAAACAAAGTATGAACCGTGTCTTGAAGTCCTTGCGATACACTATCAGAACTCCACCAAGTGGCGAAACCTGTGTAGAAGTGATAGCCCATCAAGGACAATTCTTCGCTATTTTTAGTATCTTTGTAATAAATAAGTTCACTCGACACGGGCAGTTTTGTCTTCCCTTTACCCAAGTTTTGATATTGTTTTTCAATTGACGCAATACAATCAAGCACTATATTTTGAAAAGCAGGGTCATTTACAAAAGTTACCCGCTTTTTTAGGTTGATTTCTTCGCCACTTGGCGGCATCGTCCATAGTTTTTGTAATTGAAATTTATCGTAATATTTATATGTCAAATAAGTATTAGCACCAAAAAGCAATAAGGTAGTTAGAGCGATTAGCTTGATGTGTCTCAACCAAAAAGGCTGAGTATCTGCCAGTTCATAGTCTTGCGTAAGTTCTATGACTTGCTTTGGTGCAGAAACAACTTTAACTTCAAGATTTTTAGTTTCTTCTCTTTCTTTGGTTTCTTCATTTATAACGCCCTCTTGTGCAGGGTCTTCCCACGTATTGTACAATGCTTTCCCTTGTTCTCCTTGAAAAAAAGCAGCCCGTTTTTCACCATACACATAAGGGTAGCACGCTTCTATCAAAAAAGATTTGGGGTCGCCTTGGTTTGTATCGTGAATAAAAGCAAGTAATTGCGATGTGCCGATGCTTTTGTAGATGTAGGTATTACCATACTTTGTAGAGTCTTGGATAAGGTCGGTTAATTTTTTTGCTAAAAAAATATAATTCTTTTTATGCGTGTTCAGTTCCATATTGCCGTTAACCTCTTTGTCGTATCTGTCATAGTGCGACAAAAGTGCGCCGCGTAGGTGTTCCAGCTCTTTTTTTGTTATTAGTATCTCGTTTTCCATTAATATTTTTGTTTAAGATGCTTTCCGAAAACTATTTCCCTTTTCCGAAAATTAGAAATAGTAAAGGATTTGCAAATTTACGCAAAGAAAAATCGGATTATTTACAAAATAGACATTTTATATTTGCCAATAAAATAATAACAAGTAAAATTTGCTTTTATTTGCACCTTGGTATGCTTTAATCATACTTACAATTCACAATCAACTTCTAACTATTGTCTAACAATGAAAAAAACTACTTACTTCTCTACTAACATGTTACTGTTAGTCGCTTTCTTATTGTCAACAACGACAAACTCATGGGCAGTACCGATGTCCTTCAATTTGGTTGCTAAGGCAACTTCAATCGAAAAATCTGTTTCGGGTACTGTTACCGACAGCAATGGCGAACCACTTGTGGGTGTGAGCGTTGTTATCAAAGGAACAGGCAAAGGCACATTGACGGACGTTAATGGCAATTTTAAACTCACCGTTGAAAAAGGTGATGTTTTGGTCTTCTCTTTCGTGGGTTTCAAAACCCAAGAGTATCCCGTAGGTGAAGGCGCAACAATCAACATCAAATTGGAAGACGGCGAATCTTTATCGGCGGTAACAGTCGTGGGTTCGCGTTTTACAAAGCCGCGTTCTGATGTTGACCGCCCCGTGCCGATTGACGTTATCACGGTAAAGGACATTCAGCAAACGGCACAAGTGGATTTGGGTCAAGCGATTCACTTCTCTGCGCCTTCTTTCAATGCTGTCAAATTCGGTATCAACGACGGTGCGCCTTTCGTTGACCCTGCCACACTGAGGGGTCTCGGACCCGACCAAGTTTTGATGTTGGTGAACGGCAAACGCCGCCACAAAGTCTCTTTTTTGAGCATCAACGACGGTGTTGGTAAAGGTCAAGTGGGTACAGACATCAACGTTGTTCCAGCTTTGTCATTAAAACGTGTGGAGGTTCTCCGCGACGGTGCGGCGGCTCAGTACGGTTCAGATGCGATTGCGGGTGTTGTCAACTTGCAGCTGAACAATGCGGCACAAGGTGGTGCTGTTACCGCTTATTATGGTCAAGGCTACACAAAACCTAATTTGGACATTAAAAACCTTAAAGCACCCGTTTTGACACAAGACGGAAGCACGTACAATTTGTCAGCAAATATTGGTTTGAAACTTGGTTCAGCAGGTTTTTTGAACGCTACGGGTACGTATTCACACACCGACGGTTATGACCGTTCGGGTACTTGGGCGGGCAACTTCTATTCAAGTGTCAAAGCAACAAATGACAGTTTACTGGCGGCAAGAAAGCCCGATTTAGACCGTGCTGTTTTGGGTGCAGCCGAAAACACAACTTATGGTTTGTTCATCAATGCAGGTGTGCCTATCAATGCGAATTGGGATTTCTACACTTTTGGTGGTTATACCAAAAAGAATGTTGTAACGGGTGTCTTCACCCGCGCACCGTCAAACACAGCTCGCCGCGTATTGTCTCTCTTTCCTGATGGTTACAACCCTGTGGCACCTGCTGATTTACACGATTTATCTATCACAGCAGGTATGAAAGGTAAATTAGGCAACGATTGGGCTTTAGATTTAAGTGTCGGTCATGGTTCTAACTTAGTTGATTGGTATGCTAATAACACCGTAAATCCAAGTTTGGGTGACAAGTCACCAACAGAGTTTTACATCGGTCAAACGTATGTAAACCAAACTTTGTTTAATGCAGATATTTCTAAATCATTCCGTCAAGGCAGTTATCCTAATTTCAGTCTTGCGGCTGGTACGGAGATTCGCGGTGAGCAATTTAGACAAAAAGCAGGCGACAAAGCCTCTTGGGAAGTCGGTCCTGTAAAAGGGGTTGACGTTGGGTCGAGTGGTCGTGAAGGTTTTAGCGATAGAACAGCAGTTGACGAAAAGCGGACAAATTTCGGTGTTTATCTTGAAGGCGAAAGTGACATCACCAAGGAATTCCTCGTAGGTGGTGCGGTTCGTTTTGAAAATTATACGGATTTTGGGTCAGACATTTCGGCAAAAGCCAATGCCCGTTATAAGATTTTGCCACAGTTGGCGGTTCGTGGCTCGGTAAGCCGTGGTTTCCGTGCGCCGTCTATGACGCAAGCGTATTACAGCAATTATGCAAATATTTCGTTTGACAATCTTGGTAATTCAATCTTTAATCCAGTTATTTCAGCAACTTCTGATTTGGCAAAAGCGTTGGGTATTACAAATGGTTTGAAGAAAGAAACATCAGTAGATTTTGCGGGCGGTTTGACCTCTAAAATCGGTGAAAACTTTAGCTTAACAGCAGACGTTTTCCAAATTGATGTGGACAATCGTATCATGTTGTCAAGTACAATCGCCACTAAAGGTATTGCGCTTTTTGATGCTCAAAACATTCCTTCAACAACCGTTTTTGTCAACGCGATTGACACACGGACGAGAGGTTTTGAATTTGTTGCAGGTTACAATACGAAAATTGGTGAAAAAAGTAAACTGGACTTAAACGCAGCTTTTTCTTCAATGGTGACAACGTTGCGCTCAACAAGAACAACGACAACAACCGCAGGTAAAGTGGTTGATGTAGCCGATTTGACTGCCACACAATACATCACAGACGGTCAGCCGAAAAATAAATTGATTCTTACTGCCAATTACAATATTGGTAAAATTGGTTTGTTGGTGCGTGCAACACGCTTTGGTGAAGTGACTGACCCATTGGCGTTCTACGATACTGACCTTAATGGTGACGGAAAATTTGCAAATTATACCCTCAATGGTGTCTCGTATAAAGAGGTAAATGGTGCCGTTCAAGCACCGTTTTCAGCCAGAACATTGATTGATGCGTCAGTTGCGTATAATTTTACGGACAAAATTTCTCTTGCTTTGGGCGTTAACAACATCACAGACGAATATCCTGATTTGTTGCGTAAACAACAGTTGGCAGGTGAAGTTATCTATTCGCGCCGTACAAATCAGTTCGGTACGCAAGGTCGTTTCTGGAACGTGACGTTCAATTATAAGTTCTAAGGAAGCCCCCTAACCCTCAAAGGGGGGATACTTACGAATTGTGTGAATGTCGTTCATTTAACGCGCATTTTTAGCATATTTCTAAGTACTTCACTTTGAGGTTTAGTTTTAGGTCTTAACAATTTTAGCAGTATTCCACGTTTGGGGAGCTTTAAAAACTCTCTAAACGTGGATTTTACTCGAAAATACCTTTCGTTACTGAGGAGTCTCCCTCCCCACTTATCACTCATAACTTATAACTTGTGACTCATAACTTAGATTATGGTAATCGTCGTTGGTAGCGGAAATGCCGCTTTGTGTGCAGGAATAGCCGCCTTAGAGCGCGGCGCAAAAGTCTTGATGGTCGAAAAAGCCGATAAAAAAGAGGCGTATGGCAATAGTCGTTATACTGCAGGGGCGATGCGTTTTGCTTACGATTCTTTTGACGATTTGAAACCCTTATTAAAAAATCCAGACGATGAACGACTGCCGAATTCTGATTTTGGCAGCTACACAAAAGAGAAATTTTTGTCTGATTTAAAATATTTTAATGAAGACCAACCCATAACAGATTTACAACATTATTTGGTGGACGAAAGCCTTGCAACTTTGCAATGGTTGGGGTCTCACAATATCAAATTTGACCCGATTTATTCGCGTCAAACTTTCAAGAAAGACGGAAAATTCATCTTTTGGGGCGGATTGAGTTTAGAGGCGGAAGGTGAAGGCGACGGTTTGGTACACGCCGAATTAGCCGAATTTTTGCGTTTGGGTGGTAAAATAAAATACAACTGCAATGTCCAAGAATTACTAACCGAAAACGGCAAAATAACGGGCATAAAATATGCCCAACGCGGCAAAGAAAAAACCTTGAATGCCGATGCTGTTGTCTTAGGTTGTGGTGGTTTTGAGGCAAATAAAGAATTGAGGGTCAAATACTTAGGCGATATGTGGGCAAAAGCCCGTGTACGTGGCACGCGCCACAATTTGGGTAAAGGTTTAGAAATGGGTACATCAGTTGGCGCGGCTCTGAACGGCTTTTTCGGCGGCTGTCATGCGACACCAATGGACTACAATATGCCCGAATACGGCAATTTGAAAATCCCTTTTATTGAGCGCAAGCATTATAGAAAAATTAGTTATTTATTCGGTATTATGCTCAACGCAAACGGTGAACGTTTTGTTGACGAAGGCAAAGATTTTAGAAATTATACCTACGCACAATTTGGTAAAGCCGTATTGGAACAACCCAATAATTTGGCTTATCAAATATTCGATGCAAAAGTAGATAGTCTTTTGTACAGCGAATATAAAACGCAAGATGCCAGCGTCATTCAAGCCAATTCTTTAGCCGAATTAATCCCTAAATTGAAAGGCATCAACCACGAACAAGCATTAAAAACATTGACAGAATACAACGCTGCCGTTAATAACAGCACCGTTTTTGACCCAACTGTAAAAGATGGCAAAAATACTGAGGGGTTGGTTTTGAACAAAACAAACTGGGCAAATGTGCTTGACACACCACCTTTCAAAGCCTATCCTGTTACGGGTGGTATTACATTTACGTATGGCGGTTTGAAAGTCAACCGTGCAGGGCAAGTTTTAAAAGAAGACGACACACCCGTCAATGGTTTGTTTGCTTGCGGAGAACTTGTTGGAGGTGTCTTTTTTTATGGCTATCCTGGCGGTTCGGGCTTGACATCGGGGGCAGTGTTTGGTAGAAATGCGGGATATTCAGCGTCTGAACTATGATTTTATTGATGTAGGCATATTGTCTGAACTTTGATTTTTTTGATTGCTATGATTTTTACAGTAATTAACTGATGTTACGCAGATGTGCTAAAAATGCCGTAGGCATGACCAATTTTGTAGCGGCGGATTTCAATCCGCCGAAAGATTAGAACAGATTATTTAAGAGCCGTAGGCTCGGTGCATATAAATAGGGGTCGAGCCTATGGCTCTTAATGAAAAGGTATGTACGTGTTCGGCGGATTGAAATCCGCCGCTACAAAATCGGTCGAGCCTACGGCTCTAACGGATTTAGTCCGATTCCAGTAGTGTGAATCGCTGTTTTGTACTTACACAACTATTTGATAGCCAATTAACTGTGATATTCTCTATCCACTACTAAAAATCATAGTAATCAAAAAAACATAGTTCAGACAATATGCCTACGTCAATAAAATCAACCATAATTGCCTTTTTCGCAATTAGTTTTCTCCTCACAACCGCTTGTAAAACACCACAAACGGTCGTTGCAGCACCTCAAAAGCCCGCCGATACTGAGGGGGTAAGAAAATTGGCGGCGAATGAAATTCCGTGTATGTACATGCGTGGTGGCACATCAAAAGGACCTTTTTTTGATATGCGCGACTTGCCTTCTGATGTCAAAAAGCGCAATGAGATTTTATTAAAAGTCATGGGTTCGCCCGATGCGTCGCAAATTGATGGGCTTGGCGGCACTGTTACCGTGACAAGTAAAGTCGTGATGGCACAACCTTCAACGCGCAAAGGCATTGATGTAGATTATCTGTTTGCCCAAGTGGATATAAAAAATCCTGTTGTGGATACAACGCCGCCTTGTGGCAATATGATGGCGGGTGTTGGTCCATTTGCGATTGAACGCGGGTGGGTAAAAGCCACGATTCCAGAGACAAAAGTGATGGTGTATAACATCAACACAAAGTCTATTATTGAAGAAATTGTCCAAACGCCCAATGGTGCTGTGGAATACAATGGCGCGATGAAAATTGATGGTGTTCCCGGCACGGCTGCCCCTGTTGTCTTAAATTTATTTGACCAAGTGGGCGGTAAGACGGGAAAATTGATGCCAACGGGTAAAATCAGAGAGCAAATACAAGGCATTGATGTGACGCTTTTGGACGCGGGTTCAACAATGATGTTGGTCAAAGCGAGCGATTTGGGGATAGAGGGTACTGAGGGGTTCGATTTTTTTGATAAAAATAAAGAATTAATGAAAAAAATCGAATCTATGCGCATGGAAGCGGGTCAACGCATGGGTTTGGGCGATGTAACAAATAGTGTTTTACCCAAAGTTGCCATTTTATCTAAAGCTCGTGCGAAAGGCAATATTACTTCTCGTTATTTGACTCCCCATACTTTACACCCATCTCACGCCGTAACGGGCGCAATTTGCATCGGTACAGCCTTGAAAATTAAAGGCTCAGTAGCGGCAGATGTTGGTAACACAAATGGACAAGCGACTGAAATGATTGTTATCGAGCATCCTGCGGGCGTGATTGAAGTGAACATTGAAATCGAACAAAAAGGCGAAGTCATCAATGTAAAAAAAGCGGGAACAGTTCGGACAGTTCGGAAAATAATGTCAGGTACTGTTTTTAATTGATTTCAAATTTGAGATTTCAACGTGACAACATCCAATGTGCAATGAATCTTGTGCTTCGCGAAGAAAAAGAGAAAAGCTGGTATCTTTTTGATGATTCAAGGTAAATATTGAGCTTCCGTACATTCTGCTCACGCAACGACGGGAGAAGAGGTGGTTCATTTTTCGGCTTCGCCGAAAAATGAACCACATTCCCCCTCTCTGCGCGAGCAAAGCGAGCGCGCAACTCATGTGCGATTATCTAATGTTTTAAGATATAAATGAAAAGAGACTTCTTGACAAAAGGCGTTCAATACATGCTTATCAGTACCGCGTGCTTTACTGTTATGCAATCCTTGATTAAATACATGCCGGCTGACCATATTCCGACGATTGAACAAACTTTTTTCCGTTCATTTGTTACGTGGTTTTTTTGCTTATTTTTTATGATTAATAACAAAATAACGTTCAAAACCAATAATATAAAACTCATTGCGCTGCGTAGTATCATTGGTTCAATATCCATGTTTTCGTTTTTTTACATATTGCCAAGAATGCCTTTAGGCTCGTCAGTAGCTTTAAAATATTTATCGCCTATTTTCACGGCTATTTTTGCGGTTATTTTATTGAATGAAAAGCTAAAACCTTTACAATGGTTTTATTTTATTATTTCATTTATCGGCGTTGTTTTATTGAAAGGATTTGATGCCAGGATTGCTTTTTTTGATTTTGTTTTAGGATTGGTTTCTGCTATTTCTGGCGGCATTTTATACATCTTAATTCGCAAAATTGGGGACGATGACCACCCCTCAGTAGTGGTGCATTATTTTATGCTTTTTGCGAGTGTTATTTCGGGTATTTTAATGATTCCGTATTGGGTAACGCCCAATTTACAAGATAGTTTTATTTTTCTGGGTGTTGGCTATTCGGGTTATGTGGCTCAGATTTATATGACAAAAGCCTTTCAACAAAAAGACGATGCGAATTATCTGGCTATTTTTAAATATTTGGAAGCCCTGTATGCCATCATTATTGGCTATCTAATTTTTGGAGAAACGTACAACTATTTAAGTTTTTTCGGCATTATCCTCATCTTTCTGGGCTTAATTCTAACGGTTAGACTAAAATCAGTGAAAAAAACTGATGTAGATATATGATAAGTAGTTATACCTAAATAAAGGCTGCTTTGATACTGGCTCTTTCTCGCTTCGCTCGAAAATCGCCAGAGCGTGTTTTTTAGGGGCGAGCGTGTTTTTAAATCAGAAAAATCTAAGATTTTTCTGATTTAAAAACACGCTCGCCCTGATAGATACTTTTCAAGGGCGATTTTTGAGCGAAGCGAAAAAGAGCCAGTAAATATGCCGCAAAGCAGCGTTTATTTAGTTCAGACAGTGTATTTAAAATTTTTCAACAAAAAACTCAACTTTATTCAATCATGCTACAAGCCATCCGCGATTTTATCGGCAACAAACGCTACCAAGTATTAGCCATTTTAGGCATTTTTTCCATTATTACGTACCTTGACCGTACCGCAATGGGACTTACAGGCGATGCCGTCACCAAAGATTTAAACCTCACCGAAACACAATTTGGGTGGATTCTCTTTGCTTTTACCGTCGCTTACGGAGCGTTTGACATTCCGACAGGCTGGCTCGGTGATAGATTCGGACCGAAAAAAACGCTGTTTCGGATTGTTATTGTTTGGTCTATTTTTACGGTTTTTACGGGCTTTGCAACGTCATTTTTGATGTTATTTATTATTCGTTTTCTATTTGGTGCGGGCGAATCGGGCGCGTATCCCAATGCAACGGTGGCGATTTCGCGTTGGTTCCCTTCGTATGAGCGTGGGCGGGCGCAATCTATCGTCTGGATGTGTAGCCGCGTGGGTGGGGCATTGGCTCCGTTTTGTATTTTGCCGATAATGAATGCCTACGATTGGCGGACTGTTTTTTATATTTTTGGTGGAATTGGCGTAGTTTGGGCTGCCGCTTGGTACTATTTTTTTCAAGACGAACCGCGTGATATGCCGAATATTAAACCCGAAGAAGTGAAGTTGATTGAAGACAATCGAAGCGTCAAAAGTGCGTCTCATGGCACTTTATCGTGGTCAATTATCCTCAAAAACCGCAATTTATGGGCGTTGTGTGGCATGTATTATTTTTTGCTGTATGGTGCTTATTTTTACATGTCGTGGATGCCAAAATACCTTAGTCAAGGGCGGGGTATTCCGAAAGACCAATTGACCTATATGACATCTTTACCTTTTATGATGGGCATTGTCGGCTGTTTGATTGGCGGTTTTGCGAGCGATTATTTGACCAAAAAATGGGGGCTGAAATGGGGACGTCGCTCGGTTGGTATGACGGGTTTGATTTTATCGGGCATTTGTATTCTCATTGCCACAAATATTGTTGACAATAGCGTGGCAATTATCTTTTTATCGCTCGGTTTGGCGTTCAAAGATTTTACTTTGCCTGTGGCGTGGTCGGTTGCGGCGGATATTGGTGGCAAAAATGCAGGGGTTATTGCGGGTACAATGGGTATGTGTGGGCATATTGGCTCGTCTATGATGTCCGTCGGTTATGCGTATGTGTTGACTGCAACGGACAAAAATTGGGAAATTCCTACGCAAATGATAGGGGTTTTAGTGATTTTGGGTGGTTTGTTGTGGTTCAAAATTGATGCGAGTAAACCGTTGGTCATGGAGTAAGGTTGACCACGTTCGGGGAACTTTTAAAGTTCCTCGAACGTCTGTTTTTACCGCTTTTTTTGATTCAAAAATACCTTAATTATTACTACCAAGCATGAGAGAAGAAAATATCATCAAATTAAGACCCGTCATAGAGCTAAATACTGCCGAGTCTATGCCCATCGAAACGTTCCAAAATACGACGTTGCGCCCCATTCTGAAACTTCAACACGACTTGTTGTTTCAAGTTTTTAGACATTACATTACGTCGCGAAAAAACGCTTTTTTAGACCTCAAAACAGGTAAACGCGCTGTTTATATTCACGATACACTTAAAGCGGATTTGAAATTTAAAAACCGATTATTGGGCATTATCATCGGTCATTTTACGGTCGAAGAATACGCTTTTTTTCAAGAAAATGAAACTGAATTAGTCCGCCGAATCACCGAATTATTGATTAAAAGGCTTCAATCTATGGCTTTTTCGTAGAAATAGATACCCCTCAGTATTTTTCTGAAATCTGAAATTCCCTTATTCCACTCTAAAAAAATCAATATCTGCAAATCCCGCATCATTCACTTTGCTCACTGCCCGAAAACAAAACAACCCTACTTTTGCCCCAATCCAATGCCCTTCTTTTGCTTTGAAAGAATCGCCGATGTATTTAAAATCTGTTCCGTCAAGGCTGTAAGCGAATGTACACATGCTGCCTTTTTCGACAATGACTTGCAGCCATATCGTATTTGATTCAATTTTCACTAAATCTTTATCTGTCTCTCCCCCACCCTTGTTTGCTTCTTTGCAAAAGGCTTGATTGAGCCATAAACCGTCTGTTTTTTTAACAAGATTCAAGTAGCTATAATCGTGTCCCCACACCAATAAAGCGATTTTATCCCCCTCAGTATTTGGCGAAAATTGGAGTTTTGTGGTTACTTTAAACTGTTCCGCAGGGAATTTTTGGAGCAATAAACTCGGCAAATCGCGGAGGTTTTTCGTGGCAGCACTGTCTGGAAAAGGCTGGGCATAAAGCCTAAACGCGCCTGTTTGTGGATAGGCAAATCCCCATTCTGTTTTTGTATTGGCGTGCCATTGCCAATATTTATTAAGGCTTGGTTGCGTAAATTCGTCGCTTCCCGTTTCCAATTTAAACGGCTTGACTTCTACTATTGGAGGGATTTTTACGTCCTTTACTGAGGGGGTCGGTTTAGGTGCTGTTTTGGGTTTTTTGAAGGTCAAAACAGGTTCTCCTTTGCCATCGCCGTCGCTGTCGTTGCCAATAACGGGGAAGCCATTGACCCATTTCATGGGTTGTAGATGCAGAATTCGCCCATAAGCTCCCTTGTCTTGAAAATGAATAAACCAATCTTCCCCCGCAGGAGTGTCCACCCAAGCCCCTTGATGAGGTCCATTAATGGCGGTATTGCCTTGCGCCAAAACAGTTTTTGTGGTGTAAGGTCCATAAATGTTTTTAGACTTTAAGACCAATTGCCAACCCGTTGGAACACCACCTGCGGGCGCAAAAATGTAATAAAAACCATCTTTTTTGTGCAATTTTGGACCTTCAACCGTTGGATTATCGGGGTGTCCATCAAACACCAATACTGCTTCACCGATTAATTTTGTGCCATCGGTTGCCATTTCTCTAATCACTAAAATACTTTTTATGCCTGCTCTGCTTCCCGCGTAGGCATACGCCAAATACGCTTTGCCATCGTCGTCCCACAACGGGCAAGGGTCAATCAGTCCCTTTCCTGCTTGCACCAATACAGGGTCGCTCCAAGTGCTTTTTGCATCTTTGGTTTTGACCATGTATATCCCAAAATCGGGGTCGGGATAATAGATATAAAACTCGCCTTTGTGATGCCGAATAGCGGGCGCCCACACACCGCCGCCATGTCGTGCTTTGTCGTGAAAATCAAAAGGCGGTTGTTTGCGTAAAGCGTGATTGATGAGTGTCCAATTGACCAAATCTTTTGAATGAAGTATCGGCAAACCCGGTATGCAAGTGAAACTCGATGCCACCAAATAGTAATCCTCCCCTACCCTCACCACATCGGGGTCGGAATAATCGGCGTGAATAATGGGATTTGTATAAGTCCCATTGCCATTATCGGGCGATTTTACTTGGGCAAAAAGAAAATGTGTCGTTAAAATCAGACTGAATAAAGTGATGTTTTTCATTGTAGAATACAATTTTCGTAATTACTTAGGTATCCACGGATTTTCACGGATTAACACGGATTAGAAAGAAATGCTATTAAATTTACGTTTGAAATACCCCAAAATCGAGCTTAATCCGTGTTAATTCGTGAAAATCTGTGGACACCTTAGTCTTTTATTTTCGTTCTGTCAATGCCATACGCACGGCTAAAGCGGTCAAAACGCCCCCCATAAACCACTTCTGAACCCGTACAAATTGCGGTTTTTCTCTAAAAAAAGTAGCGGCGAGACCTGCTGTTGCAATCACCATACAATTAACCGAAGCACTCACAATTATTTGTGTAAAACCCAATTGAAGGCTTTGTACCAATGGAGAACCGTATTCTTGATGAATAAA
The DNA here is from genome assembly GCA_034520175.1 of Saprospiraceae bacterium. Classification (GTDB taxonomy): domain Bacteria; phylum Bacteroidota; class Bacteroidia; order Chitinophagales; family Saprospiraceae; genus JAAFJT01. The sequence goes on from JAXHNU010000025.1 coordinate 39,717, forward strand.
TTGGGGAAATAATGACAGATAAAACACCGCCATTTTAGGATTTAAAGCATTGGTTAAAAAACCAATCGTAAACAATTTTCCATCAGAATCTTCTGGCAAATGCGTGGTTTCAAACAGTGATTTTGCCGACGGTTTCAAGGCTTGCCAAGCAAGATACAAGAGATAAAAAACGCCTGTCCATCTCAAAACCACAAATGCCATTGGCACGGCTAAAAGCAAAGCAGTTAAGCCAAAAGATACGAGTGCAATGTGCATCAAAAACCCACAAATGACACCCAAAAGTGAGATAAATCCCGCGCGTTTGCCCTGCGAAATTGTCCGCGAAATCAAATACAGCATATTTGGTCCAGGGCTGATGGCTAATGTGAAAGCCGAAAAAATAAATAATAGCAATTCTTGAAAAGGCAGCATTTTTTATTTTTTGATTGATAAGGGACGCAAAGATAAGCGCGTAAACTAAATTTTACCTTATCATTTGTCAAATGAAAAATCTACCCATTGGTTTACAGACCCTACCGACATTGCGAGAAAAAAATGGCATTTATGTTGATAAAACGCAGATGATACACCGCTTGTGGACAAAAGGGGTGTATTACTTTCTGTCGCGCCCCCGTCGTTTCGGCAAGTCGTTGTTGATTTCGACGATGAAAGAAATGTTTTTGGGCAACAAAGAAGTGTTCAAAGATACATGGATAGAAAATAATTGGGATTGGTCGAAATGCAGCCCTGTTATTCATTTCTCATTTGATAAAATGGGCTATGACGCGGAAGGTTTAGATGTGGTCATTTTAAAAGAGATTAAATTGTGGGCAAAATTTTATAAAATCCGTTTAAAAGAATTTGAAACCATACATAAAATCTAAACTGCTGGCTCTCGCGCTCGCTTCGCTCGCGCGAGAGGGGGAATGTGGTTCATTTTTCGGGCAAAGCCCGAAAAATGAACCACCTCTCCTACTTTTGCGCGAGCGAAGCGAGCGCAAAAGTGCCTTTTAATGCGTATTTTGAATTTATGTATGGTTTCAAATAAAAGAAGAAAGCATAAAACCTGCCTTTGGTGAATTGTTAAAAAAAGTGTCAGAAAAGCACGGTAAAATTGTGTTATAATTTGTAGATAAATGGTAATTTCGGTATCAAAACCCATTCAGCGACACCGAAACAGGAATAGGCGGCAACTTCGCAATATCCATAAATATCTGAGTGCGCAAGGCATCGGTCACACCTAAAGGGTTGTTCATCAATGATTTAGAACTGAAAAAAACCAAGCCATCTACTTTAGGTTTTGAACGGGCTAATTGAATTTGTTGGGGAATTTCGTTCGGGTCACTCCATGAAGGGTATTTGGGTTGTTGATTGACTTTGTACATCGCGTGCGATATGTACAAGCGTGTTCCCTCGCTGTTTTTTGTCCACCAATCCAATATTTTTTCAAAATCAACAATTTCAAAACCCCGATGAAAATAGATTTCGGGCGCAACATAATCGAGCCAACCATTTTTAATCCAGCCCCTTACATCAGCGTATAAATCGTCATAGCTTCTCTGATAGCCTTTGGTATCTGAACCCATGGGGTCGTCTTTCAGATTGCGCCAAACCGCATTCGGACTAACACCCAATTGAACACTTGGTTTATTTCTTTTGATAGCATCACGAATATCAAATATCAAAGAATCCGTATTTAACCGCCGCCAATCGTCTTTGTTGGGCATATTCTGTCCGTACTGAGCGTAGGTCGCATCATCGGGAAAAACTTCGTTGGACAAACGATAGGGATAAAAATAATCATCAAAATGAATGGCATCTACATCATATTTCTGCACAATTTCCTCCACCACACTCGATAAATAGTGGCGTACTTCGGGGATTCCCGGGTTCAACAAGTATTCACGACCGTATTTAACGACCCAATTTCTATGCGACCTAAACGGGTGACGAGCATCTAAATGGGTAGTATCGCCGTCAATAATCACGCGATAAGGGTTTATCCAAGCGTGAAATTCTATACCTTCTGCATGAGAAGTTTCTATCATATACTTCAGCAAATCATAATTACCCACGAGTCCCCTACCCGATTTACCTGTCAACCATTGCGAATACGGCACAAGACGCGACGGATAAATAGCATCACCCGTTGGTCTGATTTGAACGATAACGGCATTGAGATTCAAGGACTTATAAAAAGTCAAGAGTTTTGACCATTCTTTTTTCAAAAAAATGGGGTCAGTTGAAGCCTTTGAAGGAAAATCAACACGCTGAACTGTGCTAATCCAAACACCGCGCAATTCGTGAGCAGGTTTTGTCGTATTTTTGGGTTGCGTCGTTAAAATAGGCTGTTCATACTGAGAGGTCTCCTCAACCCCTACTTTTGGCGTTTGGACAACTACTTTTGGCGTTTGCGTTGGTGTTTTTTGCGTTTTAGGAGACGTTGTAACGGGCGCATCTTCTGATAAATCATGCGATGTTTGCGGCTTGGGTCGCCAAGTGGGTGTTTGGGCAATCAGAAAATGAGATGTCGTAAAAAGTAATGTGAAAAATAGCAAAAAAGGACGTTTCATAAAATTATTTTTAATGAGTAGTTTCTTCAAAACGGTATATTGTTCTTTGTTTCTCTCGTGACTTGGCTAAGTATCACAAAGGTAAATATAAAAAAAATATTTTGTAAAAAATCACGACAGACGCGACAATTTGTGGTGCATCATGGTTTTTCTTCTGACGAAAATCGGGGTTTTAGTGACACTGGGTGTCTAAATTTTCAGTCGTGCTTCTCGCGCTCTCCCGAAGGTATTCGGGATGTAAACAGACTTCGCTCGCTGAAAAAGAGGAAAGTGGTTCATTTTTCAGCGAGCGAAGTTAGGAATTATTGCCACCCGAAAAAACATACCCCTCAGTAAAAAACCATTTTTTGCTTCATTTTTTCTTTCTTTTGGAAAAATTCTGTACACTTGCAGACTCAAATTTTTTCTTTTCAATTTTTTGAAACCATACATAAAATCTAAACTGCTGGTTCTCGCGCTCGCTTCGCTCGCGCGAGAGGGGGAATGTGGTTCATTTTTCGGGCTTTGCCCGAAAAATAAACCACCTCTCTTCCTTTTGTGCGAGCGAAGCGAGCGCAAAAGTGCCTTTTAATGCGTATTTTGAATTTATGTATGGTTTCAAATTCAATTTAAGTAAATACTTAGGCAAACCCCGAAGGGGTTGAATATGAATAGCCCCGATTGATAATCAGGGTAATCAGGGTGTACGCGCAACCCCGAAGGGGTTGAATAGATTGAAAATGCGTTAATTCAACATTTTGTTACCATTTACCCCGATTTTCAATCGGGGCTATTCATGTTCAACCCTTTCGGGGTTAGGCTAAATAATTACCAATTTAAAAACTCTCAAACAATGCTTACAGTTGCCATTGTCGGTTTTGGTTTATCGGGTCGTTATTTGCAAGCTCCTTTTTTTCTTACGAATCCGAATTTTCGCTTAAAAACCATTGTCTCCAACAATCAAAATCCAAGTGCGGTCTATCCTTCGGTGCAAAAAGCGACGAGTTTAGATGCTGTTTTAGCGGATAAAGAAATAGATTTGGTGAGCATTGCTTCGCCGAATAATACGCATTTTGACTATGCTCAAAAATGCCTTCTCGCGGGCAAACACATTTTGGTAGAAAAACCTTTTACGGCAACGGCAAAACAAGCGAAGACGATTATTGCGCTCGCCCAAAAAAAGAAAAAACAGGTATTTGTTTTTCAAAATCGCCGTTTTGACAGCGATTTTCTGACGGTCAAACACATCGTTGATAACAATTTGTTGGGTGAGTTAATCAGCTACGAAGCCCATTTTAATCGGTTCAAGCCTTTCTTGAATCCCAAAAAATGGAAAGAAATTGCTGACCCTTGCAATGGTATTTTATATGATTTGGGTTCGCACATCACCGACCAAGTTGTGGGACTATTTGGCAGACCCCTCAGTATTTCGGGCGAAACTTTCACGCAACGCGAACATTCAGAAGTTGACGATGCCTTCGATGTTCGGCTCGATTATGGGCGGTTGAAAGTAACACTAAAATCGAGTTTGTTGGTTCGGGAAGACTCTCCACGCTATATTTTGCAAGGCACAAAAGGCTCGTTCGTCAAATACGGGATTGATGTTCAAGAAGACCACCTAAAAGCGGGTATGATGCCAACAGATGCAGGTTTTGGCATAGAAGCCTCTGACAATCAAGGACTTATCAATGCTGAGATTAATGGTTTGGGTATTCGTGGAAAAGTAGAAACACGCGGCGGCTCGTGGCATTTGTTGTTTCAAAATATCCATGATGTGATTGTGGAAGGTAAAGAACCTTTAATAAAAACAAGTGAAGTTTTGGAACAAATCCGCATTTTAGAGAAGGTAAAACAGAGTTGAAATAAAAGGATTTTTGTAAAAACTTAGCCACCATTGTCTGAACGTAATTACTTAGCCTATTGCTCGCTTCGCTCGCAAAAGAGGGAGGAGAGGTGGTTCGTTTTTCGGGCAAAGCCCGAAAAACGAACCACATTCCCACTCTCGCGCGAGCGAAGCGAACGCGAGAACCAGCAGTTTGGATTTTATGTACGGTTTCAAATCATAGAAATCGTAAAAATCATAGCTCAGAACTAAGTTTTTATATTTTTTGAAAATAATCAACAAAAAGTTTAATAATACTTTTTGTTTAAAATATCTTTGTCCATCTAAAAATTTCTAAAACGAAAAAAAGATGGACAATAACAACAATCGCCTCGTGCTTTTTCAAGAACGCCTTGCTACTGAGTGGTACTATCGTGGCATGAAACAAGAAGATTATGCCCGCATGAATACTAAAATTCCAACGGCAACTTTGGACAAAAAACAGGGACACCAAAAGGCACACATGTCGCCCGCAGAAAAGCGGCATTACAAAGATTATTTAGAAAATCTGGAACTTCTTTTTAGGTTGTTGAGTAAAAAGAGTTTCTAACAACGCGAAGGAGGTTAATTTTTCCGCAATGTGAACTTATTGTGGCGTTTATGAGTTTGTAAGTTCTCTAAAGAGCTTCAAGCGATGTATTTTTTTATCTAAAATACTATTGCTCGCTTCGCGCTAATGCGGTAGGAAAACGTGATTCATTATTCGGTGCGCCGAAAAATGAATCATTTTTCTGTTTTATAGCGAAATATTGAATTTTAGTAACTATTCAGCCACGCTCGCTTCGCTCGCGGAAAAGAGGAGAGATGGTTCGTTTGCGGGCAAAGCCCGAAAACGAACCACATTCCCCTATTCTGCGAGTGTAGAGATAGGATAGTCATCAAATTTTATTAATTTAAAATCAATTTATGGATTCATTTATTCAAACAATCTCGGATTATTTTGCACATATCCCGCAGGATTGGCAATGGCTTTTGGAAAATCCCGAAAAAGGGGCAAGTGTCATTTTTAGTTTAATTATTTTAGAAAGCCTTTTATCGGTGGACAATGCGGCAGTTTTGGCAACTATGGTCATGGATTTGCCAAAAGAACAGCGCGGAAAAGCTCTTAAATATGGTATTATTGGTGCTTATGTGTTTCGTGGTTTAGCCTTGATTTTTGCCGCCGTTTTAATACAATTCTGGCAGCTGAAAATTTTAGGTGGTGTGTATCTACTATATTTAGCTTTTGATTATTTCAAATCAAAAGCCACCGAATCAACCGCAGACGATACCATAAACAAACAAGAAAAATGGTATTATAAACTAACAGTTGGTTTACTCGGACAATTTTGGGCAACAGTAGCCGCTATCGAAGTAATGGATATGGCTTTTTCAATTGACAATGTATTTGCGGCGGCGGCTTTGTCAAAAAACATTATTTTGATTTGGATTGGTGTGTTTATCGGTATTTTAACCATGCGTTTTGTCGCGCAAGCCTTTGTTGCTTTAATGGAAAAATTCCCTTTTTTAGAGAAAATTGCGTTTTATGTCATCGCTTTATTGGGACTAAAATTGTGCGCCAGTGCTTTACCGCATTTAGAAGCCTCAAAAAATTGGGCATTCTCGCATTGGTTGGAAGGCGAAACTGCTGATATGATTTTCTCTCTTGTAACGGCGGCTATGTTTTTTGTACCTGTTTTAACTTCTTACTTTTTTAATGTTCCTAAAAAAGAGATAGATTAATTCTATTTTTTGAACCTATACATAAAATCTCAACACCCCCACCCCTTCTCGCGCTCGCTTCGCTCGCGCGAGAAGGGAAATATGGTTCATTTTTAGGGCTTTGCCCTAAAAGTGAATCACCTCTTGCTTCTTTGCGCGGGCGAAGTGAGCGCAGAAAGAGTCTAAAATACCCTTTTTTTAAATTTAGCCTTCCTGTTCTAAAAAAATATCAAGAATATCCCTATTCTTGCAGATGTCTTTTCAACAAAATAGTCCATACATTGATACACTTGTATTAACTGCCCTGCGTAACAACGACGAATCGGCACTTAACTACCTGTTTACCAACTATTACAATCGTTTGTTTAGAACGGGCTTAAAATATGGGGCAACAAGTGATGCGGTTCAAGAAGCTATCCAAGCCGTATTTATTGATGTCTGGCAATACCGCCAAACGCTTGGCGATATTGTCTCTTTTGAAGCCTATTTGAAAGGCGCATTGCGAAAAAGGTTATCAAAAATGGCGAATGTTACCAAAAAACCAAACAGTAGCCTGACATTTACTGAGGGGGTCGAAAATGATATTTTGTTGTCAGTTGAAGCCTACGAAAGTGTATTGATTTTACAAGAAACCAACGAATCGAAACGCCAAGCCCTTATTCAGGCATTGGAACAACTCACGCCGCGTCAAAAAGAACTGATTGTACTGCGCTACTTTGAAGAAATGCCTTATGCAGACATCGCACAACGCACCCAATTACAAACGGATTCGATTTATAAAACAATACATGAAGCATTGAAACGATTGCGGGTGATTTTGTCAGATTGAGTTGTTTTTGATACACTCTCAGTTATTTTAATCCATAAAAAGTAAAACCCTTGCCCCCCTCAGTATTTTTTGTATTTTTGCAATGAAATCACCAACAATTGGTTCAACAAAATCAGACGAAATTATGGCAAGAGACTTATATCACCAAGATGTCAAAGATGCTTTAGTTAAAGACGGTTGGGCAGTAACAGCAGACCCATTAACTTACAAAGTTGGTACTTTGCAAATTCAAATTGATTTAGGTGCGGAAAGATTGATAGCAGCAGAACGTGATGACACTAAAATTGCAATTGAAATTAAAACTTTTATTGGGGCATCTTTCAATACAGCCTTGTATGAAGCCATTGGAAAGTACATTGTTTATCGAAATGTGATTGCATTACAAGAAGAAGAGCGCGTCCTTTATCTGGCTGTTCCAGAATTAACCTACCAGCGTTTTTTAGTCGAAACAACCATTATCAGAATGTTAAAAATAGAGTGTATCAATCTTGTTATTTACAATCCTTCAACTCAATTGATTTCAACATGGGTAAAAAATTAAAAAAATACGAAAAGGCAATCCTCGAAATATTAGGAGAATATGCGACCATTAAGTACCAAAATGTAGAAGGTCGCAACCAACTTATCATAGACAAGGAAAATCACCGCTATCAAGTAGTGACAATTGGTTGGCAAGGAGAACAGTTTGTACACGATTGCCCCATACACTTTGATATTATCAATGATAAAGTATGGGTTCAACAAAATAATACCGATTGGGAGGTCGGTGATATGTTAGAGGAACGCGGTATTCCCAAATCGGATATTGTTGTTGGTTTTTTGCCACCTAATTTGAGGGCTTACACTAAGTATGCGGTAGCTTAATACCCCTCAGTAGTACGTTTTATATATTTTTAGAATTAAAAAGCTACTTTTGCGACAAAAAATATCATGTCAAGAAAAGTATCGTATATTACGCTCCTCGCAGAGACAGAAAGTTCCTTGAAAGAGTTGTTGAAACGGGGCACATTATCCGTTCGGACTTACAGACGCATCCAAATTTTATTGGATTTACAAACGGAGACACCGGAGACTATCCATGAAATACGAGGTGTTAGTTTGGCAACGGTTTATAACGTCAAAAATCAATATTTGCTTGAAAAAGACTACAAAATGGCGATTTATGACGCACCCCGTAGTGGCGCACCGATAAAAATAGAAGGTAAAGTAAGAGCGCAAATAACGGCTATTGCCTGCTCTGACTCCCCTACAGGACACCTTGAATGGACGCTTCAAATGATAGCAGACAAAGCAGTAGAAATGCAAATGATTGAGAGCATTTCTCGCAGTAGTGTGCATCTTATTTTAAAAAAAACGAAGTTCAACCGCACCGCCAAGCCTGTTGGTGTTTGGGTGTGATTAATGCTGTTTTTTTATCTTGTATGGAGCGTATTTTACATATTTATGAAATGCCATATGATGCACTTTACCCTGTTATCTGTTTTGATGAAAAACCTTGTGCCTTATATGGTGATATTACACCACCTGTTGCGGCACAAGCTGCCGAATTTGACGAGCAAGGCAAGGTCAAAAGACCAGGTAGACCCAAGAAATTTGATAGCGAATATCAGCGAAATGGTGCGTGTTCTGTCCTCTTAGCTGTGGAACCTTTAACCGCTTGGCGTAAGGTTGAAGTGTGTAAAGACCGAAAAGCGACTACTTTTGCTGAGTTTTTTAAAGGAATTAGCTTAAATTATCCCAATGCTCTTAAAATTAGAATTATTATGGATAATTTAAATACTCATGCTTTTGCTTCTTTTTACAAACTATTGCCAGCAAAGGAAGCCTTAAAGTTAAGCGAACGATTTGAGTTTTTTTTCACCCCTGTTAAAGGCTCTTGGCTCAATATGGCTGAAATCGAATTATCCGCTTTTTCTCGCATTTGTTTGGATCGTCGCTTGGATTCCATCGAAAAAATGAACATAGAAGTTCAACAACTTGTCAAAGAACGTATTGAAAATAAGGTCATTATTAATTGGCAATTTACTAATCAAAAAGCCAGAACAACCTTTAAAAGGCACTATATTAAGGTAAATCCACTTAATGACGATTCTGAACAAAAAATAAACGTAAATGAATTACCTTAATTCTAAAAACTTATAAAACGGACTACTCAGTATTTTTCTCTTATTTTGTTATTACAAAAATTAAAACGCAAAATGATGCACCATAGCTCCCGCAATACCGCCTAAAATGGGCGCAACAATAGGAATCCAAGCGTACCCCCAATCCGAGCCGCCTTTATTGTCAATCGGCAACAAGGCATGAGCGATGCGCGGACCTAAATCCCGTGCAGGATTAATAGCATACCCCGTTGTACCGCCGAGCGACAAACCAATGGCAAGGATAAGTGCGCCAACGGCAAGCGGATTCAAACCTTCAGCAAATTTGTTCGCGCCCAATGCCGACAAACCAAAAAGAAGGACAAAAGTACCGATAAATTCACTGATAAAATTACCAACCGTATGCCGTTCGGCAGGAGAGGTACAAAAAATAGCGCGTTTGAGGTCAGCATCGTCCGTTTTTGCCCAATGAGGCAAATAATGCAAATAGACTAAAACAGCCCCAAGTACGCCACCCGCTATTTGTGCCGCTATATAACCAGGAACTAAACCCCAGTCAAACGCACCTGTTGAAGCCAGGGCAAGGGTTACAGCAGGGTTTAAATGTGCGCCACTTACGCCACCCACGGCATAAACACCAAATGTCACCGCCAAGCCCCAACCAATCGCGATAACCAACCACCCCGCGTTTTCTGCTTTAGAATTTTTTAAAAGAACGCCCGCAACAACGCCATTGCCCAATAAAATCAAAAGGGCTGTACCAATAAGTTCTGCTAAATAAGGATTCATACTGTTTAAAGTTTAGTTTTAAAAAATAGTTAGATAATTTAAGTTTTGTGGTAGTGGCTTAAAACGCGCCGCCTTCGGCGGCACGGAGAATTTTTCGGAGCGAGCCGTTTTTTTGTTGAAAATTTGGGCAAAGCCCAAATTTCAACAAAAAAAACGGCTCGCTCCATTAGATTTTTACGCGGCGAGGTTCCGCGTTTTACACCACAAAACTTGGGTTAGATACTTAGCCACCATTGTCTGAACTATGATTTATTTGATTTTCATGATTTTTAGGAAACACACGACCCTAATCGGGTCATAGAAATCAAAAGAATCATAGTTCAGACTGAGTATTTACAAAAATGGATTGACTGATGAGGAAGATGTCAAAATTAATACCCCCTCAGTATAAACGTCAAAAATGGTGTATTCTGGGAATAAATCTACGGAATTGACTGAGAAATTATTATTTTTTATTTGAAACCATACATAAAATCTAAACTGCTGGTTCTCGCGCTCGCTTCGCTCGCGCAAAAGGAAGAAGGTGGTTCATTTTTCGGGCTTTGCCCGAAAAATGAACCACTCTCTCTTCCTTTTGCGCGAGCGAAGCGAGCGCAAAAGTGCCTTTTAATGCGTATTTTGAATTTATGTATGGTTTCAAATTTTTTATTCATAAAATCACGCTACTGCCATACTGTTGCCAGTGAAAGTGTCTAAGTTTGTCAAAAAATTGATGAAAGAATGACAAGGACAAATTATTACGACACTTTTACCGAAATCGCGGAAGATTGTCCGACTTCGACGGCAGAAGTACCACCTGTAAAAGGTGAAAACTTATCCGTAGCCAATCTACAATTTGATATGTAATCATTCAATTTTAACCATAAACGACACCACTTCTTTGTAATCACTGAGTTCTGGAAAGGTGATTTCTATATCCACGGGATACGTTCCTGCCACATCGCAAGCGTACAAAAACGCCTTTGTGAGTTCACCCCGATAATTGAAACCACCGCCCGTCATTGCCCAACCGACTGGCTGAAATTTCATGTTTTTTGGCGCGGATACAATCGTGTATTTGGCTTGGGGATACCATGCTACATGCAGCAGATTTTCCCAATATTTGAACTCTTTTTGGGCTTTTACCGTTGCAGTAAAACCCATAAGGCTTGAATTATCATCTTTTTGGGCTTTGGCATACATGCTACCGAGATTGGGTTTTTGATAGACTTTTATGTAATCCACAACCATTATTGACGTGGCGGTATCTATGCCGCAAGAAAATTGTTTACTCCGTTTTCTTTTCTTTGTTTTTTGTCTTTTTACATCAAATTTGAGAAACATGGGGTCATGTAAATCGTCGTTTTTCATTGTGCCTCTGAGTTGCCCGTCAATGTAAAAATTAACTGTTTTGGGTGTCCATTCGCAGCCGTAAACATGGAAAGAATCGAGGCTGATGTCGCCAAAATCTTTGTTTTTATGGCGTGTTTTGTCCGCATTTTCATTTTGGTCTTGCCACCAATGTTGGCTTGCACTGGCATAACCCCCATTTTTGGGACTCCCCGTAAAACATTCGATGATGTCAATTTCTTGATAGCGTCCCATGCCACCGCCTTTGAGCAACCAAAAGCACGACCAAATATGGTCAAGATTGGTCAATTTGGCTTTTGTTTCAAAATAACCATATCGAAACGTGACAAATTCGTTCCAATCTGCCCCCGAATAACTGCGCGGTGCTGCTTTAGGATTTGTGGGATGCGGCGTGTATTCGTTGATAACGGCTAAATTGAGCATACCATTTTTGATATACACATTCTTTTTTATGGGGTAGCTGCACGTTCCCGTGATATTGCCATTGTCCAAAGGGAAATTGGCATCTAATTCAACACCAATGCTGTCCGCGTCTTTGTTGAAGTCGTTGAAATGGACTAATTTGTATTCTTTTGAAGGCGGTTGTGCTGTAAGAGTGAAGCACAATAAGCAGAAAAACAAGGTCAATATACGCATAGAAAGGTGTCAAGTTTAAGATGTTGAATGATGCGACAAAAATAATTAAAGTTTATGACTCTTGACAATTTTAATGACAGCACAGGTTTGAGATAGTGTGTTGTACCCCTCAGTATTTTGGTGCTAAAAATGCAAGTGTATTAGTGATGCACTTGCATTTTTAGCATTAAAGCGTTTTTGGGGTTAAAGTTTGGTGTTTGGTAATCTGGAGATTGACAAAAGCGGTGTAGTGGATTGTTTTAAGAGTGGTGTTTGTTGAGAATAGACTCCAATAGTGGTAGAGGTTATGATTCTTGCATATAAAAATATCTTATTCTTAAATGAAAAATATGTTAAAACCTAACATAAAATTTGGAATTATAAAATACACCCCTACTTTTGTCGTATTAAATCATTACTTCTACTTCTACTTCTACTTCTACTTCTACTTCTACTTCTACTTCTACTTCTACTTCTACTTCTACTTCTACTGGAATAAAATTTTGGAAATAAAACGTAATTACTTAGCCCATAGCTCGCTTCGCTCGCAAAAAAGAGGAATGTGGTTCGTTTTTCGGGCAAAGCCCGAAAAACGAACCACCCTCTCTCACCCGCGCGAGCGAAGCGAGCGCGTGACTAAGCAATTACAATAAAACTTAACTATAAACATCATCCATTAACTCTTAAAATGCAAACACGATGCAAGACAACCACGGAGACAAACAACTTTACAGAGCCAACATTGCCGAATGGTACAATATTTCAGAGCGTGCATTACGTGACCGTATGCAAAAGAAGGCTATTCACATCACAAATCGGGTGCTAACTGATGACGATATCAGAGCAATTCTTCAGACGTTAGGCAAACCTCAATGTTTTCCACCTGAACTTTATGACCGCTTTTTTGGAGAAACTGTCTTTAGTGCCGTTCAGTGCCAATGTCTTCCTTTTAAAGCCGTTTACTTCAGTTTTATGAAAGAAAAAGAGTATATACCTTTGTATCAAGTTATCGTTGCAACAGATACCTAATAAAACACATTTTAAAGTTCTTGAAAAAATCAAGAAATTAAAATGATTCTCTAATCTTTCAACCTAAGTTCTAATGAAAAACGTAAAAATTTCGGTTACATTTTTTTGTATTTTTTCTTTCCTTTTTGTTAACAAAACATTCAGTCAAATCAAAGTAAATACGACTGGAGAGTTGAAAATTGGTAATGAATGGCCTAATAATGACAATAACAATGAAGTTAGCATTGAGACATTTGGCTTAAACAATAACGCTTTTCGCCCAGGTGGTAAAATTTCTTTTGGTGATTATGGAAGCAGCGCAAATAACAATGCCAATGCTACTGTCGGAGAACTCGGAACTGGGGACTCCGATGCGTTGCAACTACATGGTAAAAATGGTGTTTACATTACAACAGGTGGGCAAGGTAATTTTGAAGTAGCAAGATTTAACTCTTGGGGCAGTCTGGAAGTACGAGGATCTGTTATTGCTAATTCTTCAACTTATTCATCTGATGAACGGCTTAAAAAGAACATCAAATCCTTACTAAATGCCTTACAAGTTATAAAAAAACTGAGGGGTATCTCCTATGATTGGAAAACGGACAAAGAAGATGAACTCTTGACAAGTTTACAATCAGTCAGAACAACAGATGATAAAGGTGCTCGGGATTTAGAAAAATCCAAGAAAGAAGCAAAAGACCGTATTAAAGAATCCACAGATCAAATTGGCTTTTCAGCACAAGAAGTACAAACTGTACTACCGCAGTTAGTTAAAACAAGCAGTATAGGTATGCTTTCTGTTAATTATGTGAGTGTCATTCCTGTATTAGTAGAAGGCATTAAAGAGCAACAAATCATCATAGATGCTCAAGCAGTAGAAATTGAAAATCTCAAAAAAGACATTATCGCTATTAAGCGAAGAATTGGGAGGTAATTATCAATCAAGTAGTATATAAATTTTCAATTGTTTTAATTATTTGATAATAAATCAATTACAATGATTGAAAATTTATATACTAAAAATAAAAAAAACAATGCAATGAAAATTAATCGTATCTACATTACCACAAGTATCCTCCTTGTCTTTTTTCATTTTTTTTCCTTGACGGTCAAAGGACAGTCAGTCTTTGCCCCGAAAATAGGTGCTGAATGGAATTATTTTGTTGAAACGGATTCTTATACTATTGATGTACCTTATTTCAACCCAATTACGGGCATTGTAACAGTCAACTATACAAAGGATACACTCATCAATGGCTTAAATATGAAAAAATTTGAGCAAAAATGGCAATATAAAAAAAGAAAGAATGATACTTTGTTTGGAGGTGCTTTAGAACCTTCTTTTATGACGCAAATAGGTAATAGTGTATTTTTATTGGTGGGTAACACACTAAAGCTTGCATTTGTATATGAAACTCAAATTGGGACACTTACGAGATTAACTGTTCCACCGCCAAATTTCCCTTTCGTATTTAATTTAGAATTGCAAAGTATTAGAGATACAACTGCACTTAACAACAGTAATTTGCGGTTTAAAAAATACACTTTTAGATCTTTTACCCCAACAGTAATTTTTGATGTTGATTTTACAAATCCAGTGATTATTTTAGATAGGATAGGTCCATTAAATACCGATTTGAGTGTGATTCTCTCGCAAGGACAAGGCGTGTACTACACTAATTGGTTTTCTTTAATTTGTTATCAAGATAGTGAAGTTGGGCTACTAAAATTTATGAATAGAGAATGTAATTCACGAGTCGCAGTTGAGGATATAAATACCGTATTAAGAGATTTTGATATTATTAATTATAATGAATTTATTTCTATTTCATTACAAAATAATGATAATGAAGTCATTAGAAATGTCAAAGTCTATGATGTTTTAGGGCGTTTAGTTTTAAATATTACCAATAATGATAAAAAAAATGAGTTGAATATTTCAAAAAGCAAACTACCCAAAGGCATATTGATAGTAAATGTGGAAAGCAATAATTTTTCATACAAAGCTAAAAAAGTTATTATTAACAATTAAAAATCAATAAAATGAAAAATATATTTATTATTATTTCGCTATGTTTTGCTTTTTTTTCAATGAAGGCGCAAACACCCACACTTAATTGCACTGTTCCCAATAATGCAATACAAGCGTATAGTCCGTCAGGATGTAATATTAACTTTACAGACTTTCTTAATACTGCTGATATGACAATTCAAGTCAATTTTCATGTATTAGAGTCTAATAGGTTTTCTTCAACAGCAGAAATTGTCACTGCTGTTAAGAATCTTTTAAAAGCTACGAATGAAAGATACTCAAATCTTGATAACTATAGGGTTAATAATGTAACTCAGCCAGCAACTTTAGTACCACGGTCAAAAATAAAGTTTAAACTTTATTCCGAAACCACAAATACAGCCGATGTAAATGGCGGGATTTGGTTATATACAGCAAATCCGCAGTCATCAGATGATCTTAACCAAGCCTTTACTGATAGGTATAGTGGTAAAACACTCAATATTGTTTTATGGAGTCCAACAGAGGATTGTGCTGTTAATTCTCTTCGTAATAACTTTCAAGGAGCTTGGAATGGAGACTTTCTATTTGCAAATGATTTTTTTTGCAAACGTAACGACCCCATTATTTATTTTTCTACATTACTTGCTCATGAATTAGGTCATGCTTTAGGTCTAAATCATCCAGAATTTTGCAATAATGAATGTGTTGGTATTGATATAAATCCCAGTAATGAATGTAATTCAACTTGTCCACAAGTTAATTCTTGTAACCCTTCATCTTTTAGTAATGCTGGTGAAATAATAACTTGTAATGGTATCGCTCGAAGGCTATGTAATAGCTGTGATAGAAGTAATCTGCTCACAAGTGCTTGTTACACATTAGCCTATCGAAGAGCGATTACACCTTGCCAATGGGAGGTCATATTTAATAGAATGAAAACCTTTAAACCTGCTTATGGGCGACTGTGTTTTACTGCATCCTTATTCACGCTTGCGACAAGCCCGCTAAATGATTACAGAGCTTCTCAATCAATTACATCAACTTCTGTCATATCTGGGGATAGAATGGTTGATTATTAGGCACCAACTATTTCTTTAAATGCGGGATTTAATGTGCAATTGGGAACAACTTTCATAGCAGGACCAGCTACATTTCCTTGTTGTACAGCAGGAAGTGGTATCGTTGTGCAGCCAATTGATAATATTAGTAGCAGGGCAACCGTACTCAGAGTAATTCCTAATCCTTTTGGAGATTACATTCAAGTGAATTATCAGATTGATGAAGGGGTTGACAATGTAAATTTAACGATGACCGATATTTCTGGTAAAATCGTTAAAAATATTCCAATTAACTCTAAAGATAAAGGAGAATATCAAGTAGAAGTGAAAACAAATGATTTGTCAAATGGTGTTTATTTTATTCAGTATCAAAGTAATGGCAAAACGGTGACTCAAAAAATTATTAAAGCGAATAAAAACTAAGTTTGTAGCTACCCCCTCAGTAAAAAAGCTGTTTTTTGCTCAAAATGAGCAAAAAACAGCTTTTTTACTGAGGGGGTATTGTTAATCAAAACGATTCTTTATCAATCAAAACGATTCGGATTTAAGCCTTCAAGCGGCATACTCAATTTTTCTCGCCCAATAATTTCTGATACTAATTTTCCAGTTGCTGCGCCCAAACTTAAACCCATCATGCCATGTCCTGTTGCGATTGTTACATTTTTAAACGATTTTAATTGCCCGATATACGGTAGTCCGTCGGGAGAACAAGGGCGTAATCCGCGCCAAACTTCTTCTTTTTTGGGTAAATTGACTTGTAATTCGGGAAAAAAACTGTTCACACCTTGCACAATACCTTGCACACGGTTCATATTTACCGACAAATCAATGCCCGCAATTTCCATTGTTCCTGCACAACGTAAGGCATCGCCCATACCTGTTGCCGTTGCACGGGCTTCAAGCGTGATTGTCGGGATTTGTACTTTATCGCCCAAGCCGTCGAATAGCATACTATAACCTTTTCCGCCCTGCAAAGGCAGTGAAATACCCAATTTTTCGCTCAAAACACCAGACCACGCCCCTACTGCAATCACAATTTCATCAAAATCTAATTTTTCTTTTTCGGTTACAATGCTTGAAACACGCTGATTTTTGAATTCAAATCCTTTCACTTCCGTTTTGTACAAAAATTTGACCCCCTCAGTACTTAGATGCTTTTTTAGGTTTTGTATCAATAAATTGGGGTTTAATTGGGCATCATCGGGATAAAATACGCCGCCAATTGCATTGACCTTTGTGTTTGGCTCTAAATTTTGTACGCCTTTTGCATCTAAAATATGGGCTTCAATACCTGCTTTGTTTGCCGTGACCGCGCCTTCTGCTTCTTCGTGCGCCATTGCGGGCGTTTGAAAAAGCATCATTAGACCGCGTTCTTGCCAACCAAAATCAAAATGGTTTTGGCTTTGGAAATCTTGATACAAGGCTTTACTCAACAAACTTATATCCCTCAGTATGGGAATGGATTTTTGAACGTGCGCATCTGTCGAATTTTTGTAAAACAACCAACCCCATTTGACCAAACTCCCACTCAGACGCGGACGCACATAAAACGGACTCGTCGAACTCAACATCCATTTCAAACCTTTTGCTATCATGCCCGGAGCAGCCAACGGAATAATATGACTTGGGACAATCATGCCTGCATTGCCATGCGAACAACTATCCGACAAATCACCTTGCTCAATAATGGTAACGTCGTACCCTTGTTTTTGAAGATAATAGGCTGAAAATAAGCCGTTTATACCACCACCAATGATTCCTATTTTCATCTTTTAAAATTGAAAGCCCCCCAACCCCCAAAGAGGAAGTTTGACTCGATAAAAATTAACAATGCTAAATCTATTGGACAAAATTAACACAACTCGTCCATATTCCTCCTTTGGGGGTTAGGGGGCTAAATAGTTAGATAACTTGAAATCCATACGCATACGGGTCATCTTCGGGGTCAATTTTTATGGTATTGTAGCCATAAATCCGCGCCCAACCTTCTATACTTGGTACAATTGCTTCTTGGTTGCCGATAGTTGTTGTCCGTTCTACGCGCCCAATAAATTTTGAACCGATGATGCTTTCATGGATAAAATCCTGCCCTTCTTCCAATTTACCTTTGAAATACCACTGCGCCAAACGCGCCGAAGTACCCGTGCCACAAGGCGAACGGTCAATGGCTTTGTCGCCATAAAATACGGCATTTCGGGCAGTAGAAGTCTTGTCTAAGGGTGTGCCTGTCCACAAAATATGGCTTAAACCATTGATTGTAGGGTTTTCGGGGTGTACAAATGTGTATTTTTTATTCATATTGATACGCATCGCCCTTGCCCACGCCACCAATTGTTCGGCTTTGAAATGTTCTAAACCTGCGAAGTTTTTTTGCGGGTCAATAATTGCGTAATAATTGCCGCCATACGCCACATCTACCGTCAATTCGCCCAAATCGGGACACTCCACCGTGAGGTTTTCAGCCGTCAGAAACGAAGGAACATTCACCAATTTTACGGATTTGACTTTGCTGCCTTCTTGTTTGTAGGTCACCAAAACCAAACCTGCTGGTGTCTCCAAACGCAATTGTCCCGCAATTTTCGGCGTGACCAAGCCTTCTTCAATCGCAATTGTCACCGTGCCAATTGTGCCATGTCCACACATCGGCAAGCAGCCACTTGTTTCGATGAATAAAACGCCGACATCATTGGCTTCATCGGTCGGCGGATACAAGATACTGCCCGACATCATATCATGTCCGCGTGGTTCAAACATCAATCCTTTGCGAATCCAATCGTATTCTCTCAAAAAATGTTGACGTTTTTCACTCATATTCGACCCCCTCAGTATCGGACCGCCGCCAGCAACTACGCGGACGGGATTGCCGCAGGTGTGGGCATCTATGCAAAAAAAAGTTTTGTTGGGCATTACTTCTTACAATTTAGGACGTGTTTTCAAGCCTTTTTCAATAATTTTACTTACTTGTTGCCGTTCTTTTCCTTCCAAAATCAAACGCGGTGCGCGGACAGTTTCTGTTCCAATGCCCGTGTATTGTTCGGCTAATTTGATGTATTGCACGAGTTTTGGGTGAATATCCAACTCTAAAAGCGGCAAAAACCAGCGATAAATTTTTAATGCTTGTTTGTATTTTCCTGCTTTTACGAGGCGATAAACAGCCACCGTTTCCGCAGGAAAAGCACACACCAAACCCGCTACCCAGCCATCTGCCCCCATCAAAAGTTCTTCCATTGCCAAAGTGTCCACACCACAAAGGATTTTCATACGGTCGCCAAAGGCATTGCGTAGTCGAGTAACATTTGAAATATCGCGGGTTGACTCTTTCACGGCTTCAATATTCGCGTGTTCTTTGAGCAATTGCTCAAACATCGGTATTTTTACTTCCACCTTATAATCAACGGGATTATTGTAAATCATAATGGGTTTGTCGGTAGCATCGGCAATGGCTTTGAAAAAATGTACCGTTTCGCGGTCATCGCTGTTATAACGCATCGGCGGAAGCGACATAAAACCATCTGCCCCCAATTCTTGCCCTTTTTTAACAAAAGAAACAGCGCGGCGCGTTGCCCCCTCAGTAATATTGAGAATAACAGGCACTCTACCTTTCGCAAAATCAAGCGCGAAACGCAGCAACTCAAATTTTTCATCATCGTCCAAAGTGCTTGCTTCGCCGAGTGAACCGCTTATGATGAAGCCGTCAACACCCGCATCGAGTTGTGCTTGGTAATTTTTGCCAATGGCATCAAAGTCGAGCTTATCGTCGGCAGTGAATTTTGTTGTGAGGGCGGGATAAACGCCTTGCCAAGTGATTTTCATAGAAAAGATTTTTTTAATTTTACGTAATTACTTAGCCGCGCTCGCTTCGCTCGCAAAAGACGGGAATGTGGTTCATTTTCGGGCAAAGCCCGAAAATGAACCACATTCCCGTCTTTTGCGAGCGAAGCGAGCAATAGACCCAAGTAGTTACAAT
Organism: Saprospiraceae bacterium; assembly: GCA_034520175.1. Taxonomy (GTDB): domain Bacteria; phylum Bacteroidota; class Bacteroidia; order Chitinophagales; family Saprospiraceae; genus JAAFJT01. The sequence goes on from JAXHNU010000025.1 coordinate 59,563, forward strand.
TTTACACGAATTATAAGGCAAAGGTAGCCGATGCGTTTTCAAAAAATAATTGAAATTCTAACCACTACTAATGAAATATTGATATAAATTTACAGTTTATAAGCCATTGATTATCAATAATTGTTATTTTATTGAAATTGCGGTACACTTTTGCTCGCTTCGCTCGCAAAAGAAAGGGAGGTGGTTCATTTTTCGGGCTTTGCCCGAAAAATGAACCACTTTCCCCTCTTTTTGCGAGCGAAGCGAGCAGTAGAGAAAAATATTCATTATGAAAGTCATTCCATTTCAAATTTCTAAAACCAGTAAAGAAGCCCTCCGTGTGCAAGTGGATAAGGGCAAACATTTTTATGACAACCTGCACCAACACCCCGAATTACAACTTACTTTGATTGTCAAAAGTGAAGGCGTTTTGATTGCGGGTGATTATGTGGGCAATTTTAAAGCGGGCGATATTTTTATTATTGGAAACAACCAAGCCCACGTTTTTAGAAACGATAAAATCTATTTTGAGGGCAGTTACGAGGGCATTGCCGAAGGCATAACGGTCTTTTTTGATGCCCATTATTTCGGTGATTTCTTTTGGCAACTGAATGAAATGTCGAGCGTTCGGCAACTTGTGAGCGTTGCGGGTGGAGGTTTGCGCATAGTCGGGGAAACTCAATCGGTGGTAGCCATTCTGTTAAAAAGCATCGCTCAACAACAGGGATTGGAAAAATTGATTTCCTTTTTTACTATTCTAAAAACCCTTTCGGAAACTACTGATTTTGAAAAATTATCGGTCGCTGAAAGCCCGTTGCATACCCCTCAGTATGACAACGAACGCATGAATAAAATCGTGAAATATACGCTTGAAGAATACCACAATCCCATTACAATTGATGCCATTGCTCAAATTGCCCACCTAACACCCGAAGCCTTCTGCCGTTATTTTAAGTTGCGCACGCGCAAAACGTATATTCATTTTTTATGCGAAGTACGCATCAATCAAGCCTGCAAATTGCTTCAAAATCGAGATTTACTCACGTCTAATGTTGCCTATCAAGTGGGGTTCAATAATCTTTCTAATTTCAATCGCGCTTTTAAAATGATTATGGGGAAAACGCCTTCGCAATACTGTAAAAATAGGATAACTTCTTAGGTATCCACTGATTTTCACAGATTAACACGGATTAATCTCGATTTTGAAACGGAAGTGGTTCGTTTTCGGGCAAATCCCGAAAGCGAACCAATTTCCCCTATTGCGAGCGAAGCGAGCAAGGCTAAATAGATTTTTAGACACCCCTCAGTATAAAACTACATTTTTATAGTTTCGTAGCAGCAAGCATTATAATAAGTAGAAACATAAAGCCGATTTTCCGTTTCATCAATGGTCATCACGTTACCGAAAGAACCATCTCCTGCTCCTTTCTTATCTGGAGACATAGCCTTCCAAAACCTTTTTCCATTTTCGCCCATTGCATGAAGAAAGCCGTCACTTGAACTCGTATAATACACAATGCCATTGTGGTAATGCAATTTGCTCGATGAACTCGTGGAAACCCCGTCCTCACTCCATAAAATATTTGTCGCTTCAACGTCATAACACATAAAACTGGGATAATTGGTAGGAGCAAATATTTTATTATTTTTTACAATACAATTACCCGCTCCATAAAGACGCCTTTCGTAAGCAGGTAGGGTGTATATCTTGGAAACCACACCCGTTATTTTGTCATAACCTACTATCTGCCCTTGCCCAGTTAAATAAATTCTTTTATCATCTGTGGCTACTATCCTATTTCCTTTAGAATCTATCAATGATTTATCAAGTACGATTCTGTCCGTTTCAGTATCTAATTTTATTAACTGGCTTTCAGATGAAGTGAATTCAAGGTTTGTCAATGAAGCCACAAAGTACAAATACGTTTTCCCATCTTTATCTTTATCAATCAATTTATAGAAGTCAATAAAAGCATATTTATTATCTTTTTGGATTGAATATATACTTTTCCAATTACCAGTAAAAATATTTGCTTCAAATAATACAGCTTTTTCTTTATTAAAACCACCTTCTACGTGGTAAATTTTTCACCTACACCGACGATACTTGGACTACCTGAATACACTGCTTTTGTTGTCCAGAGCGATTTACCCGTATTCATGTCAATCGCATATACATGCAAACGTGTTGATATAACAAGAGTGTTTTGATATGTATAAGTATCATCAAACCCTGAATAGGTTTCTGTATCACTTTTTGCATCGCTCCATTCCCAAATTTTTGCACCTGTGGTTTTGTTAAAAGCAGCCACTTTGGGTTTCTCGAAATGGTCTAATCGGGCGTATTTTACCCCGTAAATGACCCATTCTTTGTAAATAACTGGATTAAATGAGAAACTCTCTTTGCCATTGAGTAATGGTACTTTCCACAGCAGCTTCGGAGTTGTATTATCTGGTTGCTCCGTTTTGGAGCAACCAGTAAGTGTGAAAATAATTGATACAAAAAAAATAATTGTGCGCATGAGTGAATTATTTAAAGCGTTACGAAAAATTGTTGAGCAGCCAAATTTCCTTTAAAATCTAATAAACCACTAAATAATTTATTATACTGGTCAGTCATTATTGGGTGATCCCTCAATTCAAAATGATTCACGCCCTCTAAGACAAAATTGGTCGCGCCTTGCAATCTCTGGCTTTCTAATGGTACAACCCCATCACTTTTCCCATTAAGTGGAACTTGAACCAGCGTTGTTACTTGACGTGTACAAGCGGGATTTGAGTACAAGGCGTTCACACGCATAAAAAATTGATTCATACTAATTTGTCCGCTTTGATACTGCGACTCCAAAGAACCGCGCTGTCCATAGCAATCAAAAACATCTAAAGTTTGCATTTCGTTAAAAGAACCAAATGCACCAATAAGGTTATTAAATTGCGATTCACTTTGTTGTAACCATGCCCAGCCGTCATAAAACTGATAGCTCATATTGAATAGTGGTATGGCTGCACCCCACCCTGCCCCAGAAAACAAACAACCTATTCCGAGTCCACCTGTTACAACACTTGTCGAAAAACTGTTAAAACGGTTAAGTTTTTCGGTCACAATAGCAACGCCGCTTGACGGAGATGTGCCAAAACTACGTTCAACTGATTTAGAAAGAACGTAATCATTAGAGCTATTTTTGGTAAAGACAACATTGTTTGAATAAATAAATTGTCCATTACTTTTATTAAGTGACATACCCACGACTTTACCAATACTTGCGTCCAAATAAGTAATAGAGTATTGAGGTTCGTTGGGAATACGTTTCTTAATGCAATAATGTATGCTGTCCGTAGTTTCCACGGTAGCACCTTGACTGCGTGCTTCGGCAATAATAGTGCGAACATCCATAGCACCGCGCAATGAGACCTGATTCAAAGAATTGTCAGGATTAAGCAATTCCAAATAGCGTTTTGTAAGACTATTTGCATCAAAATCCTTAGTTGTCAATAATTTACCTGCCTTATCGTAGGTAGTTAATTTATTGTCTTTGACTTTCAAAGTGACCGTTTTGGGCGTTGGGTCGGCAGGTGCATTAGAAACCGTTTTAAGTGGATTATTCGGTTCTTTTTTTGTAATCACCCAATCTGAAGTACCGTCAGCTTTGATGCCCATTTGAACTTCCACGCGGTGGACAAAAGGAATAGCGGCAATTTTGTCATACTCTATCATTTTGGACGCATCTGCTTCGTCAACAACTTGTCGTGTGACCGTTGATTCTACATCGTAGTGCAGGGTTGTTTTGTACGTATCACAGCAAAGGTCTGCGTATTTGTTTACAAAAATTGTGCATTGCGTTAATGTTTTATGACATACAAATATACAACTAACTTGACGCACTTTTTAGTTTTGAAGCAAAATAAAACAATTAACTTCCAAAAATACCATAAATTAGGTAATTGACAAATGGACATGTGGAATGAAATAGGGTTTTATACTGAGGGGTACGTTTTATAATTCCTCTTTATCCCATGCCGCTACGCCTTTCGTTGCTGCCGAAAAAACGACCCCAACTCCCGTTATCGGTTTATTGCGAAACCGCAAACTCGCGGCATAATTTCTATCTTTGATACACTGAATGGCATCATTGGCTGTTCCGCCTATTTTAAATTCAAAAAGAAAAATGCGGTCTATTGTGATTATCACCGTATCCATGCGCCCAACTGGGGTGTGCATTTCGCTACGTGGGTCTGAGCCGACCATTGTAAATATCAAATGAATAATGGCATGAAAGAATTTTTCTTCCTCTTTAACATAATTTTGGTCTGGAACAGATTGAATCAAGTTATTGATAATATTAATAACTTCTGAAAGGTTATTTTGGTCTAAGGCTTCTAAAATATTCGCTCCGTAAGGAACTGTTACGGGCGTATGTGTGTATTCACTTAATAAAAATTGTCCAAAAGCCTGTCTAACTTCTTTGTTAGGATAATCAAGGATAAATTTCCCGGAGGTCTTTATTTTTTTTATCGTCAAATAACCTGTTTGCAAAAGCAAAGAATTTACATCTAATTCATCGAATTTTTCAAGCCTAAACGATTCTAAAATAAGATTACTCACTTCTGTTTCTTCCAATTTATAGGCAAAACGTTTGCGCATGAGTTTGAGTAAAAAGGTAGGTGTACCCGTAGCAAACCAAAAATTGCTGTACGTTTGATTTTCAAAGAAATTAAGCACCGAAAATGGATTATACACAAAAGTTGCGCCGTCCCAACTGTATCCATCGTACCACAATTTCATTTTTTCAAGTGTTTCGGGCGGCATGACGGCAAGATAGGGTGTAAAAAAATGCTCTAATTCTGTTTGTGTATAACCACATAAAGCGGCATATTTTTTATTGAGCGTAAGGTCAATTAAATGATTCAAATCTGAAAAAATAGAAACACGAGCAAATTTAGAAACACCTGTAATCAATAGAAAACGAATATTTTTAGACGCATCTTTTAAGATACTAAAAAAATCTTTCAATACATCGCGTTGTTTATTTGCCATTGCCAAATTATAGGGGTCAATGTAATCAACAATCGGTCTATCATATTCGTCAATGAGAATAACGACTTGTTTGCCTGTTTTTTTTACTATTTTCTTTATTAACTCTTTAAATCCTGCACCCGGACTCTTCGCCACTAAGCTCAACTCAAAATCATCTGCAATCTCCTGTAAAGCTGTCAAAAGGGCTGTTTTTAAGCCCTCTTCATGTCCAATAGCATCTAAAGACATACGAATAATGGGATAAGTCTCTGACCAATTCCATTTGTCTTCTATCCAAAGTCCCTCAAATAAAGCGCGATTACCCGAAAACAATTCATTAATGGTATCCAATGTTAAGGATTTACCAAACCGACGTGGACGCGACAAAAAATAGCTACTGTCCGCAGGGCTACATATATTGTAGATGTATTCTGTTTTATCAACATAAATAGCCTTGTCTTTGCGAATACTCGCAAAGTATTGACGTCCAATAGGCAAATTTGGTAATTTTTCCATTTTTTGAATTTTGGCACAATGTAAGCCTTTTTTGTAATTACGGGTTTAAACGGCGCAGGTTTCCTTCAAAACCTGCGCCGTTTGGGCATACCTCAAATCAACTGATATTCTGGATTTCGCGTAATAAACAGATAAAATTGCTGCAAACGGGTCTTAACCGTTGCCGTATTCGCAGTTGTCGGATTGGTTTTATACGCTAACCATGCCTCTGTCCAATAGTAGTCACTTGCTTGTCCATCGAGCAAAATGGTCGTTTTCAGATACGTTAACATTGCCTCACTGGGCGGCACGCGGTACATAATCTCCAAGACTCGGACAATCAAAGTATTGGGGTCTTCGGCGTCTGTACCAAATTGGTCGGTAAACTTCAACACGTCAACCACTAAACCCGAACGCCCTGTCAGCAGTGCAGTATCTGAGAAGGTCAATCGTTTGGCAAAAGTATCTGTATTTATCCAATTTTCGTGAAAACTGGGTGCTTGATAGTAAGCGGGCCAACCCGAAACATCGGGCGGGTCGCCAATATATTGCTAACAGCACATGCTCAAAAGACATGGAAGAAAACGAATCCAGCATACCCGTAGCAAAATGATTGTGCCAAAACAAGACCATTTTTTCAAAAATACTGCGTGGTTGATTAGCCATATTACCGACCCACCAGATTTTCAAGGAATTGCGTCTTTGTCCATCAAAATCAGGATTTTGTTGGGCATAAGCCCAAGTTGCGCCCATTGGCAGTGTTCCTTCTGCGTAGTTTCTCAAAGGCAGTTGGGCATCGGTTAAGGGAGGTGGCTCTGTCAACAGCGTATTGACGCTCTCTGCAAGCGTTTTACCAATAAAAAAGTCAATATCTGTTTTTTTTGCCCCAAACATCGTGCGTTTCAACAGATGTGTAATTTGCTCTCGCTCAAATACACCCGTGTAAGGCATCAAACTAATTAGAGGGCGCGGGTGTGGCGTTTTTTTTATTATAATTGTACTCATTGGTGTAAGAATTTATGGTAATGACTTAGCCTATTGCTCGCTTCGCTCGCAAAAGAGGGGGAATGTGGTTCATTTTCGGGCTTTGCCTGAAAATGAACCACCTCTCGTCTTTTCCGCGAGCGAAGCGAGCGCAGCTAAGTACTTCATGTCAAAGTTAGGCTTATTCTAATAATATTGCGTAGAATTTAACCTCATTTAAGCTAATCTCTTCATAAAATATGCAACTTGCAGCGTTTTAAACAACTTTAAAATCTGAAAAATGTCCAATCGCCCGCAACTTTATGACAATCATGGCAGAGCCATTAATTATGTCCGTCTTGCCGTTACTGACCGTTGCAATTTACGGTGTTTTTATTGTATGCCCGAAGAAGGCATCAATTTCACTCCGCGCAATGAACTGATGAGTTATGAAGAAATGCTACGGCTTATCGGTATTTTAGCGCGTTGTGGTGTCTCAAAAGTACGAATTACGGGCGGAGAACCCTTTGTGCGCCGCGATATTATGCAACTACTGAGGGGTATCGCCGAGACGGAAGGCATCGAAACATTGAATTTGACAACGAATGGTACACTAACTGCACCGCATGTTGCCAAATTAAAAGCATTGGGCATTAAATCCGTCAACCTCAGCCTTGATTCGCTCGACCCCAAACGCTTTTTTGAAGTGACGCGCCGCGACGAATTTGCCAAAGTATGGCATTGTTTTGAAGAATTATTGCGCCAGGGAATTAAAGTAAAAATCAATGCGGTTGTTATGGAAGGTAAAAACGAGGCGGATATTTTGGAAATGGTGGATTTGACAAAAAAATACCCCGTTTCGGTTCGTTTCATCGAAGAAATGCCGTTTAATGGCTCTGGAAATCACTACGATACCTTGCGTTGGAATTGGCAAGAGATTTTAAAAACCATTAAAACTGAATATCCTACGATTCAAAAACTTCAAGACGAACCCAATTCTACTTCTTACAACTACATGATTCCCAATCATTTAGGTACTGTTGGTATTATTGCCGCTTACAGTCGAACCTTTTGTGGTACGTGCAATCGTATCCGCGTTACACCACAAGGTTTGCTTAAAACGTGCTTGTACGATTCGGGCGTTTTCAATTTTAGAGACCTCATGCGGGCAGGTGCAAGCGATGAGCAAATCGCCTCTACCCTACTCGATGCCCTTGGCAATCGAGCAAAAAACGGCTTTGAAGCCGAAAATCGGCGGTTTATGGGTGCGCCTGTTAGGGAAAGTATGACGACTATTGGTGGTTAAAACTTAAAAGCGTATTGCAGTTTAAACTGCAATACGCTTTTAAGTTTTTAAGGCAACACGTATATACTGTAAACAGTTAGTGCTATCTTTTTTGCTCGCTTCACTCGCGAAAATAGGGAGAAAGTGGTTCGTTTTTCGGGCAAAGCCCGAAAAACGAACCACCTCTCCCTATTTTTCCGCGAGCGAAGCGAGCGCGTGACTAAGTATTTGAGGAGTGGGCATAACCTAAAAACATCGTTTTTTGATTAAAAACAGATGTTTTGCGCTCACTTCGCTCGCGCAAAAGGGAGGAGACGTGGTTCGTTTTTCGGCTTCGCCGAAAAACGAACCACATTCCCCCTCCCTCGCGCGAGCGAAGCGAGCGCGAGATGCAAAAAAACGATGTTTTTAGGTTATGCCCATCCCTGGACTAAGTATTTACAGAAAAATTAGTGCTAATTAGTGTAATTAGTGGCTAAGAAATTACATTATTTGAATCCAAAAGTCGCATTACCCACATCTTTGCGAATGAAGTCAAGCAAATAATCTTTCATTGTTTGCTTAGTCAAAATCATTTTGATTTTCATTTTTTCGTGCAAATCTTCGGGAATATCAATCGTTACCCGCACCAAGCGCAAATTTTCTTCTTCCGCTTGAATCGCAATTTTAGAACGACGCGAAGGCTTCTCTGGCTTCTCTGGCTTCTCCCCTACCCTATTCGATTTTGGCATCACACTATCAGATTTTGGCTTAATCTCAACATTTCTTACCCCCTCAGTAATTTGGGGTTTAGACACCGTTTCAACTTGTATTTCTACCACTTTTTGCGGTTCAATTGTGGTGGTTACAGCATTCACCGTTGATTTTAACTCGTTCAACTCGCGGTTTGCCGCTTCAATTTTATCTGCCGATAGCTTATTTTTAATGGAAGGCTTCATATTTTTTTAATTTTTCCTGCTGCCCACTCATACACTTGATTGTGTACGTGAGCGATTGGTTTACAAATATTTTTGAATGATTGCCGAAACTTCATCGGCGAGTTTCTGCATTTCTTCTTTTGCTTTTTTATCGTCGTATTCGACAACGCCCTTCCCTTCAATTTTAGCCTCCCGATACGCTACGCGATACGCCAATTTTGATTTTAAAACGGGCAACTCAAATTCTTGCAGAATATCCTCAACTTCGCGGTCAATGCGGAGATTCTGATTGTACTTGTTCAAAATAATGTGGGCTTCAACATCGCCACCGATGCGTTTTTTCATCATTTTGGCTTCTTTGTAACGTTTCATAAAACGTTCCAAAGTCCGCACTTCTTCAATGCTTGGAATAATCGGAATGAAAACAGCATCTGACAACAATATTGCCTTGCTTGACAATTCAAAAAGTGCAGGTGTTCCGTCAATGATAACAACATCATAGTTGTCAGCCACTTCCAAGACCCGTTCGGTTACATTGTCTTGATGCACACATTCTACATCAATCTTAACCAAGTCGGCACTGCGGTCATTGCCCCAATCAGTTGTCGTTTTCAATTCAAAGTCCGTATCTACCAAAAAAACGGAATGTCCTTTTTGCCTAAGGCAAACGGCAATGTTTTGGGCAATTGTGGATTTGCCAACACCACCTTTTAAATTTGTAACAGAGAGAATCATGTATTTCTATTTTTTATAAAAAATAACGTAAATATTTAGTCTGAACTATGATTTTTATGATTTTCATGAAACACACAACCCTAATCTGGTCATAGTAATCAAATAAATCAAAAGAATCATAGTTCAGACAATGGTGGCTAAGGCTTAACGGACGTACTGATAAGAGGTAAAACAGCAACAAGGTTTAACGGACATACTGTAAAAAGGTAAAACAGCAACAAGGTTTAACGGACATACTGTAAAAAGGTAAAACAGCAACAAGGCTTAACGGACGTACTGATAAAAGGTAAAACAGCAACAAGGTTTAACGGACATACTGTAAAAAGGTAAAACAGCAGTAAGGTTTAACGGACATACTGTTAAAAGGTAAAACATAAAACAGTACGAAAGTAAAAACACACGACAGTTTTACAGTTTTTACTTATTAACTTACAAACTGTGAAACAGACAGCCATTAAAAAGTAAAACCTTTTAAACTGATAAACTGATAAACTGATACATTAATTAAACTTATAGACTGCAAAGATGCAAACATTTTTTAAAATTATAAGGTTAAGCGTAAAAAAGTTTAAACTTTTTTACGCTTAAAAGTTTATACTGCAAATAGTTTATACTTACAAACTGCAAACAGTATAAACGTACAAATTGCAAACTAACCGCGCTTAGGCAAATTATGAATAAATTTTACAGATAAACTGTAAGCAGTATAAACTGATAAACTGCATATTAATTGCGCTTAAAAAGGATTCATTAGTAAAATCTATTAATAAACTGCAAATTAATTACGCTTAAAAAGGCTTCCTTAGTAAAATTCATTAATAAACTGCAAGCAGTATAAACGGACAAACTGCAAGCAGATTGAACAAATTTTAAAGCTAAAACACTAAAATCTATAACGTTTTTGAAAAGGATGATTTTTTAGGTTTAAATTATTTAAAAGATACAAATCAGAAAGGGTGGAAATTTTAATTTAGTTGGCTTAGAATTGAAAAAAAGCATTGGAATAAACATTTTTTATGGATATTAAATTTTAAAAAACTAAAAAACCGTATCTTTTTAATGATTCAAGGTAAAATTGAGTTTTCGTGCCTTTTGCTCGTACAACGACAGGAAAAGAAGTGGTTCATTTTTCGGCTTCGCCGAAAAATGAACCACATTCCCCTTTCTGCGTGAGCGAAGCGAGCGCACCACCTTGAATCATTAAAAAGATACTAAAAACCTTTGTCTTTAAAATAACATTATTGAGTGTACATTTGTAAATGTTTAGCTACAAAGTCTAAAATTTGAAATCTTCCTTATACAATTTTAAACTATTTATGAACAAAAATTTCATTAACGGACAATGGGTAGAGGCTGAAAGTGGCAATACCTACCAAGTAATAAATCCCGCAACAGAGCGCACAATTAAGGTTGTCCCGTTTGGTGATGCCACTGATGCACACGCCGCAATTGATGCCGCCGCCGCCGCTTTTCCAGCTTGGAAAGCCACAAATGCTTGGGTACGGGCGGATATTTTGAAAAAAACGGCGGACTTAATGCGAACACGCGCAAAAGAATTGGGCAAAATCACGACCGCCGAAGCTGGTAAACCTTCGCCCGAAGCAGTAGGAGAGTGGCTCGTGGCAGCCCAATTTTTTGAATGGTTTGCCGAAGAAGGCAAGCGGGCTTACGGGCGAACAATTGCCACAAACCGCAATAACAAACGCATGTCGGTCATTTCTCAACCTGTTGGTGTGGTGGGGATTATCACCGCTTGGAATTTTCCAGTTTGGAATGTGGCGCGTGTTTGGGCGGCATCATTGGCGGCGGGTTGTACATTCGTGGCAAAACCGTCGGAATACACGCCTTTAACGGCAATGGCTTTAATGAGCTTATTAGAAGAAGCGGGACTGCCGATGGGCGTTGGAAATTTGGTTTTGGGCGAAGCGGAAAGCATCGGTCATGCGCTTTTAGAACGTCCCGAAGTGCGTAAAATGCACTTCGTGGGCAGCACCCGCGTCGGCAAACTCTTGATGAATGGGGCATCAAAAACGAATACAAAACTCTCTTTAGAACTCGGTGGCAATGCGCCTTGCTTGGTTTTTGATGACGTTGATGTGGATAGTTTTGCTCAATCGGCGGCTTTGGCAAAGTCGCGCAATTGTGGTCAAGTTTGTGTATCGCCGCAACGGTTTATCGTTCATCGGTCTATTTACGCGCGTTTTTGCGAAAAAGTTGCTGAAAGTATGGCTAAATTTGTCATTGGTAATGGGGCAGAAGTGGGTACACAAATCGGTCCTTTAATCAATAAAAATCAGCAAAAAATGGTTGCGGGCATCGTTCAAGAATCTGTAAAAGCGGGTGCGACACTGCTCGCAGGTGGTAAAGTACCCCCTCAGTATAAAACAGGTTTTTACTACGAACCAACAGTTTTAGCCGATGTTGACCGCGAAAATCCCATTTTCAGACGTGAAATTTTTGGACCTGTTCTATCAATTACGCCTTTTGATACAATGCAAGAAGCAATAAATTTGGCAAATGATACAGAATATGGTTTGGCGGCTTATCTTTGGACAAATAATTTAAAAACATCAATTAAAGTCAGTGAAGCCCTTGAATTTGGCATAGTTGGTATTAATGAATGGGCAGCACACGCCATTGAAGCTCCATTTGGTGGGTGGAAACAAAGTGGTTTGGGCTACGAGTGTGGCGAAGAAGGCTTACACGAATATTTGGAAAAAAAATTAATTGCTATTGGTGATATTTAATAAAATATTTTCTCAGTAAAAATGCTTAAAAAATGGTGGAAAAACATCCTATTGACCTTAGCCTTTTGGCTGAAACTTTTGACATTAATAATCGGGGTGACTGTCAACACCTTGAAAAATGGTTAACCTCTTCTTATGTTTTCAATGATTTTGAGCAGACATTATTTAACCAAGTATATGAAAAAACACGCAATGATGTCAACTATTTCAATGAAGAAGAATTAAAAATTCAGCTCATAGCTTTTTTATTTTTTTTGGCAGATATTGATATTGAAGGGAAAATAAAGGTTTTTTATGAGCGACCTTTAACGGCTATTCTTCAAGAAAAACACAAAATTTCAGTTGTCGTTGATTGCATGGTAGCAACACCTATGCGTTTTAACAAACCCAAATTGCCTTATTTTTTCTTGCAAGAATTCAAAAAAGGCAAAGGCGATGACAAAGACCCCGAAGCACAAATGTTGGCTGCAATGCTTGTGGCACAGCATAAAAACGACGATGGACGTCCTGTTTATGGCAGTTTTCTTATTGGTTCAAATTGGTGGTTTACAACACTTATTGGGCAAGAATACTGTTTAAGTCGTGAGTTTAATGCCAGTAATAGAACCGATTTACAGCAAATCGTTTTCATATTGCGGCGTTTGAAAGAAATTATTTTGGAAAATTAAAAAACACGAACTTAATTTTCAATTAACACCAATTCAAATGTGAAAAATGGAACAATACGGTACTATTCTAACTTATGCAATACCCGCTTTTCTCATTTTATGCCTCATTGAACAGGCTTTTGAATGGAAAATGGGCGCGAAAGTCATACGTCCTTTAGACAGCATTTCGAGCTTTAGTTCGGGATTGACGAACACTGTCAAAGATGTTTTGGGGCTGGGTGTGACCATAATCAGCTACAACTGGTTGTTGGAACACATTGCTTTGTCCCACATTGAAGCGACTTGGCTGACCTTTGTTGTTGCCTTTGTTACCATTGATTTTCAAGGTTATTGGTCGCATCGGTGTTTTTGTTTTTCAAATAAACAATTTTATTTTCTCCGTAGAAAAAATCAATGTCTTCGGTGGCAAGAACTATGATTTGTTTGATTTTCGTCATTTTATGACATGAAATCTGAGATTCTACGGTCTATCAAAAACAATACGCGAAGCAAATCCACCACCACCTGCTAGTTTGATTTTAACATAAGTCGAAGAATTGACCATTTCTTTTCTGTATTTGAAATCTTGCGCATTGCGGTCAGCGTTGATGCCATCTTCCCAACTGTGCATTGTAAAATTACCTTTGGGTAAGAAACTCAAATCGAGTGTAAATTCTCTTGGTGTCCAGTCGGTCATGCCCCCAATATACCATTCGCTGTTTGCCGTTTTGCGGGCTACAACGACATAATCACTCACTTTAGCGTGTAAAACAATGGTTGTATCCCATTGAGTGGGTACTTTTGAGAGAAATTCCATACAACTTGGTTCTTTGTTGTAATGTGTCGGATTGTCAGCAAGCATTTGTAAAGGGCTTTCAAATACGACATACATGCCCAATTGATGACACCGTGTGCCCAAACTTTTAGGCGTTGACCAATTCGGAGACCAGTCTTTTTCATTGCTATTGAGCATTGCCCCCGGTGTATAATCCATTGGTCCAGCCGCTTGACGAATAAATGGGATCGTTACATTGTGTTCAGGTCCAATGTTCTTTAAGCTGTCCCATTTTGAATTTTCTAAACCATAAACGCCTTCTCGCGTCAAACAATTTGGGTAAGTGCGCTCTAAGCCCGTAGGCTTGTATGCGCCGTGAAAATCAACCAATAATTTGCGTTTTGCGGCTTCTATTGCTGTTTTTTCGTAAAAATTGACCATTTGCTGGTCATCGCGCTGCATAAAATCTACTTTTATACCTTTCGCACCCCATTTTGCAAATTGGTCGAGGGCAGCTTCCATTTGACGTTCCAATGCTGCAGACAAACACCACAAAATAATATCTACCTTTTTTTGTTTTGCGTATTCCATCAATTCGGGCATATTAATATCTGGCGAAGGCTTCAACAAATCGGTCGTGGTGGCTGTCCAACCTTCATCTAAAATAATATATTCTAAACCGTTTTTAGATGCAAAATCTATGTAATATTTATAAGTAGCTGTATTGACACCTGCACGAAAATCAACCCCATAGATATTATTGAAATTCCACCAATCCCACGCAATTTTGCCCGATTTTACCCAACTATAATCTCCCAAAGCAGGACGCGCCAATTGATAAACCAATTGATTTGTCAACAAATCTGCGTCATTTTGAGCAATCATCAGCACCCGCCACGGAAGACTATGCTCGTCTTTCTGCACTGCAATATACTCCTCGCGGCTTACAACTGTTTCGTCGCGGTCATTTATTAGTTTTTTTTCTTTTGGATATTTTGGAAACACACCCCTCAGTAATCCGTTCTCTCCGCCCTTCAACCACAAGCCTGGATAGTCCAAAAGGTCGGCTTCTGTAATCAATACTTTAGCATCGTTGCAGTTCACGAGTGCGGGCAAACTTGCCAATTTCCCTTTGGCATTGTCCACCGTCAAACGCTGATAAACACGCTCACTGTGCGACATAAACTCTTCTTCAACGGGATACCAAGTAGCATCTGTTGCCCAAAATTGGAAATTAACTTGCTCATCTAATACTTTATAATCGCCACGCCGTTCGATGACCCATCGCCACGCTACACCATTGTTATAGACACGACATTCCAAACTTTTTTGGTCGCTGAAAGAAATAGTCAACCAATTGTAGTTGTCATTAATTGTTCGATTTTTTTGATGAACAATGGGATATAAGATTTGATTTTTCACAATCCCTTTTTTAGTAGCCAAGACTTTCAAAGACATATTTTGCAGAAAATCTGTCGAACAACCAATGACCGAAGGCGAAATAATGGTATTTCCGTTCACGGAAACAGCGTATTTTATCGTCAAGCCAACGTTTAGTTTAAACGTCAACTTTGAATTAGGTGAGTAAAGAAAATACTCTTGTGAAAAAAGAGTGTGTTGTAAAAATAGGCTCAATAGCGTGATTAAAACGATGTATAATTTTTTCATAAATCAATTTATAAACTAAAACTTTAAATTAATGCGAAACTGCATAATGTTTCGCTTTACAGCAAATAACAACAAATGTAAATGACGATAACGAAATTATCATCTAATTTTTTAATCAAAAAAATAAAATAAAACACAAACATCGTTACTTCGCACTTCGTAATTAATTAGTCTATTGCTCTGTTTTCGCGAGCGAAGCGAGCACGGCTAAATATTTTCCGTACTTCAATTTTTAATATCTAAAAATAAATTAATGGGAACTTTAGAAGCAAACAAGATTAAAACCACAATTGACCTCAAATGCCCTATTCCAGGACCAATCGGACAGGGTATTCTCGCTCGCCGTGCGGCAGCTTTGCCTTCGGGTGCGGCAAAATCAACCGAAGTGGTCGTTGAATCTGCAAAAGGCGCGGTTGTAAAAGATGTAGATGGCAATACTTTACTTGATTTTGCGGGCGGTATTGGCATGATAAACGTGGGTCATTCGCCGCAAAATGTGGTCAATGCTATGAAAAAGCAAATGGATAAATTTATTCATACCTGCCAAATCGTTACGACTTTTGAAGCTCCCATTCAGTTGGCTGAAATGCTCAATACGCTAACGCCCGGTGATTTCCCCAAAAAGACTTTGTTCTCAAATTCTGGTTCAGAAGCCGTTGAAAATGCCGTCAATATGGCAAAATACTTCACACAACGCCCTGCGGTGATTGCTTTTGAAGGAGCGTATCACGGACGCACAACTTTGACGATGAGTTTGACGAGTAAATACAATTTATTCAAAAAAGGGTATGGCTCAATGTCACCAGATATTTATCGTTTGCCGATTCCAAATATGTACCGCACGCCCGAAGGTATGACAGAAAAAAAATATTTGAAATACCGAATAGATGGTTTGGAAGACGCGCTCATCGCACAGGTTGACCCCTCAGCAATAGCGGCTATTTTGATTGAACCCATACAAGGCGAGGCAGGTTTCGTGCCTATACCAACTGAATTCTTGCAAAAATTACGTGAAATTGCCACTAAACACGGCATTGTTTTAATTTTCGATGAAATTCAATGCGGCATGGGACGGACAGGAAAACTTTTTGCTTGCGAACATTCGGGTGTTGTTCCCGATATGATTACAATGGCAAAATCAATGGGCGCAGGTATGCCCATTGCAGCCGTTACGGGTCGGGCGAATATTATGGATTCTGTTCATTTGGGCGGTATTGGCGGCACATACAGCGGTTCTCCTGTGGCGTGCGCGGCGGCAATTCAAGCCGTAAAAATGATTTCAAGCCCCGATTTTTTGGCAAAAACCAATCGGGTAGGAGAGCAAACACGTAAAACATTGGAACGCTGGAAAAAAGAATATCCTTTATTGGGCGATTGTCGGGGTATCGGGGCAATGCGGCTCGTGGAGTTTGTAAAAGATAAAAAATCAAAAACACCAGACCCCGATTTGACGCTCGAAATTATCCGCGATGCCGTGGCACATGGTATCATTTTGATTCGTGCAGGTTTGTATTCCAATTGTATCCGCTTATTGCCGCCGCTTGTCATCACCAAAGACCAACTCACCGAAGGTTTGCAGGTTTTGGAAGATGCCATCAGACGAGCGCATGTGAAACGCGGGCTTTTGTAGTTTTTTAAAGCGTTTTAGCGAGCCGTTTTTGTGTTAAAAATTTGGGTAAAACGCAAATTTTTAACACAAAAACTCATTATCCCTGTAAAAAACCCATAACAAACACACCAACGACCCTAATATCTGAGATTTTATCCCCCTCAGTATTTAATGGGTTTTTATCTAAAATAACAAAATCTGCTCGTTTTCCTACTTCCAAACTACCCATTATTTTGTCATCATCATTGACTTTTGCGGCATTTAAAGTGTAAGCCAGTAGTGCATCTGAAACGCTTATTTTTTCTGATGCGCCCAGCACAAAGCCTTGTTTATCCATGCGTTTTATGGCGTTCTGAATACCCATCAATGGATTAAAATCCTTGACAACGGGCGCATCACTTGAAAAAGCAAGATTCACATTAGCTTCTAAAACGGATTTGTAGGGATACACTTTTTTTAGATAAAATGCCGATAAATAATGCCTAAAATTTTGTCCTAATTCGTATAAAAAAATGGGTTGTGTCACGCAATGAATGCCCAATTTATGCATCAATTTTAGATTATTTTTTGAGGGTAGCCCCAAATGTTCAATACGGTGTTTCAATTGCCGGGTATTGTCTTTTGCGATAAATTTGTACACTTTCAATACTTCATCAATCGCTCTATCCCCAATGGCATGAGTGGCAATTTTGAAACCTGCGGCTTGTGCTTTTGCGGCTAAAGGCATAAAGAAATCAAAGTTTAAACGCAAAACGCCATGTTCATTTGTCTTTTTGTAAGGCTTTTTTAAAGCAGCCGTTTTGCCGCTTAAACCACCATCAGCAAAAAATTTAACGGTATTTATTTTCAAAAAATCAGATTCATACAAGGCGGGCAAAGGCAATGCTTCGGTTGCACCATCGGGCACAACAATTGGTATAGCATTTATTCTGATTTTTAATTCTTTTCTGGCGTCCATATCTTTATAAACTGCCAATAAATCGGGCATTACGGCAGGGTCAGTTGCTGCTGTAATGCCCTGTTTTAAAAGAGCTGTTTGCGCTGCCAGTACCATTGCTTTCAAGGCTTCGGGGGTGTATTTCGGTAAAAATTTCTGGGCTAAACCTAAAGCCGTTTCGGATAAAACACCTGTTAAATTTGGCACAATCTGCTTCTCCTTGAAGCGGCGAATTTCCCCACCTTCTGGCACAATTGTCTCCTCCGTAATGCCGCACAACGTCAAGGCTCTTGTATTCAAAACAGCCACATGCGCACACGTCCGAATGACGTAGCACGGACGGTCAGACACGACGGTATCAAGGTCAAATCGAGACGGTATTTTACCATCGGGAAAATTGGCTTCATTGAAGCCGCGTGCCAAAATCCACGTATTATTAGGATTTTTTGCTGCAAAATCGGCTATTTTTTCCTGCATTTCTGCCAAACTCCCAACGCCCCGCAAGTCAAGCATAAACGTCAATAAGTCACCTACTTTCCAAATATGAATGTGGGCATCATTAAAAGCAGGCATCAATGTTTGCCCGTTTAAATCAATTACTTGAGCATCAATAGCAGCTTTTTTTTCTATATCTTCCAAGTTTCCCATAGCAGCAATATAGCCATTTTTGACTAAAATAGCTTCCCATACTGAGGGGTCTGGAAAGACGAGATTCGGACTTAGAAAAATACCATTTCTAAAAATTAAGTCTGTCATTTTAATTTTAAAGATTTCAAGGGTTTCAAATTTCAATATCCAAAGCAGAACCTTAGTGTTCTTTCATATCAATATTACCACAAAACTTAAATCAGTACTTAGAAACGCGGTAAAATTATATAGTTCGCGTGGTAGCACGGACTTTAGCCAGTGAATATAGATGTGGGATATTTCATGGGCTAAAGCCCGTGCTATCGCTAAATACTTATACCGTAATTTACTCATAGTTCGCACCGTAGTTTACTCATAGTTAAGAAGATATCGTCTGCTAAAACTCGTGAAGTGTGTGAACCACATATCTTATATTCATTTTTTATTAAAAAAACAGCACCTGCTTGTTGTTGTTTATTTTTTTACATTGTTTATTGTTTATTGTTTAGCAGCTTTTAACTTATTGATTATCAACTGATTAAGTAACCTAACTATGAGTAAACTACGGTAAACTATGAGTAAACTACGGTGAACTATGAGTAAACTACGGTTGAACTATGAGTAAACTACGGTTGAACTATGAGTAAACTACGGTAAACTATGAGTAAACTACGGACTATGAGTAAACTACGGACTATGAGTAAACTACGGTAATGAGCTGTGATGAACTATGAGTAAATTACGGGGTTGGGGACAGTATAGCAAGATATTATCTGAATTGATAGGAAAAAATCTGGCAATTCAGATACATTTTAGTATCATGTCCTTCAAAGTCAAGATAAGGACACAAATTTAATTGAAATATGAAAAAAAATGAGTTTTCTAAACTATTTTCATACTTTTACCCCATAATAAAAATGATTCCCGTAATTTACTCATAGTTAAAGTATGGCTAAGAAAAAATTAAGTGACGCTACCGCCCTTGTGGTGACATCAAACGACCTCGTCTTGGCGAAGTACAACTTCTCTTTGTGGCAAAAACGTATCTTTAACTATTTTGTTAGCCAAATTGATAAAGATGCGACTGATTTCACGCTTCAACGTATTTATATTTCCGATTTGATTCATTTTTTTGATGCTGGAGATGGGCGAGAAGTCTATGAAATCATCGCAAATGTGCCAAAACAATTGTACAATTCGTCCATAAAAGTTCCTTATATTTCTGAGGAAGGCTATCATCGTTATGGTGAAATGCGGATAATTACACGCTATACGAAGCCCGAAGACCGTGAATTAGGCAATGCCTACATCGAATTTAAGTTCAATGATGACCTTAAACCACACCTTTTGGAACTTAAAAGGCGTTTTTTACGCTACGATATGCAGAATATTGTCGGTTTACAAAGCGTTCATTCGGTGCGGATGTTTGAAATTTTAAAAAGTTATGAATATCTTGGAGCAGTAAGTTTTGAGGTTGAATTTCTCAAAACAGTCTTGGAACTGGGCGAAAAATATAAACTCTACGCGGATTTTCGTCGCTATGTGATTGATAAAGCGCGTGAAGATTTGACCAAATATTGCGATATTTATTTCGATTATCAAGAAATAAAAAAGAGCCGAAAAGTCAATGAAATCATTTTTACGATTATAAAAAATACAGGGCAAACAGCCGAAAATGTTGACTTTTCTCTTCAAAATGCCCATTATACTGAGGGGGTAGTAGAGGAGGCAGTACCTGTTTTGCGAGATGAAAGAACCCTTTTGCAAGCCCATGTTCAAGCATGGTGGGGCATTACACAAGCTATTTTTCAAAAAAAATCAGTTGATAAAACAGATGAAGATATTAAAATTGCCATTGAATTTACGAAGGAAAAAGTAAAAGAAGGCAAAGCCAATAATCCAGCAGGCGTATTTTTAGAAGCATTGAGCAGAGGTTACAAAACACCCAAACAACAAGCTGATGCACTAAAACAAGAAAACGAAGCTAAAAATAATCAAAAAGAACAAGTTTTAAAACAAAAAGAAACATTGTTGGCTCAAGGACAATTGGATATTAGATTTATATCAGAAGAACTTAATACAGCCATTAATACTAAAATTCGGCAGATTGTCGAACAAGACCCTACTGTTACCGAACGGGCAATTGCTCAGGTCACGGCTGAATTTATTGCGACCAAACGCGCTCATTTTGTTCAAAACAAATCTGTTGAAGATTTTAGGCAGTTACCTATCCTTAGAGAAGCTGTTATTGTTGCCATAAAATCAATGTACAAAGAGGATTTTACGGCACTTGAACAACCTTTTTTTAGTCGTTTGCAAGCGGTACAACAAAAAATTGCGCTTTTAAAATAATGTTGGATGTAGAGACGCGATGCATCGCGTCTCACGTCTCGCAGGAAATCAAACAGGTAATTTGGGCGTTCGCGCGGTGGGAGACGCGATGCATCGCGTCTCTACTTAATTAATTAAATAATATGAAAAAATCATTTTTTTTAGTGGCAGTGCTATTTTTAGCAACCCCCTTTTTGCACGCTCAAAGTGTGCCTTATCCGCTTACGAATGAGGCAGTTTACCATCAAATTGACCGATTTGAAGTTTTGTATGGCAATGATAACTATTTGCAAACAACGGCAAAACCCTATACCCGTGCCGATGTGATTCGTTATGCCTTGCATTTGGATTCCACAAAAGCACGCATGTCAAGAGTTGATCAAGCGGCTTTGCAGTACTTATTTGACGACAACAACGAGTTGCTATCACCGCCAGAATTGCCAAAAACGTTGACACAAAAGCAGGATTTAAACCAAATTTCAGACAGAGACCCCCCTCCCTATAAAACCAATAAAAAGCCTATTTTTAAGCATTTTTACCGCACACCTGCCAATTTATACGAAACCCATTCACGTTTTTTTGATTTAAAAGTCAATCCTATTTATAGCCTCAAAATAGCTGAACAACGATATGAGGACAAGGCTGTATCTTTACAACAAAAAGGTATAGATATACGTGGAAGTATTGATAATCGTGTTTATTTTCAGACAAACTTTGTTGAAACACAAACCCTTTTTCCAAATTATGTCAATGCAAGAATTAAACGTGATACGGCAATACCAGGCGTGTCACTGCTTTTTAAAGATTATAACAGCAATTTATTCAGACTTAACAATGGAGGTTATGATTTTCTAAATGCACAAGGTTTAGTAGGCTTTAATATTACACCCCATATTGGTTTGCAATTGGGCAATGGTCAGCATTTTGTAGGCGATGGAATGCGGTCTTTGTTTTTATCCAATTTTGCGAATAATTATTTTTTTATGAAACTCAATACGAAAGTATGGAAATTGCAATATCAGAACATCTTTGCCGAGTTAATTGCTAATAAAGGTAGAGTTGGTGACGATTTACAGCCTAAAAAATACATGGCAACCCACCAATTGAGTTTTAATGTCAATAAAAACCTCAATTTTGGTATTTTTGAGACAGTTATTATGAACCGCACGGGGTATTTTGAGTTACAGTACTTAAACCCTATTATTTTCTATCGGTCTGTAGAACATGCTTTGGGTAGCCCTGATAATGTTTTACTGGGGGCAAATTTTAAATGGAATACAGCCAAACATTTGTCAATTTATGGGCAGCTATTGCTTGACGAGTTCGTTCTTAAAGCATTGTTTATTGATAAAAATGGGTGGTGGGCAAATAAATTTGGCAATCAGATAGGTGTAAAATATTTTGATGTGCTTAATATTGACCATTTAGATATGCAGTTGGAATACAATAAGATACGCCCTTTTACTTATTCTTATTACACATCTACAAACAGTTATACCCATGCTTACCAAAATTTAGCGCATCCGCTTGGTGCTAATTTTCATGAAATAATGGCAAAATTGCGCTATCAACCCACATGGAGATTGACCCTTGATGGGCGACTCATGTATGCAAGCGTAGGCGAAAGCAGTGCTAAAGAAAATTGGGGAGATAGACCTTATACAGGCAATAATACAAGAAAAATGGAAAATGGTTACTTCACTACTGAGGGGGTCAATGCTAAAATTTTACTGACAAGTTTGGATATTAGCTATCAATTGTACCACAATGTATTTGCCGATTTACATTTTTTAGCACGCAAAAAAGACAGCCAAGATGCAACACGCAACGAACGTACCCTTTATTTTGGTGGCGGATTACGCATTAATTTTGGAAATTATCGCAGCGATTATTGAGTAGCAATTGCCCATTTTTAAAAACTGGTGTCATTTTTGAACTGCAAAAGCCATCTCCGTTATTCAGCGAGGTGGCTTTTGTAATTTATACCTTAACATCTATGATTTTGCTATACATGTACCTTCCCATTGTTGCCGAGTAAATCTTGACAAACTTTCTATTGCAATCAACGAGATACTCTATTCCCTTACTAACACAAGTTTGGTGGTATAAACGCCTCAACCCGAAAAAAATATCACACAAAGACTATTGAACCTAAGTTAGTGTCAAAATCCATTTTATATTTTTCAAAAAAGTTTCATAACCATTAATTTAACGAAATCTTATGTTTCAAATGAAGAGAATACTACTCGTCATTGCGTTGATTGCAGCGGCGGCTGGATCAGCCTTCGCCCAGATTAAATTGGGGGATAACCCAGGCGTTCTTAATCAAAATGCGCTCCTTGAGCTCGAAAGTTCAAGTAAGGGTTTATTGTTGCCTCGTATGACTACGGCTCAAGCCGCTACAATGTCTTCACCACCCGATGGAATGATGATTTTCAATACTGACTCGACATGTATCTGCGTTCGTCGTTCAGGAGTTTGGCGTAGCTTGTGTGCAGAAGGCAACGGGCAACCGTGGAGTACAACTGGTAACTCCAACACAGACCCAATTAGTAATTTTGTGGGTACTAAAGACAACCAATCATTGGTTTTTAGAACAAACAATGCGGAAGTTATGCGTATATTGACTGATGGAAACATTGGTATAGGCACAACTACACCTACCAACAAATTGCACATCGTGGCAGCAACAAACCCTTTGCGTCTTGAAGGTTTGCAAAGTGGCACGTCAAATGACTCCGTTATGACGGTGGACATGGCGACGGGCGTTGTCAGAATGATGAAAATGACTGACATCGGTGCTAATGCTTTTACTGCAAACAACGGTTTGACTAAAACTGGTAGCTTAGTACAGTTAGGTGGTCTTTTAATTGCACCGACCTCTATAACCACAACAGCTACCAATACTCTGGCTATTGCAGGTTTAGAAGGAGGAACTGGTGTTGACTCTGTTGTTGTCGCAGATGCGTCAACGGGTGTGCTACGTCGCATGAAAATGTCTGACATTGGTGCTAATGCCATAGGTGTTACAAACGGTTTGACAAAAGCAGGTAATATCATTTCATTGGGTGGTACTTTGACAACTTCAACTACGTTGGGTACGTCAAGCACTAATGTCTTGAATATTACGGGCTTACAAACATCGGCAGTAACGGACTCAGTTGTTACAATTGACGCAACAACGGGACAATTACGCCGCACAACAATGGCTATTATTGGTGCTAATGCTTTTACAGCGAACAACGGTTTGACTAAAACAGGCAGCAATGTTCAATTAGGCGGTAGCTTAGTTGCGGCAACTGCCGTTAATACAAGTGTAACCAATACTTTAACAATTGGGGGGTTGCAGCATGGTCTTTTGGCAACAGATTCGGTTATGACATTGACTGCTGGTGGTGTGCTTCAACAAATGAGCATGAGTGACATCGGTGCTAACTCAATTACGGTAAGTAATGGTTTGACGAAAGTAGGCAATCTTGTTACATTCGGTGGTTCTCTAACGACAGCCACAACCATCAACACATCGGGACTCAACACTCTATCATTTGGTGGTTTGACAACGGGTAGCGCAACGGATTCTGTCTTAACAACGGGTACAAACGGTCTTGTTCGTCGTGTGTCAATCAATGATTTGGCGGCAGCAGCACCAGATTTCTGGTTGGACGGTGCAGGTGTTCGTCCAGACGGAACAACGGACAATACAGAACGGGTTTATCGTACAGGTGATGTAGGTATTGGTTCTGCGGTAGCACCAACATCAAAATTCCAAGTTACGGGGTCTGTTGGTATGTCTATTACAACTACTACTTCTGCTTTAGCACTTGACGCAACGCACTATACAGTTATCGCAAACTGTTCTTCTGGTGCAATAGCTTTGACTTTGCCTGCGGCTTCAAGTTGCGCGGGTCGTTTGTACTACATCACAAAGTCTGATGAAACGACTAATCTTTTGTCATTTTCAGTTCCATTGAAATTGACAGAAACAACCAATGTATCAAGCTACAACTACACAAAACGCTTGACTATTCAGAGTGATGGTTTAAATTGGCGCGTTATTAGTGAATAATAGCGATTACAGCCTATTGATTGCTTAAACTGCGGAATAAGGAAATGCGGTTGTCTCCACGTTCGGGGAACTTCAAAAGTTCCCCGAACGTTATTGCGCGTTGAACTCAAATTTTCAACCGTTTGCACATTGTGATTATTTTTTTTCGTTTAATCCATAGTTCAGACTAAGTATTTACGAGAAAAATCTCCATTAGTTGGACGATTGCCCACACACTACTTTCACCATTACTGTAAGAAACTTAGGTGTTAGATGAAACCGATTCTAAAAATATTATTTACCATAATTCTTTTTACAGCCAGCTTCAATATTTCAGCGCAGGTTTTGGGTAAATTTGGTGACAATCAAAATACACTCAATACGAACGCTGTCCTTGAAATAGAAAGCACATCTAAAGGCATTTTACTACCCCGACTTACAACGGCGCAGCAGAACGCTATGTCTTCACCAAGCGACGGTTTATTGATTTACAATACGGATTCAGCGTGTTTTGTTTTACGTAGGGCAGGTATTTGGCGCAGCCTTTGTGCAGCAAATGAAGGAGAGGCTTGGTCAACTTTAGGTAATGCACAAACAATAGATGGTACACATTTTTTAGGTACGACCGATGACGTACCACTCAGTTTGCGCGTCAATGGACAAAAAGCAGGGCGCATTGACCACCTCACAGGCAATACTTTTTGGGGTTATCAAGCGGGTAACGCCAATACAGGTACAAATAATACCTTTTTGGGGCATCAATCGGGCATCACCAATATAACAGGTTCAAACAATACGCTTCTGGGCAACACTGCCAATGTGTCGTCATTAGCTCTGTCAAATGCGGCTGCTATCGGCTTCGGTGCTTCGGTTAATGCGTCTAATAAGATTCGTTTGGGCAACGCCTCTGTTACGATGGTAGAAACACAAGGAAGTTTTGTAACCGTTTCTGACCGTCGCCTGAAAACCAATATCAGCGACAACAATATCGGGCTGAACTTTATCAAAGCTGTCCGTCCTGTCAAATATGAACTGTTGGCACAAAAAGATTTGGTGTATGATGGTTTTATTGCCCAAGAAATTGATTCAGTTTTACAAAAATTAAACATAAAATCATTTTCTGGTCTTGCAAAACCTAAAAATACTGAGGGGGAGTATTATAGTGTTTCTTACGCCACTTTTGTCGTTCCTTTGGTCAATGCAGTAAAAGAATTGGACGCTAAAAATGAAAAATTCGCTACTGAAAACGCCGTTTTGAGAGCAGAATTAGAAAAAATGAAAAAACAAAACGCGGTTTTAAAAGCCGATGTTGATAAAAATAGTCAAGAGATTGAAGCGATTAAAGCAATTTTAGGAGCGCGAAATAAATAAAAGTATAACTGTAACTTTAGGTGTCTTCATTTTACTCGCGCAAAAAAGAGAAAAGGCGGTTCATTTTTCGGGGTACAGTACAGTATTTACATCATTTATTATTTTAGGTCTGATTTTTGCCCTATTGAACAACAAGTATTGGTATGAAAGGCGTAAAATACAGATAAATAATCAATATATTTAAGTTATTTTATGCAAATAGATTAAACCTATTTTTTTTTATAATTTAATGGATAACCGTTTAAAAGTATCAACAATGAAAAAAGCAATTGTAGCAATCGTATTATTTTTTGCGACGACTGTAATTTTTGCCCAAAAAAATGTCGCCGATTTGCATAAAAGTATGTTCGCTACCGCCATGCAACACCGCGATATTGGTGCGGCAATCATGGCAGGTAATTATGTTGTCACGCTTGAAGGAGATAAAAGCACTTATCTCGATTCTTTGGCATATTTGTATTTAGCCGCAAATCAACCGCAATCGTGTGAAATTGTGTGTGACCGTATTTTGAAAAATGAACCCGAAAAACTCAGCATTGTGGAGTTAAAAGGTCGGTGTTTGATAGCAGACAATCGCGTTTTTGATGCCATTGCTACTTACGAAATGTTGTTCAGAAAAACGAATAATATCTCTTTTGGTTTTGCTCTGGCTCGACTACAATACTCAGGCAAACGCCTTGCAGAAGCTCTTGCAACGGTCAATTCGGCTTTGACTATGAAAGCCGAAGATGACAAACAAGCAAAAGTAAGCGTTGCGGAAGTATCGGGCAATAAAGGGCAAACGCAAACTATTTTTATCAAAGCAGCCATGCACAATTTGCGCGGTTTGATAGTTTATGACCTCGACCCAAACGCGAATAAAAAAGAAGCCGCAACTTGTTTTGAAGAAGCCTTGAAATTAGAGCCAGCTTACGTGTTAGCAAAACAGAATAAAGAAACGTTGGCAGCTATTGATAGTGCGAAAGCATCTGCGAAAAACTAACTGTCTGAACTATGATTTATAAATCATAGTTCAGACAACATTCATAGTCAAGCTTACAACAACCAAAATTTACAAAAAATGTCAATCAATCTCCATGCTACTGAAAAATGTAGCAACCAACCACTTGAGAAATTAAGTAGGCTCTTTTGAATCTACAACTGGAAGGCAGCTATGTCTGAGATTTAGCATACCTCTCCCAATTTAGCAATTACCTTAAAAGACAAACTTTAGGTGGCAATATTAGGCGTAAAGGTTTATCTTTGCACCTGAAACCTAAAGAAGTACTAAAAAAATCGTAACTATTTAGCTATGTGCCTTTTGCGTGCACAACGACAGTAAAAGAGGTGGTTCATTTTTCGGCTTCGCCGAAAAATGAACCACATCCCCCTTTCTGCGCGAGCGAAGTCTGTTTACATCCCTAAAGCCTTCGGGAGAGCGTGTGGTAAACAGTTACAAAAAATCATACCTCCCACAACCTGCCTCCCCGCAGAAAATTTCCCTATGACAGTATTTGAGCCACAATAGGCTTTTTCAATAACGACACCATCTTACAATTTTAAGCAACAACGGTAAGTACCCCTCAAACGTCTCGCGGCGTGGGGTACTACTATTGGTGCAACAGACCAAAACTTATAACATTACACACATGTACACACTATTGCGCCTTACATTCATCTTCGTCATGGGGTTAGGACTCGTCCTGCCCTCTGTTGTAGCGCAAGACAAAGCACAAAATATTGGTAATTTTAGGATGCACCCCAGTGCGCAAATGGGCGTATTCGGCGACCTTAGAAACGATGGCGTAATGAACCAAAACGCGGGTATTGTTCTTTTAAAAGGGCGCAGTTTGCAAACCATTAGTGGCGCGAATGAACCGCAATTTGAACGGATTTACCTTGACAATCCCAACAATTTGTCACTTGAAACGCCTGTTGCTGTATCCGAAAAATTTACTTTTGTATCTGGACTTGTCTATACGCCACGAAATACCCCCTCAGTATCGCTGCATTTTTTAGAAAACGCACGACATGAACAAACCGCCAGCAGGCGTCATGTAGATGGCTATGTCTCAAAATCGGGCATTGATTCTTTTTTGTTTCCAATTGGTGATGGCAATCGCTTTCGACCAGCCGCTATTTCTACGCCTAATGGTAAAAATAATTTTTTAGCCGCTTACTACAATCTTGACCCTTCCAATGCTGTATTGCCCATTGGCGCACCTTTTTCACGTGCCAATCACGCCCTCAATTTACCCAAAATATCAGATACAGAATACTGGCACATTGAAGGGGCAGACGCGGTACGGGTTACTTTATCGTGGGATTTCTTGAGTAAAGTGGCTGATTTGACGGATAATAACATCAACAAACTCGTTGTTGCGGGCTGGGATAGGCGTGAACAAGAGTGGGTCAATCTCGGGGCAGTCAGTATTATCGGTGATTTAGATACGGGATACATCACATCACGGGTTGTTCAGCTTGATAGTTTTCGGGTGTTTACTTTGGCTTTGGGTGTCAATAGTACCCGTTGCGTCGCGTCTATTCTTAGTCTGGGCAATAATGTAGCCATTTGCGGCAGCCAATCAGTAAGGCTTCGTGCAGGAAATGATTACAAAAGCTACCGTTGGAACAATGGGTCAACCGATTCTACTTTAATTGTCAATCAAAGTGGTGTGTATTGGGTACAAGTCCGTGACATCTGTGGCAATCTACAAACCGATTCTATAACTGTCACCACAAAACGGCGAGATATTATCAAAATTGACACCGCGATTTGTGGTGGTCAAAGCATCGTTATAGGCAATCAGACCTACGTACAATCGGGTATTTATCGCCAAAACCTCACAAATACGGAGGGGTGTGATTCCATCGTGGACATAACGATTCGCAATGCAATTGACCTCCGAGTGACAACCACAAACAGTTCTTGTTATGGGCGAGGTGACGGAACTATTAAAATTGCGGGCAATACAACAGGCTATAATTTATTCGTCAATGGAGAATTAAAAGCCTTTAGTTTCTTAAATCGGATGCTTGAAGGCACGTACCGAATTCAGTTGCAAGCCGCAGGCGGTTGCGGCATTGATACAACCGTCATTTTGACCGAGCCGCCTTACAATCGTATTACAATCGGGCGCGATAGTATTCACATTCCATTTGGAAAAACCAGTGTTTTGACAGCAAAACCACTCGGCAATTTCGTACCCGTGCGTTGGGAATGGACACCACCACAAGCGGTCAACTGTTACAATTGCCCAACTGTTGAAACGGATTTGAATTACAGTACTGCCCTCACAGTCATTGCAGAAGATGCCAAAGGTTGTCTTTCATCGGCAACTATCAATGTGTATATTGATAAAAAAGACGGCTTGTATATTCCGAATGCGTTTAATCCTGACCGAGAAGGCTATTCGGTATTTGGTACGGACTACGTAAAAACCATTCATTCGATGCGAATTTACGACCGTTGGGGCGAATTGGTCTTTGAAGCCCGTGATTTCAAACCCGACGGGTCAGTTGAATGGGACGGTACTTTCAGAGGCAAACCACTCAATACAGGCGCATTTGTTGTGACCATTGATGTAGAATTTAAAACAGGCGAGCGAAAATCTATATCGTCAGACTTATTATTAGCAAGATAATCTTACTTAGGCTATCGCTCGATGCCCCCAGCCCCAAAGGGGAGCGAAAGGGGAAAAATTAACTACTTTTTCCTTTTACTCCCCTTTGGGGCTCGGGGCATTATTTACTAAAAATGAACAACCATCAACATGAGAAAAATCGTTTTTTTTTCCGCTTTTTTCACAACGCTTTTGACCAAAACAACTGAGACAAAAGCCCAAGATTTGCACATTTCACAATACCAATCTGCCCCGATGCACCTTAACCCTGCAATGACAGGCATGGCTTATGACGGTTCGATGCTTAGTTTGCACTATCGAACGCAATGGGCACCGATATTGGGTGACAATGCGTTCAAAACTCTATCTGCTTCTTACGAATACCGAAAACACGTCGGTAAAGTAGATTTTATGGGCTTAGGCGTTGGGATTTGGCAAGACAAAGCGGCAGCAATTACCGCGTCACAAGCCAAACTTTCTCTCAGTTATGCCCGACAATTAGCGGGTGATAATGGCGTGCAACATTTTCTTGTCGGTGGGGCAGACCTTAGTTTTATGCAAAGAACCATTGATTTCAGTGACCGTCGTTGGGTCAATCAATACGATAATAACGGAGGATGGGATCCTAACAGACTTGCCCCAACTTACGAATACTCAACCCGTATGAATTACGATGCCTCAGTTGGCATTGCTTGGTATTCTTTGTTGAAAAACAATAATTACCTTACGGCAGGCTTGTCGGCACAACATCTCAATCGGGCTGATTTTTCGCTCAATAAAAAAAGTACAGTGGGCAATTTATACACGCGTTATTCGGGACATTTTGACAGCGAAATACGGCTTCGGTCTCGGGTCAGCGTGCAGCCGTCAGTGTTGTTTATGGTGCAAGGACCTTCATTGGAATTGACCCCGGGTACATCTATAAAATTTCGTTTCAGAGACCATTTGCACGAAGATGCTGCCTTTAGAATCGGTGGCTGGTTGCGCATTGTCAATTATTTGGAACAAGGCGTAGCTTACGATGCGTTTATCGCTTTTGCCCGTTTGGATTGGCGGCGGTGCAGCCTCGGTCTTAGTTACGACTTCAATCTATCGGGTTTAAAATCATCTAATCCCAACAACAATGCCATTGAATTATTAATGTCCTACCGTTTTGCACCAAAAGGAACAAAGAAAATTTACAATATTTCACCGCGTTATTTGTAATAGTTGAAGTATTTTCAAAAAATAGACCCCTCAGTATTTTTGTTAAATAACCCAAGTTTTGAGTGACTACCACAAAACGTAGATTAATTATCACAAAACTTAGATTGATTACACTTTTTCAAATGAAAAAATGTGACGAAGCACATTTTTTCGTTTTAAAAAGTGTAAATTTGTCTTTTAATTTAAATGATAATGATTACTTAGCCATCTTCGCCTCGCTCTCGCAAAATAGAAAAGGTGGTTCATTTTTCGGGCTTTGCCCGAAAAATGAACCACACCCTCTCCGTCGTGCGAGCGAAGCGAGCGCGATGCTAAGTATTTACAAATGATAATAATGAAAAGAACTCTGTACAACGCATTAGTTAATTGGAAAAATGCACCCAATAGAAAGCCATTAATTCTGCAAGGAGCAAGGCAGGTAGGTAAAACTTGGCTTATGAAAGAGTTTGGAAAAAACGAATTTGAGCAAGTCGTTTACCTCAATTTTGAGAGTAGTGAGCGACTAAAATCTATATTCGTGCCTGATTTTGACATCAAACGCATTATTTCAATTATAGAAATCGAAGTCAATCAAAAAATACAAAGTGATAAGACATTGATTATTTTTGATGAAATCCAAGAAGCCGAAAAAGGGCTAACGTCTCTAAAATATTTTTGTGAACAAGCCCCTCAGTATTACATCATTACGGCAGGCTCATTATTGGGTGTTTCTTTACAAAAAAACAATTCTTTTCCAGTTGGGAAGGTTGATTTTTTGCGTATGTATCCCATGAGCTTTTTTGAGTTTTTGGAAAATACAGGTCATAATCTGCTAAAAGAACATTTAGAAACTAAAAATTGGCAAATTATTGATACTTTCCACGAGAAATTAGTCAGTTTATTGAGGCTTTACTATTTTGTAGGAGGAATGCCAGAAGTTGTAGAAAATTATTGCCAATTTGAGGATTTAAGTTCGGTTAGGGCTATCCAAGATAAAATTTTGATAGGTTATGAAAACGATTTTGGCAAATATCCACCCAGAGAAATTGTCCCTAAAATTAGGTTGGTTTGGCAGACTTTGATGAGTCAATTGGCAAAAGAAAATCGAAAATTTATCTACGGACAAATCAAAAAAGGAGCAAGAGCCAAAGATTTTGAAACCGCTATCAATTGGCTCATAGATGCAGGTTTAGTTTTGAAAGTTAAGGGTGTGTCAAAACCGACCATGCCACTCAATGCTTATATGGATATAGATGCGTTTAAGTTATTTTTTTTAGATATAGGTTTGTTAAATGCTGTTGCCAGAATTGACCCAAAAATACTGTTAGAAAAAAATAATATCCTAACGGAATTTAAAGGCGCATTGACAGAGCAATTCGTGGTACAGCAGTTGAAGATTAACCACGACCTCTATTATTGGGTTGCTTCAAATGGGACGGCTGAGGTTGATGTTTTAATTCAATCACAAAATGACATTATTCCAATTGAGGTAAAAGCGGAAGAAAATTTGAAAGCAAAGAGTTTGAAGGTCTTTGTAGAAAAATACAAACCAAATACGGCTATCCGTACCTCAATGAGCCGTTTTAGAGAACAAGATTGGTTGGTTAATATACCGCTATACGGGATATTTGGTCTTTGAGTACATCTCCATCTTCCGCGAGCGAAGCGAGCAATAGGCTAAATAATTACAAAAAATTAGTGTCAATTAGTGTGATTAGTGTCTAAATTTTTAATCAAATTGCGACAAAATCAGCCGAGCAAGTCGTTTTGAAAAAAAAATAGACCCCTCAGTATTTATACCAAAAATAATCCTTAGAGCACGAAACATTTACAAAATTATACGTTATAAATGAGGATAACTTTTTCATCACTAAAATACCTTCAGCTCATGCAAAAACACTTCCTTTTTATCGCCTGTTTTATCGCAACAATAAGTGTTGCAACCGCCCAAAAAAAAGCCCCAAAAGAAAAAGAATTGGACATTGAATTTGGTAAAATTCCAGTGGAGGACATCAAAATGAGGAATTATTCACTCGATTCTTCGGCAGAAGCCGTCGTTTTGGCTGCCAAAGGAGAACTGAGCGTTGAGGAAGCTGATAATGGTTTCAGACTCAATTATCATTACTTTCGCCGCGTCAAATTGTTGAAAAAATCAGCTTTCGACTCGGAAGGTAATATCGAAATCACGTATTATTCCAAAGACAGTTATGAGGATTTGCAGAAGGTCAAAGCGGCGGTTATTCAGCCCAACGGCATACGTCAAGAATTGACCAAAAAAGATTTTTTTGAAGAAAAAACGACTAAAAATTACACAACTAAAAAAATCGCTTTTCCGAATTTGACTGAGGGGTGTATCATTGAGTATGATTATGAGATGTACTCTAAAAATATCAGCACCCTTAAATCGTGGCAATTTCAAGAAAATATACCCGTAAGACATTCAGAATTATGGATTGCAAATCCTCAATATTATGATTATGTCTATCTGATGAAAGGACGACTCAAGTTGAAAGAAAGTCAAATCAAAGGCTCTCAGTCAGGTGGCGTACAATATACAACGCAAAAAATGTATTTAGATTCTGTTACTGCCCTTAAACCCGAAGGTTATATTACAACAATGAGTGATTACATGAGCCGAATCAGTTTTCAATTGAAGCGTATCAATTATCCAACTGGACGTATAGATAACATCTTGACTGATTGGAAAACAACGGCAGATGAATTGACATCAAATAGTTATTTGGGCAGTCAATTCTTAAAAAAATCGAATTACGGTGACGTGTGGCGGGCTGTAAAACCGCTTTTAGAAAAAGCAAAAACAGATGATGAAAAAATAAAAATTACTTATGAATACCTTTGTAATAACGTCAATTGGGACGAAGACAATTACAGCGAATCCAGTGATGAATCCCTAAATGCGGCTTTCAAAAAGAAAAAAGCCAATAGTGGAGAACTCAATATGATGCTCATTGCTTGTTTGACAGAAGCGGGTGTGAAGGCTTTTCCGATGCTTGTGAGTACACGCGGACACGGTAAACCCATTACCACTTATCCGATTATGAGCCAATTCAATCATTTGGCTTGTTATATTGACAGAGGAGAAAAATCGCAAATTATTGATGTTGGAACAATCAATCGCCCTATCGGTTTACCGCGTGTGACGACTCTGAATCAAGAAGGTTGGATTTTAGACAAAAAAAATCCGCGTTGGGTGCCTATCGTTGCACCCCTCAGTAATGAAACTTCTTTGGCAACTTTTAGATTAGATGAAGAGGGAACATTGAAAGGGTCAATAGCAAGCAATTATCGCGGTTATGCGGCAGTAATTGCCCGTGACGAGGAACAAGACAAGGAGAAAAATCACGAAAAAGTAAAAAAAGACTTGACTAAAGATTTTCCAGATATTCAGATTGACAGCATCACGATGAGTAATTTGGAGAATACCGCCGAACCATTCAAACGGGTGGTTCATTGTGTTATTCCAAACGCTGCAACAACGGCAGGTGATTTGATTTACATCAAACCTTCGCTCAAAACGGACTTTGATGAAAACCCATTCAAGCAGCCAAAACGAGAATATCCTGTTGAGTTTCCGTATCCATTTAGAGACCAATTCGTCTTAAATTTGACAATTCCGCAGGGGTATAAAGTAGAAGAAATGCCTAAAAGCGTTAAATATAGTTTGCTTGATAATGCTGGGTCATTCCAGTATATCAGCTCAGTAACTGGTGATAGGATTCAATTCATGATTAAAATTCAATTAGACCAATTGACTTTTCAACCAGAAGATTATGAAGGCGTTAAACAGTTTTTTAATCAAATTGCGGCAAAATCAGCCGAACAAGTCGTTTTGAAGAAAAAATAGACCCCCTCAGTATTTTTTTGAAAATCAAAACCCATCACCATTAAAATTAATAAAAATGAAACCTATCCTTCTAATACTATCTTTTTTCGTAGCTTTCACACCTGCAAAAGCCGCCGACTATCCAGTGGCACTGATTCCCGATTCTTTGAAAAAAAATGCCTCTGCCGTTGTGCGGGAAGCCCTAAGTACTTATGAGGTAAAGTCCTTCAATGAAGCGGTGCAAAAAACGCGCATGGTGGTCACTATTTTCAAAGAAAACCATCCATACAAGCAATTCTATTTGAGTTACAACAAACATTCAAAAATTAAGAACGTTAAAGCGCGTTTTTACGATGCACAGGGAAAACTCATTCGGAAAGTGAAAGATGAGGAAATTCGTGATATTGCAGGGAATGACGGGGTCAGTATTTATTCAGATCGCCGTGCTAAAATGCTCGATAACGAATATGGCGTTTTGCCATATACTTTTGAAATAGAATACGAAGAGCAATTTTCCAGTATTATGGGCTACCCCTCATGGAATTTTCAAGTTTTCGGTGTGTCTGTACAACGCTCGGAGTTGACACTCATTTTACCTAAAAGTTTGGGTGTAAACCACCGTGTTGTTAATGCTACAATCAAACCTACGATAGAAGAAAAAGTAGATACACGCAGGTTTCAATGGGAAATGACCAATTTGACTGCTGTTGCCCGCGAACCTTTTATGCCGTCAAACAACGGTGTTCTGCCTCATTTGGAGTTATCTCCCGACCGTTTTGGCGTGGATAAAGTAGAAGGTAGTATGAAAGATTGGACGAGTTTTGGCAAATTTATGGGCGAACTCAACCGCGACCGTGATAAGGTTTCACCCGAAATGGCAGCACAAATCAAGAGAATGACCGCTTCTTGTAAAACGAATCTCGAAAAAATTGATACGCTTTACCACTATATGCAGCAAACGATGCGCTACGTGAGCGTTCAATTGGGCATTGGTGGGTGGCAAACTTTTGATGCGCAGTATGTTGAAAAAAATAAATATGGAGATTGCAAAGCCTTATCCAATTTTATGAAATCTATGCTCAAATCGGCGGGTATCGAAGCGCAATTAGTGGTCGTTAGCGCAGGTGGTGACGGTTTTTTCGACCCCGACCCAACCTTTTGTTTACCGTATTTCAATCACATGATTTTACACATTCCTTCGGAAAATATGTGGTTAGAATGTACCTCAACCGACAATCCAACGGGTTATTTGGGGACATTTACGCAGGGCAGGGGTGTATTGTTGTTGACCGAAAATGGTGGAAAAATTGTCAAAACACCCGCTTTAGATGCGTCAACAAACGGTCAAACAAGCAAAGCCACCATTGAACTCGCGGCAGACGGCTCGGTAACCCTAAAAAACGCATCTATACTGAGGGGGTCATTTCAAGACGATATGCGTTCAATTTTGACCAATTCATCGAAAGAAGAATTTAAAAAACGCTTCCAAGAAAGCCACAAATTGCCTACGTTCAAAATAGATGCTTTGGAAACAGTTGTTGAGCGTAAAAAGCCCGAAGTGAGCATCAATTACACATTCAGTTTTGAAAAATACGGGTCGAAAGCAGGTACGCGCTTATTCGTCCCCGTCAATCTGCACAATGCGTTTGACGATACGCCCGCACCAACTGAAAAACGGGTTCACCCGATAGAAGCAGGTGGTTCGGGTTATACGGAAACAGTGGAAACAACTTTAAATCTGCCCGAAGGCTACGATGTTGAAACGATTCCAACACCTAAAACAGAACTCAATTCAATTTACGGTAGTTATTCGTCAACGATTGAAAAAATGGGAAAATCCATTATTTTCAAAAGAACAATGAGCATCAAACCTGTGGCACAACCCGCCGAAAAATTCACCGAATTTCGTGATTTTTACAAAAAAATGCAGCAAGCCGATGCTGCAAAAGTAATTTTGAAAGTAAAACAGTGAGGCGCGTTCTAAGATAACGTATTTGGGACCCCCTCAGTATTTTTTCAAATGATGCTTGATGAGTTACTCGTACATAGCTCTCGGAAAGTTGCAAACTTTCCAAGAGTTGTAACCAGAAAGCCGTTTCGATGTGGTCGAAACGGCTTTTTGGTATATTTACAAGGATAACTATCCCATTTTTTCAAATTTATCAATTACAGATTGTACGTACTGAACGTGCAAGCTGGTTAAATCTGCAATCAATTCGGCAGAATATTTTTTGTTTCGGCGAATAGCCATGATTGTTTGCTCGCGTGCTCTTGCTTCGCCTATTGCCTCACCTTGTTCACGGGCTTCTTCTTGGATTTCGACAATAGCATGTCCACCATATAACATTACAATTTTTTTATCTGGGTGCATTTTTTCTTGAATTTTAGGTGATTGAGTAAATTGTTGGAACTCCTCTTGAAGAGAGGGTGGCAATGTCATTAAATGATTGACAAAGTTAAGCAATCGAAATGACTTTTGCCTATCAAAATTTTTCATTATTGCTACTTCAACGACTCTTTTTTTAAATTCTAATCTTTGAAAATCATTGTCTCCCGCCTTAATCATGTACAAGGCTGCCAAAACAGCCACTGAAAAAGGATTTTCAGAAGCTAATAACGCAGCTTCTTTTTGTCTATTGACGATGTAGGTATTGAATGCATACGTCAATTGAGTCCCAAAATTAGACATCGTAAATCTGTCATAGACCTTGGGTTTGGTTGAACTTGTATAAATGGCAATTGCCGTAATATCAGTGGTTTTGTACTTCGTGGCGATGTACATAAAGTACCAAAACATGCGTTCTGGAAAGTTCTTATCAAACTGCCCTTGAAATTCAATATGCAAAATGATGATTTTCATTTCACCATTTTTCAGGGAATAACGAATAATTTTGTCAGTAACTTTTTTAGACGGTTCATCGCCCGTATAGACATCATTGAGTTCTTGCTCTAAAAATATGGGCGCAACTGAAAAATCAATGGCATCGTGTAGTAATTGACCTAAAAAGAATAAAATAAATTCGGCGTCGAATTCTGTCACAAGGTCTTTCCATAGCAAATCAGCGTGACTTATAGGTGTTTCTTCCATTTTTTCTCAAATATGTTTTTTATAAATGAATGGTAAATTTGACGTAAGATACAACTAATTGTTTGTATGACAAAGCCAAAGATGAATTTTTATTTTGAAGCCGATAGAAATACTTTTTTGCGCTCGCTTCGCTCGCGCAAAAGGGAGGAGACGTGGTTCGTTTTTCGGCGAAGCCGAAAAACGAACCACGTCTCCTCCCTCGCGCGAGCGAAGCGAGCGCGAGATGCAAAAAACGCTTTTAGGTTATGCCCATCCCTCAAATATTGGACTATGTCTTAACTAATTGTTACTCTTTACTGATTCAAAAACAGTAGTGCGTTTTATATATTTTTAAAAAATCTGACAGGGTTTTAAACCCGCGTCAGATTGAGACTCAATAGATTTATTGCGCTTTGAAATTTGAAATTTTTGAAATGCTTTTAGACATCTCCTACAAACCACAAGCTGATAAAAATGTGGTGCAAGCGGCTTTTATCAACAGCAGCGACCCGCGTGTGTGGCTTACTGAACTGAGTCGTTGGGGCAAAGCAGCGGCTGATTGGGCTTGCTATGCCGTGCCAGAATCCATGCACTCAGTAGCCCCATCGGGCTTATTTGTGGTGACAGAAAAGGCAGGTTTAACGACTCTTTCGCCGCATTTGATGTGGTTCAATAGGGTAGGAGCGCGGCTTTACCTGCCCGTCAATGCTGAATTGACCCCCTCAGTATCCGACGCCGAATTGGACAAAAGAGGTGTGGCATCGCCAGGCAGTTCGTTGAGCATGAACTCAACGGATTTTAATTTGGGACAAATTGGTGGCGGTCATGCTGTTGATGGCTGGAGTTCGGGCAAACACTATTCTGGAGCGCGAGAAGCATCGTAAAAAGTAGCGATTATGTGTAAATACCTACTTTATAAGGCACATTTGAGAAATTTAATTTTGAAAATAGTCGTAAATTCCAAATCTACACTTACTTTTAGACGTTAAAAATTAAAGCGGGTTTTACTGGTGTATTTCTTTCATTATGACGGACTAAAAAACCGTTATGCTAAAAAATCTATTATTTATGAAACGTTTTCTACAACTATTCATTTTGCCGCTTTTTATCGGCTTTTTCTTTTCAAATTGTAAATCTGATGCTAAAAAGCAAGAAACGAAACACAACGCATTGACAGATACGGAGGTGAGCGATAATTGGCAATTGTTGTTCAATGGCAAAGATTTTACAGGGTGGCATGCTTTCAAGCAAAAAGTGGTTAATGGGAATTGGATTGTAGATGCAACAGAACAAGCGATTCAAGTACATAAAGTAGAAGGCAGTACAACGCACGGTGGGGGTGATTTGACGACAGATGGAGAATACGAAAATTTTGAATTGCGTTTGGATTGGAAAATTTCGGCTTGTGGCAATTCGGGTATTATTTACAATATTCTCGAAATTGATTCTCTCAATGCCACTTATCAGTCAGGTCCAGAAATGCAAGTTTTGGACAATACGTGCCACCCCGATGCTAAAATTATCAAACATCGGGCGGGTGATTTGTATGATATGATTTCTTGCTCAACTGAAAACGTCAAACCTGCGGGAGAATGGAACTCTATCCGTCTGATTTGTAACAATGGCAAGGTAGAACATTGGCAAAATGGGAGCAAACTCGTAGAATACGACCAAAATTCGCCAAAATGGAAAGAAATGATTGCTGGTAGCAAGTTTAAAACAATGCCGTATTTTGGTACAAGTCGGAAAGGGCATATTGCTTTGCAAGACCACGGTGATAAGGTGTGGTATCGGGATATTAAAATTAAAAAACTATAAATTAAGTTATGTACGAAGTCGCTCAAAATATCCGCGAGATAGTTGAAAAAGTAACCCCTCTTTTATTGGCTTTGCCCATGTCGCGGGTCGCTGAAAAACCACGACTTGAGAAATGGTCGAAAAAAGAAATTTTAGGACATTTAGTGGACTCTGCTTCCAACAATCAGCAAAAATTTGTCCGTACAATGGCACAATCTCATCTTGATTTTGTGGGTTATGACCAAAATCATTGGGTGGACGCACAACACTATCAGCGCATGAATTGGCGGCTTTTGGTGGATTTTTGGGTGGCTTATAATTTGCACATTGCTCACATCATCGAACAAGTAGAGGGGTCAAAATTAGCACACACAATTTCGATAAATGGCAGTGAAAAGTTTACTTTACGTTTTATTATGAGTGATTATGCCCAACATTTGACGCATCATTTGAAGCAGATTTTACCCGATGCGGGTTTGGCGTAGAGACAAGGCATGCCTTGTCGCTACTCGCAAAAAAAGAGAGGTTGTTCGTTTTTCGGGCTTTGCCCGAAAAACGAACAACCTCTCCTTTTTTGCGAGCGAAGCGAGCAATAAAATAATACATATCAACAAATAAACGTTAACAAAAACAGTAAATACAACCAATTTTTCAACAAGATTACTTTAAAATTTTTATTATGGATCAAGCTTTAAACAAAAATCGTCTTTTTCTGGGCAGTTGCTTTGCCCTCATTACCACTGCTTTTTCATTCAGTATTCGCGCAGGTATTTTGCCTCAGTTGGCAAAAGACTTCAACTTATCTGCCGAACAATTGGGTTTTATCAATTCTATGTGGTTCTTAGGTTTTCCGATTGCAATGGTGATTGGCGGACTTGTTTACCATACTTTTGGACCTAAAAAAATCATGATGACGGCTTTTGTTTGTCATGCTTTGGGTATCGTATTGACCCTTTATCCCCAACTTTTGGGCGGTTACACGGGTCTTTTGGTTTCTACTTTTTTAATCGGTATCGGCAACGGCTGTACAGAAGCGGCTTGTAATCCGATGATTGCAGACACGTATCAAGGTACACAAATGAGTACCATGTTGAATCGTTTTCACATGTGGTTTCCTGGTGGTATCGTTATCGGTAGTTTGATTTCTAAGTTTATGACCGATGCACATATGGGCTGGCAAGCACAAATCTGGTTTATTTTGATACCAACACTTATTTATGCCTACTTGTTTTGGGGTGAAAGTTTCCCTAAACCTAAAACAGAAGGTGTGACTTCAATTGGTGAAAACCTCAAGGCAATGGTGTCGCCTTTGTATCTATTTATGTTCGCTTGCATGGCATTGACAGCTATTTCTGAGTTTGGACCACAACAATGGACGGGCTTAATTATGAGTAAATCGGGTGCGAGCCCCATGCTTATATTGGCATTGGTAACGGGTTTAATGGCAATTGCGCGGTATTTTGCGGGTTCTATTGTTGGGCGTTTTGGTCAAACGGGCGTGTTATTGGGTTCTGCCATTTTGGCAACTATTGGTATCTATTTGTTCAGTATTTCTACTGGCGGCATGACTTACCTTGCAGCCGTTTTCTTCGCTTTGGGTGTTGCCTATTTTTGGCCCAATATGGTCGGTTTTATTGCCGAAAAAGTGCCATTAAGTGGTGCTTTGGGTATGTCAATCATCGGTGGTATTGGCATGTTTTCAACGGCTATTTTCCAACCCATCATCGGCAAATGGATTGACGAGGCGAAAGCAGCAAAAACGGCGGCAGGTCTTGTCGGCGATGAAATGGAACTGGCGGCTGGGCAATCTACATTAGCCACGATGACCCTGTTCCCATTGATTTTGGTTGGGGCTTTCTTGGTTTTATATTTTTGGCAAAAAAATGCTAAAACGGCTTAAAATAGTTTCGATATAAAAAGAGTGGTTCATTTTTCGGCGCAACCGAAAGATGAACCACTTTCTTTTTATCGCACTCGCGCGAAAAATGGATAGTCTGCTGCTTTTAGTTATATTCACCCAAGTTTTGTGGTATCAAAACGCGGCTTCGCCGCGTAAAAAATCTAATTGAGCGAGCCGTTTTTTTTGTTAAAAATTTGGGCTTGCCCAAATTTTTAACAAAAAAAACGGCTCGCTCCGAAAAAACTCCTCGCGCCGCCGAAGGCGGCGCGTTTTAAGTGACTACCACAAAACTTGGATTACATTAAGTATTGTTTTATATCTTCTAAACGTATATAGTCCCCATTGCTTGTTTTGAATAGTTGATTACCCGCATAAACGACATGTGTTTCTACTTTTATTTGTTCAGAAACTAAACCTTTCCAATAAGTCAAATTATTAAAAAACGACTTGTTGAGTGTCATACTTGACTTAATCTCAAATGCCTTGACACCGTTTGGCATTTCCACAATCAAATCAATTTCTTTACCTACTTGGTTTTGCCAAAAATAGCAAGGGGCATCTTTCCCTTGATTGTAAAAGTACTTAATCACTTCACTGATAATCAAATTTTCAAAAAGCCCACCACGCAAATAATGCGTTGACACTTGTGTAGTCGTCTGAATATTTAACAAAGCACTTGCCAAACCTGTGTCATAAAAGTAGATTTTGGGTGCTTTAATAAGGCGTTTATTGAAATTTTGATGATAAGAAGGCAGTAAATAAACAACATAACTTGCTTCTAAAACAGATACCCATGCTTTAATTGTATTTACGGCAACGCCACAATCATTGGCTAAAGAGGCATAATTTAAGACTGTGCCGATACGCGCAGCACATAATTTCATAAAGCGATTGAATAAACTCAAATCATTGATGTTTTTCAACAAACGGACGTCACGCTCTAAATACGTTTTGATATAGTTGGGATAATAATCTTGAGGGTCAATATTTCTATCGTAAAGTCTTGGATAAAATCCCTTTAAAAGCCAATCGTCAATCTGTGCATGTTTAAATTCGGTCGTTGTTAACTCTTCATAACTGAAGGGTAGCAACTTTAAAAGAGCCACGCGACCCGCCAATGATTGAGAAATATTTTGCATTAAAAGAAAATTCTGAGACCCCGACAAAATAAATAAACCTGTTTTATCTTGAGCATCTACTATCGTTTGCAAATAGGAAAAAAGCGCGGGAACGTGCTGTATTTCATCTAAAATAGCACCATTGGGGTAATTGGATAGAAAACCGCGCGGGTCAGTTTGAGCGATGAGTTGAACATCGGGGTCTTCAAGCGAGACGTAAGGCTTGTCACTAAATAGGTGTTTAACCAATGTAGATTTCCCCGATTGTCGCGCTCCTGTGAGTGCTACAATCGGAAATTTAGTACTTAATAAGCGTGCTTTTTCAGCGAGATGTCTGTTAATCATTGTGTATTTTCTTGACAAATTTGCAATTCAATTGCAAATCTGTCAAGAAAATAGAAAAAATCCAAAAAAATACTAAGATTTTTTGTATCTTTTTAATGATTCAAGGTAGTGCGCTCGCTTCGCTCGCGCAGAAAGGGAATGTGGTTCATTTTTCGGCGAAGCCGAAAAATGAACCAACTCTTTTTCTGTCGTTGTGCGAGCAAAAGGCACGAAAACTCAATTTTACCTTGAATCATTAAAAAGATACGATTTTTTCTTATTTTCCTTTCAAAACCACATCATTATTCCCTGCCCATTGCGTCAAATCTTGATGTGAAATGGCTGCTGCCATCAAATCAGGAAATAAATCTGGTGTACAAGCGAAAACGGGAATACTCAATTTCGATAAAAACTGTGCGTTTGAACGGTCATAACTTGGAGAGCCATCATCGCTGAGTGCCAATAAAACGATGACTTGAACCCCATTGCCCACCAATTCTTCAATGCGTTTCCGCATGATTGTATCGTCGCCACCTTCGTACAAATCTGTGATTAAAACCAAAATGGTATCCGTTGGTTTTGTGATAACAGACTGGCAATAAGTCAAGGCTTTTTGAATATCTGTACCGCCGCCGAGTTGTACGCCAAACAGTAATTCTACGGGGTCTTTGAGGTCTTCGGTGAGGTCAGCAACTTCTGTATCAAAGACAATCATTTGTGTTTTGACCGTCGGAATAGATGCCATGACCGCCCCAAAAATGCCCGAATACACGACAGAACTACCCATAGAACCACTTTGGTCAAGACATAAAACAATGTCTTTCAACGATTTGCGATTTTTTCGCCCAAAGCCAATTAATACTTCTGGAATCACCGTTTTGTAGTCGGCTTGATAGTGCCTGAGGTTCTTTTTTATCGTTGTGTTCCAATCAATTTCATTGTATTTTGGTCGCCGATTGCGGACACTTCGGTTAATTGCGCCCGAAATGGCTTGAATGGTTTTTTGCTCCAATTTTGCCATCAAGTCCTCTACAATCTGCTGCACAACCCGTCTTGCCGTGTCTTTGGTTTTTGACGGAATCATTTTACCCAATTCCATCAGCGTTGCCACAAG
Source organism: Saprospiraceae bacterium (assembly GCA_034520175.1). Lineage (GTDB taxonomy): Bacteria > Bacteroidota > Bacteroidia > Chitinophagales > Saprospiraceae > JAAFJT01. The sequence continues at coordinate 103,659 of JAXHNU010000025.1, forward strand.
GTGAACATCGGGTGTGGCTTGTGCCAATACTTCGGGTTCGAGCATAAGTTTACGCTGCAATTCGGGTTGTTTGAGCGCGTCACTTTGAATGACTTGCACAACCGATTGCGGAAAATATTTCCGAATATCGCCCAACCAACGCGCCACATTTGGATTTGACCACTCAGTACCGCCCTTTTTTGACCCATCTTCGGGGTTTTTATAATCAAATTTTTGCTTGCGTTCAAATTCATAGAGCGCACCCAAAGCAGCGTCCATTTGCGCGTCTTTACCCGACAAGCCGCAGCCTGTCCCGTCGGCACCATCACCACCGAGCATCATACGCCAGCGTTTGAGGTTATCGTTTTTTTGTAGAATTTCCATTTTATTTATTAGACAAGATTTTACAGATTGACATGATTTAAGTAGTTGTGTGTAAATAAACGCGGTTTTAAACGCACTCTTTCTCGCTTCGCTCGAAAATCGTGCAGGAAAAAATCTATCGGGGCGAGCGTGTTTTTGAAAGAGAAAAATCTTCGATTTTTCTCTTTCAAAAACACGCTCGCCCCAAATAAACTCTTTTTTGGCGATTTTTGAGCGAAGCGAAAAAGAGCCAGTAAATACGCCGCAAAACCTCGTTTATTTAGCTATAACTACTTACTATAACGGTATCTTGAAAATTAAGTTATTCCCTTTTGAAATCTGAAATTATTTTGGTAGTTCTTCTGGCTTATCATTTTGACCCAATTTTAGATAATTTTGACCAGAAATAACCGATTCATTCATGTTTTTTTCAAAATTTTCTCGTGCGTCTCCTGCCATGCGTCCGCCTTCGGTAGCCGCGTGGTGGTTTTCAGAAAACCCTTGTGCATCTTCCCGAATGGCAATCATTTTGGTTGCTTCTTCGCTTAGGGCGGTAAAAATTAGTTCTAAGGGTGTCATGTGGTCGCGTAGATTTTGGCGGTCTAAGCCTTTTAGTTCTTTATGCTCGCTTGGTGTTAAGCCAAATGTACCTTTTGCAGTAGTAGCTGTCAAAATTGCGTACTCTTGATTTTCCTTTATGCCGCGCTCTTTCCACTCGTCTGTCAATGCTTTGCGGGTTTCAATTGTTTGTACCCGTCGCCCAATCCATTCTTCCGTATAACCTTTGGCGCGGTACAATTCGGCTTGGCGTTCGGTGAGTAGTTCGGGGTTTTCGGCTTCGTCAAGTGCTTGCTTGCCTTGTTCTGCCAACCAAAGTTTCAAGGGTTCGGCTTTAGGCGAAGGTACAGACATGATGATTCTGAGTATCCCCTCAGTATTAGCTGCATCTTGGGTATATTTTTTACCGTCATTCGCTTCAAATTTCAGTCCGTAACAATTTGATACGGACTGATTACCACTTTCTTGCAATAAACGTTTTTTCAAATTGCGCCAATAGGCTTTTGGGTCTTTGCTATCCGTTAAAATAGCGATGACGTCCGAAACGTTGAAATACCATTGTTCCTCATATTGAACTTTTCGGATTTTGTCAATACTGAGGGGTATTAATGCTTGGTCTTTTTCCATAGGTGTATTTTATATTTTGGTAAAAAATTGGTAACCGTTTACCACGCGCTCTCCCGAAGGCTTTCGGGATGTAAACAGATTTCGCTCGCGCAGAAAGGGGGAATGTGGTTCATTTTTCGGCTTTGCCGAAAAATGAACCACCTCTTTTCTATCGTTGTGCGAGCAAAAGGCACGTAGCTAAATAGTTACTTTAGAATTAAAATTGAAATACAATTAATTGATTTTAAATTAGTTCCAATCTGACGCGGGTTTAAAACCTTGTCTATTACCCACATCTTTTTGGAGCGTGAAAGAATAGACGTTTTGACACTACGTGTCATGTCAAAATGTTTATAATAAAGCCCAATTCAAGCGTTTTCTACTGACACGTAGTGTCAAAATGTTTATAATAAAGACTAATTCAAGCGTTTCCTACTGACACGTAGTGGAATTGCTGGAAATACCCGCTTTTATTTTTCATAATACTGGAAGTCAATTCATAGCACGTTGAAATTTGAAAGCCTAAATTTGAAATTTTCTTTACTCTTCTTTAGCTTTATTTTCTTTGAAAAACGTCATATCCACCATTACTTCTGAATAAACAATCGGAGGCACATCGCCAAAAGGCACTAAACGCGGGTCATCAAGTTTTGTGGGTTCGTCGTACATATAACTGCCAAAACGGACACCCGATTTTTTGACAAACATCACGTTCCCAAGTTCAGCATTGCCATCGTAATAGCCGACACTCAAACAGCCCATTTGCAGAACAATAGCCACCAAACCGACTTCCGTAAACTCCTTGTAATAACTCGCAATATCTCCTGCATCAACGACCGAACCACGCGACCAACCTGTTTTGTCCATGCGCGAAATAAAGCCATAACCACCAAACTGAACGCCCACAAATGCATCGCTCATGCGTAAGTTTTTGTCTATGTTTTGTAACAAAATAACACGGCGATTGAGTTGCGGAAATATCGGTTCAATTCCATTCTCTACCAAATCATTTTTCCAAAAATCAAGCGATTCTGCATCTAAACCAATCGGGTGAACCATGCCGATTGACAATTTGACCCCATCAGTATTTTCAGACGTTGGGGAAGTTTCTGGCGTTTTTTCAACGCTTTCCTCAACGTCCGCCTCACTTTTCAACGCATCAAAGTCAATTTCGTCGCCATTTTTATCCGTCAGTGTTTGGTCTTCTTGGCATCGGAAAAGGGTGATTAAATTATTTTTCTCGTCAAAAACGCCCCAAACCAAGCGAATAGCATAGACAAACATCACGGGATTGGAGAGGAAAAACGCTTGCCATTTGTCCACCGACCACCGCCGTTGAATGATCAAATACTGCTCCAAACGACTTGATTGTGATTTGACAATATCGCGGATTTCTTTGCCAATTTCCTTAAATTCTTCTTTCAATTCGGCAGATGTTCCTTTGGGCAAAGTCTTTAAGGTTTTGTTGTCCTCATCTAAAAAAGCGAGCTTGAAATCATTGCCGATATAGGCGCGATAGGTTTCTTTATTGGCTTGAAATTCTTTGAAAAGCCCGTCAAAACCAAAATCTGGAATGACAGAATCGGCTAATTCGTAAGGTGTTATGCCCAACTCTTCGGCTGCCACATCGAAGGCTTCGAGGGCGGCTGCACCGATGTTTTTATTTTTGGTTTTGTATTTTCTACTGAAAAATTCGACTGCCCGCAAAGCCCGCTGAGAGCCTTGCAATGCCAATGCCTTGACCACATTTTCGCCCATTTTACCGCGATTGCTGTCCACAAAACTGACCACATTGCGTTGCAAAAAAGCCACTTCATTTCCCCCACCAAGCATTGCCCCAAGCGTCAAACACCATTTGAATTTGGCATCTGCCCCGTTTTGAAAATAAGAATCGAGCAACCATTTGGCAAAAGGCGCACTTTTTTCGCGGTCAATGAGCGATAGAAGTGGGCGGGCTTCAATATCCGTCCGAGTGTCTTTGGTTTGACTCATGCGGTAGAACAAGAAGTTGATTGTGTCAGAATCAAGCGCATTTTCGTCGTTTTTATAGTACAAGGCAGGAGAATTGACCAACCAAGCTAAAACTGGTTTTGACACTTTTCCGCGTTTTTTAGCCTCCGCGACAGTCTCGGCAACAGATTCAATACTGGCATTTTGAACCAGATAAGCGGACACGCCTTCGAGCATCGCATTGCGTACATCGTCGCTGATTTCGTCGGCAATGCACCCCCTCAGTACATTGGTCGCTTTTTCGGATTTTATCAAACTTAAAATCAATGCGCCCGTCAATCGAATCTCGGTTTTCTTTTCCATGAGCATTTTTTCAGCGTCTGGAATAGCAGCGTCACCCAATGATTTAGCGATGTGTTGTGCGGTCAGTTGCCGTACTTCTTTGTCGGCGTTTCGGGCAAAAAGCCAAAGATTTTCTACGATGTCAGATGTCATTGTTTTGTATTGTTTTAGAATTACTTAGTCACGCGCTCGCTTCGCTCGCGCGAGAGAGAGGTGGTTCGTTTTTCGGGCAAAGCCCGAAAAACGAACCACATTCTCCTTTTTTGCGAGCGAAGCGAGCTATGGGCTAAGTAATTACAATTTTTTAATAGCCACTTGTCTTGACCATGATTTCTATGATTAGCTTCTCAGGGTCGTTTTTTATTGTCATATTATTTGAAACCAAACATAAAACCAAAATACGCCTTAAATGTGCTTTTGCGCTCGCTTTGCTCGCGCAAAAGGAGGAGAGGTGGGTCATTTTTCGGGCTTTGCCCGAAAAATGACCCACCTTCCCTCCCTCGCGCGAGCGAAGCGAGCGCGAGAAGTAGTGTTAGAATTTTATGTATGGTTTCAAATCATATTAATCATAAAATCCACTCTTCTGAATAGCCTTTGGCGCGGTATAATTCGGCTTGACGTTCGGTCAGCAATTCGGGGTCTTGGGCTTCATCAATCGCTTGTTTGCCCGTTTGTGCGAGCCATAATTTTAACGGTTCAGCCTTTGGCGAAGGGACAGACATGGCGATGCGAAGTACCCCCTCAATATTGGCACAATCCGTTTTGTAATTTTTACCATCTGAGCCTTTCAATTTCAGTTGCTGACAAACTGTCAGCAACTGAGGCTCACGTTTTTTAAGTGTTGCCCAATAGTTGCGTGGTTCAACGCTTTCGGTCAAAATGCCAATAATGTCAACGACTGAAAAATACATTTCTCCGTTGTGTTCTACGCTACGAATGGTTTTATTTTCAAATACAGTTAATTGTAGAGACGCGGTGCGTCGCTGTCTCTACGGGGAAAAATGCCTAAAATACTGAGGGGGTGACTTACCATTAAATCAATGAAATATCGTATTTTTTTAGCTCTTTCAACCAAATTTTGATGCTATGTAGGTTAGCATATTTAAATTTTTTCAAATAATTACCTGTAATCCCAAAAGCGTTTTCTGCCGAATCATAGCGCAAGAAAGTAGCTAAAGTCTTTTCAAAAATATTGGACCACATTTGACTGGCGTCGCCTAAAACGGCATTTGCCCTTTTTTTGAGGTAAATTTCAATTTCTTTATCATATTTATTGGGATAATTGGCTTCCAAAAAATCCGTTAAAAGATAAGGTGTTATTGTAGAATTGGCATCACTTTCATCATTGAAAGATAAGAGGCTATTTTGGGCAAAGCTAAGTTGTTTTTCTCTATTTTTAAGAAAAGCAAGATGTTGAAGGAACTGAAAATTTACTAATTCAGAATGTAGAACCTTTTTTGAAGAGTTACGTCTAAAAATAGTGGTTCTTTGACAATTTTAGTTGAAGTCAAAAAATGAAAGTCGTTTAAAACTTCCGTGAAGTCCTTGAAAATTTGGTCAAAAAAACGCTTTAAGCGTTTTTTTGACCAAATTTTCAAGGACTTCACGGAAGTTGTGCCACACTCGCTTCGCTCGCGCAGAAAGGGGGAATGTGGTTCATTTTTCGGCGAAGTCGAAAAATGAACCACCTTTTCTTTTTTTGCGAGCGAAGCGAGCAATAACCTAAGTGACTACAAAAATATCGGCAAATGAGCTAAATATCCACAAAAAAAGATTGTAAAATTAGGTAATTATGATAAATCACCGTTTATTTGAATTGCCAAACATATTTTTAGAAAAATACCCATGACTTTAAGCAAAACTTATACAACGATTAGTCATTTTAAATTTTGCTTTTTTATCAAATTCAAACATTATGAAGAGTTATGACACGTGTTTTATTTTTTTTTATTGCTTGTTTTTTCTTTTACTATCGTCCCGTGAGGCTGCAGCTCAAAATTGTGAAAAACCTTTTAAATTAGGTCCCGTTTGTGGACGAATTATAGATTACGATACAGGTTTGCCGATTGTAGGGGCGCAAATAATAGGCGACCCAACATGCCCTATTTCGGTAACTAATAGCAATGCACAAGGTTTTTATTGCCTCAATTTGAACTGTTGTTCTGTCTGCCAGAACTTTCCACCTATTCGTTACAATAATTTTGTTACGGTCAAAGCGGCGGGCTATTGCTTGACCCGCACACGCCCTATTTTTGGGCATATTGATAGCGTCAATTTTTATTTAAGCCGTAATTGCAACTGTTCTCGCGGCAATGATTCCTTAGTTTTGGTGCAAATGAGCAACGCACTCAACCTAAATTGGCCCATTACCCAACCCCTCAGTAATAGTCAGGCGTGGGGTGGTGGTTCGCCAGGCATGTTTTTTAGTGAGAATTTATGCGTTACAGGCATCAATATGAAGCCCGGTTATGGGGTCATAGCGAATGGAACGTTGCCAGCAGCCGCTTTGAGTACCTTGACGGGCTTGGAAGAATTTGATTCAGAAGGCAATGATGTACAGTTTTTGAGTGGCACTTTGCCCGATATGTCGAATTTTAGAAACCTTAATTATTTTAGATTACGAAAATCTAAAATAACGGGTGGTGTTCCCGCCTCTTTTGGCAAACTCAAAAATTTAAGTGTTTTTGTCGTGATTCAAAATCCAGAATTGCGGGGCATTATTCCGCCAGAAATGGGCAATATGCGTGAATTGGGGGTTTTACATCTCTACGAAAATAATTTGACGGGAACAATACCCACTCAATTAGGCAATCTTAAAAAATTATACGAAGTAGATATACATACCAACAACTTTAGCGGGACACTGCCAACGGGTTTTGGTACGTGTGATTCGTTGCGTCATTTTTTCGCTGATGACTGTGGTTTGACGGGACGAGACGCCCAAATTGATTTTATGTTTCGTTTGCCCAAAATACAATATCTGGGTTTATCGGGCAATAAATTTACGGGAACAATACCCAAAGTACCCGCAACGCCCGTCAATTATAATTTATCCTTTATCAATCTGAACAGCAATCAGTTTGATAGTTTGCCTCCTTTGAGCAGCCAACGTTTTTACTTATCGGTCAAAAACAACAAACTGACCTTCGATGACCTTCTGCCCAATATGACTTACCTCAATAGTGCAGGACAAAATTGTGTGACCGATTATCAATATTCCATTGGTGGGTATGCCCCACAGGATTCTATTGGTACAGAAAAAACAATCATTGCCACCGTTGGCAGCACAATAACGATTGATGAACTGAAAATTGACGGTGCATTAACGACCAATAATTATCAATGGTACAGAAATGGGGTGACTTATGGCGGCGTTTTACGCGGTAATAAACTGGTTATTCCAAATTTTCCCACCTCCGACACGGGTGTTTTTGTGTGTAGAGTGACCAATCCTGCCGCACCACTTTTGACACTCAATAGTCGGAAGATTACGATTAAAATATTGGCTTGCACGACTAAAAGCCCCGTAGTTGACCTCATTGCACAGCCAATTTGTACCATTCCAAACGGTAGTATTGCGTTAAGAGATTTACCAAGTACAGGCAGATGGACACTCACCCGAAGTCCCGATGGAGTGACCCGCACAGGCACAGGTAACAGTACGCTGATTACGGGTGTTCCACCCGGTACATACACTTATATTGTAAGTACCGATTTGGGTTGTACCTCTGCATCAACCCCAAATATTGTCATCAATGCAGCACCTTCTTCTCCAAACACCCCCTCAGTAGGAACGATTACGCAACCGACTTGTACGGTTGCCACAGGCAATGTTGTATTAAATGGTCTGCCAAGCACAGGCACATGGACTTTAACCCACAATGACGGTGTAACAACAACAGGGACAGGCGAAAGTACGACAATAACGGGACTAATGGCGGGAACTTACACTTATACCCTTACGAGTAGTACAGGTTGCACTTCTGCCGCAACGTCAAATATCGTTATTAATACTGCTCCTTCTGTTCCAAGTACCCCCTCAGTAGGAACAATAACCCAGCCCACTTGTACAGTTACGACAGGTAGTGTTGTTTTAGATGGCTTACCAAGCACAGGTACATGGACTTTAACCCGCAACCCAGATGGTGTAATAACCACAGGCACAGATACAAGCACAACAATTGCAGGGTTGGAGATAGGAAATTACACGTTTAGTGTAACCAATAGTACAGGTTGTTTCTCATTGCCAACGGCAAATATTGTTATTAATAAAGATGGTGGGATTATTCCAAGTACCCCCTCAATAGGAACACTAATACAACCAACTTGTACGGTTGCCACAGGCAGCGTTGTTTTAAATGGTTTGCCCAATACAGGCACATGGACCTTAACCCGCAATGATGGTGTAACGACCACGGGCACAGGCGTAACAACGACGATTACAGGCTTAGGCGCAGGTACTTACACTTATACTGTTACAATGGGCTGTACATCATCGCCTACGGCAAATATTGTTATTACGCCAAGTACGGGCAATCCAAATGCCCCCTCAGTAGGAATGCTTACTCAACCCACTTGTACGGTTGGGACGGGCAGCGTTTTTGTTAGTGGTTTACCAAACACAGGAACGTGGACTTTAACACGCAGTCCAGACGGCGTGACAACGACAGGCACAGGCAAAAGCACGACAATTACGGGATTATTAGTGGGTAATTACACGTATATTGTCACCAATGCTTTAGGTTGTACTTCCGTATCTTCTACTAATATTGTAGTCAACGCGGCAGTCAAACCAGAAACACCTATCATTGGAACAATTACGCAACCCACTTGTACGGTTGCCACAAGCACAGTTTCCATAAGTGGTTTGCCCGCAACAGGTACATGGATATTGACCCGCAACCCTGGGGCAATTACGTCAACAGGAACGGCGACAGGGACAAATATTTCGGGTTTACCTGCGGGAATATATACTTTTACGGTCACAAACGCTGCATCTTGTCTGTCTTTGGCAACTTCAAACGTGGTGATTAATGCCGCGCCCACACCGCCACTCGCACCTTTAGTAGGCACAATCACAATGCCGCCTTGCGATTCCTCCAAAACAGGCAGCGTTGTATTAAGTGGCTTACCCGACAAAGGTTGGACATTGACACCAACGGGCGGAAAGGGGACAGGTGCGAGTACAACCGTAAAAAATCTTGGCGAAGGGAATTATACATTTACAGTAACAAATAGTGACGGTTGTGTGTCTCCGCCTTCTATTGTGGTTGTGACGTGTAAGAAGAATACGGAAGAAAAGTGTTTAGATGACCTTGTGAATCAAATCCCTAATGGTTTCACGCCTGGCGGCAATGGTGTCAATGATTATTTTGACCCCGCAAAATATCTTGGTCTTGCAGGTTGTTCCAGCGATGTAAAGGCAGAAGAGTTGTACATTATCAATCGTTGGGGTGAAATGATTTTTAAAGCACAACCTTACGAAAAATGGGACGGTCGCTCATCAAATCAACAAAAAACTGCGCCTACAAGCGGCTATTATTATATTTTAATTCTAAAAGTAGGTGAGGTCAATAAATCCATAAAAGGGGTTATTAATCTTTTTGCGGATTGAATTTTCTTCATGCTCGCTCCGAAAAAAACTCCCCGCGCCCCGAAGGCGGCGCGCTTTGAATGACTACCACAAAACTTAGGTTAATTAGTGTAATTAGTGGCTAACTAAGCATTTATAAAAAACAACAACTATATGAAAAATATTTATAGCTATTTCATTTTAACAAGTTTGTGCTTGTTACCTTTCGTACTTTCTGCGCAACAATTTGCTTTTTACAGCATGTACCAAAGGAATTGGCAGATTATCAATCCTGCTGCGCCCAATATTGCTTTTGTACAGGCGAAAGGTGCTGAAAACATCTTCAACGTGTCGTATCGGCAACAATGGATTGGGGTAAAAGATGCACCTGCCAATTACAATGTGCATTTTGAAAGCATGATTATTGAGAAGGGTAGAAAACTCAATGCCAAATATGGTTTTGGTTTGTACGGCGAACCTGCGGGCGCGATTCAAAACAACACCCTCTATTTTAACTATGCCTATCCAATAACATTAGATTTTGGGCATTGGTCTGGGCGCAATCGCAAACTGTTTTTTGGTTTCAATGCGGGGTATTTACACCAACGCATTGCCTTCAAAAATGTCCGTTTTGACCAAAATATTCCCGATGAAACCGTGGATAACATCATTAGGGAGCAGAAAGTAAGTGGTGGGCAAAGTTTTTTTGAATTGACACCGGGCGTATTTTACACCAATACGGAAAGTTTTTACGTGGGTTTGTCATCGCCACGTTTGATAACGGTGGGTAGAGTGAACAATCAAGTTGAAGTCGTTAATGCAAAACCTCAAATTCACCTTATTGCAGGAAAATTCAATGAAGGGATGACTTTTCAACCTTCTATCTGGTTGAGGTGGCAATCAACCATTGACAATCAATCTATTATACAAAAAAATCCGCTTAGTGCAACCGTGAATGTCAAAAGTCAAATTTCAAAATCCTTGTTACTGGGTTTGGGCATTAGCACGGGCAAGTGGATACATATTGAAAGTGGCTGGCAGATAGGCGGCACTAAAAAATCAATGAATGCAACGGCTAAAACCATTTTGCTGAATTTTGCCTACGATGTGCCTATTTACAGAATGGGTTTGAATCTTGGACAAACAGCAGAGGTTAATTTGACGTTTTTCCTTTGAGAATATTATTTTAGGTACTTGCATAAAAAATTTGTTACCGTATTGGTAACGTATTACCTTTGCGATAATTAACAATAAAACGTTAAATGAGAATACACAATCGAGGTACATTAGTGGAGTTTATTGAAAACTATCCCCTTGCTGAAAAAGCCTTGCGTTCGTGGTATGCGATAGCCAAAGAAGCTGATTGGGCAAATAGCAGTGAGTTGAAAGAGCAGTTGGGTAATGCTTCAATTATCAATAAAAAAAGAGTTGTTTTTAATATTCACGGCAATAAATTTAGGTTGGTAGCGGACGTAGAATACACGTTTCAAAAAATATTTATTATTTGGTTTGGTACACACAACGAGTACGATAAAATAGAAATTGAAGAATTAAAATATGTTAAAATTAATAAAGACTAAGGGAGAATACGAAAATGCGTTAGAGCGTATCTACAATCTAATGCAGTTAGACCTTGTAAAAGGCTCGCCTGAAGGCGATGAATTGGAAGTGTTATCGCTGCTCGTACACGCTTACGAGGAAGAACATTATCCTATTTTGCCATTGAATCCGCTTGATGCCATAAAATGTCAAATAGAGCAAATGGGCTTAGATGAAAGCGAATTGAACAAAATATTAGGTTTTCGGAGTCGAAAATCTGAAATTTTAAGTGGCAAACGCAAATTGAGTTTGGCGATGATTCGTAAATTGCACGAAGCCTTGAAAATTCCTGCGGAAACGCTTATTGCCGCGTATTGATTTTCAAAAAAACAGACCCTATTTTTTAATTTTCAATAACATTGCACCAAAATTGATAAAACTTCATCAATCGCTTGTTTGCCCGTTTGTGCGAGCCACAATTTTAAAGGCTCTGCTTTTGGGGAAGGTACGGACATGATGATGCGCAGCACCCCCTCAGTATTGGCACAATCTGATGGACGTGCCCGACCATCAAGACCCATTAATTTCAACTTTACACAAACCGTGTAAAGTTGATTGTCGCGCTTCTTGAGCATATTCCAATAATTCGACGGATTGGGTGAACCTGTCAATATTTCGATAATATCTACTATCGAAAAATACATTTCGCCATTGTGTTCAATGCTGCGAATGGTTTTGCTTTCAAACACTGCTAATTCATTTTTCATTTGTAAATGTTTGTTTTTAGTAACTAATCTAAGTTTTGTGGTAGTGCCTAAAAACCCGCCGACTTCGGCGGCGCGGGGGATTTTTTCGGAGCGAGCCGTTTTTTTGTTGAAAATTTGGGCAAAGCCCAAATTTTCAACAAAAAAAACGGCTCGCTCCATTAGAATTTCTTCGCGGCGAGGTTCCGCGTTTTTATACCACAAAACTTGGGTTAACTACTTAGTCTGAATTATGATTTTTATGATTTCATGAAATACACACCCTAATCTGGTCATAGAAATCATAAGAATCATAAGAATCATAGTTCAGACAATGGTATAACCCCCTTTTTCAAGAAAAACCCAACAATTCCAACGCCAAAGGCAGCACCGAATCCGCCAATACATAATCAAAATTGTCCAAAAATTGAACCGTTTGACCACTTTCTGAAACGATGCCTTTGCGGGCTTTTTCACCCAATTGCCGACGCTCACCAACAGCGTATTTTGAGAAAGTTCGGCGTAAAATTGGTAATAATTCCGTGAATGTGTCAGATTCAAGTTCGGCAACCCATTTGTAGAGCAAATTCCAGAGCAAGTCATCGTAGAGCAAAATCATTCCGCTACCTTTCAAAAAACCTTCAACCCAACCCGCTGAAAAAGACGGCTCGTTGCCCGTCGAAAGGGCAAAACTGAACTTAACAGCGACCCCCTCAGTGTCTAACTCTTTTCCGTCAAAAAGCAGACGGGTTGTACAGCCGCGAATGACGGGATGAACGCCCGTTTTGTCCGTCAGATGCCCCAAAGTTTTGAACCATTCGGCACGCAAAAAAGGATTTTCCAATAAACGAACCGCGTCATTGACCTTGCGAATTTGCTCAAATGTTTGTTGCGATGCGGCATCATCGAGTCCATAACAGGCATTAGGTAAGCCAATGCAGACCCGCAAAATCAAGCCTTCTACGAGCGTATTGATTGCCACTAAATCCGTCTTTCGGACATTACCGTACCGGCTCACATCAGCAAGGGGCGTAATTGCCGCCATTAATTCCAAAATATCCGCCGAAACAGTGGCTAAATCATTGATTTTTTGCAACAAAACTTCTATTGCCGTGAATAATTCAGCAGGAATTGCCGTTTGAATCAATTCCGACAATGCACCCACTGATTGCGTTTGAGTGGCTTTGTCCAACAAAAATTTAGAAGAAGCCTCATTAATTGAATTGCCCCAAATGCCTTTTTCAATCAAATCAATCAGCATTTCGGGTTTCCATTGCAATCGCCACGCCTCTTTGAAAGTGCCTTTGGCTTTGGAAGAAATAGCCGATTCTTTGCCCCAATTGATGCCCAGAATGGTTAGTCTATGCAAAAAAATGGAACGATTTAAGTCCAATTCTTTGCGCAAATCCAATTCAATATCTTTAAAATCAGCCGTTTGTGCGATTTTTAATCTCTTGGCTTTTTCTTCAAAATCAGCTTGTAAAGGCAATTTGGGCAATGAATCGGGAACTTTTCCGATGCCATGACCCACAATCAGTTCTTTTTTGACCAATTCTAATAAAATGCCGTCGCCCATGCACATCACCGTCTGCGTGGCTTCGTTGAGTTCCAACAAACCCATACGTGACCTACCTCTCAGTACAGACACCGCTTCGGCAAGCCGATAGGCTTCGATGACGTGTGCCGTCGAAATGTCCATTTTTTTCTGCCGAAACAACTGAGCCACTTTTGTCAACCACAATTCGCCTTTGTCTTTCGGTTTTTTCCAAACATGGCTGTACCACCCCGGCGACACAATGCCTGCCCCGTAACCACTCGACATGGAAAGTCTATCATTCGTCCACGGAATCCAAGTTGTACCGACTTTTATCTTGGATTTTGGCATTTTCTTAATGATTTTCGCGTGGGCAGCTTCCGTTTTGTCCAAATTCAACAAAGCGGGCGCGTGCCAAGCACCGCACACAACGACAATATTATCGTACATTTCATTGCGGGCTTGCCGAATCAATTGACTCATGTATGCCTCTCGCCAAACATTTTCTTCATCTAAAGACGATTTAATATCATGTTCGCGTAAATTCGACATCATCAGCATAATGGCTTCAAAATGTTGTTCGGCAGTATTTGGCGCGTAGCGTTGCTCAAAATGATGCTCCCACCACATTTCAGAATCGTCGTAACCCGCAATTTTAGCAAAATGACCAATCGGGTCACGGGCAACAGGTAGTTCTATTTCGGCAGCTTCATCAATCGGTTTTATCAATAAATCGTTGCTTTCTAATGCAGTATTATTGATAATAGACGGCGAATTTTCTGGCGTTCGGGAAACTTTCAAAGTTTCCCGAACGTGAGCGTCGTCAGTATCAAAAAGCGACCCCTCAGTATAAACAGCATTTTTAGTGTTTTTTAGCCTTGAATCGGTAGTTGTTCCTTCATTTTTTGCGGCTGCTTCTTGCCGTTTTGCATCTTGCAAAGCCCACGAAATAGACATAGGTAAATCCATCATGCGCACAGGCACGTTGTTCTTTTTGGCAAAAATCATGGCTTGCCATTCGGGAGAAAACTCCGCAAATGGATAGAAAGAGGCACGCTGAGGACTGTCCACATCGTAACACAAGACAGAGACAGGTGGTTTCAAATCCTTTTCGCCGACCCATTGAGTCACCGCGTCAAGTTCGGGTGGACCTTCGACCAAAATCATGTCGGGCTTTAGTTTTTCCAACATGTCCACAACATTTCGCGCCGAACCAACGCCGTGATGCCTAATGCCTAAAATTGTAATTGCCATTGAATTTTAATTTGGGTTTACATCACGATTTCTTTACAAGAGCGATAAATATCTCGCCATTCTTCGCGGGTTTTTATGACCGTTTCAAGATATTCATTCCATACCACTTTGTCTTGAACGGGGTCTTTGACAACTGCACCGACCAAACCCGCCGCCATGTCTTGTGCCGTCAATCGTCCGTCGCCAAAATGTGCGGCAAGTGCCAAACCACTATTCACTACGGAAATCGCTTCCGCAGGTGACATACTGCCTGTCGGCGTTTTAATTTTCGTTTTGCCATCTGCCGTCACACCCGCCCGCAATTCTCTAAAAATAGTCACAATCCGTTGAATTTCCACCAAAGCAGGAGCTTCTACGGGCAATTTGAAGGCTTTAGTCATGCTTGCCACGCGGCGTTGCACAATTTCGACCTCTTCTTTTGCGGTTTCGGGAACGGGCAAAATGACCGTATTAAAACGGCGTTTCAATGCGCCCGACAATTCATTAACGCCTTTATCGCGGTTATTTGCGGTCGCAATAACGTTGAAACCTTGAACTGCTTGCACTTCCGAATCTAATTCAGGAATCGGCATCATCTTTTCGGACAATATCGTGATTAAAGTGTCTTGCACATCTGCCCCGATGCGGGTTAATTCTTCAATCCGCACGGTTTTACCTTCTTTCATGCCGCGCATCATCGGTGTCACGACCAAAGCCTGTTCGCTTGGACCTTCGGATAATAATCTTGCATAGTTCCAACCATACCGAATTGCCTCTTCGCCCGTTCCCGCCGTGCCTTGAATCAGCATCGTTGAGTCGCCCGAAATAGCGGCGGCGAGGTGTTCTGATACCCATGACTTGGCAGTACCCGGCAAACCATAGAGCAATAAAGCACGGTCAGTCGTGAGTGTCGCAACGGCAATTTCCATAAGTCTTTGACTACCAATGTATTTTGGTGATACTTCAAAGCCATTTTTCAGTTTGCCGCCCATCAAATAAGTCACCACAGACCGCGGCGACATAAGCCAATTGACGGGTATTTCGCCTGTATCGTGTTTTTTCAATTCTGCGAGTTCTTCAGCAAATTGAAGTTCGGCGTGTTGACGTAAGACGTTTTTCATATTTTTATTTTTTTTATGGACAAAATTACATGATTTACAGATTTGCACGATTTTCGGACATCAGTTTCCGCTTTGGCTTTTCGGCGGCGTAGCTGCCAAATCTCGGTAATAACATCGACAAACGCCCACTTTATGATGCGGTGTAACCGCAAAACAAGCGGTTTAGCGGTTACACTGCTTAGAGAAATCAATTCGTATCTTTCAGTATTACCGAGATTTGGCAGCTACGCCGCCATGAAAAGCCAAAGCGGAAACTGCTGATTTTCTGACCTGTCTTAGATTGATTAGAGTAATCTCTCTATTTCAAGTCTGTATTCTAATAATTTAATCATTGGAAAAATCAATTCACTTCTCAATTGTTGTCCCCTGTAATCTGTAAATTCTTTGCGTGATAAGTCATACAATTCGTTCAATACTGAGAGGTCAAAATGGAGACAAGCGTTTTTAGCGGCATCGGCATTGCGCCTAATTTGGTCATTCGCTTGCGCTAAATAATTGATAATCAATTGACTAAAAGACCTTGACCACACTTTATTACGGCTTTTTAAGGCATCTACAAAGTCCGCTAAATTTTGGTCGCTTAGTTTTTCAAACGCCATTTTTCCCAATTCTTCATCTGTCAGCAAGCCGAAAAGGGGTAGGGTAGTGGCATTAATATCAGCCGTTTTTAAAATATCTAAAGCGCAGTTTCGGTATCTGGATTTGGCAGCTGCGGCTGCTAAATACATCAAATGGTGCTTTTTTATGTCTTTACCGACCCCCTCAGTATTTGCGATGATTTTGAGGTCGTCCGCCCAAGAACCCGTTAAAATTGTTGACCAAAATTGTGGATGCAGCAAGGTTAAAAATTGGCGCATCATAAATTCTGGAATCAACTCACCGCCCGTTTTTTTCACACCAAATAAATGTTCAAGATTGTCAAGATTTAAAAAGTCGTCATAGACTTCGGGTAGCACTATTTTTGTTTTTGAGGACAAACCCAATAGTTTTTTCTCAATTTTGACGTATTTTTTAAAATTTTCAAGAACAAAATTGTACAAATTTGATTTAGGATTAAGCAGCAAAATACCAACAACCGTTTCCCGCATTAAGCGATTCATCTCTTTTTTCAAGAGTTTTTCATCGGACAATTCTTCAAATAAGCGTTCCAAAAACGCCAATTCATCGGGATTGTCACTTGGGTACTGTTCCAATAATTTTAGAAAGCCGCGCCGTTCGTTTGCGTTGATTTCGTCCCATACCTCTCCGATATACGCGAATGTTTGTACTGGGTCAGTTTGCCGCAAGGTTTCCAATAAATCGCGTCGCTCGGCATTTGAGCCTTCAAGCCATATATTATCCACGGGTTTTGGTGTCAAAAATGCCCATTTTTTATTGAATGGGGCGAGCCATTTACCGCGTTCGCCCACTACCTTTTGCAGTAGTTTGGGCTTGTTTTTTATATCCGTTTTTTCAGCGATGCTAAGAATAGGAACGATTAAATCGTGTGGTAAAATGAGGTCTTTGTCCGCCATTTTCTCCAATAAAACGGTCAGCAATAAGTGAATTGGCAGTTTTTCCTCACTCAATAAGCGTTGAAAAACGGGATTGTAGGGAGGGGGGGCAATTGTTAAGGTTTCTGCATCGGCGATGGGAATATTGGGTAAAGGCGTATTATTGGGTTTTTGCCCTGCTTTTTCGTACAACCACGTCAAAGCGGCAGCTTTCAAAAACGCCGCTTCACGGTCATTTTCGGGCGATTTGTCAAGAATTTCTCTTATTTTATCTGGTAAAACGGCAGTTTGCAAGGGCAGTTTTTCTGTCCCGAGTAACGCCATTTTTACGAGTTCATTCCAAGCCATTGATTATTTTTTAATCATTACTTAGCTTCTCCACAGATTTTCACAAGACTTGTTCCGACCTTCATCGGAATTAACACGGATTAAGCTCGATTTTGATTTATTTCAAGCTAATTTTTCAAGAAATTTCGTTCTAATCCGTGTTAATTCCGATGAAGGTCGGAACAAGTCTTGTGAAAATCTGTGGAGAAACTAAGTAACTAATGTTACGCAGAGCCGTAGGCTCGACCGATTTTGTAGCGGCGGATTTCAATCCGCCGAAAGCGTATATACCTTATTCATTAAGAGCCGTAGGCTCGACCCATATTTATTTATATGCACCGAGCCTACGGCTCTTAAATAATCGGTTTTAAACTTTCGGCGGATTAAAATCCGCCGCTACAAAATTGTTCATGCCTACGGCATTTTTAGCACATCTGCGTAACACAAGTGAGTAATTACATTTTTTATAAAATTTGATAGGTATTTTCTTCAAAAATCCCCAGAGGCAGTACCGTTTCTTTTGTTCTCAACATAGCAAATGTTTTGGCTACACCGCCCGATACAGCGAGTAGTTGCCAGATTTTTTCCTCCGAAAACTGCGGATTGAGTTTCAGAATAGACCCCTCAGTATCTTTCAGAAACCACGCCATTCCATCGCTTGCGAGGCTTAAATCTGCAACGACTTGAACAATATCATCTGCCCATAGAAATTTTTGAAGATGCTGTACTATATCGTGTTGTGCGGTTGTCCAGTTTGCAAGAGGTTTAAAGGCTGTCGTGATTTTAGACGTATTTGCCCCTTGATTTTTGATAAATGCACGCCGCAACAAAGCATTTGAAGGTTGAAAAACAAGCGTGGCTTTTGTGGCAGTTGCGGGCATGAGCAAAGTGGGCATTGCCGTATTTTTGTAGGCGAAATCCAAAATCATTGCCAAACGGTGCGATTCTAAACCCAATAGATAATGGCGTTGAATGGTCAAATCGTCCTCTCGTTCGGTCAATCGGGCGAGTGTAAGCCATTCATCTGTCAAGGCTTCCGCATTTTCATCTTCCAAAAGCTCTTTTTGTTTCGCAGACCAACCAACGAGGCTTCTAATGTCATCGGATATTGGAGTGCTGAGTTTTTCTAAATTCTTGAATCCTTCAAGTGTTAAAAAAGTCTTAGCAGCTTGTTCCAATACCTCAGATTGCCATGTTGTACCATTATAGTAATTGATTCTGTTGAATCCCTTTACAAAATTGCCCAAACCTGTGGCTTTTGCGTCCACCATACGGGCTGCTGTTTTTTGAAAAAAAGCAGGAGCTTTCTCTGGAATA
The DNA here is from genome assembly GCA_034520175.1 of Saprospiraceae bacterium. Classification (GTDB taxonomy): domain Bacteria; phylum Bacteroidota; class Bacteroidia; order Chitinophagales; family Saprospiraceae; genus JAAFJT01. The sequence continues at coordinate 122,336 of JAXHNU010000025.1, forward strand.
GACAAAAAGCCGTTGCGGAGTAAATCTTTTAGCCACAATTCCAATTCAGCCGCTCCCGCTTGTGCATTTGCAAGGCGGTCGTCTTGGGTTTTGGCTTTTTGTTTCGCCTTTTTTTCGTCTGTTTCGTCATTTTTTTCCTCTGATACTGAGGCGGGTGTTTTCTCCGCTTTTTCTTGCCGTTTGTCTATCCAATCTTTAACCCAGGCAGGTTCGTTGGTTTGTTTAAGATTTGCGGCATTTTCGGCGAAAAGAAAGAGCAAGCCCAAACCATGTTTGCAAGGAAATTTACGACTTGGACACGAGCATTTGAAGGCAGTAGAGTTGCCGTCAACTTGTGTCTGATAAGGATTTTTGCCAGAACCCTGCACCTCTCCCCACAAAGCACGGTCGCTTATGCCAAGTGTGACCCACTTAGCCAAATTAGCCAAATCTTTTCCTGCTTTTAAGGAAGATGCATCGGGAGCTAATTGCTCCACCTGTTGTTTTGAAAAGTGATTCATAGCAGCTTATACCTTTTAGTTTAACACCTTAAGTTTACGGTGCAAGTATAAGAATGTTTTTATTTTAAACAACACTTTTTGTTTATTTTTATTTTTTATAATTGTTTTAAAATATATGCAAAAATACTCTACAAATGCTTTTTTATTTTTAATTAGTTATATAAAATATTCATTTATAGTTAGTTAAAATTATCAGCTAAACATAAATAAAATTATTGTAAATAAAATAATTTTTATTAACCATACCCTAATTAGAGTATTGATATTTTTTTAATTATTATTTTTTGTAAAATTTGTGACCAATGCTTTGTGGAAAAAGAATATTTGAGTAATTTTGCTACTCAATTTGTGAACAGTATTTACGTGCTATTAACATTTATAACGAATTATACATTTTTCTTTCAATCAAATCATGTGTGCAAGACACATGAATGGCGAAGCCTTATCTGATTCCAATCTTTTTTGCCTCCAAGTAACACAATTTCGCGCACTCAATAAAGTGACATAAATCCAGCCAATGTTCAATTTTTTCAAGAAAAAAACAAGTGTTGCACCCTTAGTTGATTTCTCCCACATTGGCACTGACATGCATTCCCATTTTATACCTGCCATTGATGACGGTTCGGATAGTATTGAAACTTCTGTAACCTTAATTAAAGGATTAGTGGCTTTAGGCTACAAGCACATTATTACGACGCCTCACGTTATGTCTGACCATTATGAGAACTCATCAGAAGTGATTTTAAGTGGTCTAAAAGATGTTCAAAATCGTTTACATACTGAGGGGGTCAATGTTACCTTGCACGCTGCCGCAGAGTATTACTTAGATGAGTATTTTCTAAAACTTTTAGATACACAACCTTTACTGACCCTTTGGGACAATTACGTTTTAGTAGAAATGGGTTTTTACGCTCCCCCACGCGGTTGGGAAGACTATTTTTTTAAAATGTCTTTGAAAGGTTATCAACCGATTTTAGCCCATCCAGAACGTTATCCTTATTTTCATAAAAGCTATATTGAGTACAGCGAAATAAAGGAAAAAGGTGTATTACTTCAAGTGAATACTTTATCGCTTACAGGATACTACGGAGAGTCCGTCAAAAAAACAGCTTTTCGGTTATTAGACGACAAGCTCGTTGATTTTATTGGCACAGATGCTCACCATCTTAGGCATATAGAAACTTTAAAAGAGCAGATGAAAATGCCCGAAGTTCAGAAAGTTTTAACCAATTATAGGTTTAAAAACACGACTATTTATCAATCAATTTAACAATGCGGAAACAATTAGCACTGCTATTCAGTCTTATTTTATGCTTTTTTTCTTCTTGTGTATCACATGAAGCACTTATAAATTTTAGAAGTGGTAAAGAAAAAGAGCCGACAATATCTAAACTACCTAAGCAGGAAATCACAAATCAAGCGGATTTGAAGTTACAAGTCAATGATATTTTGGCACTTATTGTTATGTCTCCTGATGGTGTTTTATCTACTCCATACAATCTTGTACCTACACAATTAAGCGTCCAAACAACTACCCCGATTGCGCCAAACACCTTCCTTATTAGTAGTGATGGTATGCTCAATGTACCGAGTATTGGGGCGATTAAAGCTGTGGGCTTGACACTTAAAGAATTACGTGAAGAAGTTTTGAAAAAAGTATCTATTTTTTTAGAAAATCCCTCAGTAAATATTCGGCTTATTAATTTTAAGGTATCTGTTCAAGGAGAAGTTCAAAGACCTTCTACCTTGCACATCTCAGGTGAACGCTTTACGATACTTGAGGCATTAAGTGAGGCTGGAGACTTGACACCTTTCAGTAACCGTGAGCGCATTATTGTTATTAGAGAATCCAATGGTATTCGTGAGCAAGGCGAAATAAATTTGAAAGATAAGGAATCTTTTCACCTCACCTTATTACTACTTACAGCAAAATGATATTGTATATGTAGAACCTTCAAAAAATAAGACAGGTGCAATACAGCAGCCAATTGAATCCTTATTTTCAGCTCTATTGGTCAACTGGCATTGTCTGTTCTCAGCAGCATTCATTACTCTCTACTTACTTTTCAAAAAATAATAATTTGTTAAGTGAATAATACAGAACAACTTAATTCTATTGCAAACCTACAAGAAGACGAGAAACCAATAGACATACGCCGTACATTGGGGTTAATAAGACGGTACTGGTATCTATTAGTTTACATTGCCTTTTCTTTTCGCAGCTTTAGCAGCAGTTTATACACGCTACTTAACTGATGAGTATAAAATATCTTCTACTATTTTAATTAGAAAAGATGACAAGCAAAAATCGTCAAAATCAGTTGGTAATTTTGATGCGTCCTCTCTTTTTAGTGGCAATGCGTCAAACACAGCAGATGAAGTAGAGATTTTGAAATCTCGAACGCTTATGTCAGAAGTTTTAACTCAGTTAAAAGTTAATCCTATAATTTATGCTAAAGGACGGTTAAGAAATTCACAGTATTATGAGAGTAAACCAATTTCCGTCGACACATTCTCTCTTTCAGAAAAAGTTAGGGAAAGTAATAAGACTTACACTATTGAGGTCAATGTTTTAGATAATTCATCTTTTGAGGTTTTTAGAGATAAGCAAAAAATAAATGGTAGGTTTGGTGTCCCCTTTAGTATAGACAGTTGTTCTTTTACAATATCTAAACGGACTGATGAGGCAACGACACAGAAGAATTTTTCTATTAGCTTCAGTGATATTGATGCACTCAGTAAAGCGTATCTGCTAAAATTAGGCGTTACGCCTATCAAAGGTGCTTCAGGGTCTGGTAATTCTAATGCTATTGCCATTAGTTTAGAAGATGAAATCCCACAGAGAGGTGTTGCTATTGTATCCAAATTGATTGAAGAATACAATAATTTTGGGGTTGAGGATAAAAATAGAAGTGACAAAGGTGCTTTAGCATTTATAGACAGTCGGGTAGATTTACTAAACAACGAGGTTAGTGCAGCAGAGGGTAATATTGAAAGTTATAAAAAGGCACAGGGGATTTCTGCTGACGCTGTATCGGGACTTAATTTTCTCTTTACTAAAATAGGTAGTGCTGACGGCAAGATAACTGAATTGGAAATTAAGAAATCTGTGTTTCAAGCTTTAAAACAATCTTTTAACACCCAAGAAGTTAAAAATGATTTTACCCTAATGCCTACTAATTTGGTAGAGAACAATTCGCCAATTGCTCTTCAAATTATAGAATATAACAAATTAGTATTAGAGCGCATAAAATTACTGAAGTTTGCAAAAAAACAAAATACGGCTGTTATTTTAATAGAAAATCAAATTCTGGATACGCGTAAAGTCATCAAAGACAATATAGAAACGAGTTTAAATAATTTACAACAAGAAATAAATTTGTCCTTAGACAAACTAAAATCTGAAAACTCAATTGTCAACAAACAACTTCGCGAGACTCCCACAAAAGAACGCGGTCTATTGGAAATTACAAGATTAAAAAATCTAAAGGAAAGTATTTATTTGTTTCTTTTACAAAAAAGAGAAGAAACAGCACTTGCTTTGGCGACGACTGTTTCTAATGCACGCGTGTTAGACCCTCCAATAAGTTCGGTCAAGCCAATTAAACCTAATAAGATTCAAATCATTGCGCTTGCTACTTTTATTGGTCTTTTGCTTGCGGCAGCCACGGTATATATATTAGTTTTGTTACATGACTCTGTTGAGACAGAAGAAGATATTACCAGCAGCACCTCAACGCCATTTTTGGGTTACTTAACGATGAACAAGGAGTCGAATAAACAAATTGTAGTAGAAAAAGGAAGTAGAACGGCAACAGTAGAAACTTTTAGATTGCTGCGCTCTAATCTTCAATTTATGCTCGCTAATACGACTGACAAAACAGTGCTGATTACTTCTTCTATGAGTGGAGAAGGGAAAAGTTTTGTGACGCTTAACTTAGGCGTTAGCATGGCACTATCGGGAAAGAAAACAATTATTATTGGCTTCGATTTACGTAAACCTAAGTTAACTTCTTATCTCCAAAATACTTCCGACAAAAACGATAATGAGGGGTTAACTAACTATTTAGTTGGCGATGTGGATATTAACAAAATAATTCACCCATCTACGGTCAATCCTTTGTTGTACTATATTTCAAGTGGTCCAGTTCCTCCAAACCCTTCCGAACTTATTATGCAAGAACGGACGGACAAGTTATTTGAGTATCTGAAAAGCACGTTTGATTTTATCATTATAGATACACCTCCAATTGGTATGGTGGTAGATGCGGTTATTTTAGCCAAATACGCTTCAACAACAGTCTATGTAACACGCTTTGGTGTAACTAAAAAAGGTCAATTACGCATTATAGATAAACTTTATACGGATAAGAAACTACCAAATCCGAGTATTGTACTTAACGGCGTTCCAACAGGTAATAGCTATGGCTATGGCTATGGCTATGGCTATGGCTATGGCTATGGATACGCTTATGGTGAAGATGTTAAAAAGAAAACTTTATTGTCAAGACTAAATTTTGGGAGTAAGAAGAAAAAGTAAGTTTAATTGGAGCAAACTCTTGTACTTTAAAAACAAATTATGTATAAATCTTTAGTTTTAAAAGAAAAAAAATAGCAGTAATAGGTTTAGGATATGTAGGCTTACCTATCGCTTTGGAGTTTGCAAAGCATTTTAGTGTCATCGGCTTTGATATAAATGAAACCCGACTTGAGTTGATGCGGAGTAATATAGACCCCTCAAAAGAATTAGAGTCTTCGGCTTTTGATAACACAGATATTGTTTTTACAAATGACATAAATATACTGAGGGGGGCACATTTTTTTGTTGTGGCAGTACCTACGGATATTGATGAACACAAAGTACCTAACCTTAACCCCCTTAAAGGAGCATCTCGCACTGTTGGGCAAGCCTTGAAAAAAGGGGATTATGTTGTGTATGAATCAACGGTATATCCTGGTTGTACTGAAGAAGATTGCTTGCCAATTGTGGATAAACTATCTGGATTGGTGGCAGGTAAAGATTACAAATATGGTTACTCTCCTGAACGTATTAATCCAGGTGATAAAGAACGCACGCTTACTAAAATTTTAAAAATAGTATCTGGGTGCGACAAAGAATCTTTAGAAGAGATAGCACAAGTGTATGGACATATAATCGAAGCAGGCATCTACAGGGCACAAAGCGTAAAAGTAGCAGAAGCGGCAAAAATCATTGAAAATTCTCAGCGAGATGTTAATATTGCTTTTGTCAATGAATTATCCATGATTTTTGATAAAATGGGCATTGATACTAAAGCCGTTTTAGAAGCAGCAGGTACTAAATGGAATTTTTTAAAGTTTCAACCGGGCTTAGTTGGTGGGCATTGCATTGGCGTTGACCCTTATTATTTGGCTTACAAAGCTGCTCAAATGGGCTACACACCTGAGGTTATTCTAAGTGGGCGTAGGCTTAATGACAATATGCCGTCTTACGTGGCAAAACGTTTGGTACAATTGCTTATTCAAAATGGCAAAAACCCTGGTCAAGCAAAAGTACTTGTCATGGGCTTAACATTTAAAGAAAATGTAGCTGATATACGTAATTCCAGAGTTGTCAATATTATCAAAGAGTTAATGAACTACTCAGTAAATGTACACATCACAGATGCGCGGGCTTCAGCTAACGAAGTGGCACACGAGTATAGGCTAACTCTGGCGGATAAAGCATCAGAAGATTAAGATGCGGTCATCGTTGCAGTAGCTCATGAAGGTTATAAAACCTTGGAACAAGATTACTTCCTCTCAATTACAAATGATAAACCTATACTAATGGATTTGAAGGCTTTATATAAACCTGAGAACATGGATAAAATGACTTATTGGAGATTGTAAAAATACATCGAATTAGTCAATTGAAGGGTATAAACAGATTTCAATTAAATACCAATACTATAACCAATCTTGTGGATTTTTAAAGCAAACCAGCAAAACTAAACTAAAACTTATGAATACCTCAGAAAAAGTCATAAATGTCAGCGTAGTAATAGCTGTAAAAAATGAACAAATTTACATTGAAAGTGCCATTGAGAGTGTGATGAATCAAGTTGGCTTGAATCACGAGATTATTGTAATTGACGATAATTCAGATGATAACACTTTTCAAATTGTACAAAATATTGCAAATTCCAATCGAATAATTAAATTACATCGCAATCCTAATCCTGCAAAGTAAGAGCTTTTTAATCTAGGTGTAAAGTCTTTCAAAGGGCGAATTTGTGTGTTTGTTCGCGGGAGATGATATTATGCCTATGGATAGTTTACGGCAAAGATGGGACGTAGTAAAAAATGACAAGAACGCTTCGTGGACTGTTGGTCTTTCCAAGCTCAAAAGCATGTCTGTGCATAAGCAGTTTGATGGAATGATTGTACCCAAAAAAGAGAGTGTTGGTGGTTTTACAGGTACTTCTTATTTAATGGGAAGAAATGCTTTAGACAAAATATTTCTAGTGCCTGAAACACTCCCGAATGAAGATTCTTGGATGATGTATGCTATCTCGATGTTACCACAAATACAAATAAAGCAATCTGGTATAATTAGTAATTATTGGCGCGTGCATGAGGGAAACAGTATAAATATGATGAGTGATTTTGACACTTACAATCGTAAAATTACACCAAGATTAAAAGCACCAGAGCTTTTTTTAGAGAAATTCAAATATGAATTGCCCAATGACGTGGTCTTGAAATTGGAAAGAGAAATAAAATGTGAAGAAAAAAGACAAAAAAAAGATATAATTGGAATATTGCTTTCCGATTTACCTCTTGTTGGGAGGTTAAGAACTTTGTCAATGACAAATAGTTCTTTTTATTTTTTTAGAAAGCATTTTTATAAGTTTTTTTCAGGCTGGTAGGCGTGGCAGAAATACAAATTTAGTATCCTGTAAACTTACCCGTTTCATGCATACAAACAATTAGGGCTATAAAGAATAATGGCTGTTTGACAAGTTTAGTGGAGGCATTAATCCTTGAACGTCGCTTTCGCTCGTGAAAGGAGGAGAGGTGGTGCGATTTTTTTGGCAAAGTTCTGAAAAATGAACCACTTTTCCTTTTTCTGGTGAGCGAAGCGAGCAGAAAAGCGTTTGCTCTAGAACCCCTCCACTAAACTTGTCAAAGAACCAGAATAATTAGAATAAATTTTGAAGAAAGTAAAACTATTCAATAATGCCCTTGCCAAAGACTCATTGATAATAGGGATAGGAACTCTATTTGGTCAAGGCGTTATGTTTTTGTCAATGCTATTTTGACAAACAATATGAGCCACAGCATTTTGGTACTTTTGGCGCGTTTCAGTCAATCGTGAGTACAATTTGGGTATTAGCAACTCTGCGTTATGATTTAGCTATTGCTATAAATGCTAAACCCGATGAAAAAAAACAGTTGCTGGTTGGTAGTGGGCTTATTATAATTGTTTTTGTTGCTCTACTTTACTTATTATTGTTTGGTTGTGTAAAATTAGTACCCAATATACTAAATTCGAGCAAAGGTGTCTTTGATTACTATGCTTTAATTTCGCTTAGTACATTATTGGTTGCCATTTCTTTCTTATTAGAATCTTACGCTGTTAGTAATAAAAACTTTTTGTTGATATCACTTTCTAAGGCTTCTCAATTAGTCTGTATCGGTGTCTCTCAAATCTGCCTTGGCATTTTTCAGCCCAATAGCCTTTCTCTGATAATTGGTTATAATATAGGCTTTACTATTTCGATACTAATACTAAGTGCTTCACTGATGGAGTACAGGCATAATTTAGTCAAAAAAATATTAAATAAGGACTATTTGTCGTCTATCAAAAAAATACTATGGAAAAACAAAAGCTTTCCTTTGTGGAGTATGCCTTCGTACTTAGCGAATCTTGCAAGTTTTAACGTACCTATAATTTTAATAGGAACTCTTTTTTCTCAAGAAACGGCAGGCTTTTTTTTTATGGCGCAGCGAATTATTGGCATTCCAATTGATATTTTAACGGGGGCTATATCGCAGGTTTTTTTAGGAAATTCGGCAAATCTGCTTAATTCAGAACCCAAAAAAATCAATGCTTTATTTATAAATACAATGCTAACAATGACAGCAATCGGGTTTTTTCCATTTGTGCTATTATTTACATTTAGTGAAGATTTAGTCGTTCTTATTTTTGGTAAAAAATGGTTGTTAAC
>JAXHNU010000013.1:0-59410 GCA_034520175.1 Saprospiraceae bacterium
GCAATATTATAACGACTCAGACAGACAACAAAATCACATGAAACAAATCCTACTCATTACAATTTTAACTTTAAATTTCTCTACAATTTTCGGACAGACTACAACTAATAATAGTTTGACTTCTAAACATCAAAATATTGTTGGAACAAAGATTAGTTTAATTCCACCCAAAGGATTTTTAAAATCAGTTAACTTTTTGGGACTTCAACAGACACAAAGCGGTTCGACAATTATGATTTTAGATATTCCTGGACCTTTTATCGAAGTTTCAAAAGGACTTACAAAGGCAGGTTTTTTAAGTCAAGGCGTTGAGGTAAAAGATATTGAGAACTTAATCATAAATAATTTACCAGCAATTTTGGTAACAGGCGAACAAAACGCTTACGGAAACATTTACACAAAATTTGTTTTATGTTTCGGGACAGACAAAGAAACTATTATGATTAACGGTGCTTCACCGAACAATCTTAAAGAAATAGCAAAAGAAATTAAGACCTCAATTCTTACAAGTTTTTACGAAGCGGACAGAAAAATTAACCCATTTGATGTTGTTGATTATGAGATTGAAGTTTCAAAAAGTAATTTATTTTTTGCAAATAGTATGTCAAATGCGTTAACTTTCACAACAGATGGACTTTTTCCAACAAAATCCGTGGACAAGACATCCTTAACAATTGCAAAATCATTTTCAAAAACAATAATAGAAGACAAAAAATTATTTGTTTTGAATCGACTCAAACAGTTGCCAGTCGAAATAACAAAAACTGAAACAACAGAAGAAATTTTGATTGATGGGATTTCAGGATATGAAATAATTTCAACAAGCAAAGACAAAAAGACAGGAGAACCAGAAAAAGTCTATTTTGTAATTCTGTTCAGCGACAGCTTATACTACCTTTTCTATGGTTCGACAAATCAAGAATTTGACAGCAATATTGACAGACTAAAAAAAGCAGTAAAGACGTTTAAACGGAAATAAAAAATACTGCCACCAACATGGGTTTGTGGCAAGTGGGGGCTGACGGAAGTTATTGAACATTGGGAATTCTTATTGTACTTTTGTTTTCGTCGGACGGAAACCTACTGAACTTTTGTAAGTAATTGAACAACAGTAATTTATATCGGCGGACGTTCGGGCGGACGTGTTTCAAATTCCCCACCTGCAACACAAGCCCTTTTCGTTGGCGTGCAATGCTTTTGTCGGGACTTCGGTGGGCTCAGAACTTGGACAGTGTTCAATGACAATATTGCTCATAGAACTCCGTTAATAAATCGATCTTGCCAACGTTGGATTGTGTTGCAACGGTGGCTGACGGAAGTTGGCCGACGACTATTTACAGAAACCTTTTGTACAATTTGTTTCAGTCGGACGAAAAACCATTAATTTTTATAAGTAGTTGAACATCGGTAATTTATATCAGCGGAACGTTCGGGCGGACGTTATGTAAAGTCCCACTAGCCAGAATTACCCTGTCACGTTACGATACATTCTGAAAGACAGAAAATCAATAGAAATTTGACCATACATTAATGGACAACACTGTTAGTGGACAATCCAAAGTAGTCAAAACGATTGTGGGTACAGCAATATTTAACATTTAAACTTAAAAGTCACAAATGACAGTAAAAAGCATTTTATTTAGCTTATTGGCATTAATCATAAGTTCATCTGTTGCGTTAGGACAAGTAGGAAAGGACAATCTTATTTTTTGGAGTGCGACAAAAAAGATAACAGTTGATAATTTTGGCATTAAATTAAGTAATCAGAATACTCCTTCATTTGCACAGTTTTCCGTTGACTTTCAAGTGAATGGATTTGATTTTATGACCAAAAACTTCAACAAAAAAGTCCGAAACTATTTTATTGTTTCAGCTTCTTGGATTGACACTACAAACCATGTTTTAGAATCTCTCCGATACCAACAAACACTTTTTGACATTTGCGAAATCTACACCCGACAATTTCGTAAGGAATTAAAAGAGAACAGAAAAAGGATAGCATTAGGGACAAAATTCGTAGATGAACTAAATCAAAAAAATATGACAGACTTTGCTAATAGAAGAGTAGTCTATGATAGAGAAACTAATTACGGTTCGCTGGCAGACAAACAATTAGCTTGGGAATTACAAATTAAAACAGAACTCGATGGGCTGAAAGATTATGCTTTTGACAGATGACATGAAAAAGAACTGCCGCCAACATGGGTTTGTGGCAAGTGGGGCTGACGGAAGATATTGAACTTTGGGATTTCTTTTGTACTTTTGTTCCGTCGGACGGAAACCTACTGAACTTTTGTAAGTAATTGAACAGCAGTAATTTATATCGGCGGACGTTCAAGGTGGACGTGTTTCAAATCCCCCACCTGACCACAAGCCCTTATCGTTGGTGGTTATGCAAAAGAAATCCGCAGACGAATAATACCTAGACGTATATTTGACGTAAAATATCACAATATGGACAAAAAGTAATCTTTGGACAACCTTGCAGGTCTGCATTGGCTAGACATTTGAGCTATTGCTTGTTGCCACCATTTGTGACTGCTGACGATTGGATTAACTTGTAATTTAATATGTTTGTTTATGCCGTAAGACGAAATTGTAAAATGGTCTTGTACTTCATTTTCAGCACGAACAGTAACTTATTTTTGCCGATTTGGTGGCGAACAACTGATTACCTCACATGACAGCGAACTTGCCCAGAGAAGGCATGCAAAGAATGCTTTACAACCTTTGACGAGAATTACAGAGATGGAAATTCAACGGCATGTTGGACAGTGTTATGCACTAACGTCTTACATTTTGACGCAACAAACAATGTTGGGGAATTACGGCTTTGGACAAACCACTGGAGTTTTCAAAATAGGGGTTTAGCAGCGGACATGATATCGTACCTGACAAGTTACGGGCAGAAAACGTATTTGAATAAAGGGATTAAGAGTACATTTGTTGAAATCAGCGATAGTTGATGAATTATTAAGTATTTGACAGTTCAGACAAAATAACTTATAGCCATAAATTCGACAGACGGACAATTGAACATCGTTAGACTCGCAATTGAAATTAACAAACTAAACTTCTGCAAGCGTTGGTGGGATAATTGGCATTAGAATTTAATATATTTATCAAACTCGACAAAAGACGACGAAAATAGTAACTTACGTGGCGGACAATTCGGAACTTTAATATTTGGAGACTATCACGTAAAGTACTCGTATAAGAAGGCACTCGCCGCCAACATGGGTTTGTGGCAAGTGGGGGCTGACGTAAGTGATTGAACTTTGGGAATTTTTTGTACTTTTGTTTCGGCTGACGGAAACCTACTAAACTTTTGTAAGTAATTGAACAGCAGTAATTTATATCGGCGGACGTTCGGGCGGACGTGTTTCAAATTCCCCACCTGCAACACAAGCCCTGTACGTTGGTGGCAACCGCAGACAAGAACTCGAACTAAACATAAATGAACAAAAAAGCCAACAGGTTTGTAGACTCTCGTAAATTTAAGTGTTTCAAAACTTAATCAAATATTATAAATGAATAAACTTTTTTATGTTACCTTGCTTTCATTGATTATCACTAAAACCAATGCTCAACAGCTAATTCCCACAAACAATGCGGATAAGAAATGGTGGAAAGAAGCCATTATTTACCAACTTTATCCACGTAGCTTCAAAGATAGTGATGGCGATGGTGTAGGCGATTTAAAAGGAATTATCTCTGAATTAGATTACCTAAAAAATTTGGGTATTACCGCTATTTGGATTAACCCAATTTACAGTTCACCTAATGATGACAATGGCTACGACATTAGTGATTATAGAAGTATTATGAAAGAATTTGGCACAATGCAAGATTTTGATGACTTATTAAAAGGACTTCATGCCAGAAATATAAAATTAGTGATGGACGTAGTTGTAAATCATAGTAGTGACCAACACGAATGGTTCAGACAAAGTAGAAGTTCACGGACAAGTCCTTACAGAAATTATTATCATTGGTGGAATGCAGAGCAAGGAAAACCGCCGTATCGGTATTCATTATTTGATATAAACCACGATGCTTGGAAATATGATTCCTTGACAAATGCCTATTATTTACACTATTTTTCAAGAAAACAACCTGATTTGAATTGGGAAAATCCAAAACTTCGACAAGAAATATATGATATGATGAAATTTTGGGCAGATAAAGGCATTGATGGCTTTCGGTTAGATGCTTTTCAGTTTGCTTCGAAAGATATTACCTATCCAAAATTTCCTGATGGCTTTGAAAAAAATTTTATTCAATATTATGCCATGGGACCGCATTTGCATGATTATTTAAAGGAAATGAACGAACAAGTTTTTAGTAAATACAATGTCGTCAGTGTTGCCGAAGGAGCAGGTAGAAATCTAAAAGAAGCCCACGAGTTAGTAGATGCCGACAGAAAAGAATTGGATATGGCGTATGCTTTTGAAGGCGTAGATATTCCAAAATCGAGTGGGTATAGTTTGATGCATTTCAAAAAAGTGTTTACTCATTGGGACAGTGCTTTTGCTGAGAAAGGGTGGTTATCCATATTTTTAGCCAATCACGACCAAGCCCGAATGGTTACACGTTTCGGTAATGATTCACCAGAATTTAGAGATTTGTCTTCAAAAATGCTCACCACTTTCATTATGACCATGCGTGGAACACCTTTTTATTTTAATGGAGATGAGTTGGGAATGGTTAATATTAAATTCAAAAATATTGAAGAGTATAAAGATGTACCAGCTTTAAACGAATATCAATATCAGCTAAAAAATGGTGGCGACATAAACAAACTTTTAGAAGAAATGAGATTTTCTTGTCGAGATAATGGGCGAACACCCTTTCAGTGGAATAGTAACGTAAATGCAGGTTTTACAACAGGAATTCCTTGGCTAAAGGTAAATGAAAATCACAAAACTATTAATGCCGAAGCCCAAGAAAAAGACCCAAATTCGACATTAAATTATTTTAGAAAAATTGTAGATTTAAGAAAAAAAACGCCATCTTTAATTTACGGAAAATATACGTTATTAGATACCGAAAACCCAAATGTATATACTTACAAAAGAGAGTTGAAAGGTAAGAAATTTTATGTTTTACTAAATTTTTCTACTAAAAACAGTACGACTAAGGTTGCACTCGGTAAAGCAAAAATTATATCATCAAATTATGCTGATTTACCACAAAAAAATAGTGTAAAAAACAAAGTTTTATTGCGTCCCTATGAAGCATTGATTTATGAATCAAGGTAATAAGTTAGATAAAATTGAACAGTTATAAACTCATAAATTATTTGCATGGGAAAAAAGCGGCAGCCACCAACATAGTATTTATGAAAAAGGGGCGGACAGAAGTAATTGAGCATCAGTAAATTAATCAACATTTGCACCAGCGGACGGAATACTATGAAGCAGTTGGAAGTAACTCAACTTTGGAACAAAACCCAGCACCAGTTACGGGCTGACGTGTTCCAAATTCCCCTTCTTCATAAATACTTGTACGTTGTGTGCTATGCTAAAACAGCACTTTCCGACAAATTCTAACATAAAATTCTTACCTTTGGACAATAATTATACATCAAACAAAGAATGAATATAGTTGGTAAAATAACGGGTATAAAATATAAAGTTCTTCTGACCGAAGACTTGAAAGAAGTTCAAATCAAAAACTTTGACATAAACGAAATGCCTTCTTCTTGTTTGCTGACTGACAACAAACATTCTTTCGCTATTTCAAAATGGGTTTCGCCAAAAAGGACACGCTCTTATCCTTTTGAACGAGTTTTTAACACCTTGAATATTTCAAAGAAAATTACTGTAATTCCAATCGTAAAAGATGAAGGAGCAAAAGGCGACAGAGATTTTATTCAATGGGACACAGTTTCATTGATGTCTTTATTAGACGTTTTTGTGATTTTTGCTTATTACGAAAAGGCTGAAAAAGCAGGCCAGAAAATCACAAATCAGCAGTTTAACAGCAAATATGTACTTTCTAAAATTAAAGAAATTGAACAGTATCACAGTTCGGCTTTGCATTGGAATTTGAACGAACTGAACACTAATTTGCACAATATTATTGACAAAGTAAAAATTTCTTATGCCAACATTGAGCAATTTACAGGTGTAAGACTGCATAATTCGACTGGTTTAGACAATTTCAAAGAGAAAATTGGTAAAGATGTTTCTCTTTTTATGGCTTTTTCAAGAGGAAAAGCAGAGCAAGCACAAGCAAGGGAATTTGTAACATTTCAACCAAAAGAAAGCCTATCTACACTTTCAAAAGCGAAAGTTACCATAACTAACTATCTGGGCGGACAGTATTTTTTAACTGTTGATGAGATTTTACTAACGAAAGACAAAATAAGTTTAATCGAAGGAAAACATAGTAAAAGTGCTATTTTGCCAAGCAAAGGCGATATTAAAGATGGCTTGTTAAAGATGATTTTATACTCTAACCTTTCAGAAGTTACTGCAAACGGACAGAAAATTAAAAGCGAAGCGGTGCTGTGTTTGACTTCTTCAAAACTTAAAGGTGCAATCAATTCTTCAAGCACTAAAAAAGAAATTACTCATTTTTTTGATGAAAACAACTTGTCAGTGAGCCAAAAAGTGCTGATAGAAACTGTTGTTGCCGAAGCAAGTCAAAATAAGTTTATCGTTAAAATTCAGTATTCAAAATGATAAAAAGTCCACTACGATACCCAGGCGGAAAAAGCAGGTCGGTAGATTTAATTTCTACGATTATTCCCGAATTTGACGAATTTAGAGAGCCATTTTTAGGTGGTGGTTCTATTTTTATTTACACAAAACAACGCTACCCAAACAAAAAATTTTGGATAAACGACCTTTATTTTGAATTGTATAAGTTTTGGGAAATGACCCAAAAAGATGTTGATGCTTTAATTGACAAAGTTTATGAATGGCGTAATAAGTTTCCAGTTGGAAAAGAATTACATAAATTTTTAAATGAAAACTTGGCAAGTTTCAACGATTTGGAAAGAGGTGCAGCATTTTTTGTTTACAACCGTATCACGTTTTCGGGGACAAGTTTGAGTGGTGGGTTTAGTGAAGGAGCATTCACAGGGCGATTTACAGAAAGTAGTATTCAACGATTAAACCAATTTGCAAAGGTCATCAACGGTTCAACAATTACAAATCTTGACTACGAGGAATTGGTAAAACAAGAAGGAGAAAATGTTTTTATTTTTCTCGACCCACCCTACTATTCAGCGACAAAATCGGCTTTATACGGTAAAAATGGCAATATGCACAAGTCGTTTGACCATATAAAGTTTGCAGAAACAATGAAAAATTGTAAGCACAAATGGCTTATAACTTATGACGATAGCGAATATATAAGAGATTTGTTTTCATTTGCCAACATTATGCCTTGGGAATTGATGTACGGAATGAGGAATGTTACTGAGGGGGCAGACCAAAAAGGTAAGGAATTATTTATTTCAAACTATTTGCAACAATTACCTGAAAAACAACAATTAACTTTGTTTTAGCCGACAGTAAAATACGGATAGTCCAAACAAGCACAGCACACAACATAGTATTTATGAAAAAGGGGCGGACGGAAGTAATTGAACATCAGTACATTAATTAACATTTGCACCAGCAGACGGAATACTATGAAGCAGTTGGAAGTAACTCAACTTTGGAACAAAACCCAGCACCAGTTACGGGCTGACGTGTTCCAAATCCCCCTTCTTCATAAATACTTGTACGTTGGTTTCAATTTGTTTTTTGACAACTCCCTAAACATTTATAGTTTTGTACCAAAAAACAAACTGCATCCAACACCGTATTGCCAAAATTGGGCAAAAGTGCCTCACTGTACTGAGGGGGTGCTATTGAGCAGCAGTAATTTAATCATCATCCGTTTTCAAAACCCAACTTCGGCAATACGCGTCCCGTTATGCGGCACTTTAACGAAACACACTACCAATGACAACAAAGCGTTATGACATATTTCTTGACGACAAACTAATAGGAACGACTGAACTTGACAAAGCAGACGCACCGATGGGGGTTGTATTTGGACTAATACATTTTACGGACAATATTTTAGATTATAAATTCTTTAAAAAGTATTGTCTTGACAACCATATAGAATTAGCGGACGATTACCCTGATGACAAATTAATTTCTACTCGAACAATGGAGAATTTAAAAGTTATAAACGAAAACGGAATTGAAATTAAAGGATTAGGAAACCAAATAAGTGGAATGGACGGAGAGAAATTTGAAATCACATTAGAAGGAATAGCTTATCCATTCTTTGAAGAAGAGTTTCCACATCACGTAAAAGCATATAACGACCAATTCAAAGAAAGCTAATGACAATAGACAAAATTATAGAAATTGGTATTGACGACAAAGAGCGACTTTTTATTAAGCCAGACAGAGAACGCTTTACTTTGATTTATAGAACAGCAACAGAAGTTCATTGGGACAACAACGGGCTTTTTCTATATTCGCCAAAACCAAGAGAGTGGACGTATTTTGATTGGTTCAGACAAATTACGGGTGTGACAGAAACTGAATGTAACTGCAAACTTATTTTGACAGATGTAACAGAATGGACAAATATATCAGACGAACTAAAACAACAAATAATTGAATACCAAAAAGCGACCGCATAACATCGGTTTGGCAATATGGCGGCTGAAGTGCTTCTATGAAACATTTGTACAAGGCTCAACAGCAGTAATTCTATTGAACTTTTGTGCTAAAATTCCGCCACATCGCCAAGGTGTGCTGTGAATGAAACAACAGTTATAGCGTTGTTTCAATGCTTTAAGAGAGATGATAGTAGGTCTATCGGTATCGCTGTACAAGCGGAGGTATCAAACCACTTCCCGATGCTCAGATAGTAATTGAAGGGTGTTAAACGGTAGGAAGAAAAGCCCCGGTGAATCGGGGCAGGTGCGAATAAGAGAGATGAACGCAAGTGAACCTGTGATTAAGTTGTGTGAGAGTGGGTACATTTTGACAAAAACTCGAATTCTTGGCTTCGAGTGAAAAATCATAGCGGGCGCTTGTTTACTGGCTATGGGTCAAACGCAATTGAGCAGGCATGAATCTTATTTAGGCTCTTTTAAGGAACTCAGGAAGTCCTTGCAAAATGCTAAGGGAACGGCACAAATAGGCAATACCTATGAGGCTTATACTACCAATGTTTGCATGGATGACGGATGCAATTGTAGTAGTGATGAAGTGCTTGTAATGAGCATGGAGCGAAGGATTGCAGTCTTACGGTTTCGAGTTTTTTTACCAACTTAATTGATTGAGGATGAGCGAATTATTTGAAACAAAATCAAAACCTATTCCGATAACGAAGGACATGGTTCGGGAAGCGTATCGCAAAGTACGAAGCAACAAAGGCAGTGCGGGTGTAGATGAAATTGACTTGAATGAGTTTGATGAAAATCTATCTAAAAATCTGTACAAAATTTGGAACAGAATGGCGAGCGGTAGTTATTTTCCCCAACCAGTCAAAGAAGTTATCATACCCAAATCCAACGGCGGCGAGCGCAAATTGGGCATCCCCTCCGTATCTGATAGGATAGCCCAAGAGGTAATCAAGGCATATTTAGAGCCAAGATTAGAATCGGTGTTTTCTCCAAATTCGTATGGTTATCGCCCCAACAAGAGCGCACACCAAGCATTGGAAAACGTGCGAGAAAACGTGCGTAACTATGCTTGGGTTATTGACATGGACATCAAAAGTTTCTTCGATGATGTGAATCACGAGTTGCTGATGAAGGCTGTGGATAAGCATGTGAGCGAAAATTGGGTCAAACTGTACATCAGAAGATGGCTCGAAGCACCTGTGCAAACTAAAGGAGGATTGGTCGAAAAAGGAGGGTAAAGGCACACCGCAAGGAGGTGTCATCAGTCCTTTATTGGCGAACCTGTTTTTGCATTATGTCCTTGATAAATGGATTGAGCAAACCCAACCAAGCATAACATTTGTACGATATGCGGACGATGTTGTAGTGCATTGCGTCAGCGAAGCCCAAGCGAAGTTTATTTTAAAAAGCATAAAAGCAAGATTGGAAGCCTGTAAATTGCGATTAAACGAAGCGAAAACAAAAATCACTTACTGTCAAGATTATCGCCGAGCAGCACGGAAAGACTATCCCAAACGTTTTGATTTTCTGGGTTATAGTTTCAAACCCATGACCAAGAAATCAAACAGAGGCGGTTTCTTCTTGGGATTTGATTGCGAAATAAGCATGAAATCCCGAAATCGGATAATCCAAGATTGGAAAGAGATGAAGTTTTACCGAGACACGTCACAAAACATTCAGGCAATCGCTGAAAAATTGAACGTACAAACACGAGGAATCATCCAATACTATGGCAAATATAATATTGACAAAGTAGGCAAATTATTTCGACATTTGGACTTTCGATTGGCGAAATGGGTAAAGAATAAGTACAAGTCAACGAAAAACAGTTATCTCAAAGCAAATGATTGGTTACGAGATGTAAAATCAAGTTTCCCGACCTTGTTTTATCACTGGCAACTGTTTTGAACGGACAAGATTTGTAAGACAGGAGCCGTATGAGGGGAGACTTTCACGTACGGTTCTGTGAGAGGCTTGGGCTGTGATGCGCTTGCCTACTTGACCCCGAAACCGTAGTCTGATAATTAGGGGGCTAGACCACTTCAACAGACCCCAAAATCTGACCAACTTTACTACAAAAAGCCGCCATAAATTTCTACCTTTGCTCCTGATTTGAAACAGATAATTTCCATATTCCTCATTTTTATCATCATTTTGCAACCGTTTAGCAAGGTGTGGATTTTTGTTAACTTTAAAATTAATCAAGATTTTATCGCTAAAAATCTTTGTGAGAACCGTGCAAAACCAAAGATGCACTGTAACGGTAATTGTGTTTTGATGAAAAAACTAAAAAAAGCAGACAATGAGGAGCAAAAACAAATTCCGCAGACACTCAAAGAAAAACAAGAAGTTCTATACTCTTGTCAATTAACTAACTTTTCTTTAACTCCGCAATTTATCTGTACAGAAAAGTCAAAACTAAATAGCCATTATTCTTTGGCATTTAGTTCTTCACATTTTAGCAGTATTTTCCGACCACCCAAACTCATTTTGATTTAATGTTTTTGTTTGGGCTTTGCCCAAACAAAAAACAAATCAACTGCCTTCGGCAGTTTGCTTTAAGGGTATGTTTTATACTTACCCTTGGTTCATTATTTCAAGAATTTAATCAAATTTCAAAATGAGTTTTAAGAATTTCATCAATATAATACTATGCCTATTGGCAACAAGCAGTTTTGCTCAAACGATAAAAGGGTCAATCAAATCCCAATCAGGCGAAACCATTGGCTTTGCTAATATTTCAGTTCTCAACAGTGCAAACGGAACTGTTGCAGACAAAGACGGCAATTTTACACTTGACTTGAAAAGAGGCAAGTACGAATTACAATTTAGTACAGTAGGTTATGCTTCCAAAGTGCAACAAATAAATGTGGAAGAACAAACTCTAAATCTTGAAGTTTCACTATCCGAAAATGACCAATCTTTGGGCGAAGTCGTTGTAACTGCCGATAAAGTGGAAACTAATTTGCAAAAAACACCCATTGCGGTAACGGTTCTAAATGCAAAAAAAATAGAAGAGTACAGAGTTTGGAATATGGCAGATATTACTGCATTAGCACCGAGTGTATTTACAATAGAACATGGAAATAGTACAGGTTCAAACTTTTTAAATTTTCGTGGTGCTATGGGTTTTACCAATGAGCAAGCAGTAGCCACTTATGTAGATGGAGTATATCAGTTTGATTTTTTTTCGGCACCTTTAAATTTCAATAACATCGAAAGAATTGAAATACTTCGTGGACCACAAGGTACATTATACGGCAGAAATGCTTTTAGTGGGGTTTTTAATGTTGTTACCAAAAAACCAAGTAACGCAACTTCGGGTACGGCTTCTTTTGATTTTGGTAATTATGGGCAACAACGTTACAGTGCGAGTTTTAATACGCCCTTGATAAAAAACAGGTTGTTTATGAACGTGGGTTTGCAGTTAAACAAACGTGGGTCTGTTTATGAAAATCCAACACAGAATACAAAGAATTTTGACAGCAAAGAAGCAATAAGCGGTAATCTTGGGCTAAAATATTTAGTTTCTGACAAATGGACTATTGATTTATCTGCAAGAATCGAAAATAACACCGACAAAGGTGCTTATCCATGGGTTGTTAGCGATAGTATTGCTCGAAATGCACCATACAAAGCATTTGGAAATTGGGATAATACAGAAAAAAGAAGCAATGTAAATACAGCAATAGCCATAAAATATTTTGGCGATAAATTTAATTTCACATCTATTACCTCTGGAATTGATTTTAATATCTGGTTTCCAAACAAATTTGATTATGATTTTACAGGAGATAAGCTACTAAGTGGCAAAAATTCGACACATTCAAATCAATTTACACAGGAATTTCGATTTTCATCACCAGCAAGTGCCAACAAATTAAAGTGGAGCTTTGGTTCGTATCTATTTGGCGAAAAAACAACAACCGAGATTAATACTTATTACGAAGAAGTTTTTGCTTTGTTTGACCCCAATGCACCATATACTACCATTACCAATGGCAAAAGAAATGCCAAAGGCATAGCGTTTTTTGGACAGGCAAGTTATGAATTATCCTCTAAATTAGATATAACTATTGGTACAAGATACGATACTGAAAATAGAGAATTAACTCAAAATTCGTCATTTGAAAAAGACGGCATTACTACACTTACTGCACCTGATACTACCATAAGCAAAACCTTTACAGCTTTTACACCAAAGGTGATTTTGAATTACAAAGTAAACGAAAATTCAATATTGTATGCCTCGTATGCAAAAGGTTTTAGAGTTGGTGGTTTTAACTTTAATAGTACTACAAATCCTACTTATAACCCTGAAAAATCGGATAATTACGAAGTTGGTATAAAAAATAATTTATGGAACAATAAACTGAAAGTAAACTTAACAGCATTTTATTTTCAACAAAAAGACCAACAAGTTACTACTACCAAAGACGGTGTAAATTATGCAACGCTAAACGTTGGCAATATGAATAATTTGGGTTTTGAAGCAGAAATTACCGCAATTCCTGTAAAAAATTTGCAAGTAGAATGGACAGCAAGCACATCAAACAGTAAGTATGAAAAATTAGAATTATTTGATGCTGTTGCTTTGGAAGTAAAGAATTATAAAGGGAATAAAGCCATTTATAATCCCGCCTTTCAATCTATGTTGGCGTTGCAGTATGGTATTCCATTTGAAAACTCAAAACAAAATGTAAGTGCTTTTGTACGTGGCGAGTTTAGATATTTAGACGAGTACCAACTTAACTTTGAAAATACCGAAAGTCAAAAAGGTTACGGCATTTTTAATGCAAGAGCAGGTGTTACAAGCAAAAATATAGATATTGCTTTGTGGGTTCGCAATCTTAACGATGCAAGATATTTGGCTTGGGGTACTTATGCAAGTTATATGTTAGGCAGTCCGAGAATGTGGGGCGTAACATTAACAGCTAAATTTTAATCTAATCAAATGAAGGGCAGTTTTGGCAACTGCCCTTCATCTTTAAATTTCAAAAAAATGAAAAAATCAATAATATTCTTGGCAATAATTCTGATTATTGCATCTTGCAAAAACAAATATGAACAATCCGAAAAAGTAACTCAAAGCCATGATGAAATAATGGAAAATATGTTTCCAAAGCCAAAAGTTGACATAAAAACAATAGGTATTTTATTGTACGATGGTTACAGCACATTAGACGCAATTGGACCTTACCAAGTGTTAGGCGAAATGATGGGCGTAGATGTTTTTTTTGTAGGAATACATAAAGGTTTAATAGCAGACGGAAGAGGAATGAAGATACAATGTGATACTTCCATTGCCGAAGTAAAGCAGTTAGATATTTTAGTCATTCCAGGAGGTTTTAACGAAACCTATATGCTTACCAAAGACACGACCTTACTAACTTGGATAAAAGCCATTGATAAAAATTCAAAATATACGACCAGCGTTTGCACAGGTGCATGGATATTGGGAGCAACAGGCTTGTTAAAAGGTAAAGACGCAACAACTCATTGGTATGGAAAAAAAGTTTTAGCCGAACAGTTTGGAGCAAAAGTACAAGACAAACGTTTTGTAAAAAGTGGTAAATATTGGACAAGTGCAGGCATTACAGCAGGTATGGACATGAGCCTTGCATTAATTGATGAGATTATGGGAGAAAAATACACAAAAACGGCAATGCTTGATTTGGAGTACGACCCACAACCGCCATTTAAAGGAGGTAGCGAACACAATACAGACAAGGAAATTGTAGAAGCCCTACGAACAATGTACGATGGCGGAATGGAAAACGTTTTACACCCAGAGAAAGCATTTAAAGCAATGAAGTTTGACAACAAAAAAGATTTCATTTGTGGTATGCCTTTGACAACAGATATTGCCGACACCGTAAATTACAAAGGAAAAGTATATGGTTTTTGTACGCCAAGTTGTAAAGAAGCGTTCAAGAAAAATCCAACTTTATACCTGACTTCAAAATAAAAACGGCATATAACATCGGTTTTGCAATAGAGTGGGCTGACGGAAGTAATTGAACATTGGGAATTTTATTGTACTTTTGTTCCGTCGGACGGAAACCTATTGTACTTTTGTAAGAAACTGAACAACAGTAATTTATATCGGCGGACGTTCGGGCGGACGTGTTTCAAATTACCCACCTGCAACACAAGCCCTTTTCGTTGCCTGCAAGCGTAAAAAACCGACAACACGACTAAACTTCAACATATAATTTATACCTTTACTGACAAATCATTTTCAATAAATTCATAAATGACAATAGACGAGTTCAAAGCAAAATTCAAAGAGATTAAAGAACGTGGTTTTATACCAACGACAAGACGTGGACCGACAGGAATTGGGCATACGCTTGAAACAAATCTTGGTATACTTGAAAATAACGATGCTCACCCAGACATTGAAGGTGCTGAATTGAAAGCACATAGAACAAAGGGTAACAGTATGATAACTTTGTTTACTTTCAACAACAAAGTGTGGAAAATGCCACCATTAGACGCTGTAAAAAAATATGGCAGTTTAGACAAAGACGGCAGACAAGGACTTTATTACACAATGTCATTAAAACCAAACAGTGCGGGACTTTTTCTTGATGTGCAAAAAACAGAAATTTCTGTTCGACACATTTCAGGCGAAATAGTCGCAACGTGGCAACTTCAAACGTTAGCGGACAGATTTATGCAAAAGTTACCAGCATTATTATTTGTTTCGGCTTTTACAGAAGAAAGGGACGGTTTGGAATATTTCCATTTTTACCGAGCCCAGCTTATGAAAGGTACTTCACCAGAATTACTTGCTGACCAATTTAAAGCAGAAAATATCTTGGTAGATTTACGTTTGCACGACAAAGGAACCATGGCAAGAAATCATGGAACGGGTTTTAGAACTTTTGAAGACAAATTACCTTCACTTTTTCAAAGCATAACAGACTTATGAAATATCCAGTAATCCGTAACGAAAAATATGATTATCTAGGACAATCTTACGCTTCGAGTTATACAAACCTACATAAGTATCCTGCAACAATGCTACCACAAATTGGCATTGACATTTTAAAAGAACTTAACATTTCAAGTGGCAAATTACTTGACCCTTATTGTGGCTCAGGCTCTTCATTTGCAAGTGGTTTAGAATGTGGCTTAACTGATATGTACGGTTTTGACATAAATCCATTAGCCATTTTAATATCAAAAGTCAAGTTTACAAAAATTTCTATCAACACAATAATTGAAACAAAAGCAATTTTAAGAGATAATATTTTTGAATTTGTAAAAGATGAAACAGGTGCAAGTAAATTACAAATACCCAACATTACAAATATAGATTTTTGGTTTTCAAAAGAAGTTTTAAGTAATTTAAACGTAATTAAACATTTTATCAATCAAATTTCTGACGAAAATATTAAACGTTTTTTTCTTGTTCCATTTTCTGAAACGGTAAGAGAATGTTCGTTTACGAGAAATAACGAATTTAAATTATACAAAATGAAGTCGGAAGATATTTTAAATTTTAACCCAGATGTTTTAGGGGTTTATTTTAAAAAATTAAATGACACAATATTTATTTATTCAAACATTTATTTCCCTAAATTAACCGAAGAAGTAAAGGTTGATGTTCAGTATTCAAAATTCACACCGTCACAAAATAATTTTGATGTCGTTTTGACAAGCCCACCCTATGGCGACAGTAGAACAACTGTGGCATACGGACAATTTTCTACACTTTCAAACGAATGGATAGGAATTGATTATGCAAGAAAAATAGATGGAATGTTAATGGGTGGAGTAAAAGCAAAAGTAAATATAAATAAAGGGTTAATTGCAGATTATATTTCGCAAATCAATACAGAAGATAATAAAAGAGCATTAGAAGTTTCTTCATTTTATAACGACCTTGACAATTCTATCAAAAAAGTTGCTTCAAGCGTAAAAATAGGTGGAAAATCTATTTATGTTGTAGGTAACAGAACAGTAAAAAATATTCAACTACCAACAGACCAGTTTATCGCAGAAAAATTTGAAGCGAATGGTTTTAAGCATTTGACAACCTACGAAAGACTTTTGAGTAGTAAAGCAATGCCTTCAAAAAATTCACCGACAAACAAAACAGGAAAAACTGTAAACACAATGCTTTACGAATATGTAGTTGTATGCGAAAAGACGATCTAAAAACGCCAACAGGCAACATGGGTTTTGCAAGATTGGGGCGGACGTAAGTACTTGAACATTTGAAATACTATTTAGCTAAGTGCAAAGGCTGAACTTTTGAGTTTCAAATTCCGCCACATCGCCAAGGTGTGCTGTGAATGAAACAACAGTTATAGCGTTGTTTCAATGCTTTAAGAGAGATGATAGTAGGTCTATCGGTATCGCTGTACAAGCGGAGGTATCAAACCACTTCCCGATGCTCAGATAGTAATTGAAGGGTGTTAAACGGTAGGAAGAAAAGCCCCGGTGAATCGGGGCAGGTGCGAATAAGAGAGATGAACGCAAGTGAACCTGTGATTAAGTTGTGTGAGAGTGGGTACATTTTGACAAAAACTCGAATTCTTGGCTTCGAGTGAAAAATCATAGCGGGCGCTTGTTTACTGGCTATGGGTCAAACGCAATTGAGCAGGCATGAATCTTATTTAGGCTCTTTTAAGGAACTCAGGAAGTCCTTGCAAAATGCTAAGGGAACGGCACAAATAGGCAATACCTATGAGGCTTATACTACCAATGTTTGCATGGATGACGGATGCAATTGTAGTAGTGATGAAGTGCTTGTAATGAGCATGGAGCGAAGGATTGCAGTCTTACGGTTTCGAGTTTTTTTACCAACTTAATTGATTGAGGATGAGCGAATTATTTGAAACAAAATCAAAACCTATTCCGATAACGAAGGACATGGTTCGGGAAGCGTATCGCAAAGTACGAAGCAACAAAGGCAGTGCGGGTGTAGATGAAATTGACTTGAATGAGTTTGATGAAAATCTATCTAAAAATCTGTACAAAATTTGGAACAGAATGGCGAGCGGTAGTTATTTTCCCCAACCAGTCAAAGAAGTTATCATACCCAAATCCAACGGCGGCGAGCGCAAATTGGGCATCCCCTCCGTATCTGATAGGATAGCCCAAGAGGTAATCAAGGCATATTTAGAGCCAAGATTAGAATCGGTGTTTTCTCCAAATTCGTATGGTTATCGCCCCAACAAGAGCGCACACCAAGCATTGGAAAACGTGCGAGAAAACGTGCGTAACTATGCTTGGGTTATTGACATGGACATCAAAAGTTTCTTCGATGATGTGAATCACGAGTTGCTGATGAAGGCTGTGGATAAGCATGTGAGCGAAAATTGGGTCAAACTGTACATCAGAAGATGGCTCGAAGCACCTGTGCAAACTAAAGGAGGATTGGTCGAAAAGGAGGGTAAAGGCACACCGCAAGGAGGTGTCATCAGTCCTTTATTGGCGAACCTGTTTTTGCATTATGTCCTTGATAAATGGATTGAGCAAACCCAACCAAGCATAACATTTGTACGATATGCGGACGATGTGGTAGTGCATTGCGTCAGCGAAGCCCAAGCGAAGTTTATTTTAAAAAGCATAAAAGCAAGATTGGAAGCCTGTAAATTGCGATTAAACGAAGCGAAAACAAAAATCACTTACTGTCAAGATTATCGCCGAGCAGCACGGAAAGACTATCCCAAACGTTTTGATTTTCTGGGTTATAGTTTCAAACCCATGACCAAGAAATCAAATAGAGGCAGTTTCTTCTTGGGATTTGATTGCGAAATAAGCATGAAATCCCGAAATCGGATAATCCAAGATTGGAAAGAGATGAAGTTTTACCGAGACACGTCACAAAACATTCAGGCAATCGCTGAAAAATTGAACGTACAAACACGAGGAATCATCCAATACTATGGCAAATATAATATTGACAAAGTAGGCAAATTATTTCGACATTTGGACTTTCGATTGGCGAAATGGGTAAAGAATAAGTACAAGTCAACGAAAAACAGTTATCTCAAAGCAAATGATTGGTTACGAGATGTAAAATCAAGTTTCCCGACCTTGTTTTATCACTGGCAACTGTTTTGAACGGACAAGATTTGTAAGACAGGAGCCGTATGAGGGGAGACTTTCACGTACGGTTCTGTGAGAGGCTTGGGCTGTGATGCGCTTGCCTACTTGACCTGCAAAACGTTAGCGGTCATTCAAAAAGACGACCATACGACAATGAACAGACAAGAATTTAAGATTTAATTTAAAAAAAATGACAAATACGACTGGACAAATTGAAATCGCATTAAGTAAGAAGAAGTTAATATTGATGCTAATCGGAGCAATTGCTTTTGTTATCATAGGACTATGGTTTGTAATAGCCCCTCCGACAATTAGCAACCCATTTTTCGGGAATCCGACACGACTTCTTATACTTGGAGTTGTAGCTATTGTTTTCTTCGGACCCTGTGCTGTTTACATAGCACGTAAAATCCTTGACAATAAGCCAGGACTTATCATTGACAGAATTGGACTAACAGACAATTCAAGTGCTGTTGCAGCTGGACAAATTTTGTGGAGCGACATAGAAAATATCTCTGTAATAGAAATTCACCGACAAAAACTTATTATGCTTGAAGTGAAAAATCCGCAGGACTACATAGACAAGCAAACAAGTGGTTTTAAAAGGAAAATGATGCAAATGAATTTCAATATGTATGGGACACCATTGAGCATAACTTCAAATTCACTTAAAATAGAGTTTGACGAGTTGCTCAAAATTCTTGATGACCATTTACAAAAAAGCAGGCAATGACCAGAGAAGAGGAACGAACCGCTAACATCGTATTGGCAATAGTGGGGCTGACAGTAAAAAATTCAACATTTGTGCTTCTATCGCGCATTGTGCAAATGTTGGGCTGACGTTTTTCAAATGCCACACCATCGCCAATACGTAACCGTTGTGTGCAAGCATAACAAGATGGTCAGTAGAGCAACATCGAATAAGAGAGTAAATAAAATTTAGGACAGTTTTCAAAATGAAATACCTTCTTCTTTTTACATTTTTTCTGTGCGTAGAATTTTGTTCAGCACAAGTTAATAAGAGCGACAAACAAAGGCTCATTGTCACTACTGACCTTGGTGGTGCTGACCCCGATGATATCCAATCCATGATTCACCTTTTGGTCTGTTCCAATGCAATTGACATTGAAGGTCTTGTAAGTTCACAGGTTTGGGAGGATAACCCTGACAAGACAGCCAATATAATGGAGGTTATTAACTGGTATGAAGAAGTATTGCCTCGCTTAAAGAAACAAGCAAATGGATATCCAGAAGCCAACTACTTAAGGTCAATCACAATGCAAGGGCAGACAAAATCCAATATGTCTGGCGTAGGAGAGGGTAAAGACTCGCCGGGGTCAGAATTAATTATTTCAGCAGTAGATAAAAAAAGAGATAAACGCCCGGTATGGATTGTCGGATGGGGTGGCATGAATACTGTTGCACAAGCACTCTGGAAAGTAAAAAATACGCGAAACAAAAAAGCATTAAACGCATTCGTAAAGAAAATACGACTTTATGACGTGCTTGGGCAAGATGATGCGGGTGCTTGGATTGCGAAAAACTTTCCTGACATTGTATATATACGCAACAAAAAAATCTATGGCTGGGCACCATCTGACGATTGGGTGAAGAACAATATTCAGAACATCAAACCCTTTGGTGTGCATTACCCAAATAGAATTTGGGCTACAGAAGGCGATACTCCTTCTTTTCTTTATGTTTATGCCAATGGTTTAAACGTTCCGGACCACATCGACTATGGTGGCTGGGGCGGACGATTCTCCACTAATAAAGAAAGTGGAATTCGAGGCATGAGTTTCATTGTTAAAAGTGGTAAAGATGAAACCCAATATGACCCTTATTACATGTATGGTAGTACAGAAGAGGGCATTGCAGCCATTAACAAATGGCAACAAAATATCTGGAATAATTTTGCAGCTCGTATGTTATGGACTACTACCGATGATTTTTCTGCTGTAAACCATCACCCTGTAGCCATTGTAGATGGTAATAATTCTATGAAATGTTTATATAAAAGAGCTAAAGCTGGAAATGCTTTGGCTTTCGATGCCTCTGAATCAAAAGACCCTGATGGAAATCAATTGGATTATAAATGGTTCGTTTATAATGAACCAAGTACCTATAAAGGTGCCATAACTTTAGAAGAGAGTTTTTCATCTAAATGTAAAATACTAGTACCTTCTGATGCTTCAGGCAAGACAATACATCTTATTTTAGAGATTACCGACAAAGGTATTCCAGCTTTGACTGTGTACAGACGAATAGTAATAAGTGTGGACAAATCAGAATAGTAAAAAACAAGGAATTGGAAAAGAGTTAATCAGGCTGACCAAACTTGCTTCACCAAAAGCAAAGCTCATTCTACTTTCAGCACCGAAGGCGGTTGATTATTACCCAAGAATCGGAATGACACAATGGGAGCAATGTTATGTTTTAGATAATGTGGACGACCTTAAATAAAAATGTATGAAAAACTATAATGACAAAATATTCAGACCTGTTGTAAATTCAGAAAATGGAGAAACATCAAACGAAACTGTTTTTGTTTACAAACAAATCGGAAACATTTTAACCTCTGAATACTCAGGCGGTAAAATAATTAAAGGATATTTGATTGGACTTGTTGATGAAAATGGTAATATAAATATGCGTTACCACCAAGTAAACAATAAAAACGAACTGATGACAGGTATTTGTACATCAAGACCTGAAATCCTTGAAAACGGAAAAATCCGACTTCACGAAAGTTGGGAATGGACATCAGGAGACAAATCAAAAGGAAATTCGATAATTGAAGAACAGTAAAGCCTACGCACAACAAATAAGCCTGTAGTCCACGAGTAGTGGACGACGGGCTTATGTTGAACGAAGCCGGTGTTCAACTTAGCAGACCCTGCTGGTGACGGTGTTCAAAACGGCGTGCCACACTTTTAGGACAACGCACGGCATCGCTTTCATAGTCAATAAATCGTAAGTAGTAGAATCTAAATAAACGCAGCTTTGCTGCATATTTAGGGGCTTCTTTTTCGCTTCGCTCAAAAATCGCCCTTGAAAGAATTATTGGGCGAGCGTGTTTTTTAATCAGAAAAATCGAAGATTTTTCTGATTAAAAAACACGCTCGCCCCTCAAAATCACTCTCTGGCGATTTTCGAGCGAAGCGAGAAAGAGCCAGTATCAAAGCTGCGTTTATTTAGATTCTACTACTTATGAGTAAGGGAATGTTAGAAAAAACAATAGAAAAACGAAGATATTGGATTGAAGAAATCCGTAAACTAAGTGGCAAGTTTAGTGATGACTTTGACCGTTTAGAAAAGGAATTGGCGGTTGAAGTAGATAAAAATGGTATTTTATCACTTATTGACCATTTAAGACTTTGCGGAAATATACCAGAGTCTTACGGACATGATTCAAGTGAAGAAAAACTTTACTCGAAATATACAGACGCTCTATTATCCAAGACCAAGAAGCCAAAGGACACCCAGCCCCTTTTCCATGTGAGTTAGTTAGAGACCATATAAAATCATGGACAAATCAAGGCGATATAGTTTTCGACCCCATGTGCAGAAATGGAACAACGCCAAGAGTAACTTGTGAAATGGGAAGAAAATATATTGGTGTTGATATTAGTCTTGAATATTGCGAAATAGCAAGAGAAAGAGTTAAAATCATAGAAAATAAACCTACCCTTTTCATATTTGAAGAAGAAGCCCTACAAGTGTAAAAATACTGAGGGGGGTAAATATTTATCTCATCATGCTGTTTGTGATGTCGAAAATGGAGAGAGGACTATCAACGATATGGACTTTTATTTCATCGAACTACCATCATTTAAAAAAACATTGTCTGAATTGATAGAGATAACAGATAAATGGATTTATTTCATTAAAGAAGCAGAAACAATTCAAGTTATACCCGAAAATGTAGATGATGAAGGACTGAAAGCAGCCTACCAAGATGCAAATAAACATAGTTGGACAAGAGAAGAATTAGAAGCCTATGATTATGCAGATATGAGAGAACAAGATGAAAGAGGTAAAGTTGAGTTAGCTGAAAAAAGAGCTAAATTAGAAATAGCAAAAAAATTGAAAGACAAAGGATTATCAAACGATGATATTTCAGATTTTGAAACCATACATAAAATCTAAACTGCTGGTTCTCGCGCTCGCTTCGCTCGCGCGAGAAGGAGAATGTGGTTCATTTTTCGGGCAAAGCCCGAAAAATGAACCACCTCTCCTACTTTTGCGCGAGCGAAGCGAGCGCAAAAGTGCCTTTTAATGCGTATTTTGAATTTATGTATGGTTTCAAATTTCAGATATTACGGGCTTATCAGAATGGGAAATAGATGATTTATAAAAATAAAAAATTCGTAGAACAAAGCACTGCCGATGCGACATTGAGCAATATATACATCGTCTTTAACCTAAAAAGCCGCGCAGTCAACGACTACGCGGCTTTTGTTTTATCGAACAAGCAATCGGAATAAAATTTCGATGCCAGATTAAGCTGCTGCTTCTGCTTCAACCGCCGCTACTTCCACGCTAACCGTTGCAATCACTTGTTTGTGAAGTACAACCGATGCTGAGTGCGTACCGATTTCTTTGATGGCTTCAATCACGACCTTCTTACGGTCAACGGCAACACCCAATTGTTCAGCGATAGCTGCTGCAATTTGGTTGTTGTCAACAGAACCAAACAATTTGCCCGAAGAACCTGCTTTTGCAACGATTTTTATGGATTTGCCGTTCAATTGAGCAGCAACTGCTTGGTATTCGCCCAATTTAGCCATGTCTCTTTTTTCCAAAGCACGGATAATGGACGCATATTTGCGGCGATTAGAATCGTTTGCAACGATTGCTAAACCTTGCGGGATGAGAAAATTATTGCCGTAACCGTCGCGTACTTTTACGGTTTGGTATTGCTCACCCACTTTCTCAACGTCTTTCAACAATATGATATTCATGATAGAAATGTCTTAATTTTTTAATTAAAAATTAAGTTATAAGTTTATGAGTTATGAGCTATAAATTATGAGTTATGAGTTATAAGTTACAAATATTCTG
The DNA here is from genome assembly GCA_034520175.1 of Saprospiraceae bacterium. GTDB lineage: Bacteria > Bacteroidota > Bacteroidia > Chitinophagales > Saprospiraceae > JAAFJT01. Next base: position 23,783 of record JAXHNU010000013.1, read on the forward strand.
GTGAAATTCATAACTTATAACTCATAACTCATAACTTATAGCTCATAACTCATAATTCATAACTCATAATTACTTCATAAGGTCAGCCAAATATGGCAAATAACCTAAGTGACGCGAACGTTTCACCGCTTGAGCCACTTTACGTTGATATTTCAACGAGTTACCCGTGATGCGACGTGGCAATAATTTTCCTTGTTCATTGATGAATTGGAGCAAAAAATCTGCGTCCTTGTAATCAATGTATTTGATTCCGAATTTGCGGAAACGGCAATACTTCTTGCGTTGCTGACCAATATTCGGATTGCTTAGAAATTTAATATCATCTCTACTCGTAGCCATTTTTGATACTATTTTTTTCTTTTTGATGATTTTATTGATTTTAAATTTGAACTGAAAAACTACATTTGGCTCATGCAAATTTAGTTTAGCTCATTGCGCGAAGGCAGGGAAAGCACGGTATTAGTCTTGAAGCGTGTCCTCCAACTCTACTACTTGGTCTGCTTTTTCCTTAGCTGCTTTCAAGGCTTCAGCACGGCGATTGCCGACTTTACCCGAGCGTTTGTCGCTGTTGTACTGTACGCCGTATTTGTCAAGGGCGATAGTCAAAAAGCGCAAAACTTTTTCGTCACGACGCAATGCCAATTCCATTTTGTCAATAGACATACCATTTTCGCCTGCAAATTCGACGCAGAAATAAAGTCCACTGTGGCGTCTGTTGATTGGATAAGCGAGTTGACGCAAACCAATTTCGGTAGAATGTACGATACTATAACCTTCTGCGGTTAACATATCCGTATATTTTTGTACTGTCGTACTTACTTCATCGCTCGACAGAGTGGGATCTACGATGAAGGTAACTTCGTAATTACGCATGATGCTCGAAGTGATTTTGTTAAAAAAAGATGAAAATAAACCATTTTAAGTTTTTTTTACCTAAAATGACGTTTTCTTGTTGAAAACGCCCGCAAAAGTAGTCTTTCTCAAACGATTAAAAAAGTTTAATGGAAAAAGTTTTTCAAAAAAGAATGGTTCTTTGACAATTTTAGTGGAGACCAAAATACCCCCTCAGTAAATGAGGTATTTTTGAATCAAGAAGGAAGTAAAAACTAACGTTCGGGGAACTTGAAAAGTTCCCCGAACGTAGCCACCACTAAAATTGTCAAAAAACCAAAAGAATCAAAAAGTAAAAAATACTGAGGGGTCTAAATTATGCCTTATGTTTGCGGTCTTAAACGTAAATAATCTTCCCAATGGAAAAAATAGAACACATCGGTATTGCCGTCCGCGACATCAAGGCGAGTAATTTAATTTTTGAGAAACTGCTTGGTACACCCGCCTACAAAATGGAAGAGGTGACTACTGAGGGGGTCATGACAAGTTTTTTTAAAATAGGCGCGTCAAAAATTGAACTTTTAGAGGCAACCCGCACGGATAGCCCAATTGCCAAATTTATCGAAAAACGCGGGGAGGGCATACACCATATTGCGTTCGATATAGCGGATATTCACGCCGAAATGAAACGTTTGGAAGGCGAAGGTTTTGTCTTGCTCAATCCCGTGCCTAAACGCGGGGCGGACAATAAACTCGTCTGCTTTTTGCACCCCAAAGGTACAAATGGTGTTTTGGTGGAACTGTGCCAAGAAATTGCCCCGACGCCAAGCGCGAGAAATACGGAGCGCGAAGAAGCCTATTGGTCTGAACGCTACGAGGCTCAAAACACGGGTTGGAATATTGGGTCGCCTTCTACGCCTTTGAAAACGTATATTGACCAAATCAGCGATAAAGATATACGTGTTCTCGTGCCGGGTGCGGGCAATGGGTATGAAGCGGAATATCTGTTTAAACAAGGTTTTAAAAACGTGTTTGTGATGGATATTTCGGCAATTCCACTCAAAAATTTTAAAGAACGTTTGCCAGAATTTCCCGACAATCAATTGATTCAAGCCAATTTTTTTGAACACGTTGGGCAGTATGATTTGATTTTGGAACAAACGTTTTTTTGCTCGTTTGAACCAACGCTTGAAAACCGACAGGCGTATGGTGCGCATACTGCGGAATTACTCAAACCTAAAGGTAAATTGGTCGGCGTTTGGTTTAATTTTCCTTTGACAAAAGATTTGGTAAAACGTCCTTTTGGTGGCTCAAAAGCTGAATATTTGACGTATTTATCACCTTTTTTTGACGTTAAAACGTTTGATGTTTGCCACAATTCTATAAAACCAAGAGCAGAACAGGAGTTGTTTGGTATTTTTGTAAAACGGTAGAGACGCGATGCATCGCGTCTCTCTACGCCACGCAGAACGCCAAACATTTACCCATGTTTATAAAATTTTGTAAACATCTCGACGCAAGGTGCATTGCTGAGACGCGGTGCATCGCTGAGACGCGGTGCATTGCTGAGACGCGATGCATTGCGTCTCTACTGTTGTTCTCCAATCGCGTTCTCTACTTCTTGAAAATCCTTCAGTTTTGGCAAATCGCGCAGGCTTTTGATGCCAAAATAATCCATAAATCGGTCGCTTGTGCCGTATAGTAAAGGGCGTCCTGGGGCATCACTGCGTCCGAGAATCGTCACCAATTCTTTTTCCAATAACTTTTGTATCGCATAATCGCAACTGACACCGCGAATTTGCTCCAACTCAGTTTTAGAAATCGGTTGCTTGTAGGCAACAATTGACAGCGTTTCAAGGGCAGCTTGCGATAAGCGTTTTTTTGTGGTTTGACGTAGATATGTTCCAACTGACGCATGATAAGGCGGCTTGGTCAAAAACTGGAAACCTTCGGCAATTTCGATGATTTCAAAGGCGAATTCTGCTTGTGCATAGCGTTCACATAGCGTGGCGATACCCCTCAGTATATCGGCTTCTGGGAAGTCCGTTTCAAAGGTTTCATCTAATACAGATTTGATTTCTTTGACCGTAATGGGGTGTTCGGTCGCAAAAATAAGGGCTTCGATGTGGTGATTTAAAAATTCCATGTCGCAAAATTACAAAAAATCAGCTTCTAAGTAGTTCTTTGCACTCAGAAAAGATTTCAATGGTTTTAAATTTCAAGGATTTCAAAGATAAAAAATAATGTCAGAAAGAAATTTCACTATAAAAACCACTAAATTCCAAGGTCCTTTTGACTTGCTTTTGTTCTTCATTGAAAGAGATGAGTTGGATATTTACGATATTCCGATTGCACAAATTACCAACGATTTTTTGTCGTATATCCGTGAAGCAGAGTCCAAAAATATAGATTTGGCGAGCGAGTTTATCGTGGTTGCGGCAACTTTGATGCGGATTAAAGCCAAAATGTTGATTCCACGCAAGCAAGTTGACGAAGAAGGCAATGAAATAGACCCACGCGAAGAACTCGTAAACCGACTTTTGGAATACAAACGCTACAAAAGTGTTTTAGAGGAGATGCGGACGATGGAAGAAGAGCGTTTTGCACGCGAAGGACGCGGTAATATCACTGGCGAATTGAAGGATATTGCCGTTAAAGCATTGGTGGACAGTGAATTAGAGCATTTGACTTTGTTCAAATTATTGCGCGTATTTGAACGCTTGATGGAGCAATTTCACCTGGACAAAAACCGCCCTGTTCACCGCATTTTTACGTATAATTATACCGTTGAGAGCCAACGAGAGTATATTATGAGTAAACTAAAAAGCGGCGACAAAGCAGACTTTGCCCACATTTTCGCCGCGTTAGACGATAGAATTCACGCAATCGTGACCTTTCTGGCTCTGTTAGAAATGCTCAATCGTCAAGAAATAAGACTGATTCAAGGCGAAGGCATCAATAATTTTTGGTTGACTTTGTTAGAAGAAAGTGAACAAGAAGCTGAAAATATTGAAATCGAGACAGAAAGTAAAGAAAATCTTAATTAATCCATAGTAGTGTCAGAAGATTCAGCAGCACGCCTTGAATTTGTACAAGCGGGGGAAACGGCAGCGAACATAAAGCAAATCATAAAAAAAAAGAGTAAAGAGTGTTCCATGAGAAAATGTGATTATAAGATGACTAATTGCTGTTATAAATATTAAGGGAACTGTAAAACATGTTTGAAGTGATTTGCTCTCTCCCTTTTACATCAAAAATAATGCCGTTGCCAATTCATAATGTTTTGATTATGACCCTTTTATGTTCTTAATGCCTTAGTTGCGCTAAAATGCCCTAAATTAGATATTTTTTATATTAAAATATTTTAAATATATTTATTTTAAATGTTTGTAATTACTTAGCCCATAGCTCGCTTTGCTCGCAAAAAAGGGGAGAGGTGGTTCGTTTTTCGGGCAAAGCCCGAAAAACGAACCATCTCTCCTCCCTTGCGCGGGCGAAGCGAGCGCGAGATGCAAAAAACGCTTTTAGGTTATGCCCACTCCTCAGCTAAATAGTTACAAATTATTTGAAACCATACATAAATTCAAAATACACATTAAAAGGCACTTTTGCGCTCGCTTCGCTCGCGCAAAAGTAGGAGAGGTGGTTCATTTTTCGGGCAAAGCCCGAAAAATGAACCACATTCCCCGTCTCGCGCGAGCGAAGCGAGCGCGAGAACCAGCAGTTTAGATTTTATGTATGGTTACAAATTAACAAAAAAACCTTCCTGTACTCAACAGGAAGGTTTTTTTATAAAATATACTGAGGGGGTCTGTGTAAATGCGATAATACATTTTCCCGCCCATTTTTCGTTCTTAAACCTACGAAGTCACCATTTCGCTATGCTGCCGCACAATTTTAAGTCCGTCTTTTTCTTCATTTAAGACGGCTTCAAAGTCAGTACCTTCGGCAGGTTGTTCGCCTAAAATGAATTCGGCGAGTGGGTCTTCGATGTATTTTTGAATTGCCCGATTAAGCGGTCTTGCGCCAAACTGTGGGTCATAGCCTTTTTCTGACAAAAATTCTTTTGCCTCTTCTGATAATTGCAATTTATAACCCATTGTTGCCAAACGATTTTTCACGCCGCGCAAAGTCAGATCAATAATTTTGAAAATATCTTCCTTGCTCAAAGAATTGAAGACAACGACATCATCAATACGGTTTAAAAACTCTGGTGAAAACGTTTTGCGTAAAGCGTTCTGAATGACGGTTTTAGAGCTGTCTTCCACCGATTCTTGACGTGCTTTTGTGGCAAAACCAACGCCTTGACCAAAATCTTTCAATTGGCGTGCGCCAATATTTGATGTCATAATAATCAATGTGTTTTTGAAATCCACTTTGCGTCCCAAACCGTCGGTCAATTGTCCGTCGTCCAAAACTTGCAACAAGATATTGTAAACGTCTGGATGCGCTTTTTCGATTTCGTCCAACAAAACGACTGAATATGGTTTGCGGCGTACTTTTTCCGTCAATTGTCCACCTTCTTCGTAGCCAACATAGCCCGGAGGCGCACCAATCAAACGCGAAACGCTGAATTTTTCCATGTATTCTGACATGTCAATCCGAATCAAAGAGTCATCATTGTCGAATAAGTAACGGGCCAATGCCTTTGCCAATTCGGTTTTACCTACGCCCGTCGGACCTAAGAAAATGAACGAACCAACGGGTTTTGTCGGGTCTTTCAAGCCCACACGGTTGCGTTGAATCGCCTTAGTAATTTTCTTAACGGCATCTTCTTGACCAATCACAACGCCCGACAAATCTTCACCCATTTTCATGAGTTTTTGATTTTCGTTTTCGCTGACTTTTCGGACAGGAATCCCCGTCATCATCATCACAACTTCGGCAATATCGTCTTCTGTTACGGGATAACGTCGTGTTTTAGATTCTTCTTCCCATTGCACTTTTTCTTGATCCAACTGACGGCTCAACTTTGTTTCCATGTCGCGTAGGTCAGCCGCTTTTTCGTACTGCTGATTCTTTACGGCTTGGTTTTTATCGTCTTTCAAGTCTTCAATCCGCTTCTCCAATTCTTCGATATGGCGTGGAACATGAATGTTTTTTAAGTGGACACGCGCCCCAACTTCATCGAGTACGTCAATCGCTTTATCTGGCAAAAAACGGTCAGTAATATACCTTTCCGACAAAGTGACACACGCCTTAATTGCTTCGGGTGAATATTGAACATTGTGGAAATCTTCATATTTATTGCTGATATTCTGCAAGATATGAATCGTATCGTCGATGCTCGGCGGCTCTACCATTACTTTTTGGAAACGACGGTCGAGTGCGCCGTCTTTTTCAATATATTGGCGGTATTCATCAAGCGTAGAAGCACCAATGCACTGGAGTTCGCCGCGTGCAAGGGCTGGCTTCAAGATGTTTGACGCATCAAGTGAACCCGTTGCGCCACCTGCGCCGACCATCGTGTGAATTTCGTCAATAAACAGGATAACGTCGCGGCTTTTTTCGAGTTCGTTCATGATAGCTTTCATGCGCTCTTCAAATTGTCCACGGTATTTAGTTCCTGCCACTAAAGCTGCCAAGTCGAGCATGACCACACGTTTGTTGAACAAAGTACGGCTGACGCGCTTTTGCATAATCCGCAATGCCAAGCCTTCCACGATTGCCGTTTTACCAACACCGGGTTCGCCAATCAAAATTGGGTTGTTTTTCTTGCGGCGGCTGAGGATTTGGCTTACGCGCTCAATCTCAACTTCGCGTCCGATAATCGGGTCAAGGCGACCTTCTTCGGCAATTTTTGTTACATCGCGACCAAAATTATCCAAAACAGGCGTGCGACTTTTCACATTGCCCTTGCGGTAATTTTGTCCTTCTGCGTCTTCGTATTCGTCATTTTCGCCCTGTGCGGGTGCTTGGCTCACGACTTGTGGACCGACGTATTCGTTTTCTTGGCGGACGAATTCAGATTCTTGACGGAACGTATCGTAGTCAATGTAGAATTGTCCTAAAATGCGAGTTGCCATATTTTCTTTTTGTTTCAAAATAGAAAGCATCAAATGTTCTGGTTGAGCTTCGTCATTTTTTGCATCACGGGCTTCCAAGACGGTGAATTTTAATATTTTTTCGGCTTGACTATTCAAATTAATGTTCGCCACGCTGAGGTGCGAACTTGGTCCACTGTAACGCTGAATATTTTGTTCTACAACGTTTTTTAGTTCCAAAATGTCAATGTCGAGCGAGCTTAACACGCGGACAGGCAAACTATCTTTGTCCATGACCAAACCCAGCAACAAATGCTCGGCACCAATGTAATCGTGTCCTAATCTAACTGCCTCATTTCTTGAGTTAGCAAGAATTTGCTTGACACGCGGTGAGAATTTTTTATTATTCATTTTGCAACTGTGTGTTTTATAACTGCTTCTATAACAATATTATTTGTGTTTGGTTTCGACAAAAAAAAATTCGTAATTACTTAGTCACGCGCTCGCTTCGCTCGCGGGAGGGAGGAGAGGTGGTTCGTTTTTCGGGCTTTGCGCGAAAAACGAACCACTTTTCCCTTTTTTGCGAGCGAAGCGAGCTATGGGCTAAGTAATTACGGAATTTTGAAGATTTCAAATTTCAAGGATTTCAAATTTAGTTCTTGAAATTTGAAATCCTTGAAATTTGAAATCTTTAAAAAAGGTTTAATGTGATGTGCGAAATTAATATATTTTTTCATTTGTACAACATAATCTGAAAAAATGATGCCATTTGATTAAGACTTTAACATTTCGGTCAGAATCGGTAATTATGTCAGTTTACCTCAACTTAAGACTGCCATAATTGGTAAAAAGTAAAAAATAATACCAAAAACTTTCTTCATACTGAGGGGGTGAATTATGATGTTATTTCGAGTTAAATAACTGAGGAGTGGGCATAACCTAAAAACATCGTTTTTTGATTAAAAACAGATGTTTTGCGCGAGCGAAGCGAGCGCGAGATACAAAAAACGCTTTTAGGTTATGCCCACTCCTCAGTTAAATAACTACAAAAAGATACCAAAGGTTCAATAAAATCCTTTCCAATCTGTCTTAGTCTATTAAGATCTGTGGACAAACAAACAACTATCTAAAATCGTAACTACTTAGCTTTCTTGCAAAACCTGAGTTTGAAACCATACATAAAATCTAAACTGCTGGTTTTCGCGCTCGCTTCGCTCGCGCGAATGGGGGAGTGTGGTTCATTTTTCGGGCTTTGCCCGAAAAATGAACCACCTCTCCTCCTTTTGCGCGAGCGAAGCGAGCGCAAAAATGCCTTTTAATGCGTATTTTGAATTTATGTATGGTTTCAAAAACCTGAGCATTTCAAAACCAAAATTTTGTGACTTTGTGGCTGAAATTTTACTGCCACGAAGATACAAAGGGCTAAACTTACCTAAAATCAAACCTTGACAAATTCAAAAAAATGCTTAGATTTGAGCCAGATTTATAAAAAGACTTTTACTCAGGCAGTCAAAGCTACGGTAAAATAAAATATGGTCAAATTATTTGTTCATTTTTTTCGTCAGAAACTAAAAATAAATAAAGTTCCCAACGCGATTTTTCAAACTATTGGAAATCAATTCATTGTATTTTGCATTTTGAAATCTTAAATTTGAAAACGCTCGAAAATACCATTCTTTAAAATTTTCTCAAAATAATGGCGTTAAATTCAATAATTGCCCCTAACTTCGCGGTTACAAAGAACTTTAACGATTCAGACGTCCTCAAAAAACGTGGTCAAAAAAAGCATTATTTATACAAAATCGTAAAACCTATTGCATGAAATATTCAGTTGACAAGCAGGAGAAATACTCAGTTTTTACCCTTCACGAGGAGAATCTAAACTCGCTCATCGCGCCTAATTTGAAATCACAATTCACCTTTCAGAAAGATGAAGGCGTCAATAATTTAATTTTAGACCTTACAGATGTTAAATATGTGGACTCATCGGGTTTGAGTGCCATGTTGTTTGCAAACCGTTTGTGGAAATCGGACGGGACGTTTATGTTGACAAATATGAACCATACAAACGTTAAAAAACTCATCGAAATCTCAAAATTAGACGGCGTTTTCACAGTTATCCCAACACTTGACGAAAGTATTGAGTACGTAATTATGGACGAAATTGAGCGTGAACTTAATTTGGAACAAGGTTAATATTTCAAAGTGCAAAGTGTTGTCACCATTGCGGATAAAAAATCCCGAATTTTCTTGAGTAGAAAATTCGGGATTTTTATTAAGTAGTCAAACCTAAACAAACCCTGCTTTGCGGCATATTTACTGGCTCCCGACCTTCATCGGGAGCCAGTATCAAAGCAGCATTTATTTAGGTTTGACTACTTACATAACCAATATTACTGTACGAATTGCTTTTTACGCCCTCTTTCTCGCTTCGCTCGAAAATCGGGCGCATAAAATCTATTGGGGCGAGCGTGTTTTAAATTTAAAAAATCGAAGATTTTTTAAATTTAAAACACGCTCGCCCCTCAAAATCACTCTTATGGCGATTTTTGAGCGAAGCGAGAAAGAGCCAGTAACTATCAAGAAGTTTTGTCCACGCACTTAGAAAAAATACTCAAAATACTGAGGGGTGCATATTTAGGGAATTTTACAAATTTTTTAAATCAAATGCCTAAAATCATTACTTTTGCCCAAAATAATTTTTAATCATTTTTAAAAGAAAACTTTATCATGATTCGTAGTTTGCTTAAATTGGGCTTTATGGCGGTTATTTGTATCGTCGTTTACAACCGTTTTTTTGGTACAGACACAGAAAAAGACCAATCAAAACGTATTTTCAAAGGGGTTGGTAGTGTATTTACAGAAGTTCGTACCCTCGTTAAATCTGAGCGAGAAAAATTTGACGCGGGAAAATACGATGCGGCACTTGGCAAAATGCAAGGGGTTTTGGAAAACCTACGCACTCATGCCTCCGACAGCAAAGATGTCAATTTGCAGCGTCAAATCGCGCAATTGGAGCAACGAAAAGCGGCTCTTGAAAACCAAGTCAATGCTACGGCACAACCGACAACCGATACAGGTTTCCAAAAAGCGGGCGATAAAATTAAGCATTATGCAGATATGGCAAAGCAAATGGAAAGCCTGACAAATGACCTTCAAAACCTCGTTAAGGAAGTTGCACCAAACGAGTGATTTCAGATGTCAAATCTGGTTCTTTGACAAACTCTAAGGGTACAACTCTTGGAGGGTTTCTAAAACTGACACAATTAAAAAAAATGAAAAAAACAACCTCTTTTTTACGTTTTATCGCCTTAATGTTCTTTTTTGTTGGTACAAGCTCATGTACATCAACTGCACAAAATGCGACATCACCTGCTGCTTTTGAAGCCAAAATTGTGGCACCAAATGTACAGCTTGTAGATGTCCGCACACCCCAAGAATTTGCCAATGGGCATCTGGAAAATGCCAAAAACATCAATTTCAATCACCCAGAATTCAAGCAAAAAATAGCTTTATTAGACAAAAATAAGCCAATTGCCGTGTATTGTGGTGTTGGTGGTAGAAGCGGAAAAGCATCTAAAATACTCGTAAAACTGGGTTTTAAGGACATTACTGACCTTGCAGGAGGGATAACTGCTTGGTTAGCGGCGCATAAAAAAGTAGTTAAATAATCTAAGTTTTGTGGTAGTTGTTTAAAACGCGCCGCCTTCGATGGCGCGGGGAGTTTTTTCGGCGCGAGCCGTTTTTTTTGTTAAAAATTTGGGCAAAGCCCAAATTTTTAACAAAAAAACGGCTCGCTTCCTTAGATTTTTCTCGCGGCGAAGCCGCGTTCTAATGCCACAAAATTTATACTAAATAAAATAACCTTTGAATGGAAAAACTAATTACCTACATAGCTGCTCACGATGTTTTTTTCGTATTTGGTATTTTAGCTTTTTTTGGACTTATTGAAGCCATTTTTGGTTACTTGACCAACTCAAAACGCTCAAAAGGCGATGTGTTGATAGAAACGGTCAATACTTTTGTTCTGCTGTTGTTGACCAAACCTCTCATTACTTTTTTGAGTTACCAATTGATAAAACTTATCCTGCCTAATCAGCAAAATTCGTTAAAAAATTTGCCGTTTTGGGCTGGTTTGCTCGTTTTTTTATTGGTAGATGATTTTCTTCAATATTGGTATCACCGTTCGGCGCATGAGTACAAGTGGTTATGGAAGTGGCATCGCCCGCACCATACGACTACCGAAATGGGGCTTTTGGTCTCTTATCGTCAAGCAGTTTATTATTATCTGACCATGCCGAATATCTGGTGGTTGGGTATTTTTACGTTTTTGGGTGGCGGAATACCCGTAGCAATCGGGCTTATTCTCAAACAACTCGTTATTATTTCTTCGCATAGTTTAGCAACTTGGGATAGCTTTTTTTACAAACGTCCTGTTTTAGTGCCGATTATAAAGGTTTTAGAACGTCTTATCGTCACGCCTGCTTTTCATCATGGGCATCATGCGGTGTCAAAAATAGACGGTATCGGCAACCCGAATGGCAATTATGGCAATATGTTTTCTATCTGGGATCAGTTGTTTGGCACTGCCACATTTGTTCACGCTTTTCCAACGGCTTACGGTATTCCAAATGACCCAAATGATGATTGGACAGCCCACGTTTTTTATCCGCTTGTAAAATCGGATAAACACGGGTCAGAATTGTCAAAAGATTATACATTTGAGCAAACAACGGTGAATGAACCCGTCGTTTTGACCTTAAAAGAAGGCAATTACTTGTATTGTACCTGCGGATACAGCAAAACACAACCTTTTTGCGACGGGTCGCATCATGGTACAAAATTTCAACCCATGATGTTTTCGATTAAAAAAGAAAGGGAATACAAATTGTGCCAATGCAAAACTTGCGTGAAAGGACCGTTTTGCGATGATTCGCATTTGAAAAATAAATCGTAATTAGTTAGCCACGCGCTCGCTTCGCTCGCGCGTGGGAGAAGACGTGGTTGGTTTTTTGCGCGCGAAGCCCGAAAAACGAACCATTTTCCCCTTTTTTGCGAGCGAAGCGCGCAATAGGCTAAGTAATCAGAATAAATCATAATAATTTATGGATTTCAATAATAAAACAGTCTGGATAACAGGCGCATCTTCAGGTATTGGTGAAGGATTAGCGAAGGCTTTTAATGCGAAAGGCGCAAAAGTGATTCTATCGGCAAGGAATGTTGATGAGTTGAAACGCGTACAAGCCAGTTTTACGAACCCAAGCACCCCCTCAGTAATTTTGCCTCTCGACTTGCAAAAATACAGGGAGATTGGCGATGTCACTGCACAAGCCATTGCTGCTTTCGGCAAAGTGGATATTCTTGTCAACAATGCGGGAATTAGTCAACGGTCTCTGGCAGTTGAAACTGATTTTAAAGACGATTTGCGGATTTTAGAGATTGATTTGATTGGCACTATTGCGCTGACAAAATCTATTTTGCCGCATCTGATTGAGCAAAAAGATGCGCAAATTGTGGTCATCAGCAGCGTTATGGGCAAGATAAATACCAAATATCGAACGTCTTACGCTGCCGCCAAACATGGTATTGTGGGGTATTTTGACTGTTTGCGCTTAGAATTAGACGGTTTGGTGAATATTTGCAATATTATGCCCGGATTTATCAATACCAATATTGTTAAAAATGCCGTGAGCTTGACCTTCAATTCCAATAATCAAAATGCGGCGGGCATGAGTCCCGAGGTGTTTGCAGAAAAAGCCTTAAAAGCGATTGCGCAAAGAAAGAAAAATGTGTTTATTGGGGGCATCAAAGAGCAGTTTGGTATGGTGATGAAGCGGATTTCACCGTATTTGTTCGATAAAATGATTATAAAAATGGAGGTAGTTTAGGAAGATTTCAAATTTAACAGTAATTCTTATTGTTACGTAAATTTTTCGTAATTACTTAGCCCATAGCTCGCTTCGCTCGCAAAAAGGGGAATGTGGTTCGTTTTTCGGGCTTTGCCCGAAAAACGAACCACCTCTTCTCACTCGCGCGAGCGAAGCGAGCGCAATTATTAATGCCTCCACTAAAATTCTCAAAGAACCTTTTCTATAAATTTTTCTGTACTAAAAGAATCAGTGTTAGCAATAAAGTAGCTTGTGCGGCGGAGTCCGAAATTATTTTACCCCAATCTATCGGTTTGTTTTCTTTTTTATCTAATTCTTTCTTTTTCTCGACGTAACCGACCGTAATAATGCTGCCTTTTTGAACGGTAGGGTAGGACTTAAAGAAAAAATAATCTTTGGTTCGTTCAATTTGTCCATTCGGGTGTTCTACCGATATGAGGCGTTTACGTCCTTCTTTGCCGACACCTGCGGCAAATTTATCCACATAATATAAAACCGAGCGATTGCCGTCAAAAGCAACATTAATTTTACCACCTGCCATTATTTTTTCGGGATATAAATCCGAAGATTGCGTTGCCCCTTTGATGGTAACGATGTCTTTTGTTTTCGGAATTTCAATCAAATCGCCGTCTTTTAAGATGATATTGTAGTTGGAATTCACATTTTTGACCACTTCATCGAGTTTTATCACAATGTAGCCAATATTATCTTGCTGCCGATAGACGGTTGCCCCTGCGGGAAAGGATTCGGCGGTCAAATCACCTGCCCGTTGAATGACTTGGAGGAGTTTTTCATTTTTGTCTGTCAAGGCATAAGGACCCGGATATTTGACCTCACCCGTAATCGTGACCATTTTTTGAAAATTAAATTCGGGAATACTCCGCACCACAATATTATCGTAAGGTTCTAATCGAAAGTTGACACTCGCATCGTCGGGCGTATTTAGGTTTTTATCTACTTCAATCGTCGCAACGACCGTTCTAACTTCTTCATTACCATTGAGTTGTATCCGAAACACATCAACGCGATTGGACGCTGCTTCAAGTTTTAAACCTCCTGCTAAAGTCAAAATATCGCGCAAAGTCAAGGTTTTGTCCCACGGATATTCGCCCGGCTGACGGATTGCACCCGATACTTTTACGCTGGCTTCATCTACAAACAAAGTGCGCGATTGCACTCGAAGCTCATCATTAGGTTGCAAGGCAATGTTTTCAGCCGAATTGGGACGTTCAAGTGCCTGCCGCAATTCCACTCTTTTGTACTCAATAAACTTATAATTTTTGGGGTCGCGGCGTGTCACGTAAGCAAATTCGGTAGCATCAGGACGCAAGCCCCCTGCAAGGTTTACAAGGTCGCTGATGCGGATTGACTTGGCAGGGTCGTAAGGAAAGCGCAATTCGGAACGCACTGCTCCCGACACAAATAGAGAATCTTTTTGCGTAAATTGCGCTTGTTGATAGACCAAGATTCGGTCTTTGGCTTGTAATAAATAATTGGATTCTGCCGCAGGATTTTTCAATACATCGTCAACTGTAATGAATTTTAACGCCATTGTTTGGTTCTGATTGACCCGTTGCAAGTAGGCAAAATTGGTGGCTTCGGGGCGCAATTCGGCTTTTTTCAACACATCTGCCACGCGCATCCCCTCAGTAATTTGGTAGTCACCGGGCAAATTGACTGCACCGATGACGTTTGCATAGTTTTCATAGACTTTTGGAATAGCTTTGACGACGACAATATCGCCGTTGGAAAGTGTGAAATCACCTTTGTTTTCTTTCAAATTGCGGTAATTGACATCAAAAATTTTTTCTCGGTCGTCAACAAATCTTTTGATTTGAAGCGTTGTTTGCACGGCATTTTCTGACAAGCCTCCCGCAAAACTCAGCAATTTCATGAGATTTTCACCATTAATCAATTCGTATTTGGCAGGGCGTCGCACCGCGCCTTGCACGGTTATCACGCGGTCGGCAACGGGAACACTGATGTAATCGTTGTCGGACAAAGAAAAATCGCGCACTACTGAGGGGTCTAATAAAAACTCATAAACATCAAGCCGCTTCTTTTCACCGTTCGACCGAATCAGTTGAATAGCCCGAGGACTGCCAATATTGGTTGGACCACCCGCCACCACGAGTGCGTTGAAAGCCGTATTGCCGCCCGAAATTGTATAGCTGCCAGGTCGAAAAACCTCCCCGACAATATTCACCGTAACTATTCGCGCTGCGTTGACGGACACATCAAAATCTTCTTTTCTAAACCGATAAAATTGGCTAAAACTCGTTTCAATCACCTTTTTAGCCTTGCCCAAAGACAGACCCCGCACGAAAATTTTAGGCATACGGTCGGGTTCAATTGCTCCGTCTTTTTTGACTTCAAGGGTCGCATTGTACAGCGAAATACCCGAAATACTGACCGTTATTTTATCGGCAGTGTTCAAAACATAAGTATCAGAAGCCCTAAAATCTTTGTCTTTTATCAGATTGAGTTTGCCGTTTCTGAAAACATCTTGACCGTAAATACTGCTTTTTATTGTTGTCTTTCTCGTTGTATCTCGCTCTGTTTTTTCTTCTTTTTCGGCTAAAATTTCCTCTACCGATTGGTTTTTAGATGGGTCGCGTTGCGGCTTTTTGGGTGTTTTCTTAGCTGTTTTGGGCTTGTTTTTAAGCTCTTTTAGCTCCTTTTCCGTTTTTTCATTAGTTGTTTCATTTTGGGTACTGCGTGTTGTTTCGTCCGTTGTCTCTTCCGTCGAGTCGTCTGGCATTATTTCTTCCTCAGTGGTATCTTCCTCTGACGTTTTTTGTACTATTTTTTTCTTTTTGGCGGGTGTTTTCTTTTTCACCACTTTTTCTTCTGCTTGTTCTTCCATAACGGGTTCTTCATCGTCCACACCTATTGTATCTGCATCGGCAGTTGTCTTTTTCGGTGTTTTAACTTGGTCTTTTTCGCGCTCCAATTCTACAACGATTTCTTCAATTTGCTTCTGCACACGCGGCAAATCAGCCATAGCAATATTGTCAATGTCAACGCCGCGCTCCAAGAGGCGTTTGCGGACATCTTGTTCGTTCAGTCCACGCTTTTTCAACTCGGCAAGTGCAGCACTGACGATTGCAGGATTTTGTGAAGCGGGCTGTTGTGCAATTATTTTGATGGAAAATAAAAGAGTAAAAACCAAAAACAGTATTTGCCTTTTCATAGTTTTATTAGATGTGATGTTGTTGTTACAACAGCGGGTTTATCCATTTTTTTTGCCACTAATTTCACTAATTTTGACTAAATATTTACGATTAAGGAATACTTAATGATGTTACGCATATGTGCTGTGAAAATTAGTGGCAAAACATATTTTGTCATATGCCAAATTACTATACACTTTTTATATCGTATCCTTTTTTTTGAAACCATACATACAATCTAAACTGCTGGTTCTCGCGCTCGCTTCGCTCGCGCGACAGGAGAATGTGGTTCATTTTTCGGGCAAAGCCCGAAAAATGAACCACCTCTCCTACTTTTGCGCGAGCGAAGCGAGCGCAAAAGTGCCTTTTAATGCGTATTTTGAATTTATGTATGGTTTCAAATCCTCTTTAAGTACTTGTACCTAAATAAACGCTGCTTTGATACTGGCTCTTTCTCGCTTCGCTCGAAAATCGCCAGAGTGTGTTTTTTAGGGGCGAGCGTGTTTTTCAATCAGAAAAATCGAAGATTTTTCTGATTGAAAAACACGCTCGCCCCGATAGATTCTTTCAAAAGGCGATTTTGAGCGAAGCGAAAGAAGCCCCTAAATATGCCGCAAAGCAGCGTTTATTTAGGTTTAACTACTTAGCTCGCTTCGCTCGCAAAAAAGGGGGAAAAGTGGTTCGTTTTTCGGGCTTTGCCCGAAAAACGAACCACCTTCCCTTCTTTTGCGAGCGAAGCGAGCTATGGGCTAAGAAATTACGAAATTTTTTAGTGAATCTGAGGGCAAATGTCTAAAAAAATGCTAAGAAACACGTTTGGCATTGAAAATAAATAAATTGGGGAGTAAATAAATTCTATAAGTCCGCGTGCTTTTAGCGTTGCAACACCTATCTTTGACCTTGTTTCAATAAAAGGTTTTTTATTTTAAATAATTGATAATCAGATTATTACATCAGAAAGAGAATTAAATGTTTGGTAATGCTTCAAACAAATTTCTTTCATAAAATATTTATGCAAAAAATGAGTTGTACAATCAAAAAAACAGCCAACATACTGAGGGGGGGCTTTTTTATCGCTCTTGCTTATTTTTTCTCTGCTTGTTTCGTCATGGAAGGCAAATTCTCGGCAGTTGCGCCTGGTATATGGCGCGGAACGATTCAGATGGTGACAAAAGAAATTGTTTCACAGCAGGGCAATGAGATACATACCGTGCGTCAATTACTAACGCAAAAAGAGAAAAAAACACTTCCCGATAATGTTCGACTCACGGAATCTACCGAAGGCGAATTGCCCTTTCTTTTTGAAGTAAAATACCTCACAGATACAACTTTTGAGATGTACATCATCAATGGTGAAGAACGCATCAAAATAGATGCTGCCGACATTCGGCACGGGCGCAATCGGCAAACAGGTAGAGATACTGTAAGGATTGATTTTCCTGTTTTTGGTTCGTATATCCACGCTTTGTATCAAGAGCGCGTCATGGACGGTGAGTGGGTTATTCCTGCCAAAGGTTTGTCGTATAAGTTCAATGCCCATTTTGGACAAAATCACCGTTTTACCACTTTGGCTAAACCACCAAAAGCGGATTTGACGGGCAAATGGGATTGTAATTTCGACCTCGCTGCCGAAAAACCTTACAAAGCGATTGGTGAACTGTCGCAAAACGGCAATATACTGAGGGGTACGTTTCGGACAGAAACGGGCGATTATCGGTATTTGGACGGTGAAGTACAAGGCGACAAATTTTACTTATCTACTTTTGACGGGGCGCACGCTTTTATTTTTGAAGGAAAAATTAGAGAAGATGGACACCTTGACGGCACATTTAGAAGTGGCAGAGGCATACCCGAAATTTGGGAAGCTTATAAAAATAATACCGCAGAATTACGTGATGCAAATGCCTTAACTGTTGCAAAATCCACCGAAGCTATTAACTTTACATTTCCGAACGCCGAAGGCAAACCCGTTTCATTGAAAGATTATGGGCAGAAAGTAAAAATTTTGCAAATCATGGGAACATGGTGTCCCAATTGTTGGGACGAAACACGGTTTTTGACGCAGTATATAAACGAGAATCCAACGGATAAATTGGCGGTCATTGCCTTGTCTTTTGAAAGAAATCCAGACATTGCGGCAACACAAGTTGGTGTTTATAAAAAGAAAATGAATCTTCCCTACGAAATTCTCGTTGCAGGTACAAGTACAAAAAAAGAAGAATCAAGTAAATCAGTCCCTTTTATTTCGGGTGTTTTGGCTTATCCAACAATGATTTTTGTGGATAAAAATAATAAAATTCGCAGAATTCACACAGGATTTGATGGTCCAGCGACGAGTAAACACGCAAACTTTAAAAAGGAGTTTGATATTTTTGTGAAACAACTCATGTCGGAATAGTTTTTGAATATAGCATAAAGTATAGCGGTTTGCTGTCACAGATTGATTTCAAAGTTCAAAGATTTCAAATTTCAAGGATTTCAATTCTAAAATTCTTGACATTTGAAATCTTTGAAATTCTTGAAATCTTTGAAATTTGAAATTCTTGAAATTCTTGAAATTCTTGAAATTCTTGAAATCTTTTAAAACTCAGAATTTGAGCCACTTATGATGAAACTAATACTTGCTTACTGCACCGAAAACCAGATGGTTGCTGCTAAAATTGCTTCCGCATTGACTGGAAAAACAACCGTTGAAAAAGTCGTTTTTGATAACACAAACGGTATGGAAGGTTTGCGAAAAGCGACTTATTCCAGTCCCAATACGTCCGTGTTATTGCTTATTAGCGATAATTTTTTGAAATCGGAAAAGTGTATGAACGATGCACTTTTGTTGATTCAGTCGCTTGGTGCAGCTCAACGCTTGATTACGGTCACAACTGAAGGTGTTTATCAAGAAAATGGTCGTCCCGTTATTCTACCTACTTCGTTTGACCGCGTGAGCAACGTGATTCAATATATGAACTATTGGCAAGACCGTTATTTGGAATTGCGCCGCAAGAAACCCGAAGGTGATGAAACAGCTTTCAACGAAAAAGTACGGGTAGTACGGACTATTTCGAGTGAAATCGGCGAGTTGTTGCGCTACTTGCGCTCGACGGAGTATTACAGTTACGACCAATTTGAAGACTCTAATTTCGTTGTCTTGTTCCGTATTCTGGGTATTCAAATGACCGAAGATATGGAAATTGCTACACGCGTCAACTTAAGCATACATCACACGGTTTTGCCACCGCAGGCAGTCGCTGCGGAATTAGAACCAGAGATGGCTGGCGAAAGTAGCTACAATCCGTTTGCAAATGGGATTCATTATGGTAGTAAAAATAATAATGCCGAAACGAATAAATATCTGGAAACTCTTAAAGTTGATGACGAACCCGCGCCTTCTGACTCGCAAATTGCGTCAAAACAAGATATTAACGTGACAGAAGCGGCGGATAGAATGAAAGAATTGGCAACAAATGGCGTTGCCCACATGCAAGAAGTTGTGGTGGAGAAAGAAACGACGGCAATAGTGGACAATTTGAGTCCGACAAGTGATTTTCAGATGCGTGCTAATGAGCTTATCAACGATGGCATTGACCGCCCGTCATCGCTTGAAGTTTTGATTGCAGGAATGCGAGAAGAAACAAGTTTTGCCGCAAAATCAGAAATTTCAGACAAATTGAGCCGTCAAGTAGATGCTATTTTAGAAACAGAAACGCCCCCCTCAGTACGCGGCGGCTTCGGTGGCTTGACACTTGAGCAAATTTTGAAAGATGGTGATTTGACAGAATTAGTCAAAAAAGAAAAGGGGGCAAATGAGCAGTCTTCTATTTCTGCACCAGTTTCTATCGGAAACAGAGCGTCTATTGACAATAATTTTCCTTCTAATAGTGGACAACACATAGAGTTAAACGATTCCGATTCGGATTTGGTGAAGCAGATTGCAGCAGAAGCAGAACGCGAATTTCAAGAAAAAATGCGCTTAAAGGCTATCTCGGAAGCACCTAATAAAATAGACGAGGTTACGCCAAAAGTGATAGAAATTGAGAATTTTGTAGAAAAATCAGACGCTGATTTTCATGATTTGACTGAAACTGTAGATGTGGAAGAAGTCAAATCAGAAGTCACTCGTGTTTTTGACCAAGCCGAAGAACCAGCGGCACATTTTGAGTTTGAAGAAAACATCAATGACAGATTGACAGAAGAAACGGCAGCTCTCTTTGATGCACCTGCTGCACCAAAAAAGCAAGATGCTATGCTTGATAAAACGCCCCAAAAAATTGTCAATAAATTGGTCATTGAACGGGCGAAAGCAACCGTACCTGTTGTACTTGTTCAAACAGTTACTGAGCCCGTGCCTGCGGTAGAAGCGACAATTGATTGGGGCAAAAATGACCCAGAAGTGGCGCAGATTTTACTCGATGAAACAATGCCAGCCGAAAAACGCTCGCATTATGAATTGGCAGCCGAGCTCGCACAGCAAAGCCGTTTGACGGAAGCAGCAGAGCAATTAGAAATTTTGTTGGAAACTGACCGTAAAAATGTTGAAGCCTACGTGCTTTTGGCGTATTTGGCAGAACAGCAAGCTGACCACACGTTGAGCCTCAACTCATTGGAAAAAGTCGCACTTTTGAACCCTGATTATCCCGGTATTTATTACAAGTTGGGGCAACTTACGAAGGAGCATTTCAAAAAGCAAAGCCGCAAAGCATTACGCTACTTCCAAGATGCAGTTACCCAAGACCCCGCTAATGCCGATGCACAATACCGTTTGGGTATGATGTTGATTGAGCAAAAAGGGGAATATACAACGGCAATTGAGCATTTCCTCCGTGCCACAGAGTCTGCACCACAACACGACGGCGCGGCTTTTGAATTGGCTAAAGCCTTTGTTGAAACAGGCAATCAAAAATCTGCTGCTGCCTTCTATGCCCGCGCAATAGAACTCAACGGCACGTATAAAACCGCAGAACACGATATTTTGTTCTTCTACGAAGAGCCAAAACCAGAGCCGATTGTGGCAGCAGTAGTTGCACCAACCGTCAATGATAATGGTATGACGGTGATGATTACAGGTGCAACGGCGGGTATTGGACGGGCAACAGCGGCAATTTTCGCTCAAAATGGCTACCGTCTTGTCTTAACAGGACGTCGCAATGACCGTTTGGAAGATATTAAAACTGATTTTGAGACTCGTTACAATAACCGTATCCAGATTTTGAATTTTGATGTGCGCAATCTTGAAGGCATCAAAACGGCTGTTGCTCAATTGGAAGAAGATTTCAAACACGTTGATATTCTCATCAATAATGCAGGTTTGGCAAGTGGTTTATCGCCGATTCACGAAGGCGATGTCGAGGATTGGGAAGTGATGATTGATACCAATATTAAAGGTTTATTGTATGTTACCCGTGCTGTTGCGCCGAGCATGGTGGTACGCAAAAAAGGACATATCATCAATTTGAGCTCCATTGCAGGTAAAGAAATTTATCCCGATGGTAATGTGTATATCGCCACTAAACACGCCGTTGATGCGTTGACTAAAGCAATGCGCGTGGATTTGCATAAATTTGGTATTCGCGTCAGTCAAGTTGCGCCCGGCGCAGTTGAAGAAACTGAATTTGCCCTTGTGCGTTTTCATGGTGACGTCGAAAAAGCAAAGATTTACGACCAATTTACGCCTCTAAAAGCCTCAGACGTTGCTAAATCTATCTACTTTATTGCTTCGCAAGAGGATTATGTCAATATCCAAGATATAGTTTTAGCAGGTACGCAGCAAGCGGCTGCCGCTTTTGTTGACCGTAGTGGACGGAAAGATAGATAGTTCAGGGCTTTTACAGGTAGAAAAAATACGCATAGTATCTACTTTAAAGTTTCCCGGACGTGAGGTTAAGTAGTTGTGTGTAAATAAACGCGGTTTTTAACGCACTCTTTCTCGCTTCGCTCGAAAATCGTGCGGAAAGAAATCTATTGGGGCGAGCGTGTTTTTGAAAGAGAAAAATCGAAGATTTTTCTCTTTCAAAACACGCTCGCCTAAATAAACCTTTTTTTGGCGATATCACCAAAAACAAAAGCCGATGTTTCAGTACGAAGCATCGGCTTTTGTTTTTGGTATTTACTGCCCCAAAAGTTTTTTGAGTTCAGCTAACTGCTTTTCAAGATTTTGGTTTTTTTGCCTTTCTTCTTCTTCTTTTTGCCTTTCTTCTTCTTCTTTTTGCCTTTCTTCTTCTTCTTTTTGCCTTTCTTCTTTTAGTTCTTTTTCTTTACCTTCCAACTCTTTTTCTTTACCTTTTAACTCTTTTTTTGCTTGGTCTAATTGTAATTCAATTTTACCAAACAGTCTATCTACTTCATCTTCTGCGTCCATTTCTTTCAAAATTTCTTCACTTGTAACTGCTCTGTTGAGCCTGTCGAGTATTTTTTGCACCAACGAATTGTCCGTATTTTCTTGAAAATCAAGTTTGTGTTTATCATCTTTTATTTTAAATTTTTGATTAAACACTCGTAATACTTTTTGTAAAGTCGTTCTTACTTCATTTCCGAGAAATGGAATTTGAATGGTGTAGGAATCGTGCGTCAAATTTTCAATAAATGGTTCTTTTTGTGCATTTTCAATGGGTTTACCTGTTTCTACATCAGTGTAAACGCGGTTGACTTTTATCACGGCTGTTGTCAAATAATCTAATTTAAAGCCCAAAAAATAGATAGTGATGATGGGCAACGGATTGATTTCTGTCTCACCTTTTTCATTCACGAGTTCTTCTCCTTTTTTATAGTTTTGAGCGAGATATTCTCGAAAGCGCATAATGTCAAACAATTTACGCGCCTTTTGTAGTTCTATGAGGACTATTTTTTTCTCATTTGTTATTGTTTTTATAGTGGCTTTAAAATCCAAACGTATAATACGAGTGACTTCTTGGGTTTGAATTTTTCTTATAGACATTTCCTGAGGTTGAACCGTCAACTCCTCAATTTCTTCGCCGATGATGGTCGAAAGCAAGCCACGAGCGATGTCTATATCTTCTAAAAGATATTTGAATACAACGTCATATATTGGGTTGGCAATAATCATTTTGCTATTATTTTTTACAAAAATACAATGCTTTTGCAGGTTTTCCAAGTTTTCGTACCTTTTTTTACCTAACGTTTACGTTTTGGGCAGAGACAAACAGGCGTATGGTTTCAAGTACGATGACCTCGCCTCAAACATCACAAACACCCCCTCAGTATTCCCTCAATTTTAGCGTTTTTTCAATTAAAAAATCATTTTAAAACTGAAAAAATGAGAATTATTCTTCGCATTTTGTCTTGTGGCTAACCTTAGAAGAACAAAATACTGAGGGGGCAATTTCTTGACAATCCATGTTTTTGTTACGACTTTAACACGCGCTATTTTTCAACAGCCTTATTTTGGCTCTGATTTTCATCACTTTTGTGTTGAAAAAATAAAAAACGGACTGATTTAACACTTGATTTAAGTATATCTATTTTCATACCGCGCCCTACTGGTGTCACACTTTAGCCCAATTATTTATTTTCAGAAGCTCAATACCCCTTAATCTTGCATCTGAGAACGGCGATTCAGTTATTTTTACCATAGTCCCTAACTATTCTAATAACATTTATTCACATTACATTTTAAAGAAAATGAAAATTTTTAAGCGACTTACAATTTTAACCACACTTACAGTTTTGGGATTGGGCGCACAGGCACAAGACACCAAAACCGACAATCACACCATCACCATTGTTGTCCCAGACATTGCCATTTTAGACCTTGAAACAGGTGCGAGAAAAGATTTTTCGGCAACTTTCGCCTCAACCAAAGAGGCTGGTGACAAAGTGGTCTTACCTGCAGCCAATACAGATTTATGGTTGAATTATTCTTCGATTCTATCTTCTTCCGTGGAGTCGAGAAGAGTAGATGTCAAGGCCAGTACATTAGTGCCGGGCGTAGATATTTCTGTTGAGGCTGGTGCATCATCAACAGGATTCGGCACAAAAGGAACACCGATGGCAGCCCTTGTCTTAACAACGAGAGACCAACCTATCGTGAACAAGATTGGTAGTGCTTACACGGTATCAGGGGCAAAAAACGGTCATTTGTTGACCTATTCATTTGCAACATTAGATGAGAATTATGCCAATCTTCGTGCAGCAACGACACCTGTAACAGTGACTTACACGCTTGTTGACAACTAATAATTGTAATTAATCGCGAGCGAAGCGAGCAATTTGAAACAACCGACTGCAAATGAAAAAGTATAGTATTCTATTTATTTTACTTATTTTAAGTTCTCATTTATCTGCTGCGATTCAGGTTCTCAACGGCTTGACCCACATGCACCCGACTGCGGCGGGCGGGCAAATCAGTGGAAAAATTCTTCTAAAAAACGAGTCTGCCAAAGAAGCACGCATACTCATCTACAAGCAAGATTTAATTGCTAATTGCGGTAATGCTATCGCTTATACCACCATCAATACACACAATCGCTCGCTTGGCAATTGGCTACAAACCAATATTGATGAAAAAATATTGTTACCCCACGAAGAATACACGCTTTTTTATACCATTAACGTACCCAAAGACAGCATCGAGAAAGGCACTTATTGGTCAGTTTTGATGATTGAAGGGGCAGACCCCATCAAAGAGGAAAACACCAATGGTATGCAAGTTAATTCTAAAGTAAGATATGCTATTCAGGTGTTGGCAGATGTGGGTGGTTTTGAAAGTCCTAAATTGACTTTTGAAGATGTTAAGTATGAGGCGAAAGAAAAAAATAATAAAACGCTCAAAGTTAGGGTAAAAAATGACGGCTTATGTAGTGCCAAAACAAAGGTATCTATCGAGATTTTTTCGGATAAAGGTCTGAAAATTAAAGGCTATGAAGCCGTACAAAAAAGAATTTATCCAAATCTATGCAACGAATTTGAATTGCTACTCGACGACATGCCACAAGGTAAATATGAAGGCGTTTTGGTGGCGGATAATGGGAAAGATATTTTTGGTTCTAATATCACAATTGATATTGAATAAGGGAGATTGAATACACACAAAAACTTCAATAGCAGTGAAAAGACTCATTTTCCTACTACTTCTATGCCAAAGTTTTATGAGTTATGGGCAGATGACCCTAACTCAGGAAGTTTCTAATATGCCTGTTTCTGTCAAACCAGCGCAATACTTCTCTGTTTTTGTTAAACTAACATCAACACAACCGCTTCCCAGTACCGTTACAAATCGCTTGATTTTGCCCGATAGTTGGCGCATATTGACGGAAAAAAATATAGCTAAAGATACATTTTATAAGACATCTATTTTTACTATTTCTATACCCAATCAAGTAATTTCTGGTAATTATCTCCTTGATTTTCAAATCATTATGCTTGATTCAATCATTGATGCGCAAAAGAAAAATATCTATGTAGAAGCCGTTAGACATGTCGAAATTACGCCACTAAATCCACCAGAATTTGTAAAAGAAGGTGATGTGCTACGCATAGAATATTTGATTCAGAACACGGGTAATAAAACAGAACGCGTAAAATTAGAGACATCAAGAGGTATTGTGGAAAATGTGAAAGATTCACTCGATATAGTGCCTAATAGTTTTCATAAAGTTTGGGTCAAACAAACTATTCCACGGACTGATAAAGGTGCTTGGCAAACTCTATCTGATTTGAAACTGAGTTTTCCTCATGCGGCGGCACCTATTTTTCAAACGCTGTCCGTACCCGTATATGCGTCAAAAATTGCTAAAAACGACCTGTATTTTAGGTTGCCTATCGAAATAGGAGGCGGATATTTGCATTACGCAATAGGTAAAAAAACGACGGCTGCTTTTCAATACCTTGCCGAAGGAAAAGGCTATTTAGACCCGTCCAAAAAGCATTTTATTGATTTCTTACTGAGGGGTCCCAATCAATTCACTTTTCCTGCCATTGGCAATTATGACCATTATTCTATGTCTTACAGTTACTTGTCGAAGACGTATATCACGGCAGGAGACTATGTATTAAGGTTCAATAATCTAATGGAGTTTGGACGTTTTGGCAGGGGTTTGAAAATAGAACAAGCCGTTGGTAACAACAATCTTAAAGTATTTTACCAGCAAGCGCGGTTTTTTCCCAATCAAAAAGACGCTTTTGGCGGTGATTATACAATTCCATTAAAAGGGACATCGCATATTGGCTTTCAGTTTATGTCAAAACATCTGATTGACAATAAAAATGTTCATTTTAGGTCTAATTTATTGGGTGTTTCAGCTTATGTAAAAAAAGAAGCGTTCAATAATGATATGGAAATTGCTTTGGGACACGCACTCAATAAAATAGATATAGGTTTTTTTAATAAATTTAATTGGACGCATAAAAAATTTACTGCCCACAGCGAAGTCATCTACACGGGGAAAGAATTTTATGGCTTTTACACCAATAGTTTATTGTTTGCCAACGGGATTAATTATCATTTTAACAATAAACTAAATATAGGTATAAACAGCAATATTTCGCGTGTCAATCCAAGTCTTGATGTGCTGAAATACTCTGTTTCTCCTTATTCCACAACCAATACGGTTTTTGTTTCCTATCAACTCAATACAAAAAATTTATTTTCTTTAAATTACACCCAACAAGCGCGTGAAGACCGCCAAATCCCTTCTTCTTTTCACTACCAAGAAGAATTTTGCAATGTCTCATATAACCTTAACACGGCAAGATTTACGACTTATGCCCAAGCCCGATACGGATTTGCCCAAAATTTGCAAGCCATAGACAGTCTGGCAAAAAACAAATCAACGGCTTATTGGATTCAACCCTCCGTGGCTTTGTTGCGCTGGTTTTGGATTGGTGGGTATTTTGAACAACAACACACAAGTAAATTTTCGGCAACCAATACGCCTCAAAATCTTTACTATTATGGTGGAAATGTACATTTTAATTACAACCAACACCTCTCTCTCAATTTTATGTACCGCAATAATTACGCACCCGATGAGTTTTTTGAACAACGTAGTTTTATGGACGGGACATTGACATTTGAATCCCAACGGCATAAAGTGAGTATCATGGCAGGTCGGTTTTTTATTCCTAATTTACCCAAAAATGAACAAAATACCTTGTATTTCACGGCGCGTTACACGCATAAACTAAATGTGCCTTTAAAAAAAGATAAAAAATTGGGACATCTGAAAGGGCAAATCATCAGCCTATCGGAAGGCATAAAAAAGGAGGGTATTTTACTAAAACTTGGGCAATACAAAGTCCTTTCTGATAGCAATGGTTATTTTAATTTTCCAAGTTTAATGCCCAGTAAATACGTTGTTAATTTAGTGCAAGATGCGCATTTGTCGGGTATTGTCGCCACCATAAAAACACCGATTGAAGTGGAGATTCAAGCTGATAGCACGGTTTCTTTGACCATACCATTGATAAAAACGGGCGGTGTTAGGGGGTGTTAACTTTGAAAACAGGGGAAAAGACAGCAGTTTGACCCCCTCAGTAAAACCCGTTATTTACATCAAATTAATCAATCAATACGAAAGTCTTATCACGCAAGTAACAGCCGACAATACGTTTTCATTCAAAGAAATAAAACCCGGTGCTTGGAAACTAAAAACCATGATTGTAGGAAAATTAGAGCAATTTGAGATAGAAAATCCCGAAATAGATATAGAAATTGAATCTGGACAGATAAAAAAACGTGATTTTTTAGTCAAAACGATTGAAAGAAAAGTAAAATTTTCTGGTAAAAATTTTCATATTTCGACACAAAAATGACAGCTATTATCGCTCAATCCTTCTAAAATATGTAGCCCTAAATCCAATGGGTTTTAACTCATTGTGTGTTATCATTTTCAGCAACAATGGGTTAAAACCCATTGGAATCAGTCACTTTATATTTAAAATAAGGCTCAATTAAGGTCTCAAGTTGCTGTTAAAAATCCGTTAGGATTTAAACGTTTATAGAAAATAAAGGGCTTGGTTTTTCCTCGAATCCGTTAGGATTCGTACATTTCTTGAACATTTTACGTGCGAATTCTAACGGATTCGGTAAAAATTGCTTGTTTTATTTTTCTATAAACGTGTAAATCCTAACGGATTTATTAGAGTAACTTGAAACTCTAATTGAGCCAAAAATAATTTCAATAGTAAGAATCGCTGTAAAAATGAAATATTTATTATTTTTAATTTTACTATGTCAAGACATGTCGGCTCAAACAACAGCATCGGTTAACGTGAGTATTTCGTTGCCAAGCGTTGCTTTGTTAGATGTTGAACCCAATGGAGGCTTCAATTTTAATTTAATCTCACCGACCGAAGCAGGTAATCCCTCAACGACGACCGCAACCAATAACACTAAATGGTTAAATTTCACCTCTGCCGTGGTGAAAGGTACTACCCGCAAAATAATGGTTCAATCAGTCGGAAGTTTACCCAATGGCATCAACCTAAAATTAGTCACGGCTAATTACACGGGTACAGGGGCTGGCGCATTGGGCAACGCGGTTTCTCCTCTTTATTTGAGTAGCACGCAGCAAACAGTTGTCAACGCTATTGGTGGTGCTTTTACTGGAAATGGAGTAGGAAATGGCTATAATTTGATGTATTCCTTAGAAATTGCCAATTATGGTTTACTCCGAAACCAAAGCGCATCTGTTTCAATTCTTTATACTTTAATGGATAACTGAGGAGTGGTCATAACCTAAAAACATCGTTTTTTGATTAAAAACAGATGTTTTGCGCGCGCTTCGCTCGCGCAAAAGGGAGGAGACGTGGTTCGTTTTTCGGCGAAGCCGAAAAACGAACCACATTCCCCTCCCTCGTGCGAGCGAAGCGAGCGCGAGATGCAAAAAACGCTTTTAGGTTATGCCCATCTCTCAATGGATAACTAACTGATGTTACGCAGAGCCGTAGGCTCGACCGATTTTGTAGCGGCGGATTTCAATCCGCCGAAAACGTACCTACCTTTTCATGAAGAGCCGTAGGCTCGACCCATATTTATATGCACCGAGCCTACGGCTCTTAAATAATTGGGTTTAAACTTTCGGCCGATTGAAATCCGCCGCTACAAAATTGTTCATGCCTACGGCATTTTTAGCACATATGCGTAACATCAGTAACCTACCACAAAACTTAGATTAATTCATGAAAAAAACAATACTTTTTATCGCCTTTATTCTTGCCAATCACACTGCACAATCTCAAAAAATAGATGCAAATCAAGGTTGGGCGGTTGCGATACCTATTGGCACAATAACGGAAGCGGGTAATGACTATGCCGCATCAACTATAAGTCCGACTGCACAAACCTTGATTGATTTCAAGACGAATCGAGGAACAGGTTATTTGATTAGTGTGCAAAAAATAGACATAGATTGGGACGTTAATTTGAGTTTATGGGTGAAAAGAAACGGCAACGGGAACGGGGTGGGCGGAAATAGTGTGCCTATGACTGGCGGTGAAACGTTTATTCAGCTAACAAATGTGCTTCAAGATTTTTTTTACAACGGTGCTATTGTAAGTCGCAATAGACAAAATGTGCCTATTCAGTACAAAATTCTTGGTTATTCCGTCTTATTGCCCGTTAAAACTTATATAACAACAGTAGTTTACACTATTTCAGATTGAAATAGGACGTTCCCAATATTTGTCTTAATTTCGCCCAAAATTTTAAAATACAAATTATGGAACAAACACCACGTGACGCACCCGATGACGCACCCGATAATACATCTAAATTATCCAATAATAAATCTAATAATAAATCCGTTCTTTGGCTCAAACGCTTGGGCATTGGCGGCTTTTTATTTTTTTTAGGAAAAGGCTTGTTGTGGCTTTTTCTTGGTAGAGCGGCTTTGGTTGCGCTTTGTAATTAGATATAGGATAAAAAGACAAGGCTCTACTATCGTTTTAAGTTGCGATTTCGATTTTCAATAAATCCGTTAGGATTTACACGCTTATAGATAAAACCAAAGAACGGCTCTCACTGAATCCGTAGGATTCATATGTAAAATGCGCGAATAAACGTGCGAATCCTACGGATTCGCGGTAAAATCGCTTGTTTATTGTGTCTATAAACGTGTAAATCGTAACGGATTTAGTGAAATTTGAAATCGCAACTTGAAATCATAATTGAGCCAAAGATAAAATACTGAGGGGGTGATTGTTGCAAATTTTCTTATATAGAATTGTGCAAGTTATTAAAAATTAATTCATGGCACTTTGAAATCCTTGAAATTTGAAATTATAGAAATATGAATTTAGTTGCTAAAACCTTCGCGGGACTTGAAGAAGTACTGGCGGACGAACTACGCGCCATAGAGGGTGTGACGGAGGTGGAAATCACCAAACGCGGTGTCTTATTTGAGGGAGATAAGCGGGTTTTGTATCGGGCAAACCTTGAATGTCGGACGGCTTTACGATTTTTGTTGCCCATTCATTACTTCAAATCGTCGAACGAACAGTCATTTTATCGTAAAATTCAGGATATTGATTGGTGGGAAATCATGGATATTGACCAGACTTTTGCCGTTGACGCGGTGGTACGCTCGTCTATTTTTCGTCATTCGCATTATATTGGCTTGAAAACAAAAGATGCCATTGTTGACCAATTTCGCGACCGATTGGATAAACGCCCAAGCATCAACACCGAACAACCCGATATTCGGATTAATGTCCATATTCACGAAGATGAAGTCATCGTTTCTTTAGATGCGTCGGGCGAGTCGCTGCATCGGCGCGGCTATCGGCAGCAAGCCGTTGAAGCACCTTTGAATGAAGTGCTGGCGGCAGGCATGATAAAGCTATCGGGTTGGACAGGCGAAACGGATTTTACTGATGCCATGTGTGGCGGCGGTACTTTGCTCACCGAAGCTGCTTTGATTGCCGCAAACAGACACCCTCAGTATCGGCGGACACATTTTTGTTTTAAACAGTGGCAAGACTTTGACAAGGCTTTATTTGATGATATTTTAAGCACTTATGCAGCGCAAGAAGTTGATTTCTCATGTGTTATTTCTGGGTCGGATTTTGACGGGCGGGCGGTACGGATTTCAGAAAAAAACATTGAAGCCATTGGTTTTGCCGATAAAATCCACGTTCAACGCGGTGATTTTTTCAATAGAAAACCACCCGAAATCAAAGAAGGGTCAATCTTGATGATGAATCCGCCTTACGATGAACGCCTTGAATTGGACGATGCCATAAAATACTACAAAACCATTGGCGATTCGTTGAAACACAATTGGAAAGGTTGTACTGCTTGGGTATTTACGGGCAATTTGGAAGCTGCAAAATTTATTGGTTTGCGCCCGCGTCGTAAAATACATTTGTTCAATGGTGCGTTGGAGTGCCGATTGTTGAAGTTTGAGTTGTATTGAATAGGTAGCACGGGCTTTAGCCCGTGTTATGTGCAATGATGCGCGGGCTAAAGCCCGCGCTACCTAAATAAAAACAATGATTGAATAGGTAGCACGGGCTTTAGCCCGTGTTATGTGTAATGATGCGCGGGCTAAAGCCCGCGCTACCTAAATAAAAACAATGAAAGCCATCGTCTTGTCCTATCTTTTCCTCTTTTTAACCCAAGTTTGCTCGGCGCAAACGGTTGGTTTATCGCTCGATAAAGTAAAAACGGCAAAAATTGCGGTGGGCATACCCCCTCAGTATCCAAGCGTTTTTTTGCTCAAAAATGGTTTGCACACATACCAAAATGTTGCAATAAGCGTTAAAAAGCCCACACAAATCCCTTCTGTTTTTAGTGTCGAAGCCCTGCCTTTTTTCTGTAAAATCGAATATAAAATGGGGTTGAATAAAAAATTACCTGTCAAGTTTAGATTGGGTGATGTGCAATATGTTGATGAATTAGAACGTAAGTAATTCTAATTTTGGATTTTAGACTGGCTCTTTCTCGCTTCGCTCAAAAATTGCCCTGAAGTAATTTTTTAGGGGCGAGTGTGTTTTTGATTCAGAAAAATCGAGGATTTTTCTCTCAAAACACGCTCGCCCCGATAGATTTCATGCGCCCGATTTTCGAGCGAAGCGAAAAGGAGAGCTTTCAAAGAATTAAAATAGAATTTCAAATCAATTTTGTATCTTTTTGATGATTTGAGGTAAATATTGTGCTTCCGTGCATTTTGCTCGCGCAACGGCAAGAGAAGAGGTGGTTCATTTTTCAGCTTCGCCGAAAAATGAACCACATTCTCCATCTCTGCGCGAGCGAAGCGACCGCAGAGAATCATTAAAAAGATACTCAATTTCGTGAAGTAATTTGCAAAAATTCTTCTTCCAAACGCCTTTTGCGTTCCAAAATATGTGTCAATGCAATGCCGCGTTCAAAGGCAATTTTGCTCAAATCTGCCGCCCCAAAACCGTCTTTTACGCTCAGAATAAACGTGCTATTGCGTTCTTCAAGTTTAGAAATGAAAGGCAGACCCGAGAGTACCTCCCTCAGTATATCGAGGTTTTGAGCCGCTATTTCGACCGTAATTTCTTTATTTAGAATTGCGCCTACGCCACCCGTTGCCAACAAATTGCCATTTTTGATAATTGCTACGTGTGAACATACTTTTTCGACTTCATCTAAAATATGACTCGCCATAAAAATTGTTTTGCCGCGTGCGGCAATTTCTTGAATCGTTGACCGCACTTCGGCAATGCCCGTTGGGTCAAGACCATTGGTGGGTTCGTCAAATATCAAAATATCGGGGTCGCCCACCATTGTTGCGGCTATTGCCAAACGTTGTTTCATTCCCAACGAATAGGCTCTAAAAGGCGTGTCTTTGCGATGTGCCAAATTGACCAATTCCAATAAGTGATTGAAATCCGTTTGCGGCGCACGTTTGATGTGGGCAATGATTTTTAAATTGTCTTCTGCTGCCATGTAGGGAAAGAAATTGGGTGTTTCCAACAACGAGCCAACCCGCAACAAGGCATCTGCACCATTGCCGTATTTGCCACCAAACCATTGAAAATTGCCACTGTCCGCCTTCGTAATGCCTAAAACAATCCCCAAAGTCGTTGTTTTACCCGAACCATTTGGACCTAAAACGCCCATAATTTGTCCTGCTTCGACATCAAGATTTAAGTCGTTGACGGCAGTGATGCGCCCATAGCGTTTTGTTAAATTTGATATTTCAAGAATTTTCATTTTTTATTGTTTCTTCAATTTATCCACAAAAAAATACATGGCGACGCAAGAAACACCCACAATGCTACACAGCATAATGGCAATATTACCGCTTTCAGTTCGTGGTTGTGTCATCATATAAAGCGCACCGCCAATTAAGGCGACTGCAAAAACTAAATAAAGTGTTTTTAACATGATTGTATTCGTTTTTAATGTTGAATAAAGGGTGAATTCTTAGCCTCGCCCTTTCTTCGCTCGCACGAGAAGGGGATTGTCGTTCATTTTTCTGGCTTGCCAGAAAAATGAACGACCTTTTCTTTTTTGCGCGAGTGAAGCGAGCGCATGATTCATTACAGCAAAAGTAATTTATCGCCCAATGATAGGGAAATTATGTAGATTAATGGTGTTTTTTTCTGGATAAAGGAAATAATATTTTTTAAATGATTCAAGATAATGCCCTCGCTTCGCTCGCGTAGAGAGGGGGAATGTGGTTCATTTTTCGGCGAAGCCGAAAAATGAACCACCTCTTTTTCTGTCGTTGTGCGAGCAAAAGGCACGTAGCTAAATAGTTACATTTTTTACTTTCAATCGTTCACTTATGGAAAACAATACAGAAATTCCGTTCAACAAACCGTCTGTTATCGGTCATGCACAATCGAATTTTGAAACACTGATAAAAAGGAATAAACTGTACATAGACCGTACAGATTATATCCGTGCTATTGAAAACCACAGCAATACCAACTTGCTGTTTGCCTGCTGGCACAGGGAGTTCGGTATTTTAAACTTAACTTCCGAGTGTAAACAACCTCCTGCTCGTCCTGACCACTCGGCGTGGGTGTTCTAAATCAACACAACACCCAAACAGGCAAATTAGACATCAACGTAGCCACATGGCAAAATGGCGCGTACACGGTCAGTCTGACAAGCGGTAAAGTAAGTAAAAACGTTTGTGGTACTGTATTGACCGATAGATACATCGCATCTTTACAAAAACAGCCGTCTCGTTAATTAACGGGGCGGCTGTTTTACTGAGGGGGTATCTTAAAATGGTATTTTTACATTTATCAAGAACAAATACCTACACGAAGTTGCTCACAAATTCAAAGTTATTCTACTTTTTGCCGTCAATCATACTGTGTGTGTTGTTTTAAATAGCTATTTTGCGCCTTAAATTCAAGAAAGCGCAGACTAAAATCAAGAAAAGCATTTATTTTGACAATCCCAGAAAAATAAAATAATGACTTTAACAGGACAACATAGCGTCAACGCTTCGGCACAACAAATATGGGGCATGATGATGGATGGCTGTCATGGGTGGGCGTGTGATTACGCCAGTGGCAAATATGCTGTCGAAACAATTTTTTGAAGAATTGGAAAAGGAAGTAAATAAATAACCCAAGTTTTGTGGTATAAAAATTCTATATGGAGTGAGCCATTTTTTTTGTTAAAAATTTGGGCTTGCCCAAATTTTTAACAAAAAAAACGGCTCGCTCCGAAAAAATCCACGCGCCGCCGAAGGCGGCGCGTTTTAAGTTAACTATGACAAAATACATTCCTCTTATCCTATGCTTTTTACCTTTTTTGCTGAGGGGTCAAAAAAATCAAACGGATACTTTAGTGAAAGCCTTAGATGCCGTAGAAATTTCGGCAAGCCGTATGACTTTGACCGACATTCGTGCGCCTTTAGCTGTGACTGTTTTGGATAAAAAACGTTTGCAAACGGCTACTCAACGACTCTCGCCTTATGAAGTATTGAGTGCCGTTCCCGGAGTTTTTGCCATGAATCCTGATAATTTTACCCAAGATTTGCGCATTTCTATTCGTGGTTTCGGGGCAAGAGCCGCTTTTGGGATTCGTGGGATTCGGATTTTTACCGATGGTTTGCCTGAAGGCACGCCCGACGGACAGGCAGATGTGGACAATCTGGACATGGGTATTATTCACCAAATGGAACTATTGCGCGGGGCAGCTTCTGGCTTGTACGGTAATGCGGCGGGTGGTGTGATTTATATGTTGACTGAAAACCCAACGTCTAAAAAACCTCTATTGGAAGGTCAATTCAGTCGTGGCTCGTATGGTTTTCAGCGTTATCAACTGAAAGTGGGGCAGAAAATGGGTAAATTTCTCTATTTTGCCAATGGTTCAGTCAACCGTACTGAGGGGTATCGGGAGGCAAGCCAGATGAAGAATACTATTCTCAACGCGAAAATGTCCTATCAATTTAATCCTACAACTCAATTGACGGTATTGGCGAATTACGGAAACAGCCCGCTTGCCAATGACCCAGGCGCATTGACTGACGCTCAAATAAAGGGCAATCCACGCCAAGCAGGGGTAAATAACTTGCTGTTTAAAACGGGTGAGTTGGTCACTCAAAGTAGGGTAGGGGCAACGTTTGAGACAAAATTGAGGCAAAAACACATATTTACCGCCCGCAGTTTTTATACTTCTCGCCAATTGTTGAATCGTTTGGCAGTGGCGACAAATGGATACGGCGATTTGAAACGCAATTATTATGGCGTTGCAGTTGGTTATCAATTGAATGAAAAAATTGCCAATATGCCTTATCGTCTAAAATGGGGTTTAGATATTGAAAATCAAGCAGATACGCGCCAACGGTTTGCGTACTTGAAAGTCGTAAC
>JAXHNU010000015.1:0-63914 GCA_034520175.1 Saprospiraceae bacterium
ACGGCAATGGACAATTGTACTACAAATCCAACTGTTACAAGTACTGAAGCAAGAACGAATGGTACTTGCCCTGATAGTTATACATTAACAAGAACTTGGACGGCAACCGATGCTTGCGGGAATACAGCTACGGCAAGCCAAATAGTTACAGTAATAGACCTTACTGCACCTGTCTTGGCAAATGTACCCGTCAACATGACTTTGGCGTGTGAACAAGTAGTACCAACGGCAGCAACGCCAACGGTAACTGATAATTGTGACGCAAATGCAACGGTGACAATGGCGGAAACAACGCCAACTGCAACGACTATCGTTCGTACTTGGACGGCAACTGATGCGTGTGGCAATACTTCTACGGCTTCACAAACGATTATATTGGCGACGGGTTGTAATACACCAACTTTGACATTGGGTGACGTGGTATTCAACGATACAAACAACGACGGTATTCTCCAAAATACTGAGGGGGGTATTCCAAATGTGCGCGTTGTATTGTACGGTGTGGGTGCAGATGGTTTGAGAAATACAGCCGATGATACTAAATTAGACTCAACGTTGACAAGTGCGACGGGTAATTATGCGTTCGTAGGTTTGACGGTGGGCAATTACTTCCTAAAATTGAGCAGTGGTATCCCTACGGGAATGGTCAGTTCAACGGGCGATGGCGTAGCCGATACAGATGGTGTAGGCGCTTTTGAACCAAGCACATCAAACGACGTGGATAACCGCGACAACGGTGTGCAAATGGGGACAATGGTGATGTCAAACATCATTACATTGACCAGTTACGGTGAGCCAACAAACGACGGTGATACATCAAGTTTGACAAATATGACAGTTGATTTTGGTCTATACACACCAGTTCAACCACGTTTGTCTTTGTCGCTTGGTAATTTGGTGTGGGAAGATGCCAACAACAACGGTATCAAAGAAGCAGCAGAAACGGGTATTGCGGGTGTGAAAGTCATTTTGTACAGCGTGGGTGCGGACGGATTGAAAAACACAAACGACGATGCTCTTATAGATTCGTTGGTAACGGGTACAGGTGGCAGCTATTTGTTTACAGGTTTAGTTGAAGGTCAATACTTCGTCAAACTTACGGGCGAGGGCGTTCCAACAGACTACATCAGCGCAACGGGTGACGGCGCGGTTGATACAGATGGTGTAGGTGCTTACGAGCCTTCAACAAGTGGTGATGTCAGCGGACGCGACCACGGTACGCAAATGGGTACGATGATAGTGTCGGGTATCGTTGATTTGACTTACTACGGTGAGCCAACAGACGATGGTGACACATCAAGCCTTTCCAACTTAACAATCAACTTTGGTTTGTACAAACCTTTGAGACCTTTGACACTTTCTTTGGGTAACATCGTTTGGAATGACGCGAATAACAACGGCATTTACGAATCGTTTGAAGCGGGTGTTCCAAATGTAATGGTGATTCTCAATAGTGTCGGTGCAGACGGTTTGAAAAATACAAATGATGATATTGCACTCGATACATTATTGACAAATGGCGCGGGCAACTACTTATTCACGGATTTGACAGCAGGTAACTACTACGTACAATTGACCAACCTACCTAATGGATTGGTGAGTTCAACGGGCGATGGCAATGCTGACCGCGATGGTGTGGGTGCTTATGAGCCAAGTACAGAGGGCGATGTAAACAGCCGTGACCACGGTACACAAATGGGTACAATGGTGATGTCAGGTGTTATCGCCTTGACAAACAACGGCGAACCAACAAATGATGGAGACACCGACCCTAATAGTAATTTGACGGTTGACTTTGGTTTGTACGCGCCAATGGATACAGGCGTATTTGACTTGGCTTTGATTAACAAACTTGTTTCGCGTCCGCGTGGGGTCGTTGTCAATAATGGCGATACCGTCCGTTTCCGTATGACAGTTATCAACCAAGGCACGGCAAATGCTCGTGATGTAAGGATTAGAAATTATATCCCACGCGGCTTGCAATTTGTTCCAAGCCTCAATACAGCTGTAAAAACGGGTAATGGCTATGATTGGGCGGCGGATTCCACTTTATTTATAGACGACGTGAGCGCAGGTACAAGTGTGAATGTGGACATTGTGTTGGTCGTGAACCACATTCCGAATGAAACCTTCTTTATCAACAAATCAGAAATTATTTTTGCTACAAATACTGAGGGGTCTCTTGTGAACACAAATGACCGTGACTCACAAGCGGATACTGACCCGAACAATGATAGAATCGGTGGCGATAACACGGTCAACAACCGCAATCGTGATGAAGATGACCATGATTACGCTTTTGTGATTGATTATCCAGATAGAGACCCAATTGGCTATATTTACTGCGATAAAACGGGTAAAATTGTAACGGGTGGTACAATTGATGTAGATGG
Source organism: Saprospiraceae bacterium (assembly GCA_034520175.1). Classification (GTDB taxonomy): domain Bacteria; phylum Bacteroidota; class Bacteroidia; order Chitinophagales; family Saprospiraceae; genus JAAFJT01. Next base: position 2,394 of record JAXHNU010000015.1, read on the forward strand.
TCCAGGTTTGGTGTACATCGTTGAAGATGGTTCAAACGGTCGCTATCAGTTCTTTACTGACGGTACACCGGGTGTTTACACCATGAGCTATTCGCACCCAGACGGCTATCCGATGAGTACAACGTGTCTGGTACAGCCAAACGCTTTGAACTTTACGGGAACAGACGGAACGGCAATTGACCGTGACGGTGTAGCAGATGGTTTTGTTACTATTGGAACGGGTGATGCGGCAAATGGTTATTTGACCGATAAATCATGTGCAAATAATCCATTCTATACCTCATTTAATTCAACATCAAGCAATGAACCAATCGTATTACACAATAATCTACCTGTTCAATGCTCATTTATTGGGGCGATTACATGCTCGGACAATAACTACAACAGCGTAATTGATGCGGGAGATTCATTAATAGATAGCGTAAAAGTGTATTTGTATGACTGTTTAACTGATGCCCTTTTAGACTCAACAATCTCTGTCAATGGCAATTATCGCTTTGATGGTTTGAGAAGTGGCTCTTACAAAGTACGTACAGTTTTACCAGAAGGCTATCGTTATGCGGTAGCAAATATCAGTGGTAATCCATTGGTTGACAGTCGCTTAGATGCAAATGGCTATTCAAGTTGTATCAATTTGAACTTTGGGGATTGTGATACTACAAAAGGTCGTGTGTGTTTGATTCCGCAAAAATTTGACTTGGCTTTGCGTAAAACGCTGGCAGTAGGTCAAGCATCGGCGGTAAGCGTGGGCGATACAGTTAATTACACCATGCAAGTATTCAACCAAGGCTCAATGGACGCTTACGATGTGGACGTGGTGGATTATATCCCAACGGGACTACAATTGGTTGACCCAACTTGGACAATCAATGGTCCGTTCGCAAGAAAACGTATTGCGGCTCCAATTGCTTTTGGTGGCAATACTTCTGTAAATATTAGATTGAAAGTAACGGGTACAAACAACCAATACGTCAATTTTGCTGAGATTTCTCGGGCAAGTGACAGTCGAGGCGGCGCAAGTATCCAAGATATTGACTCCCAAGCGGATTCAACAGATACAAATGATAGAGGTGGTCGTTGGAACGTTGTTGGTGAAAATGACAATATCAACGGCGGTCTCAACGGTGACGAAGACGACTCTGACTCTGAGGTAATTAACGTAAACAATGTACGCAATCCTTGTGGCATTGCCTTGAATCCCAACTTTACAACAACGGGTGCTTGCGCAACACTTCCAACGCAATTTACAGTAACAACAACGGGCTTTACAGCTTATGAGTGGAACTTTGGCGATGGTAGTTTGGGTATAGGTTCAACAACGACGCATCAATATACTGCCGCAATGGGTGGCACATTCGACGTGACGTTGTTTGTAACGGATAACAACGGTTGTTCAGATTCAATTACAAAACAAGTGAGCATCAACCCAATGGTTTGGGCAAATGCAGGTCTTGACCAAGCAATCTGTGCGGGTGAATCGGCTCAATTGGGTGCGCAAGGTGGCACACATTATACATGGTCGCCTGCGGCAACTTTGAACAATGACAGCATCTTCAATCCAATTGCACGTCCGACAGTAACGACAACTTATGTGGTTGTCGTATCGAATGACTTTGGTTGCTCGGCAACGGATTCTGTAACGGTAACGGTGAATCCTCAACCGCGTATTATTGCGAGAACGGGTACAGTTTCTACGTGTACAAACGGTGTTATGCCAGTTCGCATTGAACTTGACCAGTCTATCACGAACTACCAAATTACGGGAAGTGCGGGTTACAGCAATGTGGTTGTAAATGGTGCGGTGATTACTTTCGATGCAACTTTAAACGGGGTGTTAAATAATTTGAGCGTGCTTTTGACGGGCAATCTCGGTTGTACAGTACGTGATACGTTCAGCTTGATACTCGCGGGCAATCCTGAAGCTGATTTTGTGGTCATCGAGCCTTTCTGCAACGAAGTAGAAACGACTCTTTTGTTTACAGGTCGCGCAACAGCAGCAGCACGTTTGACCTATACTTTGGCGGACGGCGTGATTGTGCGCCAAAGTGCGGCAACATCAACCCGTCCTTTCGGTGACACAACGGTTGTACGTTTCCCTACTTTTGGTACTAAATTGTTGAAATTAAATGTCAACGATGGAGGCTGTTCTGATGAAGCGACTAAATCAATTTTCGTAAGAAAATCGCCTAAAACGGTATTGGCAAATACAGACACAACCATTTGCCCGAATGTATGCGTACCACTTTACGGTTCGGCGGGTATTTTGGATTGTGTGTATAGTTGGTCGCCAGCAACGGGCTTGAGTTCAACAAATACGGCGAATACAGTAGCTTGTCCTTTGGTCACAACTACTTATACTTTGCGTGTAATGGACATCAACGGTTGCTTTAGCGATGCGTCTGTAACAATTACGGTAACAACGCCGCCTGTTTTGGTCGGTGTTCCTGCCGATGCAACCGTTGAGTGCAACAACGTACCGCTTCCTGCAACGACAGTAACAGAAATAACGGGCTTACGTGTCGTGTTCAATGAAGTGAGAACAGCAGGAAACTGCCCGAACGCTTACACATTGACTCGCACTTGGACAGCAACAAATTCTTGTAACTTGTCAACGACAGGAACACAAATTGTAACGGTTCGAGACAATACTGCGCCAGTCATGGCAAATGTACCGAGAAATATTACTCTAAGTTGTGATGAAACAGTGCCTTCGGCAAATGGTGTCACAGCAACGGACAATTGTGATGCAAACCCAGTTGTCACGTCAAATGATGTGAGAACAAACGGTACGTGCGCAAGTAATTATACAGTTGTACGTACTTGGACAGCCCGCGATGCTTGTAACAATACATCAACCGCTTCACAAGTCATCACAGTAAGAGATATCAATGCACCAATGCTGATGAACGTACCAGCAAATACGACTTTGAGTTGCGACGCGGCATTACCTTCGGCAACGGGTGTTACGGCAATGGACAATTGCGACGCTTCACCGCGTGTAACATTTGCAGACGTGAGAACCAATGGCTTCTGTGCCAACAGCTACACAATAGCGCGGACGTGGACAGCAACTGATGCTTGCGGCAATACCTCAACGGCATCGCAAGTAATGATTGTATCAGATTTGACAAAACCAGTATTGGCAAATGTGCCAGCAAATACGACAATTGAGTGTACAGCACCTGTTCCAGTAGCACCAACGGTGACAGCAACGGACAATTGTGACCCCTCAGTATTGCGCGTCGTTTTTGCTGAAAAACGGACAAATACAACGTGCGGTTACACTTTGACCCGCACTTGGACGGCAATTGACGCTTGCGGAAACGCAGGAACAGACAGCCAAGTGATTACAGTTGAAGACCGTACTGCCCCTTCGTTCAGCAACACGCCAGCAACGGTGACAATAGATTGTATCGAAAAATTGGGTACGGTTGTAAATCCAACGGTCACGGACGCTTGCGACCCGAATCCAACGGTCACAACGGCACAATCTGTAACGGATTCTACTTGTGAAAACCGCAAGAAAATCATCAGAACTTACACAGCGAGAGATGTGTGCGGCAATACACAAGTATTTACCCAAACAATTAATGTATTTGACAATGTTGGTCCAGTTATTACACCAAGAAACCCACAATTGGCGGGTCTTGTTAGTGGCGATACATTAACCATGAGTTGCGAGGACATTCAATTGTTCCAAATGGGCGATGTAACGGCAGCAGATAATTGCAACGGTTGTACACCAACCCTTACATTTGAAGACTTGGCAAGAAGACGTGGCACTTGCTCAATTGACGGTTTCAGTCTTTTGATGGAATGTTTGTGGACAGCAACCGATTGCTGCGGTAATAAAACAGAATGGCGTATTTTTATCAAGGTAACGGACAACAAAGCGCCTGTTTTGTCGGCTACACCTACCAATATCACGGTGAATTCGCCAACGCAGGTACCAGACGCGCCTATTGTAACGGCAACGGATAACTGTACAGATTCTGTCGGTGTCACGTTCGCTCAAACTTTGGTGGCAACGGGTACAGACTGCGATTACATCATCACACGCACTTGGACGGCTTTAGATGCTTGCGGCAACGTAACCCGTGAGACACAACAAATCTTGGTTCGTGCTGCACCACTTGACATCAAAGCGGTGAAAACAGATGAAACGTGTGTGAAAAACGATGGTACGATTACGATGATTCCTTCTACGGGCATCACTTATATATGGTCTGATGGTGGACGCGGTGCGTTCAGAACAGGACTCAAAGCAGGTTCTTACACGGTAACAGCTTCGGCAGGTCTTTGTGAGAAAACATTGATTGTAGTGATTTTAGACGGTTGTGTTTGTCCAAATCCAGTAGTGGCAACAATTACGAAAACCGATGCCACTTGTGGCAATAGCAACGGTTCAGTAACAGTTGTGGTGGACGATGCGGCTAACTACACATTCACTTGGTCAGCAAATGCAACGGGAACAGGTTTGACGCGGACGAACTTAGCAGCAGGTACTTACTCAGTAACAGTAGCGAGAATCAGCGATGCAAGCTGTACAAATGTGGTATCAATCAGAGTTGAAAACAATACCACGAATTGTTGTACGACGCCAGTAGCGACTATTACAAAAGTTGATGCAACTTGTGGAGACAGCAACGGTACTGCAACAATTGCGGTGGACAATGCAGCGAATTACACGTTCAGATGGTCGTTCAACGGGGCAAATTTGGCATCAACGGGCGCACAATTGACAGGCTTGGCAGCAGGTTCTTATTCTGTAACAGTAACACGGATAGCTGATGCAACTTGTGCAACGGTAGTAACAACAACCGTAGCTAACAATACCGCAAATTGCTGTACAACACCAATTGCAACGGTAACAAAAACCGATGCGACGTGCGGAGAAAGCAATGGTTCGGCATCTGTTACGGTGGATAATGTAGCTAACTACACCTTTACATGGTCTGGAAACGCTCCTACGGGAACGGGTGCAAGTCGGACAGGTTTGGCAGCAGGTACATATTTTGTAACAGTAGCACGCATAACAGACGCAGCTTGTTCAACAGTACTAACTACAACAGTGGCTAACAATACCGCAAATTGCTGTACAACGCCAATTGCAACAGTAACAAAAACCGATGCGACTTGCGGAGACAGCAGTGGTTCAGCATTTATTGTAGTGGACAATGCAGCTAACTACACCTTTACATGGTCTGCAAACGCTCCTGCGGGAACGGGTGCAAGTCGGACAGGTTTGGCGGCTGGTACATATTCTGTAACAGTAGCAAGAGTAGCAGACGCTACATGTTTGTCAATCGTGTCGGTAACGGTAGCCAATAATACGGCGGGCTGCTGCAATATCATCGAACCAACGTCAATTGTAAAAGTATTGACAGATTGCAACGGAACAGCAGAAGTTTGTGTGGAAATTGCGCCAGCAAAATTGGCTGATTACACCATTACAAACAATGGCGTGGCTTATGCGGGTGGTTTTGGTACGTGCCAAGCGGGTTCTACTTTGAATCTCGTTGCGGGTCAACACCAATTGATTTTCAGAAACAATGCCTTGAATTGCAGTGATACGTTAAATGTGAAAGTGGTGTGTATTCGTGAAATGACGGCAATGCGCAATATCGAAATGCCTTCAACAAACGAATATTGCTTAACACCTGCTGGTCTTGGTTTGACGGGTACAATTGTCAGCATCGTCAACGAATGTGCGGCAAGTGCGGACAACGCGCAAATCACAATCAACGATGTAACACATTGCATTAGCTACAAAGCGTTGAGTGAGGGTTCTGATACGGCGTGTTTGAAAATAACATCTTCTACGGGTGATGTTGCCAATATGCGCTTTATTATCAACGTTTCTTCGGCTGTTTGTACAAAATTCATCAGCCAAGATTCGGTTATCATTACCAATGCGTGTACAGATTCGACCAAAGCATGTGTCAATATTCCGTTTGATATGATTACGGATTACGGCATTACTTTGAATGGTACGGCTTATACGGGTGCGCTGGAAGGTTGCAGAAAAGATACGGTTCAGAATTTCAATCTCTTCTTACTGACTCAAAACGGTGCAACCGGACCTTACAATTTAAACTCTTGGACAATAAATGGCAGAACATTCTCAGCCAATAACTTGATATCGCTTCAAGCAATTGTGGACTCCATGAATCGTTTTGACCCAACAGGTCGCTGGATGTTGAACAATGGCACGGCAACGGTTGTAGGTGGCAATTTGCAGAATACGTACAGTTCTATGAACATTACGACTGTTTCTACAAATACAGCCAACACAATTGCGCTCAACCAAGCGTTTTCTTACAAGGGTACAAATGTATCTGTACTGAGGGGGCGTTCGGTGCTTGGTTTCACCAACCTTTTGACGGGTTGTTCAGATACAGTGGTCATTAATGCGGCTTGTATTGCACCTCAATACATCGAAACAACGATGTTGAAAGGTAAAGTGGATACATTGTGTTTTGATACACGTCAATTGTTGGGTACTCGTTACCGTATGCAAACGCTCACAAGCAGTACTGGACGCTTCGTTAATTTCTCCAATGTAGCAGGAACAACGTGCGTCAGTCGCACAGCTTTGAATGTGGGTATTGAAAAAGTAACTTACACCCTAAGCGATGAATACGGCATGACAGATACGATTTACGTTACAACACACGTCACCGAATCCGCTTTGATTGCGCGCCGTCCAATTGCTTTGAACGACCGTGCCAACACAACAAAAGCAAAACCAGTGTATGTTGATGTAATGACCAATGACAGCATCTTCACAAATAGAGGCGTGCTTACAACTGTCAAAGAACCGAAACGCGGTACAGCTATTGTGACAGCAGATATGCGCCTTTTGTACACACCAAATGCTGACTACTGCAATGGCACAAAACCTGATACCTTGACTTACCAAATTTGTAATCAAGCGGGTTGTGATACGGCAACAGTTGAAGTCATGGTAACGTGCGACCAAATCAAGATTTTCTCAGGCTTCTCACCAAACAATGACGGGGTAAATGACTTCTTCGTGATTGAAGGTGCTGAAACGTTTGCGAAAAATACATTGACGATATACAACCGTTGGGGAACTGCGGTTTTGGATACAAAAGGTTACAAAAATGATTGGAGTGGCAATTGGGACGGTAAAATCGTTCCAGACGGCACTTATTTCTACATCTTCAACGATGGAGAAGGTAATCAAGTATCGGGATATATCCAAATCCAACGATAAAAGAGAGTTATGAGTTATGAGTTATGAGTTATGACTCATAACTCATAACTCATAACTGAGGAGTGGGCATAACCTAAAAACATCGTTTTTTGATTAAAAACAGATGTTTTGCGCGCGCTTCGCTCGCGCAAAAGGGAGGAGACGTGGTTCGTTTTTCGGCGAAGCCGAAAAACGAACCACATTCCCCCTCCCTCGCGCGAGCGAAGCGAGCGCGAGATGCAAAAAACGCTTTTAGGTTATGCCCATCCCTCAACTCATAACTTAAAAAAGATTCTTACTTACTAGTGAAATAGTTTGACGTCACAGCCTCCTCGTGTAAACGGGAGGCTGTTTTTTTTTAGTTCGTCCACGCAAAGAAAAATGAACCACATTCCCTTCTCTTGTGCGAGCGAAGTCTGTTTACATTCTGAATACTTTTGGGAGAGCGCACGGTTAAGTGTTTACAAAAATGTTGTCTTGTATAACGTCAAAAAATATGTCTTGATTTAGATGACAATTGTTGTTCAATAAAACAAATTAGCTTAATTTTGTGAGAAATTAAAATTAAATGCTATGTCAGACCAAGAATTAAAAGACTTAGTTGCCAGTTTAGCTGTTGCTCAAAAAGAGGTAGCTCGTCAAATGGAAGAATCCAATAAGCGAATAGAAGCTACGCAGCAAGAAACGGCTCGTCAAATGGAAGAATCCAGTAAGCGAATAGAAGCTACGCAGCAAGAAACGGCTCGTCAAATGGAAGAATCCAGTAAGCGAATAGAAGCTACGCAGCAAGAGGCGGCTCGTCAAATTAAGCAAACCCAAAAGCAGTTGGGTGAATTGGGTAATAAATGGGGTACTTTTACCGAAGGTATGGCTATTGCTTCTATTCAAAAAATTTTGTTAGAGGAATTCAAAATCCCTGTTATTTCTCAAAACGTTGTCAAACGCATGAATGGTGAAACGATAGAAATGGACGCTTTTGGTTATGAAAACAGTACAGTTAACACCGCGGTCATTGTAGAAATAAAAAGCCATTTAAAAGATAGTGCTATTGAGCAATTAGAAGAAATAATGGCTAATTTCCCTAAATTTTTTCCAGAACATGCGGATAAAAAGTTGCATGGCATCATCGCTTGCGTTCATGCGCCTGATAGTATCAAAAATCTTTTGCGTAAAAAAGGTATTTACTTAACTGTTCACAATGATATTTTTGAACTCTATCCTTTTAAAAATTTCACGCCTAAAGATTTTAATCGTTCGTAAATTCGACATTTCCCACTGCTTTTTCAAAAATCATGATTTATCAAAAAAAACGGCTCGCTCCATTAGATTTTTACGCGGCGAGGCTCCCCGTGTTTAGAAAATATACTGAGGGGGTAAAACAACCGCCGCCGTCTGTTTGCGAAACGGGCGGCGGTCGTCGTTTATTGAACCATCCTTTCTCTTTCTGCAGAGTGCGGGCTAAGTAATTACGTTTTTAAATAATAGATTCATTTTTTATGGCTCAAAATAAGACATCAATTAAAGACCAATTTGCAGCTTTGCGGCATATTCCGCAATTATTTAGGCTGATTTGGCGTGTCAATTCTACTTTAATGCTCACTAATTTGGCTTTACGGCTCGTGCGTTCTGCCTTGCCTTTGGCGATTTTATACGTTGGAAAAGAGATTGTAGATGAAGTGGTACGGCTTGTTCAGACACATCAATCCATTGTTTTTTCGTTTGATAGGGAGGGGGGGCATATTTGGCGACTTGTAGCACTTGAATTGGGTTTGGTAGCAGCTTCTGACATTATCGGGCGAGGTATTGCCTTGACCGAAAGCCTTTTGGGGGATTTATTTTCCAATTATTCATCGGTTGAAATCATCAAACACGCGGCAACTTTGGATTTATACCAATTTGAAGACCCACAATTTTATGACAAATTGGAACGCGCTCGCCGCCAAACAACGGGGCGGACTGTCTTGATGACGCAGGTTTTTGAACAAGTGCAAGATATTGTATCCGTTCTTTTTCTTGGGGCGGGTTTGGTTTTTTTCAATCCCTTGTTGTTAGTTATTCTTTTGATTGCGGTTATTCCAAGTCTTTTTGGAGAAATTTATTTCAACCAAAAAGTCTATTCCCTCACACTCGGCTGGACACCCGAACGCCGCGAATTGGATTATTTGCGCTTTATCGGGGCAAGTGACGAGACGGCAAAAGAAGTCAAAATGTTCGGTTTGGCTGATTTTTTGGCAAACCGATTTGAGCGTATTGCCGACCGCTATTTTCAAGAAAATAAAAAAATTACGATAAAACGCGCTATTTCAGGCGTGCTTTTGTCGCTCATTGGTACGGTCGCGTATTATATGGCTTATGTGTTTATTATTTTTCAAACAGTCACGGGTGTTTTATCGCTCGGTACAATGACGTTTTTGGCGGGGTCTTTTGAACGCATGCGTGGGCTTTTACAAGCCGTGATGTTGCGGTTTTCGCGCATTGCTGAAAGTGCTTTGTATCTACAAGATTATTTTGATTTCTTAGCCTTACAACCGCTTCGTTTACCGACGGGTGGCTTGCCTGTACCGTTTCCGATTCGTGAGGGTTTTAGTTTTGAAAATGTCAGTTTCAAATATCTAAATTCTGAAAAATATGCCGTCCGCAATTTGAGTTTTGAACTCAAAGCAGGTGAAAAAATGGCATTAGTAGGGGAGAATGGGGCAGGAAAAACCACAATTGTCAAATTACTGGCGCGGTTGTACGAACCAAGCGAAGGCGTTATTCGACTCGACGGACGCGACCTAAGAGAATACGACCCGCAAGCTCTACGTGAATCGGTGGGCGTTATTTTTCAAGATTATATTCGTTTTCAGATGACGGCGGCGGAAAATATTGCCGTAGGAAAAATCGAGCAAGTCAAAAATGAATTACGGATTGAAGATTCGGCGGATAAAAGTTTAGCCGCGCCCGTTGTAGCAGGTTTACCCGAAAAGTACCAACAAATGTTGGGCAAACGGTTTCAAAATGGGGTAGATTTGAGTGGTGGGCAATGGCAGAAAATCGCTCTCGCCCGCGCCTACATGCGCGATGCCCAATTGTTGATTCTCGATGAGCCAACAGCCGCTCTCGATGCGCGTGCCGAACACGAAGTTTTTTTGCGTTTTGCTGATTTGACAAAAGGCAAAACAGCCGTTTTGATTTCTCACCGTTTCTCAACTGTCCGCATGGCTGACCGTATTTTGTTTTTAGAAAATGGTCAACGGCAAGAATTAGGCACGCACGCCGAATTGATGGAACAGGGTGGAAAGTATGCAGAATTGTTTAATTTGCAAGCGAAAGGATATGTTTAATGACATTATTACCCCCTCAGTATTTTATCTCATGGTGTAATTACTTAGCCCATAGCTCGCTTCGCTCGCAAAAAGTGGAATGTGGTTCATTGTTCGAGCAAAGCCCGAAAAATGAACCACCTATCCTCCCTCGCGCCAGCGAAGCGAGCGTGTGATTAAGAAACGCGAAATAAATAAAAGCGTGTTTTGAAACGTCCTACTTTTCGCTTCGCGAAAAAGAAATCTATCAGGGCGAGCATGTATTTTTGGCTTAAAAATCTTCGATTTTTAAGCCAAAAATACATGCTCGCCCTAAAAAAACTTATTGAGGGCGATTTTCGAGCGAAGCGAGAAATAGCCAGTAAAACGCGCTTTTATTTATTTCACGTTCCTAAATAATTACAAATATTGAAAATCAATTTATTGTGATTTGAAATTTCAAATTTTCCTTAACAATTCATGGTTGCACATAATCCTCCAAATAACGGTATTTATTCGTCAACCGTCCCTTCTGCGTAATCATTGCGCGTTCAATAATCTTGGAAGGCTCCCCCCTCAGTATCGCCTGCAATTCTGGTAAAATATTGATGATAAATTGTTCGCCAAAATACTCTGAGGCATCGCGGGGCAATTCATTGGGCAAGTTGTCAATAGTCATCATAGTAACGGCGTTGCCTGCGAATGGGTTGTCTGCTTCCGCATTTTTGAATACATCGAAGCCAAAAAAAGGCTGGTCTATTGTCGTTGATTTTATCGTGGAGGGGAGCGAAGAGTACGGCATCATATCGCAAGATACATCGGCAATCATTTTGATACGGAAATCTGGTTGCTTCATTTGTTCTGCTGTAAAGAACATCGGTGCGCGACGGTCGAAGAAAATACAATTGATAAACACGTCTGTTCGGCGGTAAAATTTGGCAAAAGTAGAACGAAATTCCGTAGGATTGCGGTAGAAATCGGGTTTTTCAAACGGTTCACCATCTTTTCGTGCAACGTAATCAAGTGGGTGAATTTGCGTAAAAACAGGTGTATCAAATTGCTCTACCAAAAAATCAGTTGGCGCAACTTTTTTGAAACCCATGTCCAACAAGACCTCCATCGCGCCTTTTGACACGCGCCCGCCACCAGAGACAACTATACTGAGGGGGGGAAAAGAGGTCTGTTTATATACTTTTCGCGCATCGGCATAACTTTCCAAATCCCTCATACGGGGCAAATCGAACGCGCCTGTTCGCAAACCATAACCCAAAATACCATTGTGTGCGCCAACCATGCCCGCAAATTTACCAAACGCCATCAAACGTTGGTTGTAGTCGTCTGTCAAAACTTCGTAATCAATCAGGGTGATTTTTTTTTCTAAAACGGCTTGAAGTAAACCACGGTTGTGTGCTTGTTTTTTGATAGTGTGCGAGAAAAAAAGGTAAGTTTTGCCAGCCATGAGGCGGTCAATCGGCACTTCTTTAATGCCCATCAAGCAATCGCATTGACTCAAATCGGTAGAAACAGTAATGCCTTCTGCTTGATATTCAGCATCAGAAAAGCAGCGCGTAGGAGAAGGTTCAACAATGATTTTACAAGAAAAGAGCCGTTCAACAAAGGCACATTTGGCAGGTGTGAGCGCAACGCGGTTGTCTTTTGGAATCTTTCCTTCGTGAATAAGTCCAATTTTCATGCGAAGAATAAGGTTTAGTTTGGTTAAATAATTGCTGCCGCCTGTAATTACTTAGCTCACGCTCGCTTCGTTCGCGCGGGGAAGGAGAGGTGGTTCGTTTTTCGGGCAAAGCCCGAAAAACGAACCACATTCCCCTTTTTTGCGAGCGAAGCGAGCTATGGGCTAAGTAATTACATCTTTTTAATACATGGGTGAAAAAATCTTTCTGTCAAACTTAGGATTGACTTCTACTTTATCAATTTTAATAGAACGTTGTACTTCACCATTCACCATAACGTCCATTGTTTTGGGCAACAATAAACCACCAGCTACTTCTTTGTAGCTATTGAGATGCAACTCAATAGGCTGGTCTTTTTTACCCGCAACAAATGAGCGAATCATCATCAATGAATAATTTTCTGCATTAATGAGAAATATTTTTTCGTCGCCTATTTTGCGGTACATGACAAGTCGGTGACACTTGTGACCACTGACTATTTCCGTGCTGTCGAGGCGAACGGTATGCCCTTTGGCTTCATAATCCACCAATTCATCTTCAAAAGTATCTGCTGCAATTTCTTTGGTTTCTGCCGAGTCTTTTATGACGGGCAGCAAAGAAAGTGAGAACGGATTACGCGTCCAAGCCGTTTTTCCGTCGAAAGCATCTACTACTTTTTGATTGTTGAGCGTATCAATTGTGAGTTCGATATAAGTCAGGTTGGGACGCGCTTGCAAAATCATGCAAGGTAAATCCACACCTTCCAATGAAACTGTACCTATTTGGCGCGTTGATTCGACATTTTTCCAAGACATTCCACTACCCATAGTGATGAGGTACTGGCTCACAATTTCTTCTGCTGTTATCGCTTGAGCGAAAAGAACGTGGCTGCATAAAACCATGCTGAGTGTGTAAATATTTTTTTTCATTACTAAGAGCGCCGTTTTGTCAGCAATTATTGTTTTTTTGTCATTACTTAGTCTATTGCTCGCTTCGCTCGCAAAAGAGGGAAATGTGGTTCATTTTTCGGCGAAGCCGAAAAATTAACCACATCTTCTCTCGTCATTGTGCGAGCAATAGGCACATGGCTAAGTAATTACATTTTTTTGAAACCATACATAAATTCAAAATACCCATTAAAAGGCACTTTTGCGCTCGCTTCACTCGCGTAAAAGGAGGAGAGGTGGTTCATTTTTCGGGCTTTGCCTGAAAAATGAACCACATTTCCCTCCTCGCGCGAGCGAAGCGAGCGCGAGAACCAGCAGGTTTAGATTTCATGTATGGTTTCAAAATTGTTTTTACAAGACGCAAGTTGCAGCGTTTATTTTAGTAAAAAAAATAAAAATACTCTAATTAGGTTATTTCTGTAAAATTTTTACTGAGCAGTCTTTCATATTAATACTGTCGGGTTCAATATTCTTGTAACTCTTTATCACGCGCTTTTCCGAAGGTATTCGGGATGTAAACAGACTTTGCTCGCGCACAGCGTGAGAATGTGGTTCATTTTTCGGTGAAGCCGAAAAATGAACCACATTCTCCCCTTTTACGAGCGAAGCGAGCAATAGGCTAAGTAACTAATCTAAGTTTTGTGGTATAAAAATGCGGAACCTCGCCGCGAGGATAATCTAATGGAGCGAGCCGTTTTTTTTGTTGAAAATTTGGGCTTTGCCCAAATTTTCAACAAAAAAAACGGCTCGCTCCGAAAAATCCCCGCGCCGCCGAAGGCGGCGCGTTTTGAGGCACTACCACAAAACTTGGATTAACTACCAATTAACCTTCCAATCGGTGTGTCATTTTCCGAATTGCCTCAATAATATTATCTAAAGCGGGTGGATATTCGGTATAGCGCATCTTTAAGTGGTCTTCACCCCAAATCCCAATGGTAACCACCTTTTTTCTATCGCCATAACTCACCATTAGGCGCAAAGGAATGGGCGTAGGTTTCATTTTTCGGCGTTTTTCGCAAGCGATATTCGTGCAATCGTAGATACGCTGCATCTCAAAAAACTTGTTCTGCATGGCGTATTCTGCAAATTGTTCCAACTCAGTGCGCGAAATGTTTTTTTTCACGACGCGCAGAGGTTGGCTAATAGTTTGGTATTCGTGAATGAGTCGTCCGTCGGTGCTGATGCGGATAAAATCTTTGATAACGGGATCAATACCTCCGTAATAACCACCGCCTACGAGTTCTACACTAATGTACGTTTCTTGTTTTTTAGAGCCTTCTGTCTTTTGAGCGTCGTCGCTACGACCCCTCAGTATAGACCACCACGAACGGCGGCGCGGCTCTTTGGGGTCAGCTTCTACCATTACTTCGGGTAATTCGTCGGTGGGGCGAACAAAAGGCGCGGTTGCTGTTTCAACCTGCACAAAATGATATTGGTATGTTCCCGATGCGTTGGGTTGCTGAAACTCTAAGACCAATGTTTTGTTATTAATCGCTGCGATGTCAAATTTTTGGACATTCCGAAAAGGATAAAACAAAGTCCCGTTGCCCAAACGCCAATCACCTTTGGTGTATTTGCCGTGCAAAAACTGTTCATACGTGTAATCGTATCGAAAAAAAAGAAAATATTTATAGTCTTTATGCGCTTGATGCACCGTTGTGTTCGACTCCAAATGTAGGGTGTAAGCATATCGCCATTTTGTGCCAATGAGTTCTCGCTCTTGTACATTAGGGTAGCCGAATCGTTGTGCGTGGATAGTAGAAAGTGCCAAAAAAGGAAAGACAAATACTAAAAAAAGATATTTCATTGTAAATCAGAGTTGGTGGTGTTTATACTTTGATAATGACCAAATTTGACACCAAGTTTCAAAAATACTTTTTTTCAAAGTCGAAAGGTTCTACATTTGCACCGAAAATTATGCTTTGTTGCTTTTTTTTTTTTATTAAAACAAGCATTTTATTTACAACTAATTGATTATCAAACGTCTGGCGTGTTATTTTGCCGTCAGAAATATCAACAATTTCAGTATGAAGATTCATAATTTCAGCGCAGGTCCAGCCATTTTGCCGACCTCTGTTATCGAACAAGCCGCCGCAGGGGTCTTAAACCTCAATGGCACGGGTTTGTCTGTTCTTGAAATGAGCCACCGTAGCAAAGACATTGGCGCAATCGCCGACGAAGCAACGGCTTTAGTAAAAGAATTAATCGGTTTGACCGACGATTATGAAGTGGTTTGGATGTCGGGTGGTGCGTCAAGTCAGTTTTTCTTCGCACCGATGAATATTTTAAATGCCGACGAAACGGCAGCTTACGTGGATACAGGTACTTGGGCATCAAAAGCGATTGAAGCCGCTAAAGAATATGGCAATGTAGCGGTCTTGGCTTCATCGAAAAGCACAACTTATGACCATATTCCTAAAAATTGGTCAGTACCCGATGAGGCGAAATATTTGCATTTAACGTCGAATAACACCATTTACGGCACACAATACCAATCATTCCCAACAGTGGATAAGCCGATTATTTGCGATATGTCCTCTGATTTTTTGAGCCGCCCAATTGAGTTTGAAAAATTTGGTTTGATTTACGCGGGCGCGCAAAAAAACATTGGACCTTCGGGTGTCACTTGCGTGATTATCCGCAAAGATATGTTGAATACAGTAACGCGCCGTGTGCCTGTGGTATTCAATTACAATACCTACATCAAAGAAAAATCAATGTACAATACGCCGCCTGTTTTTCCCATCTACGTTGCCATGTTGACCATGCGTTGGATAAAACAAATGGGTGGTTTGGCAGCTATGCACCAACATAATTCGGAAAAAGCGGCAATTTTGTACAATGAAATTGACAGCAATCCATTGTTTAAAGGCAATGTGGCGAAAGAAGACCGTTCGTTGATGAACGTGTGCTTCACGATGAACGACCGCGAATTAGAACCGATTTTTGGTAAATTGGCGAAAGAAAATGGTATGAGTGGCATAGAAGGACACCGTTCAGTAGGTGGTTTCCGCGCCTCCATCTACAATGCGATGCCAAAAGAAAGTATCCAAGCATTGGCAGATTTGATGCGGGATTTTGCGCAAAATGGATAATTTATAATGGATAATGGAAAACAGATAATGGATAATCTAAGTTTTGTGGTATTAAAACGCGGCTTCGCCGCGAGGAAAATCTAATGGAGCGAGCCGTTTGTTTGCTGAAAATTTGGGCTTTGCCCAAATTTTCAACAAAAAAACGGCTCGCTCCGAAACCTCCCCCCGCCGCCGAAGGTGGCGCGTTTTGAGGCACTACCAAAAAACTTAGATTAGATAATGGATGAGGGGTGGGCATAACTCCAAAGCGATTTTTTGGCTTTACGCTCGCTTCGCTCGCGTAAAGGAAGGGAATGTGGTTCGTTTTTCGGCGAAGCCGAAAAACGAACCACCTCTCCTCCCTTTTGCGCGAGCGAAGCGAGCGCAAAAGATACCAAAACCATAGCGTTTTGTCAAAAAACGTTGAATTTGGGTTATGCCCACCCCTCAGATAATGGATAATGAACACTTAAAGTCGTCCATTATCTATTTTCCGTTTTCCGTTTTCCATTTTCCATTATCTATTTTCCGTTTTTCATTTTTCATTTTTCATTTTTCATTTTTCATTTTTCATTTTTCATTTTTAATTTTTTAAATGCAGCATTTCACTTCCGTTCACGACGTTGATGACCCGCTTGGATTACTCAAATCAGCTAAAGACTGTCAGCGCAATCCGTACAAATTCAGCAAATTAGGCAAAAACAAAACGATGGGTTTGATTTTTTTCGACTCCTCGTTACGTACCCGTATGAGTACCGAAAAAGCTGCCTACAATCTGGGTATGAATGTGATTAGCTTGAATACGAAAGATTCTTGGAATCTCGAATTTGAAGACGGCGTGGTGATGAACATTGACAAAGCCGAACACATAAAAGAAGCGGCGGCGGTGATGAGTCAATACTGCGACATCTTGGGCGTTCGGGCTTTTCCAACCTTGACTGACCGTGAACGGGATTATAAAGACTACGTTATTTCAAAATTTAAAGAACATGCAAGCGTGCCGATTGTCAGTTTGGAAGGCGCAATTGTACACCCTCTGCAATCATTGACCGACTGGTTGACGATAGAACAATTTAAGACAGTACAACGTCCGAAAGTCGTTTTGTCGTGGGCACCTCACCCAAGAGCCTTGCCACAAGCTGTACCCAATTCGTTTGCAGAATGGATGCGGATTACGGATTACGATTTTGTGATAACCCACCCCAAAGGTTACGAATTATCTACTCAATTTACTGAGGGGGTCAAAATTGAATACGACCAAGACAAAGCATTTGAAGGTGCAGACTTTATTTACGCTAAAAACTGGTCGAATTACCACGATTACGGTAAAATTCTTTCAATGGATGAAAATTGGACAGTCACGGCTGAAAAAATGGCGTTGACCAATCAAGGAAAATTTATGCACTGTCTGCCCGTTCGCCGCAATCAAGTTGTCATGGACGCCGTTTTAGATTCGCCCAATTCAATCGTGATTGAACAAGCCAAGAATAGGACTTTTGCAGCAATGGCGGTGTTGAAGCATTTTTTAGAGAAAAAATATTAGCCACTAATTGCACTAATTACACTAAATTTAAGGTAAGTAGTTCGTCATAAATAATCGCTACTTTTACGATGCTTCTCGCGCTCGCTTCGCTCGCGCGAGAAGGGGGAATGTGGTTCATTTTTCGGGCTTTGCCCGAAAAATGAACCACCTCCCTTCCCTTTGCGCGAGCGAAGCGAGCGCAAAGGTGTGTATCGGAAAGTAGCGATTATTTATGACTAATTACTTACTTTCGTAAATTTAATGGGTGTAAGATTTAGTAAATTTTGTAACTACTCAGCCCTTTGTGTCTTTGTGTCTTCTTGGCTAAGACTTTACCACCACGAAGACACAAAGACACAAAGGGCTAAGTAGTTACCTTTTTTCATTACCCGCAACTTTTACGAAAGTACCAAATTTAAAGAAAAATTAGTGTAAATTAGTGCAATTAGTGGCCAAAAAATCGTGAACTTCTATGCCTAATAATAACTTACTAATAATAAAAATCGGCGGCAACGTCGTAGATACCCCCTCAGTACTAAGCCAAGTTTTACGCGATTTTTCGGCAATTGAAGGGCGGAAAATTGTGGTGCATGGTGGCGGAAAAATAGCCGATGTACTATTAAAAAAAATGGACATCGTACCCCAAAAAATTGAGGGACGCCGCATCACAGACGAAGCGACATTAGACGTGGTGACAATGGTGTATGCCGGTTTAATCAATAAAAAAATGGTCGCCGAATTGCAGTCAATTGGTTGCAACGCCATTGGTTTGACGGGCGCGGATATGAACGCCATTCAAGCCCACAAACGGGTGTCTAAAAATGGGATTGATTACGGTTTTGCGGGTGACATTGACAGCGTAAACACCAAAAGTATCGCTAAATTATTAAATTCTACGGCGGATACAATTGTTTTTGCGCCCATTACCCACGATAAAAAAGGACAATTGTTGAATACCAATGCCGATACAATTGCGGCAACTTTGGCAGTCGCTTTGAGTAAAAAATTCGACGTGACACTCAAATATATTTTTGAAAAAAAAGGCGTTTTATCTGACCCAAAAAACGATGATTCCGTCATCGAAACAATGAATTATGCTGATTTTCAAGCAGGAAAAGCCGACGGTTCAATTTACGAAGGCATGATTCCTAAATTGGACAATGCGTTTAATGTTTTGAAAAATGGTGTGGCTTCGGTCGTGATTTGTGGTGTAGAAGGCGTTAATACAGTAGTTGGAACACGTCTAAAGCAATAACCAATCTGATTACTCAGCCGCAGCTCAAAGAAAGAATAGGTGGTTGGTTTTTCGGCAAAGCCGAAAAACCAACCACAATCCCTTCTCCCGCGCGAGCGAAGCGAGCGCGAATATTATGCCTACCACTCAATGACTATTTATATCCAAGGAAATCAGCCCTTTTCTACCCCAATTAAATGGGTATTCGCCCTTATTGAGGTGAATAAACAGACCGTTTTTACTTATGTAAATACGTTTGACAATGCGGATTTAATTATTTCTAATTCAATTAATTCCCCTATTTATTTAGACATTAGCTTTTATGAAAAAATAAATAACAACGATTTTAACGTCCAAAACCCTCTAAATTCCCCCAATAAACCAGACCTACTTGCAGCTATTTTTTACCTCGTCAATTGTCTTCAAGAATACAATACAACGGCTTTAGATGTGCATCAGCGTTTCCAATTTTCGGCAAGTTGGCAAGCGCAAACGGGTACAATTACCGAGAATATTGTCCAAAAACTCATCAATCTTTTCTTAGTCAATCAGCCCAAATTGAGCTATTTAGTCGCAAAATCGCGTGAAACGTGTCTATTTTTGACGCACGATATTGACGGTTTGTACAATGCTTGGCGAACGGAAGGCTTGTGGGCGGCTAAGAATTTCAGACTTGATAAAATACTCCACTTATTGTATTTGGAGGCAATCAGACGACCCGCTTGGTTCAATATTGATGACATATTGAAACTTCATTCTGCTTATGATATTCGTTCCACCTTCTTTTTTTTGACCGAAAAAGGCAAAAATAGGGAGGGGGTCGCTCATGCGGATTATGACGTTCAATCGCCGAAAATTCAGCAATTATTTAAAAATATCCATGCCCAAAAATCAGAAATTGGTCTGCACAAATCCGCTTTAAGCCATTCTAATTTTAAGTCTGAATTAAATAAATTATCTTTATCAACGGGCTTGTCCACGAGTTTCTCCACAATTATATCAAATCGTTTTCATTTTTTAAAATTTCAATTGCCCGAAGCGTGGCAAACAATGGAAGCTGCGAGAATTGATTTAGATGCAAGTTTGGGTTTTGCCGAGCAATACGGTTTTAGAAATAGTTATGGTCTGCCTTTCTGTCCCTACAATTTTGATACGCAAAAAGCAATGAATTTAACGGTGACACCACTCAATGTCATGGACGGCACAATATCACATTATATGAAAATGCCCCATTCGGAAGTCACTAAAACGATTATTCATTTTTTGGAAAACAATAGAAAAGACGCTGTTTTGAGCCTTTTATGGCACAATCGGGAGTTTGCCCCGTTCAGATATGCCGCATATTTGGGCATTTATAAAGAGATTTTGGCTTATTTGCATGAAACGAAAATACGTACAGTGACAAGTTCGGAAATTGTCGGGGAATTTGGGGCAAAATACTGAGGGGTACTCCACACGATGCTTGTGCTGAATACCCCTCGGAACCTATTTTAAGAATGATTTTTCAAGTCTTCCGTCAGTGATTTTATAAATCCCACCTTATCTTTTTTGACTTCTTCTATCATAATTTTTCTATCTTCTGGTAGCGTAAGATATTTTTCTGCCCACAAATTGATTTCTATCATAATCGGTAGCAAGTCAATCCCTTTTTGAGTCAATTTATACAACACTTTTGCTCTGCTTTTTGCGCCAATTGTGTGAACTTTTCAGGACATAAGGTCGTGAAAAACATCGTTTGTGAAGATGATTTCGGGTTTTGGGACGACTTCAATAATGCGTTTTAGTTGGTCATCAGCATCGGACAAATATTTTTATCTGCCATAATTTTATACTATAATTTCATTTTTATGCATCAAAATCGTCTGCTTTTAGTTGCGTTCTTATCAGCACCTTGACGTAGTGCCGATTGCGGCGTTCTTTTTTAGCATCTGACCTTTTATTGTTGCGTTTGTCTTTGACAAGTTGCTCCAAATCGTTCAAATCATCGATTTCTTTTACGTCGTTGAGTGATGTTCTTTTAGGCATGACATTAGACCTTTTAAAAATCTGTTTTAAGATATTTTATAAGACATTTTAATCCAATTTAAAACCATCGTCGTCAAATCCTCCAATTCGGACAAACGGACGTGAACCTCGTATTTTCCCGACCATTCCACGCATTTAAAAATGGGAGGTGCCTCTGAAAAATCAGTTCGATAAAACTTAATATTCAAAACCTTTTGCATCGGTTTGGCAACCAAAAAGGTTTTTTGATGCGTAAAAACGACGCAGTTTTTGGTAGCACTAAACAGCACACCTTCCCAATCCATGACCTCTAAAAGTAGGGCATCAAAAATATCGGACACTATCGGCTACTTGCCTTCAAAACACACCTTTGCGCTCGCTTCGCTCGCGCAAAAGGAAGAGAGGTGGTTCATTTTTCGGGCAAAGCCCGAAAAATGAACCACATTCCCCCTCTCGCGCGAGCGAAGCGAGCGCGAGAACCAGCAGTTTAGATTTTATGTATGGTTTCAAAAATAAATAATGGATTAAGTAGCTGTTCATAAATAATCGCTACTTTCCAAAACACACCTTTGCGCTCGCTTCGCTCGCGCAAAGGGAAGAGAGGTGGTTCATTTTTCGGGCAAAGCCTAAAAAATGAACCACATTTCCCCTTTTTTACGCGTTTGAAACCCTTCTTACAAATTCCTTTTCTTCAACTCACTCACCGCATAATCGGCGGCACGGGCTGTAAGCGCCATATAAGTCAAAGACGGATTCACGCAAGATGCCGACACCATACCTGCACCGTCCGTTACAAAGACGTTTTTAGCCGTGTGAACTTGATTCCATTTGTTGAGAACAGACGTTTTAGGGTCACTTCCCATGCGTGCCGTTCCCATTTCGTGAATTCCCAGACCAATATGTGTTGTTTGGCTATTGTACGGATTGACGTTTTTGAATCCTGCGGCTTCCAACATTTCAGCCGCATCGTTCATCATGTCTTCGCGCATTTTTAGCTCATTGCTACCAAATTCAGCTTCAAATTCTAAGACAGGCAAGCCCCATTTGTCTTTTTGGTCGCTCAATACGAAACGATTATTAGGGTTAGGTAAAATCTCACCAAAACCGCCAATACCCATAGTCCAACTACCGGGCTGAGTCAATTTGGCTTTAAAATCTGCGCCAAAACCGTCCATATTTGTACCACGTCCCCAGCTTTCACGGCTTGCACCACCTTGATAGCCGAAACCGCGCAAATAATCGCGCTTATCTTTTCCCCAATTTCTGAATCGCGGAATGTATAAGCCGTTTGGACGATTGCCAAAGTAATAATCTTCGGTAAAACCTTCAATTTTGGCACTCGCGCCTACGCCCAAGTGATGATCCATAATATTGCGTCCCAATTGGTCACTTTCATTGCCCATACCCGTTGGGAAACGATTGGATTTCGATTGCATCAAAATAGACGTTGAACCAATTGCTCCCGCATTAACGAAGATAATTTTTGCGTAATATTCCGTCACCGCCTTCGTAATTTGGTCAATAACGCGTACACCCACTGCCTTCTCCTTTTTTTCATCGTAGATGATTTCCGAAACAATAGCATTGTGAATCATGGTCAATCTTTTCGTCTTAGCCGCCGCAGGTAAAGTACCCGACAAAGAACTAAAATACGCGCCATAAGGACAACCCCGCATACATTTATTGCGGAATTGGCAAGAAGCCCGCCCCAAAGCTGATTGTTGAGCCGTCGGTTGCGTCAGATGCGCCACACGACCAATGGTTATCGGGCGACCCATTTTATCTTTTACGGCATTTTTAAAATGGGTTTCGGGTGCATTCATTGCCATTGCGGGCAAAAAATGACTGTCGGGCAAGACATCTAAGCCTTCGGCTTGTCCCGAAATACCCGCAAATTTCTCTACATACGTGTACCACGGTTCCAAGTCTTCATAACGAATGGGCCAGTCAATAGCAACACCGTCTTTGGCATTGGCTTCAAAGTCGGCTTTGCTCCACCGATAAGACTGACGACCCCACAACAAAGATTTGCCGCCTGTATGGTATGCCCTAATCCAGTCAAAACCGCCTTTTTTTTCAAGGTACGGGTTTTCCTTGTCTTTTTCAAACATGTGCTGCCAGTCTTCATTGACGGTATAGCCTGTACGCATACCCGCCCAATATTCTTCGGCAGCCATAGTCGTTGGTCTCCCCCGATGGGTAAAATTCCACGGGTCTGTTGTGGCTGTGTCGTAACCCGATACGTGCTTAATTTCGCGTCCGCGTTCTAAAACGGCAACTTTTAAGCCTTTTTCGGTCAATTCTTTGGCAGCCCAACCGCCCGAAATACCCGAACCAATGACAATAGCGTCATACGAACGCTTTTTTATAGCATCTATATTGATGTTCATATTTTAATGTGATTTTAGTGTGCATACTTAGCCACGCCCTCGCTTCGCTCGCGAGAGGTGAGATGTGGTTCATTTTTCGGGCAACGCCCGAAAAATGAACCACATTTTGTGCCTTTTAATGATTTAAAGTACATTCTCCTTTTTGTACTCGCTTCGCTCGTGTAAGAAGGGGGAATGTGGTTCATTTTTCGACGAAGCCGAAAAATGAACCACCTCTTTTCCTGTCGTTGTGCGAGCAAAATGCACGGAACTAAATATTTGAGGGATGGGCATAACCTAAAAGCGTTTTTTGCATTTCGCGCTCGCTTCGCTCGCGCGAGGGAGGGGAATGTGGTTCGTTTTTCGGCTTCGCCGAAAAACGAACCACGTCTCCTCCCTTTTGCGCGAGCGAAGCGCGCGCAAAACATCTGTTTTTAATCAAAAAACGATGTTTTTAGGTTATGCCCACTCCTCAAATATTTACCTTGGATGACTAAAAAGTATTTTAGTATTGATAGGCTTTTTGCCCTGCTTTGATTTTAATAGGTTCATATTTGCCCGGAATAGGCTCATACTCAAAAGAATCTTTTATGCCTTGCTCTGATGTGTAATAGCCCAACAAGGTCAATTCCTTCATCAAACGCCAGAAAGGAACGCCTTTTTTGCCACCCATTGTTTCTTTATCAACGTTATCGCCGACTTTGACTTGTTGCACATTGTAGACTTTCATCAGCTCTTTTGTATCGGTTTCGACCTGTTTCAAGCTGGCAATTTGTGCGTCTTTGCTTAGGCTCAAAAAATTACTTTTCTCCAAATTGGCAAGACCTTCCAGAAAACTTGTCTGTTCTGGCAGTTTGTAACAATCATTCAGCATCATCTCAATAAATGCAGGGACACCCACATCTTTTGCGCCCGAAGTGGTTGTTTTGGGTATGATGTGTTCAGCAACTTCTGCAACAATTTTGCGCTGCGTTTCGGTTAAACTAAACGCGGCAACGTGGGTAGAAGTTTTTCGCACTTCGCCCACTCGACTCATAGCACTGAGTGTCGGGGCTGAAAATGTCCCCCCAACTAATAATGCTAATTTGGAAATGGCTTCTCTTCTATTCATTTAAGATTAAGTTTTGACTAATAAAATGTGCTTCTACGCGGATAATCTGCGATAGCGGGGACAAGGTAGTTTTTATTTTATAAAATACCATAGTTTCAACTTTAAAAATGACAAAACAATAAAGTAGCAAAATTATTAAGTAATCTAAGTTTTGTGGTAGTCACTCAAAACGCGCCGCCTTCGGCGGCGCGGGGAGTTTTTTCGGCTCGCGCCGTTTTTTTTGTTGAAAATTTGGGCAAAGCCCAAATTTTCAACAAAAAAACGGCGCGCGCCATTAGATTTCTTACGCGGCGAGGTTCCGCGTTTTAATACCACAAAACTTAGATTAAGTATCTAAACGTAAATAATTGTGGGCTAAATGGGCAACCGCGTAAATTAAATTGACGTTCGGGGAACTTTTAAAGTTCCCCGAACGTGACTACCATTAAAATTGTCAAAGAACCGTTTTACTTACCCGAAAAATGAACCACTTTTTCTCTTTTTTGCGCGAGCGAAAACATAGTCAACAAAAAAAGCCATTACAACCTTGTGTAATAGCTTCTAATTTTACTAAAAAATAGGTAATTACTTAGTCACGCGCGCGCGGGAGGAGAGGAGAGGTGGTTCATTTTTCGGGCAAAGCCCGAAAAATGAACCACATTCCCCTTTTTTGCGAGCGAAGTCTGTTTACATCCCGAAAGCCTTCGGGAGAGCTATGGGCTAAGTAATTACAAAAATAGTTAGAAACAATTTCAAATCCTCCTAAATACTGAGGGGGGTAACTATTATTTAGAAATAAAATTTGCGTAAAAAATTAGCTCTGGCGCGACCTTAAAGTCGCGTTACGTGTACAAACTAATCTTGCTTACTTGGCGTAGGTTTTTCTGGAGCACCTTTATCGCTTTCTTTCTTTTCTTGTGGTTTTTCTCCTACTTTAGCTGGCTTTTCAGGCATTTTCGCACCATTTGGCATTGCGCTCTGTTGCGGTGCGCCTGTACCTTGTGGTCTTCCTTGTCCGCCTTGTTGCGGTACGCCCGTGCCTTTGGGTTTGCCTTGTCCGCCTTGTTGGGGTGCGCCTGTGCCTTGTGGTCTGCCTTGTCCGCTTTGTTGGGGTTGTGCTGCACTACCGCCGCCATTGTCTCCGCCGCCGCTATTGTCTCCACCACCGTCTTTCAAGTCGTCGTTTTTAACTGAACGGGTTTTCTTTTTCTGCTCAAAGCCCATTTTACCAAATTTGTACGCCAAATTGATGCGTACACCGCTATTGTACATGTTCCTGACGCTGCTTTGAGACAAATAATCACTTTTCAGGGTATTGCGAACAACCAATGATTTTTGTAAAAAATTCTCACCTGCAAGCCCAATACTGCCTTTTTTATTTTTAAAATCTTTTCTAAAACCAATTGAGTACATTCTCATACCGCCTATTGTACCTTGCAACTGAACACGTCTGCCAAACATACCACCAAAACCTTGAACTGCCCAGCCATTTTTAAGGGTTAAAGTGGACATCAAACGTCCACTGCCATTAAATCCGTTGTTCGTCGCTTGCACAGACACACCTTTTTCATTGGTAACTAAGCCTTCCAACATATTGTACATCACGTCAAAACCACCATTGACCGTCCATTTTGGCGTTAAATACACATTGCCAAAGAAATTTAAACCAAGATTCTTTTGCTTGCCAATATTTTCAAAACGTGAAATAATTGCCCCAGTTGAATCGTAAATACTCCGAATTTGCATAATCCCATTATCCGTTTGGTTGCCGAATAAAGAAACATTGATAAAAGTCTGCTTGAAACGTGTGCTGACGCTCAATTCTAAATTGTTCGTAAATTCGGGTGTCAAATTCGGATTTCCTACCGAAATACTTTGAGGATTTGCGATATTGAAGTTTGGATTTAATTGTTGCAAGCCAGGGCGTTGAATCCGACGGCTATACCCTAATTTCATGGTTGTTCCTTCTTTCAATGATTTTGACACATTTATACTTGGTACTAATATGCCATAAGGCGCAATATTGAACGCTTTGTTTTTTTCATCAACAGCGTTTATATCCGTGTATTCATAGCGTACACCTGCTTTAAAATTGTATTTCTTTTTCGTAGAAAACGTATAAGCCGTGTAAAGTCCACCAATTTTTTGGGTATAATCCAACAAACCTTTGGTGCGTTTTGGGTCGGCTACGTAGTCGGCATTGGGCGTTGGTGAAATCAAATAATCAAAATCACTGTTCACTTGGCGGTAAATTCCTTTGCCACCAAACTCCAAAACCTGATTTGTACTGAGGGGGGTCTGATAATCAATTTGAATCGTTCCTTCTTGGTTCAAATTGAGGTTAATATTTTTGAAACTGCTTTCTTTTACACCCGTTGCCGATAAATTATCGCTAAAAAAGTTATTTTTCAGGTCATTTCTACTGAATTGCGTTGAGATACTCAATTCTTGTTGTGGCTTGTAAATATGAATATAATCCAGATTGACATCTACCGAATTTGACAAATCTCTTGTGTCAATATAGCGATTTTGCAGGAGCGTGAAGGCTTTAGTTGCATCTGGAACAATGGTTGTCAACTGGTCTTGCGTTCGTTTGAAATTGCGTAAACCAAAACGCACAGCTCCCGACAAAGACTGATTTTTATCAATATCATAATCTAAGCCCAAATTGTAACGACCAAAAATAGGGTTGTCAAACGCATCTGCTGTTTGTGTGGTTGTAGTTGAAATTCCTCTCAATAAGGTATTTTGCGACAAATCCGAAGTTGTTCTATTGTAACCTGCGCGTCCGTGACCGCCCAAAGTTGCGCCGAATTTGCCCTTTCTCACACTGCCTTGTACACCCAACATTGAGCTTCTGTTGCCTGTACCAATATCCACATTTAAAAAATAACCTTGTAAATCATTTTTCTTTGTGATGATATTAATAATCCCCGTCGCGCCTTCTGCATCGTATCTTGATGACGGCGATGTAATCACTTCAACCGTTTTAATCATATCAGCGGGAATTTGTTTCAAGGCATCTGCCACGCTACTCGCCATAATTGTTGACGGTTTGTTGTTTATCAATACTTTGATATTGGAACTGCCCCGAATAGACACATTGCCTTCCAAATCCACGCTCAATAGTGGTACTTTTCTCAACACATCGGCAGCATCACCGCCCTTCGCGCTCAAATCTTTTTCTGCGTTGTAAATAGTTCTGTCCACTTTTTCTTCTATCAATGACTTTTGGCTCGTCACCGTTACTTCGTCTAAAGTTTTAGTATTTGTGGTCAATTTGATAACGCCCAAATCAAGAACTTTCCCGTTTGTCACGGTTATATTTTCCAATGTTTTATCGCTAAAACCGACAAAAGAAATGACAATTTTATAAGAACCTTCGGCAACATTGTTTATCACAAATTCACCTTTTGCGTCGGTTGTGGCACCGTCAATGACTTTATTGGTTGTTTTATTTTGTAGGGCAACAGTCGCAAATTCAATCGGCGTTTTACCATCGTTCCCGTTAATAATAGTCCCTTTTATTCTTTGGGCTACATCGTGTAGCCGTAAAGGGTTGCTTGTAGGGAAATTATCGGCTTTTAGTAAAGGCAGACAATTGAGGAAGGTCAATAAAATTAAGAGCTTTTTCATTTAAAAATTAAATTGTTGAAGAAAGATGATATATAATCGGTTGATTGAATATTACTGATGTTACGCAGGTGTGCTAAAAATGCCGTAGGCATGACCAATTTTGTAGCGACGGATTTCAATCCGCCGAAAGTTTAAACCCGATTATTTAGGAGCCGTAGGCTCGGTGCATATCAATAGGGGTCGAGCCTACGGCTCTTAATGAAAAGGTATGTATGTTTTCGGCGGATTGAAATCCGCCGCTACAAAATCGGTCGAGCCTATGGCTCTGCGTAACATCAGTGACTATACATTATTGCTCGCTTCGCTCGCGAAAAAGGGAATGTGGTTCGTTTTTCGGGCTTTGCCCGAAAAACGAACCACCTCCTTTCTTTTGCGAGCGAAGCAAAATAAAATCTAAGTACAATTAACACTGCAAAGGAATGACAATAACCAAGAATAAAAAAAAGACTTATACAATCAGTAAGATTTACTCGACAACTCGGCAATACTAAAGGAGTTGGAGCTATCGGCTGAATTAGCCAATTTATCGGTCTAAAATAAGGAACAGTATATTTGTAGCTGTCAATACATTAGATAAACTTAATTTTGTGAATTAAGTTTAGGGGTCTTTACAATCATAGTTCAGACAATGGTGGCTAAGTTTTTCCAAAAATATAGTAATTACTTAGCCCGCGCTCGCTTCGCTCGCGCGGAAGGAGGAGAGGTGGTTCATTTTTCGGGCAAAGCCCGAAAAATGAACCACATTCCCCTTTTTTGCGAGCGAAGCGAGCGCGGGCTAAGTAATTACTTATTTTCTATAAACGTGTAAATCCTAACGGATTTATAAAGCAACTTGAAAGCGTAATTGAGCCTTACAAAATATATAAAACACTGGCGTCAGATTTTCTGTCAATAGCAAAAATAACATCATGCAGTCCTTTTTTCAAAAACACCGTATTTTTTCTTTGCATCTTTTGTTTTGGTGCGTGTATTATTCGTTTTTTCTTTCTCAAATCAGCGCGGGGCGCAGAGGTGCAGAACGCGATTTGGGTGAATTGCTCATTGATGCGACTTTCCACGTCTTTTCGATGATGGCGATTGCCTATTTGAATTACTTTTATTTTTTTCCTCGTTTCTTAGCCCGTAAAAATTTAGGACGGTATTTATTGGAGTTTTCTGTCCCTTTTGGGGTATTACTTGCGGGAGTTGTCGGTGTGAAGCGGTATATAACAGATGGTTATACTTACAAAACACATTTTATATATAGTCAATCGTTTATAAATTATATGATATTTAATACATTATTTATCGTCTTATTTGTGGCAATGCTTAAATTTGTGGAAGATTGGTTTGAATTGGAAGCGCAGAAGAAAGAAATAGAAAATGAAAAATTGGTAGCCGAATTACGTTTTTTAAAAGCACAAATAAATCCCCATTTTTTATTCAATACTTTGAATAATTTGTATTCTTTAGCCTTTACAAATTCCCCAAATACGACGGTTGTTATTGATAAATTGTCCCAAATGATGCGGTATATGATTTATGATTCCAATCACCTTAAAGTGTCTTTGACTAAAGAAATAGATTATATGCAAAATTATATCAGTTTGGAAAAGTTGCGGTTGAACAATGAAGTGCCAATTAGCTTCAAAATCATGGGAAATACTGAGGGGGTAAAAATTGTCCCTTTAATTCTGATTACCTTTTTAGAAAATGCGTTTAAACACGGTATCAGCAACAATGCAAAAATGGCTTGGATAAATATCACGTTGGAATTGTCGGGTAATGCGTGTGTTTATACTGTTGAAAATAGCAAGTTGCCTGAAAAAGATGAAAAAACAAAAGAAAAATCGGGTATTGGTTTGCAAAACGTACAACGTCGTCTGGAACT
Organism: Saprospiraceae bacterium; assembly: GCA_034520175.1. GTDB lineage: Bacteria > Bacteroidota > Bacteroidia > Chitinophagales > Saprospiraceae > JAAFJT01. The sequence goes on from JAXHNU010000015.1 coordinate 32,313, forward strand.
AAGCTACCCCAATCAATACGATTTGGAAGTAGAAGACAATCAAAATCATTACCTTGTGCAGTTGAATTTAGATTTGAGTTAACGCACGTTTAACGCACGTTCGGGAAACTTTCAAAGTTCCCCAAACGTCAGCTATCTGAAATCCTTTGAAATTTGAAATCCTTTGAAATGACCTGTTTAATTGTTGAAGATGAGCCTTTGGCGCGGCATTTAATAACGCAATATGTTGAAAAAATACTATCGCTCAATTTGGTAAAAGCCTGTTCCAATCCTTTAGAGGCGATTGAGATACTGAGAAGTACGCACATTGATATACTTTTTTTAGATGTACAAATGCCCGAAATTACGGGTACTACATTATTGAAATTGCTTCAAAAAAAGCCGTACATCATTCTTACAACGGCGTATTCCGAATACGCCTTAGAGGGTTACGAGTTGGAAGTCAGCGATTATTTGCTAAAGCCCATTACGTTTGAACGCTTTTTAAAAGCCGTCGAACGGGCAACGCAACGCTTGACAATCGGGCAAAATAACGGAGGTGAAGTCCACACCGAAGAGCCTTTGTTGACGGACAAAACAAACAACAGTGAGTCAATTCAACCTTTTATTTTTGTAAAAGACGGGACTAAATTGGTCAAAATCAAGCTGTCGGATATTATGTACATCGAAGGTTTGAAAGATTATATTACGATTTATACGCCCAATAAAAAAATAGTCAGCCTACAACGCATCAAAGTCTTAGAAGCACAATTACCTGATAACCAATTTATTAGAATACACAATTCCTATATTGTTGCTCTGGCGTGGATAGATTCTATTCATAAAGAACGAGTAGAAATTGGGAAAAATTTATTGCCCATTAGCGATACTTACCGAAAGGCTTTCAAAGATTTTATTGATAGGAATAATATTAAATTAGACTGAAAAACGCAGTCAAGTAGTCAGTCATAAATTATTGCCAATTTGATACGCACTCTTTCTCGCTTCGCTCAAAAATCGTGCGGGAAGAAATCTATCGGGGCGAGCGTATTTTGAAAGAAAAATCGAAGATTTTTCGTAATTACTTAACCCGCGCTCGCTTCGCTCGCGCAAAAGGAAGAGAGGTGGTTCATTTTTCGGGCAAAGCCCGAAAAATGAACCACATTCCCCCTCTTTTTGCGAGCGAAGCGAGCAATAGGCTAAGTAGTTACGATTTTTCTTTCAAAATACGCTCGCCCCAAAGAAAAACACCAAAGGCGATTTTTGAGCGAAGCGAGAAAGAGCCAGTTTAAATTGCCAAAGTAGAATTAAATTTAATCTTAAAATCATATCTGAATATAATTTATATTTATAATTTTGCGCTTACAGAAATTTTAAATTTCCTCACTTTGGACATATAATTTTTTTAGCCAAAAGCATTTGAGATGAGCGCAACATCAGCAAGACTCGCTACTGCACATAGCGATAGTACCCACACAACAGCAAAAAAACAAACGCTTACAATAGAATTGACGACGCCGATTGACGACCGTCGCCCTGTCTATGTCGTTGGTAATTTCAACAATTGGACACCCGAACAGAGCTGTTTCAAGATGACTCGCGTTGCAAGTGGGCGTTTTATGTTGGTTTTTCCGTCAGACGTCCCTTTACCTCACCGATTGGAATATAAGTATGTGCGGGGTGGTTGGGAAAATCAAGAATTGGACAGTTTTGGTAATGCAGTAAAAAATCGTGTTTTGGAAAATCCGCAAGGGTTTGTCCGTGATTTTGTGGCGCGTTGGTCTAACTACGGTTTGACATTTACGCCTTCGTTTTTGCCCAAAATTCAAGTTGTTTCACCCGCTTTTTTTAGTCCCGAACTCAAGAAAAATCGCCGTGTTGTGGCTCTTTTGCCGTATAATTATGACAAGGAAACGCAAAAACGCTATCCTGTTTTATACCTCCAAGACGCTCAAAATCTGTTCGATGATAAAGCACCTTACGGCAATTGGGGTATTGATAAAAAACTTGCTGTCCTTGCAGAACGCGGTATGGGTGATGTTATCATTATAGCCGTTGACCACGCTGGAGAAAATCGGATAAATGAGTTTTTGCCACCTACCAAAGACCACCAATTGGGACATTCAGAAGGTCGAAAATACGTAAAATTTTTATCAAAAACCCTTAAACCCTACATTGATAGCCAATTCAGAACGCTTACTGACCGCTTGCATACAGGTATAGGCGGGAGTTCTATGGGTGGTTTGATTTCTATTTACGCAGGGTTGATTTACCCCGAAACATTCGGGCGTTTGATGATTTTTTCTCCTTCGTTGTGGGCAGTTCAAAACGCGCCTTTTGCTGCTATTCGGTTTTTCAAACCCGTTCCAACGCGCATTTATGCGTATGCAGGCGACAAAGAAGGCTCTACGGTAGTGCCAAATGTCAAAAACTTTCAAAAAGCGATTCAGTCTCAAGGGTTTGACGATACTAAAATAGGTTTTAAATTGGTAGTTGACCCGAATGGCTCACACGACGAAAAACGGTGGGGAGAGGAATTTCCAAAAGCCGTAGAATGGTTGTTTTTTAATTGATAACTCAAGTTTTGTGGTATAAAAACGCGGTTTCGCCGCGAGGAAATTTTAATGGAGCGAGCCGTTTTTTTGTTGAAAATTTGGGCTTTGCCCAAATTTTCAACAAAAAAACGGCTCGCTCCGAAAAAACTCCCCGCGCCGCCGATGGCGGCGCGTTTTGAGGCACTACCACAAAACTTAGATTTGATATGTAATAAATATTTAGCCACGCGCTCGCTTTGCCCGCACGGAAGGAGGAGAATGTGGTTCATTTTTCGGGCTTTGCCCAAAAAATGAACCACGCCTCCCTCTTCGCGCGAGCGAAGCGAGCGCGTAAAATGGACTTTTTTAATCATAGCAAGTAATTAATAAAAAAATTATGGTATTTAGTTTTACTTTTGTGCTTATAAAGTTTCAGACATTTTACCACTCAAAAACCGTGTTATAATTCCGCTAACGAGAGCAACCATATTCTTAACCAAGTATTAAAATAACTTTCTGTCGGCGCATGGAAATTTTAATTAGCACGACATTTAACATTCCACAAGAGGGGACTGTTTTCATTCCTATCTTAAAAAACACAACGTTTTCGGCAACAATAGAATCAATAGCAACTTCTTTCGGCGTTTCTCCCACCCGATTAGCTACTGATTTCAAAGGCGAACTGAAAGAATTGGCGCATTTTTATGTTGATTCTGCGCATATCTATCTTGTTGGTTTGGGCGAAAAAACCACCAATGCCGATATTATTGCGGCATTTCGCGCCACCTCTTTTAGTCAAAATTCAAAATTCAATGGGGGTTCTATTGCCATAGATTTCACTCACTCTAATATTGATGTGACGCTTTCGCCGAAAGATTCCTCTTTAGATGCTTCTTCTATTTACGCGGTCATCAATGGTTTTGCGCTCGGTATTTACCGTGTCGGTCTGTACAAAACCGAAGGCAATGGTGTACATGCACTCTCAAAAGAAGGGGCAGTTCTAACTGTTTTTGTTAAAGACAATATCAAGAAAGCACAAAAAGCAGCGCAAAAAGCCGTCAGTACCGCCGATACACAACGTCGAATTATGGATTTGGTGAACGCTGCACCCAATTTTAAGACCCCTCAGTATTTGGCAGATTGGGCAGTCGAATCGGGCAAAAAACACGGTTTTAAAACGACTATTTTCGATAAAAAACAATGTGAGGAGAAGGGATTAAAAGCCCTGTTGTCGGTTAGTGCGGGTAGTACAAACGAACCGCGTTTTATTATCATGGAATACACCGCGCCTAATGCCAAAACAACTGTTGGTTTAGTAGGTAAAGGGGTGACTTTCGACACGGGCGGCATCAGTATTAAGCCTTCCACAAATATGCACTTGATGAAATCGGATATGGGCGGTGCGGCAGCCGTTTTGGGTACTTTGGAATTGGTGGCACGGCTCAAATTGCCGATAAATGTTGTCGGTATTGTTCCTTCAACCGAAAATATGGTTGACGGTGCTGCCACAAGACCCGGCGATGTGATAGGTTCTTACGCAGGAAAAACGATTGAAGTGATTGATACCGATGCTGAAGGACGCTTGATTCTCGCCGATGGTTTAGCCTATATGACAAAAAATTTCAGTACCGACATGGTTATTGATTTAGCTACTTTGACGGGCAGTATTGTTGTGGCATTGGGCTATAATGCGGCGGGTATGTTTACAAACAGCGATGCTTTGGCTTTAGCTTTGCAAAAAGCGGGCAACGAAACGGGTGAAAAAGTATGGCGGATGCCCATGTGGGACGCCTATTTTGAAGATATGAAATCAGATGTGGCAGATATTGCCAATTTGAGTTCAAAACCCGTTGCGGGTTCGATTACAGCCGCAAAATTTCTCGAATTTTTTACGGATAAGCACCCAAATTGGGCGCATCTTGACATTGCAGGTGTTGCTTTAGCTACCTCTGAATTGGGTGCGCACCGAACAGCTACGGCTTATGGTGTGCGTCTATTGACGTCGCTTTTGGAAAATTTATCAGAAAAATAGTTACATTTTTTTTGAAACCATACATAAAATCTAAATTGCTGGTTATCGCGCTCGCTTCGCTCGCGCGAGAGGGGGAATGTGGTTCATTTTTCGGGCTTTGCCCGAAAAATGAACCACATTCCCCTTTTGCGCGAGCGAAGCGAGCGCAAAAGTGCCTTTTAATGCGTATTTTGAATTTATGTATGGTTTTCAAAACATTTTTTATGACTAAGTGGTTAAAACTGAATAAGTGTTGCTTTGATACTGGCTCTTTCTCGCTTCGCTCCAAAATCGCCAGAGTGTAATTTTTAGGGGCGAGGCGCTTTTTCAATCAGAAAAATCTTCGATTTTTCTGATTGAAAAAACGCGCTCGCCTCGATAGATATTTTTAAAGGGCGATTTTTGAGCGAAGCGAGAAAGAGCCAATAAATATGCCGCAAGGCAGCGTTTATTGGGTTTTGACTACCTACAAAACTTCTATTGCTCGCTTCGCTCGCAAAAAAGGGGAAGGTAGTTTATTTTTCGCCCAAAGCCCGAAAAGTGAACCACCTCCCTTATTTTTACGAGCGAAGCGAGCAATACACTAAGTAATTACTATTATTAAATTAATATCAGGTCAACTTATGGAACAAAGATTAGACAACTCCCTTCAATACCTCATTGACAATTGGCAACAAATTGTCAAAAAATACCAAGTACCCAACACAAAAGAAGCTATTTTACAGGTCATTACCTCTTTTTTACCCTTTGTGGGCTTGTGGGTGTTGATGTATTTTAGCTTGTCTGTTTCTTACTGGTTAACACTTGGTTTGGCACTTATCAATTCTTTTTTCTTAGTGCGTATTTTCATTATTCAGCACGATTGTGGGCATCAGTCCTTCTTGAAATCGCGCAAACTCAATGATGCAATTGGTTTTATTTGCAGTGCTTTGAGTCTGATTCCTTATAAATATTGGGCAAAATCACACAATTTTCATCACGGACACAATGGGCGTTTGGAGGTGGAAATCCGCGATATTGGCGATATGCCGATGTTGACCGTTGAAGAATACCGCAAATTGCCGACGTTGCATAAATTGGGCTATCGTTTGTTTCGGATGCCGCTTATTTTATTGAGTCTGGGGGCAGTTTATTATGTGTTTATCCACAACCGCTTCGCATTTGTGAAAGAGCGTGGGTTTGAAATAGCGAAAAAATCATTGATTTGGAGCAATTTATTCATGGTAGCGATTTACATCGTTTGTTTTTTGATATTTGGTGCATGGACTTTCTTGAAAATTCACTTACCTATCGTGATGATGTTTTCGGCTATGGCATTTTTTGCTTTTTACATTCAACATCAACACGAACACGCGCACAAGCAGTGGAAAGCTGAGTGGAATTTTGTCATGTCTGCCCTCAAAGGCAGTACCTATTGGCGTTTACCGCGTGTTTTTCAATGGTTGACGGGTAATATTGGTTTTCATCATATTCACCATTTGAGTTCATTGATTCCAAATTACAATTTACAACGTTGTAAAGAGGAAAATCCAATTCTTCAAGAACACATCACAACAGTCAGTTTTACGGATAGTGTAAAATTATTTTTCAATAAACTCTGGGACGAACAACAACAACGCATGATTACGTTTCAAGAATACCGTCAGTTGTATGGCAGTACTTGGGGACGGGCGGTTTGAAATCTGAAATTTAAAATATGAAAGTAACTATTTAGCTACGTGCCTTTTGCTCGCACAACGACAGGAAAAGAGGTGGTTCATTTTTCGGTGAAGCCGAAAAATGAACCACACTCCCCCTTTCTGCGCGAGCAAAGTCTGTTTACCTCCCGAAAGCCTTCGGGAGAGCGTGTGGTAAAAAAATAAAATATGAATATCGCAATTTTTGCATCGGGTGGTGGCTCTAACGCCCGAAAAATTATGGAACACTTTAAGGGACACCCCTCAGTAAAAATCGCTTTAGTAGTGACAAACAAGGCAGATGCTGGTGTTATTGGTATAGCCGAAGAATTTGGTATTGAACATTTAATTATTTCAAAATCAACGCTTTATGACAGCGAATTTATGCTCACGGCACTCTCTGATTGCCAAGTAGATTTTATTGTTTTGGCAGGGTTCTTGCTCCTCGTACCGACCTATTTAGTCGAACGTTTTGAACAACGTATTGTCAATATTCATCCTGCATTGCTCCCAAAATTTGGGGGGAAAGGGATGCACGGCAGTCATGTTCACGAAGCTGTACGGGCGGCAAACGAAACAGAATCGGGTATAACGATTCATTTTTGCAGTGCCGTTTATGATGAAGGCAGTATCATTTTTCAAGCTACTTGCCCCGTTCTGCCCGAAGACGATGCGAAAGAAATCGCCCGCAAAGTGTTGGTTTTGGAGCATCATTTTTTTCCAAAAGTGATAGAACAATTAAGTTATAAGTTATAAGTGGTGGCAAAGCGTTTTCGATAATAGGTCTTAACTGTGATTTTTTGATGGGTACATGATAATCATACCATCAAAGAAAATACACTTAAAACAGAGTATCATAACATAAATTACCCGAAATGAAGTCGTATAAAATATCTATTAACTGGCACAAAAAATACAAGATTTTCAGAAATCTCACAGTTTGGGACACATCTTTCACTCATTGTTCTTCACTTTTCATTTTTCGTTTTCCACTTCCAACGTGCCATTTTTCACTTGTTTTTTTTCGCTTATCACTTATCACTTATCACTTATCACTTATCACTTTAACTAGCCCCTCAGTATTGACGGCTCAAAACATCATTGTTGGTGCCAAATCTGTTGACAATCTTTCTTGGAAAGCCCATGAAAAATTGGGTATTGCCGCCGCCGAATCGGGTAGAAATATAGATGCTGCCGAGCATTTTGACGCCGCCTTTTTGCTAAAACCCGATAAATTAGACTTGGCACATAATGCGGCTATTGCTTTTAAAGCGTGTCGGGACTATGCAAAAGCCGCCGAACGTTTCCGCAGCCTTCTGGATAATCCAAAATACCCGACAGCACGGCTCGATTATGCCGTGAGTTTGCAACAAAAAGGCGATTTTAACGAAGCCACTTCTGAGTTTTCAAAATATCTTAATAGCTACAATTCAAAAGATGCCAAAGACCGCGAAACGGTCAAAGAGCAAATCGAGCAGTATATTGATGGGTGCAAATGGGCGATAAAACAGGTGGATTCGGCAAAAATACCGCAGGTGCATTTAGAACATTTGCAGATAAATACGTCCGATAACGACATTGCGCCCGTCCCTTTTGGCGATGATGTTTTGTATTTTACGACTATCAACAACGCCAATATTGCCAAGATTTTTAGAACCCAACAAGCTGATGCTAATACATGGGCAGCAGTCGTCCCTTTGACAAGTCTTAAAATTCCAGAAGCAACGCCTTTTGGAAATGGCACTTTTTCGCCCGATGGCAACCGCTTTTATTGTACGATGTGCCAAACATTGGATAAAAAAAGCGAAAAAAAAGCCGGTAAAAATCGAGTTTGTGGCATCTATTTCCTAAAAAGAACGATTGATGGCTGGACACCGCCGACACGTTTGCCCGACCGTATCAATGCACCCGACGGCAATACAACCCACGCTTTTGTGATGCACAAAGGCAATAAAGAAATCATGTTTTTTGCCAGCAATCGCATAGGTGGGCAGGGTGGTATGGATATTTGGTTGACTTCTCGTTTCAAAAATGATGAAAATTCAGAATTTGAATCGCCACTCAATCTTGGTGGCATCGTCAATACTGAGGGAGATGAAGTCACGCCGTTTTATGATGCAGAAGCGACTGCCTTGTATTTTGCCTCAAACGGACGGGCAACAGTGGGTGGTTTGGACATCTTTCGCTCGGAGGGTTTTCAACAGCGTTGGACATCGCCCTTGAACATGGGTTTGCCCTACAATTCAAGCGCAGATGATTATTATTACGCCAAAAATGGGACAAAAACGGGCGGTTTTTTTGTCTCCAATCGGTCGTTGGGTATGGAAAAAATAGGGACACGCGATGATGATATTTTTCAATTTCTTTTCGATGACCACAATGAATTGACCATATCGGGTCAAGTTTTTGATAAAAAAACAAGCCTACCACTTGAAAATGTACGGGTTGCCCTTTTTGAAAAACGAGCAACGGGCGATGCACGACTTTTAACATCGGTAATATGCCCCGCAGGAACATTCAAGTTTCCATTATTGCCCAAAAAAACATACGGCTTAGATATTGAAAAAGAGGGTTTTCGACTTGAATCGAATAGCTTTTCCACATTAGATACGGGAAAAGTGTTGGTAAAAAATCAAATTAAAGATTTTCGTTTGGAACCTTACGCCACATTTGTATCGAACAGCGATATGTTGACAGCGAAAAATTCAGATGTAAAAACGCCAAAAAAGGCGATTTATACTGAGGGGGGGGCAAATGCTGAAAATAAGTTGTTGAACGGTGTGAAAGAGACTACAATAGGCAAAATAGAGGAAAAAACGACGCAAATCATCACTTATACTGAGGGGGTAAATGGAGAAGATAAAAATAAAACTGAGAGAGCAACTACTAAAAATGTGCAATTTAAAATTCAAGTTTTGTCCTATGACACAGAATTTAAAGACGATGTAGCGATAAAAAAATTAGAAAAGATACAAGATTTGGGAGATTTTGAAACAGAAACAGCGACAGTAAACGGCAAAATCTATCAACGTGTGTTGATGAGTCTTGAGTCTTACGCGCTGGCAGTGGCGGTTTTGCAAAAGATAAAAGACAGGTCATTGACTGATGCTTTTTTGATTAGATACGAAGACGGTAAGCGAACGAATAAAAGTAAATAAGCAGGTTTGTAAAGAGAGAGGAATGTGGTTCATTTTTCGGCTTTGCCGAAAAATGAACCACCTCTTTTTCTGTCGTTGTGCGAGCAAAAGGCACGGAACTAAATATTTACCTTGATTCATTAAAAAGATTAGGGCTTTCTTATAAAACCCCGAAGGGGTTGAATATGAATAGCCCCGATTGAAAATCGGGGTCAAAAAAGAAATGAGTAAGCAACCCCGCGAGGGGTTGAACAGAAATAATGTTCAACCCCTCGCGCGGTTGTTTAAAATTCCAGATTTTGAAATTCCTTCTTGAATTTTGAAATTCCTTCTTGAAATTCTAAAATAATCCTTCAATAATCTTATCTGCTGTCATGCCTTCGGCTTCGGCTTTATAATTTGGTACAATGCGGTGGCGCAATACCAATTTTGCAATGGCTTGCACATCTTCAATGTCTGGCGAATATTTACCCCGAATCGCGGCGTGGCATTTTGCCCCTAAAACCAAGTATTGCGAAGCGCGTGGACCTGCTCCCCAACTGATGTAGTTGTTGACGGATTTGGTTGCGCGTGCTGTATTTGGGCGTGTTTTGGCAGTCAAACCAACACAATACGCTAAAACGTTATCCGCAATTGGAATTTTACGGACAAGTTGTTGAAAATCAATAATTTGTTCGCTCGTGATAATGTGGTTCAATTGAACCGATTTTCCAGAAGTTGTATTTTTAACGACTTGCAATTCGTCTTCATAACTTGGATAATCCAAAGGAATGTTGAACATAAAACGGTCAAGTTGCGCCTCTGGCAATGGGTAAGTACCTTCTTGTTCGATAGGATTTTGGGTTGCCAAAACGAAAAAAGGCGAGGGCAAAACGTGGCGACTACCGCCCACAGTCACACAACGTTCTTGCATGGCTTCAAGTAAAGCGGCTTGTGTTTTAGGTGGGGTACGGTTGATTTCGTCCGCCAAAACGATATTGGCAAACAAAGGACCTTTATTGAACTTGAAATGACGGTCTTCCCCTAAAATTTCTGAGCCTGTGATGTCCGAAGGCATCAAATCGGGCGTAAATTGGATACGTTTAAAATCCAAATCCAATACTTCAGCAATCGTCGAAACGAGCAATGTTTTTGCTAAACCCGGCACACCGACTAAAAGGCTGTGACCATTGGCAAAAAGAGAAATAATCACGGCACGCACAACGTCTTCCTGACCGACGATGACTTTACCAATTTCTTTTGAAAGATTCTTGTACGACTGAGCGAGTGCATCTACTGCCTCAACGTCTGAACGATAACTTGCGGTTGTTGTCATAATTATAGTTAAATTGTTGGGTAATTACTTAGTCACGCGCTCGCTTCGCTCGCACGAGAGGGAAGAGGTGGTTCGTTTTTTGGGCTTTGCCCGAAAAACGAACCACATTCCCTTTTTTTGCGAGCGAAGCGAGCTATGGGCTAAGTAGTTAAATTGTTGGATTTCTTTGTCGAATGTTAATAATTGAAAATGAGTATAAAAAATATCAAAAAAGTGGTTCATTTTTCGGGCTTTGTCCGAAAAACGAACCACACTCACTCCTTCGCGCGAGCGAAGCGAGCGCGTAGCTGATTCTTGCGCAAATGTACACAGCTTTTGACTTACAACGGGCAGTATAACGTTGGTTTTGGGCATTTTGTTTCATTGTGAAACGGCTCAAATTATTCCTCACATGTCCAAACCCATTCTGCCAAATCGCCTTTTCTGCCCTGCCACGAAAAATGCCACCACTCAGTAGTTGTGCCTTTTAAGCCAACTGCCCCCATTGTTTCGTTCAACAACTTGCGGTTATCGAGGATTTTTTTAGAAAAATTGGTATAGTTACCGTGTGCTTTTTCTGTAAAATCATCGTATCCTGTTCCGAAGTCCAATTCCTTGCCGTCTTTGTCAACAATCGTCAAATCAACGGCAAAGCCACGGTTGTGCATTGACCCTTTTTTCGGATTTGCGACGTACCGCGCATCTGGCGTGATTTTCCACAATTTATATTGCACAGGACGCGGGCGGTAACAGTCGTACATTTTGAGTCCGCCGTATCCTTTTTTCTGCAAAATTTTATTCGCTTTTGCAATAGCTTCCGCCGCTTCTGCCCGCAAAAAACAGCGTCCACAGTCATAAACCTGCTGTTTCATAAAATTATTTGTTGTGGCATAACGAATATCAAGTGGGATAGAAGCATCTAATTTTGTGAGTTCTATCCAGCCTTTGGGCGCAGTTACTAAAGGTTTTTGGGCGCAGCTAACAACAAAAAACAGCATAACAAAGGCAAAAGACAGCCTAAATACTGAGGGGGTAGTTTTTCTTAACATGACGTTGTTTTTTTTATTTTGATGTAATTACTTAGTCACGCGCTCGCTTCGCTCGCGCGAGGGAGAAGAGGTGGTTCGTTTTTCGGGCTTTGCCCGAAAAACGAACCACCTCTTCTCCCTCGCGCGAGCGAAGCGAGCTATGGGCTAAGTAATTACATTTTGATATTGAACAAAGGCAAAGATAGATAGAAAACATAAAATTATGGTAATTACTTAGCTGCGCGAGCGAAGCGAGCGCAAAAGAGGAGAGGTGGTTCATTTTTCCTTTTACGCGAGCAAAGCGAATGCGAAAAATGGGCTTTTATCGAAAAAAAAATGTTCTTCTAAAATGTCTGATTAACTTGCCGCGACAAGCGTTTACAATTTCTTGATTGTTAAATCGTCAACTTTTTGGGAGAAATACTGTTTTTCGTTTCATTCCTCTTTGCAGAGAATTTAAAAAATCATAAAACACCCGCATTTTATTATGAAAATAGGCATAGTTTGTTATCCAACTTTTGGTGGAAGCGGCGTTTTAGCCACCGAGTTGGGTTTAGGTCTGGCGCGACGTGGGCATCAAGTTCATTTTATTACGTATCGGCAACCTGTTCGTTTAGCGCAGCAACATTTTCACGAAAACGTATATTTTCATGAAGTCAGCAATGCCGATTACCCACTTTTTGAGTATCCACCTTACGACACAGCTTTGGCGTCGAAAATGGTGGACGTGGTGAAATACGAAAATCTGGAACTTCTACACGTTCATTACGCCATTCCACACGCAACGGTCGCGTACATAGTCAAAAAAATCTTGTTAAATGAAGGGCGATATGTGCCTATTGTGACGACTTTACACGGTACAGACATTACATTGGTGGGTACAAACCGTGCTTTTGCACCTGTTGTTGAGTTCGGTATCAACAAATCGGACGGGGTAACTGCCGTTTCTGAATCTCTCAAGCGCGAGACTTGCGCACAATTTAATGTGCAAAACGAGATTAAAGTGATTTATAATTTTATTGATTTTGACCGATTTAAAAAAATCAATAAAGACCATTTCAAAAAAATCATCGCGCCCAATGGTGAGAAAATCTTAATTCATACGTCCAATTTCCGAAAAGTAAAGCGTGTAGAAGATGTTGTGCGGTTATTTGCTCAGGTTTTTCAAAAAATTCCGTCCAAACTTTTGCTGGTTGGTGATGGTCCAGAACGGCAAAATATGGAAGACTTGTGCCGTCAATTGGGACTGTCGCAAGAAGTCCGTTTTTTAGGTAAACAAGATGCGGTTGAAGAACTCTTAGCAATTGCCGATTTGTTTGTTATTCCCTCCGAAAGTGAGAGTTTTGGCTTGGCAGCATTGGAGGCTATGGCGTGTGAAGTGCCTGTTTTGTCTTCCAATGTGGGTGGTTTGCCCGAAGTCAATATTCACGGCGTTACAGGTTTTTTGAGTGACGTTGGCGATGTGGATAGCATGGCGGCTCATGCCATTGATTTATTGAGTGATGAAGATATGCTGCAAGAATTCCGAAAAAACGCTCTTGCTCAAGCCCAAAGATTTGATATTCATAATATTTTACCACAATATGAGGCGTATTATCAAGAGGTTTTGGAACGGGCAGTTTTTACAAAAGAGGTATAGGGAGATTTGAGATAGTTCGTAGAAGGGATAGTCATTAAAACCCATTTAGTGCCTTACAATTTGGATAAAGATTTTTAAGGTCTTTTAAAATTGTAAATACTGAGGGGGTATTCAACACGAACGTTGTGCTGAATACCCCCTCAGTATTTTAAAAATAACTTACCTACATCTTTTGGAAACTTCGCAACTTTCCAAAAGGTTTTCAAAAAGAAGCGAGAAAGAGCCAGTAACCGACATTTCCCACTGCTTTTTCAAAAAAACGGATTTATGATAAAACCAGTGAGTAATGCTCTTTTTTGCTCGCTTCGCTCGCAAAAAAAGAGGAGAGGTGGTTCATTTTTCGGGCAAAGCCCGAAAAATGAACCACATTCCCTCCTTTCCCGCGAGCGAAGCGAGCGCAAAATCATGTTATTTGAATAAATACCTATTTTCAAAAACGTTGTGGGAAATGTCGGCAGTAAAACGCGCTTTTATTTATTTCGCGTTCCTAAGTTATCTTTTACAAATTCCCTTATTGTTTTGTCAATTTTTTATCGTCCTTGCTTGTCGCATAGACCAAATCTATTGGAATATCGAATGGTTCGATAAGGGCGTTTAAAACGTTGCCTTCCGCATCGGTTATAAAAATTTCAACACGCCGATTAAATTTTCGTCCTTCAGGGCAGTCCTTGCCATTTCTTAGATTTTTAGCAATTGGGTTTTCCATGCCATAGCTCGTTGCCGTCATGCGTTTGTCGGCAATGCCTTTGTTCGTAATATAATTTTTAGCCGCATTTGAACGTTTTTCTGACAAGGCTTGATTAAATTCTGGTGAACCGATGGCATCTGTGTATCCTTTGAATTCAACGCGATACATGCCATTACTCGATAAAATGGAGGCTAATTTATCCAATTGTGCGCGAGAATCGGCTGAAAGGCTGGCTTTTCTAAAATCGAATAGCAAATGGTGCAAGCTGCGAATTTGCCGCATGACCGACGGTACCGAGGGGTCAATCGAAGGGTCGCTGTCGCAAGTTAGTTTACATTCGCGGCGCACTTTTTCAACGTCCACCACGTAGGCATAAGGATAACCTTTGGCAACAACCCCGCGTTTTACCTCATCGGCTTCTTCAAGTGTTTTGTAGTTGCCCAAGAAATAATGGCGAATACCTTTATTGTCTTCTTTGGAAAATACACCTTCTAAATTGTAGAAGTACGAAATGGGGCGATTTTCAAGAAATGCCGTGATGTGAACGAGGAAATTATTCCCTCGTGTAGTTGGTGCAACGGTCTGTGCCGTAAGTTTGCCGAATACGGCAATACATACCAATAGCCGTAGGATTGTGTAAGTTTTTTTCATTGTGAAGTTGCTTTTTGTCTGCAATTGTCTGCAAAAAATGTTGCAGTTGTTTTAGGTAGTGTCAGAGTTCTCGCTTGCTTTTTCAAATTACATGACAAAGTTAGGTATCTTTGTTCGGTATTTTTCTTGTTGGCAAAACATATTTTTTTTCTGCATGAATTTTATGAATATACAGTACCATAAAAGATACGGTTATGTATTGTGAGAATACGGTACATTTTAAAAAATTTAATAATGTAAAAAATATTCGATTTGTAATAAGTTAGCTTAAATACCCCCTCAGTATTTTTCTATTTTTTGAAACCATACATAAAATCTAAACTGCTGGTTCTCGCGCTCGCTTCGCTCGCGCGAGAGGGGGAATGTGGTTCATTTTTCGGGCTTTGCCCGAAAAATGAACCACCTCTCTTCCTTTTGCGCGAGCGAAGCGAGCGCAAAAGTGCCTTTTAATGCGTATTTTGAATTTATGTATGGTTTCAAATTCTATTTTGAGGGCAATTTTGTGACTTGTATTTGGGCTTGTTTTTTTACTACTTAGCCATGCGCTCGCTTCGCTCCCGCAGAGGGGAATGCACCAAGCTAAATAATTACGAAATTTCTTTTATTTTCTTTAAAATTGTTTTTTTACATTTTATTAAACTACCTTTGCGCCGCTCATTAGAAATAGTAGCATGAAATTGAAATAACTCGGTGTCGGTTCGTCCCGATTGGTCGAGTATGGTTAAACAAATCATTTAAGATTTTCAAAAATGGCAGTAAAAATTCGCCTCCAACGCCACGGTCGTAAAAAAGCACCGTTCTACCACATCGTTATCGCTGACAGCCGTTCGCCGCGCGATGGTAAATTTATCGAAAAAATCGGTACTTACAACCCAATGACAAGCCCTGCAACAATTGACCTTGACCGCGATGCCGCGTATGCTTGGTTGATAAAAGGCGCGCAGCCAACGGATACGGCTGCCTCTATTTTGCGTTTCAAAGGCGTTATGTACCGCAAGCACTTGGAGCGTGGTGTTGCTAAAGGTGCTGTGACACCAGAAGCAGCAGCCACACGTTATTCTGAGTTTGTGGAAAGCAAAGAAAAAGCAACATCTGAGAACTTTGCTAAAAGTGCGGCTAATAAAGTAGCTAAACACGTTGCTATCTTTGGCGCACCAAAAGCTAAGAAAGTTATTGAAGCTCCTGTTGTAGAAACTATCGTTGAAAATGTAGCTGGTGACGACCCAGAAGTACAAGCAATGAAAGCAGCGCAATAAAGTTATGAGTTATAAGTTATAAGTGAAAAATGTACCCCTCAGTATTTATCATTCATAACTCATAACTCATAACTTGGTAAGACATATTCAGTTTTGACACCCGAACCTGATAGAGCCGATTGTTGTTCTATCAGGTTCGTATTCTAAATAACCCATTTTTTCACCTCCATTCACGGAAAAATACCGAAAAATCATGCTGGATTTAAATGAAAAGTACCTTGCTCGTTTGCAGGAAATAGCTGAAGACATTCAGAATTCTGACCTCTACGCCAACTATATGGAGACCGAAGAGGACGCCGAATACAAGACTTTATGCGATGTATATGAGCCAATGATAGGTAAAGTGTATCAAGAAGTAGCTGCGAATGACCCTTTGCAGTTGATTTCAATGGAAACTATTTTGCTCAATTCTTATTTTGAAGGTTTGTATTTACCTAAAATCTTGGGTTATTCTGTTCAACGCGGACAAGTCAATGCGACTTACAAATATGTACGTCCTCAAAGTCATTTTAAGAATATTTTGATGTGTATTTTGGAATCGTCTAATTTCGAGTGCATCAAAAAACGTATAGGGCAATCCGTTCAAATGGGTTTTGCTTTGTCATCAGATATTTGGATTACAGACCTTATTAATGCCATTCCAAATAAACGGGTGCGGTATTATCTCCAAAATAGTAAACTCGACCGTTTCCGCAATGTGAGCGAACGCCAAGAAGCGTATCGCCGTTATACAAGTCAGTTTGTACGTGATAATTACTTGACTGCCGATTTTCCAGAAACATTTTCTGAATTGAAAGTGGAATATCCAGAACTCAAAACGTTTTTGATGTATCGCCTCGGCAAACGCTTAAATAATGAGAGTTTGTTGCCTTTCGTTGTAGAATCGGTAAAAAATGAAGCGTTTTTTGGTACGGAAGAACACGTACAATTGATGTGCTTGGCATTGAATTTTTGTACGTTTTCGGCAGATGATACGGAAGTGGTGTCAAAAATCTTCAATAAGCAACGCCAAGAAGTGCCTGAGTTTACAGAAAAGTATTTGTCCTTCTTAATTGAAATGCACAATGCTCATTTTGATTTGGATAACAAAGCTGAAATGAAAGCGTCATCGCTCGTGGATAGAGGCATTAAAGACGATATTTCAGAATATTACCGCATCGCCGATGTTGTACACACACAAGGTTATATTGATGAAGATGTGGTACAAGTTGTCAAAAATTTCTATGACAATCACGAAGGTTTATCAACCATTAACGAGTGTTTGCGTCGTACAATTTTCCGTTATCTTTACAATAAAATTACAGCACTCAAAGAACGTGATTATCAAGAGTTTTTTGAGATTTCAAAAACTTTTTCAGCCTACATGCGCATCTTTGACAATGAGCATTTCAACCAAAACTTGCGCGATATTTCGCAAGAATTTGTTAAAAAATGTCTTGTCAAGTTTACGGATAAGCGTGGAAAGGAATACCAAGATGTTAAACGTTTCGTAGCGGGTAATTTCCCTAACTGGCATTTCTTGAAAGAGAAAGATGTGGTGGAATTGTTCAAAACACGCCGTAAACGCAAAACGGCGGAGTAATTCTGTAACGCGATATTAAGGTCGCGCCACGTATGTGGGCACTTTTATATCACAAAACGTAACAATTTAGCTATGTGCCTTCTGCTCGCACAACTACAGCAAAAGAGGTGGTTTATTTTTCGGCGAAGCCGAAAAATAAACCACATTCCGTCTTTCTGCGCGAGTGAAGTCTGTTTACATCCCGACTATCTTCGGGAGAGCGTGTGGTAAACAGTTACCACAAAATTTGGATTTAAAAAAGTGGTTTAAGCTGTTGATTCAGCTTAAACCACTTTTTTTTATCTAAAATACTGAGGGGGGGATTTCCCAAAAACAAATAAAGGATTCTATTCAATTTTGGTAATTACTCAGCCACGCGCTCTCCCGAAGGTATTCGGGAGAGCAATAGACTAAGTAACTGATGTTACGCAGGTGTGCCAAAAATGCCGCAGGCATGAAAAATTTTGTAGCGACGGATTTTAGCCGAAAGTTTAAACCCGATTATTTAAGAGCCGTAGGCTCGGTGCATATAAATAGGGGTCGAGCCTACGGCTCTTAATGAAAAGGTATGTATGTTTTCGGCGGATTGAAATCCGCCGCTACAAAATCGGTCGAGCCTATGGCTCTGCGTAACATCAGTAAGTAATTACGGGTTTTGCAAAAAAATTGTAATCAATTCATTGCACTTTGACATTTGGAATCTTAAATTTGAAATCCTCTTTATTGAACATTCACGCTTTTGAGCAATTCTACGTAAAAAACCAAATCGCTGTTAGCAGGAATCGGACCCGTTGCTTTATCGCCATAACCCAATGCCGAAGGGACAAAAAGTACAGCAATTGAGCCTTCTTTAAGTTGTGCTACGCCTTCGTCCCACCCTGGAATCACTTGGCCGACACCCAATGGGAAATTAATCGGTTCACCGCGTGTGAAAGATTCGTCGAATTTGACACCCGTTTTCAAAGCACCGTAGTAATTTACCAATACAACTTCTTGCTTTTTAGGCAATGCGCCCGTACCTTCTTTGAGTATCGCAATCTTCAAACCTGAAGGCAATGTGGTGACGTTTGTAGGCAATTGACCCGCACCGAACGCTTTTGCAAGTCCCATTGTGGAGTCGGCAACCGCTTTTGCGCGTGCTTGGAACACTGGTTTTGCCGCTTGAATAGATTCACCCAACGCTTTCAATTCTGCTTGACGAGATTCTACTTGCGCCTTTGTTTTTACATCGCGCATCATGATAATCAAAGTTGCCATTTTTGCCTTTTCAAGACCTGCAGGCTTGATTTTAAACGTATCCAAAGGCAATTTGAACGTGGCGGAGTCACCTACTTTGAGGGTTGACAAGGCTTCCATGGTCAGTTTGTAGAACACATCTGGATTTTTTGCTGGGTCTTCAATCAAAGATTTTGCTTGTTGTCCTTCTTTGATGGTTGAGAACAATGTCGAGTCGTCACCTTTCAAAATGACATCATAAAAAGCGGCATCGCCTAAATTTGCTTTTGCACCTGAGCCTGCTTTGTTGATAGTGTATTCAAAACCGCTTGCCGTTTTTTGTTTTTTACAAGCGATAGCTGCTACCATAACAGCAACGAGAAAAAAGAGATTTTTTAAATTTTTCATTAAAATTTTTTATTAATACGAAATAATTGAGGGATGGGCATAACCTAAAAGCGTTTTTTGCATCTCGCGCTCGCTTCGCTCGCGCGAGGGAGGGGCATGTGGTTCGTTTTTCGGCGAAGCCGAAAAACGAACCACGTCTCCTCCCTTTTTGCGCGAGCGAAGCGCGCGCAAAACATCTGTTTTTAATCAAAAAACGATGTTTTTAGGTTATGCCCACTCCTCATACGAAATAATTAGAAGTCGGGTAAATGGTTAAGCTGATTGTAAGTAGCTGGTCATAAATAATCCCTACTTTTTACGATGCTTCTCGCGCTCGCTTCGCTCGCGCGAGAAGGGGAATGTGGTTCATTTTTCGGGCAAAGCCCGAAAAATGAACTACCTCTCCTCACTTTGCGCGAGCGAAGCGAGCGCAAAGGCGGGTGCTGAAAAGTAGCGATTATTTATGACCAACTACTTACATAAATTAGGTTCTCTGACAATTTTAGTGGAAACCAAAATACTCCTCAGTAAATAAGGTATTTTTGAATCGAAAAAGAGGTAAAAACTGACGTTCGGGGAACTTTAAAAGTTCCCCGAACGTGACCACCACTAAAATTGTCAAAGAACCATAAATTAAAACGATGACATTAAGATTTTTTCTTTATAATTAGGCAATAAATGTCTAAATTTATCCATTGTTGCTTTCAAGTTAGCATACGAGTAGCCTCCTGCTGCGTTTTTATGTCCACCTCCTTTGAAATGGTCGCGGCAAATTTCCTGCACATTGAGGTTGCCCTTTGAGCGCAACGAAATTTTTACAATGGTGGGTTGTTCGGTCATAAAACACGCCAATTTCACATCGCCCATTGATAATATGTGATTGACGACCCCCTCAGTATCACCACGTTGAATATCAAAATTTTCGTAATCTTTTTTATTGAGCCAAATAATACCCGTTTGAAATTCGGGTAACACTTCCATTCTATTCGCCAAACAGTGTCCCAAGAGGCGTAAATTTCTTTCTGGTAAACAATTGTTAATCAAATCTTGGAGGCGGTAATCGTCAACACCACGTTCTAAAAGGGCGGCTACGGTTCTGAATAATTTTGGCGAAGTGGCAAAACGGAAAGACCCAGTATCGGTTACAATGCCTGTGTATAAACATTCCCCGACTGTTTTGTTGATTTTTTCGCCGTCATTTAGTGAATTGATGAAATCAAAAACAAGCTCACACGTAGAAGATGCAGTAATGTCTGACAACATATAATCCACAAACGGTTCTGGTTCGCGGTGGTGGTCAATCATTATTTTTATCGTTTTACTGAGGGGTCTAATCAAGTCGCCCATTTTGTCAATGCGCTCGAGTGCATTGTAATCAAGCGCGAAAATAATATCGGCAGCCTCAAATGTTTCGCGTACTTGTGTCGGATTATCGTCAAAAATAGCAATGCGTTCAGAGGAAGGCATCCAACTGAAAATGGGTGGAAAATCCGACGGGAAAGCCACATCAACACTGTGTCCGAGTTGTACCAAATAATGATATAAGCCCAATGATGAACCTATCGCATCGCCGTCGGGATTACGGTGCGAGGTGATGGCGATTTTTTGAGGCGTCGCTAACAGTTTTTTTACGTCGTCTATTGTCATTTTACAAAATTCCAAGCGATTAGAAAGTTCGCAAAGGTCTATAAAAATCGTGGTTCTACAAAGCTGTTTCGACAAAAGTCTTGGGTTTTCTTACAAGATATTAAACAGTCAATGGTTAAATAAAAAATAGCCCACTTATCTTGCGACAAGTGGGCTATTGGCAGCCGTCCGTGGACAGCTAATGCAGCAAAAACAGGGTTTTATATTTAATGGAACAACTATTTTTTGACCCCTCAGTATTTTGACAATATTTGTAATTACTTAGCCTATTGCTCGCTTCGCTCGCAAAAGAGGGAAATGTGGTTCATTTTTCGGCGAAGCCGAAAAATGAACCACCTCTTCTCTCGTCGTTGTGCGAGCAATAGGCATGGCTAAGTAATTACCAATATTTTATGCTAAAATGCACAAAAGTCGGTGTTAGTACTTACTTTTGGAACGCGATTCTACTTTAAAATCTTAAATTTGAAATCTCCCTTATGCGTTTAAACACTCTTCGTGGCGTCTATCGCGGTATTGGCGTTGGACTTATCATTGCTGTACATTTAGTGCCTATCATTATTGGTGTGGTGGTGTTCAAAAAAAAATTAGCGTGGACTTTGCGGCAACGGCAACGCATTGCCCGACATCTTGTATGGTTTATCAATATCAAAATTCGCCAATCGGGTACACCTCAAGACGGTAATTTTTTGTTTATCGGTAATCACCGCAGTTATGCCGACCCGATTATCGCGGCAGTAGCCGTTGCTTTTTTGCCTGTGGCTAAAGCCGAAGTAGAAAAATGGCCTCTCATCGGCTGGGGCGCACGTATAACGGGGGTTTTGTACGTGAAACGCGAAAGTAAACAAAGCCGCGTTGATGCCCGCATGGCAATACGTGAAGGTTTAAAAGCAGGAGACCCCGTTCTGATTTATCCCGAAGGCACGACGAGTGCCGACCCTTTAACACTGCCTTTTCGCGTGAGTGCCTTTCAAGTAGCGGCTGAATTGAGGGTGCCTGTTGTGCCAATTACGTTGTATTATGGTGACCCAGAAGATAACTGGAGTGGTCAAGAATCTTTTGTTGCTCATTTTTTGCAGACATTCAGCAAGCCCGAAATGAATGTATGGATTGATTTTGGCAAGCCGATTTTAGACGGAAACTGGGAAACGCTTTTGGCAAAAACGCAAACAGCGATTAATGAGAAAATTGTTGAATTGCGCCCTAAATAGTTTAATCCGTCTTACTTTGTGAAAATCTGTTGAAAAGCTAAGTAATTAGTCATTAAGAATCTTAACTTTGTCCACTTTTACACCTATTGTTTTAAACAATTACAAAAAATGAATCAAGAATTGACCGATTTAGGTCATAAAACGGGTCATAAATCAGGTTTTGTCAACATTATTGGACGCCCAAATGTGGGTAAGTCCACGCTTATGAATTTACTCGTTGGGGAGCGCATGAGTATTATCACGGCGAAACCGCAAACAACTCGTCACCGCATCATCGGGATTATGACGGGCGATGATTTTCAAATTGTCTTTAGTGATACCCCGGGTTTTGTCCGAAAACCAAGTTACAAAATGCACGATGCTATGAATTCTTTTGTCAAAGAAAGTTTTGATGATGCCGACGTGATGCTTTTTGTTACCGAGCCTTCGGAAAGTTTTGATGCGGAAGACCCGATTATCAAACGTTTGCAAAATGTGAAGTATCCTAAGTTTTTGGTACTCAATAAAATAGATGCAGCGACCCCCTCAGTATTTGACGCTTATGAAGCCGAATTGCGTAAATTAGTTGATTTTGAACACGTTATCCGTATTTCTGCTTTGAAAAAAACAAATATGGATACGTTTATGACGCTGATAAAAAATAATCTACCCGAAGGTCCTGCTTATTATCCGAAAGACCAACTTACCGACCGTCCCGAACGTTTTTTCTGTGCGGAAATCATTCGTGAGAAGATTTTATTGAATTATCGCGATGAGATTCCGTATGCGTGTGAGGTGATTATCGAAAGTTTTAAGGAAACAGAAACCAATGCAGGTGAAAAACTGGCGCGGATTCAAGTCGTTATTTACGTGGCACGCGACAATCAGAAAGTGATTTTGATTGGCAAAAATGGTTTGGCGATGAAAAAACTCGGCACAGATGCGCGAAAAGACATTGAAAAATTTTTAGAATCTAAAGTTTTTCTTGAAATGACCGTCAAAGTACGCGATAATTGGCGCGATGACGAACGCATGTTGAAAAATTTTGGTTACACCACTTAATTCAATAAAAAATGAAACAACAACCGCTTGGTGACTGCCCACCTATTGGTAAAACATGGCAGCAGATGTACATTTTTGTCCTTGTTTTTCACGTTTTGCTAATAACGGCATTTTATATTTTTACAAAATCGTTTTCTTAGTGTAAAAACTATTGCTCGCTCCGAAAAAATCCCCCGCGCCGCCGAAGGCGGCGCGTTTTGAGGCACTACCACAAAACTTAGATTAACTTATCTGATACTTTAACAAACACTCAAATCGTCTCAATGTACCATACATTACTACTTCTTGCTGCTGCAACATTGCCAAGTATGGCAATTGCTTACTGGATTTACCACCAAGACCACCACGAACGGGAGCCGTCTCGAATGTTGTTGTGGGCATTTGTGTGCGGATGTGCGAGTACGATACCCGCTATTTTCTTCCAATCTTTTTTCAAACATTTGGAAAATCCTAATAGTTTGTTCGGCACAGCAATTTTTGCTTTTGGTGTTGTGGGCTTGTCAGAGGAATTGGGTAAATATTATTTGTTACGCCGTTTTGTGTATCCGCAAAAAGAATTTAATGAACCCATTGATGGTATTGTTTATGGTGTCATGGTTGGCTTAGGTTTTGCAACTTTAGAAAATGTGATGTATGTACTCAACGCGGGTGAGAATGGTTTTACAACGGCATTAGCACGGGCTTTTACTGCTGTTCCTGCTCATGCGTCGTTTGGCGTTTTGATGGGTGCTTACGTGGGTTTGGCAAAGTTTATTCCCGAAAAAGCGGGCATTTATACGATTATTGGTGTGGGTTTAGCTGTATTTTTTCACGGTGCTTACGATTTTTTCTTAATGCAGCAAGTGTATGAAGGCATGGCAATCTTAGCCATTTTTACGCTGATTTGGGGTATTGTTATGTCGCGGCGGCTCATTCGGGCTGGGCAGGAAGCATCGCCTTTTAAAAATGGCGGCGGACGTGAACCAATCGTGGAAGCAACTGTTGACAACAAAATTGAAACTGGTGATACTAAAGATTTTATTTAATTACTTAATCTAAGTTTCGTGGTATTAAAACGTGGCTTCGCCACGAGGAAAACCTAATGGAGCGAGCCGTTTTTTTTTTTAAAAATTTGGGCAAAACCCAAATTTTTAACAAAAAAAACGGCTCGCTCCGAAAAAAATCCCGCGCCGCCGACGGCGGCGCGTATTGAGGCACTACCACAAAAATTAGGTTACTTAGTCACGCGCTCGCTTTGCTCGCGCGAGTGAGGGAATGTGGTTCGTTTTTCGGGCAAAGCCCGAAAAACGAACCACATTCCCCTTTTTTGCGAGCGAAGCGAGCTATGGGCTAAGTAATTACGATTTTATTTCAGTAGTTTCGTTCTTAAAAATCATACATGAATAGACTTAAAAATTTAAACCGCTTAAACACCGAAGAGTTTGACGTCTGTATAATTGGTGGAGGTGCAACGGGTACAGGTTGCGCTTTAGACGCTGTATTGCGTGGATTGAAGGTGATTTTGATTGAAAAAGACGATTTTGGTGGTGCAACTTCTTCGCGCTCAACAAAATTGTTTCACGGAGGTGTGCGCTATTTGGAACAAGCCGTCAAAAGACTTGACATGGAGCAGTTCAGAATGGTCAATAAAGCCTTACAAGAACGCCGTACTTTAATCAAAAATGCCCCGCATTTGGCACAACCTCTGGCATTGCTGACGCCTTGTTATTCGTGGTTTGAGGGCTTTTACTACAATATTGGCTTAAAAATTTATGACTTTTTGGCAGGTAAAACCAACCTCGCACCAAGCGATTGGTTGTCAAAAGAAGATTCTTTAAAACGCATCACCCAACTCAAGGGCGATGGTTTGAGTTCCTCTGTTTTGTATTTCGATGGACAGTTTGACGATGCTCGTTATACGTTGGCATTGGCAAAAACGGCTTCTGAAAAAGAGGCAGTTATGCTAAATCACGTAGAAGCTCTTGAATTTGGGCAAAATACTGAGGGGGTGCTGAATAGCCTGAAAGTGCGCGATGTACAGGCAAATCAAGAAATGACCATTCGGGCGAAGGTGTTTATCAATGCAACGGGTCCATTTTCTGACGCTATTCGGTTGATCGCAAACCCGAAGGCGG
The DNA here is from genome assembly GCA_034520175.1 of Saprospiraceae bacterium. Classification (GTDB taxonomy): domain Bacteria; phylum Bacteroidota; class Bacteroidia; order Chitinophagales; family Saprospiraceae; genus JAAFJT01. The sequence continues at coordinate 57,379 of JAXHNU010000015.1, forward strand.
CTAAACGGATGCGCGTGAGTAAGGGCGTACATTTGGTGTTGCCACGTGAATTGCTGGGTGGTGATACGGCAATCTTAATTCCTAAAACAGATGATGGGCGCGTCATTTTTATCATTCCGTGGCAAAGACGTTTACTCGTTGGGACGACCGATGAAGAATGTGCATTGACAGAAAAAGACATTCCGCTTGAACAAGATGATGTGGATTACTTGTTGAAATATGTTAATCGGTACATTTCACAAACAGTTACTAAAGACCAAGTTAGAAGTGGTTTTGGTGGCTTGCGCCCTCTGTTGCAAGCAGACCCGACGGCAGATAGTAAGAGTTTGGTGCGCGACCACGAAGTAGAAATCTGTAAAAAAACGGGATTGGTGAGTATCATGGGCGGTAAATGGACGACCTATCGCCTTATGGCTAAGGATACGGTTGATACAATCGAAAAAATACTGAGGGGGTCAGCTTCTGATTGTAAAACAGCCGAACAGTTGCTAATGGGCGCGGAAAATTGGGAACACGACAGTTATAAACTCATGGCACGGCGTTATGCCGTTCCAGAATACGTAACCCGCCGACTCAATCGCTGTTATGGGTCAGAAGTACATAAAATATTGGCATTGTGCTGGAAAGATGGAACTTTGCGACAAGCGATTTTGCCCGGGTCTCCGATATTGAAATGTGAGATTGTTCACGCATGTGTGGAAGAAATGGCGTGTACTTTGCGCGATGTTTGTGCGCGACGCATTGGTTTAGAATTGACGGACTGGGCTTTGACGCTTGAATCACTCGAACCGATTGCTCTCGTCATGCAAGAAGTTTTGTGGTTTTCCTCAGAAGAACGGGTACGCATGGTCGCAGAATACCGTGAAGAAATTTTAGGTTTTATGCAAACAGCAGGCATGGATAAGTTATGAGTTATGAGTTATAACTGAGGAGTGGGCATAACCTAAAAACATCGTTTTTTGATTAAAAACAGATGTTTTGCGCGCGCTTCGCTCGCGCAAAAGGGAGGAGACGTGGTTCGTTTTTCGGCTTCGCCGAAAAACGAACCACATTCCCCCTCCCTCGCGCGAGCGAAGCGAGCGCGAGATGCAAAAAACGCTTTTAGGTTATGCCCATTCCTCAACTTATAACTCATAACTCATAACTTAACCTAAGTTTTGTGGTAGTGCCTCAAAACGCGCCGCCTTCGGCGGCGCGGGGGATTTTTCGGATAGAGCCGTTTTTTTGCTAAAAATTTGGGCAAAGCCCAAATTTTTAGCAAAAAAACGGCTCTATCCATTAGATTTTTCTCGCGGCGAAGCCCCGTTTTAATACCACAAAACTTAGATTAACTTATCACTTTTTGAACGGTAAAGCCCCAACTTTCCGTGCGACTTGATAGCCTAAACGCAGACCTTCGTCACAATCCATACGCCAGTGTAAGCCGAGATAAATACGTGAATACGCATCTTCCCAAGCCAATTCGGAGAAAGAATTGAAAGAACGCGGTTTGCCATTGAAGTCTGAGCGATTTTCATGGCAACGGTCAGTTATAGACGTATTTTCACCAAAAACTTGTGCCAAAGCCGCAAAACCAGCCCCTGCAAAAGTAGAATGACCACTTGGATAAGCAGGAAAAGAAGGTGTTGAAGTCAAAAAACCAGTGCTTGTAAGGCTGGCTACATTCCAATTTGGATTGATGTGTTTATTGATATAACCAACTGGACGCTCAATATTGTAAGTATATTTAGAGTTCCAACAAGCTACTGAAGCATCGTTAAGGGCTAAACCAGATTTTACAGTCGCCATAATAGCTGTTTGTAAATTTGATTTTTGTTGTGCTTCAATTTGGCTTGCAATTGCCCACACGCGAACAGGAGGACTAAAGGTAAAACCAAGAACATCATCGCTCCAAAACTCGGCAACCCACTGGTTTTCATAAGTCTGGGGCGTTGTAACTGCATATACTTCAAGTCCTTGTGCGTAATAAGCCGATGTTTTGTCTTCCGAATAGGGTAGGGGCGCGCGCGCTAATTTGTCCGTTTCAGCAATCGCAAAAGTCCGCACTTTGCCCCAGTAAGGGAACATGGCGCGTTGGTTGCCGGGAGGGGTTGCCTGCCATTTACCCTGACCTGTTGGGGGCGAGTAAGTTGTTGGGCGTGCATCAAGATATTTATCATGTCCTTCTTTGTCCGTGATAGAATAATCCCAAACGGCGTTCGCCACACTGATACCGTAGGCTTTTGACCGATTAAAGACGTCAGTACCGAGTGCGTTAGAGGCTTGTATGTTCAAAGAGCTTTCAAGTGATCCAATTTTGAATAAATCACTTGCCCGAACATTCGCAAAGAATTTTTTAAAAAGTGTTGCATAAACATTGTTAACAACAGTGGGCCAATGGTATTCTTGACCTGCTTCTACCACAGGAATATTGAGATTCGGGTAACGCGCTGCAATTGATTGGTATTCTGGCATACCTGCAACGCTTGATTCGTAAACAGCTAAACCTACATAGCCCATCATGCGGGCAGCAGGGCAAGGGCGATACAATTCGGCGTATCGTTCTACTTCCATCAACATTTCTTGCCATTGTTGAATGACTTTTGAATCGTAATCTTTTGCTAATTTTACCTCCACTAAAGGAGTTGGTGTGTTGCTGTCTGTTGTACACGCTGAAAATGCTAATACGAATACGAGTAGCGGTACGGCGAGACGTTTGATTAATCTTACCATGGGATAGATTGTAAAATTTTGTTCAGTTAAGAGAAATTTTATTAAGAAATATAAGATTATAAAGTTACATTCGCTATTAGATGATGATGACTTTTGTTAATAAAAATGACAACAAAGAAGGTAAGTGTATTTTTGCGGCGGGTTTTCAAACGGCATTTAAACGCAAAATTGAAGAATAATAAATGAATTAACAAGATTTTCACTATAAATTTTACCCAGCTAAAGCGTGTTTAAATTATTTTTTATTGCACTTTTATTTATTTTATAATTGTAAAATATTGATTGTCATTACTTTGTTTTTTTTTTTAGCCTATTTCTTGTTTTAGAAAGCCTAATTTTTTTCCGACAAAAGGTTAATTCATGTTTTTTTTTCTTCACGCAAACATTTGTTAATTTTGAAACCATACATAAAATCTAAACTGCTGCTTCTCGCGCTCGCTTCGCTCGCGCGAGAAGGAGAATGAGGGTTCATTTTTCGGGCAAAGCCCGAAAAATGAACCCCCTCTCCTCCCTTTGCGCGAGCGAAGCGAGCGCAAAAGTGTACTTTTATGCGTTTTAGAATTTTATGTATGGTTTCAAATTGTTAATAAAAATTTAGGAAGGTTTCAAATTTAAGATTTCAAAGATTTTAAAGATTTCAAATCTGATATTCCTTAAAATATTAGTAAAAACACCCCTCAGTATTAAGTAATTAATCTAAGTTTGGTGGTATAAAAACGCGGAACTTCGCCGCGTAAAAATCTAATGGAGCGCGCCGTTTTTTTGTTAAAAATTTGGGCAAAGCCCAAATTTTTAACAAAAAAAACAGCGCGCTCCGAAAAAACTCCCCGCGCAGCCGAAGGCGGCGCGTTCTGGGTCACTACCACAAAACTTGGATTAATTATCAAAACTTATACTTATTTTTCCTTTAGTTCCTTTTTTAAAACTTACCTTTGCGGCTTCTATTGAATGAATAGATTACAGTCATTTATTTTCTAATTTTATCAAAAAAGAACGCAACAATGGGTAAAGGTGATAAAAGAACCAAGCGCGGTAAAATCATTTTGGGTAGCCACGGTGTGACTCGTCCAAAAACAACAAAAAAAAATGCCCCTAAAAAAGAGGCTTGATTTTACAGACCATAAAAAATGCAGGCTTCGTTAGAAGACCTGCATTTTTTTATGCGAAGTATAAAATTGCGATACACTATGCTCGCTTCGCTCGCAGAAAAGAGGAGAGGTGTTTCATTTTTCGGGCAAAGCCCGAAAAATGAAACACATTCCCCCCTTTTGCGAGCGAAGTGAGCAATAGACTAAGTAATTATCGTTCATTAACAATTTATTGTGAATAATGTAACATATGTGTTACTTATTAGAATCTTTGCGTCTGAATATTAAAGTTAACGCCAAAAAGCCAAAACCAAGTAGTACGTTTAACAACCACACACAGCATTTTTTCTGAAAATTCTCTACATTATCTCATTGGATTGAATACCTTTGCAAAGTCTGTAAGTTTATAATTAGCTTACAAACTTTAAAAGAATAGTGATTACTTAGCCTATTGCTCGCTTCGCTCGCAAAAGAGGGAATGTGGTTCTATTTTTCGGCGAAGCCGAAAAATGAACCACCTCTGCTCTTGTCGTTGCGCGAGCAAAATGTACAGGGCTAAGTATTTACAAAGAATATACTACTTTCTTAATTCATCGCAAAGATATTGTCTTTTTGAACCAGCAAGCCGCATACCAAGAACAAACAGACGCTGAGGTGATTCGCGCTTATTTAGCGACTCAAGATGCCAAATTTTTCAGCCAACTGTACCGTCGTTACGCCAACAAGGTGTATGGCAAGTGCATTTCTATTCTGAAAAATGACGCTGAAGCGCGTGATGCCATGCAAGATATTTTTGTGAAAATTATGCTTAATTTGGGTAATTTTGGCGAAAAATCACAATTTTCAACGTGGGTGTATTCAATTACATACAATTATTGTATTGATGCCATTCGTAAGAAAAAAAAGGAAAAAACGATGTTTAGTGAAGACATTGAACGTGCGCCCGATGTAGCCGAAGATGAGACCCTCTACCAGTTTTTGATGGAAATGGATGTTAAAAATTTGAAAGCCGTTTTGGAAGCATTACCCGATAGTGACCGTCTGATATTGATTATGAAATACCACGATGACATGAGTATTAGAGACATTGCTGAAACATTGGGAAAGACCGAAAGCGCTGTAAAAATGAAAATCAAACGCGCCAAAGAAAAAGCGAAGGAACTGTTTGATGATCTTCGACGCACTCCGGGTCAAAATCCGCGACGCGGACAGCCGGATGGTCAAGAACAAGGCGGTTTACGTGGCCCTCGGCGTCACCCGTGACGGGGTGCGCGAGGTTCTGGGCCTGTGGATCGCTGAGAATGAAGGCGCCAAGTTCTGGCTGTCGGTGATGAATGAGCTGAAGAACCGAGGGGTTCAGGACGTTCTGATCGCCGTTGTGGACGGGCTGAAGGGCTTCCCCGAGGCCATCACCGCCGCCTTTCCCGAGGCCACGGTCCAGACCTGTATCGTGCATCTGGTGCGCCATTCGCTGAACTTCTGCGCCTGGAAGGATCGCAAGGCAGTCGCCGCCGATCTGCGCCTGATTTACGGCGCACCGACCGCCGATCAGGCCGCCGCCGAGTTGGATGCTTTCGAGGAAAAATGGGCAGGGAAATACGCCTCGATTGCCCCGGCCTGGCGGCGGGCATGGCAAGAGGTGATCCCGTTTTTTGCCTTCGATCCGGCCATCCGCAAGATCATCTACACGACGAACGCCATCGAGAGCCTGAACCGCGTGATCCGCAAATCGATCAAGACCCGCGGCTCGTTCCCGACCGAGGAGGCCGCGACCAAGCTGATCTATCTGGCGATCCGCAACTTCGAGAAAGGCGGCAGAAATGTCCGGGAATGGTTTGCCGCCCGCAATCAATTCGCTATCATGTTCGACGAGCGCTTCAACGCGTGACCGTATCTGAAACCCGCATGGGCCAGCCCAGATGCCCCACAAAGGATTCAATGACTTGCTCCCGGCGCAGAGCGCGGACTTAAAGTGCGCCGCCAGATTAGCTCTGCCTTAATGGTTTTGAAGAAAGTCTCGACTGCGGCGTTGTCATAGCAGTTGCCTTTGCCGCTCATCGGTAACCGCCCAGAAACCGTGTTCGCGCGGGATCTTCTGATAGTCATTGCGACCGGTAATAGCTTCTACGCGATCGCTGTGGAAGATGCAGCCTTTTGGCGGTGACCGCAGCGCGATGGCCATGTTTAGCGCGCGAATGGGGAGTGTCGCTGAACTTTGTGTATCTGGTTTGGCCCCATGGGTTTCAGTTACGGTCACGCTTTGAAGCGATCCTCGAACATGATAGCGAATTGGTTGCGGGCCGCAAACCATTCCCGCACATTCCTGCCGCCTTTCTCGAAGTTGCGGATTGCCAGATAGATCAGCTTGGTCGCGGCCTCCTCGGTCGGGAACGAACCACGGGTCTTGATCGATTTGCGAATGACCCTGTTCAAACTTTCGATCGCGTTTGTGGTGTAGATGATCTTGCGAATGGCCGGATCGAAGGCAAAAAACGGGATCACCTCTTGCCATGCCCGCCGCCAGGCCGGGGCGATTGAGGCATATTTCCCGGCCCATTTTTCATCAAAAGCATCCAGTTCAGCGGCGGCCTGGTCGGCGGTCGGGGCACCGTAAATCAGGCGCAGATCGGCGGCGACTGCCTTGCGGTCCTTCCACGCGCAAAAGTTCAGCGAATGGCGCACCAGATGCACGATACAGGTCTGGACCGTGGCGTCCGGGAAGGCGGCGGTAATGAC
>JAXHNU010000031.1:0-15250 GCA_034520175.1 Saprospiraceae bacterium
GCGTTGCCGCTTTTCTTAACTGCAGCCCTTGTTTTCAAAACCTGAATATTGATAAATATTGTCCGTAGTTGCCGGGCTTCAAAAGAAAAGGTCAAATTTTGATTTCCGCCCGCCGACTAAAAACACGTTTCAGATTGTCAAATCTTCGGGCGGCACGGCGGTACTGAGCGTCGTGTTGGCATGCTTGAATGGTTTCGGTGCTTTTTTACGGGAATCAACGGTGAACCTGCACAGACAGCCATTGGGGCTTATTTAAATCGTATCGTTGTCAATCTTCAATAGCGGCATAAAATGGACTTTTTTCCTAACACAAGGATACCGCAATGCGAAGCGTTTAAACTCTGATGTACAGCCGCTGTCTGCTTGCATTGGTTGAACCATAAAAACCCACCAATCAATATTCCCGAGTACTGCCAGAACTTGCTTTTGCTCATCAGAATTTTTTTGCCGTGCCTTTTTCGGGGTTTTTCTTTGCCAGTCTGTTAAAACAGTGGTTTTAATGATTTCAGGCATTTTTTTGTTCGCAAGAACCTCAAATACATTTTTACTACAAAAAAAATTAAATTATCAGCAGACCTGCTGAAATCATTTTCAATCGTAATGATGTCAAAACAAAAGTTGCTAGTTGAAAGCTAACATGTGATTTGTGCCGAAAGGCGCAAATTGTAAGAATTCATTTTTTAATGTTTTGATGTTTAAATTTTCTTCTAAGTCATTCAGACATTTTCAAATAAATCATCTCGTTGACACGCACCTTGTTGAGTGCTCCTTGCTGTGCTTTTTCTGTCTTTCAAGTGCTTCGCTATATTCACAGAATTCAAGGCTTTGCTTGAGGCCCGCTAATACGGAATCTCTAAACAACCCAGATTAACGACCACGTGTTATACCCTTCAAAGCGGTTCGATTTGGGTTTTTCACGCACGAGACTTTTTCAATCGCGTTGAAGTATCGCGCGGATAAGCGTCGCCTGCTACGCGCAGTGCCGCCGGCCGCCGGGTCGGCGATACCAGTCGCCCAGTGTAACATCATGTACCGCTCCCTGCGCTCGAATTCACTCGAGAAGGACCATTTTGCCATGTCCGGCCCATTTCTTTACATTCAACGGCGGCTGAACACCGCGAATGAAATAATTCTCATTTTTTGCTGTTCGGGAATACCGCTCATTTTTATTCATGTCAACTTTTTAGGGGTTCTTCGGTATCACGTATTTCGTGTCTCATGCGAGCAATGCTCCAGTAACAAATGCCACGGTTCGTCATTTTTGCCCAAAATACGGAAATATACCCTCAGTATGTCCCACGTGAGCGTATCGCACGATGTCTAAGATTTCTTCTTTGGGTCCAATACGTAAAAGGGTTTACCATTTCTGACGTTAATAAATACGGGAGCACTACTGCGTTCTCTGAATAATTTCGCTCGATTTGAATTTACCAGCATTTTTAATTTTATTTTATTTTAGCCGTATTTAAAACCAAGCGTTAGGTTTGATTTTATTTTGAGAGATTGTTGACGACAACAATCGCCGCGATAACAACAAACTCTTATAAGTAATCTTCCCATGTCTCGTTCGTCTAAACTTTCGGCTTTTATTCAAAACTCTGCATCAAAATCTTGCCAGTTGGCAATGTATCGGGTGCTTAGGGACCGCTGTGCCTTATATTTTTGGCACAATATACGGAATCAAAGAACAAATGGCAGCCAAAAGATTGTGACCAACTTCGATTTTGAGGCAAGCTTTGGGGAGCTCGTACCGCAGCAGACTCTCACTACATGCCCCAAACCCGCGAGTCACACGTTAGTTTTTTGGGGGAACATTCGCTTTGTTTTATCAAACGCGGGCCTTCCATTAACACCTTTTGAACCAAACGAATCAGACTGACTAAACGCCCATTTCCGTCTTCAATTTTGTTTTTCCGTCCGCGTATTGTCTCTCGTTTTCAAAGCAACTTGCAAAGTAGTCGCAAAAAGATTCAGGTGCACAGTTTCGGACACTAAAGTCGCTTATACATCGTTAGCTTTTTAAAGCTTGATAAGAATTAAAGGTGTGTTGATATCTTTACCTTTTGCGACTTGGCAAAGCTCGTTTTCGACGGGTCGAAACGGGCTTTGGGCTTTATACTGAAAATACTGTTTTGTTTTAAACTGAACCGGGAATAGTTTCATCTCAATAAAATAAACAGCAAATGACGTTAGTTCATCGCCGCCAAAGTTGTCATGGTAAACGCCACCTTGGTGGCTAGTGAGCGACCATAATATACCCGTTAATGCAGTTTGACGCGATGAAGCCCCTCCAGAACCATCTTTGCCGATAATTTTATATTAGTATTGCTCGGCGTCCAGGTGCTTGGCAATGGAAAGGAGGAAACATGAAAAGCCTTTTTATTGCCGCTTCATGTTTCCTCCTTTTCAGTTGCCAAGCACCCACTACGGACACCGTACAACAAAACCCCTATAACTATAAAATTATCAGCAAAGATGGTTCTGGAGGGGCTTTCATCACAACCCAATTCACCCGCGTCAAAAAAGGTATGGAAGTCGCTTGTCTGGAAGCCGCATTTGACATGAAATTAACGGAGTATGATATGGTCGCTCACCCTGAGCACCACCAAGATGGCGTTTACCATGACAACTTTGGCGGCGATGAACAACGTCCTTTGGAGTTTGCTTTGGACAGCGAAGGTCAAATCTATGTTTATTTTACAATGAATAATGGCTTGAAGGCTATTCCCATTGAAAAAGTGGTTCAGTTTTTAGAATAAACCACACAATGACACCCCCTCAGTATAAAAGCCCAAAAAGCCCGTTTCGACCCGTCGAAACGGGCTTTTTTTTATATTTATTCAACCTTACGCGGGTTTCAATCCCGCCAAAAGTCACCAAAAGTCGCCAAAGGTCGCCAAAGGTCGCCAAAAGTCGCCACACGCCCACCAAGCACCGCACCTTTGTCTTATCAAAAAAGAAAATTAACAAAAGTAACGATGTATAAACGACTTGGAGATGTCAAAGCTATTTCACCTGAAATCAAAATAGGAACACGGGTTTACTACACGACTACGCTGCAAGACAAGCACTTGCACGCAGGCGAAAACGGGGTGAAAATATACACGACGGACGGGAAAACAAAAGAATTGAAGACAGGGGAGTGGATAGGTTTAGTCTATTCGTTTGAGATTCAAAAAGATGTTAATGGAAATTTTTTCGCCCGTTTGATGTTTCATAAAAGCGAATATTTCCCCCAAAACAACGTGTATTTCCTTGAATTTAAGGGCGTAAATACTATTAGTGAAAGTCTGCTGCGGTACAATTACAAAAGCGTTGCCTCCGTCAAGTTGGTGTCTAATCTTTGGCTGCCATTTGGACCTCTTTTGATTCCGTATGTATTGTACCAAAAATATAAAAACGCGGGTTCAAAAGCACCCGATACATTGCCAACTGTCGAAGAGCAAGACAAAATTGATGCAGAACGCAATAAAGCCGAAAAGGATTTAGACGAACGGGACGCAAAATGGGAAGGATTACTTATAAAAGGAGCTGTTGTTGTCGCGGCATTGATTGTCGTCAACAACCTCTCAAAATAAATCAAACCTAACGCTGGTTTAAAACCCGCATTAGGTTGCAGCCTAAAATAAAATAAAATTAAAAATGCTGGTAAAAATCAAATCGGGCGAAACAATAAAGGTGCAATGGGTCTCCGACACAACGGGCATTGTGACTGGTACCAACGTAGAAAATGGTAAACCCTTTATGGTGGATAAAGAAGAAATCTTAGACATCATTAACGATACGCTCACATTGTGGGACATACTGAGGGGTATATTTTCAAAATTGCGTATTTTATTTAAAAAATGACAGGCAAAAAATTGGCATTTCTTGGCATTACTGGAGCATTGCTCGCATGGTTTCTATCCGATGATGCCGAAGAACCTAAAAAAGAAGTTGACATGAATAAAAATAGCGGTATTCCAGACAGCAAAAAAACAAAGGGTATTTCATTCGCGGTGTTCAACCGCAACCCGTTGAATGTAAAAGTAAGATTGGACGCTAATAAAATGGTCCGCCTCACTTATCCGGGTGAGATTTCAACACAAGGGGCGCAACACATGATGTTCGACACTTGGGAAAATGGGACGGCTGGCAGCATCATTCATTTGTGGCGGTACATGAACGGCAAAGTAACAGGCGACGCTTATCCACGCGGTACTAAGCTCAATACGATTGAAAAAATTATCTCGACGTGGGCACCCAAATCAGACCGCCAAAATGATACTGAGGGGTATATCCGTTACGTGGTCGTTAATCTGGGTTTGTTTAGAGATTCCGTGATACCATTTGAAGCGGGCTATATCAAAGCCTTAGTTGCTGTGATGGCGAAGCGCGAAGACGGAAAAGCAGCCAAGTTAGTGACCCCCTCAGTATTGGACAAGGCGTGGGAAGTAGCAGATGATTATTTGAAAAATGTCTGAACTATGACTTAGAGAAAATTTAAAACATCAAAACATTAAAAATGAATTCTTACGAATTGCCTTTCGGCTTAAATCACATGTTAGCTTTCAACTGCTTTAACTTTTGTTTTGGCATCATTACGATTGAAGATTTTACGATGATTTCGGGACTTGCAGGTCTGCTGATGAACCTAATTTTTTTTGTAGTAAAGATGTATTTGGTTCTTGCAGGTAAAAAAATGCCTGAAGAATCATTAGAACCACCTGTTTTAACAGACTTGTTGAAAAAAGAAAAACCCGAAAAAGAGCAACAATAAAAAAAATACAATGGCAAAAGTAAGTTCTGGCAGTATGGTTTTAGGTGCGGGTGTGGTGATTGGTGGGTTTTTATGGTTCAACCAATTGCAAGCAGACCTTTGGCGCAACATCAACTGGAAGTTTAAACGCTTCACATTTGACGGTATCGGCGGTGATTTGCAGAGCGTCCGTTTTATTGCCGCTATTGAGATTGACAACGATACAGTCTTAGAAGTGACCATAGAAAAATTTAATGGCTTTGTCTATTACAAAGGTTCACCGTTGATTCCGATAAAAAGCACCGAAACCACCACCATTCAAGCGCATACTTTAACGACACTCAATTACACCGTGCCGTTGGGTTTTGACAATCTGAAAACAGTGTTTGGGTCAACTTGGGCGGAAATCAAAAAGAACATTGCCGCTTCTTTGAAGCCCGGCAACTACCGACTCAAAGGGACAATATTTATCAATATTCAAGGTATTTTGAAAGAAATAGAATTAGATGAGCAATTTTCATACAGTTAGAAAAGCAGCCAGCGACAAAATACCAACACCCCGATATACAGACGTATTGGTGAAAGCTGACGGGCGAATACCGAACATTATTGATGACATAGAATTGGCTTTACGCGAAGGTGTGAGCCAACAACTGACAGAGTTTTCAAAGGATTTTCCACCGACACGTGCAGGTATGCAAAAATTGTGGACTTGGATGAAACGCTACATCACTTACAACGAAGACGGTGAAGCGGCTCAAATTATCCAAGAACCCGCAAGGCTCAACCAAACGCGGCGTGGCGACTGCAAAAGTTTCTCTTTGTTTATCGCTTCCGTGATTCTTTGCCATAAAAAACCCGTGAGTTTGATGTATGTGCATTATCCAGATACCTACTCAAATCATGTGTATCCAATTGCCCATTTTAGGGAAGGAGAAGTAATAGTTGACGCGGTTTGGAAACGATTTGACGAGCAGAAAGAACCGTTTGAACTGATTAAAGAACAACTTTTTAAAATTTAATACGATGGATGTTTACCGTTTTGGCGACACAGGCGATAGAGAAGCCCAATTATTGGCTACTTTAGCTCATTTTGAACGGGTCGCAGAGAGCATACCCTACACAAGAGGTACGGACGTGACCCAGTTGAGTGAAGCGGCGTTCATCAGAGCCATTACGGGCATGAATGAGGTGTCTGGCTTTGGCGCAACAGACCGCGTTTTGGCGTTCAATGCACCGATATTGTCATTTCCCACGCTTGACGGCGTGGTAAAGTTGGGCGGTGGCATCAAAAAAGTAGTCAAAAAGGTAGGCGACACCATCAAAGAGGCGTGGTCGAAGTTGACCAATTGGATTTTTAAAGGTGCTTTGCAAAATGCCGCAGACTTTTTTCTTTACGCTTTCATAACCAAACCCGTAAAAGGTAATTTGGATAAGAAACGAAAGGTTCAATTACAAATCATTGATTTGATTGCCAAAGTCACAGGCTCAAAACGGGAAACCGTGATGACAGCCATTGCATCGGCAATTACAAAAAGACATGGAAAGACACCCGCGCAAATCCTTAACTCAAAAGCGGGTTACGCTATTGCAGGGCAAGGCATTGGGTTTGTGTTGACGGCGGCGACCGTTTCGGCGGCTATTGCCATTATTCAGAAAATTGCCGCTTTGTTCAAAAAAGGCGAATCCGTACCCGACGCTAAGGAAGGCGCGGCGACGGACAGCGATTTTACTGAGGGGGGGTATGAGCCTTCGCAAGGCGCAGTTACAACGCCAACAACCACAGCACCGACTGCATCAGGCGAGCGGACACCGATTCCAACGCCAAAAACCAACGAAGACGGTAGTGAAGAGGGGGGGCATAGAGGCGAAAGCAACAGCACCACACCCGCACCAGCCGAAATGAGAGAAAATACAGAAGCATCAAAACAACCGTTGCCAAGCCCTCAAACAGCAAACAGCAATACTGATACCTCAAAAAAAGAAGAGGGTAATAATAATACGATTGTGCTGGTAGGAGTCGCCTTGCTCGCGGTTGTTTTGATGAATCAATAGTAAGAGTACAATTTTATATTTCATCATTAAAAACTTAAAGTTATCATGGCAACAAAAGGAGCAATGGTTTGTGTACCCGCCAGCAGCGCGGCGGCACGTGGCATTTTAGGCGTAGCGGGTATTGGTCGCGCAAAGGCACGTCCAAAAGCAAAAGCAAAAGCAAAAGCAAAACGGAAAACACTCCGTAAATAAGTGAAAAGTGATAAGTGATAAGTGAAAAGTTATCACTCATAACTTATCACTCATAACTTATCACTTATCACTCATCACTTTTAACTATTAATTATTATGTGCAAGAACAAAGGAGTTGGCGCAATGGCAGCAAATACGCCTGATTGGACGCTTTTGGCGGCAACGGCTCTTGGTGCTGCTGGCAGCAATATTATCGTAAACCCAATTTGCAACGCTATTTGGGCAAAAGACCCCGCAAAAGCGTCTGGCTATGCAGGTTATGTCAAAATCGGGTTGGGTGTAGCGGGTTTGATGTACTCTGATAACGAATACGTACAAGCTGCTTCGCTTGGTGTAGCCGTTGACGGTGGTAGTCAATTATTGCGCTCAAAAGTAAAAGCCTTTCAAGGCTTGAAAGGCGGTAGTGCAGACTCAGATACGACCGCAGGCGTTGGGAGCAGCCGCGAAATCATTGATTTGGGCGCGGAAGCGTGGACAGACATGAACGGTACAGAATCCGATTATGCCGTGAGTGGCTCGGGTGGCGTGAACTAATTTTTTCAAATTCTTAAAAACAATTTAACGATGGAATATCCATTAGCACCGACACACGCCCGCATCCGCGAAATCTGGCAGATGACCACAACGCGGTCTGGTGTGGCACCCGGTAAAGTTCAGAAAGGAACAATCTTGGCGTTTGCTTCATTGAACAACCTTTCACGCAATTTGAGCGTGAATTTGCAAAGCAACGACGACCAAAAAATCACACCGCTTCAAATGTTGTTGCCTAACATGCGTATCGCTGAAATGTTCGCTTTGGGTCTGGGCATTTGCAGAGTACCCGTCAAAGACGGTGTGGAACTGTTTGGCAATGCCGAATTTTCAAGCGACCCTTACGACACGATGTTTACGGCAGTTGAACAAGTGGCTTTACGTCATTTGTTTTTGGCAACGCTTGCGTTCAAAACCAACACGACCGACCGTTTTGATGCACTACACACATCGGAGTTTCTTATTAAGTCCGTCTCGACTTCCGACAAAACGATTAAGCCAGTCATGTTACCGGCGTCTTATACAATGGTTGGAGGAGAGCCGAATGTATTGTCTTTGGCAATGCCCAGTTCAGGCGATTTGTTACCGTTGAACGACAGCGCGGCGCGTAAGCTGTATTTGTGTTTCAATAGCCAAGTTATGATTGTGGTACCGCCTTCTGAATCGCAAAAACAAAGCATTGCGGCACAAATGCGCGGTGAGTGATAAGTTATGAGTTATAAGTTATGAGTTATGAGTGGTACAATGTCTTCATAACTCATAACTCATAACCCATAACTCATAACCCATAACTCATAACTTATAACTTATAAAAGATGAAGCGTACCTATATCAAGTTGATGGTCATATCATTGGTTCAAAGCCAACAAAAAAAGAATTTGCCATCGGGTGTGATTCCCGACAATGGGAAAATTTGTAGCATCAAAACCCGCAAATCGGGTAAAACAATTGGTGAAAAAACATTAGAGGACGGTGTAGGCTACAACGGGCTTATTCTGGCTTTAAAACGCAATGGCTCGGACGTGGACATAGAAATCCCTCTACAATCTATTTACGAGAGGTCTTCAAATGGTGATTGCTATGGTTATGTTCTAAAAACGCCCACTCACTTCAATTTTGGCGAAACAGGCAGCGAAATACGCAGCTACAACGCCGCAAACGTTACAACGGGCAACGTCATTGAATTAGAAATTGAATACGAATTGTAAGTTATGAATTATGAGTGATAAGTAGTTAGTCATAAATAATCGCTACTTTTCAACACACGCCTTTGCGCTCGCTTCGCTCGCGCAAAGGGAGGAAGAGTGGTTCATTTTTCGGGCAAAGCCCGAAAAATGAACCACATTCCCCCTTCTCGCGCGAGCGAAGCGAGCGCGAGAAGCGTCGTAAAAAATAGCGATTATTTATGACTAACTACATAAGTTATAACTTATCACTCATAACTTATCACTCATAACTTATCACTCATAACTTATCACTCATAACTTATCACTCATAACTTATCACTCATAACTTATCACTCATAACTCATAACTTATCACTCATAACTCATTTATGTATAGTCTTGATAAAATAGCGCAAATCTGGGACGCCTCCTTACCCTTGTATTTTCGCATTTGTGAAGGGGACAAATCGAAAGGTTTGCACCGTTTTACTGACTACGTGGAGACCACCAAAGGCGAAAAAATAAGTACTGACGAGCGAAAAAAGAAAAGTGAGGAACTTTATCTCCTTTTTGTCAATCGTGTTGATATGCTCAATGATGGCATGTACACCGTTACACTGCAAAGCAACAAATTTGCTTCAGAGAGTGCCGCGCCGTTTACGTTTCCCATTGGCGACCCCGATACCTTCCCTCAAAAAGTGGGTAGCGTGGTGAGTAAAGCGGCAAATACTGAGGGGTCATTGGGTTTGGGTATGGGTGCGGGTTCGGGCATGAACGCTGTGCTGCTGATGATGATGCAAATGCAAGCTAAAAGCAGCCAAGACATGATGGCGATGCAGCAAGCCAACTTTCAGCAGCAAATGACCATGATGCAACAAATGGCAGCTAAGGACATGGAGCTGCATAAAGTTGGCAGTGTCAAGACAAGGGAAGATAAAGTATTTGGCTTACTTCAAAGTCCAGCGTTTTTAAATACGTTGGGCAAATTTGCACCGCAGACAGTCGCCATTGGGCGAGCCGTTGCACCGAATGGAGACAAAGTTTCCCGACCGTCGGAAACCGAACAAGCGGACTACGAAGCAAACACCGAAACACCAACAGCACCGCAAGGTATAGCACCAACGCAACAGGGAGACGCTAAAAAATTGGGCGATTTGTTACAAAAAATACAAGAAATGTACCCGGGTGAGAATCCCGTGGACAAAATGGCGGAAGGCTTTGACCAAATTCAGGCATATATGGCATTTCAAAATACGACAAATCCGTAGTTAAAATTTAAAAGAACTCACAATATGTGTCAATATCACGAAGATAAGTACAAATTCGTAGCAGTTAGAAAAGAGATATGTATCGAAGAAGATGCTTTCGAGTCGGGCAAAATTCGTGTTATGGGTTACTGTCCTTCTGTTTTGAATACGGGAACGGCGGTGATTTTTATCAACGGGACACCGTATAAACCCGGTGACCAATTGGTAGAAAATGTACCAAATATGTGTGAGCTCGAAATGGATTACGAATTTGTCAAAGGGCAAGATTACGCCCCCACCTCCAATGTCAGCGCAGCGACAGCCATTGAAATAAGTGGTTTGATTGCCAAACCCGGTGCATGGGTACAGTTGACTTATTTCAAAAAAGTATTAAAATAGACGGCTTATGAAAATCTATTATCAGCCACATTGTTGTGGCGCAAGTGAGGGAGGTGGCAGCACTAATGACGGTAGTTTAACGGCGAGCGTTGATTTATTGCGCTTACCATATGCCGACAATGACGCAGATGCTGGATATAAAAACATTGCTCTCAAAGCCTATTATTTAGCCTCGCAAGTCAATACGATGGGCGTGAAATACGGAACTCTGGTTCGCAGGGAATTTTAATTATTTAACGCACCTATTTAGTTACGTGCATTTTGCGCGCGCAACGACAGGATAAGAGGTGGTTCATTTTTAGGCGCGAGCGAAGCGAGCGCGTGGTAAACAGTTACAAAATTTGAAGATAATGAAGTCTATTTTTTTGATTATAACACTTACAATGACTTTTATACTGAGGGGTCAAGATGCTGACTATGTGACAGCGTATGACTGTCAAATTGTCGGTGGTGCGGGTTTTATCAAAACAATCTGTTCGCCCAACACTATCAACAGCTTACGGGTCATTGATTCGCGTTATTCAGGTTCTTTTGCTTTCGATACAACTGCACAAAAACTTTACGTCTATGACAGACATCGTGCAGTCGGCAACCGTTGGAAATTGTTTACGACCGCCGATACAACCACACAAAAAGACTTTATCATCACGGCGACGCGCGGAACGGTCCATACCATACCCGCCAATGCCAAAGATGTGATTTTCAATTTTAGGGCGGGCTTACAGTACAACACGGACAGCATTACCCTGATAGTGCCAACACCCACCGAGACAAAAACAATCAGTATTTTTGTTCAAGGCGCGGCAAGGACATGGATAATGGACCTGATTCTGAAAACAGACACCCCCTCAGTATCTTTTGATGATGGGAACGGGAAACCTGAAAAATTTGCTTTCCCGAAGCAATTGCAGTGCATTGAGTTTGGTTTAACGACAAACAATCCAAACTACGACGGGCATCTGTTCACGACCGAACAGGGACGAATATGGCGGATTGACTTAAAATACAATGTAGCGGATAAAAGGTGGCTCGTGTCAAAAATTCCGTTCAATTAAATTAAATAAATGGAAGCGTATCAAATAGCTAAATCAACCGACGAAAAACTATGTTATGAGTATTTTGGAATGGGAAATTGTGCCGACAATAGCAACAATGGCGGCAACAGCCTAACTCAAACCTTAATAAAAGTGGTATTGACAGCGACGCTACACGACGGCAATAGTGCCACATTTACAGAACCCATACCCGCCGATTACGAGCTGTATATAAACGGGCAATGGCACAACAAAGCCATGTTGCAAGAAACTCAAACCGACACCAATACGCTATTGATTCCAAATCAAAACTGGCATGTATCGGAGAGCGTAGAGTTGAAATATTACAAATTGAGTGTTTAAACGTCGCTAGCAACTAACAAAGCATATCAACCAAAATTTTACGACCAATTATGCTTTATCAACTATTCATTATCAATTATTTATCAATCATTAAATTTATTATCTTATGGTTAAGCGTTTAGCACCCGAAAAGCAGTTCCGCCTTGCGCCAACAACTGCCGTTCACGTTCACGCCTCAACAGGCGACGGCTCGTACACCGATGTTTTGTTTTCTGACCTTATCGCACCATTGGAAGCGAAATTGTCAAACAGCATTGCTGACCAGACTTATGATTCGCAACAATTGACATCTGCACAAATCACAGCAAACAGCGCAGTGTTCACATTGACGCCATTGATTGCGGGTACAACACCTGTACGCCGTGTGTCAGATGCGAATGGTCAGTTTGGTATCGCAGTGGCGTCTTCTTTCACTGTTGAAACAAACGGCGACGTGACAGTTACTGTTACTGGCTTCGGCGAAGAAATGAACGCAGGCGACACTTTGGGCTTGTTCTGCACTTGGAAAAATGCAGTAGCAACAACACCGCCAGTTGGCACACCAACGGGAACTATCCCAAACTAACAGAGGAGGAGAGCGATAGCACCCCCTACGGAGACGCTTATGCTTGACTCCTTTTTCGACACAGTTGAGACGTTGCATGCAACGTCTCAACGTCTTTAAAAACATTTCAAACTCATTTTCAATTATTTCAAAAAAATACATTTACAATGAAGTATATTCTTTATTTTTTCGCTTTCATGCTCTGCATCAACAGCGTATCGGCACAAACTTTTCCCGAAACAGAGCCAACAACGGCGCAAATGAATACCTTGATTGATTCGGCTATCACGAATAAAACAAGAAAAGCGACAATCTTTCCAGTTACGCACGGTGGCATCTTGAAACAAATGTGGCGGTGGGTGTCCACGCGCTCAAACCGTTTGCATGACAGCATACAAACCGTGAAAGCGACCGCAGATTATGCCGTGACGGGTTTGAATAGCAAGGTAAGTACGAGTACTTTCGGCGATTCGTTGACGGCGCACCGTAATAACTTAGATTATGTTGATAGTGCCAAGTGGTCTAAAAACGGTAGCACTATTGCTAACGCTTCTACATTAATCGGTCATAACCCGCCTACTTTGATTCCCTCAATGATTAGAAATACCATTATTGGGTCTGAGGCGGGTTATAGTTTAGGAAAAGGCGTACAGCCAAATTACGGAAGTACCCGAAACACAATTATTGGCTTTAGAGCTGCTAAGATGGATAGCGCAGGTTTTAATAACACTTTTGTAGGTGTTGAATCTGCTTATTTTAACAAGGGATTTCATAATGTGGCAGTAGGCTGGAACGCCTACGCTGCTGGAGCAGGGGGAAACTACAATACAGTAGTAGGCTCTAATAGCTACTATTTTAGAGTAGGTTCTAATAACACATTTTTGGGTAGTGGTAATGGAGTCGTGGTAGATACTTTAACAAATGGGACATTTATAGGGAGTCAGTCCCAGCCTTCTGTTTCTAATCTTACTAGTCTTACTAATGTTACAGCGATTGGATACAACAGCCGCGTGGAGGTGAGTAATAGTCTAATTTTGGGTAACGGTGTAAATGTAGGCATAGGCACAAGCGCGCCAAGTCACAAGCTACACGTCATTGGCAGAATTAATGCCGAAAATCTAAGATTAGACATTACTACACTTCCAGTTTTTGCGGACAATGCGGCGGCGGCATCTTTGCAAGCGGGCGACGTTTACCGTACCGCTACGGGTGATTTAAAGATAAAATATTAGTTTACCGATATTACGCCCAAACCTAACGCGGGTTTGGACAACGTTAGGGAAACTTTTAAAGTTTCCCTAACGTAATCGCCGATATTACTAAAAACGGGGTCACATTGGCGGGTTTGCGTAATATCTGTTATGTTTACTTCGCGTGTTATTGCGCGTAAACCGTTGTCACAATTTTCTTGCGGAAATCTTTAAAAAACGAAGTGTGAAATATCTTTTCTTACTATTTTTCACACCCCTCAGTATCGCGGCGCAACATGACAGTGCCTACGGTTGTGCCTATGTCGGGACAGTATGTGAAGGTGATGTTCCTAAATTGAAACATTTCGACCTTTACCCAAACCCGACCGAAGGGCTGTTAGTAATCGCCAACTATCCTTTAAATACTGAGGGGGTTATATTTGGGATTGAAGGGCGTGTATGGCGGCGGATTGAACAATTGAATAGAGAGATAGATGTGTCCGACTTACCACAAGGAGTTTATTTATTTCGGATTGGCAATGCTGTTCAGAAATTTGTAAAACTATAACCATAAAAAAAAAGCCGTTCAGCGTGAAGCTGAACGGCTTTTTTTGTGGTTATACTGAGGGGGTGTCAGAGTTCTTTGATGACATCAAAAGTGTCTGCATTATCAAACAGACCAAGACATTTTAAATACAAATAAGTTGTCTGTAAATTTTTGTGCCTTAACTGCCCCTGCAAATCCTTAATGCCAATCCTCGCCAAATAAGAATCCACGACACCCGTATTTTTCCACGAGTACATAGAGTACCGTTTACCGCCTTTGTCGAATCCCATTTTATCCAATGCTTTTTTGTGCAATTTGCCCCAATAGTCCACACTTACGCATGTTTCTGAGGGAACGCCATCAGGTCCAACTAAATACCAATCTTGTGGATATTGTGAATAATCCATTTTTGCTAATTCTACGGCAAACGATTTTGGAATAACGACGGATTCAGTATAACCATTTTTTGAATGGCTTGCGCCAATCCGTAGGCGATTGAGGTGTAAATCAAGGTCTGATATTTTTAGATGTATCAGTTCATTACCATTTCGGACGTAGCAGAAATAAACAAATTTGCAAGCAAACCACAAGGCGGGATAATGCTGCTGAAAGAAGGTTTTGATTTGCGCTTTTTGCGCGGGCTTATAGTATTCGCGTCCAGCTTCACCACCGCCGCGTAATTTACGCGTTTTATCAAAAGCATTTTTCTTTATTGTATTCGACGAATACGGAACAGATTTCACAAAAGATTTAAGTATTCGACGGTCTCCGTTGATAGTAGAGACAGCGCGACCAGTCTCGACACGGTGATGAAGATAGGCGTGTGCAACAGTTTCCGTAATGGCGGTATAATGTCGCGCCTTACAAAAATCATCGAACATTTTAAGTTTCGATTTATAACTACTCTTTGATTTTTTCTTGAGATGATTTCTTTCTGTAAAGGCACTATTCAACCGCTTAGATGCAGCTAAATCGGGTTGAAAATTATCAGTAGGCAAAGCCTTGGGTGCAATGCCCGTTTCTAACAATTCTGTTTTGATACGGTCAAATTCGCCAAGTCGCTCTTTCTCTGTAACGAACCGCGCACCAATCCACATTCTATCAATCCGATTTTTTTGCGGATTATAAAATTCTACATACCACCGTGTAGTCAATTTTCTATCCGCAGGATATAAAACTATCTCACTCTCAGACAGACTTTTTTTATGTCTTCCCATCGTCCACTTTTTCGACCCAATGAGAAAA
>JAXHNU010000001.1:0-43661 GCA_034520175.1 Saprospiraceae bacterium
AAGCGCTACGTATTGCTATCGAAAATAGCATGATTTTTCTTTCTTTTGCTGCCGTGACAGTTCATTCAACAATAGGCTTGTCTTTGAGGTCATTGAACCAATACGTCAACGCCAACAGACACATTATCGGAATAAGGTAAACGGTTAATTTGAAAGGCAGGTATCAGTTATCTGCCCGTCAAAGGCGTGATTGTACGCCCGTTTTTGGGGTGTACGCCAATCGGTTTATAGATTCTTTATACACTCTGTTTGAGTTTACCGTATCTTTGTTCATTGTGCTGCTGAAATTAAATCATTGGAGGAGTGGGTGATAACCTAAAACATCGTTTTTTGATTAAAAACAGATGTTTTGAGTCGCCTTTACGAAAGCAAAAGGGCGGAGACGTTCGCTTCGGCGAAGCCGAAAAACGAACCGACATTTCTCCTCGGCAAGCGGAGCGAAGGAGCGCGCGAGATGCAAAAAACGCTTTTAGGTTATGCCCATCCTCAATTAAATCATTAGGTATTTCTATTGTTCGGTTTTGTTGGCAAAGATACGTAATTTGCGGAGTTTGCAAAAACTTTTAGCCATCATTGTCTGGAAATATGATTTTTGCGATTTTTACATTTATGATTTGAAAAACCATACATAAAATTTAAAATACGCATTAAAAGGCACTTTTGCGCTCGCTTCACTCGCGAAAGTGATGTGGTTCATTTTTCGGGCAAAGCCCAAAGAATCACATTCAATTTCTTCTTACGCGAGCGAAGCGAGCGCGAGAAGGGGCGTTTGGGTTTATATATGGCTTCAAATGGGTTGTATGTGTCATAAAAATCATGAAAATCAAATAAATCATAGTTCGTTCAGACTAAGTTTTTTACGCCCCATTTATTTAACATGAATCGCCCGTTTGGCGCTTCCGCGTTTTGCAATATCCGAATCCGCATTTTCTAAGCGCAAACACCCCCGCGGACACACCGCCGAACACACGCCACAACCCACGCACGAAGCCCGCACAATATCCTGTCCTCGTTGCGCATAACTCCGCACATCAATGCCCATTTCGCAATAAGTTGAGCAATTGCCGCAACTGATGCACTGACCACCATTTGTTGTAATGCGAAATTTTGATTTTTTCCGTTGAAAAATACCTAAAATTGCCGCTTGTGGACAACCAAAACGGCACCAAGACCGCGAACCTAAAATGGGATAAAAGCCCGTACCAATCACGCCCGAAAAAACAGAGCCAATTAAAAAGCCATAAGTTTTTGAAAAACCATGCGAAAAACCGCCCAAAACCGCCCCTCTGATACGAAGAATTAGCCCACAACAAAGAAGTCATCAAAACAACCGCAACTAAGACCGAATGAATCATCCAACGTTCGACTTTCCAAGCGCTGCCCGACTTTTATCCGACAAATGACGGAACGGGTCGCCCACTGTTTCAGCCAAACCACCACAACCACACACCCACGAACAGTACCACCGTTTGCCAAAAAAGTAAGTCAAAATAGGTGTACCAACGAAGGTCATCAAAGCCGAAAAAGCGATAAAATACCAACCAATACCATGACTTGACGAAGCTGATACAATGTAGTTGACACCGTCGGGTTTCAAAGGGTCGAGTTTTGAGGGGCCAGAAGTAGCTAAAATAGTATTCAGGTTCGTTCATCATTTTTAAAAATGAGGGAATCAAAAACGAAAAACCCAATTGAAAAAAACAAACCGATGCCGTGCGTATGAGTTGATACCGATTGTGGCGGTATTTCAAAGCAAATTTGTAACCCATCACCAAAACGCCCACCGTGTAAAGTGTGCCATAGACAAACCATTGGTCGGCGGGGCTATTTCTGACAAATTTACTGAGGGGGTCAAAAATGGTGGTCAAACCGACCATTTTCTCGCCATACCAATACAAAACAATGTAAAAACTCGTCAAAAACACACCCAAAACCCAACCGCCTAAGCCGCGTAAACTCATTTGGCTTAGTTTTTCTTTGCGCATCATACGGTTTGCCATATAAGTCGCAACAGCAGTTTGCACCACATAATAGGTTTCCCAACTCACAAAACTACCCAAACCAAAGGCTGGTAACTGCGTAAACCCAAGCCACGCAACCAACGAAACAAGCAAACCAATCAACGATTCACGCGCCGAAAGACTATGAAACAGTAAATTATTATTTTTTATACCTTCGGGTTTGCCGATGTATTCGTCTCGAATAAAAGCGACCGCACCGCCTACTATCAAAGCAGCCGAAAGCGCGAAAAACAAAACGGGCGATAAAGCCGCCGCCGCTTGTCCACTAAAAAAAGCAACAAAAAGCATCAAAACCCCAACGCTTAGGGCTGAAAGTGCCACTTTTTGCCCTGTGGTTGTGTGTATCGGCGAGGGATTGGCGAGTGAAAGACTATTCTCAGTTTGCATTTTTGTTTAGTTTTTATAATTACTTAGCCCATAGCTCGCTTCGCTCGCAAAAAGGGGAATGTGGTTCGTTTTTCGGGCTTTGCCCGAAAAACGAACCACTTTTCCTCCCTTGCGCGAGCGAGGCGAGCGCGTGACTGACTAATTACGATTTTTTAATGTTTTAGGAATTGTAAGACCGCATTTAGTCCGCGTTTGGTTCTTAGTTGGAGGTTTTTTCCCGTTTTTTTATTGTAAATTTCAACAACTTCGGATTCGTATTCTTTAAAAAATTCGGGGTCAAAATTTGCCAAACCCAAGTGTTGAAGCACGCTTTTTATATTCGTTTTCTCGCGCAACCACCGTTCACATACTTCGTGGCGATAGCGCACACCCATTAAATTGAACCCAACGACCCCCTCAGTATCTTTATCAAAATTGATGCGGATTGAGTGTTTACCGTCGGCGTGTTCCCAATAAATTGTCTCGTGTTCGCTGGGTAAAGTAGCGCGAATATCACCATATACTTGGTATTCAATGTCAAGAAATTTGGCGGAATTGAACCAAATACCCGCGTCGTATCTTACGGATTTTCCGCAAATATTGTACGCCACGGTTTCGCCCATCATGCGCCCAACGTACCAGACGGCTTCAAGTGGGCGACGTCCGAGGGCAGGTTTTTCCAATTCGGCACAATCGCCAATGGCATAGACATCGGGCATGTTTGTTTGCAAATACGCATCAACTACGATTCCTCGATTGATTTTCAAATCTGTATTTTTCAAAAAATCAATATTGGGTGATACGCCTACCGTCAGACCAACAAACCCACAATTGATTTTTTCGCCATTTTTCATCAAAATTGCGTCCGCTTTGCCGTCATTGTTGTCGTCCAAAATTTGGTCTAATTCGCTTTCAAGCCTCAAATCAAAACCGTGTTCCCGAATGTGCCGATTGACCATTTCAGATTCTTCGGGCGGAATCACTAAATTCCAAAAACTTTTTTCACGCACCAAAAACGTTACAGGAATATGCCGCGAATGAAACATTTCGGCCATTTCAATCCCAATCAAACCACCACCTACCACTACTGCCCGTTTCAAACCCGTAGCAGTGTGCCGTTCCATTGCTTCTACATCTTGAATGTGGTACAAGCCGTGTACACCGTCCAAATCTTGTCCGCGCCAACCAAATTTATTGGATTTTGAACCCGTAGCGATAATTAATTTATCGTAAGAAAAATGTTCATTTCCTTTCAAATTCAATGATTTTGCCGCGTAATCAACGGATTCCACGCGACCTCTCAGTAAATTGATGCGGTTTTCAGTCCAAAACCATTTTTCATAAGGCTGCGTATCTTGCAAGCGCATGTGTCCCATGTAGATATACATGAGGGCGGTGCGGCTGAAAAAATAATCCCCTTCTTCGGAGATAACCGTGATGTCCGCTTTGCTGTCAAGTTTACGAATCCAACGGGCGGCGGTGATACCTGCAATGCCGTTGCCAATGATGACGATTTTCATTTTACTATAGTTTACGGGCTGTTTTTCGCTTCGCTCAAAAATCGCCCCAATAGATTTTTTTGGGGCGAGCGTGTTTTGAAAGAAAAATCTTCGATTTTTCTTTCAAAACACGCTCGCCCGATAGATTTTTCCGCATACGCGTGCGTACGTTAAACCGACGTTCGGGGAACTTTAAAAGTTCCCCGAACGAGAGTCCGCTAAAATTGTCACAGAGCCTAAACTTTAAAATTCAGCCGACACGCCCAACTGAAACAACGGCGCATCTTGCGTGTTTTTCGGGCGTACTAAAATATTATTAATGCTTTGAAAATCAGCCGTCAAACTCCAATGCTTTGCTACTTCGTAAGCCGCCCCAATACCCAATGTTGTATATTGAGTATCTTGTCCATTGATAAAAGAAGCGTTCACATTGGTGTTTTTTGACGAGGCTTTGTACCAACCCACAAGCCGCGCATTTGTCCAAAATCGGGGTGTCCATTTGTAGCCCATTTCGATACCGAATTTTGCTTGATTGTTGATGTCTTTACCGCGAACAATATATTGCCCGAACAAACTTCCCCAACCCATACCTTGCCAAAATCCCGCCGATAGTGCCAAAGTTCCCCAATAATTGAGGTCTGGATAGCCCGTTGGCAGGTTTATTTCATCAAAAACGCCCAAATTATCTGCCGTTTTTGCCACCGAAAAATTAGTTGCTTTGGCAATTGGCAATTCTGCGCCGAGGGAAAAAGAAACAACAGGGATTTTCCTCAACAGCGACATTTTTAGTTCAATCTGAGGATTGCCAAGTCCTGTCACCGCACTGTAATCCGTGTAAAACTGCTGTTTTAATACGGGAAAATTTAGAATCGCGGTCAGTCGTTTATTGATACCATACTCTCCGTAAAGCGTCATTGCTCTTTGATGAAAGGTTTTATTTTCCGTTTTGACCCCCTCAGTATCAAAGTAGTTTGAGCCGTTTAAAGTATAAAAACCGAGCTTGGCATATACACCACCTTTGTTGCGTGTCCAGCCGCTTTGTCCTAATATTTGGCTTTGCCCCACGTAAAAAACATTGACACATAATAAAAAAAACAGCTTTTTCATGGTTGAAACCGATGGGTTTTTAAAAACAAAGATAATTGACTCATTCAAGAACAGGATAATTATATTGCAAAGATGAAGATAGGATTTCACAGACTTATCACGGTTTAAAATATAAAATCGGTAATTACTTAGTCACGCGCTCTCCCGAATACCTTCGGGAGAGCTATGCGCTAAGTCACTACAAATCATGCCTATTAATCGGTACAAAAAATCCCTAATTTTCTGATTAGAAAATTAGGGATTTTTGTTATTTAACCTAAGTTTTGTGGTAGTCATTCAAAACGCGCCGCCTTCGGCGGCGCGGAGAAGTTTTTTTTCGGAGTGAGCCGTTTTTTTGTTTAAAATTTGGGCAAAGCCCAAATTTTAAACAAAAAAACGGCTCGCGCCATTAGATTTTTACGCGGCGAGGTTCCGCGTTTTTATACCACAAAACTTAGATTATTTAATCATCACTATCATCAGCCTTGAGTCGTTCTGCGGTATCTGCAACGCGCAATGCCTCTAAAATCCCGTCAATATCTCCTTCGATGACTTTATCGAGGTTGAAGTTTTTATTATCGCCTTCTAAACGGTGGTCTGTTACGCGATTTTGCGGAAAATTGTAGGTTCTGATTTTATCTGAACGGTCGCCCGAACCAATGAGTGAACGCCGTTTTGAAGACACTTCCGATTGGTGGGCTGCTCTTTGAGCTTCATACATTTTGGCATATAAACGCTGCATTGCCAATTCTCGGTTTTGAATCTGCGAGCGTCCGTCTTGACATTCAGACACAACACCCGTTGGTAAATGCACAATCCGAACGGCTGATTCCGTTTTATTGATGTGCTGACCACCCGCACCCGATGCTCGAAAAACGTCAATACGGAGGTCTTCACGCCGAATATTCACGTCTTCCATTTCTAATTTTGGCATAACAGCAACCGTTGCGGCTGATGTGTGAACCCGTCCTTTCGATTCTGTTTCTGGAATCCGTTGAACGCGGTGCGCCCCCGATTCAAACTTCAATTTACCATAAACATCTTCTCCCGATATTTCCAAGACCAATTTTGAATAGCCACCTGCACCCCCCTCAGTAATTTCCATCGCATCGACTTTAAAGCCTTGACGGTCGAAAAAGCGTTGGTACATACGGTACAAATCGCCCGCAAACAAACTGGCTTCATCGCCGCCCGTACCCGAACGGATTTCAAAAAGTACGTCTTTTGAGTCTTCGGGGTCTTTGGGAATCAACAAAACTTTGATTTCTTCGTCCAATTCTGCAATCAAGGGATTTACTTCATTGAGTTCTTCCCAAGCCATGTCGCGGAGTTCGTGGTCATCGAGCATTTCTTTTGCCTGTCCTTGTCGGTCGAGCAAAACGGTGTATTTTTTATAGACCTCCACAATGGGTTGAAGGTCTTTGTAATCTTTGTTTATCCGCCGAAACTTGTCCATATCGTTTATTACTGAGGGGTCGCTCAGTTGTTCTTCAAGATGCACGTAGCGGTCGGCGATTGCTTTTAATTTATCTAACATTTTAATTTATTTCAAGGATTGTTCAATATCCGTAATTACTTTCACGGCTTGTTCATAAATGCCCGTTGCGCCTCCCTCAGTATCTTGTCCCGCAAAAAGGGCAACTTCACAATCATTTAAGATTTTAATGAAATTACCAATGTACTGGTCATTGATTTTCAAAGAAGTGAGTTTTTCTCGTACATTTGATTTAGAAAATTCAGAAAGTGGCATTTGAAATTTATCACTGATATAATTGAACAAACTTTTGGACACTTCTTCGTAAAATAGTTTTCTATCGCCCTTTGCCAAAAAATCTTGGGCAACTGCCAAGCGTTGTTCGGCTATTTTTGGCGCATTTTCTTGACGCAATAATGTGGCATCGCGGCGGCTCAGTTGTAACTGAATTTGTTTTAAGGCAACTGCCAAGCCAAACAACAGAATTGGCGCAATCAGCAATGCCCAATACAAAAGGGAATTGTAAAATGACCCATTCTCAGACGTCAGAACCGTTGCAAATTTCAAGCCTTTGATGTCTTGTGGGCGGTCTTGCAAAAGAGTAGCCGCTTTGTTGTTTCCTTGCTGAATGTGTAAGGTAAAAGTGGTGTCAATTGTCCGAAATTTACCCCCCTCAGTATCGAAGTACGAAAAGGCTGTTTTTAACAAAAAATCGCCCGTTTTTTTTGGGACAATCAAGTATTCAATTTCTTTCTCTGTTTGCCATTCACCTTGATTTTCAATACTTTGTTCTTTCAAAATCTTAGGCTCGTACAGTTCCAAGCCATCAATAGGCGCAAGTTTGGGTGCTGTCCAACGTTTGGCATCGCCATTTCCACGCACTACCAAGCGCAAAGATAAGGCATCATCAGTGGTTGCGTTTGTTTTTGATAGCGAAAATGCCGCTTCAAAATTGCCAACGCCACTTGTAAAACTTGGGGGTGGGGTAGGAGGTAAGGGTTTGATAGTGAAAATCAAAGCATTTGCCGTCACGATTTTTTGTTCTAAATTGGGTGATGAAAAGAACTGCCCAAAAGGGTCGTCGTCTCTGCCGTCTCGACCTTGACTTTCTTTCACAATACTCACTTGTAAAGTCAAAGGTTCAATGCCCAAAACACCTTCTTTTTGCGGAAAAAGAGCCAATCTCTGCAAAGTGCGCGTGAGATACATCTTGCCACCTATTTCTGCCCGCGTATCCGCATGAGTATAGTCGTTGACGTCCAATTTATAAAATCCGTCATAAGTGGCTTCACTGATGCGGTTTACCCCACTCAGATTGACGCGGGTGTAGAGTTTATAATCCACAATAAGTTGCTGACCAACTCGCCCTTCGGTTGAAGATGCCTCAGCACGAACAAACACATCATCTTTACTCGAACCCGTTGCTGCAATCGTCTGTTTTTTGCCTTTTGTCACCGAAATACTGAGGGGGTCGGTGCGCATTGTCTGACCTTTTGCCGTGATAGTTGCCACACCCAAAGTAAAAACACCTTCTTTTTTCGCTTGCAATACATAGCTATACGACTCACTACTCGATGTAATACCGTTTGTCATCGTCATCGAATTCATCTTATTTGGACCACTTACCACATTAAATTCGCCAAAAGTAGGCGGACGAAAGCCTTGTCCTTGTGCGTTTTTCAAGGAAAATTCAATCTCAAAAACTTCACCTATGGGAACTTGCTTGGCATCGGTGGTTGCTGTAAAAGAGGCTTGGGCAATCAAACCGAACGGGAGAAATAGTAAAAAAAAGAGTCGTATAAAGGATTTCATAAGAAAGATTAGTTGCTGGTAACTTCGGAAATCTCTTGAATCCATCGGATTCATACGTTTGTAGAATAAAAATCAAGTAACTGTCCCCCGAATCCGTAGGATTCGCACGTTTTTTAACCCTTACAAACGTATGAATCCTACGGATTCAATGTGCGTTTTGCTTTATATTTTCTACAAACATGTAAATCCTAACGGATTTATGAGATTTCCGAAGTTACCAGTAGTTGTATATTACTAACTGATGTTACGCAGAGCCGTAGGCTCGACCGATTTTGTAGCGGCGGATTTCAATCCGTCGAAAACGTACATGACCTTTTCATAAGAGCCGTAGGCTCGACCCATATCTACATGCACCGAGCCTACGGCTCTCAAATAATCGGGTTTAATCTTTCGGCGGGTTGAAATCCGCCGCTACAAAATTGTTCATGCCCACGGCATTTTTAGCATATATGCCTAACATCAGTTACCTTAGTCACGAAGGCGAAGAAGATAAGTCGGTCGTCATAAATAATCGCTACAAACTTGACCCAAGTTTAAAACTCTGTCCATTGCCCATAATTTTTAGGGATATATAAACATTGATAAAATAAACATTTTGTAACTACTTAGCCTATTGCTCGCTTCGCTCGCAAAAGAGGGGAATGTGGTTCGTTTTTCGGCTTTGCCCGAAAAACGAACCACATTCCCTCTTTCCGTGCGAGCGAAGCGAGCGCGTGCTAAGTAATTGAGGGATGGGCATAACCTAAAAGCGTTTTTTGCATCTCGCGCTCGCTTCGCTCGCGCGAGGGAGGGGAATGTGGTTCGTTTTTCGGCTTCGCCGAAAAACG
The DNA here is from genome assembly GCA_034520175.1 of Saprospiraceae bacterium. GTDB lineage: Bacteria > Bacteroidota > Bacteroidia > Chitinophagales > Saprospiraceae > JAAFJT01. The sequence goes on from JAXHNU010000001.1 coordinate 9,086, forward strand.
AACCACGTCTCCTCCCTTTTGCGCGAGCGAAGCGAGCGCAAAACATCTGTTTTTAATCAAAAAACGATGTTTTTAGGTTATGCCCACTCCTCGCTAAGTAATTACAATATTTTGACACTATATGCGAATTAAGAGTTGAAATTAATTTTCCCAAAGTCACAGAAAGTAATACATTTGAGTATTCTACCACTTAAATTCTTACTTCTATGACTTGGGAAATGCGTCTTATATTTACTTATTTTACGGTATGTAATTATCGTTCTGAGCTTTCAACGCACTCTATGCGTTATTCAAACAACAGTAATCCTGCTTTTACAGATGAAGAAATCATGACGATTTATCTGTTTAGTACAACTGATGAACTTAAACTACATACAAATAAACAAGTCTATATTTATGCCGATAGACATTTGCGTACATGGTTCCCACAACTACCAAATTACGAAGCCTTTAACGGGCGATTAAATAATTTGAGTAGTTGTTTTAAATTACTTGCAGAGCAGTTAAGTCCGCTTATTTATCAAGAAAAACCAGCCTTTCAAGCTGAAACACTTGAGTTAATCGTGGATTCTTTACCTATTATGTTAGCAAAAAACCAACGCGCAAGGGTAGCTAAAGTAGCTCCTGAAATTGCGAATTTGGGCTATTGTGCAACTAAATCTATTTGGTATTTTGGCTTAAAAGTACACGCAGCGAGTTTAATGGCGGCGGATAAAAAATTACCGAGTCTATATTGTTGTGCTTTAACTGCAGCTTCTGAACATGATAATACGGCATTTAAAGATAACATTGCACCAAATTGTGAAAACTGTAAAGTTTATGCCGATAGTGCCTATTGTGATAAGGCAACAGCACCAGAATTATTTGAATTATATGGTGTCACAGTTTGCCCAATTGAAAAACGTAAAAAGGGGCAAAAAGCACTCTTCTATGACCAAACATGTCAAAATACAGCCATAAGTAGGGTTAGACAACCCATTGAAGGCTATTTTAATTGGCTAATTGAGCATACAGATATTCAAAATGCCTCAAAATGTCGCTCTTTAAAAGGTGTGTTAACACATATTTATGCAAAAATAGCAGCTTCGCTCATGTTTTTGCTGATTTTTAACTCTTAATTCGCATACTATGTGACATTTAATTTTGAGCTTTTAATGACACGTAGTGTCAACATGGTATATCCCGACTTCATCGGGAACGTTTATTTTTTACCCTCTAAAAACTTATAGGTAATGGACAGGGTTTTCAACTTGCGTCAAGTTGTTGCAATGGCACATTGAAATTTGAAATCTATCTACGCCTTCGCCTTCGCTTTGTTGAGTCGAATTGTTTTAACAGTCCCGCCTCTCGAATTAAGTAAACGGATAATATACAAACCTTCTGTGAGGTCATTTAAGTTGTATTTATTATTAGTATTCGTAGTGTAATTTTTCACCACACGACCAATCATATTGTAAACCACAACCCGTTCGACGACATCATAATCATCTTGGATAGAAAAAAAATCTGCCGCAGGATTTGGATACACTTTCACCCCTGTATTGTTTCGGTTATTGACCTCTTTATTGGCTGTCGTGCTTGCCAACAAATAACGCCCCGTCACAGCATTGGTTTCATTGCCCACTTCAAACACTTTCACCTCAATTGTGGCTGCTCCAGCTATGCGGTTTGGTCGAATATAGACATCAAGGTTGCTCGTACCATTTGGTGCGAGTTCAATTTGCTCAGGTGCATCATTCACACCCGATGCCCAACATCCTTTTGAGTCACAAACAAGGGCTTGCCAACCGTTTGTCATTGCCACAATCGTTCGCTTCCACACAAATTTTTTCGTAACAGTTGACGTATTTTTGAAGACAGCCTTCGCTTTTACCTCAAAAGAATCGAGTGAAACGGGTGCATTGACGATTTGTGGCGTCAATGTAATGGTAATATTTTGTGAGACCCCCCTCAGTATTTGAGCAAAAAAGAGGGTGTAAATCAGTAGAAGTCTTTTCATTAGACTGTTATTTTTTCGTTTTATTGAAGGAATGAAGAGATGTAGTTGTCAAATTTTTTGCTCGCTTCGCTCGCAAAAAAGGTAAGGTGGTTCATTTATTGGGACTTTACCCCAAAAATGAACCATATCCTTCTCTTTAAGGAGAGAGGAACGAACAACGAAACAAAAGTAATAGTAATTTATCACAAATTTAGAACAAAAATTTTGCACGTTATTCTTTTCTTGCCAATTTTAACGTTAATTTTTTGGTAAAATTGGTACAACAGGCGTGGTATCTAAAGCGGATTTGATGATAGGCTTGGGTGGTTTAATGGGTTTTCCTGCGAAAATAGACGTATCCACTTGTGTATTGCGCACAACAATAATAGAATCCACCAATTTATTGGCAGAATCCAAAGCCGCTAATTGGCACTGTGTGCGTTGTTTGAGTCGAAAACTCTCAACGGCATTGCGTACTTCTTGGTCAATCAATTGTTGCTTGCCCTCGTCTTTTTTACAGGAAAAAAAAAAATAAATTAAAATTAAAAATAGTGAAGCCTTTTTCATAAAACAACGTTTTTAAGTTGTGGCGGAAATATAATGAACAATACAAGCGTTTTTAGGTGGTGCCAGGACACTAACATCGGGGTGCAAATTTAGAGGTAATATTAAATTTTCAGCAACATAATTTTAAGAAACATCACTAAGGAAGATTTCAAATTTAAGATTTCAAATTTAAAATCGCAATAAATTGATTTTCAATATTTTGCAAAATAAAATTTGATACTTTATTTATTTCGCGTTTCTAATTTGAACGGGCTATCTGCCTTTATTAAAATAATTCGTAACAACTTAGCCGTAGCAACCTTAGTAGTCTTTCACACTAATGCTACCCCCCTCAGTATTTTCTCTTTTTTAACTTAAGTTTTGTGGTAGTCATTCAAAACGCGCCGCCTTCGGCGGCGAGGGGAGTTTTTTTCGGAGCGAGCCGTTTTTTTTTTTTAAAATTTGGGCTTTGCCCAAATTTTAAACAAAAAAAAACGGCTCGCTCCATTAGATTTTTACGCGGCGAAGTTCCGCGTTTTTATACCACAAAACTTAGATTTTTCAAGTAAAAATAGTAAGAAATCAAGGCGTAATTTTCAAAAAAATGCAAACTTTTGAAAGTTTTATACTGTGAATGGAATTGCTGTACGTTTAAGATATTTAAACACAATTGATTCATTATCAATAAAATATGTGAAAATTGAAGAAAAATAAAAAATATTTTCATTAAATATTTTAATTATTTAGTCGAAATACAACACAAAAGCAGCTTTTAATTGGAAGAACTTTATAATTTTATCCCGAAATGAATAAAAATACATATTTAATATCTATAATTTGTTTGCTAATTTTGGCAACAGGTTGCGAGGCCGACACGGAACGTCTATCGGGCTATGCCGTGCATGGCATTGATATTTCTCGTCATCAATCTAAGGTCAATTGGGACGCTGTGGCGGCAGAAGGCATCAGTTTTGCCTTCGTAAAAGCCACGGAAGGACGCCGACATTCGGATACATTTTATTGCCGCAATTGGGCAGAAATGCAGCGTGTGGGTATCAAACGTGGTGCGTATCATTTCTTTCGTCCGTCTATTGACGCAAAAGAACAAGCGAATAATTTTATTGCTAACGTGGATATGCAGTACGGTGATTTACCACCCGTTTTAGACATAGAAGTAGATGAAGATGTACCGCGTGAAGTATTGGCAAAACAACTAAAAACATGGTTGTATTTGGTCGAATTACGCTATTCCATTCGTCCAATCATCTATACGTCTTACAAGTTTTACAATAAATTTATCGCAGGAGAATTCGATAAATATCCCATTTGGATTGCTAAATACGGCGGTGAAGCTCCACGTCTTGGCGGTCAAGCGCGTTGGTGGTTTTGGCAATACGGCAATAAAGGAAGAATAAAAGGCATTGACGGCTTCGTGGATTTTAACGTTTTCTACGACTCTCGCGAAGAATTGGATAAAATCTGCTTGTCGGGCGCAATGTTGAGTGGTATAGATAGACAATATTTGTTAGGAAAACAGTCTAAATTTTAGAAAATCTGATGCGGGTTTCAAACCCGCATCAAATTGAACCTTTTTTAACTACCTTTTTTGCAGTTTTTTATTAATTTCATGCGTTAACCAAGCCGTTCCAGCCCCTAAAACTGCCCCTGTCAACACATCTGTTGGGTAATGAACTCCCAAATACATCCGCGAATAACCCGTTGCAGATGCCCACGCAAAAGCAGGTACAGCAACATACCATTTTGGAAAATTGAGCGACAAAGACATGGCTGTTGAAAAAGCAGCAGAGGTGTGTCCACTTGGAAAAGAGCGAGAAGATTCGCTACTAAGAGGGTTCAAATCCTTGTATGTAATGTAAGGACGTGGGCGATTGACGCTGTATTTTAAAATATAGGTCTCGGCAACCGTAGCCGTAAAAGCGATACCAATCTCAAGTCCTTGACGGGTCAATTTTTTATCTTTTTTTATCAAACCTATTGTTGTCAGTAAGACGGGTGCAGCTACGCAGATAGGCGCATCGGCATCAGAAAGAAACTTATAAAAGCGCGTGTCGGCATCACTTCGATAGCTTTCAATATTTTTAAGGGTCTGATAATCAAAATTTTGTGCAAAATTTTTTTGATTGTTGAGTACAATGCACAAAAAAATAAGAGACAAAAACCAAACTTTTTTCATACGATGAAGTTTTATAGGTTTGTAGTAAAAACTTAGTCTGAACTATGGTGGCTAAGTAATTACATTTTGTAAAGAAAATCTAAGAATGAAACGCGAAAGGTAAGCGACTTTTTCTAAAACAAACGTCTCAAAATATCAAACACTGCTTCTTGACAGAAAAATGTATAAATGCGCGTTTTGTTTTCTCTTTTGTGGGCATTTTTTTTATAATTTTGCGCGGCTAAACGCATAGAGCGATTGAAATCGCTTTTTTATTTCAAAAACTTGAAATTTTTTCCGACTTATGGCGATAATGATTACTGATGATTGCATCAACTGTGGCGCGTGTGAGCCAGAATGCCCGAACAATGCAATATACGAAGGCGGTGTTGAATGGGCTATCAATGACGGCTCAACCGTGACAGGTGACTACACGCTCACTGGCGGGCGTGTGATAGACGTTGCCGATAAAATAATGCCCATTTCCGACGATTTTTACTACATCGTTCCCGATAAATGTACCGAGTGCGTAGGTTTTCACGAAGAACCACAATGTGCTGCCGTTTGCCCCGTTGACTGTTGCGTGCCAGACCCAGAACACGTCGAAACAGAAGATATTTTATTGGACAGAAAAGCACGGTTACATTTATAATTTCAAGGAATTTCAAAGAAATTTCTTGAAATTCAAAATTTGTAATTACTTACTGACGGATGGGCATAACCTAAAAGCGTTTTTTGCATCTCGCGCTCGCTTCGCCCGCGCGTGGGAGGGAATGTGGTTCGTTTTTCGGCGAAGCCGAAAAACGAACCACATTCCCTCCCACGCGCGAGCGAAGCGAGCGCGTGGCTAAGTAATTACCAAAATTTAAAAAATATGGAAGATTGGGAATTAGATTTTGAGTGGTTGCGGATTCGTCACCTCGTCAAAGAAGCAACAAAGCGGGACGCTTTACCCGATTTGAATGGCGTTTTGTTGATGATTGGTGTTCAAGAATTGGGGCAGTGGCGCACATTCACAAAAGAGGAGAAGCAAGATTTGATGCACATAGCTGTATGCCGATTGCTGTCTTACGATGGCGTTTACGAATTTATCGGCTTAGATACTGAGGGGTGGCCCCATTACCGTTTGGTAAGTAAACCCGATATTCGTGGCGAAAATGGACAGGAACGCTTGTTGAAAGAAAAAGTTGTGCAGTATTTCAAACAAATGGATACTGAGCGAGAGGGTATGAGTACGTGATTTTTTTATTGCTCGCTTCGCTCTTTTGCGAGCGAAGCGAGCAAAAGTACTTAGTGATATTATTTTACAGATAAAACAGAAATTCTAAATACCAAAGCCGAATTGCCAGCAATCACGACTTTCCCATTTTCATAAGGTAAAGACCCGTATCCAAATTTTGAAGGGATTAAAATATACCCTTCACTTCCTTCGGAAAAAGCTGTTAAGCCTTCTTCCAAACCTGCAATCGTATTACCTTCATTAATTGTAATCGTTAAAGGCATATTCTCTTTGGTTGCGTCGAAAACGTGGTTGTTTAGTAATCTGCCTTCGTAAGTAAAACTAACTTTACCACCTGCTTTGACGTTGTGACCTTCCCCTTTTTTAGTGATGATATAGCTGATACCGTTTTCCGTGCGCTTCAATTTAAGTTTGTGGTTGAGTCCATATTCGTTTATGGCGCGTTGGTCTGTTACCAATTGTTCGGCAATACGCTCCATAAAAGCGTGTTTTTCGGCATCTTCTATACCTCTCAAATGTTCTTGATACTGAGGGGGTGTCAAAATGGCAACCAATTCAATATCATACATTAAAGGTGTATTGGGCGGAACAATCGTGCCAATACCCAATGTGCCATAAGCCAATTTTGCGGGTACATAAATAGTTACTTTTGCGCCAACACGAAGGTTTTTAAGGGCAATATCCCAACCTTCAATGACTTGTTTAGTGCCAAATTGATAGGCAAATGGCTCGTTTTTGGGTGATTCATCAAATACTTCGCCCGATAAAAGTTTGCCAGTATAACGAATTTTGACAAAATCGCCTTGCTGTGGTTCTTTACCGACCCCCTCAGTATGGGCAGTAAAAAACACGCCTTCGGGCGTCCTTTCGGCTTTAATGTTTTGGACGATAATGTACCTGTCGAGGGTCAAACTATCGCCTGCGGGTGAAGCTGTTTCACGGATAGAATGGGCGTTGGCTTGAAAAAAGAGGGTCGTAAAGAGTAAGATGGTTGGTAGAAATCTCATGCGCGTTAGGTTTAAATCTCAGCAAGGCGAGCCTGTATAGGGTCGCTTGGTGAGGTTGAGTCGTTCAGTTGATGATTACGGTTTTGAAGTCGTGATAAAATCAAAGCTGCTTATTTGTTTGTAAGGATAATAAAGTTGAATTTTATTGAACTATCTAACCCAAGTTTTGTGGTATAAAAACGCGGAACTTCGCCGCGAGGAAATTCTAATGGAGCGAGCCGTTTTTTTTGTTGAAAATTTGGGCAAAGCCCAAATTTTCAACAAAAAAAACGGCTCGCTCCGAAAAAATCCCCCGCGCCGCCGAAGGCGGCGCGTTTTTAGGCACTACCACAAAACTTAGATTATCTAATGTTTAAGAGACAAAATAGACGCCAATTATACATTTTCGCATGGTTTAGGGTGAGTATTAACATTTTAAGCTCAATTATTATACACTTTTTGTACTACTACCTAAGTTTTGTGGTAGTTACTTAAAATGAGGAGTAGGCATAACCTAAAAACATCGTTTTTTGATTAAAAACAGATGTTTTGCGCGCGCTTCGCTCGCGCAAAAGGGAGGAGACGTGGTTTGTTTTTCGGCGAAGCCGAAAACGAACCACATTCCCCCTCCCTCGCGCGAGCGAAGCGAGCGCGAGATGCAAAAAACGCTTTTAGGTTATGCCAATTATTTAACCTAAGTTTTGTGGTAGCCATTCAAAACGCGCCGCCTTGGGCGGCGCGGGGAGTTTTTCGGAGCGAGCCGTTTTTTTTGTTTAAAATTTGGGCTTTGCCCAAATTTTAAACAAAAAAAACGGCTCGCTCCATTAGATTTTTACGCGGCGAGGTTCCGCGTTTTTATACCACAAAGCTTAGATTATTTAATACAATTTGAACCGAATTGGCAAAACGCGGGAGACACGCGCCAATTGTCCCTCGTGGCTACCAGCCCTCCATTTTGGCATAGATTCTACTACGCGGATAGCTTCTTCATTATAAGAATGAGAAAATCCTTTTTTTACAGATATATTACTCAGAGTCCCATCTTCATTGACGACCAAACTCACATAGACGGTACATTCGCTCATATTCGCGTCTATTGGAAATTTCAACCTCTGATAGATATATGTATAAAGTGCAGTTTCACCACCGATGTATTCGGGAGGCGTATCAACGATGTTTAACACGGGGTGTGTTGATTTGGGTGTTACGACTTCTTTGTTTTGTCCAAACAAAAAAGAAAGAGACAGGCTTAACGTGATTGTTAAAAATAATTTATTCATGTTTTGCGATACATTAAAAAAGTAAAGAAGTAAATTGTCATTGGACTATTTATGATTTTCATTAAATAGTCTAAGTTTTGTGGTATAAAAACGCGGAACCTCGCCGCGTAAAAATCCAATGGAGCGAGCCGTTTTTTTTGTTTAAAATTTGGGCGAAGCCCAAATTTTAAACAAAAAAAACGGCTCGCTCCGAGAAAAACTCCCCGCGCCGCCGACGGCGGCGCGTTTTGAATGACTACCACAAAACTTAGGTTAGATAGTGGCGTTCGTATCGCAAAACTAAGTTCTTTTTTTGATAAAAAAATACCTTGATAGGATTAAAAATTAGCTCTTTGACAATTTTAGCGGATAGTCGTGAAAGGATAGTCGTGAAAGGATAGTCGTGAAAAGATTTACGAAATCTTTAAGATTTCGTAAATCTGAGCGTAAATCCAATCTTGGTTAACTACTTATCCGCGTGCCTCCAAAAACCTTCGGGAGAGCAATAAACCTAAGTAGTTACGGGTTGTGAAGGTGGCGCGACTTTAAGTTCGCGCTGCTGCTAAGTCTAAATCACAAAATTGATAGGCTCTTCAAAATCTTTATTTGCTCGCACCCGTACATCAGACTTCTGATAGACGAGCGAAAAAGGTATTACCGCCTCCGTCAACCAGACATTGCCACCAATCACCGAATCATGTCCAATCACCGTCCGACCACCGAGAATCGTTGCACCCGAATAAATCACCACATTGTCTTCAATTGTCGGATGCCGTTTGACAAAGGCTTCTTCTTTTTTAACCTGCAACGCGCCCAAAGTCACACCTTGATAAATCTTTACATTGTTCCCAATCACAGCGGTTTCGCCAATCACCACGCCTGTTCCGTGGTCAATAAAAAAGCCACTACCAATTGTCGCTCCGGGATTAATGTCAATGCCTGTTTGACTATGCGCCCATTCTGATATCAAACGCGGCAAAATCGGAATTTTTAAGCGGTATAAAGCATTTGAAAAACGAAAAATGGCAATGGCATAAAAACCGGGATAGGCAGCGATTACCTCTTCAAAGCTATGGGCGGCGGGGTCAAATGCCAAAATAGCGGCTGCATCGCTGTGTAATTGCTCATAAATGGTTGGAATTTGAACAAAAAACTGGCTAATAATTCCATCTATTGGTTCAATTTGTTCTTCCAAAGGCAACAACAATTCCCACAATTGCAGTTCCAATTGTCGAAATTCTAATTCACTCACGGTTTCGGCACACCGAACAGGGAACAAAATATCAATGAGGCGGTCAATCCATGCTTGCGCTTTGCGTTTATTGGGCAATGGACGCAATTCTTGACGATATTGCGCGTGGATTTGTTGCACTAAGGCTTGATGTGAAAGCATTGGGTATGGATTATTTGAAATAACTGCTCAATTTATTGCTTGCTTTGCTCGCAAAAAATAGGAGAGGTGGTTTATTTTTCGGGCTTTGCCCGAAAAATGAACCACACTCTCCTATTTTGCGAGTGAAGCAAGCAATAGGAATTTAACCTAAAGTAATTACGGTTTTGAAACCATACATAAATTCAAAATACGCATTAAAAGGCATTTTTGCGCTCGCTTCGCTCGCGTAAAAGGAGGAGAGGTGGTTCATTTTTCGGGCTTTGCCCGAAAAATGAACCACATTCCCCCTTCGCGCGAGCGAAGCGAGCGCGAAAACCAGCAGTTTAGATTTTATGTATCGTTTCAAAATTACGGTTACTGATTTTTACGCCGCAAAATTATGAAAAAATAAAATTCCTAACGACATTTTTTATCTTTGCGAAAATCTAATCAACTTAGCCACTAACTACGCTAATTAGCACTAATTTTTTGTCTATTGCTTGCTTCGCTCGCAAGAAAAGGGGAACGTGGTTCATTTTTCGGACTTTGCCCTAAAAATGAACCACATTTCCCCCGTCCGCGCGAGCGAAGCGAGCGCGGATTAAGTAACTAATCTAAGTTTTGTGGTATTAGAACGCGGAGCCTCGCCGCGAGAAAAATCTAATGGAGCGAGCCGTTTTTTTTTGCTAAAAATTTGGGCAAAGCCCAAATTTTTAGCAAAAAACGGCTCGCTCCGAAAAAATCCCCCGCGCCGCCGAAGGCGGCGCGTTTTGAGGCACTACCACAAAACTTAGATTAATTACATGAAATTAGTGTAATGGAATTTGTAAAATATAACTTACCTACTTAGCTGCGCTCGCTAAAAAGAGAAAAGGTGGTTCATTTTTCGGCTTTGCCGAAAAATGAACCACACTCTCCTTTCTGCGCGAGCGAAGTGAGCGCGTGGTAAATAGTTACCATAAAACACATAGAAATGCAAGAAAACGTCAAAAAGAAACGGGCTAAAATCCTCGAAAAAGTCACCATCACGGGAATTGCTGACAAAGGTAAAGCAGTAGGACGCGATGCCGAAGGCATGATAGTCTTTGTAGAAAACGCCGCACCGGGTGATGTCGCAGATGTAAAAATTCACAAAGAAAAAAGTGGCTATTCAGAAGGGGTTGCCATTAAAATTCACGAATATTCACCTGAACGAACAACGCCGTTTTGCCAACACTACTACCTCTGTGGCGGCTGTCGGTGGCAACACATCTCTTACGAAGCTCAATTGCGGCACAAACAACTACAAGTTGAGAGTACTTTCAAGCATCTCGCAAAGGTGGACGTTGGCGAATGGCTACCGATTCTGGGTTGCACTGACCACACATTTTATAGGAATAAATTAGAATTTACATTTTCCAATAAACGTTGGTTGACCCACGATGAGGTCAATACCAATATTTCAAATTTAGAAAATGTTTTGGGTTTTCACCGTCCTGGGGCTTTCGACAAGATACTGAACGTGGACAAATGCTGGTTGCAAGCAGACCCCTCAAATGCCATCAGAAACGGAGTAAAACGCATTGCGATTGAGCAAAAACTATCGTTTTACGATATGAAAACCCATGCGGGATACATGCGGCATCTGTTTATCCGCCTCACTACTTTAGGTGAAATCATGGTCATTGTCAGTGTAAAACGCGATGATAAAGAGCGTTTAACCCGTCTTTTAGATGCCATTGCTGCAGAATTTCCGCAAATAACGACCTTGATGTACTGCATCAACAACAAACTCAACGATTTTATTTTGGATCTACCCATCGAAACCCACACGGGACCGGGTTTTATCGAAGAAATGTTGGGCGATGTGCGTTTTCGGATTGGACCAAAATCATTTTTCCAAACCAATACCAAACAAGCAGAACGTCTGTTTGATACTGTCACGGAATTTTGTGATTTTAAAGGTACTGAAAATGTGTATGATTTATACACGGGTATTGGATCTATCGGTCTATATATTGCCAAAAAAGTGGGGCAGGTTGTGGGCATAGAAGAAATTGGACCCGCCATTGAAGACGCCAAACTCAATGCCGAATTCAATAATTTGACCAATACAACTTTCTATGCAGGTGATGTAAAAGACATTCTAACCACCGATTTTGCCGAAAAACACGGCAAGCCCGATGTGCTTATCACCGACCCGCCGCGTGTTGGTATGCACGAAAAAGTAGTGCGCATGTTGTTGCAATTGGAAGCACCCAAAATCATTTACGTGAGTTGCAACCCTGCCACGCAAGCACGTGATTTGATGTTGTTGCATGAAAAATACGACGTGGTAAAAGTACGTCCTGTGGATATGTTTCCGCATACGCACCATGTGGAGAACGTGGCGTTGCTGGCGTTGCGTGGTTAAGTTTCAACGTATTTAATTTTCGCGTTCGCTTCGCTCGTAAAAAGGAAAAGAGGTGGTTCCTTTTTCGGGCTTTGCCCGAAAAAGGAACCACATTTCTCTCTCCGCGAGCGAAGCGAGCGTAAATCTGAAATCTTATTATCGCTTATTCTTAAAAAAATCTTTCATCAAATTACCGGCTTCTTCCTGAAAAAAGCCCATTTCCACCTTTGTTTTAGGGTGCAATAACGCTTTTCCAAAACGCATAAATCCGCGTTTATCATCGCTTGCTGCATAGACAAGCCGCCCCAATTGCGCCCAAGCCAAAGCTCCCGCACACATAACGCAGGGTTCTAATGTTACATACAAGACACATTCATCTAAATATTTAGTGCCTAAATGCGCGCAAGCGGCGGTCATGGCAATAATTTCAGCATGTGCAGTAACGTCGGAAAGCCGTTCGGTGAGGTTATGTCCCCGTGCAATTATACGCCCTTCGCAGACGATAACTGCTCCGACAGGCACTTCGCCTGCTTCGGCAGCTTTGCGTGCTTCAGCGAGGGCTTGTTGCATAAAAAATGTATCCGTCATAAAAAAATTTCAAATTTAGGATTTCAAATTTCAAACCGCAATGAATTGAGTTCGGTTCGCAAAATCGGATAAAATACTGAGGGGGTGTTTGAAGTTAGTGCAAAAAAAATGTCTCGACCTAAATGAACTTAGGTCGAGACATTCCACAACAAATTATAATCCCATGAACATATATCTTATAAAGCTACTTACAGCTTTTAAATTCTTTTTGAAAAAAATCAGCAATCGTCCCAATATTTCTAAATAAACATCGGGACGATTAACCCGACAACAAATTATAATCCCATGAACATATATCTATAAGCTACTTACAGCTTTTAAATTCTTTTTGAAAAAAATCAGCAATCGTCCCAATATTTCTAAATAAACATCGGGACGATTAACCCGACAACAAATTATAATCCCATGAACATATATCTATAAAGCTACTTACAGCTTTTAAATTCTTTTTGAAAAAAATCAGCAATCGTCCCAATATTTCTAAATAAACATCGGGACGATTAACCCGACAACAAATTATAATCCCATGAACATATATCTATAAAGCTACTTACAGCTTTTAAATTCTTTTTGAAAAAAATCAGCAATCGTCCCAATATTTTTAAATAAACATCGGGACGATTAACCCGACAACAAATTATAATCCCATGAACATATATCTATAAAGCTACTTACAGCTTTTAAATTCAAAATATTTGGAAAATTTATTTCCATCTTGATGAACTGACAAATAATTAAGTTTTTTCAGATTAAAATTGTAATCAGTCAGTCGTCCCTCTTTTTAAAAATCGGGACGACTACCCGACAGCAATTTATAATCCCATGAACATATACTTGTGTAGTTTTTATTCAATTGTGAATGTTTTTTCTTTTGATGATACAAAGGTGCGATAAGAAAATTGACTGTGCAAGAACAAAAAATAGGCATTGTGAAAAATATTTTACTTTATTTTGATAAAAAAACGTCCTTTTAATTTTTAAATAAAAACGTAAATAATTTAAAATCAATTATTTAAGTTTTAAAAAGATACAGACACCAATAAGCAATTGTGAAAAATACGTTTTTTTTTTTTTTTTTTTGAAACCATACATAAAATCTAAACTGCTGGTTCTCGCCCTCGCTTCGCTCGCGCGAGGGGAGGGATGTGGTTCATTTTTCGGGCTTTGCCCGAAAAATGAACCACATCCCTCCTTTTGCGCGAGCGAAGCGAGCGCAAAAGTGCCTTTTAATGCGTATTTTGAATTTGTGTATGGTTTCAAATTTTTTTTTGAGAAAAAATTAAAAAAAAGTTTTTATGGTCGAAAAAAGGGCTAAAAAAGCCCAAAAAGGCTAAAATCAATGATTTAAAAAATTAATATTTCTTTTTAGTCCTTCAAACTTTGTACGCTTCACAGCCGATTTTTTAAAAATTTCTCTGAATACATCGGCTGAAATATCTAACCATTCTTCGCGGGTCATGGTCAAGAGGTCGGGATGCGGATTAAATTTGGATTCATTGTGTGGCGTCGAAAAGCGATTCCACGGGCAGACCTGCTGACAAATATCACAACCAAACATCCAGCCTTCCATTTTGTCGCTATACTGAGGGGGTAGTTTTTCATCGCGCAATTCGATGGTCAAATAAGAAATACATTTTGAACCGTCCATAAAATAACCCTGAGGTGAAATAGCCTCCGTCGGGCAAGCGTCAATGCAACGGCGGCAAGTGCCACAATAATCTTTCATCGGCGTATCCGACGTGAGTTCTAAATCTAAAATCAATTCGGCAAGAAAAAAATAAGAACCCCGTTTGGGCTGAATCAACAGCGTATTTTTGCCCACCCAACCCGTTCCACTTCTTCTCGCCCAATCGCGTTCCAAAACAGGAGCAGAATCCACGAAGGCGCGCCCACTGACTTCGCCAATAGTATCAGAAATAAAATTCAACAATTGCCGCAATTTATCTTTTACAACCGTGTGATAATCAGCTCCATAAGCGTATTTTGATATTTTCGGCGCGTCTTTGTCCGTTTGTTCGGCATCGGTGAAGTAATTATACGTTAAAGAAATCACCGATTTTGCCCCTTCTACCAATTGTCGTGGGTCAATTCGTTTGTCAAAATGATTTTCCATGTACGCCATTTTGCCGTGCATATTGCCATTGAGCCAGGCTTCCAATCGCCGTGCTTCTTCGTCCATGCGCTCGGCACGGGCAATGCCAACAAACTCAAAGCCTAATCGGTAGGCTTCTTGGCGTATAGTATCCGTATTTTTTTGAATCATTTTTTCTATTTTATCACAAGTTCTCTCGTAAACCACCCAAGCCCAATGCCTATGTCCACCAAGTTGCCTCGTCGTCCGTCTTTAAAATTTGCCATATTTACCGCGAAACGCAAACGCATCAGCGTCGTATTAAGCCGTAAACTTCCCCAATCATTCACCACTTTTTGCTTCCATTTCAGGTCAACAGTAGCCCCAATTGTTGGCAGGAATGAGACAATTGCGGGTGAGTTTTCTTCATCAGTTGCGGCGGGTAATATCAATGAATTGACGCTAAAACCCAGATAAGGCGTAAAAGTTAAACGTTCTTCGTCAACGAGCCGATAACCAGCATAAAAAGCAAAACTTGGCACCGTCAGCACCGTATCTTCTGCCCAAAAAATGCCGTCATATTCAAAGCCTTTTTTCAAACGCGGTGTACGCATCGTCCCCGAAATACCGCCACCCCAACGGTGTTTGAACACCTCCAACTGTCCCGTCAGTTGAAAAGCAGCAGTTAAAGAACAATGCAGGTCATCAGTTGGAATTGTTGCACCCATGTTTGCAGAAATGAGCGCGAAAGGGCGTTTTTTATTGAAAAAAGGTTGCCATTCAGCAGGTTTTTTCGATTTGATAAGCTGTTCTAATGCTTTATTGTGTTCTTCACTTTTGTAAACAGAAGGATAAGCACCGTATAAAACGGCTAACTTCATCGGTTTCCACATCGGTTTGAAGGGGTGCATCGCCCAAATAACAGACGCCGCTTCTGCATCAATCTCTGGTGAAACAGAATCAACAACTTCCACATCGTGAATATAGCCGAGCGTATCCACCATAAAACCAATCATGCCTTCTCCGCCTTTTCCGCTTTCAAGAGCAGAGGGTGGAAAGGTAAATTCTAATTTAAAGGCTTTTTTGAAAGCCGCCATACCGCCTTCAAACTCAGGTAAACCATCGTATTCGTCGAGTACAGGCGGTTCAGAATCCTTGTAGCGGGCAATCGAGATGATGCCATTTTGGGCAGTAAGAGCGTTTAGTAAAAACGTTAGGAAAAAGAGGATAGATATTTTTTTCATGTGTAGTGGATTTTAAAAGGAGTCATAAGTTATGAGGGAGTTTGTTCGGAGCGAGCCGTTTTTTTTGTTGAAAATTTGGACTTCGCCCAGATTTTCAACAAAAAAAAACGGCTCGCTCCATTAGATTTTTTACGCGGCGAAGTCGCGTTTTGATACCACAAAACTTGGGTTACTTAGTCTATTGCTCGCTTCGCTCACACGAGGGAGGATATGTGGTTGGTTTTTCGGGCGAAGCCCGAAAAACGAACCACTTTCCCCTTTTTTGCGAGTGAAGCGAGCAATAGGCTAAGTAATTACGCCTTAAATACCTTTTAACTTCTTTGCAAATGTCCAAACCACAATCCCCGCAGTTACCGCAATATTCAACGAATGTTTTGTCCCAAATTGAGGCACTTCCACCACATAATCCGCCATTTTCATGGCGGCTTCACTCACACCGTCAACTTCATTGCCGAAAATCAAAGCTATTTTTACATCTGCACTGTGCTTTTCAAATAATTCATTTTCAATATTTTGTAAAAAAATAGTAGCGTCGGCTTGCTCAACAGCAACCAAAACATACCCCTCAGTATGGAGGGCATGTAAAGCCGTTTCGGTCTCCTCAAAATGCCGCCACGCCACGGATTCGGTAGAACCCAAAGCCGTTTTCATAATTTCCCGATGCGGCGGTGTTGCTGTCAATCCACACAAAATCACTTCCGCGCAGGCAAACGCATCTGCCGTCCGAAACACCGAACCCACATTTAATGCCGAACGGACTTCATCTAAAACCACGACAAGCGGTGTTTTAACGACTTCTTTGAAATCTTCAACCGATAAGCGATTGAGTTCTTCTAATTTTAATTTTTGCATAAAAACGAATTTGGGTGAATACTTAGTCACGCACTCGCTTCGCTCGCGCGTGAGAGGAGATGTGTTTCATTTTTTGGGTAAAACCCGAAAAATGAAACACCTTTTTGGTTACGGCTAAATAACTAATTCTACTTTAGCACTCTGAGAATTATGGTTCTTTGACAATTTTAGTGGTGGCTATGTTCGGGGAACTTTTCAAGTTCCCCGAACGTTAGTTTTTACTTCCTTTTTGATTCAAAAATACCTCAATTTACTGAGGGGGTATTTTTGTTTCCACTAAAATTGTCAAAGAACCAGAATTATCCACAACTGGCTCCCGACCTTCATCGGGAGCCAGTAAATATTTAGGACATATTTACTTCACTATTTCTTCGCCGCATAATCCACCACCAAATGACAAAATGCTTTGACGCCGAGCGTAAACCCACCTTCGTCAATAAAAAAATCGGGTGTATGGTGTGGCGCAACTTCATAAGCTGCTTTACCTTTAGACATACCACCTAAAAAGAAGAAAAAACCGGGAATTTTCTCTTGATACTTCGCAAAATCTTCCGCACCCGTTGTAGGTACAGTCACGCGGACATTGTTTTCGCCGCCTGCTGCATCTTCAAGCGAAGGCAACATTTTTTTAGTCAATTCGGGATTGTTGTAAGTAACAGGGTTGCCCAATTCGATTTTCACATCAGCTGTTGCTCCTGCTGATTCTGCGATGCCTTTCACCACTTTTTTGATATTTTCGTGGATTTGCAACTGAATTTTCGGGTCTAAACACCGAATTGTACCCATCAACTTGGCTTCTTCAGGAATGATATTTTCCCTATTACCCGCTTGAAACATACCGACCGTTATAACCGCCGCCGACTGATTGAGTGGTGTCATACGACTCACAACGGTTTGTAAGCCCATGATGATTTGCGCACCTGTCACAATCGGGTCAATGCCGTCCCACGGCTTTGCGCCGTGCGTTTGCTTACCTTTTATAGTGACATAAAAACGGTCACTACTCGCCATTGTGCCGCCCGAACGGTAAGTAAGGGTATTGATAGGCGTTTGCGAATTGACGTGCAAGCCAAAAATTGTTTCTACTTTTGGATTGTCCAAAGCCCCTTCTTTAATCATTTCACCCGCGCCGCCGAGTTCACCCGTCGGTGCGCCTTCTTCGGAGGGTTGAAACAAGAAAACAAATGTACCCGCCAATTCCGACCGCATTTTTGCCATAATTTCCGCCGTTCCCATCAAAATAGCCACGTGCGTATCGTGTCCGCAAGCGTGCATTACGCCTGTTGCTTGGTTGTTGTAGGTGGTTTTGACCACCGATTTAAAAGGCAAATCACCACGTTCTGTCACCGGCAAGCCGTCCATATCGGCGCGTAGTGCCACCGTCGGACCTGGTTTGCCGCCTTTCAAAACACCAATAACGCCCGTTTTGGCTACGCCCGTCTTGACTTCATCAAATTTGAGGCTTTTCAGATGTGCCGCCACTTTTTCAGCCGTCCGCGTTTCGCGGTTAGAAAGTTCTGGATGCTCGTGAAAATCACGCCGCCAAGCGATGACTTTTGGCTCGATTTCCAAAGCCATTTTATCCATTTTGGCTTTGAGAGCTGCGTTTTTATCGGCTACTTGTCCGAATACAATTTGTCCTGTCAGCAAGGCACAGACAAGAAATGCCCCCCTCAGTAGTTTTACGTTTTTCATTGAAGAAAATTGATTTTAGTGAATATATAGTCCGTTAATTTCTAAAGCACGATTAACGACACACAGTAAATAAACGTAATTACTTAGGTCTGCCACAAATTACACAAATTTTCACAAATAATAGATTTAAAAGCAAGGCACATAGTGTTTTAGACTTTCAATTTGTGAAAATTTGTGCAATTTGTGGCTACGGCTAAGTAATTACAAATAATCTAAGTTTCGTGGTATTAAAACGTTGCTTCGCCACGAGGGAAATTTAATGGAGCGAGCCGTTTTTTTTGTTAAAAATTTGGGGAAAGCCCAAATTTTTAACAAAAAAAAACGGCTCGCTCCGAAAAAATCGCCCGCGCCTCCGAAGGTGGCGCGTTTTGAGGTACTACCACAAAACTTGGATTAAATAACAATGCCCAAAAGTACAATATGAAGTGCAAATCCTGTTGAGTAAGGGGGGGGATTTTTTGGGTTTTTCACAATTGAAAATTGTATGGTGAAATTTGATGCGCTTTTGAAGGAAAATAAAAGGGTGAAAGTCCCGAAAGTAAAGATAGTAAAAACGGCGGTTTTTGTGGATTAATTATAATTATTTACTCTGCTTCGCTCGTGCGAAGGTAGGTGCTTTTCGCATAAAAAAGAGAAAAATACCGATGCCGTAGCATTATCAGAAAAGAACCATGCAATAATAAATACCCGTGCGCTCGGTCTGAAGACCGACAAAAGCAGTGCCGTGCGTGGTTTTAAAAGTGAGGCACTCCGTTTTGAAGACCGACCCCAGCAGGTACATCTTATCCAAGTCAAATATATGGTGGCTATTTTTCAAGAAATCCTTATACTAACTGGTAAAATTTTAAATTATGAAAAAAATATTAGTGATACTATTTTTTTTCACTATCATTATTGCTTGTTCGTTGCCTAAACTGGGCTTGTCCAAGCAAGATGTGCAGGGAAATCCTTTTAACATGCAAGGTGTTTACTATGGTAAAAAAAAATTCCTTAATTACATATTTTACAAAAATGGTGTTGTCTTGGGAGGTGCTTCATTTAGTAGGGAAAGTTCAAATATTGATAGCTTAGTAGCATATTGGACTGATAAAAAACAATATACATATAACTATAATATACCTTACGCTTGGGGACTGTTTAAAATAAATAATGATAAAATGAATGGCGCCCAATGGAGAGGTCAAGGTATCAACTCCTATGGTGTTACAAAGTTTTCAGCAAAAATATTGAATGATACTACAATGTTGTTGTTGCATCCATCATACGGTATAGATACGTTTTATTTTCACTATTTGGCAGTCAAGCCCGACAGTACGAACAGTTTTATCAAGTAAGCCAAGTACCCCCTCAATATCTAAGCCCAAAAAGCCGAAAATACTGAGGGGTGCTTTTTACACCTTCCTCATCATCAAAATCTTAATCAACATCAACCAAGCATGAAAAAAATAACTATTTTTATTGGACTTTTGGTATTGTCCATGTCTTTGTTTGGACAAAGACTACCCGATCGGTGGGGGTGTTCGGCATCTTATTATTTCACTTCCGCGTGTCCAAAACGTGCGGTGCTCGCGAGCACCGCACGTTTTGGGTTGCTGTGGGTTGTTAGGGTAAGCGTTTGTCGGAAGATATGGCGCAAGCGGGCTGAGTAGCAATGAATTTAATTTGCTCTTTAGATGTTTTTTGCACCATGTTTTGTTGGTCAATTGTGGTTTGACAAAAAACAGTCGAACAGAATAATGTTGATAAAACAACAAATAAAATTACTTTTTTCATTTTCTTATTTTTTAAGAAGCAAGTGAAAAGATATTTTCTTTACAGGTTTTCCAATTACCGCGTGTTTGTGGATTATGCCTTTAGAAAATAGGGGCTTGTGAGCAAGATGAGAAAAAGGAAATTATGAATAAAATGGACGATTTAAAGTTTGAAAAAAGGCGTTTATACTCAGGGGGCTTATCAAACTGTTTTTCAGTTGATAAGCCCCTCAGATATTTTAAGGACTTAAATTATCCCTTATTTTTACTGTTTTTGAAGATTGTCAACACGCACACCGTATTGAAACTCTCGTGCTTCAACAGGTTGGTCTGCCCTAAACATCGCAAGTGCACCGTTGTTATCTCGATAAATACGCCATTTATATTTTGACGCACTCATTTTATACTTTTGGTGTGCTTGCTCTCCGCCACGCATTTTTACGATAGCTGCCCTAACTGCTGGATAAACTTCCACTAACTTTGCATCCTCATCAAAGGTACGAACATCCTTTGTTTTGGCAAAATACTCAGACCAGTCCTTGTCAGCCTTAACGGATGCGCTCATTCTTTGCAAATGTGCATCAATATTCTTTTTGCTAAGATAAACTAAAAAAGCTTTTCTTGGCAAAAGAACACTGTCTTGTAAGTTATATTTTTTTGCCATTTCTTGCACTTGTTCGATAGTCCATAATTTCTTTGCTGTGGGTGCTGTTTTATTTTGAGCATTTGTTACAAAACAACAAACCAATAATAAAACTGTAGTTAAAAAACGAATTGAATTTTTCATCTTAAACTTGATGGTTTAAAAATTGAATCAACGGAGGCATTAGCATATCTTTTAATAAGAACGGCAAAAAAGAATTTATATGGTGAATTACTGAGGGGTCTTATCAAACAGTTTTTTAGTTGATAGACCCCTCAGTAATTTGAACGAAATAACCCTTAAACATTATTCTCTGGGCAAGTTATCAATACGCCGACCTTGTGCAAGTTCTGCCTTAGTTATTTTGGCATCACCTTTATAGAAGGATAAACTACCCGACTTGTCAACGTAAATACGCCATTTATATTTAGCGACTTTGTTTACATATTCGGCATAGCTTTTATCGTCCCATTTATGAGCAACCATAAAGGCATTTTTAACTAATGGATACTTCTCCATTAAATCAAAATACTCTTTATGTGTTCTGATATTGGCAGCTTTTTTCTTAAACTCATTGTATTGTAAGCCCATTTTTCGACTTGTGGACGTTGTCTCAAAATACTGCTCTACTTTAGCAATATCATCGTAAAGCAATGTTGTGTTTTTCAGAGAAGGCATCATATCTTGCATCCCGTGTTTGGTTGCAATTTTTGCCAAATCTTCAACAGTACGTTGAGGTTTTCTACGTTCTTGGCAATAAATAACGCTATAAAGCGAAAAAAACAAAATGAGCAATAAGCTACTTTTTTTGAATGAATTATTCATATTTTAGTATTTTTAATAGTAAAGAAGTTATAGATATTATTCAAATTTGGTAATTACTTAGCCCATAGCTCTCCCGAAGGCTTTCGGGATGTAAACAGACTTCGCTCGCAAAAAAGGGGAATGTGGTTCGTTTTTCGGGCAAAGCCCGAAAAATGAACCACATTCCCCTTCGCGCGAGCGAAGCGAGCGCGAAAACCAGCAGTTTAGATTTTATGTATGGTTTCAAAAATAGATTTGAAAGCAAGGCACATAGTAGATGATATGCAGAAATATTTTTTACTATACGTAAAATGCTATTGCTCGCTTCGCTTGCAAAAAAAGGGGGTGGTTCGTTTTCGGGCTTTGCCCGAAAACGAACCACTTTCTCCCTTTTTGCGAGCGAAGCGAGCAATATGAACATATATAAATTTAAAATTACGCATAATATCTAATGTTTTAGACTTTCAATTCCTGAAAATTTGTGCAATTTGCGGCTACGGCTGAGTAATCACAAACAATCTAAGTTTCGTGGTATTAAAACGTTGCTTCGCCACGAGGGAAATTTAATGGAGCGAGCCGTCGAAGGTGGCGCGTTTTGAGGTAGCACCACAAAACTTGGATTAAATAATAATGCCCAAAAGTACAATGTGAAGTGCAAATCCTGTTGAGTAAGGGGGGGATTTTTTGGGGCTTTGCCCGAAAAACGAACCACATTCCCCTTTTTGCGAGCCAAGCGAGCTGTAAGCTAAGTAATTGCGATTGAAAAACGAATTGAATTTTTCATTTTCTTTAATAACCAAAGTTTTGTGGTACTGCTTCAAAACGCGCCGCCTTCGGCGGCGCGGGCAGTTTTTTGGGAGCGAGCCGTTTTTTTTCTTAAAAATTTGGGCAAAGCCCAAATTTTTAAGAAAAAAAACGGCTCGCTCCCTTAGATTTTTACGCGGCGAGGCTCCGCGTTTTTATACCACAAAACTTAGATTAACAAGCAGTTGAAAAGATGTTTTCTGTTTTTCCATTGGTTCATTTTGCGTGAGAACTGAGCGCGAAAGAGAAAAATATCTGTTTTATGCCAAAAAATGTTGAATTTTAGTTATGCCTACTGCTCAAATATTACCTTTGCGTTTGAAACCATACATAAAATGCAAAAACTTAGCCACGCGCTCTCCCGAAGGTATTCGGGATGTAAACAGACTTCGCTCGCGTGAGAAAGGGGGTAGTTCATTTTTCGGACTTTGCCCGAAAAATGAACTACCTTTTCTCTTTTTTGCGCAAACGAAGGAAGTAATACTATATAGTAATTTTTAAAATATATAATTTAATGAAAATTATCGTTATTATACATCTTTTTTTCTTTTTGTCTATCCATTCATTTGCCCAAAATGCGCTTGTAGATGTGGCAGATTTGACGCTAAAAATTGCACCGAAGAGCGAAGAAACGCTGTATTATGGTTTTGCCGAAGGCGACCAAATTCTGTTTAGTTTCAAGGAAACAGACGGCAATGAACTAAAAGAAGTCGAA
Organism: Saprospiraceae bacterium; assembly: GCA_034520175.1. Classification (GTDB taxonomy): domain Bacteria; phylum Bacteroidota; class Bacteroidia; order Chitinophagales; family Saprospiraceae; genus JAAFJT01. Next base: position 32,178 of record JAXHNU010000001.1, read on the forward strand.
ATAATGGCTTTGCCAGAAAGTTCTAAATTCAAGGATTATGAAACCAAATTGATTGTTAACAAACAATTGAAAGTTGTGCAAAAAGGCATTTATAAATTTCGTTTCTACAATGGGGCTTTGCTTAAAGGGCGCGTTTGTACCATTAAAATTCAAAGAATTCCCAAAGACAAGGCATTAATGAATTTTAATACAGGCATCAAATGGATTGAAACAATGGACACGACTTATGAACTCAAATCAGAGACGGTGGTGAACAGTCCCGAAAAACAATTGACGCGCAAAGTCTTGACTTCTGTTGATACCAATCTTGTGTCGCTTATTGACCGTACTGAACGGGTCTCGGCTATGTCCAAATTGGGTAATTCTAATACGCAGTATATTTCTATCAAATTACCCCAAAATATTTATTTGCCCAACAATACGACTATTTACGAAAAAACGGAAGTTATTTCGTGGGCGTATGCCATTGCCGTAGGTGGCACGGGGCAAGCGTGGTATAAAAGTGCGAATGAAAAAGCGGGGGGTAAGATTGCTGCCACGCTTGCAAAATCAGCCGCAGGGTGGGCAGTAAAAGCGGGGACTATCTCAACGGGCTACGGGGCATTGGCAATTTTGGCGATTGAAGGTGTTTCTGCCTTTTCAAATCCACCACAAGGCGATAATATCAAATTTGGTTTGTTGGCAAATATCAATAACCAAGTCGTTTTTTTGGACAGTGGCAATAGTGTAGCGGCTTCGGGAAAGGTCACTCAATATACGCAGGGCGAATACACGCTGAAATTAGAAAATGACAATTATATTGAGGACATTAATGTAGATGTAAAAGTGATTGCAGTAACGGTGACGCAAAAATTTGCCGATGAAAATTATACTGTAAAATCAGATGCACCGTTAAAGGAAAAGAAAATGGTGAAAGTACCGAAAGTAAAAATAGTGAAAACGCCCATTTTTGTAGATTAAATAAAAAGACAGCTATACCCCCAAAAAGATATAATCTTCACAAGCCCACCGCACCTCTTTTTACTAAGGAGAAAGTGAGGCACGCCGTTTTGTACACCGACACCAACAGGCGACCGACATAAACAGGAATTTTAGATTCAATTCTTATTTTATATTTTCTGGTAACTTCGGAAATCTCATAAATCCGTTAGGATTTACATGTTTGTAGAAAATATAAAGCAAAACGCACATTGAATCTGTAGGATTCATACGTTTGTAAGGGTTAAAAAACGTGCGAATCCTACGGATTCGGGGGACAGTTACTTGATTTTTATTCTACAAACGTATGAATCCGATGGATTCAAGAGATTTCCGAAGTTACCAGTATTTTAATAAAAAATGTTTGTTTTTGTTAAAATAAATAGTTTTATAGAAGAAGCAAACTTACTTTTGCCAAAATAGGCTGTTGTCTATTTTTAACAAAACAATTCAATTATGGAAAGTATATACAAAAAAAAGAAGGCGCGTCAGTCATAGACTGCCGCGCCGTGTAGTTTTGGTTGTAAGTGTAATTGTAACGATTCGCTCTGGTTACCTCGTCAATTGGATATACCCTGTAAATTGTTGATTCTTCGGGTCATTTAAACGTATGCAATAGAAATAAGTGCCGTTGGGAACGTGTCGGTCACTCCATGTGCCGTCCCAACCGCTTTCGTTGCGGTAGCCTTTTTTGCTAAAGACCTGATTGCCCCAACGGTTCATAATAATGACTTCATTGTCTGGATGATTTTCGATACCACGAATGACCAGCACATCGTTTTTGCCGTCATTGTTTGGCGAAAAGCCACTAAATACCAATAGCGTATCACCACAACTTACGTCAATTCTGACCATAGCCGTGTCGCAACCTGCCGCATTGCAAATGCGATACCTAAAAGAGTCTTGTCCGCAAAATTCTTTATCAGGCTTATACATTGCCATGCTGTCGGGCATGATGATAATTGTGCCATGCGACGGCGGTGATACCATTTCGGCAAAACGCGCCCCCCTCAGTATATCATTGCCAAGCATCACAAAATCCACGCGGCGATTGACGATTGTTTTCACAAAATCATCAACGGCATCGGGAGGTATGACGGGCGGCAACGTATCGCAAGTCACTTTTATGATGACCAATGCCGTGTCGCACCCGCGATTATTGCAAATTTCGTAGGTTAATGTGTCGTTGCCACAGTAAAGTGAATCGGAATTGTACGCAATATGGCGGTCTGTGTCGAATAGTGCAATACCATGAATTGGGCTTCTTGTGATACGGAAAGTATCCGCTCCCCGCAAAGTATCATTCAACGTTACCTGAATTGTTACACTTTGTCCTTTTGGTGTACTGATTGTGTCAAATACAGCAATAGGAGCTAAAAGATTGGCTACTAAGCTATCACAAGTTACGTTAATTCGTACTATTGCTGTATCACAACCATTTTGGTTGCAGATGCGGTAAATCAAACTATCCGTAAATCCGCAAGAATCGGGTGTGTAAACCAATACATTATCGCTTTCGAGTGACGCGATTCCAAGCAAAGGCGAACGAATAATTTTTATACTGTCTAATCTACCATTTAAGGTGTCATTTGCCAAAATGGAGATACGAATGGGTGTATTTTTGCCCGTCGTGGCTTCATCAAATACGGCAACAGGCGGTAAAGTTGCCATTAAAGAATCACACACGACGTTGATTGAAACAATCGCAGTATCACAACCATTGCGGTTGCATAAGCGGTACACCACTGTATCCGTAAAATCACACGTATCTGTTGAGTAAGTCAACACATTGTCATTGCCGAGTGTTGCCATGCCTCTGCTTGGCTGACGTACAATTCTAATACTGTCAAGTATGCCGTTTAAGGTATCATTAGTCAAAATATTTATCCGAATCGGTGTGTTTTTGCGCGTTGTTGCGTAATCAGGTACAGCGATAGGAGATAAAATATTGGTTGTAATCGAATCGCAACTAACATTGATGAAAACAAAAGCATTGTTGCAATTGAATGAGGTATCACAAATAGTGTATTCAAGTGTATCGCGTCCGCAAAAATCGGCATTGGGCATATAAACTAAAGTGTCCAAACCTCTAAAACCTACTGAGCCATTGCGCGGTGAGTTAATAATCATTAAAGACAATAATTTCGTCCGAATGGTATCATTGTCCGTTGGATTGAAGCTCAAATTTGTGTTTTTGCGCGTCGAAACATTGTCGTTGACGGCTACTACCAAACGTGTTGAACCACCATTCGTAACGGTCGTATCGCAAGTGACGGCTACATAAATCATGGCTGTATCGCACCCATTGGCGTTGCAAATTTCATAAGTCAATGTGTCTTGTCCACCGCAAAACAAAGGATTGGGTGTATAAACCACTTGATTGTTTTGAATCGCCGTTGTACCGTTTAGTGGCGTGCGAATGACAGTAACAGGGCGTGTTAAAGTGCCGTAAGTACTGTCGTTTGCCAAGACTGCAATTGTTACAGGGCGTCCTTTTTGGGTCGTTGCCACGTCATTAAAGGCGTTCGGTTTTCTGTTGTTGTCATTATTGATTATTGTATCATTGCTGCAAGTAACATTAATAAAAATAACTGCATCGGAACAAACAAAAGATGTATCGCAGATTGTGTATTTTATGGAATCACGTCCGCAAAAATCGCGGTTTGGGGTGTATAATAACGTATCAATACCTCTAAAAGCAATTGTACCATTGCGTGGTTCTGCCGTGACCATGAGTGACAATAATTTAGTCCGAATGGTATCATTGCTGGTTGGGTTGAATGTGACGCTCGTATTTTTAGGCGTTGACACATTGTCATCCACGGCTACAACTGCCCGTTGTGAATCGCCACCGTCGTTTGTCGTCGTGTCGCAAGTAATTGAAACAATCAAACGTCCTGTATCGCAACCAAAACTGTTACAGATTTGATAATCCAATGTATCCAATCCATTACAATAACCCGCCGATGGTGTATAGATGATTTGATTACTGACCACACGCGCCATTCCATTCGTTTGAGGGCGTACTATACTGAGGGGTAAGTTCAAATTGCCATTTAGCACATCATTTGTCAAAACCGATACTGTTACGGGTGTATTGAGGCGTGTGCTTGCCACATCATCTGTTGCAATGGGTTTTGGACGTCCGTCATCGCAGCTTACTTCAACAATGATTTGCGCTGTATCGCACCCATTTGCGTTACAAATTTCATAATTTAATGTATCATTACCGCCGCAGAAACCTGTAGTTGGCATATAAATAATTTGATTACTCATTATAAGCGTTTGTCCGTGTAGTGCCGACCCTATCATACTGAGGTGTCTCACCAAAACGCCATTGAGTGTATCATTTGCCAAAGGCGAGATGATTAAACTTGTATTGATGCGGGTCAATACGCGGTCGTCATTGGCTACGGGTTTTCTTTGTGCATTGCCGCCTGTTGCGTCGTTGCAGGTGACACTGATAATAACGCTCGCTGTGTCGCAACCAATCGCATTACAAATCACATAATCTAAAGTATCATTACCCCCACAAAACATAGCATTGGGCATATAAATAAGTTGATTGTTGGAAATAACCGAACTTCCACGTGTAGATGGTCTGATAATACTAATCGCACTTGTTAAAAAACCATTTAGAATATCATTAGCCAAAACAGGAATGGTTACGCGGCTGTCTAAGCGTGTTGTAACACGGTCATCTATTGCTATGGGGCGTCCGCTTCCATCGTTTTCACAAGTGACGGTGACAATAACTTGCGCGGTATCACAACCATTGGCATTGCAAATAGCATAGTTGAAAGTGTCGCGGCTGCCACAGAATCCTAAATCTGGTGTGTAGAGAATACGGCTGTTGATAACATTGACCGTGCCGTGCATTTGAAACCGTGTGATATTGATTGTTCCAGTTAAAACCCCGTATAAACTGTCATTAGCCAAGACAGAAATAGTAAGCGGTGTATTCAAACGAGTCATTACAGCATCATCAAACGCTACGGGAAGGCGTGAACCACTGTTCATGGTATCACTCTCGCACATCACTGTAACGATAACCCGCGCTGTATCACAACCATTGGCATTACAAATAGCGTAATCAAAACTATCACGGGCATTGCAAAAACCCGCCGTAGGTGTGTACATCAATTGGTTGTTCATGACATTGACTGTACCGTGTTCTTGAAAACGCACAATATTGATTGTTCCTCTCAAAACACCATTTATGCTATCATTTGCTAAAACGGGTATGTTTACCGATGTATTCAAGCGTGTGAAAGCGTTGTCGTCAATGGCAATAGGTTTGAGATTGTCTTCTGCGCAAAAAACATTTGCTCTAAGCGTATCGGCACAACCTGTTGTATTATTTTGAAAAATAACCGTATGCAAACCGCGTGTAAAACACAATTTGACACCATTGGAAATCAAACCCGTATTCAAATCAAGTACACCAAAAGCTGCATTAGACAAAGCTGTAATTTTCATTTGTCCGTATTGGCTGCGCATATCACCGCCATAAATCAAAAAACGGGTATCATCAATCCGCCAATTACCTATCGGATCCCATATATTCATAGAATCCGTAAGTTGTTGAATGGTTGTGAAGCTCGCTATTTGTTTTGTTTCGCCGTTCGCGTTCCAATAATCAAGACGGTAAGTACCAGTTGCACCCATGTCGGGGATAGTAAAATAATTGTAAGAGAAAATGGTATCAAATTGACAACCACTCAAACCGCCATTGTACAATTGTCCATTGTCTGTAATGGTATAATTTGTGCTTAAATTCTGAATATCTGTTGTTCCAACGATGCAATAACACGCATCTTCGCCACAAGTGCGGGGCATCAAATTAATATTGCCTCTATCGCTCAAAATATCGCAAACGCCCAAACGCGCCGCCCGAACATTGAATATCAATTTCATGTCTCGGCAGTTTTGTCCATTCACGTCGCACACACGGGCGCAAAAAGTATCCAAACCAACAAAATTTACTGAGGGGGTCACACGAAGACAATTGCTGGCTGTTAGGCTGATAGTTGCGCTTGGTTGACCTGCGCTGCAATGCTGAATATTACTCAATACATTGCCTGCCGACAAATTCAAACACGTATCAATGGTTACACCTTGTGTCAAAACCAAACGGATAGTGTCAGACGGGCTACCACTGTTATTAACACAAGTAGGATTACTGATAACGGTGATAATTTGAAAACGGCGCGCAATATTGCCACAATCGTCACTTGCCGACCAAGTTCTTGTGATGGTTTTGCCGCAAGTATTCACGGCTTCTGTTTCGGTAAAATTAACAGAAATAGAATTCGTTGCGCAATTGTCGGAAGCTGAAACGCTCGAATTTGTGGGTACTTGTTCACCATTGAGTGTATTAACGGTTGTATCGGAAGGCACACCGCTTAAAACGGGTGCTTTTGAATCTTTTATTTTTACATAAATTGCCTTTTCGCCAACATTACCGCAGGTATCAGTTGACCGCCAAATACAATGTAAAAGGGTGATATAACCCGTCCGAGAACAATCGTTTATGGATATGGCTGAATCAATAAATGTTACACTAACAGGCGTGCCCGTATTGTCTTGCGCTGAAGCCCAAGAAGCGTTCATACTTGGCAAATTGTCACAGTCAACCGTCATAGTATCACCATTTGCGAAAGGCACTAAAATCGGATTAGTGAAGGTCACAACGGGTGCTGCACGGTCAATTATTCCTGCGTCTATGCCCTGCGTGTCCGCAATGCCGTCAATACTGAGCGAGTCCGTTGTGCCATTTGCGTTGACGTCGCTACCGTTTGTTGCCGTGCTTTTGTTGGTGAATACCAGCGTATCTGCACTAATTGCAGCACTAAATTTGACGACATACATACCTGCTTCGATGCCCACAAAGCTGTAACGCCCCAAACTATCGGTTATCATAGTAGAAGCAATTGGGCTACCCGCCGTGCTTGTTCCAGAGAGCATAACACTCATACCATTGAAAGGAGCTTCGTTGTTATCGCGGATACCATTGCTGTTGCAATCGAAAAAAGCAACACCACTGATAGCCGTTGTGGTCAATTGCCGCCAAGATTCGACTGCCCAGGTGCTACTTGCAAGCAGTACGACCGAAGCCGTCAAGAGGATAGATTTGAATGCTTTATCGGATTTTCTCATAGCCGAAAGTAAAAGTTTAAGATTTAAATTGGAAAATACACACATCAGAACGGACACGATGACAAATTACATAATGAAAATGGGATATATGTTAGTCTAAAAAATACGAAGGTGTTAAGCTCTCAGATGTCCCTTGACATGAGCCGTTTTGAAGATTTTGATAGTTAAAAGCGAATAAGATTTAAACGATAAAAAGTGGGCGAGTTGTTTTCTCATATTAAATAAAACAAAAACATTGCCAAGTCTGAGCAGTAGTAATAAAAGGGAGAAATAAAAGCCTAAATTAGACCTAAATTAGCGTTTTACGTGAATATTTTGGTATATAAACCAAAGTTTTGAGGCACTACCACAAAACTTAGATTAATTACTTAGCCCATTGCTCGCTTCGCTCGCAAAAAAGGGGAAGGTGGTTCGTTTTTTGGGCTTTGCCCAAAAAACGAACCACCTTCCCCTTTTTGATTTAAACCACCACATTCACCATTTTATCCTTAATCACGATGACCTTTTTAATGGCTTTGCCCTCTGTCCATTTTGTAACAATTTCTAAGGCGCGAACCACTTTTTCCACATCTTCGGTTGAGGCATCAGCCGCAAAAACGTATTCTGCGCGGCGTTTGCCATTGATGGAGATAGGGTAGGTGAAGGCACTTTCTTTCAAATAATCTTCATTGTGAGTCGGATAAACAGCGTTCAATACTGAGGGGGTCTCTCCGAGGATTGACCACAACTCTTCCGCAATAAACGGCGCAAAAGGCGCAACCAAAACCACCAATTCTTTTAAGATAGCGGCTTTGTGGCATTTTGCAGATTTTAATTCATTGACACAAATCATGAAAGCTGCGACGGCAGTATTGAAGCTAAACCGTTCAATATCTTCGTTTACTTTTTTGATGCAAGCATGTAAAATCTTCAATTCATCGGCAGTTGGTTCACCTGCTGCCAAGAGTTTTTTACCTGTATTGAGGTCGTAAAACAAACTCCACAATTTGCGCAAGAAACCCGATACACCTGTGATGCCCGTTGTACTCCACGGTTTAGAATCTTCCAAAGGACCCAAGAACATTTCGTACATGCGGAAACAATCTGCGCCATATTTAGCCACCATATCATCAGGATTGACGACATTCATGGTGCGTTTCGACATTTTTTCGACTTCTGGCGTTAACGTGCAGAAAAATCTGCCTTGTTCGTCTGTCTCCCAATCAATATGCCCCCCCTCAGTATTTGGGTCAATATTTGGATTAATGCCTTCAAAACGGTTGTCATCGTTTGCCATTTTGAGATAAACATCGTGGTACAAACGGTCTTTTTCATCTGCCAATGCTACATTTACAAACAAACGCCGCCCTGTATTCAAATTCAAATACAAAGTGCGTCCTTGAATCATGCCTTGATTGATGAGTTTTTTGGCGTATTCGGTTTCAGGCACAAGTCCCCAATCGTACATAAACAAATTCCAAAACCGCGAATACAATAGATGCCCAACGGCGTGTTCTGTGCCACCTACGTATAAATCCACTTGTTGCCAATAATCCACCGCTTTTTTATCCGCAAATACTGAGGGGTTCGAGGGATCCATGTAGCGGTAAAAATACCAACTCGAACCAGCCCACCCCGGCATCGTAGAAAGTTCATACTCAAGCCCCCCAACCCCCAAAGGGGGAGACACAGCGTCCGCCTCGTCAATAGCTCCCCCTTTGGGGGCGGGTGGGGCTGCTTGTGGGTAATATTTCCAATTTTCTGCCCGACCCAATGGCGGCTCACCCGTTTCTGTTGGCAAATATTTTTCAATTTCAGGCAATACCAAAGGCAATTCCGATTCCTCAATCAAATAAGGTACGCCGTCTTTCCAATAAGCAGGTACGGGTTCACCCCAATACCGTTGCCGACTGAAAACAGCATTGCGCAAACGATACTGTATTTTTCCTTTGCCTAAACCCTTAGCTTCAAGGGCAGTGATGACGGCTTGTGTGGCTTCCTTGTAAGACATGCCATTGATGAAATCAGAATTGATGTAGCGTCCTTCCTTCGTGTTGTCGGCTGATGCGTCAATGTATTTTTGCGTATCTAAGATGGGGACGATAGGCAAATTAAATTGCTTCGCAAAATTCCAGTCACGTTGGTCGCCCGAAGGGACAGCCATGACTGCGCCCGTGCCATAACTCGCCAAAACGTAATCAGCAATATAAATCGGAATTTTCACCCCACTCAATGGATTCAAACAATAAGACCCTGTGAACGCACCCGATACTTTTCTCGTCTCCGCCATGCGGTCAACATCTGAGCGCGATGCTGCCCATTTTTGATAGGCTTCTATTTCGTCTTTTTGTTCGGGTGTCGTCAAAACTGCCACGTATTCGTGTTCTGGAGCTAAGACCATAAACGTCACACCAAAGAGCGTATCCACACGGGTTGTGAAGACTTCCAGCTCCCCAACCCCAAGCCCCCTAACCCCAAGCCCCCCAACCCCCAAAGGGGGAGTTGTCTCGCCCTGCCCTTTGGCATTGGGCGTGCTTGTTGTTATGCTTATTGTATTCAAATCATGAACTGTCACGTCTCCTCCTTTGGGGGTCGGGGGGCTTGTATTCAAATCGCGAACTGTCACGTCTCCCCCTTTGGGGGTCGGGGGGCTTGGGCTTTTTGGGCTTGCTATTGGAAATTTCACCGATGCGCCTTGTGACCTACCAATCCAGTTGCGTTGTTGTTCTTTCAATGACTCAGACCAATCCACGTTATTCAAGCCATCAATCAAACGGTCGGCGTAAGCGGTAATCCGCATTGCCCATTGTTTCATCAATTTGCGTTCGACGGGATAGCCACCGCGTTCAGACACACCTTCCTTTACTTCGTCGTTTGACAAAACTGTTCCGAGTTTGGCACACCAATTCACAAAACTTTCCTCTGGAAAAGTCAAACGGTATTTCAACAAAAACAATTGCTGCTCTTTTTCGCTCATGTTGTTCCAAACGGCTGCCGATAGGGGGGGGGTGTCTTCGTCGCACACAGCATTGATTTTGGTGTTGCCTTCTGTTGCCAAACGCGCTACCAAGTCTTTAATCGGCAAAGCCTTATCCGCCGTTTTATCGTAATAGGCATTGAACAACTGCATGAAAATCCACTGCGTCCATTTATAAAACGAGGACTCAGATGTGCGCACCTCGCGCGTCCAATCAAATGAAAACCCAATATTGTCCAATTGCTCACGGTAGCGTTTGATATTGTTCTCCGTTGTGAGCGCGGGATGCGTACCCGTTTGAATCGCATATTGTTCAGCAGGCAAGCCAAAAGAATCATAACCCATTGGGTTCAAAACATTGTACCCTTTGAGTCTTTTATAACGTGCATAAATATCGGTAGCAATATAGCCCAACGGATGCCCAACGTGCAAGCCCGCACCAGAAGGGTAAGGAAACATGTTGAGGATATAAAACTTAGGCTTTGACCCGCCATTTTCTACTTTGTATGTTTGGTTTTCTGCCCAAAACTGTTTCCACTTTTGCTCGATGTGATTCGGATTGTATTCCATAAGTTAATGATGAGTGATGAATAATAATATATTGGTAATTAATTTAGTCCATTGCTCGCTTCGCTCGCTCAAAAAGGGGGAATGCAGTTCATTTTTCGGCTTTGCCGAAAAATGAACCACCTCTTTTCCTGTCGTTACACGAGCAAAAGGCAAATAGCCAAATAGTTAATCTAATTTTTACTGTATAAAAATGCAGCTTCGCCGCGTAAAAATCTAATGGAGCGAGCCGTTTTTTTCTTAAAAATTTGGGCAAAGACCAAATTTTTAAGAAAAAAACGGCTCGCTCCGAAAAAACTCCCCGCGCCGCCGAAGGTGGCGCGTTTTGAAGCATTACCACAAAACTTAGGTTAGTTACCAAATATTTATGAAACTACTTTAAAATTTTGCGCAAAAGTATATTTTTTACGCAAAAGTGTAAGCGTCTTTTAGTGCTTTTGATTTATTTATGCCAATTTTATAGCCAATTTTACGTTTTTTTGAATTTTACGTCTATTTTTGTCTTGTAAAAATTGCTATTAATCTAAGTTTTGTGGTAGTGCTTCAAAACGCGCCGCTTTCGGCGGCGCGGGGATTTTTCGGAGCGAGCCGTTTTTTTGTTGAAAATTTGGGCAAAGCCCAAATTTTCAACAAAAAAAAACGGCTCGCTCCATTAGATTTTTACGCGGCGAGGTTCCGCGTTTTAATACCACAAAACTTAGATTGCTAAACTGGCGGAAAAGAGGAGAAGTGTTTCATTTTTCGGGCTTTTCCCGAAAAATGAAACACACTCTCCTCTTTTGCGAGCGAAGCGAGCAATAGACTTTATCAAAAAACTAAAAATC
>JAXHNU010000038.1:0-23158 GCA_034520175.1 Saprospiraceae bacterium
TGTTTCTCTGCATGTATTGCTTGATTTCTGATTCTGGATGTCGAAACAGAAGAGAGAATGTTAGTTCAAGTGGTTCTTTCACCCAAGAATCAGTGGTCTAACTGTCACGACTGTACTATGGTCCAAAGAAATTGAATGCTTTTTGTTGGGGCATAATCACAGTGGCTTCACTGCATTAGTCAGGCTGTAGCCAGGCTCGATCTCAGCTCACCACCTAGAATCATATCAAACTGTGAAGCGGCTGACGTATGAGTTGTGTTAGCTTGATGTCTAATTTGTGAATCCAACACCAGTATCATTCAGCAAACTGCATCAAACGTGAATACTAATCGATTTGCCAGTCTGTCTTGAATCACGCGCATCAGGGAAGGCTCCTGTATGTGTCTCTGTAGCGTATTGTTTCTTACCAGCAGTGCAGGAATGTCCAGAAGCATGGAGTTGGGCGTAACTCCGCCTCTTGCTGGTTTAAGGCAATGTCAAAAAGGTCTCTGAATGCCAGTTTTTGTTGAACGGGAGTGCTGTGATAGATGTCTAATGCCTCTGGGCCATGTTCCTTCTGAAAGTACCTGCGTCATTGCCAACAAATAGCCACCACATTGTCTGCTTTGTTGTCTTTGTAGACCACTGCCGCCAAATCGTGTACACCCATTGTTAATCTTTGAAGTGTAGTATTTGAATTTCTCAGATAGTAATTTACTTTATAGATTTTGCACCATGGTAACAGAATCGTCGTCTGCACCAGCTGGATTGTTTGCCTGTTTTTGCAATCTGTCTCTTCAAAATGCTCTGTCTAATAAATGTTAGATGGCTTGAGTTATGTTAGCAGGTGGGTCAGGAAAAGGTTTCAGTACATCTACTGTATATTCAGCAGCAGCGGGTTGAAATTCCTTCCTGCGCGGTCATTCCAGTGGCTCGGAAAGGCGGTAGGCGTTTTAAGGAGAGCGGCCGGCCGATTTTTCGACGGATTGATTGAACCAGTAGCAATGAAAAACACGTTTTCAACGTTACGGATTCTGCCCAACTAAGGTCTTTTGGGGTTTTTGGCCGAATGTCACCGCTAAGATGCCGTTTGGCGGGGCTCCACTAATATCGTCCCCAAAAGGTAGGTGAAAAGCGGTACAAACCGCTGTACTGAAGCTTTAGAATAGGTCATTTCCAAGCAGCGTTTTTCACTAATGTTTTAATAAGTTTGGTAGTAGGTTTGAACGAGGTTTGTTATGTTTGCGATAAGCGAATTGTTCGCATTATTAATGTCGAACTATCACTTAGAACCCGAAGATTTTTAATGTTTAGTTCTATCGCACGTACAAAAGATGATGGATTAGATGCCCGCCTAGCACGGTAAAAATGCAGGTCTTCAAACTCAATCAGAATTGGGGGGTAAAATGAAGTGGGGTAGGCTGGGGTTGTTGGAAAAACGTCATTGTCTATGTCCTAAGCCAGGCAGGTAAAGCGTATAAATGGTAGCATTTTCGTCTTCCAAAACCATAGCTTGTTAGCTTCATCAAAAAGTGGTTGAGGCTAGTAAAACGTAGATAAAGTAAATTAAAACGATTGTGGTTATACCTGTTTAGTGGTTGTGAGTATTAAAGAAAAATGTATGAAAAGGGCGCTAAAGTTCGGTGGGCATGATTAATATTTAAACATTAAACAAGAAGTGAAAATACTTCACCATCTTTCACCACATATTCTTTACCTTCCGAACGCGCAATTTTCCAGTTTCTCTGGCGGCTTTTTCACCGCGCAAAGTAACATAATCGTTGTAAGCGATGACTTCGGCGCGGATAAAACCGCGTTCAAAATCCGAGTGAATCACACCTGCTCGATTTTGGAGCAGTCCAACCCAGACAGATTGTCCACGCCCGGACTTCTTGGCTGCCTGCCGTAAAATAAGTAATCAGATTGAGCAAACTATAACAACCACGAATTACTTTATCAACGCCGGGTTCGTCTAAGCCCATCACTTCTATGTATTCCATACGTTCTTCTTTGGTCTCCAATTCGGAAATTTCGGCTTCGATTTGGGAACAAATACGCACCATATCTGCCCCCTCAGTAGATGCTTCTTTTTTCAATCAAAGCGGTGTACGTATTGCCCGTTGCCACGCAATCTTCATTGACATTGCAAAAGACGTAAAAAATGGGTTTGGCTGTCAATAACAACATTTCTTCCAATATGGCAATGTCTTCAACGGCAGTTGACGCGAATGTTCTTGCGGGTTTGCCATTCGTACAAATGGTCATAGATTCTTTGGCAGACATCAACGGCGTTTAAAGCCGTTTTATCGCCGCCTTTTGTGCCTTTTTTATAGCGGTCAATGCGTTTTTCAGCCGTTTCTAAATCTTTGAAAATCAATTCATTGTCAATGATTGTTTTATCGCGTATAGGGTCAACTGAGTTTTCGACATGGACAATATTATCGTCATCGAAACAACGAATAACGTGTACAATAGCATTCACTTCACGAATATTGGCAAGAAATTGATTGCCCAAACCTTCGCCCTTCGACGCGCCTTTTATGAGTCCTGCAATATCCACAATCTCAACTGTGGTAGGTAGAATACGCTTTGGATTGACGATTTCTGCTAAGGCATCGAGTCGTGGGTCTGGCACGGTGATGATGCCAACGTTCGGGTCTTTTGTTGCAAAAGGATAGTTCGCAGCGAGTGCTTTTGCCGATGTCAAGGCATTGAATAAGGTAGATTTACCGACGTTGGGCAAGCCGACGATGCCGCATTTTAAAGCCATTTATTGGAAATTGAATATTTAAAAAGATGATTTGCTTTTAGATGATTTCAAATTTCAGATTTCAGATTTTAAGCTGCAATAAATTGATTTTCAATGTTTTGCAGAATTAAATTTGATACTTTATTTGCTTTTAACTCATTAGACGCCGCAAATATAGGTTTTTGTCTTAGAAAAGACCTCAACTTAAATGAAGTCCTGTAAAAAATATTTTGCTTCTAATTTCACTAAATTCTGCTAACTGATGTTATTCAGAGTCGTAGGCTCTATCGACTTTGTAGCGGTGGATTTGAATCTGCCGAAAATGTATATACCTTCGGGTTGGGGGATTGCGGGGCAATAGCAAGGTATTAGCGATTACAATCGGCTAAAAAAAAATCTTTGAGTGGTATTCTTTCTAAAAATGGTTCTTTTGTAAATTTAGTAGGTATGAGATTAAATCTGGGTTTTATGGTGTTTTCTAAATAACTTATGTTACGCCGATGTGCTAAAAATACCGTAGGCATGACTAATTTTGTAGCGGCGGATTTCAATCCGCCGAAATTTCAAAACCGATTATTTAACCTAAGTTTTGTGGTAGTGCTTCAAAACGCGCCGCCTTCGGCGGCGCGGGGGATTTTTTCGGAGCGAGCAGAAAAATGTACACCGCGAGCCGCAAGTCCTGCGAAAATCTGTGTACGCCTAAGTAATTATCAATTTTTTACAAATTTTGACGCCACTCTGTTCGTACCATTTAAAGCTTTAACAAAATAAATACCTTTTACTAAGTCATTTACGGGAATATTAAATGAAGGGGTGTTCTTTGCTAATTTTTTGCTAAAAACAAGTTGTCCGTTGCTATTAAAAATGCCAATTTCCGTTGTATTTTCAAACGCATTAGTTATATCAACTTTTAGGACATCTTCTTGCGTAATTAAAGTTGGATAAATGCTTAATCCTAATTTTTCGTTATTTTTTTGTACATAAATAACGGGAGAATAGGTTATTTTTCCGTTAATATCCAATTGTTTTAAGCGGTAATAAGCCGATTTAATGAAGTTATTATCCGTAAACTGATACGTATTTAAAGCCACTGAATTACCCACGCCTTTTACAAAACCAATTGTGGAAAATAGAACACCGTTTGTACTTTTTTCAATATCAAATCCTGCATTATTGATTTTTGTTGCCGTTTCCCAAGCCAAACCGAGGTCATTTTTTAGAGATGTCTCGGCATAAAAACGTTTTAAATCAACGGGTACTACTGTTGTCAACAAAGTAAAAGAGGTAAAATAATCAATATTCTGGATATTTCTTGAGAAAGTCTCACTATTAATATTTGTTATACCATAAGGCGGATTTGCCACGGGATACCAATTGCCCGATTCACTTCTAAAAATGCGTGCCACTGCCCGATTGTTTGAAAAATTAGAATTTTCAACGTCTTTGGACCACTGCAAACGAATTTCAGCCGAACTTGAACCTGTCAGTCGCTTAATGTCCCACTGCATATTGAGGGGAAAAAAACCATAATTGGGATAGTATGCCAAAGGACGGGCTGTTACACTGTAATCGCCGCCGAAAGCGGTAATTGTAGCGGGCAAATAATCGTTGTCTGTGCCAACAGGAAAAGTCGTTGTGCCATCTAAATTTTTAATAACAAGCGAGCCACTCGCAGTATAATTATTTTTTGTAATGAAGTAAGCCTTGTTATTCGCCCCAGTTGGTGGGCTGCTCACCGTCATCGTTCTATCTGTCAAATCCACTTTGCCCTGTAAAAACTGAACTGTGCCACCTTGCAAGTCCATATTAATGTAAATCTGAACTTTACTGGGATTATTGACTATCAAATTGCCTTTAATAATCCCCACACTACTGTTCGTAAATGTTCCTACTTTTTGTTCTCCAGTGCCATTAAGTTCAATATCGCACTCAATTTGTGTATTTTCACTAAAAAATATATCCTTAGAAAATTTCAAACTTCCCCTTTTATCCGCCAAAACACC
Source organism: Saprospiraceae bacterium (assembly GCA_034520175.1). Taxonomy (GTDB): domain Bacteria; phylum Bacteroidota; class Bacteroidia; order Chitinophagales; family Saprospiraceae; genus JAAFJT01. The sequence goes on from JAXHNU010000038.1 coordinate 4,732, forward strand.
TTTGGCTAATTGCATTGTTTCAAAGGACATACCTTCGTTCAAAACAACTTTATTCTGTCGTGCAGGGTTGGGCAAATATTTTAAATAAAGATTCTGGATTGTCGGCTTGACAGTTTCAGATATAAAAAAATCATTGGTTGTGCGCGAGGCAAAAAGTGGAAGTGCGTCATTATTGCCAAATGAAACGGCGAAAAAATGTTTTGCTGCTTTTAGGCACAAACCATTTTGAAAAAAATGTGGGTTAAAAAATATAATCAAACCGCCCGTTGACTTGAAACTTGCCCCGTCTGCTACTTCCAGAAGTGGTTTATCGGCTGGTACACTCAATTCGGGCGTAAAAGCAGCCCCATCAATCATTATCTTCCCTGCGGGCATCTCGAAAGTTGACCCTTCATTAAATTTCATATTGCCATACACTTTGAATTGGTTGTCCCAATCACCATCAATCCGTAATCCTCCGTTGATTATGCACGATGTATTGCGAATAGCGCGATAATCGGTGTATAAATCGCGTCCACCAACCGTAAAATTGGTGCGTCCCACATTGAAAATACCATTAATCGTTAGGCTATCACAGTCGGCATAGCCACCATTCGCAAAGACAACCGTGCCGCTACTGATTGTCACCACATCTAAAGTAGAAGGCGCAACGCCCCCCGCCCAGATGTTGCCATCATACCAGTTTCCAGAATATAAATTGCTGAGTTTTTTAGCGTAAGTGGTAGAAATTGTCAGGCAAGTAAGAACCAAGAATAAACAGAATTTGTAGGTTTTTATAAAGTTCATATAAGTTTGTAATTTCTAAGATTTATAGGTTTGCTAAAGAAAATTCGTCTTTAATAAGCATTAAGAAACTGTAATTACTTAGCCCGTAGCTCGCTTCGCTCGCAAAAAAGGGGAATGTGGTGCGTTTTTCAGGCTTTGCTTGAAAAACGAACCACCTCTTCTCCCTCGCGCGAGCGAAGCGAGCGCGTGACTAAGTAATTACAAGAAAACGCTTAAATTTATTTTTCATCACTCAGCAAAGCTATAACTTTAATTTGTTAATCACCTAACCTTAAAACCACTTAAACATGTATGAAGTCAAAAATAACATAATTTAGTTATGAATGTGTTTAGTTATAATAATAATATTTTATATGTTAATAGCCATACTTTTCTTTCCATTGCTGGCGCAATTGTTCTCTAATGCGCGTTTCTGCTGCATTTACTGAGGGGTCATAAAAAGTAGTGCCTTCAATCTCTTTTGGCAAAAAATCGTGTTCTACAAAATTACCGACGTAATTGTGAGCATATTGGTAGCCTTTTCCGTAGTTTAATTCTTTCATCAGTTTGGTGGGGGCATTGCGCAGATGTAAAGGAACAGGCAAATTGCCCGTTTCTTTTACCTTCGCAATAGCGGTTTCAATGGCGACATAGGTTGAATTGCTTTTGGCTGAGGTGGCTAAATAAACGGCACATTGACTCAAAATAATGCGCGATTCGGGCATACCGACTTGATGTACTGCTTGGAAGGTCGTTGTTGCCAAAAGCAAAGCATTGGGATTGGCTAAACCAATGTCTTCTGATGCCAAAATAACCATTCGACGAGCAATAAAAAGAGGGTCTTCGCCGCCTTCCAACATGCGAGCTAAGTAATAAACAACTGCGTTGGGGTCGCTGCCACGCATGGATTTTATAAAGGCAGAAATAATGTCGTAATGCTGTTCACCCGATTTGTCGTAACGTGCAATATTTTGTTGAATAATTATGGTAACCAATTCATTATCAACCCAATAGACCCCCTCAGTATCTTCGGGGGTATGGGGCGTTTTTTCGACGTTTTTGTCTGAGTCTTCTTGATTTTCTTCTTTCTTTTCTTGATTATTTTGTTGATTTTCTGCACGTTTATTTTTAGCAAGAATAGGTTTATTGGGCGCAAATTCCGTCAACAATTCCAAGATATTAAGTAGTTTTCGGGCGTCCCCTCCACTCAATTGCAATATGGCTTCATATTCTTTTATTGCTATATTTTTCATCTTTAAAACGGCGTCTTGTTCAAGCGATGTATTAATCAAATTGATTAAATCATCGGCTTCTAAAGGTTGCAATACATAGACTTGACAGCGCGATAACAAAGCAGGAATGACCTCAAAAGACGGATTTTCAGTGGTTGCTCCAATCAAAGTTACAATTCCTTTTTCGACTGCCCCAAGCAAAGAATCTTGTTGGGATTTTGAAAAACGGTGTATTTCATCAATGAATAGAATTGGTTGTGGTGTATTAAAAAACTGTTGCCGACGGGCTTCTTCTATCGTTTCTCGAATGTCTTTTACCCCCGAATTGATAGCCGACAAACTGTAAAATTTGCGGTTTAAACTTGCCGAAATAATACCTGCAAGCGTCGTTTTGCCTACACCAGGCGGTCCCCACAATATCATCGAAGGAATCCGTCCAGCTTCTACGGCACGGCGCAAAACGGCATTTTCGCCCACTAAATGGCGTTGCCCAATGTATTCTGCGAGATTTTTAGGTCTCATTCTTTCAGCAAGTGGCTGCATAGGGAGATGTCAAAATTTAAGATATTAAAGCGCGTAGTGTTTCTAATGGAGCGCGCCTTATTTTTTGTTGAAAACTTGGGCAAAGCCCAAATTTTTAACAAAAATAAGGCGCGCTCCGATAAAAAACCGCACGGCTGAAGGCGGCGTGTTTTATCGTTTTACAAAATTCGTAAGACAGGTTTGTTATTCACAATACTTTCAATGCGCTGAGAGACCCCCTCAGTAATAAGTGGAATAACTGACAAACAATCCATCGTTTCTGACAACTGTTCTACTTTTGATGCACCCAAAATCACGGTTGACACATTTGGATTTTTCGCGCACCATGCAATGGCTAATTTTGCCAAAGTTGTGTCCAATTCCAACGCCAAATTGTTCAATGCTTTGATGCAATCCAAGCGTTCGGGTGTCAAAGCAACTTCTTTTAGCCATTTCATGCCACGCATGTCCATGCGCGTATCGGCGGGAATATTGTCCACGTACTTTTGGGTCAAAGTACCACCTGCCAGAGGTGACCAAATAGTTGTGCCCAATCCGACGGTTCTAAATACATCAAGATATTCCAATTCGATGCGGTTGCGCCAGAACAGGTTGTACTGAGGTTGCTCCGTTGTTGGACCAATCAATCGGTATTCTTTTGCCACTTTGTGGGCTTCCATAATCATCGAAGAAGACCATTCTGAAGTACCCCAATACAGAATTTTGCCTTGCGTCATCAAGTGATTCATTGCCCAAACGATTTCCTCCATTGGTACTGAGGGGTCGGGGCGATGACAAAAATAGAGGTCTAAATAATCCACTTGCAAGCGTTTCAAGGCTTCGTGGCAGGCTTCGGTGATGTGTTTGCGGCTCAAACCGCCTTGATTAGGCTTCTGGTCGCGGCGACTACCAAAAAAAACTTTCGACGACACGAGATAACTCGTTCTATCCCATTTCCTTTTTTTGAGGATTTTACCCATTACTTTTTCGGCTTCGCCGAAGTGATAGCCTTCTGCATTGTCGAAAAAATTGATGCCACCATCATAAGCCGTTTGCATCAAAGCCTCAGCCACATCATCACCGATTTGATTGCCAAATGTGAGCCACGAACCCAACGAAAGAACGCTGACTTTGACCCCACTTTTTCCTAATTGTCTGTATTCCATTTTACTGATTTTAGAATTAAATCATTATTTGAAAAATGCGTTGCATATTGCGCTCCATAGTACTAAAATTATTGTCAGCATTAAACACCGCTTGCATATCTGCCAAAAGCCGTTCGCGGTCAGTTTGTGTGGCAAAATAACGGTCTTTATACGTCAAAATGTGGTTTAAAACCGTTGCATCTGAATGGCTTTTAAAAGCAGATTCAATGTCTAAATATTGTACTTCGGTTAGGTTCGTGCGGATTAGGGCAATTTCATCTGAGGTAATTCGGCTATCAGCATTTGCGGCATAAAAGAGTACAAAAGCGTGAAACTCGGCATAAGACCAAGTGGTGGACAGTTCTTTTTTCATCGTTTTGAGTTTTAGTAGGAATTCTAAAGACGGCAAATTTATAAAAACCTCTGGGAACACGCCGAAAATTGATACTTTTTATCAAATAAAAATGTAAATTTGTATATTGGCGCGACTTTAAGGAATTGATTGTTTTGTGTAGTTAATTACCTGAGGGATGGGCATAACCTAAAAGCGTTTTTTGCATCTCGCGCTCGCTTCGCTCGCGCGAGGGAGAATGTGGTTCGTTTTTCGGCTTCGCCGAAAAAACGAACCACGCCTCCTCCTTTTGCGCGAGCGAAGCGCGCGCAAAACATCTGTTTTTAATCAAAAAACGATGTTTTTAGGTTATGCCCACTCCGCAGTTAATTACTTTCTGTAAATCATTTACAGTAAGTTCATTATTCATGAGTGTACAACAAATTGTCCTTATTTCGTTTTTATAGCTCGCTTCGCTCGTAAAACAAGGGAGATGTGTTTCGATTTTGGGCGAAGCCCAAAATCGAAACACCCTTTTTTTGCGAGCGAAGCGAGCTATAAAAATCAAAAGTGAGAATTTGTTATACACTTTTATTCATTATTATTATGGCTAATTGGAAAATTAAACTTTCTTTATTTTTAAATTATTTTGTCTTTGCTATTTTCTTGAATAGTGTAGGTATTGTTATTTTGCAATTGCAAAACAATTACGGCATTATGAAAGCCGAAGCGAGCGTTTTAGAGGCATTTAAAGACCTCACTATTGCGGCAGTATCATTCATTATTGCGTCATACATTAGTCGAATTGGGTACAAAAAATCTATGCTCATTGGCTTGGCAATGGTAACGGCAGCCTGCCTTGTTATGGCAATTTTTCCAAGTTTTGGCACAACAAAACTGCTTTTTGCGGCAATTGGGGCAAGTTTTGCCTTGATAAAAGTATCCGTTTTTTCTACAATTGGACTTGTGACCTCCAATGAAAAAGATCATGCGAGTTTTATGAATTTCATAGAATCGTTTTTTATGGTTGGGATTATGACGGGCGGTTTTATTTTTTCAGCTTTTGTTGACGATGCCAGTCCGCAATCAACGGCTTGGCTTAAAGTTTATTATGTTTTGGCGGGTATTTCAGCTGCCGCTTTTTTCTTGTTGTTGAGTGCGCCGCTTGATGAGTCTTCAGTACAGACACCTGCTTCAAAACCTCTGTCCGAAGACTTTGCGGATATGTTCAAATTAGCGGTTTTACCTATTGTCATGGTTTTTATTGCCAGCATATTTTTGTACGTCTTAATTGAGCAAAGCCTTTCGACATGGCTACCTACTTTCAACAAAGAAGTGCTTAAATTGCCTACAAGTTTGAGTATCCAGATGTCAACAATCTTGGCAGGAACAACGGCGATTGGGCGGTTTTTGGCAGGTATTGTATTAAGAAAATACCATTGGTACAATGTCTTGACAGCTTGTTTATTAGGTGTGGGTGGTTTGATTTTAGTGGCAATGCCTTTGGCGCAAAATATTGGTAGTCAAGTTGTTACAAGTTGGACAAATGCGCCAATGGCGGCTTTTGTTTTACCTTTGACTGGGTTTTTACTCGCACCAATTTATCCTGCTCTCAATTCCCAAATACTCAGTAGTTTGCCCGTTCAAAAACATGGGACTATGACGGGGTTGATTGTTATTTTTTCAGCATTGGGAGGTACTTTAGGTTCGCGCATTACGGGGACAATTTTCGATAATTATGATGGGCAAACCGCTTTTTATTTCTCATTGATACCCCTCAGTATTTTGATAGTTTGTTTATTCTTTTTTAATAAATTTCACAATGGAGATACACGAAACGGGACACCTATTTGAGCAAGTCCAGATGACCAGCGTCTTTGAAGACAGCAAAACTTTTCCCGATTGTATGCCCAAATTGCCTTTGAGTAAAATTGTGGCGCAATACGAGGAACTAAAAAATACACCTGAATTTGATTTAAAAGCCTTCGTTTTAGCCAATTTCGATTTGCCCAGAAATACTGGAGAGGCGTTTGAAAGTGACCCCAACAGAACGATTGTTGAACACATAGAAGCATTGTGGGACGTATTGGTACGACCTGCCGATTTCACTCTTCCGCCGCCACTACCACCGCCGCCACCGCCGCCGCCACCACCACCTGTACGTCGTGGACGACCTTTTAAAGCCGTACCAGTCGTGTCAGTTGAGCCACCAGAACCCGTTGAGCCGCCAGAATCTGTGGAACTGATTAAGGATTCGTTGATTCCTTTGCCTTTTCCTTATGTTGTTCCCGGAGGACGATTTAGGGAAATGTATTACTGGGATAGCTATTTCACGATGTTGGGCTTGGTTGCATCGGAGCGTTTTGACATTGTGAATGACATGATGCGAAATTTTGCCTATCTTATCCGAACTTATGGCTACGTCCCAAATGGTAATCGAACGTACTATCTTGGACGTTCGCAGCCGCCTGTTTTCGCGCTTATGGTTCAATTGTGCGAGGATTATGTGCCATTTGACGAACTTTATGTTCTCAGAAAATACCAAGTCGAGTTGCAAATGGAGTATGACCATTGGATGCGGAAAACTCGTCCTTTGAAGTCGTCCGATAAGAGTTTTTTGGACAATATGTTTTATTTTCCCAGTATGCACATTATGAATCGCTATTGTGACCAAAATTCTACGCCGCGCCCCGAAGCCTACAAAGAAGACGTAGCATTGGCAACAAAAACGAAAGAATTGCACGTCAACACCTACCGTCATATTCGGGCGGCAGCAGAGTCGGGTTGGGATTTTAGTAGTCGGTGGTTTAGGACATCAAAAAACTTTTCTACTATTTATACAGCCGATTTGATACCCATTGATTTGAATTGTATGTTATATGTTTTAGAGCAAAAACTTGCTCAGGTGGCGGAACGAAAGTTTGATGACTCAGCCCAAGAAGGTTACACAAATAGGTCTATCAATCGGGCAGATAGAGTCAATAGTTATAATTGGGATGAAAAAAGAGGCTACTATTTTGACCTAGATGCCAGAAATTTGAAGCGTTCCGACCGTTACACGCTGGCGGCTGCTTTCCCATTATTTGTGAAAATTGCCTCACCCAAGCAAGCCAAAAAAGTGGCGAAAGTGATTATGGAAAAATTCTTACAACCGGGCGGCTTGACAACAACTGAGATTTATTCGGGACAACAATGGGACGCACCCAATGGTTGGGCACCTTTGCATTGGGTTGTTTACAAGGGCTTTATGAATTACAAATTAAAAGATGCGGCAAAACTCGTCAAAGAGCGTTGGATGGCAACAAATGAGCGCGTGTATGCCAATACTGGAAGAATGATGGAAAAATACAATGTCGTGGACGATTCGCTTGAAGCAGGCGGCGGCGAGTACCCGCTTCAAGATGGATTTGGCTGGTCAAATGGCGTGTATATGGCGATGAAAGCTAATTTAGTAAAGTAGCTTTCTACTGATTCGCGTGTATTCTTTCGCGCATAGAGAGGGAATGTGGTTCGTTTTTCGGGCTTTGCCCGAAAAACGAACCACATTTACCTCCCTCGCGCGAGCGAAGCGAGCGCGATATGTAAAAAACGCTTTTAGGTTATGCCCATTCCTCGACTAAGTAATTACCACTCATAACTCATAACTCATAACTTACTTGTCATATTTCTTTGCGGCGTTCCACAAGGCGTCCATTTCTGCCAAACTCATATCTTCCAAAGGGCGTGGCGCGTTTGCCTCTATGTATTCAAACCGTTTTTTAAATTTCCGATTCGTTTTTTCCAAAGCTGTTTCTGGGTCAACGTCAATAAAACGGGCATAATTGATGAGTGAAAACAAGACATCGCCAAATTCTTCTTCTTTTTTATCGGGAATAAACGCAACAGCTTCTTGGAGTTCTGCCAATTCTTCTTCCACTTTTTCCCAAACTTGTTCGGTATTTTCCCATTCAAAACCAATTTTTGCCGTTTTTTCTTGCATACGAAAGGCTTTCACAATGGCGGGCAATGAGCGCGGCACACCACTCAACACGGATTTTTTGCCTTCTTTCATCTTCAATTTTTCCCAATTGCGTTTCACTTCTTCTTCATCTGCCACGACCCAATCGCCGTATATGTGCGGATGCCGTGAAATGAGTTTTTCGCACACCGCATTGAGGGCATCTGCAATATCAAAGCTATTTTGTTCATCGCCAATTTTGGCGTAAAAAACCAAATGCAGCATCACATCGCCGAGTTCTTCTTGAATACCTTTTAGGTCGCCGTCCAAGATAGCATCAGCCAATTCGTAGGTTTCTTCAATCGTCAAATTGCGGAGGCTTTCCATTGTTTGTTTTCTATCCCACGGACATTGTTCGCGGAGTTCGTCCATGATAGTCAATAGACGGTCGAAGGCTTCGAGTTTTGCTTGGCGCGTATTTTTAGGCATTTTATTTAAGTGAAAAGTGAAAAACGAAAAGTGAAAAACGTGGGCAAAACTAGTAAAAAAGGTCAAAATACGTTAAAAATACTGAGGGGGTATTTTTTCTGAAAAAATGACTATATTGCACTCATTGATAAAGCAAGATTGACTTTGGAGAAAAATGATTGGACTAAAACTAATTGTGAAAAGGAAATTAAAAAATGGCAAACCGCCAACAATGGCTATTTAGAACCATACTGTCAAACTGCTATTTTTTATTTGAGAAAAAAAATGAAATCTTTAAACTGAAACTTCCTTATTGAGGTTCAACCTTAAAACCCAATTTTCGTAAGCCATTCAACACGCCTTTTTCGCCCCACAAATGTCCTGCTCCAATTGCAGCACAAACTGTATTTTCTGCCGACATTTCGGCGATTCTACGTGCCATGAGCGCATTTCTATCCGTTATCATCAATTGCCGATTGCTTTTTACTGAACCTTTTGCGGTTTTATACAAACTTTTTAAATCACCTTCGGCATACAATTCGGCAGTTTTTAAGAGTTCACGACGGACTTTTGAAAAACCGCCTATCATATCTTTCAACGATTTGATTTGACTTTTTAGGGACATTTTGTTCAAGATAATTATCTGCTCTTCAAAGGTTTCGACCCCCCTCAGTATGCGGTCGTTTTCGCGGGCAAATTGGAACAACATATCGTCAAGTGGCAATAGTTGGTCATTGGAGAGAACAACGTCCGTAATGAGTTTTGAAAACATAATTGGCTTGAAATATTCGTAATTGCTGATGTCTTCATTCAATCGTTTTTTCAAAAACTTGCCCGTTTTTTCGTACAATTTCTTGGTCAATATCTCGCTTAATGTCTGACCTGTGGGTAACATCATTGCGGCTTGTGCGGTGTTATAGTCCGCATCGTCTAAATTGAATTCGGTGGCGAAAATAGCACATTCGAGCAAACGTTTTTTCATGTTTTGCTCAAAAGCAAAGGCTTGATTGTCCGTAACGTGCATGGTGCCGAGTAGGTAATTCATCTTGGAGGAACCCTCAGTATAAAATCGCCAAATTAAGGTTTTTTGTTCTTTTTTCATGTTTTATATTTTAGGCTGGATTAGACACTAATTCCTTTGTAATGAAAAAGCCACAAACCGCGCTCGGTCTGTGGCTTTTGGAAAATCGAAATATTGCAATTTTTATTCGTATTTGAATGGCAAAACCTTAGAATCTTTCACCGTAGAAAGCGTCATCAAGGTTTTTAAACGCTCGATTTCTTCGATTTGAGAAAGGGTTTTGAACAGCAATTGTTCATAAATTGGAATGTCTTTACAAACAATTTTCATCAAAAAGTCCGCTTCTCCCGTGATGATATAACATTCGGTGATTTCGCCAATCTCTTTGATTTTATCCAAAAAGTTATTCAAGGCATTGTCTTTTTGCCATGCTAAAGAGACGAGAACAAATGTCTTCACATTCAACCCAATTTCTTGTGGATTTACAGCCGCATGATAACTCACAACAGCACCTGTACTTTCCAGTTTTTTCACACGCTCCAAAGTAGGGGCGGGGGACAAACCGATTTTTTTAGATAAATCAAGGTTTGTGATTTTAGAATTTTCTTGAAGAATTTTTAGGATTCTCAAGTCAATATTATCAAATTTTTCGCTCATAAGGATAACCGAATTTAATTTCGTATGATTATAAAAGTGTTTTTAATATTTCGACGCAAGGTAAGGCAGAGAAAAATAAAAACCAATTTTTTAACTAAAAAACCTTTAAAAATTTTACTGAAAAGACATTAAAAGCATTTTTATTTATTTTCGGATTTGATAAATAATAATAGAACAAAGACTTCAAAACAAAATTTGGTCACGAAGATTAGTGTATTTTTACATCTATCCTACGCTTTTGTCGAGCCACCAAATAAAATTTTATGCAATTTTTTTCAAATGCTATCGTTTTTGCCGCATTGAAATTTGAAATTTTAAATTTTAAATCTGAAATTTTACTAAAGAAAAATGAAAAAACTCGTTTTTGCGCTTATCCTTTTGTCAATACACCAATTATCAACGGCTCAAATAAAGTCGAACAATAGCCACAACGCTGCATTTGAACGGCTGGCAGTGCTTGAAGATACGATAACACTATTGGCGAAAATAGCCGTGCAAGATACCGTACTCTCTGAACGGCAAGCGGCACATGAACGACTATTGCCTTTGGTGCGGGAGGCTTTGTCATTGCCCAATGCTTTTGCTTATCCTTTTTCAAAAATTGAAAATATTTCTATTCAGCAACCCAAAGATGGGACATTGCGTGTTTTTACGTGGCAATTGTGCATTGATAAGGACAATTATCAGTATTTTGGTTTTGTGCAACTCAACCGTCCAAAGCCAATTGTGATAGAATTGACAAATAATATAGCGGATATTCCAAAACCAGAGAAGGAATTTTTGCAGCCCGATAGTTGGTTTGGCTGTGTGTATTATAATGTGAAGGAATTCAAAACCAGAGAAGGCATGAAATATCTGCTTTTTGGCTACAATGCCAACAATGCAGATGAACACATTAAGGTCTGCGACGTGTTGGTACTGAGGGGGGCGAATGTGCGGTTTGGTTCGCCCGTTTTTGAGGTGGCGGATATTGCAGGGCGCAAAAGAGAGCGTTTGAATCGCCTTGTGTTGACATACTCGGCAGATGTGGTAGTGCGTCTGAATTTTGATACCGAAATGAATTGTATCGTTCACGACCATTTGGAAACAATGGCGTCAAAAAATCCAACAATTCCATTTACTTATGTTCCCGATGGCACTTATGAAGCCTTTGAATTGAAAAAAGAGGTTTGGGAACACCTCGATAAAGTGCCAACTATAGTACTAAAAGACGGCGAAGCACCCCGCCCAACGCCGATTTTGGATAAAAAAGGGAAAATGACCAAGGAAGAAGTGAAAAATTTTAAATTTCCAGATAATTGACTCAAAAAACAACTTTGTTAAGATTTTACTAAAATTTAAAATCTGAATAAACTATTTTGCTTACGCTTCGTCTTATCATCATTCTACGCTGCGTAGAAATTTTAACAATTAAGGTAATTACTTAGCCCATAGCTCCCTTCGCTCGCAAAAAAAGAGGAATGTGGTTCGTTTTTCGGGCAAAGCCCGAAAAACGAACCACCTATCCTCCCTCACGCGAGCGAAGCGAGTGCGTGACTAAGTAATTACAATTTAAGAATTGAATATAAGTAAACTAATCTAAGAAGCTGTATTAAAACGCGGAACCTCGCCGCGAGGAAAATCTAATGGAGCGAGCCGTTTTATTTGCTAAAAATTTGGGCAAAGCCCAAATTTTTAGCAAATAAAACGGCTCGCTCCGAAAAATCCCCCGCGCCGCCGAAGGCGGCGCGTTTTGAGGCACTACCACAAAACTTAGGTTAAAGTACCTGATTGAATTTTCAAAATATTGGAAATCAATTTAGGATAATTTAAAATTTGAAATCTTCTTTATTTATTAAAAACGTTCCAAAATTATGAAAAAATTAGCAATTGTATTTGCCTTTATGTTCGCTCTTGTAGCCAACACATTCGCTCAAGCTGATGCTGCACCTGCACCACTCAAAGATGCAAAAACAAGCAAAGTTGACCGCAAAGCGGAAAAATCAATAAAGACGACCGCAAAGCAAAAATGAAAGCGGGGGCTGACGACTTGGGTTTGACATCTGACCAAAAGGCAAAAATGAAGGACATTGCGCAGTCATTCAAAGGTAAAATGAAGGCAATCAAAACCGATGCGTCTTTGTCAAGAGACCAGAAAAAAACACAAATGGGCGAAGTGGCAAAAAGCCACGAAGCAGAATTGAAAGCTGTAATGACACCAGAACAATTTACGAAGTATTCTGAAATGAAGAAAGCGCGTCAAGACAATAACCGTGAAAAACGCGCTCAAAAGCAGGGTCAAAAACAAGGTAAAAGCCGTGATAAAAAAGGCGGTGCAGACCAAGACGGTGACGGTCAATAGAAAAACTCAGTAAAAAAACAAAAATCGCCTTGAGAACATTAGTTTTTAAGGCGATTTTTGTTTTTTTACTGTGGGGTTGTTGTCGTAGATTCCCCCTTCTGCGCTCGCTTCGCTCGCGCGAGAAGGGGGAATGTGGTTCATTTTTCGGGCTTTGCCCGAAAAATGAACCACTTCTTCTTCCTTTGCGCCAGCGAAGCGAGCGCAAAGGCGTGTAATGAAAAGTAGCGATTATTTATGAATAGCTACTTACTTACGTAATAATTTAAAAATTAAATATTTAAGAATATAATAAAAAAAAATATAAAATCCACTATAAAAATAGGTACATTCTTCGCTTGCGCTCTAACACAAAAGCGGTATCTTTGTGGTGTAAGAAGAATTAATTACCAAATTTCAAGACTGCGTAATGTCAGATACTAATTTTTTTTTTTATTCCTTTACTTTATATCCCATATCTGATTGGTAAAAACGCCCCATTTGCCAATTTTCCCCCATTTTTTTTTGGTTTTCAAAACAAATGCTTTCTTCAAAAAATGTGCCGTTACACCGTTTCGGTCAAGCTGAGTTTGATTGGTGTTCAGTCTTGCGGTACGGCTTGTATTTTGAAGTTATACATAAAATCTGAACTACTGGTTCGCGCGCTTCCTTCGCTGATGCTAACGGCGATATGAGTTATTGTTAGGGCAAAGCCTGAAAAATAACCCTATTTTCTCCTTCGGCGCAAGCGAAGCGAGTACAAAAGTGCTTTTTAATGTGTATTTGGAGTTTATGTATGGTTTCAAAATTTATACTGAAAATTGAAAGTTTGGAAAGGTTTTTGAAAAGTTTGAACATTACTATTAAGAAAATTTGAAAATTTCCTATATTCATCACGTCCCCATTTTTCTCAACAGAATAGCAAACTTTTGCTCATGATCCATTTAAGAACTTTAATTACGAAATTTAGTCTTTTAGTGTTGTTGGTTTCTGTCGGCTCGATTAGTCAGTCCTTTGGGCAAACTTGTCCCGTCTCTAACGAAATTACGATAAGCGTTGTACCAGACCCTGCTATTAGCATAGTCGGCGCGACAACAATTTGCCAAGGCGGTTCAGCTACATTGACGGCAACCCCAACGGGTGGAACGGCGGCTTGTACAATTTTGTGGGAGTCTTCCACAACGGGTACATCAGGTTGGGGACCCGCATCGGGAACGAACAACGCCACTACTTATCTGGCATCGGGTGCAGCTACGGGGACGCTTTACTATCGCGCCCTTTACTCATGTACGGGCATTGGTTGCGACGGGGCAACGTCAAACACGCAAGCCGTAACGGTCAATCCAAATCTATCCATTGCGACACAGCCTGTCAACATTGATGAGTGTGTGGGTGGCAACTTGGGCTTGAGTGTAGCGGTGACGGGAGCAGTTGGCACTATCACTTATCTTTGGGAGCAATCGGTAACTGGCACGGGAGGCTGGTCAAATGCAAGCACGGCAGTGACGGCAAATAATTTGTCAACTTACACACCGCCTTCAACAACGGCTGGCACGACTTACTATCGTGTGACCATTTCGGCGTCTGGCAATGGTTGTTCTTCTAGGACTTCTACAAATGCAACTGTTGTCATCAGAACCGATTTGGCGATTACGGCACAACCCGTAAACGTTGATGAGTGCGTTAATGGCAATTTACCAATCTCAGTTACAACAACTGGTGGCTCTGGTACAATCACTTATTTGTGGGAACAATCGGCAACGGGTACTGGTGGCTGGTCCGCTGCAAGCACGACAGCTTCGGCTAACAACTTGGCAGTTTACACGCCGCCTTCAACAACGGCTGGTACAACTTTCTACCGTGTGACAGTATCGGCATCTGGTAATGACTGTCAGCCCATAACTTCGGCAAATTCAACTGTAATTATCAGAACTGATTTGGCGATTACGGCACAGCCTGTAAATGTTGATGAGTGCGTTAATGGCAATAATACAATTTCAGTCACGACAACTGGCGGTTCTGGCACAATCACTTATTTGTGGGAACAATCGGCAACAGGTACGGGTGGTTGGTCTGCTGCAAGCACCTCGGCAAGCGCAAACAACTTAGCAGTTTACACACCGCCTTCAACAACGGCTGGCACGACTTACTACCGCGTAACAATATCGGCATCTGGCAACGACTGTCAACCTATAACTTCTGCAAATTCAACTGTAATTATTAGAACTGATTTGGCGATTACGGCACAACCCGTAAACGTTGATGAGTGCGTTAATGGTAATTTACCAATCTCAGTTACAACAACTGGTGGCTCAGGTACAATCACTTATTTGTGGGAACAATCGGCAACGGGTACAGGTGCTTGGTCTTCTGCAAGCACGTCAGCAAGTGCTAACAACTTGGCAGTTTACACGCCGCCTTCAACAACGGCTGGCACGACTTATTACCGTGTGACGGTATCGGCATCTGGCAATGATTGTCAGCCTATAACTTCTGCGAACGCGACTGTTATTATCCGTACTGATTTGGCAATTACGGCGCAGCCGATTGATATTGACGAATGTGCGGGTGGCACTTTACCAATTTCAGTTACGACAACTGGCGGCTCTGGCACAATCACTTATTCGTGGGAACAATCAGCAACGGGTACGGGTGGCTGGTCTGCTGCAAGCACATCGGCAAGTGCTAACAACTTGGCAGTTTACACACCGCCTTCAACAACGGCTGGTACGACTTATTACCGCGTGACGATTTCGGCGTCTGGCAATGATTGTCAACCCGCAACTTCAGCAACTTCAACGGTTATCATTCGTCCGAACTTGGCAATTACGGCACAGCCTATAAACGTTGATGAGTGCGTTGGTGGTACTAATACAATTTCGATTACAACGACTGGTGGCTCTGGCACAGTTACTTACTTGTGGGAACAATCAGCAACGGGTACTGGTGGTTGGTCTGCTGCAAGCACAACTGCAAGCGCGAACAATTTGGCAACTTACACACCGCCTTCAACAACGGCTGGTACGACTTACTACCGTTTAACGATTTCGGCGTCTGGTAATGGTTGTCCGCCTGTAACTTCTACAAATGCAACTGTTGTCATTCGTCCCGATTTGGCAATTACGGCACAGCCTGTAAACGTTGATGAGTGTGTTGGTGGCAACAATACAATTTCAGTTACAACGACTGGTGGCTCTGGTACAGTTACTTATTTGTGGCAACAATCAGCAACTGGTACGGGTGGCTGGTCTGCTGCAAGCACGACGGCTTCGGCTAACAACTTGGCTGTTTACACGCCGCCTTCAACAACGGCTGGCACAACTTTCTACCGTGTGACAGTATCGGCATCTGGCAATGACTGTCAGCCTATAACTTCTGCAAATTCAACCGTTATCATTCGTCCTGATTTGGCAATTACAGCGCAACCTGCGAATATTACTGAATGTATTGACGGAACAGATGTATTGACAGTAGTAGTGACTGGTGGTTCTGGTACAATCACTTATTTGTGGGAACAATCGGCAACGGGTACGGGTGGTTGGTCTGCGGCAAGCACGGCTGTAACAGCCAATAATTTGGCAAGCTACACCCCGCCTTCGGCAGCGGCGGGTACAATATTCTATCGGGTGACAATTTTGGCGGGCAATAATGGTTGCGGACCTCAAACTTCGACGACGGCAACGGTGATTGTAAATCCTAAACCGACAATTAGTATTTCTGTACCGGTCAATACGATTTGTGTGGGTGGCAATGTCACGCTCAATGCAATGGTTGCGGGTGGTGTAGGTTGTACGATTCAATGGCAAAATACGGCTGTAACACCTGTTAATTGGCAGGATATCCCAGGTGAAAATGCGCCGTCTTATACAACACCTGCTTTGAGTGGTGATTTGAAATACCGTGCGAAATTTACGTGTACGGGAAGTGGTTGCTGTAATTAAAGTTCTTTTACTCACTTCGTTTGCAAAAAGAGAAAAATGTGGTTTGTTTTCGGGGCAATCCCAAAAAACGAACCATATTTTTCCTTTTTTGCGAGCAAAACGAGCGCGAATTTCACCAACTTGTTATTTACACGTTACTTTATTAAAAAAATGTTCACACAACTTACTTTATTTTGATTATCACTTGCAATCCCTCCACGTATGCTCCCCTCACTCCGCAATTGATATGTAGGCTAATTTGCTCATAACCCTATGGCTACTATTTTTACAAAAACACGAATCTTATTGCTTCTTTTCATCGCTTTTTCGGCGACTATACTGAGGGGGCAAGCTGACTGCGTTATCTCAAACGAACAGACGATTTCGGTCGTTAGTGACCCGCGTATCGTGCTAAACGGTGCGCTAACTCTTTGTTCGGGTGGTACGGCAACCTTGACGGCAACCGTCCAAGAAGGAGCAGGAGCGTGTGAAATCCATTGGCAATCAAGCCTTAATGGAACTTTGTGGTTTGATATAGTTGGTGAAAGAGCGTTGACTTACACAACACCCGACTTGATACAATCAACGTATTACCGTGCTTTGCGGATATGCGATGTGGCGGGTTGCGATACGGCAACGTCGAATATGCAATTTATCCGGGTGGTTCAAGACCCACAAATCACGACAAATCCAGTTAGTTTTTCAGAGTGTTTGGGTGGAAATATTCCTTTCTTGGTAACGGCAATAGGTGGTACACCGCAGCTTTTGTATCAGTGGCAAATCAGTACGGATAGTCTTTTGTTTGCGGATATTGCGGGCGCAAATTCATTTAGTTTTATACCCAATTCAATGGCAATAGGCACGCGTTTTTACCGTGTCATTGTGAGCGCGACGGGCAACGGTTGTGGCACGGATACGTCTAAAATAGTTAAAGCGATTATTGTTGATGACCCAATTGTTACCTTGATTTCAAACGATTATTTTATTTGTAAAAGTGATTCAATCAAGTTGTTTGGAGCTGTTGCAGGTGGCACAGGAACGGCAGTTTATCAATGGCAAAGTGGAATAGGCAACGGAATTTGGACAAATATTGTGGGTGCAGGTTCAATTGATTATCCAGCACCCCCCCTCAGTATAACAACCTATTTTCGGTTGGTTGTCACGCAGGGAAGTGGTTGTGAAACGACAAGCGATAGCCTAAAAATTCAAGTGGATAATTGCAATTCGTCAATCGGAAATTATGTTTGGGTGGACTGCCAAGAAGACGGGATTCAGCAAGGAACAGAACGCCCTTTGGCGAATGTGCCTGTGAAATTGCGTGGTGTTCAGCTTGATGGCTTGGTTGTGAGTAAGGATACATTCACAGATGCGCTTGGTTTTTATTCGTTTCCAAATCTTTCATCAGGGCGTTATGTTGTGATTTTTTCAAATCCATTGACGCCAACAGGCATCGTTTTAAGCGCGAAAAATCAAGGTAGTGACCCAAGTTTAGACAGCAATGCCGACCCATTGACGGGTATGACGGACTCAATAACCTTGGCAAGTGGCGAAAATAATCTGACGATTGATGTTGGTTTTAAAGACACTACTCGACCAGTAGTCATTGCAGCCCGCGATACGTCCGTGCAATGCGACGGCGCGGGCAATCTTGCTGACCTTAACAATTGGCTTAGTTTGCACGGCTTTTCAACTGCCACAGATAATTATTCGCCTACGATGACGTGGACGAATAATTTTTCGACATTGAGCGATAGTTGTGGCAAAACAGGCTCGGCGTATATCACTTTTGCCGTCACTGATGAGTGTGGCAATAGAAATACGACCAATGCCAAATTCACAATTATAGATACCATACCACCCTCAGTAATTGCGGCAAAAGACACGATAATTGACTGTGACGGATTGGGCAATACTGCTGCTGTCAATGCGTGGCTCAACAATCACGGTGGCGGCACGGCAAGCGATGTATGTAGTGGGGACGTTGTTTGGACGCACGATTACGCAGCATTGAATGAGCCGATTTGTGGTAATTCAGCTTCTGCTCTTGTGACTTTCACGGCAAAAGATAGTTGTGGTAATGCAACAACAACAAAAGCACGCATTACCGTTCAA
>JAXHNU010000006.1:0-11387 GCA_034520175.1 Saprospiraceae bacterium
AAGTTACGTATTGCTGCTTGATTGATTTGTGTCGCCAAAGCCTCAATATCAGTAGGCTTCACCGTTTTGCCTGTTGCCTTAGCGAGCTTTACGCGGTCTTCGGCGGACAAGGCTTGGGTTTCAAAATGCGTTGTATCCGAGGGGCTTGCAGCATAATTTACTGAGGGGGTCGGTTTGGCATTGCAAGACAGGAAAATGCCAAAGATTCCAAGTATTCCAAATTTCAAGAAAACAAGAATTTCAGATTTCAAGAATCCAAATTTCAAGAATTCAGAATTTCGAGAATTGGATTTAGTTACGTGGCAAACGTTAGGCGTTTGAATTGTGAATTTTGACATTCTTTTTAGTCGTTTTATTCGTTTTAAAAAATTGATTTTCGTGCGTTTACATATTTTTATTGTTAAAAAACAGCAATTTTCGCTTTGAGATTTTCGGGCGGTGTAGCTGCCTAATCTCGGTAATATTTAGATGAGAGAAAATATTAAAAATCTATGGGCAAATTGGCATTGGACAATGCTTGGTTTGGCGGCTTTATTGTTGCGTTTTGTTGCCAATACGACCCCTCAGTATGTTGAACAGTTTTACAGTCGGGGCGTTTTTCTGGGCGTTCGCTGGTTGTTTGATTGGACATTGGCGTGGTTGCCGTTTCCATTGTTGTTGGTGTTTTATGGCGTTGCATTATTTTATGTCTATAAATTTGTTAGAACGCTGTTTACCAAACAAATTCCGTTCCGCAAACTGCTGGCACTCAGTGGACGCAATGTATTGAATTTTGGAGGATTCGGCATTTTTAGCTTTTTAATGTTGTGGGGCTACAACTACGCCCGTCCAAATTTTTCTAAACAATTGGGCATCACCCTCGCACAACCCGACACGATTGCTTTGCGTCAAGAATTAGAAATTGCGGCTAAAGAAGCCATTGATGCGCGAAAAATCATGGAAACAGCCCCCCTCAGTACACATTACATTTCGAGCAATTTTGAAGATAAAATGCGGACAGATGTGTCTAATTTCTTAGAAAAAAACAATTTCAAAGCAGGTGGACGTTTGCGGGGGCGGCAGATTTCGCCCAGTGGTTTGCTTTTTCGTTTCGGCATTTCGGGTATTTACATGCCTTTTACGGGAGAATCTTCGATTGACGCGGCATTGCACCCATTGGAAAAACCGTTTACAATGGCGCACGAATTGGCACATGGTTATGGTTGGACGGAAGAAGCGACGGCTAATTTTGTCGCATATTTGGCTTGTATCCATTCTTCTGATAAGTTTACGCGGTATTCTGGTTTGATTAGTTATTATCGGTATGTGGCATCGAATTACAGACGCACAAATCCAGCAGCATACACCGCTTTTCGCGCACAATTGCCAGAGGGTTTTCGCAACGATTTGGAAGCTATCAATCAACGCCTCAATCAATACCCAACTTGGTTTTCTACGGACAAACTCAACGATATTTTCTTAAAAAGTCAAGGCGTTACTGAGGGGGTGGCAAGTTATTCGCGGATTGTGGTTTTGGTGTATTCGTGGCGAAAAAACAACAATCCAAATAAAGGTTAATAAGGTTTTTGTACGGGGTCTTGCCGCGTATCCCAAAAATCAACAATAGTTAAAGTTGTACCAACTAAGCGATAATACATTTGTTTATGTTTATCCAATTTTAAAATCAATACTGTTTTAGTTTTAGGAGAAATACGCCCAACTGTTAATCCTTCACAAATTTGGTCTATTCGTTTATAGACCAAATTTGCAAAATTTTCTGCACTTTGAATGGAATATTGTGTTTGCAGATAGTTAGTAATCTCATCAAAGGTCTTATCAGCCGCTTTATTCTATTTTATTTTCTTAACCATTTAGCATGTTTTTTTTTCATAACTTCGTGATCAATAAGGTTTTCAGGGTCATAACTTTCTTCTATAGATTTTTGCAAACGTATTTGTTGTTCAATTGGTAAATCGTCCCACCAATCTGATTGAGTGGTTTCAAATACTTCTTTCATTGATTTATACAATTTCAGAAGCAGTGCGTCATCATGTGTTTCTGACAACATTTCAAACATTTCAACTTTTATTGCTAAAGCATTCATTAAGTGGTATTTTTGTATGTTAAAACATTTTCATAAAAAACTATTGATTTCTGCAAAGATACAACTAAATTAAAAAATTTCAAAAAATACTGAGCGCGTGTTTATTCTTTAGTTTTATTTGTGCTAAAATGATTAAACCTATTTTTCAAAATTCAATCTTACAAACATGCCTTTTCGCTATTTCATCGCCAATAAACCCTTCGATACAATCTGTCAGTTTTCGCAAGAAGTGGCGGGTCAAAAAACATTGGCAAATTTGAATTTTACGTTTCCAAAAGATGTTTATCCCATCGGACGACTCGACCAAGACAGTGAAGGTTTGTTGCTTCTAACAAGCGACCGTTCGCTCAATCATCGGCTTTTGAATCCACAATTTGCGCATCGGCGGACTTATTTGGCGCAAATTGAGGGGATTCCAAATCCAGAATCGTTAGAAAAATTTAGAAAAGGTGTGACTATTAAGATTGAAAAAAAGCTATATGACACCTTACCCGCCGAATGTAAACCCGTGGAAGACCCCTCAGTATATTTCGATAATCAACCGCTTTGGGTACGTTTGCCATTGCCAAAATCATCGGGCAACAAGCCCATGTCGTGGCTTGAAGTGACGCTTACCGAAGGGAAAAATCGTCAAGTTCGGCGCATGTGTGCGGCTATCGGACACCCGTGTTTGCGGCTGATTCGGATAAAAATAGTAGATTTGTCCCTCAGCAATTTGCAACCCGACGAAGTTAAAGAATTGACTTCGGAAGAAATGCTTAACCTGCTGCATATTTAATTTCACATTTCAAATTTCAAACTGCCATAGATCGATTTCAGTACTTTGAAACGCTTAAAATTTCGGCTCTTTGACAATTTTAGCTGCCGCTAAAATTGTCAAAGAGCCGAAATTTTAAATCTCTCTAATCTGCAACGCTTGAAAAAACAGGTTATCTCTATCCGTCCGATATTATAAGTGTTTAATCTAAAATATTGTTTGACTAAGCGATAAATAACGTTAAATTTGGCGCGTTCATGCTACTAAGACGTGAAAATTACGTTATTATCTGGGTAGTCGTACTTATTGGGCTGTATAAACATTTTGACGCTACGAGTCATAAAAATCAAGCGAATGTTAAAATAGTTACAATTACTTAGCCCATAGCTCGCTTCGCTCGCAAGAAAGGGAGGTGGTTCGTTTTCGGACTTTGCCCGAAAACGAACCACTTTTCCCATTTTTGCAAGCGAAGCGAGCAATAGAAACATATAATTAATTTTAAATAACGCATAACATCTAATTTCTAAACAAAATTCATTCTATAAAACATGCAAATCAAATTTGTAAAAACAAGCATTATGGGCTTTTTCTTCGGCGTGTCGTTGACATTAACGGCGCAATTACCCACAAATATTGAAAAAGTCACGTCGGTTGAAGGTATTACCGAGTACCGCCTCAAAAACAATGGCTTGAAAGTTCTCATTTTCCCCGACCCGTCGAAACAAACGATGACCGTCAATATCACCTATCAAGTCGGTAGCCGACACGAAGGATATGGCGAAACGGGTATGGCGCATTTGTTGGAACACATGGTCTTTAAAGGGTCGCCAAAACACAAGGACATTCCCGGGGAATTCAAAACACGCGGCGCACGTTTCAATGGCACAACGTGGGTTGACCGTACCAATTATTTTGAAACCTTCACGGCTTCCGATGAAAACTTGGAATGGGCATTAGACCTTGAAAGTGACCGTATGATCAACTCGTTTATCGCTAAAAAAGACTTGGAAACGGAATTTTCAGTGGTGCGCAATGAGTTTGAAATGGGTGAAAATGACCCGTCTGGCGTGTTGATGGAGCGCGTTATGTCCACCGCTTTTTTGTGGCACAATTACGGAAAATCCACAATTGGCAACCGCGCTGACATCGAGAACGTGCCGATTGAAAATTTACAAGCGTTTTATCAAAAATTCTATCAGCCCGACAATGCTGTTTTGTTAGTGGCGGGTAAAATAGATGAAGCAAAAGCCTTGAAATTGGTGGATAAATATTTTTCAAGTATTGCCAAACCAAGCCGCACTTTGCCTACAACTTGGTCAACTGAACCAACGCAAGACGGTGAGCGCAATGTTATATTGAAACGTGTCGGTGATGTACAAGTGGCTTCGGCAGGCTATCATATTCCCGCAGGTTCTCATACTGATTTCCCTGCTGTTCAATGCTTTGTAGATGCCATTACGGATAATCCTTCGGGCAGATTGTACAAAAATCTCGTAGCTGCAAACAAGGCAACAAGTCTTTGGGGCTATGCGATGCAAACACACGACCCAGGGTTTGTTTATTTCAATTCGGACGTTCGGAAAGAACAAAGTTTGGATTCGGCAAGAATGATTTTGACTAAAACGCTTGACGAGGTGGCAAAGACACCCCTCAGTGAGGAAGAAGTCAACCGTGCAAAAACGCAAAATCTCAAGCAATTGGAGCAATTGTTCCGCAATACAGAACAAACAGGCTATTTACTGTCGGAATTTATTGCCGTCGGTGACTGGCGTTTGTTTTTTATTCTCCGCGATAATCTTGAAAAAGTAACCGCAAAAGACGTTGACCGTGTGGTGAAAGCCTATTTCAAACCTTCAAATCGGACAGTTGGCTTGTTCGTTCCAGAAGTAAAACCCGACCGTGCAGAGATTCCCGCCACACCCGAAATATCGGCTTTGGTAGAAGGCTACAAAGGACGTGCGCAAATGGCAGAAGGCGAAGTGTTTGACCCCTCAGTATCAAACATCGAAGCGCGAACAAAAGTGGGTACAGCAGGTACAACAAAGTACTCATTCTTGAAAAAAACTACGCGTGGCGGTACTGTTTCAGCCAATATGACGCTACGGTTTGGCGATGTAAAAAGTTTGGAAGGCAAGCGTTTAGCCGCACAAATGACGGCAAAAATGTTGATGAAAGGCACAACAAAGCATACAGAGCAACAAATCAAAGACTTGTTCGATGGTTTGAAAGCAACTGTTCGCGTATATGGTGGGCAAGACAATGTGAATGTATCCATAGAAACGGTGAAGGAAAATTTGCCAAAAGTATTGGAATTGGTGAATGAAATATTGCGTGAACCTGCATTTCCACAAAAGGAATTTGAAGAAATACGTCAACAAGACCTTGCACAATCGGAGCAACAACTGAGCGACCCTCAATCTTTAGCGGCTTTGGCAATGGACAGACACATGAATCCTTATCCGAAAACCGATGTTCGTTATACACCGACTTTGGAAGAAGATATGGCTGAAACAAAAGCAATAAAGGTGGACGACCTCAAAAAATTCTACAAAGAATTTTATGGTGGCTCAAATTCAACGGTGGCTATTGTCGGTGATTTTGACGAAACAGCCGCTAAAAAGGGCGTTACTGAGGGGGTTGGTTCGTGGAAATCGCCAAAAAAATACAGCCGTTTGGTAAAAAAACACATAGACGTACCCGCTAAAAACGACGCTATCAAAACGCCCGATAAAGCAAACGCCATGTTTTTCGCTTCACTCAATTTGCCACTTGCCGACACTGACCCCGATTTTGCCGCAACCTATATCGGCAATTACGTTTTAGGTGGCGGTCTTTTAAGCAATCGTTTAGCCGTTCGGATTCGTCAAAAAGAAGGCATTAGTTACGGTGTTGGCTCGCAATTGTCGGCTGATGCAGAAGACAAAACAGGCAGTTTTTTGACTTATGCGATTTACGCACCCGAAAATGCCGAAAAATTGGAAAAAGCCTTCAAAGAAGAAATTGAAAAAATCTTGAAAGAAGGCATTACAGTAGAAGAATTGGAGATTGCCAAGAAAGGCATCACCCAAAGTCGTATGACTGACCGCGCAACCGACCGTTCTCTCGTGGGACGTTTGAACAGGTATCAAGGCTTCAACCGCACCTTGAAATGGGACGCTGAATTTGAAGCTGCCATTTTGAAATTGTCGGTGGCTGATGTGAACGCCGCTTTGAAAAAATACATCAATTTGTCAAAAATGTCTCTGTTTAAAGCGGGCGACTTTGATAAGATTGTTAAAAAACCGTAATAGGTTTGATACATAAATCTAAGTTTTGTAGTAATTACCTATTCACGCGCTCGCTTCGCTCGCGCGAGTGAGGAGAGGTGGTTCGTTTTTCGGGCAAAGCCCGAAAAAACGAACCACATTCCCCTTTTTTGCGAGCAAAGCGAGCTATGGGCTAAGTAATTACGTTTTGTGGTAAGTAGTTAGTCATAAATGAGGGATGGGCATAACCTAAAAGCGTTTTTTGCATCTCGCGCTCGCTTCGCTCGCGCGAGGGAGGGGAATGTGGTTCGTTTTGCGCGAGCGAAGCGCGCGCAAAACATCTGTTTTTAATCAAAAAACGATGTTTTTAGGTTATGCCCACTCCTCACTTAGGTTATTTATGAAAACCTACTTGAAACCATACATAAAATCTAAACTGCTGGTTCTCGCGCTCGCTTCGCTCGCGCGAGAGGGGGAATGTGGTTCATTTTTCGGGCAAAGCCCGAAAAATGAACCACCTCTCCTACTTTTGCGCGAGCGAAGCGAGCGCAAAAGTGCCTTTTAATGCGTATTTTGAATTTATGTATGGTTTCAAAAAAACCTAAATACTAAAAGAAAATGACACTAAAAGAGCAGATTAAAAACCTTTTAATTGCGTTAAATAAAGACGTTTTTGAGAAAGAAGACGTGATAAAATTAGCCCTGTTGTCGGCACTGGCAAACGAAAGTATTTTTCTTTTGGGCGCACCCGGTGTTGCTAAAAGTTTGATTGCGCGGCGATTAAAATTTGCTTTTTCAGAAGCAACTTCTTTCGATTATTTGATGAATCGGTTTAGTACGCCCGATGAAATATTCGGACCTGTTTCTATTTCTAAACTAAAAGATGAAGACAAATATGAACGACTTGTTAAAAATTATTTGCCGAGTTCGAGTATTGTTTTTTTAGATGAAATTTGGAAGGCTGGTGCGTCTATTCAAAACGCCCTCTTGACGGTTTTGAATGAGAAAATATACCGAAATGGCGAGCAAGAAATTCGTGTTCCCATAAAAGTCTTGATTGCCGCCTCCAACGAATTGCCCGCCGAAGGAGAAGGTTTGGAAGCCTTGTGGGACAGATTTTTGGTGCGTTTTATCGTTGAAAATGTGCAGAAAACCGAAAATTTTAATGATATGATTTCAAAAACCTTGACTTCATACCAAGACAATGTGCCTGACGACCTTAAAATCACAAACCAACAATACACCAATATCCAAACCGCAATTGATGCAATTGCGCTGCCTACCAATGTTTTTAATGTGATTCATGTCATTCGGCATTATATCAACGACTACAATAAAAATCAAGACAATTCTATTTATATTTCTGACCGTCGGTGGCGCAAAATTGTGCGTTTATTGCGCACTTCTGCCTTGTTGAATGACCGAAAAGAAGTAGATTTAATGGATTGTTTTTTAATGCAACACTGTCTTTGGAATGACCCCGAACAGATAAAAACGGTATATAATTTTGTAAAAGATGCCATTCAAAAACACGGCTATCAATTGAATATAAATGTAAAAGACATTAAAGAACAAATCGAAGAATTAGACACCGAAACAAAAGAAGAAACTAAGTTTATAATTGACACAAGAGAAGAAAAATTAGTCGTTTTTCATGCGGATTATTATGAAATTCAAGGCGTGAATAAAGACGTGAATAAAACCATAAATAAAGACGTGAATAATGACATTAATAAATTCATTTCAATTGCTGATTTTAATGAATTAAATACAACTGAACAATTATTTAATTTATATGATGTCCAATTAGAATTGGGTGAATTGTATAAAAATCCCGTCTCTAAAATACGTAAAGGCAGTACAGAATTTACGGTATTGGTCGAAGAAACAGAATATAATTTGACCACTATTACGCATGGAGATAAGCGGCAAATTACTAAAAAACCGCATAAAACAGTTGAAAAACACTGGGATAATGCGGTAAATGATTTGTTTATTGATACAAATTTGTTAAAAGAACAATTAAATAATTACCGAAATAATGATTTAAAACATTTGAGGATTAATTTATTTGTTAATCCTGTTTTAGCGGATATTGTCTCAACCCATGTCTATCACACACAAAAAGAAATTGAAAAATTAGATATTGAATTGAAGCAAATTCAACATAATTATAAAACATTGGAAGATGCAGAAATTATAATTGAGGATAAAATATAGTGTTTCGCGCTCGCTTCGCTCGCGCAAAAGGAAGAGAGTGGTTCATTTTTTCGGGCTTTGCCCGAAAAATGAACCACATCCTCCCCTCGCGCGAGCGAAGCGAGCGCGAGAACCAGCAGTTTAGATTTTATGTATGGTTTCAAAGTACCAGTAAAGAAAAAATAAGATGAGTAATAATTTCAGTAAATTTGAAAATTTCGGACTTATTGCGGATAAAAACAAACGCAAGGCATGGGCAAAAGCGATTTTTGACGAACTTAAACAACAACCGTCAAAAACTAAAATAGAAGTATTTGATACCGAAATTGACAGTTTTAGCGGGGTCATTCAGCAGATTTTGGATAATAAAACCATGCGCACATTGTGTCAAAATGACGCAGATTTAGCACAGGAAATCACTCAAGAAATTTTAGAATTTATTAATAAATCTAAAAAAGATTTCAATCAAAATAATCCATACTCAATAGAAAGAGAATTATTAGAACAATTTAATGCCCTCAGTCATTTGCAATTTAATACCGCTATTTCTGAAAAAAAAGATGTTTTACGCCCCTATTTTGATGAATTAAATACCTTGTATCAAGAAATTGATATTGATTTTTATGAAAAAGAATTCGATTTAATACGTAATAATACCCAAGATGAAGAAACTCAAAATAATCACGCCCAAAATAACCACAATTTTGACAGTTTAAAAGAACATTTACTCGATAAATGGAAAGGTTTGTTATTAAAAAAAGAAATTAGTTATCAATTAAATATTATTGACGAAAAACGAGGGTATTTTTGTGAAGAATTGTACCACCAAATCGAGGAATTAAACAGATTAAAGTCTCTTTTAGCACCCATTACAAATGAATTAGGGCGTTTTTGGGACATGTCGAAAGGCGATTGGCAACACGTTAATTTTGATTTATTGACACAATACGCCAATTTATTGAATCAAGATGAAGCATTAATTCAATTAGCTAATATGTTGGGACGAATGCACGAAGCAGAAAAAGAATATGAAGAAAAAAACTTTGCAAATACTGCGATTAAATCGGAATGGAAAGCCCCGCACGCCCATAAATCGGAATTGGTGGGTATTCGAGAAAGTGATGATTTGAGTAGTTTGTTGCCTTCCGAAACTGCCTTGTTGAGTGAACCGATTATACAGACTATTTTTTTCAAAAAATTTGTTGAAAAAAAACTACAAACTTTTGATTATCAAAGTAAAACGTTCAGCGTTAGCGATAAAGGCATCAAAGGAAAACATTTAAAAGAAAAGCAAAAAGGCGCAATTATTATTTGTGTGGACACAAGCGGCTCGATGCTCGGGGCACCCGAAAGAGTTGCAAAAACCCTTTGTTTTGCCCTCCTAAAATTGGCTCTTAATCAGAATAGAAAATGTTATTTAATTTCTTTTTCTACCGAAATAAAAACACTTAATCTGACCGATTTAAACAATTCAATGGCGGCATTGTTGGAATTTTTAGCGATGTCATTCAGAGGCGGCACCGATGCGACCCCCTCAGTATATGCAGCTTTAAAACAGTTGGAAACCGAAGATTATAAAAAAGCAGACGTTTTGATGATTTCCGATTTTGTAATGCCGAAATTTGCGCCCGAATTGAGCGCGGAGATACAAAAAGCGCGAAACAATCAGACAAAATTCCATAGTTTGGTCATTGGCAACAGTTCAAATAAAAATGTTATCGCCGATTTTGATAATAATTGGGTCTATGACCCCAATAATCGAAAAAGCATGATTACTTTTGTTGAGCATTTGAAAAAAATATAATAACTGAGGCATGGGCATAAGCTAAAAGCATTTTTTTGCATCTCGCGCTCGCTTCGCTCGCGCGAGGGAGGGGAATGTGGTTCGTTTTTCGGCTTCGCCGAAAAACGAACCACATTCCCCCTCCCTTTGCGCGAGCGAAGCGAGCGCAAAGGGATACGCTGAAAATTAGCGATTATTTATGATTACCTACTTACGCAGAGCCGTAAGCTCGACCGATTTTGTAGCGGTGGATTTCAATCCGCCGAAAATGCACATATCTTTTCGTTAAGAGCCGTAGGCTCGGTGCATATAAATATGGGTCGAGCCTGCGGCGCTTAAATAATCGGGTAATCGAAGATTTTTCTGATTAAAAAACGCGCTCGCCCCAGCAGATTCTTTCAAAGGGCGATTTTTGAGCGAAGCGAAAAAGAACTTGTCCCGACCTTCATCGGGAGCCCGTAAATATGCCGCAAAGCAGCGTTTATTTAGTTTTAACGACTTACAAAAATCTGAAATTCACTTATGTTTGATACTATTACAAAAGAATTGACCCACACACAAACCCGCCTCGTTGCCGTGTCAAAAACAAAACCGAATGAACAATTAATGGTTTTGTACGACAAGGGGCAGCGTATTTTTGGTGAAAACTATGTACAAGAATTGGTGGACAAATACGAAAGTTTACCGCACGATATTCAATGGCATTTTATTGGGCATTTGCAGTCGAATAAAGTCAAATACATTGCGCCTTTTGTTTCGATGATTCATTCGGTGGATTCATTAAAATTATTGCAAGAAATTAATAAACAAGCCATTAAAAATAAACGGATTATTCCCTGTTTATTGCAATTTCATATTGCAGAAGAAGAGACAAAATTTGGCTTGGATACTGAAGGGGTACTTTCTTTCTTAGAAAGTGATGAATTTAAGGGTTTGAAGAACATTGAAATTTGCGGCGTTATGGGCATGGGTACATTTACTGATAATAAAATCCAAGTTCAAAAAGAATTTAAAACATTAAAACGCATTTTCGACAATTTAAAAAACCATTATTTTAGTACCAATCCCACATTTAAGGAAATTTCAATGGGCATGAGCGATGATTATCAGTTGGCTATGCAGGAAGGTTCTACAATGGTTAGAATTGGTAGCCTTATTTTTGGCAAACGTTAGTTCTTGCACTTTAAACTGGATCTTTCTCGCTTCGCTCGAAAATCGCCATAAGAGGTATTTTCAGGGGCGAGCGTGTTTTCAATTAAAAAAATTTTTTGTAATTACTTAGCCCATAGCTCGCTTCGCTCGCAAAAAAGGGGAATGTGG
>JAXHNU010000039.1:0-23778 GCA_034520175.1 Saprospiraceae bacterium
ACAAGTTACGTATTGTAGTTGTTTGTATTGAAGGACAAATGATAGCCAAAATACAGAACAAGGGACAACAAACCAAAAATGACAAGATTTACAGCAGGACCAGCAATTGCGACAACAAATTCATGAATCGGGTTTTCGGGCAATTTGTCCAATCGTGCCATGCCACCTATGGGCAATAGGGTAATATCGCGGGTTGAAACACCAAAATATTGGGCGGAAAGGGCGTGTCCAAATTCATGCAGCAGCACACAGAAAAACAAAGCCAGAACGAACCCGCCAAAAAAAGCAATATTTAGCCAACTTGCATCGCGGGCTTTTCCTACATAAATGACGAATAATATCAATAGCCCGAATGACCAATGCACCCGAACAGGAATGTTAAAAAACGTAGCCAATCGAAATGACCCGTGTAACATCGCTTGTTGTGTTCGTGAATACCAAGATTGAGTACGCACTGAGTTATTAAAAAATGTGGCTATTCCTAATGGGTCGTACATGTGATAAATTCTAAATTGTGATTTTCGGAGGTAAAAATACGTGTTTTTTATCTTTTTTGGGTAGGCGGGGTTTATTAGTCACGTCATCATCGAAGCCATGCCGCTGCGCGTGCCATTGCGTGTTATGGCTCGCTTCGCTCGCTGCGAGAGAGAGAGGAGCGCGGGCGCCGTTTTCACGGCCCGAAAAACAAACCACATTCTCCTCCCTCGCGTGCGTAGAGCGGAAGGCGAGCGCGCGTGATGCAAAAAACGCTTTTAGGTTATGCCCATCCCTCGACTAAATAATTACGATTATTTAACGAAAATATGAAAAAAAATATTTTTTCATTTTTGTTAAAATTCATATAAAATACTGATAATCAATTTTTTACGTACTTAAATTTAAAGAATTAATTAAATTAATATTAAATATATCAAAAAAAGTTTAGCACTTTTGCGACGCCGACATAAAAAGACACGAATTAAACACAACCGTTGCCTCAACGCATTTTTAAACGAGAAGTTAAACGATGTTAACAAAACGATAACATTTATAAACGTTTGATAAATTGTTTCTTTCTTTGATGTATGAAACAAAAGAAACGTTTAAAAGCACATTCTTGACGGCAGCAGAACTATAATCCCACTTACATTTTTTTTATTTTTCTCGTAATTAACTTACAATTCTTTTAGCCAAAACTGTCCTGAAACCGAGATTTATTTTAAACAACCGTTGTTCTTTTTTAAACCGAACATATCCTTGAACACCGTTTTTTTCAACTGCTGAAAAGCATAAACTCAGGAGGCTCATGGCTGACATTTTTACACATTTCAGAGCAAAACTGGAAAATAATCCCACGCTATCAAATGTTAGCAAACCAAATACGCAGAAAACTATTCGTAGAACCGAACAAGAAATTTGCGATTATGATAAATGGAAAATTTCCACACGGCAGGTATCGCTGTTGACTTGGCTTCGCGAACAATTGATGACGTACCAAAATGTACCTAATAAAACACATGACGGCATTGATTTTCTAAAGTCGTCGGTGTCTAAAGGCTTTAGATTGCACCCCGCTTTGACGCGCTTTCCCGACGCGGCGTTTGTTCATTTATTTGACTATCTGAAAGAGCAACTTATGGCATTTGACTATACGTTGACAACCTCTGATTCACGTCTTTTTAAACGTGATTATTGGGACGAAACAATACAACGCCATATTTTGACACCCCGAAATGCCCAAAATACTGAGGGGGTCACTTTTTCAGAAATCACCATCGAATTGCTGTTTAAAGACAATCATTTGTGCCTTTTGCGCATGAATGCTCACATTCCAAATACCGATATGCCGCGTCAAACGCATGATTTTGCGGAGTTGATGCAAACAATTCTCGCGTAAAGAATTTCAAAGCATTTCAAATAACCGACGTTCGGGGAACTTTAAAAGTTCCCCGAACGTGAGTTACCGCTAAAATCGTCAAATATCCAAAAATCCTTGAAATTATGATAATTTGGTATCTCAACTTTTTAAACCATACATAAATTCAAAAGACACATTATAAAGACACTTTCGCGCTCGCTTCGCTCGCGCGAGAACCAGCAGTTTAGTTTTTATGTGTGGTTTCAAATCTCAACTAAGTAAAAACTTACGAATCAAGTTCAAGCCTACATTTGCCGCATATTCAATATTTTTCGCTCGTCCTCGGTCAATGCCCAATTTGGTTGTGGTGATTTTTTCGCTATTACCCACCGCCAACCAAATTGTTCCAACGGGTTTATCTGATGTTTCGCCACCCGGTCCAGCAATGCCCGATACTGCCACAGCCAAATCAACCCCCACTCTTTTCACCGCGCCTTGTACCATTTCACGAACACACTCTTCACTCACAGCACCCACTCTCATCAAAGTTTCGTGCGACACATCAAGTAAAGATTCCTTCAAGTCATAAGAATACGCAATTACCGACCCTTCAAAATAGGCGGAACTCCCTGCCACAGAAGTCAGCAAATGCGCTAAATACCCCCCCGTACAACTTTCTGCCGAAGCAATCCTCAATCCCCGTTCTTTCAACATACGACCAACCACAACGGGCATAGTGTCATCGTCATAACCCGCCACTGCTGGTTGAATAACGCTTTCAAGTTCAGCTTTTAAGGTGTCTAAGTCTTGATTCAAGGTATTTTCATCAGTTCCGCGTGCCGTCAAGCGCAATCTTACCGTACCAAGTGAAGGCAAATAAGCCAATTTTACGTGGTCGGGCAAACGGTCTTCAAAATCAGATAATTTCTCTGCCAACATTGTTTCGCCTTCTCCTGCCGTCAAAATAGTGCGGTGTACAATCGGCGACATTGGAAAACTGTCTTTTAATTTTGGCAAAACACGGTCAGTCATCAAATGTTGCATTTCGTAGGGAACACCCGGCATAGAAACAAGAATTTTCTTGGGTGAAGATTGTTTTTTTGAAACATTTGTCCCCCCTTCAGTATTCCCAACTTGCAATTTGAAATCTGAAATTTGAAATTCCGAATTTTTTGCTTGAAAGTTAACCTTAGACATTGGAAATTCTGAATCCATTTCAAACCACATAGCGGGTGCCAGTCCTCGGTCATTTTTCAAAACAAGGGCATTTTCAGGCATAAAACAACTATTTTTGTTAATATCAGTAACTGTACGGTTGATACGCTTGAAGAAATAATCCATGCGGTTATACGTTTCTTGGTGCCAGACCATCGGGACGCCGAAAAATTCGGCAATGGTTTTCTTGGTGATGTCGTCTTTAGTTGCACCAAGTCCGCCCGTCATGAGTACCAAATCGGCTTTAGTCAAAGCGTAGCGGATAGATTCGATAATTTCTTGATGAACATCGCCGACAGAGGTTTTGCCAACGATGCGAATACCTTGCAAATTGAGTTGTTGTGCCATCCAAGCGGAATTCGTATCTGTTATTTGACCGATAAGAATTTCGTCGCCGACGGTAACGATGTAAGCTGTCATATATAAGTGGTTTGACTTAGGAAGATTTCAAATTTCAGATTCCAAATTTCAAGATGCAGCGAATTAATCTTCATTTTTCGTAATTACTTAGCCACGCGCTCGCTTCGCTCGCGCATGGGAGGAGATGTGGTTCGTTTTTTCGGGCTTTGCCCGAAAAACGAACCGCTTTCCCCTTTTTTGCGAGCGAAGCGAGCAATAGGCTAAGTAATTACCATTTTTATGCAAAATAAAATTGAATATATTATTTTTAACTCTTTAAATGTTTTGATTTTCAACTATTTAGCTACGTGCCTTTTGCTCATGCAACGACAGGAAAAGAAGTGGTTCATTTTTAGAGAAAGCCGAAAAATAAGCCACATTCCCTCTTTCTACGCGAACGAAGAGCGCGCGTGGTAAATAGTTACTTTGATTTTCATTTTTTTTAAAATTCAAGGGCAAACCTACAAAGATTCCCCGTTTAAGATGCTTACTTTTACCCGATAAAATTTTATAACATTAGAAATTGAACTATGCTGATTAATTTTTTCGACAATATTTTGCACCCACTCAACCCAAAAGGGAAAAAGACCAGAGCTATAAAAGCACTCAAAAAGGATATGAGTATTACGCCTGTTGCCGTTGTTTGGGAAGTTGAAAAGCAAAAAATCCCCGTTGATTTGTACCGCGAACCCTATCGAAAGGGGTGGCGATTTGCTTTTGCGAAAAATAATAAATTGTTGGTACGTATTCCTCTACTTAAAAACCAAGAAGACGAAATAAAGTTGTTGGAGGACATTCAAAAAAAATTGGCAGAACGCATGGCGTTAAAGCCAGAGTTGTACGAGTTTTTCAATAAGAAAACATACCAAGACGAGGATATTTTGACAGTTGGAACACGTCAATACACGATAAAAATAATGTATGAAGCACGAAAGTCATGCACAGGACGTTTGATTGTTACAAAAGATAAACGAACAATTGACATAAAAGCCGATGCCTACACCGAGCCTAAAAACCGTCAGAAAATAATCAGCACCATCATCAGCCGTATTGTAGCGGCAGATGCTTTATTACCATTTTCGCGACGCGTAGATGAACTCAATGACAAACATTTTAAGAAAACGATAAAAACTATCCGTTTCAAATACAATCATTCAAATTGGGGCAGTTGTTCGTCATCAGGTATTTTGAATTTTTCCAGTCGTTTGTTGTTTGCACCGCAAATTGTTCAAGATTATGTGATTATTCACGAATTGGCACATCTGGTGGAACTGAATCATTCCGACCGTTTTTGGTCGCTGGTAGCGTCGGCTATGCCCAATTACAAAGAACATGAAAAGTGGCTCAAAGTAAATGGAGCAGCTTGTCAGTTTTAATTTGTAAAAAAAACGTGTGAAATAAACCTATTAGGGCGAGCGTGTCTTTTTTGCTGAAAAATCTTCGATTTTTCAACAAAAAACACACGCTCGCCCTAAAAAAACTCATTAAGGGCGATTTTCGAGCGAAGCGAGAAAGAGCCAGTCACTATCAAACAATTTTATTCACGCACTCATAACACTATGCAGGTTGCAATTTATAGCAAAGTTCTTCATTTTGAAGACACGCCTTTTGTCCAAATCCTTTTTGACGCTCTCCATACTGAGGGGGTCAATACCTATATTTTTGAGCCTTATTTTGCGCAAATAAAGGGCAAAATTAAGTTTAAACGAGAAGTAGCTTTGTTCAATAGCCATCTGGATTTTAAAATTCACCGCTTTGATTATGTCTTGACACTTGGCGGAGACGGGACTGTTTTAGATGCTGTAACGGTTGTTCGGGATTCTGATGTGCCGATTATGGGTATCAATTTGGGAAGACTTGGTTTTTTGGCGGGCATTGGCAAAGCGCGGATTGAAGAGGCTGTAAAAATGCTTATTCGCAGTCAATTCACGATTGAAGCACGACGTTTGTTGTATTTAGAATCCAACAAACCACTTTTTAATGATATGCGTTTCGCGCTCAACGATTTTACAATATTGAAACGCGACAGCAGTTCAATGATTACGATTCACACCTATTTGAATGGGGCATACCTCAATTCTTATTGGGCGGACGGTTTGATTGTTGCCACACCGACTGGTTCTTCAGGCTATTCACTGAGTTGTGGTGGTCCAATTATTTTTCCGAATTCAGGCAATTTTGTCATCACGCCCGTTGCCCCACACAACCTCAATGTGCGTCCCGTAGTCGTCAGCGACCGTTCGGTGATTAGTTTTGAGATAGAAGGACGTGCCGAAAATTTTTTATGCACTCTCGATTCACGTTTTGAACAAATCACTTCCGATATTCAATTGGCAGTAAGAAATTGTGATTTTACGGTCAAACTTATTCAATTGCACGGCGATACGTATTTGAAAACACTAAGGGAAAAATTGAATTGGGGCGTAGATGCGCGGAATCATTAAGAAATTGTTTGAATTAAGATGACAAGGATTTTTAAACATGATAAGGACGGGAAAAATGCTCAGTATTGTGGGCGTGTCCCATAAAACGTCGTATTTGGAAGTAAACTTAAACCTTTACAAAGGTAAAATTATTTGGTTGTTTGACAATTTTAGTGGTGCTGAGTACATATCGGATAACTTTAAGGTATCCGATACGTATTTTCACGCCATTTTAAAGCCAACACCACTAAAATTGTCAAACAATCAATTATTCCAGAAATTCCCTTACCTCATTTTTATCAAAAAAACGTAATTACTTAGTCGAGGGATGGGCATAACCTAAAAGCGTTTTTTGCATCTCGCGCTCGCTTCGCTCGCGCGAGGGAGGGGAATGTGTTCGTTTTTCGGCTTCGCCGAAAAACGAACCACGTCTCCTCCCTTTTGCACGAGCGAAGCGCGCGCAAAACATCTGTTTTTAATCAAAAAACGATGTTTTTAGGTTATGCCCACTCCTCAATTACTTAGTCACGCGCTCGCTTCGCTCGCGCGAGAGGGCAAATGTGGTTCGTTTTTCGGGCTTTGCCCGAAAAACGAACCACTTTCCTCTTTTTTGCGAGCGAAGCGAGCAATAGTCCAAGTAATTATAAAAAAATAATATTGATGTTTACAAAACATTCTTTTTTTTCGATTATTTTTATCTTAATAAATGCCTCAAATCTTGTCGCACAAATAGAAGATTTAACCAATAATTCCGAAAACTCGACCCCCTCAGTATCGGTTGACCAGATGCCGTATTTTATTGGTTGTGCCAATCTACCCGACGGTTCGATTGAAAAACGCGCCTGTTCTAATCAAACTTTAGTGACTTTTATTGCTAAAAATATGATATTGCCACCCAAATCAGATATTGTGGGGACGGTTTATGTGCGGTTTGAAGTAGATGAAAATGGGCGTGTTCTCGACCCCAAAATACTGAGGGGTCTTTCAAATGGACACGACGAAGCGGCACTGAAAGTTGTGCGTGCTTTACCGACTTGGCAACCTGCTCAACTTGCTGGAAAATCCGTTCGCGCAACGATGACACTACCCATTAAGTTTTCTCGCCGTGATGAATCAGCGTTTTCCAATGGCTTTCAATTGACTTGGGGCTTTGCCCAGACAAAAAAAGTAAATCGAACTTTACTCAAAAAAATGCTGGGTATGCCCATTATCGTTCGCAATGAAATGGGAGTTACTTTGACCATCAACGAATTGTCATTTGAGCGAGAACGTAGGAGGAAAATTGCAGAAGCGAAAAGTAGTGGGTCGGTAAACGAAGATATGGCGAAATTTGTAAAAAAACTAAAGGCAGGTGATGTGCTTACTGTCACCGCAACGGTGCAGACAAAAGGACAATTCTACTACGTTGACCGCAGTTTTAAGGTAGAGTAATTTCAAGGAATTTCAAGGAATTTCAAATTTCAAAGGGCAATGACTGGAATCCAGTCATTACCCTTTGAAATTATTTTGAAACCATACATAAAATCTAAACTGCTGGTTCTCGCGCTCGCTTCGCTCGCGCGAAATGGGAAATGTGGTTCATTTTTCGGGCTTTGCCCGAAAAATGAACCACCTCTCTTCCTTTTGCGCGAGCGAAGCGAGCGCAAAAGTGCCTTTTAATGCGTATTTTGATTTTATGTATGGTTTCAAAGAAATTATTGAAATCATTTGAAATTTCTTGAAATTTCCCTTATCTTCTTGGCAAATCATTGACAATAGCAATTCTGTCACCGTCTCTATTAACGGCAATTCGTTTGATATTGGTCAGCCCAAATTTTGATAAATCGGCTACTTCAACCCATTCTTTTTTAGGGTCGGAAGGGTACAGAGCAAATATTTTTGGACCAAAACCCATCAAAAAAGTACCGTCCGACAGTAAAGCAAAGTCTTCGCTGCCTTGCACGGTCTCCGCAATGTTTGTGCTTTTATACGATGTTGGGTGCATTGTTTTAATGACCCATTTTTGAGGTGTTTCTTTATGCACAAAAGCCAATTTTCCATCTTTCATACGCGCCAAAGAACGACCTATGCCGAAGGTCAATTGGATAGAAGATTGGTCATCTACATTCACCAATTTCAAATAATTATTCGTGCCGTCCACCATAAAAAGAGCCAATTCTTTGTCTGTTAGCCATGTATGATAGCCTACATTTGGATGTAGGGAAATCAAATCCGCGCCCGTTGAAGAACGGTCAAGCGGATACGACCACAATCTTTGTGTACCAGATTCACCTACATCAACACGGACGCACGAAATAGTACGATTATCGGGCATTAAAGTAGGAGAATATTCTGATTCTGCCGTAGCAGTCACGCGGGTTATGACATTGTTTAGCAAAGATAAAGACCAAATATCAGTCTGATTGGTGTCATTTGGGAACTGAACCGCAAGGTACAATTCATTATTGTTAACCCATTGTGGTTGATTGTTGTAGCCATAAGGATTAAAAGCGGTGAGCATTTTGCACCGCAAGAAAGTAAAGCCCGCACCATCGCGACCTAAATCGAAGGCATAGACTTGAGTGTTCGGCAATTGTGCAGATGAAGAGGCGATGTGCGTAAAGAAAATGACCACCATCAAGGCGATAATTTTGGCAAAATAACTCATAGTGTGTGCTATTTAGTAATTAAAAAATAAAGTAATTACTTAGCCCATAACTCTCCCGAAGGTATTCGCGATGTAAACAGACTTCGCGCGAGCGAAGCGAGCGCGTGACTAAGTAATTACAAAATAAACTCATTCAATGAGTTGTAAATAGAAATAAAGGGCAATTTAAGTGAATAGTTACCAAATAATCAACACTTACGGCATTTATTTTTTGAAATGACAAAACTTAGTCTGAACTATGATTTATTTGATTTTCGTGATTTTTATGACATACACAACCCCAATCGAGCAATCATTCATAACTTATCAAATTACTATTTGAAACCATACATAAATTCAAAATACGCATTAAAAGGCACTTTTGCGCTCGCTTCGCTCGCGCAAAAGGAGGAGAGGTGGTTCATTTTTCGGGCAAAGCCCGAAAAATAAACCACATTCCCCCTCTCGCGCGAGCGAAGCGAGCGCGAGAACCAGCAGTTTAGATTTTATGTATGGTTTCAAAACTTATCAAATTACTATACACTTTTTATATCGTATTCTTTTTTGCTCGCTTCGCTCGCAAAAGTGTATAGTAGTTAAATAACTGAGGGATGGGCATAACCTGAAAGCGTTTTTTGCATCTCGCGCTCGCCTCGCTCGCGCGAGGGAGGCAAATGTGGTTCGTTTTTCGGCTTCGCCGAAAAACGAACCACGTCTCCCTCCCTTTTGCGCGAGCGAAGCGCGCGCAAAACATCTGTTTTTAATCAAAAAACGATGTTTTTAGGTTATGCCCACTCCTCAGAATATAACTTATAGCTCAGTAAATCGCTACGTGGATATGGTCATCGTGACGTACTGACTCACAAGGTGGTGTTCGTACTTTTTGGGTATTGGAGAAACCCAAACGCTTTTCTAAATGTGGCTCAATGAGTAGCAATTGCACACGGTTATCCGCCATTAAAATACGCATCAAGTCACGGGTTCGGCGTTCATCAAGTACAAAATTTTCTTTTTGTCCTTGTGGCGTGAGATAACGCTGCATAAAATTATATTGCCAAAAACCGCGTTCTTGACAGTACAAAGGGCGGTCTTCTTCGCCCGAACGAGGTTCTTCACACACCCCATAGCCCGACCAAGAAGGGCGTTCGTTGGTGGGTTTTCGGGTCTTAGTATCTGTGTAAAAAAAGGATAAATCAATTTTTCTACCATCGTTATGGCTCAAATGCGGAAATAATCTGAATCCGTCCCAAAAAGGGAAACCACAATCCAAATAGGTGATTACAGCACCCGGACTTGTCTTCGCCAATCTTTGTGATGCCCCCTCAGTAACTGCCTTCAAAGTGGGCAAAACATAGTGCCGATTGAGCAAAACAGTACCAAAGTTCCACGGCTGAATCCGAGAACTGTCATCGTTGTAGGGCATCGGCACACGCCCAAAGTTTTGAGCTAAAGGAGGAATAACGATGAAAGTAGCAATGCCGTACACAACGGCAAATACACTGATTCTCAATAAGATACGCAGAATTTGTCGCCCAAATTTTTCATTAAAATAACGAAATATCGGCAAACAGAATAGATAAATAATGCCACCGATTTGTGTCGCAACGGTCAGCACCGTGAAGGCTATAATAGGAAAGACGAAACGTAGAATTTGGTTTCTCATGATATTTCAAAAATTTTCAAAGGATTTCAGATTTCAAGGAATTTCAAGGAATTTCAAGGAATTTCAAGGAATTTCAAATTTGGAATCCTTTGAAATCTGAAATTTCTTGAAATCCTTTGAAATTCTCCTAAGCATCTTCGTCACCGCCTTCAATGATAGCTGACAAACCTCTGTCGCACAAAGCGTCTTTTTTAGGTTTCAATACGGCATAAGCTGCCGTTTTTACGGTTGCTTTGCCTTTGTAGTGGATAATCATAGCTAACTGTTCCGCTTGGTCGGCGGCATGGTCAAGTATATCCACGAAGGATTTGATGACCCAGTCAAATGAGTTGACATCATCGTTGTGAACAATCAAATAAGCGACATTACCTATGCCTATGTCACTGAGTTCTTCCTCAAGGTCAACGTCCTCTAAAACCTCAACTTCCTCTATTTCTTCGTAGTAGCTCATGTTGTAGTATAAATTAAAAAAAGTTCAAATAAAATATACAAAAGTGCGGCGAAATTAACTAAAAATACTAACACAATTCTAACAAATTGAGTTCATTTTTTATTAATAATTGTAAATATAAAGAAAAAAGACGATAATTTTACACAAATAACCCACACTGTTTTACTTTAGCGACTCATTTATTAAAATAGAGTCAATGAATTTTGTATCTACCTTAATGTGTGCCCTTTGCCTATTACTAACGCACGGCGTTAACGCACAAGCTACTAAGAAAGCGCGCAAAAACACAAAACGATTTATTACTATAAGAAAACCCGCTACCGATTGGGATATTTTCCAACATAAGATGCGTCAACCCATACCTTCGACGACCGCACAGGGCGTTATGCGCTACGGTAAAAGTTTTTTGGGTTATGCCTATCCAAAGCCGACCACCGACACGGGGCAACAAAGCGGTAATACACCTCTGTTGCGACCAATAGAGGAAGAAGCCTTAGATGTTAATTTGAAAAAATTTGATTGTGTCACTTTTGTCGAAAATATGGTAGCGTTGACACAAACACGCCGCGCTGGATCACCCACTTTCGACAATTTTAAGAAAAATCTAACCAATATCCGTTACCGCAAGAGCGTAATTGACTATGCAGCACGACTTCATTATTTTTCGGATTGGTTGTTTGAAAATGAAAAACAAGGGCTTTTGCGGAACATCACGAAAGAGATTGGTGGGCAAACGTTCTCCAAAGCGGTCTTTTACATGAGTTACAAAAAAGATACGTTGTACGGAAATATGGCAGATTCCGCTACGTTTGTAGCGGTTCAAGCGGTTGAAAAAGAGATTACCAAACGGCAAAAATTTTATATTCCGAAAGATAAGATTCCAGACATTGAAAGTAAAATTCGTGATGGTGATATTATTGCAGTAACAAACCGTTTGGAAGGCATGGATATTGCCCACACGGGCTTTGCCTTGCGCAAAAATGGGCGGGTCTATATGATTCATGCGTCATCACAACACCATAAAGTCGTTGTAACAAATGTACCTCTTGCTGATTATGTGATGAAAAATAAAGCACAAACGGGAATTATGGTGGGACGGCTAAATTAGTAGAGATGCGATGCCTCACGTTTCTACATTCAAAATTCGTTAATCATTATGATTCTTTGACAATTTTAGCAGTAGCAAAAGCCCCCTCAGTAAATAGAGCATTTTTGAATCAGGAGACCACGTTAACCCAACGTTCGGGGAACTTTAAAAGTTCCCCGAACGTGAATTACCGCTAAAATTATCACCGAGCCATCATTATTCGAAGTTCACTTATCCCATTTCAGCTTCCACCGCTTTCACTTCTGGAATCATGCGGGTCAACATGCCCTCAATGCCCGATTTCAACGTCACAGTTGAAGACGGACAACCACTGCACGAACCTTGCAAAATAACATAGACTGTTCCGTTGTCGAAGTTTTTAAACTCGATATTGCCCCCGTCCATTTCTACGGCAGGTTTTACGTAGGTATCAATAAGGCTTTTGATGCGTCCTACCAATTCGGCGTTGTCGCCAGTGTAAGCGGGCGCATCTGATTTGGCGTTTGCTTCCATTGCTTCGGCATAGCCTTCGCTGAGAATTTCGCCGCCATTTTCAATGAAACCTTTGATAAATTCTTTGATATTGAGCATAATTTCAGCCCATTCGTAGTTAAACTCTTTCGTAATCGTCACGAAGTTGTTGCAGATATACACGCCTTTCACGAACGGGTGTTCAAACAAAGCGGTTGCCAAAGGCGACCATCCTTTTGCTGAAACCTCGTCGCGGAAGTCGGCTGTGCCGCGATACAACATCCGATTCGTCACGAATTTCAAAGATTCGGGATTCGGTGTTTGCTCTGTATATAACAATACAGGCGTTTTCGTTGCTACTTCCATTACTTTGAATAATTTATTTTTTTAAAAAATTAGAAAATTAAGGAATTTTCAAACTGTGATTTGAAACCGTATCGGTAACTTTAGGAATCTCAAAAATAAATATCTTGACAGTACGTGTCAGAGCGAAAGCTTAAAATCGTATTTGAAACCATACATAAAATCTAAATTGCTGGTTCTCGCGCTCGCTTCGCTCGCGCGAAGGGGGGAATGTGGTTCATTTTTCGGGCTTTGCCCGAAAAATGAACCACCTCTCCTCTTTTTTGCGTGAGCGAAGCGAGCGCAAAAGTGCCTTTTAATGCATATTTTGAATTTATGTATGGTTTCAAAAAATCGTACATTATTATAAGCATTTTAACTCTACGAGTATTACTATTCACCCGATTTCTATGACTCGTAGAGTCAAAATATTTATAATGATAAGTCTTTTAAGCGTTTTACTGGAGACACGTAGTGTCAAAATGTTTATTTTTGAGATTTCCGAAGTTATCAGAACCATGCACAAAATTAAAATAATACCCTTCGAGCGAGTGAAGCGAGTGCATGACTAAGAATTATTTGGAACCATACATAAATTTAAAATACGCATTAAAAGGCACTTTTGCGCTCGCTTCGCTCGCGCGAGAGAAGGAGAGGTGGTTCATTTTTCGGGCAAAGCCCGAAAAATGAACCACATTCCCCTCTCGCGCGAGCGAAGCGAGCGCGAGAACCAGCAGTTTAGTTTTTATGTATGGTTTCAAAAAGAATTAAAGCACAAAATTAACATTTATAAACGGATTCAGTTTAAAATAAACTGTGGAGATTAAAAATAAATTCTTGCGGTATTAAATTTGTTACGAAAATATATAGATTTCTATATGTGTTATTTTTCAAAAAAACTTACCTTTGGAATTGGAAATCTTAAATTTAAAATTTGAAAATGCCTAATTTTAAAAATCGTCCATTCAACCGTTCTATATTTTCGTCGCCAAGTGATACAGCACAAGCGAGAAAAACAGATATTTGGGCAACACCCGAAAAAATTGATGTAAAAAGCGTCTTTTCTACGGCTGATGCACCTCAAAAGGAGCAAAATATGGACTTGTCCCGACATAATCAGGAGGGGGGACAACGCGCTTTTGTAGCTGGTTTACCACCATTTTTACGTGGTCCTTACAGCTCGATGTATGCGACGCAACCGTGGACAATCCGACAATACGCGGGATTTTCAACTGCCGAAGCCTCCAATGCTTTTTATCGGCGCAACCTTGCGGCGGGGCAAAAGGGACTGTCGGTGGCTTTTGATTTGGCAACGCATAGGGGTTATGACTCAGACCACGAGCGCGTAACGGGCGATGTGGGTAAAGCAGGCGTGGCGATTGATTCGGTGGAAGACATGAAAATTTTGTTCGACCAAATCCCGCTTGATGAAATGTCCGTTTCGATGACAATGAATGGGGCGGTGATTCCAATTTTAGCTTTTTATATCGTTGCTGCCGAAGAACAAGGCGTCGCGCCTGAAAAACTGACGGGAACGATTCAAAATGACATTCTGAAAGAGTTCATGGTGCGGAATACCTATATCTATCCGCCAGAACCTTCCATGCGGATTATTGCTGATATTTTCGCTTACACCGCCGCAAAAATGCCTAAATTCAATTCGATTTCCATATCGGGCTACCACATTCAAGAGGCGGGTGGCACGGCAGATATTGAATTGGCTTACACCCTTGCCGACGGTATGGCGTATATTCGGGCGGGTTTGGCAGTCGGTTTGAGCATTGACGAATTTGCGCCACGTTTGTCTTTTTTCTGGGGTATTGGCATGAATCATTTTATGGAAATTGCCAAAATGCGGGCAGGGCGGCTGCTCTGGGCAAAAATCATCAAAAGTTTTAATCCCAAAATGGACAAATCTATGGCATTGCGCACGCATTGCCAAACATCGGGTTGGTCACTTACGGAGCAAGACCCGTTCAATAATATTGCCCGAACGTGCATCGAAGCAATGGCGGCAACGCTCGGTGGCACTCAGTCTTTGCACACAAACGCTCTCGACGAAGCGATTGCTTTACCAACCGATTTTTCGGCAAAAATTGCGCGAGACACCCAGATTTTTATCCAAAAAGAAACGGATATTACAAAGGCTTGTGATGCTTGGGGTGGCTCTTACTATGTTGAGTATCTGACCGAAAAACTCGCTGAACGCGCTTGGGAATTGA
Source organism: Saprospiraceae bacterium (assembly GCA_034520175.1). Taxonomy (GTDB): domain Bacteria; phylum Bacteroidota; class Bacteroidia; order Chitinophagales; family Saprospiraceae; genus JAAFJT01. The sequence continues at coordinate 14,737 of JAXHNU010000039.1, forward strand.
TTCAAGAAGTAGAAGAACTCGGTGGCATGGCGAAGGCAATTGAAGAAGGTTTGCCCAAACTACGCATTGAAGAAGCCGCCGCCAGAAAACAAGCACGGATTGACAGTGGAAAAGACTTGATAGTTGGGGTCAATGTCTTTAAAAATGACGATGTTTTGGATATTGATTTATTAGAAATAGACAACGCCACTGTACGCGACGGACAAATTGCTCGTTTGCAAAAAATGAAAGCTGAAAGAGACCCCTCAGTATTTGAGGCTCTAAAACGCCTCGAAACGGTCGCTCAAACAGGGGAAGGGAATTTGTTAGAGGCAGCCGTAGAGTGTGCGCGTCTTAGGGCTTCGTTGGGTGAAATATCCGATGCAATGGAAAAAACATTCGGACGTTTTCAAGCCACAACCCGCTTAGTATCGGGCATTTATAACCAAGAAGCAGGGCAAAACGGACTATTCAAACAAGCCTTGGGATTGGCAGACAAATTTGCCGAACTCGATGGGCGGCGTCCAAGAATTATGATTGCCAAACTCGGTCAAGACGGACACGACAGAGGCGCGAAAGTCATTGCCACAAGTTTTGCCGACCTCGGTTTCGACGTGGATATTGGACCTTTGTTCCAAACACCCGCCGAAGCTGCCCGTCAAGCGGCTGAAAATGATGTGCATATTATCGGTATTTCCAGTCTTGCGGCGGGGCATAAAACCCTCGTGCCAGAAACAATGTCGGAATTGAGTAAATTAGGACGGGGCGATATTATGGTCATCGTTGGCGGCGTAATCCCACCAGCCGATTACGATTTTTTGTATAAAAAAGGCGTCGCGGGCGTTTTTGGACCAGGTACGGTGATTCCAAAAGCAGCAAGCCAGATATTGGAAATGATGATTGCGGGGTTTAATACTGAGGGGTAAGGCGTCAAACAAAAATAAAATACCCCACAGCTCGCTTCGCTCGCAAAAAAAGGGAATGTGGTTCGTTTTTCGGGCAAAGCCCGAAAAACGAACCCCCTCTTCTGCCTCGCGCGAGCGAAGCGAGCGCGTGACTAAGTAATTACTGCCCGAAATAATAAATATATTACCTACGGGTTCCCACTTTAGATATATAATTCTACTTTTGCCACATGAAATCGAATTTAGAACTCCGCCTGTTCAACTCATTGACGGGAGAAAAGGAAATATTTAAGCCGCTTATTGAGAAGCGAGTCGGTATGTATGTGTGCGGTCCGACGGTTTACAGCGATGTGCATTTGGGCAATTGCCGCACATTCGTCAATTTTGATTTAATTTATCGCTACCTCCAACACTTAGGGTATAAAGTGCGCTATGTCCGCAATATTACCGATGTTGGACACCTTGAAGGCGATGCCGACACAAACGAAGCCGAAGATAAAATCTCCAAAAAAGCACGGCTTGAGCAAGTCGAACCGATGGAAGTGGCGCAACAATACACGGTGGGTTTTCACGAAATGATGCGTATTTTCAACGTATCGCCGCCTTCTATTGAGCCGCGTGCGACGGGGCATATTCCCGAGCAAATCGAAATGGTGAAGCAAATTCTCAAAAATGGTTTTGCTTATCGCAAAAGTGGTTCGGTGTATTTCGATGTGCCAAAATTTATTGCCGCAAATGGCAAATATGGTCAATTATCGGGTCGGGTTATTGATGATTTGCGGTCAGAAACACGCGATAACTTGAAAAAACAATCCGAAAAACGCCACCCTGCCGATTTTGCAATTTGGATGAAAGCCGCGCCCGAACACCTTTTGCATTGGAAATCTCCGTGGTCGGTTGGTTTCCCGGGTTGGCATTTGGAATGTTCTGCAATGAGTCATAAATATTTGGGGGCGGAATTTGATATTCACGGTGGCGGTTACGACTTGAAATTTCCCCACCACGAAAATGAAATTGCCCAAAACGTAGGTTCTTGCAATCACGGTGGCGCAAAGTATTGGCTACACGCGAATATGTTGCTGCTAAACGGACGAAAAATGTCTAAATCAGATGGCAATACCATTTCTCCTGTCCAATTATTCACGGGAGAATCGAAGCATATTACAAAAGCATATACGCCGATGGCAGTGCGTTTTTTCATGCTCCAAGCCCATTACCGTTCAACCCTCGACATCACAGACGATGGCTTGCAAGCCGCCGAAAAAGGGTACAAACGCTTGATGGAAACTTATAAAATATTACAGTCTTTGGTCGGAAAATCAACCATTTCTACCGATTTGGATAAAGAAATGACGGATTTAATGACGGCAGCCTACGACGATATGAGCGACGATTTTAATGCCCCAAAAGCATTGGGTCGTTTGTTTGAATTGTCGTCAAAAATCAATGCTTTGAAAGGTGGACAGCTCGATTTAGGTCAAATTACTGAGGGGGTCGTTTCAGACTTGAAAAAGATGTTCGATGACTTTATTTTCACTATTTTTGGTTTACAAGACGAATCTGTAACGTCTGAAAACGGCGCATCAGCTTTGGAAGGTGTGATGAATTTGGTAATTGACCTGCGTACACAAGCCCGCACAAATAAAGATTGGGGGACATCTGACAAAATCAGAGATGGCTTGAAAGCCGCAGGGATTCAACTCAAAGATGCCAAAGAAGGAACGACTTGGACTACAATATAAAATCTTGAGGCAGTTCTTCCTTCCGCGCTCGCTTCGCTCGCGCGGAAGGAAGATAGGTGGTTCATTTTTCGGGCTTTGCCCGAAAAATGAAGCACATTCCCCAATTTACGCGAGCAAAGCCAGCGTTATGCTTGCTTCAATTCTTCTAAAACAAATGGCGTTTTCTCTGCCAATTGCGCGACCATCTTTGAAATTTCTGCCACATCTACACGGTGACGGCTGCAATATTCGACTGTTTTGTTGGTCGTTATCATTTCTTCATTGCCAATAAATGACAAAGTTGTTTTGAATTTGTGGCTGATTTGGAACACCTCTTCCCAATCTGCGGCGGCTGTTGCGGCTTGCATTTTAGCCATTTCATCTGGAATCTCAAGGGTTAGCATTGAAATCATTTCATTTTTCATTTCCTCATCGCCACCCGTCATGGTGTCAAGATAATCGAGATTAATGTACTTATAGGTCATTGTAGCTGTCATGATTTAGCTTTTTTAAATGTGTGTTTTAGGTTATTAATTGAGGGATAGACATAACCTAAAAGCGTTTTTTGCATCTCGCGCTCGCTTGGCTCGCGCGAGGGAGGGGGAATGTGGTTCGTTTTTCGGCTTCGCCGAAAAACGAACCACGTCTCCTCCCTTTTGCGCGAGCGAAGCGCGCGCAAAACATCTGTTTTTAATCAAAAAACGATGTTTTTAGGTTATGCCCACTCCTCGGTTATTAATTGTGAAATTGGGTTAAATATTGATGAATTTTACTAAACAATTGTTCTGGTTCAAATGGCTTTAAGACAAAATCATCAAAGCCATAAGTTTTAAAAAGATTATCTTTTGAAATATAAGCGTGTGCCGTCATTGCCAAAACAGGTGTTTTGAAATTCGGCATATTTTCACGAATATAAGCAATTGTTTCGTTACCGTCCATAATTGGCATTTGAATGTCTAACAAAATAATATCAAATTCTCTGCCCGATTGCAGCATATCCAAACATTCGCGTCCGTTTTCGGCAATAGTAATTTTGACATTATCAAATTGGCGTTCCAATGTTTTACGTGCCACCATTTGATTTATCTTGTGGTCTTCAACCAAAAACAAGTTGAATGGGCGCGTTTTTGAATCTTCAAACTTGAGTTTTTCTGGTACGCCACCTGCGCTCAATTGAACGGGAGATACACCTTTTTTAAAGGACATTTCGACCGTAATTGTTGTACCACATCCTTGTTCACTTGTGGCAAAAACCCGTCCGCCTTGTTGAACAACCAAATTTTTGACAATCGCCAAGCCCAAACCCGTGCCTTCAAAAATACGCTCTTTGGTACGAACCCGCGTGAAACTTTCAAAAATTGTATCAATTTTATCTTGGGGAATACCAATGCCAGAATCTTGAACAATAAACGACAAATTGAGTCCGTCGCCTTCTTGTTTGCCCATTGCAATACTGATTTTGATAAAGCCTGAGTCCGTAAATTTGACCGCATTGCCAACAATATTGTATAAAATTTGGTTCAAACGCAATTTATCGCCCAAAAGATACTTTGGTACTGAGGGGTCTATATTGAGTTGAAATTCCAATGGTTTTTCCTCTTTTTTGTACTGCATCACACTCACCAAGTTTTTCATCAATTCCATGATGTCAAAATCGGCTGATTCAAAGTGCATTTGCCCATTTTGGAGCGTCGAAACTTCCAAAATATCGTTGATAACACCTAATAATATTTCACTTGATTGACGAACAGAATCTATAAAACTGCGTTGTTCTGTATCCAGGTTGGTTTGCGCCAAAAGGTTTGACATGCCATAAATCGCATTCATCGGTGTCCGCATTTCGTGGCTGATGCTGGCAATGAATTGTTCCTTCATACGCGCCGATTCTTCAGCAACTTCACGGGCGCGGGTTGCGGCAGCGAGTTTTATCAACACGTTTTTACGCTCAACGGCATAACGCAAGGTTTTTGACAACAAATCGGAGTCAAAACCACCTTTCATCAAAAAATCTTGCGCGCCGGCTTTTACGGCGTTCAGACCCAACACTTTATCGGCTAAACCCGTCATAACGACAACATTCACATCGGGTTTTGTAGCAATGAGTCTTTCTAAAGTTTCAAAACCACGAGAATCTGGCAAAGTCAAATCGAGTAGAACAACTGCAAAATCGCGTTTTTTCAACTCCGCAATCCCGTCGCCGAGTGTCAATCGGTGAATAATTTGTACATTTGGTAAGTCGCTTTCTTCCAAGAGGATTTCCACTAACCGCGCATCGCCTGGATTGTCTTCAATCAACAGGATATGAACGGTCTCGCGCATCGTCGCAGAACCGTAAGAGCCGTTCATCGGCACAGTCATAGTAGGCATAGACATCATATTGATTAATTTTTTTCGTGCGTTCGCGGTAATCTCGTAGTAGTTACACGATTTTTAATATTGAAAAATCAAAAAGGCGTGACAGATATAAGTTTAAAAACGTTTGGCAAGATTTGTACCAACTCTGATTAACTTGGAATAAAAATGAATTTAGATACCCCCTCAGTATCAATCGCAAAAATGCAAATTTCAGTTGGTCTGGAGCGATATAAATCTCTAAAATCGTCAACTTTATCGGTATTTATTATCTTTCTTACATGAAATTCCTCCAAAGAAGATGCCGTTACAATCCAATCATCGGGCAATTTCCCTTGTGGAAAGAGCATAACGCCAATTTCAACCGCCGTTTTTGACGCGACAAAAATAGGATAATTTGACACATTTTCATTCCGAATTGTATCCGCAGCTACGGCTAATTTATTGCGGTAGCGTTTTAAAAGTCGCTCGATTTCGAGGAGTTGTTGTTTGTTATCTTTTGCCATCTGCTATGATTATGCCGTAATATTGTATCTGATTTTGGAACTACTTCACTACCTCAATAAAAGCGGGATTTTACCCCGTTTTATGTATAGTGGCTAAGTAATTATCCCATTTTAAAAAATTTGAACGCGTCGGCAAAACTACACCGTTTTTTTAATTTGAACACACGTTTACTAAATTCCCTTCGGGAATTAATCTTGAACGTTGATTTACTCTTTCTAACTGAACGTCGAAAGAAAACCCTAATTCTTGAAAAATCTCGTTTCTTTGCGTCGAAATAACTCAATTTGTAACTACTTAGGCTAAGTTATAGCTCGCTTCGCTCGCGCGAGGGAGGGGTTGTGGTTCATTTTCGGGCAAAGCCCGAAAATGAACCACAACCCCTCCCTCGCGCGAGCGAAGCAAGCGCGTAGCTAAGTAATTGAGAGATGGGCATAAGCTAAAAGCGTTTTTTGCATCTCGCGCTCGCTTCGCTCGCGCGAGGGAGAGGAATGTGGTTCGTTTTTCGGCGAAGCCGAAAAACGAACCACGTCTCCTCCCTTTTGCGCGAGCGAAGCGCGCGCAAAACATCTGTTTTTAAGCAAAAAACGATGTTTTTAGGTTATGCCCACTCCTCAGCTAAGTAATTACCTAAATTTAATCATAATGTATAGAAAAAACACCTTACTCAGCGTCTTATTCATCGCGCTTTGCACACTTACTTTACCCATTTTTGCTCAAAACAGTACCAGTAAAACGGATTTTCAAATCCATATTAAAAAAGCGGCTGCACCCTTCAGAATAGACGGCGATTTGTCGGAAGCAGCGTGGGCAACGGCTGAAAAAGTCTATCTTACACGGGTGCATTACCCTCAAAATGGCGATTCTGCAAAGTTAAGAACGGAAGCTCAAGTAACCTACGATGACCATTTTATTTACATAGGTTTTACCTGTTTTGACGACGGTAAATATATTGTTCAGTCCCTAAAACGTGATGTTAACTATTGGGCAAGTGACGCTATGGCGGTTACATTTGACCCCATTGAAGCACAGGCAAATGGTGTTCTTTTTGGCGTCAATACTGAGGGGGTACAGAGCGAAGGTATTTTGGCGGGCGACGACCCCGATTGGGCTTGGGATAATAAATGGTTTTCGGAAGTCAAAAAATCTACTGACCGTTGGACGGTAGAAATAGCCATTCCTTTCAAATCCTTGCGCTATGACCCCAAAAAGACGACTTGGAGCATCAATTTTGCCCGAAATGCCATTGACAACGGCGGACAATATTATGTATGGACAAAAGTGCCGCAGCAATTTGACGGCATCAGCTTGGCGTTTATGGGTACGCTCGTTTGGGACGCTCCACCGCCTTCTGAAAAATCGAATGTAGCATTTACACCTTATATTGGCGGTGGTTTATCAAAAGATTATAGAAAAAATACGCCCGTAGATAGGGCGTTTAATGCGGGGCTTGATGCAAAAATGGCTTTGACGGGTTCACTCAATTTAGACGCAACAATCAATCCTGATTTTTCTCAGATTGAAGTAGATGAACAAGTAACAAATCTGACCCGTTTTAATGTCATTTTTCCAGAAAGGCGTACTTTTTTTCTTGAAAATAGCGATGTTTTGACCGAATTTGGTTTTCCTTCGGCACGTCCTTTTTTCTCGCGGCGCATCGGTTTAGATGCCCAAAACCAAACTGTACCTATCGCTTATGGCGTGCGGCTAAGTGGCAACCTGACCCCCTCAGTAAGGGTGAATGCCTTCAATATGCACACCCAAAAAACCGATGCCAATGCCGCCAATAACTACTCAGCCGCCGCGATTCAAAAAACATTTTGGGGGCGTTCTTACTTTAAAGCAGGTTTTCTCAATCGGCAATCCTTCAATAAATTTGAACCAAACAAGACAGATTATGGGCGCAATCTGATACTTACGTATGTTCTTCGGTCAACTGATAACAAATGGGAATCTTGGGGAGAAGTCCACAATTCTTTCAAAGACAATGTGAAAGGAGAAAATAAGTTTGGGTCTTTCGGTGGTCAATACCGCGATAATAACTGGCGTTTTATCCAAGATTTTACGAGGGTTGGCTCTAACTATTACGCTGAAATGGGCAATTTTAACCGACTTGAAAATTACGACGCGCTGCGAGATACGGTGATTCGCTTGGGTTTTAAGCACAGTTACACAAACATTGGCTATGTGACCCGCCCCAAAAACAGTAAAATATCAGAACACAACGTAAGTGGAGAACATTACATTGCTTGGTATCCCAACAATACACTCAACCAGTGGAATCGACAATTGGGCTACGATTTGACTTTTACAAATACTGCCATGATGAGCCTCAATGTCACACATACAACTGAAAATGTGCCTTTTCCTTTTTCTTTTTCGGACGACAATGTACTTATTTTTGGCAAATACACCTACACTACGGGAAGTTTTAGTTATGATACGGACAGCCGCAAAATCTTTTCGGGTAGAATCGGAGCAACAACAGGCGGTTTTTACAATGGCAATCAATTGGGTTTGAGCGCAGCTGCTACTTACAGGGTGCAACCGTGGGGGAAATTCAGTTTAAAATTGGATTGGAATCGGATTGAATTGCCGCCGATTACCCCCTCAGTATCAGGCATCACACAATTCATTTTATTGAGTCCAAAATCGGAAATTAGCTTCAATCGGAATGTGCATTGGACAACTTTTTTCCAATTCAATACCCAATCCAATAATTTTAATATCAACAGCCGTTTGCAATACCGTTTCCGACCAATGAGTGATTTGTTTTTGGTTTATACCGATGATTACTTTACAAGTGAGGAGCGTGACTCGGCGCGGAATCTGCTATATTCTGCTTTCGATAAAAAAAATCGATCGTTGGTGTGTAAAATGACGTATTGGTTTAATAAATTGGCTACGAAACCGCGAAAATAAATCTAAGGAACGTGACATTTACTGGCTCTTTCTCGCTTCGCTCGAAAATCGCCCTAAGAGGATTTTTTAGGGGCGAGCGCGTTTTGAATGAGTGTATAACAAATTCTCACTTTTGATTTTTATAGCTCGCTTCGCTCGCAAAAAAAAAGGTGTTTCGATTTTGGGCGAAGCCCAAAATCGAAACACCCTTGTTTTACGAGCGAAGCGAGCTACAAAAACGAAATAAGGACAATTTGTTATACACTCTTTTAAATTAAAAAATCTTTGATTTTTTAATTTAAAACGCGCTCGCCCCGATAGATTTTATTCACGCCCGATTTTTGCAAAATCCTGTAATTATGTCTAATGTTCCAATAATAATTCAGCATCAATCGTTTCATCATGCTGACTAATATCCAAACCTTCCAATTCTTCTTCTTCAGCAACCCGTAAAGGTGTAATTAATTCCGTAATTTTGTACATCAAATAAGAACCAAAGAAGGCAAAAGGTGCGACAATACCGAGCGCAATCAAATGTTGGAAAAACAAATTCCATTCACCCGCAACAATACCTTTTCCAGCCGAACCAACGTTTTCCGTAGCAAAAACACCCGTCAAAATCATACCCGTTATACCACCGATACCGTGGCAAGGGAACACATCAAGCGTGTCGTCCAAAT
>JAXHNU010000002.1:0-44122 GCA_034520175.1 Saprospiraceae bacterium
GACAAGGAAAAGGAATTATCTACTTCCCTAAAAAACTATAAAGACATAATAGACGCGGGGGGTGTTGCGCGTCGAACAATAATAGATTTAGACGGGAATGAAACACTGAGCGACCCATTCGATGTGTCCAAAGAAACATTGCGCGGCGCGGTTGAGGCAGGGGCGCAATTGACCGCAATACAAAAAGATATAGCAGAAAGGGAGGCGATTATTAAATCCCTTACAACAGGGCAAAAGATTGAAAAAGAGAAAATTGTTACGGAAATTAAAAAGGCGACTGGTGCGACCGATGCGCAAAAAGAAGCAGCTAAGAAGCTGAAAGAAGAAATCGAGAAGCTAAGAGAGCAATACAAAAAACTTAGTGATGAAATAAATAAGCGTGCAACGGAAGCAAGGGTTGATATTAACGCAGCGGGGGCTGAGGATAGGGTTAGGCGCGAAAGCGAGATTCGGGTAAAGGAATTAGAAGCTGAGGAGACGCAAGCAAAAGAATTAGCGAAAAAAGCAAAAGTAAAATACGACTTAGATGCTCAGTTCGCTGAATTACGCACCGTGTTAGCATTAGAAACGGCGGTTAAAATTCGCAATGCGCGGAACAAGGAAAACGGAACGGACGACGAAATCAAAACGTTAGAATTGAGGTTTGCAACGTTTCAAGACCTTGTAAAAGCGCGGCAAGATGTTTTAGATTCAATTTCATCAGGAAATGAATCGCAAATCGAGAAGGCGAAAAGCGAATTTGAGAGGCTTAAAAGCGCGGCAAACCCCCAGGACTTAATAGAATTTTTGGCGAAATTTGGCGACAAATTCAATGAGTTAAAAATTAAAATCGCGCAAACGGCAGAAGATTTAAGGACACCGCTTGAAAAACTGAGGGACGGCATCGGCAAGGCACTTGGCTTGGATGACAAGCAGTTAGACATTGGAATAAGTGGGATTGAAGAATTAGGGTCTAATCTTTTTGCTTTTTTTCAGCAACAGAACGCGGCGGCGGCAAAGGCACAAGAGGAGTTGGCGGCTCAGTTAGCGCAGCGTATCGGTGTACAGAAGGAGGCAATTGAAAAGGAAAAGGCACTTGCGGCAGAAGGATTGGCGAATAGCTTAGGTGCGGAAAAAGACAAGTTAGATAAATTGGAGGAACAACGGGCGGCTTCATTAAAGAAAGCGGAAGAAGAAAGGCAAAAAAACGTTAGACTACAATTAGCGCAGCAAGCAATAGAACAAACATCTAATCTTATTACCGCAGGGTCTAATATTATCGCCAATTTTGCCCGATTTCCAATTGTGGGTGTAATTCTTGGCATCGCGGCTTTATCTTCAATGCTTTTAGCGTTTTCTACTTTTAAGTCACGCGTAACGGCTACAACAAAATTACGTGGCGGCGGTCGATTGAAAGGCAATTCCCACGAATTTGGGGGAATTGATATTGGCGGCGGGTATGAAGCGGAAGGCGGCGAATGGGTTGTAACGAAATCAGTAAGCGAAAAACACGACGCTTTTATCAATCGTTTAAATAATAAGGAATTTGACAACTTCGATTTAAACACACTTCTTTCGCGCGACAATCCCGTGTTTGGCGCGGGTCGTTCTGTACGCGATGCCAAAAAGCAGACGCGGCAAAGCGTAGAAATTGCACAACACAACGCGCTCAAAAAAGTGTTGAGGGAGGTCATAATGGAGCAGACGGACGCGTTAGTGAGTTTAGAAAATACAAGAACACACATGGTCTCAACTGCGGAAGGATACATCGAAATAAAGAACGACAGACGCGGCGGGAAAACGATTAATAAAGTCAGAATGGTGTAGGGTGAGGTTGTTGCGTACCCGCGTCGTTGTTAGCTCTTAATAAGAGGCTAAGCCGCGCGTAAAAGGATAATAAAAAAGCCGCTACCTTATTAGGGATAGCGGCTTTTTAGTTCCGTGATTGCAGTTAGATAGACTATACTCACGCAATCCTGCGTAGGTATTAATATTTTACGCAACCGAAAAAAGAGACGGTGAATCAAAATGAACCTTACAGCGTTTGTTTGACATATCAACGTACTTTTGTTCAATATCGAAGCCAACAAAACGCCTACCTTCTTTCGCTGCCATAGCGCACTCTGTACCACTTCCAGCGAAAGGAATCAAAACTAAATCATTTGGACGTGAACACGTTTGAATTAACGCCCGTGTCAAAGTTTCGGGTTTCTTAGTGTCGTGGTCGTATTGCTTCGTAATATGGCTTTCTTGACTGAATTTAAGCACGTCCGTAAATTTATTATAATTGTAGAACCATCTACGATAAGAGGCTTCAAACTCCTTCCTTACCTTTTCAAACTCCTTCCTTACCTTTTCAAACTCTTTAAAAATGCCTAATTGTTGCAATCGCTTTACATTTTCATCGCTTGGAATATGCCATTGACTTTTAGAAGTCCAATGACGAATCGCCCTTTCAGAAATGCCTAAATGTGCAGCGGCTTTTTTTACTTTAATTTTTTTAATTTGTTGCTCGATGTAAAGCCTTGTCGGTTCAAAGCCTTCATAATAAACCGTAGCATTGTTATTTTTCCAATCGTTTTCAGCTTGCGAAAAATTGGAATAAAATAAAATTCTTTCAGTAACAGGCGCAAAGCAACGACAAGCGGAGAAGTCTTGCGCTTTGGTATGACATTCGTTTTTTTCCCAAACTAAAACGTTTTCAAGATTAAAAAACTCATCTAATATGACTTGTGAGTAAGCGATATTTTTAGCGTGTCCGTACCAAAATAATGAGCCATTGTCAGCGAGTAACCGCTTACACTCCTGCGCCCACTTTCTAACATCTTTTAGATAGGCGTTAAAATCTTCCCAAACAAAATCAAAAGCCCCTTTAATTTGAAAATATGGAGGGTCTGCAATTATAAGATTAGCACATTTGTCGGGTAAATCATTGCTTAAAAAATCGGTGTGATGCACCTTGTTAAATCCTATATTCATTGAGCAAAGATACGAAAAATATATAAATATAAACTCAATAACGAGGGGTATAAAAAAAGAAAAATAAAGAAAAATTATGCTTCAACAAGTTTAAAATCTGATTTTGAGACTTAATTTTGATAGAAGAGGAACTTTGGAAAGTTTACATAAAAAGGCGCACCATTTGTTTTGCTTGAAATATAACAGGAAATTTAAAAGTATCTGGAAAAGATTGAATACGTTGTGCTTCTAATGGTGAAAACGGAAAATTGCTTTCAAAATAAACATGGTAGTCTATAAAACTGCTGAGATGATAAAAATGTTTGAAAGGTGATGAGTTTTTGCTTTGGAATTGCTAATAATAGAGCCAAGCCTTAACAGCATTGACAGAACTAAATCCTAAATTTGCTAATATTGCTCAATTATGGCTTAATGATGTTCAAGGGTTATTTAAAAATGATTTGTTCAAAATTTAAAGATGATTGTAGTTGAGTGGTTCAAAAAGTGAAAGATAGGGAGCGGTACAATATCATCACATATTTTAGGAAACGTAGCTTTTAAGCCTAAATCGTTACGATAACCAATGATAAAAACACGTTCTCTTTTTTGAGGAATACCATAATTAGCAGCGTTAAATATTTTGAAATCAACATTATAACCTGCACTCTTAAAATCATTGAAAATTTGCCGAAAAGGAGACCGTATAATATTGACAAGTACCTTCCATACATTGAAGTCTTGCCCCTTCTGTTTTTGTGATGTAACGATTTTCCCAACCTATTATGGGAATTTGGGTATTAGTACAAACTAAAGACGGTGAATAATTGTATTTTTTCAACCTTATGCCGTGCTCTAAATTGAATAATATATTTTTAATTATGCGTTCTCTTGCCTACATTCCATTCCAATTTTTGCCACTTGCATAGGTAAATTGGAATTTCGGCAACAACTGATTTTATTCTTTTTTATACTCGTTATAAAAATTTCTACTTTGAGTAATATAACGCCTTTTCCAATCGGGAAAAGGTTTTCTCTTTGGCGTAACTTGGTAGTAATTTTAATTGTTTTCTTTTGTTATCCTTTTAAAGATTGTCCAAAAGTACCTTTATATTTTCCTAATTCTTTTGAACTTAAAATATGCGGATAATTATCAATTTCTATTGGATAGTTGGCCAAACTCCATCCCAAATAGAAATTCGGAATTTTACATTTTTGGGTATAGATCAATAAATTTTTGCCATAAGTCTAAGCAATCTAATTCGTCTTGTTCAATCATTTTTGCGTCTTGAGGATTTTTATCTAAAATCTTATGAATAGATAAATTTTCCTCTGCTTTGGGCTCAACCCATTCAAAATGCTTTAACTCTTTCCTACTTCCTACAATGTAAATTCGTTGTCTATGCTGTGGTATTCCAAATTCGTGAGGCGAATATATTTTTTCATCTGACGTATATCCAGCTCGTTCAAACTCAGATTTCATATATTTCCACATACTTTGATTATCGTGTTCTGCAATGAAAGGAACATTTTCTAAGATAAAATATGTTGGTTTATGATGGTGTAATATAAATAAAATTTCATCTATCAAAGTTCCTGAAATTTCTCTTTTCTACCCAATCTTTTTCCCGCTTTTGAAAATGGTTGATGGGAAACTGCAATAAAATGTCATGTGGTGGTATATCGTTTGATATTTATATCTCTAATGTCTCCGTGTGGTTGTATACCGTGATTTTGATAGTATAAATCTGCAATTGGCTTATTTATTTAGAAGCAAATACACATTCATGTCCTAATTTTTTTAATGCAAGGTGGAAGCCGCCAAGCCCCGAAAATAAACTATAAAGCGCATAATAGTTTTAGTTTAAAATTTTTAGAAGCGTAAAGATAGTTAAAATATTGTTATTCGCTCATAAAATTTGGGTGAGTGGATGGGTTTTTTGAGTTTTGTTTTTTGCTTTCGTTTAATTAATGAACGGGTCTTTTTTTTGATTGCGTGGAACGCAGACTGTGCAAAAACACCCCCTCAGTAATTTTTCTCAAAAGTGAGCATAAAAGAGCGATTGTTAAGCGAAGGAAGTCAAATATAAAACCCCTCTAAAACTAATTGCTAATGGATCAAATTGACAAAATTTATATTCGCCCTAACGTTGGTATCTTGCAATTGTTAAAAAACCAAAACTATAAAGCTTGGTTCGCACTTGCTGAATTTATTAACAATGCTATTGACAGCGTTAGCTGCGACTAAAACAAAAAACAGCACCTGCGATGATGTTTAAATATCGCTCTGAATTTCTGAAAGAGTTTGCATCAGAATAACCGTATGCTGATGCAATAATTTCATCATTCAAATTGTGCTTTTTTTTGAAAATATTGTAAAGAATTTTTACGATATTTGGGTGAATGTTGGGGTTAAAAGGTTCATTGTCTTTTTGTCCCAATAAAATTGCTTCAATTTCGGGAGAAAGTTGAACGTCTTTAACACTTTGATTTATGCGACCTAATTCATTCTCAAAAAAACGGCCACTTGTTATTGTTTTTTTCATATTTTGTTTAATGCGATATAAAAGCGTTCAGTATCTATTTTTCTAAAATCTTTTGCACTTGACAAGTTCAAATCTATCAAGACATCTTCTCGCGAATCAATATAAAACCTTGCAGTATTTTGTATTGCGTATTGCTTTACCGCTTTGATTCCCAGTTTAAAATATTCGTCATTGATTTTTACATCAATGCCTTTATTGACATATTTTAAAGTAGAATTTTTAGCGCACATCGTAACAAATTTTTCTAAGTGCATCAAAAGGTTTTCTTCCCTTATTTTTTCAGCCCAAGCGACTTGTTTTTAAGTTCCTTGAAGTTGAGCAAATTTCTCTTTGATTTCTGAAAACCACTTTTTTACGGCGGTTATTTCGCTTACTTTTGAATGATAATTTAATATCATATCATTACTATTATTGTGCAATTGAATAAACTCTGAAAATGTCATAATTTTTAATTTTAATGATTTTAAATTTTTCGCTTTAATTATGACACAAAAATAAGCATATACTTATTATAAAACAAATGAAAATAAGTATATGCTTACTATTTTCGATGAAATGCAGAAAAATAACGACGAAATTCAAAAAAAGACGCAGCTAATAAAACATTCACGCAAACCCTTTTTTAATGCCCACCCTCAAACGCCCGACTAAAAAAGTTCGTGAATGTAGGCATTAACCGCAAACGAACAGAAAACCGTTAACGACATAAAAACAAACAAAAAAGGCTTATACAAATCGAATATTTGTTAAAAGCTGTTTCTTTAAATACAAATTCTAAACGCCTTAAAGAGTAATTTTTTATTTCTTTAAATTAACGCTATGAAGGCGTGTAGCTTTTTTTTACACCCTGTTTATCTAAAGTTTGTATTTCTCACACATCGTACCATAAATCATTATTTTTAAATTCATAATTTTGTAGCGTAATTTTTTTATAAGTCATAAATAGCGAAAAGAAAGGAATGGAACTATCCGAATTTTTAAAAAAGAATCCCGCAAAAGCAGGGCATACGCTAATCAAAAAAGACGACGTTTTTCAATATATCCCGAATAACTCGGTATCTATTTTCACGGACGCGAACTGGTCTATTGTTGTCATTAATCCAAATCTGCCCGAAATTGAAACGGCGAAAGCAAATCGAGCGGCTGTAACTACGACAAATCTTAATAAGAAATGAGATACACAATGATATTTAAGGGCTTTGAATATATCGTTACTGAAAAAGAAAAGGAAGCGATAGAATCAAATCCAACGGTCGCGGGTGGCTCGGTATTTTATCCCTTGCAAAATGATGTTGCAGACGTCGTTTTGCCCGAAATGGACGAAGCAAAAAACAATCAAAAAAAGGCGAATAAAACAGCCTAAAAGTTAAAAAAATGGGTGATGAACTCTTGGAGGTACTGTCAAGCCTCACAGCAATTGACAAAACGGAGTTAGCGGGTAAACTTACAAAACCCGAAGGAGAAGCGGCAATGACCGAATCAGAAAAGGCGGCAGTAGTAAAACAACTACTATCAGCCCGTTTCAAATCGGTTGTTGAAGAAAAAGAAAAAGCGACAAAAAGAACCGTCCTTTCCGCCCTTGAAAAAGAGGTTAAGGCAAGATTTGAGTACGAAGGCAATGAGCAAGGTGTAGCCTTGTTTGAGGCAATCGCTCAAAAGCATGTCGAAAAAAATGCCAAGCCTCCCGTTAATGTTGACTTTGCAAAGTGGACAAGCGACGAGTGGGAAAAGCAAGAAGCCTTTAGGCAAAGGGTAGCGGCAATGGTTACGGACGCGACAAAAGACATCTTTTCTAAAATCGCAATTGCAGACGCAGAAAAAGAGGCGGCGGTAAACGACCTAAACGACTTTAAGGCGAAATCTGAAAAAGCCGCGACTGACAAACGAAAATTTGAAATCGCAAAAGAATGCTTTTTAGGGCTTAACCCGAACGGCGTTTCACAAATTGAGAACGCGGAAAGAAGGCGGTTAAAGATTGACCGCTTTATCGGAACACTCGAAATGGACGCTTTTAAACTGAGCGGCGATTCTATTGTTCCGATTGATAGTGAAGGAAACCCAAAATTACACGGTGCGGACAAAGGTTATGCACCAATCACGATTGAGTATATATTGAAAGACGAATGGTACGATGGCTTTAATGTTGTTTCTACCGTTCCATCACAGCCCACGCCAACAAGCGCGAGCGGTGGCACAGCTTCTAACCTCACGCAAGCAAATAAACACGAAATTAAACGCCTTGTTACTGAGGGTGGCGATTATGTAACTTATTATAATAAGTTACCTGAAAACCAAAAAAATGAGGCGATGCAATATATCACAGAACTAAAGACATAAAAATCTTTAGTTTGATTTACTGAACAAATAAACACGGAACAATATGCCTAATGTGAATTTTGCGGGTAGCGTACTACCTCGCACACTTCTAAAACTTGGTACTGTATTTTCTGGCGGTGACGCGAGATATGCGCAGTACAACAACAAGAAGTCGTCAGCTATCAAGACGATTGTTGAACGCCAAACAGCACGAACTAACGAGCTTTTCAATGGTAACAAATGCGTTGGCGTAGATGTGACCTTTTACAAAGATTGCACGCCGCTTGGCGCGTATGCTTGCGCAGCACCGCCAACAACGGGCGGTTGTGAGTTAGTCGCAACGGAAACGGGCGCAACACAAACGGTCACATACCACCCAAATTGCTATCATTCTGAATCCTTCGCTTTGAATGACGACCTTTGCAGCAACGAGTTTTTGGCGGAAGACGTATTGATGAAGAAAATGGCAAATGCCATTGACCGTCTCGACGTAAAAATGAACCGTTACGCTATTGCACAAATTGCGGCAAACGCAACAACTAATTTGTACCCTGCAACGGTCGGCACGGTAGTCGGCACAAGAACCGACATCCCTGCCGCGCTTTGGACGCCCGACCTTCTTGTGCAAATTGAGCAAGATATTGAATTTGCAGGCATCAATAACTTCGTGATTCTCGACGCTTACAATTTGTTGACGCAACGGCAGTTGGCGATGTATCGCAACGTAAACGACCACAACCGCGACGAAGAACGTATTTTCGGCAACTACGACTCGCGAATTGTTTTTGAGAACGCAACCGACATTACAACCGTATTGTCGCGGCGTTCTACACTTGTGTGGGATTTAGATAGTGTCGCGTTGGTTAACCGTTCGTTCTTTCCTTCTGCTACTCCTGTCTTAGTTGACGCGTCTAAAAATATCTATGAATTTCACGTCATTTCACCACGAACGGGACTGAAGTACGACGTGGAATATCAAAAAACGTGTCAAGATACCCGCGATGCAAACGGGCAACGCGTGTATAATCACGTTTTTGTCGTTAAGTTTTTGGGTGGTATTGTTTTTGCGCCAAGTCAATGCGACGGCTCAAACGGTGTTTTAGAATTTACATACGTCTAATTTTTACCAAAATTTGCCAAAATAGAGGGGTCGATTTGACCCCTCACAACTTACTTCCCTTATGAATCCTTGCCTATATTCTTTTTTTGGTTTATCAAATCGCGTTTGCGAGTGTCCCGATTTTGCAAATCAGCCGATTGATGCAAGTATTTCCGGCTATTATATAGACCAAAAATTGGGGTACTTGCAAGATTTTACATACGCAAATTGCGGCGACGGCTCAATTTGGGATATTCTACAACGCGCAAAGGACACAGCTATTTTAGACTTTCAATCCGATATTGCGGCGCAATTACATAAAGGACTAAGAGAGCGAATCGCGCCTTTTTCGGGGCAAATCGGTAAAGCACCGTCTGGTATTATTTCTTCTGCACAGCGATTCAACGGGATACGATTTTACGGCGACAAATTCACAGGCGTAAAAATGATTCTTAAATCTTTGCAAATCGGGACAACTTTAGGCGGTGCGACGACGGTAAAATTTTGGAAAAATAACGAATTGCTGTTTTCTCAAAATGTCAATCTTTTGCCTAATCAGATGAACCAAATTGTTTTAACATCGGTGCAAGATTTTGTTTTTGAGCAAGATGTTAAATACGCGGTAACTTATGATTTAGTAAGCGGTTCTTATCCCCTCAGTAACCTAATTTCGTGTGGTTGCGCGGGTGAAAATAATACTTGGAAGAAAATGGCAACGGTTGAGGGTGTGACTATGCAAAATGAAGAAGATGTGTTTTTAGTCGGCGGTAATTCGTCGGCAAATGGCATAATCTTAAACGCGCTTGTTTATTGCGATTTTTCACAATGGTTTTGTTGGCTACTAAAAGAATTTGGCGATATTAGCGAAGATTTTTTAATTGTAGCCAACGCCTTAACATTTAAAGCTGCAATGATAGCCACGCAGCACCTTTTGGATTCTAACCTAATCAATTTTTCGACATTAACAAATAAGGAGGCACTTTACGGGAAAAGGGCGCATTTTGAAAAGGAATACAACACACGAGTAGAATATTTAGCGACGCGTTTTCCCGCATCTAAATATAATTGTTTTTTGTGTTCGTCTATTAATCAAATTAATAGACGGTCATTAATTTTATAAAAAATAAACACAATGAATAAATTTACGGCTTGCCCAACTGATTGCAGCCCTTTAGTTTTACCCATTTTAGACGTCAATCAAGACTGTTTCTCAGCCGAAAGCGTTTATACGTCCCAAATAACCGATATTATTTTAATGTCTAAGACAAACGGCTTGGGCGTTGCAAATACCTTTCCAACAGCGCATACGGCGGCAGCATGGGCAACGGTTATCGACAACACGGACGTAACAGGCTCAAAGGCTAAACGTATTCGCGTTGTTGGTACAATGCCTGCGCCAGAGGTCACAACAGTTACGTTGCCAAAATTCAAGACGATTACAAAATACCGCACCTATACCTTAACGGGGGCAATTCAGCAGTTCACGCAGAACAATTTTGAGTTTTTGAAGAATTTGATGTGCGGTGGGTTTGCGGGCTACGTTTGGTTTTGTACTGAAGATTTTATATTTGGAGGGCTTTCTGCTCAAATGGCTATTGAGGTCAAAACGGTTGATGCAAATATCGTTTTTGACGGCGGCGATGAGAATAGCTATATGACGGGTAATATTGTTGTGACGTTCAGAACAACAACGTTCCCTCCTTCCGCTTCTAATTTGATGTTTTAAGAATTAAAAATATAACAAATGAGAAAGGCGAATTAATTATTTTAATTCGCCTTTTTTGTAAAAAAAACAAATAAGTATGAAACAAATACTTTCAATTATTTGCTTATTCTTTGCTATTTCTGCCACAAACGCACAAGTTCTTACAAAAGAACAACTATTTCGGTCTGCACTAATGAAGGACGCAACGGGCAATTTGGCACTTTCTGCAAAGTCCGCAACGGCAGTAGCCCGCTATCCAAACATTGAAAAGCTTACTGAAAATCAAATTTGGGGGCTGTTATTTCAAAAGAATTTAGACGGTACTTATTCCCTCAATGTCGCGGGGCTTTCTGGCGGGGGCGGTAGTTCCTCCTCTCCTACAAATTTGTCATTAGGTGCGATTACCTCTACGACGGCACAAATCCTTAGTTCGACAGGCGCGGGAGTCGTGTTACCAATTTCAACCGCTTCGTTTGCGGGACTTCAATCCGCGCAAGATAAAGCAAACCAAGACGCTGCGATTACGCTTTCGGGGGTCGCGGCTGGGGCTGCAAATAATGGACTATTTTCTGGCGTTACAATTCCAGACAATTCGACTACTAAAGCGGCGTTACAGGCGTTGGAAACAGCAACCGAAACAAAACAGGCTACACTTTTAAGCGGAACAAATATCAAAACGATTAACGGTATTTCACTGCTTGGCTCGGGCGATGTGGTTATCGGAGGAAGCGGAACAACAACTAACTCTTTTTTGTCGCAAGCCGAGTCGTTTACCTCAGTTGTGAACGGCGTTTCTGCCTCTTTTACCCCAAGCGACGGCACAATAGCTAAAACTTTAGGGTTTAACGCAGCAGGGGATTTAGTAAAACAAACGCCCGCGCAAAGCAATCAAACGCTTGTGGCTTCATCGGGTGGTGCAGATATTGAGTATTCAATATTGACGGGAACACCCTCAGTATCTTATTCAAAAAGCGGCGGCGTCGGCACAATGACCGTAACGGGTGGGACAATTAAGCTACTACGATTTGCCGACATTGTTTTAGATGCCGAGCGGGACGGTTCAAATAATTTCAAATGGAATTTGGTAGGAACGGGAGTAGTTCAAAAATTGGCTATTCCAAAAAGTTCTACTAAGCATACACTCAATCTATCCGACGCAACGGCAGACGCAAGTTCAGATGCAACAATTTCAAATCAACTGGATATTGACAACACTCCCGCCGTAAAATACGGGAATATTGTAGTATCTGGACAAGGCAGCATTACGATAAGAAGCAATGTTATTCCTACGTCCGGAAGTGGCGCGGGTAATGGGTACGATTTTGCTTGGTAATAATCAAAGTTTTTAAGTAAATTTAAGCACAAAAAATAGTCTTATGAAAAAGATATTGATTTTAGTTTTTGGCATTTTGCCGTTTTTTTTGAACGCTCAAACGAGCGCGGAAATTCGCCCCGCAGCAAAATTGATTGTATCAAACGCGACAGGCTCAGACCCTTACGTTTTAAGCGTAAACGTAATAGACGACCTATCTCGCTTTTCACTTGCAGATTTTGGGGTAAATGATTCGGTTTATTTGATTGACGGGTCAGATTTGCTTATTTACGTCGTGACGGCAAAATCGGGCAGCCAATTGACGGTTGACGATGTAAACAATACGGGCATCAATCCACCAACGGGACAGGGCGCAATTGTAAAAACAACGGAATTAAATAACTACCCTTTTTATATATCGTCGCTTAGAGACGATTTAAGAAGTATGATGATGAACCGTTTTGCTCAGCTACTTGACAAAACGGTGGCTGACAGTAAAGACATTTACCCCTATTTGGGCGGCGCAGGGGTATTGCCCTCCGTTGCCCCTCCTGCAATACCGCAGTATTTAGCGCGAAATACGGTCGGCGAATTGTACCAATACAAAGGAACAACATGGGATTTGGTGGGCGGAAATATTACGGTTGGCGATAGTTCAAATATTTCAATCATTAAAACAGGCGCAGGGGTTGTAAAATCCACGCTTATTGTACAAAATGGTGGAACTACGAACGATTCTATTGTTCGCATGAGAACAGGTACAAATGAGTTGTATTTAACTAACGGCGGTGCTTATGTCGCACATTCTGATACAATTGCTAAATCAGATAAAACAGATTATTTAACCCGCAACAAAGCAGATGATTTATACTACAATGGTTCTGAAAAGTATATGAGTACAACAGTCACAGCAAACGGTGAGCGTGTAATTGGCTTAGGTAATATTGATAATGCTGATGCTTTGACTGCCTCACCAACAACAGACAGAACGTTATTGATTCAAAATGGAGCAGCAGTTCAAAAAATTACGCAAGAACAGTTGATTGACCCTGCTAATGAAATCGCATATCAAACAACTTTACCTACTATTTTTACCAAGAAGGTTGTAATTAGTACAGTTGGTTCTGATACAACTCGTTACGAGTGGAACGGGAAAAATTATGTGTCTGATTATGTGTACGGGTCGGCAACACCTCCGCTATACACAGAAATTATTGATAATACAAAAGCAATTTGGCTCAATCCTAATTTATCAACAATTACAGGACATACTGTAAATTTTATTTTTAAATCTTTAAAATGGATTCCGCAAAAAGGACAAAATTCATTGACAATCATTGATTTTGGCGCAGACCCTACGGGTGTAGCAGATGCAACATCTTCAATTCAGAAATGTTTAAATTATAGCACAAATTTTGACAATGTGGTAAGAGTACCAAAGGGTACTTTTAAAATCTCGAAAGGACTTAGAGTTCCAGACGGTGTAAAAGTTACGTCTGAAAATAAAGATAGTTCTATTATTTTTTCAATCGCAACATTAGCCGGGACAAGAACAGTAGATGATTATTTTATGTTTGCGTCAAAAGCAGGATGGGACTATTCGACTCAAAATAAAAATATTACGATTGAAAATTTAACTTTAGAACACAGAAATAACACATTTGCACATAATGCGTCAAATTTTTTAGGCGGTATAGGCTTCGTAGATGCGGAAGGTGTCAAAATCCGCAATGTCAAAATTTCTGGTTTTGATGGATTTGGTATTAATTTTCAATCTTACAATACTTTAGAAACAAAAAATAATACAGTAGAAAATTGTACAATTCTTTTAAAAAGCAATGACAATTCTGTATCAACTGAAGTTAGATATGGTATTAATTTTTCTTGTACGGTTGGTGATAGTGCAAATGGTGCTTATTCTGCTACATGGATTAATAATATTAAAAACTCTCCTTACTATGTGCTACCTAAAATTACCAACAATTTTATTGTTGGTAATACTATTACAGGAGGAACTCATGGAGTGATTATACAAAACGGAAAGAATAATACAATACAAAATAATAATATTAAAGATGTAAGGGACAGAGGTATTATTCTTGCACCGACTTCGGATTCTAATATAGTATTAAAAAACTATATTACGGACGCGAGGTCAACAGGAATACAATTAGCAAACGGGAGTTCTTTCAACAATATTGAAGGTAATTATGTGTCTAATGTGTACGGGGGTGAAGGAAATGGTATAAAAGGTTATGTTTCTGTAGATAACAATAATATTGTTAATAACATTCTTAGTAATATCGAAAAAGAATCTATTTCGCTTTCTCATAACGCAAATAATAATCTTATCTCGCTAAATAGAATTAGCAATAATAATAGTAATTCTAACGTAGGCATTTCTTTAAATGCAAATAGAACGTTGCAATACTATGCAGGGATTACGTATAACAATCAAGGCAAAGCAACTAATAATATTGTTAAAGACAACATTATAAAAAAATCATTTATTGGGTTGCTTATTACAGACAATGTTGGTATTTCAAATAGCGTAACAAGAAATAGTATTGAAAACAATTATATAGATTCTTGTAGTGCTGTTTCTATTACAAGTGATTCCAGAATTAATAGTATTATTAACAATACTATTAACAATAATAATTTATCAAATCAGCAATCGTTAGTAGAATCGGGTTTGTTAGACAATAATAGTTTTACAAGTAATCAAATAGCTAACGATAAAATAACAGATATTTGGGGAATAAAAGGAACAACTACCTATGATAATTTACATTTTATTGGTTCAAAAAATGATAATACTTACATAGGTTCTGGTGTAAATCGTTTTGTAAAATTACATCAAGGAGGCGAATTAACTATTTTGCAATCTACTGTAAACAATAGTACCGTACCACAAGCAGGGTTAAGAGTTGGTTCATCAATAGTTTTAGGAGATACAAACAGTATAGGTATTAGATTATACAACTTATTACCAACCTATTTGCCAAATTCGGTAAATAGTTTTGTTGGAGAAACTAATTCTACTATTGTTTCTCAATCAGAAACTAATTCACAAAATTTAGGAAATTTTTTATTAGGCTCTCGCTCTGATGTTCCTTCAGCAGTTGATTTATATTATTCTAAAGGAAATGGTGTAATGCTTGGTCAACGGACAGGACATAATCCGTTAAATGGAAGTTATTCTATTCAGCAAAGATTGCCTTTAAAATTAAATAACGCCACAACAACAGAACGAAATCTATTTGGGTTCGATACAAATGATAAAGGAGTTATATTTTTTAATACGACGCAAAATGTTTTGCAGATTTTTAATGGCACCGAATGGATAGACTTAAATGCAAGTCTTAATTTAAAAAACAATCTTATTGCTATTCCTTCTATTTCTGGTTATACACAATTATTTGTAGATGTTACTGTAACAGGAGCAGCTATTGGAAATTCAGTAACATTGAATCCACGTAGCAACATAGGTATAGATAATGTTGCAATAGCTTCTTGTTTTGTAGTGTCTGCAAATACAGTTAGAATAAATTTTTTAGGCACAACCTCTGGAGTTAATGGCGGGGTCACAAGAAACTTTGATATAAACGTTAATAAAAATTAATAAAAATATGAAAAAAATATTAATTATTATTATTTGCGCTTTACTTGCAAAAGTAAGTAAAGCGCAAATAATAATAACTACTGAGGGAGTATTACAAAATACGGGTATTCAAGCTTTACCGCTAATTCTTGCAACGGATTTAGATGCAAAGATAGCAGCGTATCAAAGCAAAGATAGCTTACATAAACTACTTATACCTCAGTTAGCGATTTTAACCACTAAGGATATTAGCTTGCAAAGCCAAGTTAGTAGTTTATCTGGTAGTATGCCTGTTTTGACGACCGACCCATTTGGGACGAGTGACCCAAATGGGTATGTTAATCAAGCATATTTATACGCTGCAACACGTGGCAACCAATTAAATAAAGGTGAAGCCGACTTCGACGGAACTTCTAATTACAAAGGAAATTTATTTAATTCGCCTTTTGACGGTGTAATGGACGGGAAGCAGTTTTTAATTAACTTTAAAGGTGCAAATAGTACAACAAATCCTATCACGTTAGATTTAGACGGCACACAAACACCTCTAATGAAATTAAGAAATGGTAGATATGTGGACTTAGAACGTAATGATATTACGGACGACGGGTGGCGAATTGTTACTGCCGATAAAGGATTTAATATTTTTGTTGTAGATGTAGGGCAAAAAACGCAACCGTTTTCCGGTGATAATATGGGAAATCAGATAGGAAATGGTTCTCGTATTTCTAATATTGCAAATGGTATTAATGCTACTGACGCAGTTACAAAAGGTCAAATTGACGCTTTATTAATTAACTATATAAATACATCTAACACTCAATCGGTTGGTGGCGTTAAAACCTTTGCGGGAGATTCTACAGAATTTAAAAAGGTTGTAATTGATGCAAGTAGTAAGGGTAATCCACTCGTTTTAAAGGGTGTGCAAGCGGGTGTATCTGCTGATTCTTTATTATCTATAGATGCAAACGGTATTGTAAAAAGACAAACTTATTTAACTGCTTCTAATCTCGTAAAATTATATTCTGCTGCATTTTCGGGCAATACAAATACACCCGAAAATGCAACGGGCTATTCTTTTACTGTCCCTACGACGGGTAGATACAGATTTGACTTTGCGGTAAGTAACTACGGTAATAATACAATGCAAACTACTACATTTCAAGTTAGAAACGGCACGACTGTATTGGCAAGTGATTTTCAAACCTCATTCAACAATACAACCCACAACGAGTATAGTGGTAAAATGGAAGTTGATTTACTTGCTGGGACTACTTACAATGTTAAATATATTACAACTGGGGTAATTGTAGTTCAAGATTACCTACGAGTTTATTACAAGCAAGTATCTGGACTATTACCCTTGACTGGTGTTAGCTTGTCTAACGTATATCAAGTTGGCACAAACACAGGTATTGCTCAGTCTGCACCAAATTCTATACTTGTCGGTAAATGGTAGTTTTTCTCTTCCTTTTCGTAGTACAGGAACTACAAGCACCACCATAACAAGTAGCGATTACACAATTAATTGCAACAATGCGGCAACTGCAATAACAGTAACATTGCCTTCTGCCGTAAATATTAGAGGAAGAATTTATATTATTAAACGTGACCAAGGTTCAACTGGAACTGTTACGATAAATTCAAGTGGTGGAACAATACAGGCAACAAGCGGAACTTTTGGAACAACTACAACGTTAACAGCATTAAATACAGCAGGAATGTATCAATCTGACGGTATTAACTGGCATAGGATAGGTAATTAAATTTTACTCTTTAAAATAAAAGAATAAACTAAGGAAAAACTAAAATAGGTTCAGAAAACCTAAAACTACAAAAATATATAGTTATTTTATTAATTTTAAAATTCATTCATTATGTCAAAAAAAATCAAAAACGCGGACGTGCTTGCATTAGCCGCAAAAGACGTGGGCATGACAGCAAAAAGATTAGACGCGGCTTTAGACGCCTATTTTAGGCACATCGTGCGTGAGGGCTATAAAAACCTCATGCAACAGCGCAAAGATACCCCTGTTACAGACCCGCGAGACATCGCGTACTCAGCCACTATCAGTAATCGCGGCGTGGGTAGTTTTTACATCTATTGCCAAAAAGGGATGGGTTTGGCAGACGGTACTGAGGTAGTAAACGAATTAGGTGGCCTCGAAAAGTATCAGTATTTCCACCTGCAATTCAGCGACCACAAAAAAGTGGTTGACCAAATTATTGCAGAGGTGGACGAAGAGTTATTAGCTTCTGAGAAATAAACAACACTAAAAGGTAGAGCATAATCATTATGCGCTACCTTTCACAACCTTTATCCCACGCATATAATGAACGAAAATGAAGAAACCGCCGAAATGAACGCGCAAAATCTAATGTTCAAAGTTTTCGGATTTGTGGACAATAAAGCGCGGCGGCATTTAATTGTGTTTTTGCTTGTTTTTTTTGGTTTTGTTGCTGTTATTTCTGTTTGCTATGCATTTCAGACTGAAAAAAGAATGGCGCGAGAGAAACAAGAAATAATCAATAAATACGAATCTAAAATTGACACGCTGTACAACCGTGTCATTAAACTATCAGTAAAATGAAAATCATATTTATTTTAATAGTATTATTTCTATTTTTAAGCGGCGCGCCTACCAATACCCCTCCCCTCAGTAGTATCGCAGCTAAGTCAGATACAATGCGATTGAATCAAAAACTAAAATTATTAGAAATTGAATTAATCGAAAGAGAAAAGATTAAAAAAGTCAAATTGCCATCAAAACGAAAGCAAATAAAAGAGACTCAACCCAAGAAAGAGAAGCCACAGACCTAATATCTGCCTTCCAAATTGCAAGATGAACCTGTAATTTGGTTTCAAAATTACCATTTATAGGGCAATTTTGAACAATATTTTTTACCGTATTTATTGGTAATGCACCAAAATATTTAGAGGTTTTATTTTCTTCTAAATCCACACAGCCACGAATCATGCGCCCAAAAAAGTCATGCCATGTGATTAGATAAAACGCAAGAGCTTTTTCTTCTGCCGTCAAGAATGGCAAATCAACGCCCTTAAACAATCTTGCGCCAAGACCTTGATGTGTTCCACGATATAGGCAAAAGTATTGCGCCAAATATCGTGGAACAATACTACCCGTCACACAATACTTCCTAAAATAAAAAAAGTCGCTATTTTTCTACAACAATATTAAAATAATGCGTGTAGATTTGCATTGGTTTCCAATGGAAACCATTGGTTTCCAATGGAAAGTTTTACAATCAATTGATTGATAATACTTTACGAAATGGAAATCAATAATAATAGGTGTAATTTAATTTTTTAAAAGCAGTAAAATGACGTTTATAGACAAAAAAATCTTCGATGCTATGTCTATCGAAGAAAAGCAGAAATCTGAAATAAGCCGATACAGGGCTTGGATTAAGCTAATGATGTACATTGAATTTTTATTCAGCGTGTCATACTGCTTTAATCTTTCTGAGCAGTACGATGCGCATATTAGCCTTAAAATCCTTTGCTTTGTGTTTTTACTATGCCTTGCGGCAACTATAATCGCTTTGCAGCAAATGGCTTTTAACAAGGCGGCAACGGCGTATTTTCTTACAAAGACAATAAAAGACGACATCGCGTGGGGGGTGTTGTACATCGCGTTGTCTGGTCTTATTATCCTCGCGGATATTCAAGGGTCTGAGTTGGCATTAAACAAATTTAATGCCTATAAGCCGCAGGGAGTTTATGAAGACTACAGACAGGACGCCAAATATGCAACGGCGTCGAGCGAGCGCGAAAAGCTAAAAAGAGAAAAGGCAACTCAATGGAGCGAAGCGAGCAAAGCGATTCAGAGATGCCTTGCGTGTGACGCAATAGAGGCGTCTTATAGATTAAAAATTAAGCCTCATCAAAAAAGTAGAAACCCGAAATGGGTTGACGGTATAAACAGGACAATTGACAGGCAAAATGAGTTTGTCAAAAATCAACTTTCTGCTGCCGTTGCCGAAAAAAGGGCGGAACTTGAAAGACTGAGGGACCAAAAAGACAGTTTATACTTGTCAAAGTTGAGCAAATTTGATGAGCATTTAAGCCAGCTCATGCGCTCCCAAGACCTTGCTGCCAGTACCGAAAAAGTTAAAGTTCTTTTAAGGGAGAAGGCTAACGAACACGCGGCGGGGGGCGTGTCTTATATTACACAGATTTTGCTTTTGTTACTGAGGGGTCTTGTCATCTCAAAAAAAGCAAAAGAAGGTAAGATATTCTTTGAATCCTCTTCCTTTTTAGAGGAGGGGTCTATTTTTTACAAGATAACCATGTTTATACAAAACAGGGAATACCTTGCAGCAGAAAAATCGAAAATAAACACCGCCGAAAGGTTTGTGCAAATATTTGACGAGTTAGAGGGTCTCAAAGCATCAAAGGATTATAGGGTGATTGAACTCGCCAAAACAGGTGCAAGAACTGCACACGAAGCCACGAAAATTTTAGGTGACACAAGCGTAAATAATTTACAAAATAATTCTTTAAATCCACCCAATTTAGACAAAAGTCAAAGTAGTTTTGACCCAAAAATCACTTCGCAAATCGCGCTCGAAAATATTTTTGATGAAGGCGCAATTTTGACGGTAACAAACGAAATTCAAGACTTGCAAATCGCGCTCGAAAATATTTTTGATGAAGGCGCAATTTTGACGGTAACAAACGAAATTCAAGACTTGCAAATCGCGCTCGAAAATCTATCACAAATTTAAAAATTAAAAAAATGGCAATAACACCTTTTACGACAGAAGAAAAAATAATGAGGCTTCAAAATCGGCACAATGACTACGTGCGACAAGAACGCTTTGAACTTGCGGAAGCAGTCAAAAAGGCTTTAGACAATCTCGTAGAGTTGTCTGTAAAAAAAAAGCCCGAAAGCGCGGAACAAAGCGCGGAACAAAGCACGGGAGAAGTCAGCCGCGACCACGAGCAGCCCGTCAAAGTGGAGGCTGATTATCCAGATGCTAATCTGGGCGGTGGTCGGACTTCTGTTATCAACTATTTGCACGCAAAAAGGGTAGATACGTTTAAAAAAAGCGAAAAGGCGCATTTTTTAAACGCAACTCATTACAACGAGTTTCTTAGACTCACCTGCAGCTTGCGGGATAGCTTAAAGGCGTGGCTTAAGGAACAGGATAACAAGGAAATTCGGCGGTTTGAAGTTGAGAATAAAACTGAAAGGATTATTGCGCATATTGAGCAGTACGCCTTGCCGCAATACAAGCAATTGATATATTTGCGGCAAAGAAAATTACACAACTACGAATACGATTTCAACGTTTCGGAAACGTTGAAATCGTTTGAGTTAAAATAGGAAGTATTTTTAAAAAAAAAACTAAAAACTAAAAAGCCTGTACGCGGTTATCGCGTACAGGCTTTTTAGTTTTCCCCAAATTATTTTTTTTTTAATTTCATTATTGAAAGTTCAAAAATTTAAAAATACTGAGGGGGTACAAAAAAGAAATAGGCGGTATCTTTTTGTTTCTAAGTGTCACAATTCACTTAGATTCTACTAAAAGGGCAAATCTTCTAAAACAGGACTATCACTATCCCTGTCTATTGCTGAATTGCTCGCAAAAACGGTAGCGTTCTCCCAATCTTCCACGCGCTGAGTTGCCCCGTAGAATCTGAGATTAATATCTTTCAACGCACCGTTTCGGTGCTTTTCGACCAAAAGGGTTAGCAACCCTTTTGTTGAATTGCCGTTTTCATCTTCCATAATTTTATAATATTCTGGACGATAAATGAAGGAAACAACGTCCGCGTCCTCCTCAATTGAGCCGCTATCCCGCAAGTCGGAAAGTTGAGGGCGTTTTGTGCCGCCGCGTGATTCGACCGCACGGGAAAGTTGGGACAAAAGAACAATTGGCACATCGAGCCTTTTAGCAAGAGACTTTAGCCCTTTGGTTATCGCGCCAATTTTTTCGTGTGTTGAGGCGTAACGAACGCCTAAATCCCCCCCCATTAGTTGCAAGTAGTCTATGACTACAATGCCAATTTTTTTCGCGTTTTGGCGGTTGTACTGCCAGATTTGCGCGGTTATGTCTGCCACGCTCGCGATTGCCGTGTCGTTATAAAATAGAGGCATCTCGCTAATCTGTTGTAGCGTTTTGCTATATTTCATTAGGTCATGTTCGCTAAGATAAATATTACCTTTTAACGCCTCCGATGAAACGCCGCTTAGCGACATCGCGTTTCTGTTTAACACCTCACGCGTCGGCATTTCTAAACTAAAAATTGCGGTGGGAACGCCCGACATCGCGGCGTTTAGCGCAATCTGAAACGCCACCGCGCTCTTGCCCATCGAAGGACGTGCGGCTAAAATTATTAAATCAGATTTTTGAAACCCGCCCGTTAAACGGTCAAGTTCTGAAAATCCAGAGGGAACGCCCGTAAGTACCGCCGACTGCGCGGCGGTCACGCGTGCTATCAATTCGAGCGCAATTTCGCCTACACTCGTCCTTTTTTCAACGCGTAAAGGAATTTCCGCAATTGCTTTTAGCGACTCATCCGCTTTAAAGAGAGCCTCAAACGGGTCGCAAGTTGGGTCGTAAGCATCACGCATTGCCGCCGACCCGTGCAATACCATTGCGCGTTGCATTTCGGCTTGTAAAAGAAGCCGACAATGATACTCTGTATTTGTAGCCAACAGCACGCGGTTTGTCAGCTCTACTAAGTAATACGCGCCGCCAATATCGTCGAGCAATGCCAAGCTGCGCAGCTCTTCTGTGACCGTCAAAAGGTCAATCGGGCGGGTATTTGCGCCGCCACCCAGTGAATAAATAGCCCTCCAAATTGCCTTGTGCGCGTCTGAATAAAACGCGCTTTCGCGCAACAAAGGCGCGGCAATTGAAAAGGTATCTTGGTCGTTTAGAATCGCCCCTAAGACGGCTTTTTCTACTTCTTGCATCTGCGGTGTAACGCTACCAAACACAAAATCAGGGATGTTGGTGGTTTGCTTTGGGTTGTATTTTGATGACTGCATTTTTTAGTTTGTTGTTTAAGTTTTTGTTACTGAGGGACACTAAAATTGCCACTCATTGAAATTTAAAAGTTATTTATTTTTTATTATCAGCGTACCATGCCTGCGCTATCCCGTTGCGCGTCGCCATTTTGTAAATAGCCCTTATTTCTTTTTCAGGGCTTTTTTTATAGTCGTCAATAGATTTATGCGTTTGGTCAGACTTTGCGGCGCAAAACGCTAAAATTGCGTCAATTTCGTCGTTTGTGAAACTGTTAGAGTTTTCGGGTTTTGGTGCAACAGCTAAAACCGCTGATTTGGTCGTAATTTGGGCTTGCGCTTTTGTTGCCCCCAAATTTTTTATAATGGTTTTAGTTTCCGAAAACCCCATTTTTTGAATGACTTTTTTATGAATGTCAAGTTGAGAAAGGGCGAACGGGGAATTGACTACAATCGAAGCGCAAAACACGTCACGAACGTAGTCGAAAAATAACCGCTTTTTTTCGGGGGTCGTGTCATTGATGCCCAATCGGTCTAATTCCATTTTTACCGCGTTCGACTTCGTCTCATCTGATTTCCAGAAGGCAAGAAGGTCTGCGTAGAGACCTTCTTTGTCGTCGTAAATTTTTTTTTGTGCTGCTGTTTGTGCGTTCGTTGTTTCGGTTTCGAGCGAAGAGGAATGTGTGTGCGTGTTCACGCATTCTCCTTCTTTCAATACTTTTTCTGATACTATACTATCTGTCGCAAATTTGCGTGAGGTTTCACGCTTTTGCTGTCGCAAATTTGCGTGAGGTGCTGTCGCAAATTTGCGTGAGGTGCTGTCGCAAATTTGCGTGAGGTGCTGTCGCAAATTTGCGTCAAAAATCAAAGAATCCGCTAAAGGCGTGATTTGATAGTACGACTTTTGAAGCCTCAAAACTTTGTCGTGTCTCACGATAAGCCCCGCAACTTGTAATTCATTCATTAAACGAATTACGCGCGTTGATTTAGCTCTATCGGTCTCATCGCTGTTAAAAAAAAGCGGTAATGATTCGTACACTAACCGATGTGAAAAATGGAAATAAAGCCCTCCGTCGTGCGTTATTGAATTTTTTTGAAATGCCGACACGGCAGTTTTTTTCTGCATGACGTCAAGAAGTATCGCCGCGATTGGCGATATTTTTATGCCTAAGTCGACGTATGCTTTTTGGTTTATATTTAAGTTAAAAACCATGAAATTATAAGTATAAATTGTTAATAAAAAAAAGGCTAAAGCATTGTCGGGGTGAGAGGTTTGTTTTAGGCTGATACACCCCAAAACAAACCACCGACAATGCTTTAGCCGCGCTTTAAAAATATCAGTCAGTATATAAAAATCACAAAAAA
The DNA here is from genome assembly GCA_034520175.1 of Saprospiraceae bacterium. Lineage (GTDB taxonomy): Bacteria > Bacteroidota > Bacteroidia > Chitinophagales > Saprospiraceae > JAAFJT01. Next base: position 23,880 of record JAXHNU010000002.1, read on the forward strand.
GAATATCTCACCTTTCTTTTTTGTGCTACAAATATACAAAACAATAATTATTCCACAAAAGAATAATTATCATTTTGCAAAATGATAACATCACGAAAATTCCGCCAAAACCTGCTCAAATATTTCAAGCGTTTCAGCATCGTTTTTTGCGGCATATAAACGCCGACGCATAGTGCGAATAAATAATGGGTAGTTAAAAGACCCCGTTTTATTCGATATAAATTCTTTTATTTTGTTCATTTAAGTTTTTTTAGGAGGGGCGTAAGCCCCTCCATTTTTGAAAAATTAGTTGCCATTATCTGTCAACTCCTTAGCGTGGTGGCTGATGTGATTGATACGTTCTTTGTTAAGAAAATAGTAAAAATACTTGCCTTGACGTTCTGTTGCAACAACGCCTGCGCCGCGTAAGATAGCGAGGTGATGAGAAGCCACTGATTGTTCCAAACGTAGTTTCATGTACAATTCAGTCACCGTCATTTTCTCGTTTTCTTCAAGCAACTCCATGATTTGCTGTCGTAGTCGGTGATTTACGGCTCTTAGAACCAACGCTGCTTTATGCAGAACTGCATAGTCCACGATTATCTGACTCATTAATTAGGTTTTAAAAAATTAAAAAATGTGGAGGAGGACGGGAATCGAACCCGCGAAAAATGTAAGTGGTGTCTAACCGCTCTACCTTTGCCTCTGCATACTCCCTCAAAAAGACCGCCTCTTATAAAGGAGGCGGTCAAAGTAAAATCTAAAACAAAATACAAACCCCAAAATTTTTTACTCGATTTCAGCTTCTGCGATTTGGAGTGATTGAAAGTAAGAGACTATGTAAACGAGACGGGAGGAATACTTTAGACCCTCCCAATATTTTAGGAAATCTATGATGACCCACGTCTCGTCGGAATTATCGCTTACCTCCCTTTTCACGAAAGCAGCAAATTTATCGAGCGATACGATTAATTTAACAACCGCACGCTTCTTTTGCGCTATAAATAGCGTGAGGGTTTCACCCTCAAAATTGAGGCTAAACGCCTTTAATTTTTCTTTTTTCATTTTTTTTTAGTTTACGTTTTAATTATAGTGCAAAGGTATAAGAACAAAATGACATATCCAAATTTATTTTTAAATAAATTTTAATGTATTGATAATCAATGTTTTAAATCTTTAAATAAAAAATATTAAAAAATATTAAAAAAAACTTCAAACAAATTTGGATATGTCATTTTGTTCTTATACCTTTGCACTATAATTAAAACGTAAACTAAAAAAAATGAAAAATACAGTAAAAGCAAATCAGATGCGTAAGATTCACGCATACGCGAAAAACGCGTTCAAATCCATGTTTAATAAATTCGCAACGTACCGCGAGGCGTTGGTGGCTGAAATTAAGTCATTCTATGCAACGCTTAAAATGAACGCAGAAATGCGTTCGTTGACCGTATTTCAAATGGAGGAATTTCACCTTTCACGTACCATTAGATGACTGTTTTTTTTTAGTTATAGCGTAAGTTCTGACATGTACCGCCGATTGATAGCTATAAAATCAATCGGCTGGTTTTTAAAAACACTCATTAAAAATCTACCCATGTTCCAATCTATTGAAAATAGATTGCCAACTGCACACGAGTTGGCAATCGTAAAAAGCGGCGTGGCGCATTACCGTTTACAATCCGCGATTAAAGCCCTTGCGGAATATAACGGCGGCAATCTTGCCGAAAAAAGAAGACTTGAAATAATTGCCTTTATTTCACAAATCAATGCTGATATAGCGAAAGCGAAATTGAACCTTCTGGTAACTTCGGAAATCTCATAAATCCGTTAGGATTTACATGTTTGTAGAAAATATAAAGCAAAACGCACATTGAATCCGTAGGATTCATACGTTTGTAAGGGTTAAAAAACGTGCGAATCCTACGGATTCGGGGGACAGTTACTTGATTTTTATTCTACAAACGTATGAATCCGATGGATTCAAGAGATTTCCGAAGTTACCAGAACCTTTTATCTTTTAAAAAGATTTAAAATGGACGAAAGAAAAAAAAGGATTGATACGATTGTTACATCAATCCTTGACCTTGAAAATGACCCTGCAATAGAAGGGTTTTTTGGAGAAAATGCTAAAATGCTCGTTTCGGGTGAATCTGCCGCCGTTAGGGGGGTGTTAACTCGCGTTCCAGAAACAACACAGGCGCAAACCGCGCAAAATAACCTTATCGCTTGCACGCCCGAATCGTGGCAACAGGCGGCGAGTATGGCTATTTTGTTGGGCGTGTCGCTGAATCCCTTTTTGAAACACGCTGCTTTAATCGCTTATGGGACGACGGTAAAGCTGCAAATTATGGTGGCAGGGATAAAGCATGTCGTCTTAGCAAACGGCGCGGCTTTGACGATTACCGCCCAAGCGGTGTGCAGAAATGATAGGTTCAAAATGATACAACCGTTGTTGCCGCAAACCATTGCCTCAAATTTTTATTTTGAGAAGGCGATGGAAAATAGAGGCGAGGTCATCGGGGGGTTCGCTTTCTACACCCTTGCCAATGGAGGGTTTCACGGCGATTATCTACCGTATTGTGAAATAAAAAAGCGGCGAGATGTCGCAAGAACCCAAGCCATTTGGGACAAATGGGAAAATGAAATGATTGAGAAGACGCTAATCCATTACACCCAAAAAGACCTCCCAACGTTCTCCAAATCAACAATGCTCAACGAAATCGAGAACGAGCATATTGATTTTCAGAAACTCAATGCGCCAACTTCCGCCCTCCCTGCGACTACTGAGGGGCAATTTGAATTGAAGGCAAAAATTTTTGAGGACGTGGAGGCGATGCTCATAAGCTATGAGCAACTTTTAAACGCGTCGGAATTTGAGTCTGACGTGGACGATTGCCGCGACCGTTTGCTAAAAGAACCTTTATGGAAATTCGCCTCATCTGAGCAAAAAGCAAAGATAAAGGCGGTCGCCGCGCCTATTATTCAACGCTTTAAAAACGCCGCCCAATGAATAATAATATAAACGAAATCATTTTGAGCGTAGCCGATAATTTCCGCGTCGGCTGCGCATCAATAGGATTGATAATGACTGAGGCGCGGGGCAAGTCCCCCGCGCAGCAAATGAACGACATTCGTACTGAAATATCCTTGTCGGAGGCTTTAATTGTCGAGTTGACTGCTAAAATTTTCGACTACGAAGCGCGTATTTTAGCCGCAACCGAGAAACAAATTTCGGCTAAGGCTAAAGCGGTGGATGCAAAAGCGAAAGCCGCCGAAAAAATCCGGCAAATTCTTGAAAAAATTGCGCCGTTAGAAGCGCAATACGCCGAGTTAGAGCCGCGACAAGACGAAGCAGTTTTATCTGAAACTGCAAAGGCGTATTGCATAAAAAAAATAAAATCCAAAATGCACCCTCATCGTTCGCCCGAATTGCGGACTAAGGAAATTCGTAAAGGTAAGGAGGTGGAAGCCAAAGCAATTGAATTTCTCGAATCGGTTTTTGGCGAAATGGAGTTAGGTTACGGTTTTTTGACCGACACCAAAACCTACACCTCAGACGGGTTCGTGCATGGGGAGTGCGACATTTGGCTTAAGGATAAGAAAATTGTCCTTGACACAAAATGTAGCTACGATATTTCCACGTTTCCATTTTTTGATGCCGAAATCCCAGAAGCGGCGTACGCGTGGCAGATGCAGGGATACGCGGCTATCTTAGGGGCTGAGAAAATGCAGGTAGTCTATGTGTTAATGAACACGCCAATTGACATTTTAGAGGAATCGGCGCGGTTTCAATTAGGCAAAGACTTCTCGCAGGAGGCTTGGGAGGCATACGTAGCGTATCACACCTACGACCACCTCCCCCCAAACCAACGCATCAAAATTTTTAGATTTGAGCGCGACGAGCAAAAAATTGCCGCAATCTATAAAAGGGTGGAGGAGTGCAGGGCGTTTATTCGTTCGCTTGCGGCTAAAAAATACAAGCTATGATGCCCGTATCTCCCCCGTTCAAGGTAGAGGACGGGGCGTTAATCGGAATTGACCGCGAAGGCTTTGCCGCGTTTTTCTTGCTTGTTCTATCCGAGTGCAAGCGCGGCAAGATTTATAGGTTTAGGGCGGAGGAGGTAAAAAGTAGTGGCGTTCAAAAAAACTACTACTTTGCGAACCTTGACCTTGCCGCACAAGCGATAGGCTTAACAGCTGTTTCCTTAGAGTATCACTTGAAGGAGGTGGTTAAGACGTGGGCAATATCGGGCGAATATCCCGATTTTTTAAGAGACGAGTGGACTAACCAAATCGTCTCATTAAAAACTGGCGAAGTAACATATGAAATTAAAACCTTTTCGTCATGGACTACCTCAATGCTATCTTCTTTTATAGACGTTTTGGAACACGTTGCGAAGGATATGATTGACGGGTTCAAGATGCTTGACCCAAAAACCTACGGAATTACGGCAAAAGGCGAAAAACGCCAATTGCCGAATGTTAACAAAACTTGGAAAATAGCAAAATGAAATACAAAATCATTCGGGCAATATTACTAAAGAATATTGCCCAAGCTGTAAAAAAAAGTCGCGGCAGTCTATTGCAGCGATTATGTTTTTTGCCCTAATTGCGGAACTATCTTAACTTAGCACCGTATTTTTAAACTTATAATCAAAAATGAAAAATTTATTTATTGCGCTTTTTGCGCTACTTTATGCTTCCGTCCTTTTAGGGCAAGGTGTGACTTCAAAATGTTGTCCTGTTACGACGCACAAAATAGCGTATAACGGGAACGTGGATGCAAGTAATGAATACCCCGAGACCGAAATCACTAACCGACTGATAGTGACTTCTGACGGGACGCGGTTTGTGAAATTCAGAAATTTTGGGTACGTGATAAACTACCCAGACCGCACTGTTCAGCTTTATTGGCTTGCAGGGGCGAGTCCAAAGCGGCTTGATTTTGCAATAACAAAGCCTTCTTTAAATCCTACAAAATACCCAAACGTCTGGGCAGAGGAGTTTGAGATTAAAGATGTCGGTTTGTGCCGCATCTTTTTCAACCTAACCGCCCACGCGGTTGTCGGCGCGTATCTGGAACATTGGGGCTTTCCCGATGTGCGGGGGCAGCGTACAACTTTTGAAGCAGCAGGAGGGCTGCTTCTGAATGAATAGCAAAAAAGGCAACAAGAAACAGAAGCAGAAACAGAAATATGTGTATGTTTTAGGCTCAACACAATATATTTTTAGATATAAAATCGGTATTAGTAATTTTACTAAACGTCGAGTTAAAAATATATCTGAAAGTATAAAGGGTGACGCGTATAAAATTATATCATTGCCAATGCCATTTTTTTGTGCTAAAAAAGTAGAATCGGCGTTACACAGGTTATATAAACCGTTAAACGCGAAGATGTATGGGAGTGGTAAGACGGAGTGGTTTTGGTTTATATTTCCTGTAACGCCGATAATTTTGCTTGTTTTAGCCTATATTTTACAACTTGTTTTGGCGTTTGGCATACCATTCGCCGCGATTGTCTATTATTACATAAACACTTAATCTTTGTAGCAATTTTTTGAATTAACAAAAAATGAAAAATATTTTAATCACAATTCTGGGCAGTGTAAAAATTACTGGTTAAAATATGCTTGAACCAATTACGCATTGAGACGCAGCCAAAAAATTAGGGTTGCGTCTCGGCGTTTTAGCCAACGAAAAAGGCTACAATCAAAAAAAACTATCCAAATTAACAGATATTTCACAGACGACAATAAGCCGCATTTTCAACGGCTTATTCCCTGCAAAGTCTGAATATCTTTGCGCCCTTGCCAATGCGATTGGTGCAGAGGTTATTATTTCCGATGGTGTATATGATAGTTACTGACGTAACCGTTTGGGATGGAGTTTTGAGTATGGGGTTTAAACAGCTATGTGCAGTAACCGTTTATCCCCCGTCGTTTTCCTTTCTTTTTAAAATCTTTGAGCGTGGACTATTAATACTCACGCAGGATTGCGCGAGTACACCTAAATAAGCTTGCACTCACGGAACTAAAAAGCCGTTATCCCTAATAAGGTAGCGGCTTTTTTTATTGCCCAACTCTACAAACATTTGCACCCCCGCCTCAACTCAACCATGCAAAAAGAAACAAAAATATTTAACGGTATCACAAAAACGTTTAAGAAAAAATATTTTTTTTAAAATAAAAACTTATATTTGTGTTTTAATTGTATAGTTTAATTCAAAACAAGTAAAACAAATAAGATGAAAAAGTATATTTTTAGTATTGTTGCCACATTAGTTCTTATGGCAACAGGCTTGACGTCACTATTTGCGCAATTGCTGCCGAAAAGCGAAAATCAGTTAATTAATGTTTCGCCTGTTGTAGAACAACAGTCAGCTATTGTGCAAACGGACTCTACAATTGGGGTGATTGACCTAAGACGGTTAGACTTTTCAACGCCGCAAAAAGCAAAAGACACCACCGTATGGTTGTTTACAACCCTTTTCGCCCTTGCGTTTGGCTATATTCCTGCCGTCCAAAAATGGGCGGCAAGCGTAAAAAACATCAAAGGACTGAGAATCGCGGGGGCTTTAGTCCCTGTTGTAGTTGTCGGTCTTTTGTTTGGGTTCAACGGTGATATTTTGAAATTGTTAAGCGATGCAATTCTTTCCATATTACTTGCAGGAGGTATCGCGGGGCAGTTAATTAACCCCTTAATGAAAGCAAGCGCGACCGTAGAGTCGGAAGCGTAAAAAAATAGTTTGCTGTTTTGAGGCGGCGCGGGGATTCCCTCGCCGTTTCAAGCAAACTAAAATAGAATAAAAAGCAAGTGAGGTGCAATAGGTTGCACGTATGATTTCCAATCATAAGGCAGGGGGTTCGATTCCCTTTACTTGCTCAAAAATAGAATAGCAAGCGAGTAAAATGGAAAAACTAATATTAATAGCCGTCTTGTTTGTGTTAATCGCTTACGCAACCGTATGGCTTTTTAGTATTTTAATTTGCGTGTATTATAAAATTAAAAGATGGTAGAATTGGTAATTTTGAGGAGTTGAAACTAAACGCCTCAAATCCACGAAGCATAAAAGACAGCGATTTTGATAAGTGCCTAAAGTCGCTCAAAACATTCCCGCAAATGCTTTTTGTCCGCTCAATTGTAATTGACGACAAAGGGCGTGTATTAGGCGGTAACGTAAGAACACGAGCGATTCAAGCAATTTTTAAGCTATCAGAATCAGAAAGGCAATCGTTTTTTGAGACAAATAAAAGTTTAATCGAAGCATCGTCGCTGCCTACTGAAAAGAAGATGACGGCAATTGAACAGGCAGCGACGTTTTTAATTAAGCGAAAAATACCTATAGTCCGCTCAAATTTTACCGATTTGCAAGAACAAGAATTTATCATAAAAGATAATTCAAATTTTGGCGAATGGGATTTTGATATTTTGGCAAATGATTGGACAGATTTTGATTTGAACGAGTGGGGGGTAAACATTCCGAGTTGGACTGATGAAAATGAGTATATGAAAGAAGTGGATAATAGCAAGTCCGCAGAAGTTGTTGAAGATAATTTTGAGACGCCTACTATCGAGCAAGTCAAAACCGATATTGTAAGAGGCGACTTGTTTGAATTGCGAGGGGAGGGGGTTACGCATCGGCTTTTGTGTGGTGATTCTACTTTAAGAGAAGATGTAGAAAAACTTATGAATGGGGAAAAAGCAAATTTGTATATAACCGACCCTCCTTATGGTGTTTCGTATGCAGACAAAAACGCTTTTTTAAATAAATTTGCCAAAGGCTACCGTATTCAAACTGAAATTAAAAACGACCATTTAAGCATTTCGGATTCGGCTATTTTGTGGGAAAAATGTTTTATTGAAGCAAATGAAGTAATGAGCGACAAGGCGAGTTATTACATTTTTTCTGCACAAGGAGGAGACCTGCTGATGATGATGATGATGATAGATAAGGTTTTTCAGTTGAAACATTCATTGATTTGGGTAAAAAACAATCATGTTTTAGGGCGTTGCGACTATTCTTATAAGCACGAACCGATTTTATTTGGCTGGAAAAAGAAAGGCACACATGAGTTTTTCGGAGGCTTTAAAACATCTGTTTTTGATTTTAAAAAACTGCAAAAAAATGATTTGCATCCAACTATGAAGCCGATTGAGTTGATTGCTGAATTAATAAACAATAGCAGTAAGGAAGGATTTAATATTTTAGATAGTTTTTTGGGCAGTGGCTCAACAATGGTTGCGGCGCATCAAATGAAGCGCAACTGCTACGGAATAGAATTAGACCAGAGGTACTGCCAAGTCATTATTGACCGCATGAAAAAATTAGACCCTGCATTGAAGATTTTTAAAAATGGACAAGAATTAACATGAAACACGCAGAACACGACCTGCAAAAAAGCTGCCTAAAATGGTTCAAATTGCAGTACCCCAAAGAGGTGATTTTTGCAATACCAAACGGAGGCAAGCGAGACGAGCGCGAGGCGGCAAGGTTAAAGGCGGAGGGTGTTTTATCGGGCGTTGCGGACTTGCAAATATTAAGCAATGCAAATTCAGACGCTAAGGGCTTGTTTATTGAAATGAAAACCAAAAACGGCAGGCAGTCCGATGCGCAACAAAGGTTTGAGATTGAAGCAACACAGCGCGGGTATAATTATGCAGTTGCGCGTAATTTAGATGAATTTATAAAAATCGTTAAGGATTTTTTCAACTAAAAAAAATGGTACTTAGCTCAGAACAAAAAAGTAAAATAACCTCTATCGTAAACTGCTTTGAGACAGGCAGCAAGGCAGGAGATTATGGACTTGTTTCAATATACCGAGACAAGAAAAACCCTTTTACACAAGGGGAGTACCAATACCAAGTTACATACGGTCGTTCACAAACGACCGAGCAAAGCAATTTGAGATATTTATTGGAATTGTATGTTAGCAAAGAAGGGCTATACGCAACCGAAATAAAGGGCGCGTTAAGTACAATAAACCGAACCAATTTCAAATACCCTACCTGCACGCAATGGGCGAAAAGCGAAATAATTATCGGGCTACTGAAAGAGTGCGGTAAAGACCCAATAATGCAAGTGTGTCAAGATGAATTTTTTGACCAAATTTACTATAAGCCCGCAACGGATTGGGCAAAAGAAAACGGGTTCACTCTACCTCTTAGCATGTTAGTTATTTACGACAGCTTTATACATTCTGGGAAAATAAGGGACAAGATTAGGAATACGTTTAAGGAGGTGCCTCCCGCAAAAGGCGGTGATGAAAAAAAATGGATTACGCACTACATTAGGGCGCGACATAAGTGGCTATCCACACACCGATTAGTAGATTTGAGGAGAACAGTTTATCGAACAAACTGCTTTGCCGCGCAAATAAATAAAGGCAATTGGAATTTAACAGATGCCTTAATTGCTAACGGGGTACTTGTAAAATAAAAAACATGGCAAATAAGCACAGAAGTACAGAAAGTGACACTATAAAAAAGCAGGCATTGATAAAATCGTCATTGCTTGCCGCACTTGAAAAATCGTTGGGTATTGTAACGAAGGCGTGTAAAGCGGTTGGCATAAGTCGAAACGTTTACTATGAATACCTTAATTCAGACCCCGACTTTAAGGCGGCGGTAAAGGAATTGGAAAACGTAAGTTTTGATTTTGTTGAATCGGCACTATTCAAACAGATACAAAACGATAGCACGGCAGCGACCATTTTCTATCTCAAAACAAAGGGGCGAGAGCGCGGCTACGTAGAAAAATTAGACATGACGAGTAACGGGAATACAATATCGCTACCTGCTTACATGCTCTTTCAGCCTACTGACGAAACGACAGAATAAAATATGAAACCTACGATAAGATATAACCCTAATTACGCCTTTTTGTGGCACAATATAGAGAAGTCATGCGTCCGCAGGGTGGTGTTAGAGGGCGGTACACGTAGCGGGAAAACACGGAGCGTCTTAGATTTTATTATTGCCCATTGTAGGAAGTACGAGGGCGCGGGAATAGAAATAGCAATAGTTAGAAAGACATTAGCCGCGCTAAAATTAACCGCGCTAAAAGATTTTGTTGAGATTTTAAAAAAGTATAAAATCTATTCTGAATCAATTCATAACAAAACGGATAATATCTTCAATATTTTCGGGAACAAAGTCCAATTTTTCGGGGCAGATAATGACGATAAATTACGCGGATTTAGTTGTAATATTTTGTATATAAACGAAGGCTTAGAATTAGACTTGGAAGAGTATAGGCAATTAAAAATGAGGACAACTGGGAAAATAATTATTGACTATAATCCTTCTGAGACTGAACATTACATGTACGATGAATTTGATATTGACGATTCAGCCGTATTGCTTAAAACGACATACTTAGATAATCCGTTTTTACCACCGTTACAAGTTGCAGAAATCGAATTATTTAAAACGACGGACAAAGATTATTGGCGAATTTTCGGGGAGGGCAAAAGAGGGCAAATGAGAAATCTTGTTTTCCCAGAGTGGCGAATAGTTCAAAATATCCCTACCGACGGGAAAAAGTATGGCATGGGCTTAGATTTTGGGTTCACCAATGACCCGTCCGCGCTTGTTCAATGTTGTATTCAAAACGGCGAAATATGGTTAGACGAATTACTTTTCGAGCGGGGTTTGACTAATCCAGATTTATCTAAAGCCTTCAAAGACTTAGGCTTAAGCAAAACGGCTACAATACACGCCGATAGCGCAGAGCCTAAAAGCATACAGGAGTTAAAAAATTTAGGGTGGAACGTAACCCCCGCAATAAAGGGGAATGATTCAGTAAGGCACTCTATAAATTCAATAAAGCAGTATAAGATAAATGTCACATCGCGAAGTTTGAATATTATAAAAGAGCTGAGAAGTTATAAATGGAAGGAGAGGAACGGGCATCAAATAAACGAACCAATTGACCGATTCAATCACGGCATAGACGCGTTCAGGTATTGGGCTATGGGCAACTTAAATCAAATTCGTAGCGGATTCACAATTTCACAAGGAACATAGGAAGCATAAAATGACAATACAAGAAGCAAACGAAATAATAATAAACGCTATCCAAAAAGGCGTTGACATTGAACGTCAAGAATTGATGTTTGAAATCAAATCTTTCGTGGAAATGGTCACGCAGGGCAAAGGTGAATTAGAGTATTTAAAAAAACTACGACCATCTGAGGACGCACGCCAAAAGGAGCAGAGGGCGCGAGTGTATCATAGTCCACTACGCTACGCGTCTAAAAAAATAACCGACATTTTATATCGGTTGAAGCATGTAGAGAACGTTAAAATTGAGTATCGTGGAGCAAATAAGGCGGTAATAGATAGGGTTAGTGCTAATTTAGCCAACTTCTACGACGAAAAACCTCTACTTAGTTATCTTATTGACCTCTACGTAGAAAACCAAAAAAGCGACCCTAACGAACTTATTTTATTTACCCCAGAAACTATTCGCGCCGCAAACGGCGCGGCTATAAACGTTGAACTTCGTCCAACACGGATTTCTTCGGAAGAAATACACGAAATCCACGAAACAGATGACGGCATCAAGTGGATTATAGCGCGAAAATTAAGAACAATAAGCGTAGCACGCGACGCGGCGCGCAAAAATTGGCAAAATGAAAGCGTGTGCGACTATTACCTCTACGGAGAGGGTATAACTCAAATCTTTATCCGTAGCACTGAGGGGGACGATAACGCGGTAGATGTAACGCCGCCGCCGTCCACTCTACTACCTACAAAATACCCCGTACAAAGAATTGAGATAGAGCGTAGCGATGAAGTACATAAGTACCTCGTTTATTCTTACGATGCTGCGCCCGAATGTCCCGTTATTCGTGTTTCTGGACGAAGAGACGCAACAAACAAAAGCGCTTGCACATCGCTTTTAATGGAATCAAAAGACGCTTTCAAAGAACTAATTGCCCGAAAAAGTGAGTTTGATTTAACGGTACAATTGCACGTATTTCCCAAAATGGCTATGCTTGTGTCTAAATGCGCTAATGTGCAGGACGGGGAGGAGTGCAGTGGCGGCAAGTGTGGTTCAAAAACGTGTAATAGTTGCGGCGGCACGGGAAAGAACCACCATGTTGGAAGTCAAGACATCATAGAAGTCGTGGTTGACCCAAACACGCCGCCAAATGAAATTTTAGATATTAAAAACCTTGTGCATTATTTTCAACACGACGAATTTGCACCTACATTTTTAGCAGATGAACTAACTAAAATCCTTAGTAGGATTTCCGACGGCATTTTTGAAACAAATATATTCGGCGTAACTACGAACATAAAAGACACGCAGGGCGGACAATTCCAAACCGCGACCGCGACGAACGTAAATTGGCAGAAAATGTACATGTCTTTATATGGCGATGCTGAACACATTGCAAAAATGTATCAGTACGTCGCTCGTTTTCAGTCTCTTGCGTTAAACGGAAATAAGCCAAGCGATTTTGTTGCTACCGTTACATTTCCGCGTGATTTCAAATTCAAAACGTTAAAAGACCTGCTAATAGACTACGAGCAAGCGCAAAAGATAGGGCTGCCGTTCGACGTACTTAAAACAAACCTTGCTGAGATTATCCTAAAACAGTCCCCAGATAACCCTATTATAGCCGCGTGGGGGATAGTTAAAATAGAAATGCGCCCTTTTCAAGGCATTTCGGCGGATATGCTTAAAACGATTCTTGCGGGGCGTGGAACAAATGACTTTCAGCGCGTCCTATATGAAAATTTTGACGAGATATTTGATGAGGTCGCATCTGAAATGCCCGAATTTGTCGGCATGGATTATAAGTTAAGAATTGAAAAGCTAAGGACGAAGGTGGCGGAATTTGCGGCGAGAATTGACTACACGACGGCAAACGATTTGAACACGATTTTTAATATCTAAAAATGAACGATAAAGAAAGGGTTGAGTTTTTCATAAAAAGCCAAAAGGAACTTTTTGACGCGGTGAAAAAAATGGAAGGGCGTTTAGGTGTTTTGATTTTGCGGGCAATTGCGAAAATGGAAACAGACCAGAATGGGGCTTTAAAAAACAATGGGGCAAATATTAAAATTGTCACGCGTCTTTTGCGTCTGCTTGGGTCAAGCATTGACGCGTCAAGAAGCGCGATTGGTAGAAGGATTTTCGATTCAATCAAAACGCTATTCAATCTAAACACGGCGTATTTTGAGCGCGTAATAGGTAAAACAGTTGGTGAAAAGATTGAGAATAGGGCTTTAGCAGCTATGTTGAAATCACTTGGTACAACTACTGAGGGAACGATATTGAAAGGTGGTTACATAGACGTTTTAACGAGTAGTCAAGCGATTGTCAAGAACGTCGGATTGGTTATAATAAACGCTTTAAAAAAAGGTCAACCTTTGATAGATTTTGCAAAAGATTTTAAAGTCGCAATGGGTCGCACGCTTGGTATTGTTGCGAGGCATTATTACACAAAAGCCTTCACGCTTTATCAAACTTTCGACAGGACAATACAAGCGAAGTACGCGGACGAATTAGGTTTAAAATACGCGATTTATAGCGGAACTTTAAAAAGCAATACGCGTGATTTTTGTGCAGCGCGGGTCAATAACGTGTATGATTCTAACGAGATAAAAAATTGGGCGCGGCAGAAATGGATTGGCAAAATTGAGGGGTCGGATATTAGAACAACGTGCGGCGGGTACAATTGCAGGCACCACTTGTCATGGGTAAGCAAGGAGTTAGCTAACGTTATTGCGGCTCAACGGGGTGGACTTAATAAGTATAACTAAAAAATGAGTAAATTCAGATTTTACATAACAACGACAAGCGGAACAACGCAATTAGACGCAAGCTATATAAGCAGCGTAAAGATTCGTTATGTCAAGCAGGATTTATTTAAGTCGTTCAAAAGGGAATTGTCCGATGAATTGAGGTTCAGAGGTGCAGATTTCAATTTGTTGTATGCGATTGAAACGGACGTTAATAACTGCCAAGACATTGCACTTGACATCCAAAAACTATGCGGTTCTATCTATTCATCTGTTTTTAAGGGTAACATAAGCCTAAAAGATTGTGTTTGGAACGTGGGAGAATGTGAGGTGTTAGTAAAAGTCAAGCCAAATGACGTACACTACTGCCTACTGGATACATGGAAAACGGAAAAGAATATATTTGAGTTAGCACCGAGTAATAGCACCGTTGGGTATCAGATTGGTGTAATTGAAACGATTACAAGCTCAACTGACGGTTTTACATCAAACCCGATTGACGACAGCGACAAACCGAGAAACGCCAACGGCTTATCTTCTGCCATTGCAGGTATCACGTACTTAGATGTTTTGCCAGAGGCGTGGACGGTGGTACGAAATACGATAACAAATATTGTTTCGATTGGTGGGGGTAATTATAATTTTAACTTTAGTCTAAGAACGGAATGGAAGCGGCAACGAGTAAATAACTATCCTAATATAGCGGGTACGCCATTTGGTAGTGGTTGGGTTAACATAGGTGCAGGTACAGTAGGTACAACAAATTGGGCAAGAGCCATAAGTAAAGCGATTGATAACGACAATTCAAGTGGCAATTATTCTAATCCCCTTAGCGGTGATATTATAGAAGTTTACACCATACCTGCTGCACAAAGCGAAACACAGTTTGCAGAACTTGATAACGGTATGTTGTTAAATAGTATCATAGAAGCCTTTGCCCTGCCATGTGGCTACAATGTTATCTCCAACTTCTTAGGCATCAATAACGATGCAACAAACCCAACGAATACGGCATATACAACCGCTTTGCAAGTGTATCAAAACATATTTATATACCAAAAAAGCGATATTAAACGACCGTATGACTTGAATAATGCTATAAAGGGTATTATAACTTTTGAAAAACTTTTACTTGCTATCAATGCTATGTTTGAATTATATTTCAGTATTGAAGGTACGGATTTACGAATTGAGCATATCAGCTACTTTGACAATGTGAACGGATTAGACTTGACCACTAATCCAAATTATGCAACTTGGTTAAAAAGCGCAAACGGGTATTCCTACAAAACGAACGAACTACCCAAAAGCGAGAAATGGCAGTTCATGGAGACGACCGACAGTTTAGCGGGTACATTCGATTACTACCCTATTTTATATAGTTCAAATTGTGCCAATGGCGAAGAGCGAATAAGGACGATGCAAGATATTACAACTAATATAGAGTATGTTTCAAACAGCGCAACAAACGGCGCAATAAGCGATTTGGGATTTTGTCTCATTGCTACGTTCAACTATTTAGGCAGGGATTATATATTTTCAGATGTTAAGGCAAACGATATTTTGGGCTTAAAATATCTATATCAAAATATACTTAGTTGGAATCGCCCATTGATTAGCGCAACGATAAACGATTTACCTGTAACATTCAATAGCGCAAAAAAAATAAGGACGCAAAAAGCAATAACTGTGCCTTTTTGTTGCACCGATGAGGCAATATTTGACCCGGCGAAAAACATTAACGCTGAATTTGGTTGGGGCGTTTTAGATAGCGCGGAATACGACACCGTAAAAGGATTTATCACATTAAATTTATTGGTATGAGACAAGTAAATACGGGCAATATTTTACCCTTCTACAAATTAGAGGAATATGCAAGTATATCAGCTTTTGAAAGCGTTACAACGGACGCAGTGGGCGGTGATAGGAAATTGCTACCGTTTCAACTTATTCTGCCAATTTCCGAGTACATGTCGGAGCAGGATATTTTTAATGTCTATGACGAGGCGGGGACGTTTATAACCACCTTGACGACTGAGGTTAAATACACAACGACACACGTATTTTTAACGTTTAACCGACCTGCAAACAACGTTGTTCTTGATACGTGTAGATTATATAACATTAAATTATTTCACAATTCTTTAGCTGGGTCGTATGTTAAATACGTATCTAAATGGATTTATGTAAAGCAAAATTGGGACGCTTATTTATTTTTCGACAATCAAAACGTGGACATGAACGGGCTTATGTATCAGACAGGATATAGGCAGTATTTTTTCTTTGATTACGACGAGGACGCACCCGTTACCGACTACACGAAAGAATCCGTAATAAATTTAGACGGGGACGAATTAATGACATCCTCCCGCCAATCTGAGAGGCGAAAATTGGTATTTTTTTGTCTGGATTCTCAAATGTCAGCATTACAAAGAATCCCGCAACACAACCAAGTGTCTTTGTTTGAAAACGACACGCAGGAGTTAATTGCGGATATTAAAACGCTCGATTTTAAGTTTGAGCAAAGTTTTGACATTCAGCAAACGACTATGACTTATGAAATATCGCGCTCGATTACGAACGGGTGTGAAGGCGAACAATATGTTTTAATTCCTTAAATTTTACGCAATGACATTTGACGAATTTGCAGACCGATTTAAAACGGCAACACAAAATATACAGAAAAGACGTGCAGTTGTAGCCTTAAAAGTTGCGTTCGATTTGTCGGCATTGGTAAAACTAAGAATCCAAACGCGGGGCGAAGATTTTAATAATGTTTCCTTTTCGCCGTATGCACGTCGGACTATAATACAAAGAAAAACAAAAGGTTACCAAACGGCATACGTAGATTTTACGCAAACGGGGCGAATGTTCGCTAACGTTTTGCCTAAAATTACAAGCAGTAACGAATCCGAAACGACTGTTCAGATAACCGCAAGAAGCGCAACGGAACAGGCGAAGCTAAAAAACATTAAAAGAAAACGCGGAAATATTCTACGCCCGTCGCAACAGGAAATTTCGATAGTGACAAATATGTACAAAACGCAAATGCTAAGTGGAATAAAATTCTTTTAAAACAGGAAAAATGATAAGTCAAATTTGTGAGGCAATAAAAAAGAATATCCTTCTTGCGCCCTACGCCGACAAGGTGGCGGGACTGACCCGCGTTGCAGTCTCTAATGTCCATACGGAATTGGAGGACGGAACAAGTTACAAAGTGAGTGAAAAGCACTTTCCTGTTGCCTTGAACGTTTCGGGCGTATCATGTTTTAATCAAAACGGATACCAAGATTTATGTCCCAATTCGCAGAAAAAAAGTGTCATTTATTTTGAACAGATAGGCGCAACAAAAATAAATAAGGCAGAAGGGCAGGGTAAAAATGTTAAGGAGTTTGTCGCGCAGGTTCGATGCGTGGCATGGTTTAACCTAAAAAAATTGGGTATCGAATACGATTTTTTACCATGTAATTATCAATCCGATTTACACGGACGGATTATTACGCCGCTCAGTATTGAGTGTGGAACGGTAAGCGTAAAGCCCAAGATTTCAATTTTGTTTGAAATATCTGACCCCTCAATATTTTCTAAATACAGTTACGACGACGCGACAATACAAAACATGCTGCTATATCCTTACTACTACCTTGCAATAGACTTTCAAATATCTTATCTAATTGACCCCACATGTCACGGAGTCATATCAAATGTAGCTGAAATAATATGCTAAAAGAAAAAGAATTAGTCAACATGCAGTTAGGCATGACCGAAAAAAGATACTTGTGGGGTATGTTTTTCCACGTTCAGTTTGAGACTGCATCAAGGGGTGTGAGCATCAAAGAGGCTATTGTAGCCTTTAAGGAATTTAATAAATTAACACAAACGGTTGACTGCCTAAAATGGCACTACTATCAACTTTTGGAAATTCATCGTTTAACTTTAAAATATTTGATATGATACATTTGCATACATTTGTTTTAACCATGTTCCTTCAAATCGCGCACGCTATAATGATTGGCGGCATATGCGGCATATTGGGGCATGTGTTTATCACCGTACTTATTCGTCCAGATGCGATTTTTAGCGGGTACAAGCCCGCAATACAAAAAATCCTATTTGGTAGAAACTACCAACGAGCATCAAACAAATACATGCAAAAGTTTGATTTTGTTTTGACTGTATGTTCAAAATGCTTTGCAGGGCAATTGGCATTTTGGACCTATTTAGCACAATATTTATCCGCATGGGGCTTTATTGCGTGTGTGTGCATTGCAATAATCACCGCAGAAAAATTAATTAAAAATGACTGAATTAAAACCACTACCCCGTCAGAATGATGGCAATTTTGCACGTAAATTTACAGCAAATGGCATTAATTACAAAATATTAAGTGTTAACGATGCCATGAGTATAGAACGCTATACAGAATTTTCGCGGCTTAGTGCCGTTGTTGGGTTTGGGGCAGACTTCAACGGGCTATTAGGACATTTAGACCAAATTGCAAAAGATATTCTTTTGATTGACTCAAAAGAACCAATTTCCAAATTAGCCGCAATTGCAAGAATACAGGCAGTAAAAGACGCGGTTATCGACACGTCTAAAGAGAGGTTCAACCAAGCAATGTATTTTTGCAGCCTCTTTATTGTTAGAGACGGAGAGGACTTGACAAGGTGGGATTTTGAGGACGCGACCGAAAAAATAAGTGATTGGAATACTGAGGGGTATAAAGGAACAGATTTTTTTTCCTTAGCGGCTCTTTGTATTCCAGATTTTGCGGTACACTACCTGCAAACAGAAAAGGAAGTCAAGAGTCGCACTATAAATACACTTTTGGGAACACGGCTCTTGACCGAAAGGGAAGGCGAATAAATATACACGAAGATTTAAAAACTCAGATTGAGGAATTAGTCCATTTTATTGTCCAAAATTCAAGCTATCAGTATTCAGACATTTTAAAAATGGACATTCGAGTATTTTTAAAAATTGTTGCAATGGTTGAAAAGGATTTGCAGCGTAAAATTAAAACGTAAAAATGAACCGTTTTTCGATGTGCGTTATTTTGTTTTTATTCGCGTCGTGTCAAAAAGACGTAGGCGTAGTTGAACCTCTAAAAGTAGGCTATCAAACCGCGACCTTATCAATCTCAAATCCAAGCGGCGGCGCAGGTTTCTCGTAACCTATTGTCTTTGTCGGCTCGGTAACATGGACAGCGTGGGCGTTGAAGTTTGGCAAGTCTGAATGTGCGTCGGTGCAGATGAAAATAAATGAGCAGGAGGCAAAGTATAGGGGTATCCCGTTGGATGGGTGGCGAGTCGTTTCGCATACAAATGCGTATTGCTCAAACTGATTTAGTAAGCACAAATAAACGCAAACACATTAAAAATGGCTGAACAAATAGAAATAAATTTAGCGTTTCGAGATACAGGGTTAGATTCCCTTCAAAAAGACGTGGCGGTTTTAAAAAAAGAAATGGCGGGGCTTTATGGGGAGTCAAAAAATGCAAATGGCGGCATTTCAGCGATAGGGAAAAGCGGCATTTCGTCGGGCGCGGGGTTTGCTGCGCTTTCGGCTTCCGTTTTAGCGGCGGGAAAGGCTATCTACGAATTTGCGCAAGCGGCAGACCAAGTGAAAAGCGTTGAAAAAGCCTTCAACCGAGTGTTTAACGGGGATACCTTCACCGCGCAAAATAAACTAAGCGACCTCATACGGTTATCTAACGAGTTAGGCATAGAAGCCGCATCGTTGACAGACACGTATATTACGCTCACAAGTCGCGGAATAAAGCCAACAAACGACGAAATCATAAAGTTGTTAGACCTTGCAAAGGCGCAAGGCAAGGATATAGGGCAGCTTACAGAAGCTATTTTAGACGCGCAAACGGGTGAGTTTGAACGGTTGAAAGAATTTGGCATCAAGGCGTCTAAGGACGGAGACAGCGTGAAATTATCGTTTCGCGGGATTACAAAAGAGGTAAACAATAGCGAGGAGGCGATTAAAAACGCGATTGTCGGGTTTGGTTCTTTGTCGGGTGTGCAAGGAACGGCAACGAGTTCAGCAGACAACATGGCGGCGGCACAGGCGCGGCTAAGTAATTCGATGAAGCTAATTGCGTCTGGAATAGGGGATTATTTTTTGCCTGTTGTAAAAGATGTTATTGAGGGATTGGGTGATTTTGCGTCGGGCGTGTCGGATATAGTGAACCCAATAGACGCGTCAAACCGCGAATTTAGGGAACAAAGGGAGTTGGTCTCGCGGCTTGACCAAGATTTACCCTCCCTTGTTAAGCGTTACGAAGAGTTGACAAGCAAAGGCAAGCTAAACAAAACCGAGCAGGCGGAATTGAACCAAACGATTAGTGATATTTCAGCTATTGTCCCACAGGCGGTCAATAGTTTGGGGGACTACGGAAGCGCGTTAACAGTAAATTTAGAAAGAATAAAAAGCTATACGGCAGAACAAAAGAGCCTTCTTTTATTCACCGCACAAAGTGGGCTTGTTCTGGCAAGGG
>JAXHNU010000012.1:0-5819 GCA_034520175.1 Saprospiraceae bacterium
ATGTGACCTGTACTAATCTGTACGCAGCCGTTCCCGTTCAAGCTAATCATAACGCACCTCCTTTTTCTTTAAATGGTAAAGCAATCTGTACGCCTGTAATGTTTTCGGGCAAAATCTTCTGCATCAAACTAATCCGCAATGCCTTATCATCAATTAAGGCAATATCAGTCATTATTTCTAATAACCGAGTAGCAGTCAAACGATTGTGTTTGCGTGGCGTAGCAGCAGGTAGGTTAATTGTTGGTGCGGTAACCTGTAAAATAATAGCTTCTGCCCAATCCCTAAATAATTTGGCACGTTCACTTTTAATGAACATCCCTAAGCGAATAATTCCTGCTTTTGTCCAGAAAATTTGATTAGGCTGTGCTCCTCGATTAAGGCTGCCGTCGAAAATTTGGATACCTTTAATAAAATGTATGCCTTCAAGTATTTCATCTTTATGAGTTATGTTTATTGCTCCCTATTGTACTTTCGGCAATACCATAACCTAATGCAACATCTTTTGAAGACATCAAAAACTCGTGTTGTGATTCTTTAATGACGGTGACAACTAAACCGTCTGTGACTTGCAAGTTTAATACTTGCGTTGAATTTTACCAGGTTAGCATGATAAAATGTTGTTGTTTGTAAAATACAAAAACCGTTGCATATCAGAAGGCTAACCCAATCTCAAGCACAGGCAAGGATATGGCGACTGACAGCAACGGCTGTATTTTCAATAAAAAATATCAAGGGAATTTCCTGTTAGGATATACCGTTGAGATTGAGTTAGCGACTGCAAAGGTGCAACGACTTTTTGAGATATGCAAATTTATTTTTCAAACTCTGTATTTTCAGTTTCCCATTTGATAATTCTTGGTCGCAGCCAAAGCATATACATACCAAGCGTACAGAATAATAATAGCAACCAAATAGCCCACCTGCCTATCAGTCCCAAACACAACACGGCGTGATTTGTGAGTTTCACGCCGTGTTGTGTTTAATACTTACACTATTAGAATCTCCCAAGGCATCGAACCCTACTTGCACCCAACTGTGCGAAAGACTAAAAAAAACACCTCCACTCTTTTGCAGAGTTGCTTCAACATCATCAATAAAAATTATAAAAATACATGAACATAAAAATCAAGTCCCTTACTTTACCAAAAGTCCCCTTTGGGGATTTAGGGGAGTTAATTCTCAAATCTCCTCTGCTGCAACCACGTACTTGCGTGGCATTGTTCCACGCTACTATTCGCCAGATCAAAGAGATATTTTTTCAATTTTTGCAGCGCGAGCATTTTATCCGCATCACTCATGGCTTTCCAAAGTTTTTCCGCCCGTGGCTTCGAGCCGTGCTTATGATTATACTTATTCCAAAAATTTGCAAAAGTGAGGTCTTGCGCTACGAGTGTGATTTTGATTTTACTACTTGTCAAATAATCCTCAATAGGTGTATCTCCAAGTGATGGCGGTGTATTGCTCAATATCCAATGTTTTTGCACGTCTGTAAAATGGCCTTCAAACTGAATATTATTTAAACCATATTCTCCGTAGTCCAATACTACTTTTAGTGCATTATTATTTGTGAATGTAATTAAATATTTCATTAGCGGTTTTGTTTTAGATGCTCATGCCACGCTTGAAAAATGCGAGCCAAGAGCCATACGAGAATAATTGTTACGATTACCATATTAATCAGTTTTGAGTTTAATGGATAAATTATTTTTTTTCAAAGTATTTATCACGCTGCGAGCTGAATTATGCAACGGGTTGTATAAACTTACATCAGTATTATTTTCAGCTCTTACCTGATTTGCAGTTCTGATACCTTGTGTGCATCTTATTAGGTCATAGTATTTCCTTCCAAACTTTGGCTTCATTGCTCTACCAAAACGTTTGCCGTATTCGTGGTCTTTATTAGAATAAACACCTTTGTATTGACCATCAACGTAGAACATAAAAAGCAACTTATTTTTACTTCTCCCAATCTCATAAAAAACATTAAGATTATCAACCAACAATCGGACGCAACCATAACCAAATTTTTCTACATCAATCAATGCTTGCTCCCAGTCACTAAATACTTTTTATTTTTTCATAATTCCTAATTTATAATTGAATAAAAAGGGCTGCGCAACTTGATCTGTTGTTTAAATAAAACACTTAGGCTCGTTTTAGAAGCCGCGTGGCAGCTTTTTTTGTTTTGTTCTGTAATCATCAAAAAATAAGGTTTTTGTATCACGGTCTATCTTTTCTAAAATCACATTTCGCATAATCATAGAATACTCATCATGCATACTAAACTCTAACAACACTTCTTTCAAAGCCATACGCTGCGACATTTTCAGGTTCATCGTGAACTCCCTTGGCATTACCCAACGCTTCAAGTACTGCTCATACAGCTCCGCGCAAATTACTGTTTCCATTTCAAGCCCTTGAACTGGAGCAAGCTCGTTCACTTTGGATAAAAAAGCACCAAGCCATTCACATTGCACAATCATAAGTTTTATGTTCATTGTTAATCAACTTTTTAAAAGGGCAGCGCAAGTTGGTTTTTTTTTGTATTTCTTGCTAACTACCCGATAAATAAATTTTCTTCAGACTGATTAAAATCCTCCCTTATGGGGAGGACTTACGTGAGCCTTTTAAGAGAGGACATTACCCTTGCACTCGCAGCTGATAAAATTGAGTCCGAAAATAATCCTCGATGTAATCAAAATCATCACTACCATTTAGCGTATTACTTACGCCTTGTACCGAGTTCTGCACATTATTAAAAGTAACCAACGATACGCCTTGATGTATAAGCGTGAGCGATTTTTGGCCATTCAGTATATCTTCTGAATACTCGTCCGTGCAATCCTCTATTCTTACACGCTTTACATTTCGGTAATCGAGATTAACAATGTCACCATTGTCATCAACATCGTAAGGCAACGCTTCCACCTCTACGCACCAGTCAAAAACATTCACATTAAATCTAAATTGTGTCATAATTATATAATTTTAAAAGTGATTAAATAACATTTGCGCAGCAACCCTCGTGGGTTAAGTATGAATTTTATTTATTTGACAATATTTTTTCAATCGTTCTTTCAGTAATAAAAAACTCATTTTTTAACGTTTGAAAAACGTCATCAATCCGATGGCGTTCAACTTCGTAGAGCTCTTTAAATCGTAATATCAATTTTTCATTTCGCTTTGCTGTCATTATTTTACGATTTTTTCTACTTGTTTTGGCCATATAGTTTTACTTGCTTTTTGTATTTATTATCATTATTATATACCAATAGATGACACCAGGTCTCCTTCAATTGACAAGTCAAGTGTTTGCTCAATAATATTCTCTTGTGGTAGCGCGTCACTATCCTGAGCATTAAGTGTAAAGAACAACTTACTTACATTGAACACACTGAGCTCATGAGACACTTCCATTCCAGTCCGAATCATGCCACTAATCAGTAAGTCATCGACAAGAGGAAACTGTTGCAAATACTTGTAAGCAAAACTAACGCCTTGAAATGCCTTATAGATTTTTTGACACAAATCCAAATGTGTCATCGTCAAGTTATCTGTATGCTCCGTTTGTCGCATATCCTCCGCACCATAACCCGAAGCACTCACCACGTGCAGCACTACATTCAGCGTACTGCGCTGCATTTGAAGGCCGCGCTGCTCAAACACAATAGGGAGTTCAAATTCCACATACACACTCGGAGTAATCCATACAAGATTACCATCTTCGCCTTCTTCATATTGTTTAAAGTACCAGTCCACCTGCTTTACTTCTTCAACCTTCTCCAAGATGCGTTGCTTTAACGCTTTATAAACATATTGTAACATATTCTATTTAAGTGCTTTTGCAAATTTTGTTTGATAAAATTTTTGTACTATAATTAGGACACCTCTAAGTTCGCTTGTTTTCAACTTTTGCAATCCTTTTTTCTTTGGATTTGATTCACCACCATGCCGCTTGACGTAATTGTCAATCGCTTCCCAATCAGGCAACCCATTACCCTTCGTATATCCAAGGGTAGTCATGTAATAGATTATCTTACCTCGCATAGGTTTATTCCTTTTCGCCTCAACCTCCTTTACCCACATAACAAGACTATTATATTCACTCACAGAAAGCTCTTTTATACTTTCCGTTCGCTGACCGCTTTCACATCGAATTGCACCATAACGCTCCGCTTCCGAAAGCTCCGCTTGATTACACAAGCCAAAAAATAACGAATACTTATTCATTTTATTAAGATATAATGATAAAACAAATGAAAAACAGATGCCTGTATGCACAAACACAAAATCCAAAAAAACAAAAACTTAATCAAAAGATTATTCAGGAGTTTGCTATCGAACTCAATTGTTGCCATCAACAAAAATGCAGGACAAATCATCGTCAGCCGATTAATCAAAAACTTCATCAAGTGCCAGCCGTCGGTCATAAATACCAACACGCTACTCGAGAGTGGGAATCGCTCTGTACCCGACTCGCAATCCTTCCACTTATTACACCAAGATACCGAAGCATCCCAAAATTTTCCGTTCAGCTCTTTAAATACACTCTGCGCATAGTGATGCGATAATGTATCTTTTACCGCATCAAAAACACCTGTCAAACAGATAATCAATAGCACTAACGCCGATAATAATATGTCATATTTTTTCATTTTACTATTTTATGTTAAAAAAAAGTTAGCGCATACCGCAGGACTCGAACCTGCATCTTTTTATTGCTAAAAATGTGTTACCATTACACCAGATATACTCAATACCTCCACCGCCGAAACAGCAGAGGCATCACCTAAAACTAAAATTCAAATCAATCAAAACCAATTTACTTAATCGCTTTAAAATAGATGTCCACTCCTTGCGTTATCGTCAAGCCTTTCTGCGACAGATGACCATAGAGTGCCTTGTCCGTTTGAAGTGCTGCGTACATCTTGCTTACGTTTAAGACTTTTTTTACATAAGTCGGGTCAAGCTCGTTCACCAGTTGTTCTATCGCAACATCAAGAGCCTTATTCTCCAACCCTCCAAACTTCGCAATACCAGTTCTTTCGTAAGCCAGTACGCCACCAAATTCTTTGTCACCAGTTTGTTGCACGTAGTCGCGTAATTCAGCAACGAGCGCATCTTCTTGTTCTTTCAAATCTTTTTGCTGATTGCGTACCTGCAACAGTTCTTTTGCTCGGTCTCCAATTGTTTTGACTGTTTCCTTAGTATTCTTTTTACCTGCCATTTTTAGTATTATTTATAAATTAGAAAATCAAATTTTATGTCCCCTTTAGGTGTTTAGAAATAAAAATATCGCTCCTCTTCATGATGAGATAAGCCACCCGTGTAAAAATTAGGGCGAACATTTTGTATCGCCAACTGCACAGCTTCCCATTGTTTCATACTAACCTTCTCCATCTTCGTGTGCAAATCAAAACAAGCCAACCACTCCTTAATTAATAATCTCATGTACATAAAATCATCAAGTGTATTAAAAGCCAACTTGGATTCGCCAAGAGTACAAATCGAAATCGACATCACACTCTCAAATTTATCTGTCAGTACCTTAGAGCAAGTAAGATACCCAATCCAACGAGTATCGTTTTGAGCTTTTGCCAAATCAAAAATTATAAAATACAAATCACTCATCATATTCATAGCTGGGTAACTTGTCGTTTGTGCTTTACTAACTACTTTTACTTTCATTTTACTTAATTTTAAAATTCAAAAAAAGGTAAGCCCTCCAATTACTATATTATGTTTCCTCAGAGTATCCAGTTCCTGACTTTACTATGGCGAGGGTCGGGATGGGGAGTTACCAAAATACTCTTCCATCA
>JAXHNU010000023.1:0-98120 GCA_034520175.1 Saprospiraceae bacterium
TGTATTGCTCCTCACACGCATGGGCGAAACGGGCAATCGGGTGATAGAAATTGGACCGGGGCAGGGCATGTTGACGCAGTATTTAATTGCCAATAAATTTGACCTTATTGCCGTTGAAGCGGATAGAGATATGGTCGGTATTTTGACTAAAAAATACGCCAAAAACTTGGACAATACAGACGGCACGGCGTCCTTTAAGGTCGTGTTGGAAGACTTTATGCAATACAATTTGACGACAGCTTTTGACAATCAATCCTTCTGTTTGATTGGAAATTTTCCTTACAATATTTCCAGTCAAATCATCATCAAAATGTTGGAACACAAGGAGTTAATCCCCGAAATGGTGGGCATGTTTCAGAAAGAAGTGGCAGATAGAGTTGTCTCAAAAGCAGGCAGTAAAGTTTATGGCGTTATCTCTTTACTGGCTCAAGCATTTTATGAAGGGGAGGTTATTTTTGACGTGGACAAATCATGTTTCACGCCGCCACCCAAAGTACAATCTGCCGTTATTCGTTTAAAAAGAAAAGAGAATTTAGACTTAGGCTGCGATGAAAAACTGTTTAAAACAGTCGTCAAAATGGCATTTAATCAACGCCGAAAAATGCTCAGAAACACCATGCGCGCCTTGATTAAGGATATCTCAGTCTTGGCAGATGATTTTTTTAATAAACGACCCGAACAATTGACATTGGCGGATTTTGTCAATCTGACGAATACAGTCGAATCAGCGAGCAAATAAAGATTTCAAGGAATTTCAAGAAATTCCTTTCTGTAAATGATTTGTGCATTTACCACATGTTGACACGCTGTGTCAAGGGGAACACTTGGTTTTAGTGTTTGTTATAAACATTTTGAGCCTAACGGCTCAATAAACGCACGAACTTGATGAGCCGTTAGGCTCAAAATATTTATAACAAGCACTAAAATAAAGCATTTCCTTAGTCACGTAGTGACATAATGTGCTGTCAAGTCTAAATGTACAAATAATTTATTTGAAACCATACATAAATTCAAAATACGCATTAAAAGCCACTTTTGCGCTCGCTTCGCTCGCGCAAAAAGAGGAGAGGTTGTTCATTTTTCCTCTCGCGCGAGCGAAGCGAGCGCGAGAACCAGCAGTTTGGATTTTATGTATCGTTTCAAAACTCCCCTAACCAATTAAGGTTAAAATTTGGATAAAAACGATGTTAAGCATGTAAAATTTGTATTTTTTATAAAAAAATTGAAATAATATTTGGTTGTTTGAAAATACATATTTATCATTGCAGAATAGATTCAGAACCAATTTATCTAACGGCTTTATCCAACACCTTCCACGTATGAGTTCAGTAGCTAACATTCTTCAAAAAAAACAGAGCAGAATCATTGCTGTCACCCCGACAACGACCGTATTAGATGCCATTCATTTGATGGCAGATAAAAATATCGGGTCGGTTGTTGTTGCCAAAAATGGCACGTATTTGGGCATCGTTACTGAGCGTGATTACACGCGCAAAGTCATTTTGGAAGGCAAACATTCCAATGAAACAATGGTAACGGAGATTATGTCCACAAATTTGCCGCGCATCAGTCCGCGCGATACACACGAGACGTGTATGAAACTGATGGCAGAACACAATGTGCGTTATTTGCCCGTTTTTGAAAACGGGACGCTCGTGGGTCTCATCTCTATTTTAGATGTTATCCAAGCCACCGTTGCCACTCAAAAGGAAACAATTGGCAGCTTACAAGATTTTATTTCCAGTAACTTTGGGTGAAAAATTACGTTTTCTCGCTCAAAAAAACAGCTATCATTACCAAACTTTTTTCCAACAAAGTATCTTTGTCAATCGAATGACGAGGATACTTTTTTTTGCTCAAAAAGTAACGCACGGCGGTGCGTCTCTGCCGTCACAAAACTTAGATTATTTAGGTAAAAGCAAAGTATTTGTTCAAAACCTTGTATGTTTACACGCCCAAACTAAGATTTTGATTCCCCTCAGTATTTCACGCGACCTGAAGGTCGGATTACGATTCAGCAATTACAACTAAAATTAACAAACATTATTTAAAGCGATGAAACAGTTATCACTCCTTATCTTCTTACTCGGCATCACGACGAGTGCCATTTTTTGCCAAAAAGTAACCCTCGATGGGTACGTCTTTGAAGAATTGAATCGTGGTTATCTGAACGAAGTAAAAGTAACCGTTCTTGAAAAATCTGGCGTTTATGTCGGTGAAACCTTGTCGGACTTAGACGGTCATTTCAAGTTTGACGTCCAAGCAGACAAAGAATATACGGTTCAATACGAAAAGAAAATTTTTCAACGGGTTGCAGAAGATGTCTCGACCATGGGCAAAAAAGCAAACGAAAAAATATTTTTGAAAAAGCAATTAGAGCGTCAACCAGGCTATTTGTTGGAAGTGACCCTCGCAGACAAACGCTACAATGAGTCGGTCAATGTGGACGCTATTAACGGGGCGCGTATCGAAATTTTCAATATCACTGCCAACAAAGAAGAATTGGTTATTGACTCAGCAAAATCGCCTGTATTCTCTCAAACCCTTCTTCAAGGCTTTCATTACGCCATTATGATACGTAAAAAAGGCTATTTTACGCGCCGAATGGACGCTCACGTCAATATTGATGGTTGCTATTTGTGCATGGAAGGTTTTGGAACAGTAACCCCCGGCATGGTGAGTAATGTGACTTCGGCACGTGACAACCAAATCGGCACGCTACTCGCCAACGTGGATTTGTCAAAAATTGACACCAATAGAAACATTGTTTTTCAAAATATTTATTATGCCTACAACTCGGCTGACCTGACCGAGGAAGCAAGTAAGGAACTCGATAAAGTAACCACACTTCTACAAAACAATGGTGCATTGGTCGTTGAATTGGGTTCACATACCGATTCGAGAGGCTCATCAGAATCGAATTTGAGGCTGTCGCAAGCACGCGCAGAATCAGCAGTTAATTATATTTTGAGCAGTGGTTTGATAGACAAAAGCCGACTTAAAGCCAAAGGGTACGGCGAAACTTATTTAACCAATAACTGTGAAGATGGTACACCATGTAATGAAACTGAACACATTCGCAACCGCCGCACAGAATTAAAAATCATCGGCTTTACAATTGACCCAAATGAAAATAAAAGCCTTGCGGAGATTGTTCACGCAGAAGAAATGATAAAATTTATCAAAGCAGGTGAATCGCAAAAAGAATACAAAGCGCCTGATGCCCCGCCTTCAGTAACACCAGTAGTGAAAGCAACAGGGACATCAGTAGTGCAGGAGACAGTAGGAACACCCTCTACCATAAAAATTTCACCTACCATAGCACCAACAAAAAAGGTAGTAACAGCAGAAGCGACCGTAAAGCCCAATAGTGTACCCACTCAACAAGCTAAATCGGGAAAACAGACCCCCTCAGTAGGAAATGTCCCAGCAGCTAAAACTATGGCTTTAGAGAAGGTTACGCCAAAAGTTGAAGCTAAAATAGAACACAAAGTTGAGGCTAAAAATACACAAATACCAACTACCAATGTGCCAGATGGTGAACCAAAAACGAAAGTAACACCCAACACACCTACACGCTCTAAGCCGCCTTCAATGACAATGAAGCAGTTGGAAGGTGGTGAGCCAATGGGGGGAAGAACACCGACAACCCCTCAATCTTCGATGCCTACTTCAATACCTCAGCCAATTAAAGTGACTGAAAAAGCATCGTCAACAATACAGGAACTTGAAAACCCAGATAACCGCGCACTTAAACGGGAAATACCAGCCGCAGTAGTCAGACCAACACCTGCACAAGTCGTTACTACGCCTACTACTGCACAAACGACAATGACAGCGACAACGCCTACTGTGACCACAAAATCAAAAGAAAACGTTAAAATTAATATTTCTCCCGTTGAAACGACATTTTCTGGTTACAAAGTGGAAGTCTTTACGTCTCCAACTCCATTGAGTGCAGATTCAGAGGAAATGAAAAATTTGAGTGAGATTTTATCGGAAATTGGAACAGACAAACTTAAAAATGGACAATATGCCTACATGGTTGGCACATTTTTAAATTGGTCAGAAACAGAGCGTTTCCTTGAAAAAACCCAAACTATGTACAAAAAAGCACGCATTGTGGAATATTACAATGGGAAAAGGATAAGTCAGTAATAGAGATAATTACAGGATTTTACAGATTCACAAGATTGGCTAACTTGTAATTCTGGGTAACTAACCTAAGTTTTGTGGTACTGCTTCAAAACGCGCTGCCTTCGGCGGCGCGGGGCGTTTTTTGGGCGCGAGCCGTTTTTTTGTTGAAAATTTGGGCAAAGCCCAAATTTTCAACAAAAAAACGGCTCGCGCCATTAGAGTTTTCACGCAGCGAGGTTCCGCGTTTTTATACCACAAAACTTGGATTACTAAGAAAGATTTCAAATTTCAAAAAAAGATGTGGTTCATTTTTCGGACAAAACCCGAAAAATGAAACATATTTTCTATTTGTTGCGCACACAAAGCGAACAGAGTTAGCAAAATACATATTTTTTATACCTATAAAAAATATTTACAATACAAGTATTACCTAAATGTATTAAAGACTTAATATTCAATTAATAGGGGTTTTGATTTTTTTATTCAAATATTTATGCTTTATTTTACCGCAGTTTCGCACAATTAATGATTTTATTTTATATACGATAATCACTCATTTTTAAAAGTTCTAACAAATTGTAAAAAAACAATTATCTTTTTGAGGAGTGGGCATAACCTAAAAACATCGTTTTTTGATTAAAAACAGATGTTTTGCGCGCGCTTCGCTCGCGCAAAAAGGAAGAGACGTGGTTCGTTTTTCGGCGAAGCCGAAAAACGAACCACATTCCCTCCCTCGCGCGAGCGAAGCGAGCGCGAGATGCAAAAAACGCTTTTAGGTTATGCCCATCCCTCAATTATCTTTTTAATGATTCAAGGTAAAATTGAGTTTTCGTGCCTTTTGCTCGCACAACGACAGGAAAAGAGGTGGTTCATTTTTAGGCTTCGCCGAAAAATGAACCACATTCCCCTTTCTGCACGAGCGAAGCGAGCGCACTACCTTGAATCATTAAAAAGATAGAAAAATAACTATTAAAAGCGAGTAAAAAACATACAAACTATGCTTGAATACCAATTAAAAAAAGCTATATTTCTACTCATGCTGATACCGATAGGTCTTCTCGCTCAACAGAGTGAAGCCCATTTTTCTTTAAAAGATAGCTGGCATTTCCAACCTTCAGTTGCGCTTATACCCAAAGATGCAAACGATATGGGCCAAACATTGTCGAGTGAGGGCTATACCACAAGACTGCCCAATACAGTCATCAACGCGCTGCTTGAAAACGGTGTGATTGACGACCCTTTCTATCGCACAAACGAAGCCCGTTTACAATGGTTAGAAAAAAAGGACTGGATTTTTGAAAAAAGATTCGATGCCTCTACCGAAATGTTGAGTGCCAAACATTCCGAATTGATACTGAGAGGTCTTGATACCTATGCAGAAGTCTATCTCAATGATGCTTTATTGTTCAATGCTGACAATATGTTTCGGACTTGGAAATCCGATGTTCAGTCTTATTTAAAGCCTAAAGGCAATGTTTTAAAAATTTACTTTACATCACCACTCACCAAAGAAAAAATAGCAGCAGCCAACAGCTACACAGATTTACCCGACGGTACACGCATGTTTAGCCGCAAAGCACAATTTCACTATGGTTGGGATTGGGGTCCGAGAATTGTTACGTGTGGACTTCAAGATGCGGAAATTTACTCATGGTCAAATGTTAAAATTAGTGATGTCTATTTCAAACAAATAAATGTATCGGCACAAAAAGCACAATTCCAAGCGCAATTGGGTGTGGAAACCGATGCTGAAAAAAAATTGACGGTCAAAATTGATTTTGGAGAATACAGATTTACGCAAGAAGTATTTTTGTCGGCTGGCTCAAATGTGGTGTATATGGATTTAAATATCCCTTACCCAAAATTGTGGTGGACGCATAACTTAGGCACACCACATCTTTACAACGTGACGACCAGCATTATTTCTAACGAATCAGAGAGTATAACGGGCATTCTTGACCAAAAAACCATGAAATATGGCATAAGGAAAATAGAACTCGTGCAAGAAAAGGACGCCAAAGGCGCGTCTTTTTTCTTCCGATTGAATGGAGAACCCATTTTTGCAAAAGGGGCGAATATTATTCCACTCCACTTTTTTCAAGAGAAAGTAACGTCTGAAATGACTGAGCAAGTGCTTGAATCGGCGAAGAACTCAAATATGAATATGCTACGTGTTTGGGGTGGAGGCATCTATCAAACAGATGAATTTTACAATAAATGTGATGAAAAAGGCATCTTAATTTGGCAAGATTTCATGTATGCCTGTGCCATGTACCCTGGTGAAGATGAATTTATCAACAATGCCAAAGCAGAAGCCATAGAGCAAGTACAGCGTTTGCGCCATCATTCCTGCATCGCGCTTTGGTGTGGCAACAACGAAATAAACGAAGCATGGAACAATTGGGGCTGGCAACCACGCTTCAACCCTGACCAAAAAACCTACATTTGGAAAGCCTACCAAGATGTTTTTCAAAAAATGTTGCCAGAAGTGGTCGCTCAATATGGCGATGGGATAGCTTATTATGAAAGTTCGCCGCGTTTTGGGCGTTACAATCCAAAGAGTTATACTGAGGGGGATAACCATGACTGGTTTGTGTGGCACGATGAAAAACCGTTTGAACATTTTGAGGAAAATATTCCCCGCTTTATGTCCGAATACGGTTTTCAATCCTTTCCAGACTGGCGCACAATAGGCACATTTACGGTTGATGGTGACCGCGAATTGGAATCGAAAGTGATGTTGGCACACCAAAAGCACCCAAAAGGCAATCAACTTATTAAGAAATATATGGATAGAAGTTTTCAAAAAACACGTAATTTTGAGGACTTCACCTATGTCAGCCAGTTGGTACAAGCCGACGGCATTCGTCGCGCCATAGAAGCACAACGCCGCGCAAAACCTTATTGTATGGGCAGTTTGTACTGGCAATTAAATGATGTTTGGCAGGTGGCTTCTTGGTCAAGTATAGACAATTTTGGACGCTGGAAAGCCTTGCAATACGCCGCGCGCGATGCTTATGCAGACATTCTGATTTCTCCAAAAATGCAAGGAGACACCTTAACTGTCTCTTTTGTGAATGATAAAAGAGAAGCAGTTGAAGGTGACTTTTTCATTTATGTCATGGATTTTGCGGGTAAAGTCCTCTATATGGACGGACGTTACAAATCATTAGAAGCAAATTCAAGCACTATTGGATACAGTAATAAATTAGTAACGCTCTTGCAAGGCTCATCACCTAATGAAACACTGATTGTGGTCAGTTTTAAACCAAAATCGAACCCCGAGCAAACTATACAAAGAACTTTTTTCTTAGTACCACCCAAAAATCTGAACTTAGAACGTGACGTCAAAGTGATTAAAGAGGTCAAACCCGTAGAAGGTGGGTATAGGATTCGGTTGCGGGCATCAAGTTTGCTCAAAAGTGCTGTTCTAACTGTCAATGCAGATGGTTGGTTCGACCAAAACTATATGGACATTATTCCTAATCAAGATTATACTATTTTTCTTAAAACAGGGGCAGGACTTTTTGACGTGGTGAATACTTTGAAGATTAAGTCTTTGGTTGATACGTATTGACCAAGCCCCCCTTTGGGGTTGGGGGGCTTGAACTTATCGCCGACTCGATTGTGCTTTTTGATACCCAATCACACGGTCATACCTTGCCCCAAAAGGGCGGTAATAAATCACAACATGGTATTCATTTTCTGATTCATACCAATCACCTTCAAGCAAGGAATAATTGGGCGTTCCAGTGTTTTTAGGTACAGCTATGTAACTGTAATTGTAAAAACCTTGTTTTAATTGTACTTCCCCTGCGTATTCAAAACGAGTTTCGTCATAATCTAATTTAAAACGCTCGTCAATTTTCCAATCAGTCATCTGCCCATACATGTAAACATCAACATCAGGTATCGCTTGTTTGAGTTTTAATATGGGAAATAGATTCACATAGTCAGCCTGAACACGCGAATTGCCACCACCTTGATTGCGAAAATCCTGAGTTTCTATAAAAAAACCACCATTCAAATCGGGATAAATCAGATAAGGTTCACGGCTTCGGTCGTAGTCGGGACGCATAAGAATTTCCCACGTTTTTTCACCGTTTATGATGGTATTGATGCGCTCAGAACGAAAACGCGAAGAACGAATGTCCACATATCGCCATTCTTTACCCGCCGTCCAAACCAACGAATCTTGATAATCGAAAGTGATTTGGTCGCCCACAACAAAACTCGGTCGAACATTCGATTTAGCCGTTTCCCAACGCCCGTTTTGCAAAACAGTTGCCCTAATTTCATTCGTTGGATTGGAAATACGGAAATTCTTAGCTTCCAACTTAAAATCAATTTCGTGACAAGCATTGAATTTAATACCCACAGGAATTTCAAACTCGACAGCAGGCAATAATATGGGTTCAAAAACAATAAAACGGCGTGTCAAAACGGGTGTTTTATCACCGTCATCTTCATACACTTTCAGCAAATAATTGCCCGATTTGTTCCAACGAATCACTTGATTCGGAATCGTCAACTGGTAATTGACATAAGCAATATTTGTAGCTTGCGAATTTTTAAAATCCGTGATACGGTCTTCATTCAAGCCTTCAAGGTACTCTATTTTTTCTAATCGAGTCGGTTTCCAATCGCGGTCGCATAGTTCGACTGTATAGGAAAAATTGGAAAAAGAAGCGTTCAAATCATCAAAACTAAGCTGTAAACTGCCGCCTTTCAAAGGCATAACAGGTAAATTTCCATTTTTAAAATCCCCGTTGCTACGGAATTCAACGCTGCGAAGAGTCTCCGAAAAAATAGTGTCTATGTTTTGGGCTGCCATAAAAAACGGGCAAATAACAAGACATGCCCAAGTTAAAAATTGTTTCATTGAATGATATTTTTTGTCCATGAAGGAAGATTTCAAAGTTAGGATTAAATGTCAAAGTGCCATGAATTGCTTTCCTGTATTGTGAAAAAGCGAATCATTTACAGCGCATAAAATTTGGGTAATTACTTAGACAGCCACTAATTTTTGAAACCATACATAAAACTAAATTGCTGGTTTTCGCGCTCGCTTCGCTCGCGCGAGGGGAAAATGTGGTTCATTTTTAGGGCAAAGCCCGAAAAATGAACCACCTCTCCTCCTTTTTTGCGAGCGAAGCGAGCGCAAAAGTGCCTTTTAATGCGTATTTTATATTTGTGTATGGTTTCAAACACTAATTAACACTAATTTTTCGTAATTACTTCTGACAACTCCAAAGTTTTTTTCAGAATAGAAAAAATAGGTCAAAACTTAATGAATCCGTAGGATTCACACATTTATAGAAGAAAATGAAAGAAAATGTCCCTCGAATCCGTAGGATTCGCACGTTTGTAGAAAGTACTAAGCGTTAATTTTGCGCTTTCAAAGAAACGATTGTTTTCAAAAAAAATTGGTTGTCAAAGGCTGATTTTTTAATTTTATACTGAGGGGGGTAATAATCTTCACTAAGTAGTCCTTCATATTAATACTGTCGGGTTTGCTCAATCTTGGTTTGCTCAATCTTAGTAAGCCTCCTTCTAAGCTACATAAAAAATGGATTTTAGAAGAAAATACTAAAGTAATCTCATACATTTACGTATGTTTGGTGCTTTATTCTCGATTTATTTAAAAAATTCGTAATTATTTAATAATGTCCTTCAACCACACTGTTACCGACCGTTTTTTGCGTTACGTTCAAATAGATACGCAAGCAGACCCAACTTCTGACACAACGCCATCGAGCGAAAAACAAAAAAACCTAAGCCGTTTGCTTGTCGCTGAATTGCACGAAATGGGTATTTTAGACGCTGAAATGGACGAATTTGGCTATGTTTACGCCACCATTCCTGCCAATACCGACAAAGCGAATGTCCCCACATTGTGCTTTTGTAGCCACGTTGATACCGCGCCCGATGCTTCGGGAACAAACGTAAAACCCTTGATGCACCACAATTATCAAGGTCAAGATATTGTCTTGCCCGATGATACGAATCAGGTGATTCGCTTGGCAGACCACCCTTATTTGAAAACACAAATAGGCAATGATATTATCACGGCTTCTGGTTTGACTTTATTGGGGTCTGATGACAAATCGGGAGTTGCAGAAATTATGGACGCTGCGTTTCAACTCTTGAACACCCCCTCAGTAAAACACGGCAAAATTCGCCTATTGTTCACGCCCGATGAAGAAATTGGGCGCGGCGTTGATAAAGTAGATATACAACGCCTCGCCGCCGATTTTGGCTACACAATGGACGGCGGTCCAGTAGGTGAACTTGAAGACGAAACCTTTTCTGCCGACGGTGCAACGGTCACGGTGCAAGGCGTGGCAACACACCCAGGCTATGCCAAAGGGAAAATGGAAAATGCCATTAAAATTGTGTCCGAAATCGTCGCTGCTTTGCCAAAATCTAAGTTAACACCGGAAAAAACATCGAAAAAACAAGGTTTTTTGCACCCCGTCAAAATTGAGGGCAGTTTGGAATCAGCAAAATTGACACTCATTTTGCGCGATTTTGACAACCAATTATTGGCAAAAAAGGCGGAGATACTGAGGGGGGGCGTAGAAAAAGTAATGACTCGTTTTCCTCATTCAAAAGCTGATGTCACCATTTTTGAACAATACCGCAATATGAAAACCGTGTTGGACAAACACCCACAAATCATCGAAAATGCCAAAGAAGCCATACGACGCGCTGGTTTGACCCCAAAATTGGGCAGTATTCGCGGCGGTACAGATGGGTCACGCTTGTCGTTTATGGGTCTCCCATGCCCCAATCTGTTTGCAGGAGAACAAGCCATTCACTCTCGACAAGAACACGTTTCTGTGCAGGATATGGAAGCAGCCGTGCGAACAATTGTGCATTTGTGCGCGGTTTGGGAAGAAAAAGCGTAGGAACGCCACGCGCTCGCTTCGCTCGCGCGAGGGAGGCGTGTGGCTCATTTTTCGGGCAAAGCCCGAAAAATGAACCACCTTTTCTGTTTTTTTCGCGAGCAGCAAATCGACGTTCGGGAAACTTTAAAAGTTCCCCGAACGTGAGTTACCGCTAAAATTGTCACTAAGCCGAAATCTGAAATTTTTGAAATTTGAAATCTAAAAAAATGAAAAACCTATTTTTAATTCTATCTCTTTTTACGACGTCTGTTTTTGTGTCTGCCCAATCATCAAGCGATACATTTTTGGCGGACTTGATGAAACAACAACCCGATAAATTCGCAAATATATTGGCGAACGCTGCCGACCTTCGGGTGCAAATTCTTTACACAAAAATTGACCGCGATAAGAAAAATCGCCCAAAATTTACAAGCTATCGTTTTCGGGTCAATGCTGATGAGTATTTTTATCCTGCCTCTACTATCAAATTGCCCGCGTCTTTATTGGCTTTAGAAAAACTGAACCAGTTGCACATAAAGGGTTTGACGCGCACAACGCCGATGTTGTCGGATTCGGTCTATGAAGGTCAAATCAAGCAGTTTCAAGACCCGACAAACTTGGAAAACAGCGGACTGCCAACGGTGGAACATTATATCAAAAAAATATTATTGGTGAGCGACAACGATGCCCACAATCGGCTTTATGAATTTATGGGACAAGAGGCTTTTAATGAGATGTTGAAAGCAAAAGGCTTCAAAAATATACGGGTGACACATCGCTTGCAGACTTCAATGACACGGGAACAAAACAAACGGTCAAACCCAGTATGTTTCTCAAATAACCAAAGTACTGAGGGTAAAATAAGTACTAACTGCCTTTATACCCAACCTATGCTCGTTTCTACGAAAGATTACAAATCGCCAAAACCAATTGGCGTTGGCAAAGGATTTATGCGTAGAGACAGCTTAATCAATGAGCCTTTTGACTTTACATATCGAAATAACTACCCAATTGAAACCCAACAACAGATATTGAAAACTGTTTTATTTCCCGAAACCGTCCCCCGAACACAACGGTTTGACTTGACAGAAGATGACTACGCGTTTGTCAGAAAATATATGAGTATGTCGCCCCTTGAAAGCAAAAGCCCGAAATATCCAGACGCAGACAGCGCAGGGACGTATGATTCGTATTGCAAATTTTTGATGTTTGGCGACGATAAAAAACCAATGCCCAAAACTATCCGCATTTTCAATAAAGTGGGCGATGCTTACGGTTTTTTGATTGACAATGCCTACATCGTTGATTTTGAAAAAGGCATAGAATTTATGCTCACCGTAACCATTTATTGCAACGCTGACGGCGTTTTTAATGATGACAAATACGATTATGATAAAGTCGGTTATCCATTTATGGCGAATATCGGAAAGGCAATTTATAACTATGAACTCGGTAGAAAACGGAAACGGAAAGCTGATTTGGGACGGTTTAAGTTTGTGTATTGACTAATATTTCAAAAAACATATTTATTTATATAATTCGTCGTATTTTACCCCCACAAAATGTTCCCAACAATTTCAAAACGGTATGAATATCTCCCAAATCGAATCTAACGTTCAAAACGTCCTGCAAAACCTCCAACAGGACGCTTTTATTTATGAGTTTATTCTCGCTTATGGTTTGCCGAAAGCGACGGCGGCGCGGTTGCAAAAAGGCGGATTGAACCTTTCAAAATATGTCTTGATGTTACAGACACAAAAGGACAACGCTACGAACCGCGTGAATGGTTTATTGCGCCTTTTGCGGTCATTGATAGAGCTGTTGAGTTGATAATTTCGGGAGAGATTACGGATTATGTTTATGATGCAGATAAAGAAGAAATAGTAAGGCAATAGCGCTCTTGTGAAGTACAGAAGTCTTCGCTCGGAAGCAACGACCCTTGTCCTTGTGGAAGCGGCAAAAAGTATAAAAAATGCCACGGACAATAAGGAAGATTTGAAATTCAAGTTTGATACTGGCTCCCGATGAAGGTCGAGAGCCAGCAAATATGCCGTAAAACGGCGTTTATTTAGTTTTGACTACTTACTTTTAAAGCTGGGCTAAAATCTTCGCTTTCATTTGCGCAAATTCATCTTCCGATAAAATACCCGCCTCTTTCAATTCCGCCAATTTCTTCAATTTTGTTACCAAATCTTCAGGATTTTCGACTTTAGCGGCGGTATCTTTGGCAGCTTGCTTGCCGTTTTTAAGTTCTTCTTCATATTTTTTCTTTGCTGTCCGCAAATCAAAATCTTCCAAAGAGCCACCTTTTGAAAAATGGTTGGCAACAACTTGCCCCAACGCATAAGTTGAAGCTGCCGACAAAGCGGGCATCGTAAATTCACCAATCAGCGTACCAACGCCCGGAATTGCTTTAATCAAACTTGCACCCACGCGAGCAATACCGCCACCTGCGAGCGCGGCAATGACATTACGCCCCAAGGCATCAGCAAAACCGACACGGTAAACAGTGGCTAATTGGCGCAGCATATTGAGCTGAAC
Source organism: Saprospiraceae bacterium (assembly GCA_034520175.1). Taxonomy (GTDB): domain Bacteria; phylum Bacteroidota; class Bacteroidia; order Chitinophagales; family Saprospiraceae; genus JAAFJT01. The sequence goes on from JAXHNU010000023.1 coordinate 13,569, forward strand.
AGCAGATACTGCCGCAAAATCTGCCAATGGAATAGGTAATAAAGCGGCACTTGCAGCAAAAGCCAAGTGATTGCGGATAATATCGTCAGCGCGGTGTTGTTTTTCTTCTTGAGTCATCTTAGGAGAATTTTGAGTAAATAATTGGAATTCGGCAATAACCAAATCTTTAAGCACTTTCATTGTAATGGGTTTTATCAGCGAACGATGGTTCATTTTTAATTATTGTATTTTGGTAAATAACCTAAGTTTTGTGGTAGTCACCCAAAACGCGCCGCCTTCGGCGGCGCAGGGAGTTTTTTTCGGAGCGAGCCGTTTTTTTTTTAAAATTTGGGCTTTGCCCAAATTTTTAACAAAAAACGACTCGCTCCATTAGATTTTCCTCGCGGCGAAGCCGCGTTTTAATACCACAAAACTTAGATTAAGTAATTACGTATTTTGACTACTCACCCAACTGAAAGGTAGCAGGCTTAGTTCCAAATGGGGAAGAATTAACGACGAAATTCTATGACTTAACGACGAAAAGATTTCAAGGATTTAAAATTTCAAGGATTTCAATAACTTCAAATTTAAAATTCTTGGTACTTTTACAAATTTAGTGGGTATAAGTTAAATCTGAGTTTATCGCATTTGATAAGTAGCTTGTGTTAAGCAGATGTACTAAAATGCCGTAGGCATGACTAATTTTGTGGCAGCAGATTTCAATCCGCCGAAAACTTAAAACCGATTATTTAAGAGCGGTAGGGTCGTTGCATATAAAAATGGGTCGAGCCTACGGCTCTGCGTAACATCAATAAGTAAAATACTGAGGGGTGATAAAATTAAAATGCCAAACGCAGTCTCCCACGTTCGGCATTTAGCTATATGACCTAAGCTATGTGGTATAAAAACACGGCTTCGCCGCGTAAAAATCTAATGGAGCGCGCCTTTTTTTGTTAAAAATTTGGGCAAAGCCCAAATTTTTAACAAAAAAAAGGCGCGCTCCGAAAAAACTTCCTGTGCCGCGAAAGATGGCGTGTTTTTGGTTACTACCACAAAACTTAGGTTATACAGTGTCTTAGTAGTGTTTTACACTTTCTGACCCTTAAATTTCTTATATTCCAACGCTACATAGCGCAACAAATCTTCCAAATTATCATGGCGATTGAACAAATTTTCGTAGCGGTGCAAACCTCTACGCGCCACAACATGTTCGTTAATATCGTCATCTGTAATTTCTTTTTTCTCGCGGCAATAAATAATGAGTCGCTCGATGACATTACGCAATTGACGAATATTGCCTGTCCAATCAATGTTTTTCAAAGCAATCAAAGCGTCAATATTGAACGTTTTTGGTGCAATACCATATTCATCACAAATGATTTTCATAAAATGTTCAATCAGTAATGGAATATCCTCCTTGCGGTCATTGAGCGACGGCACGTAAATATCCACAACTTCAAGACGGTTGTACAAATCTTCGCGGAACAAACCTTTGTTAATTTCTTCGCGCAAGTTTTTGTTTGTCGCCGCAATCACGCGCACGTCAACCGAAATATCTTTGGTATCTCCAACCCGCGTCACTTTGTTTTCCTGCAAAGCCCGCAAGATTTTAGCTTGAGCTTGAAGACTCATATCGCCGATTTCGTCGAGCAACAAAGTGCCACCGTGTGCTTGCTCAAACTTGCCAACCATATCTTGAACTGCTCCCGTATATGCGCCTTTTTTCGCACCAAACAAAATACTTTCAATCAATTCTGAGGGAATAGCTGCACAATTGACTTCAACAAAGGGTGCATCACGCCGCGCACTTTTCTCGTGAATCCAACGCGCTACCAATTCTTTACCCGTTCCGTTAGGTCCGAGAATCAAAACCCGCGCATCAACGGGGGCAGCCATGTCAATTTTAGCTTTTACCTTCTGAATCAACTCCGACTGACCGATGATTTCTTGAACTTTCGACTGTTGTGCCTTGCGCCGCAATACTTTTGTTTCAGTAATCAGCGAAGAACGGTTGAGGGCATTGCGAATTGTAATCAAAACGCGGTTCAAATCAAGCGGTTTTTGCAAATAATCGAACGCACCACGACGAACTGAATCAACGGCAGTTGCAATATCACCATGCCCAGAAATCATAATAATCGAAGAATCGGGACTAACTTCCAAAATTTTGCTAATTGCTTCCAAGCCGTCCATGCGGGGCATACGAATGTCGAGAAAAATGACATCATACTTTTTTTTCTTAGCCTGCTCAATACCGTCTAAGCCGTCAACGGCTTCATCTACCTCGTAAGGCTCATTGTCAAGTACTGATTTTAACGCACGGCGAATCGGTTGTTCGTCGTCAACTATAAGAATACGCGCAACAATAGGTGCATTTTTCTTCATGTGAATTGTGATTTTTTTTTTAACGTTTTAGCTTTCGATTTTCGCGAATTTGCGTTTACAGTCGTGGCGTAGTAGTAAAAACATAGTTATATTCTTTGAAACAATCTAATTTTTACACATAGTTACTTTGTATCGTTCCTAAACTCAAAAGAGTTTATTCTTATCAACACGTTCAAACTATTGTCTGAACTATGATTTGTTTGGTTTACATGATTTTTATGAAACACACAACTCTAATCTGGTCATAGAAATCAAATAAATCACAAGAATCATAGTTCAGACAATAGTGGCTAAGTTTTTACCTTAACACGTTTAAATGGAAGGGCAAATATATTAAAAATTTTTATATTTGTATTGATACTACTGTACATTTTTTCTTTATTGACTCAGCTTCGCTCGCAAAAAAGGGGAGAAAGTGGTTCGTTTTTCGGGCATTGCCCGAAAAACGAACCACCTCCTTTTTTTGCGAGCGAAGCGATTAATAGAGTACATTAATTCAAAAATATGACAATTCAAGTCTGGCGTTTTTTTTTCGTCATCTGTCGAAGTTTTTTGGCAACTTGAAATTAGCACTTGACATTTGCAACAGAGTATTTTGAAACCATTCATAAAATCTAAACCTGCTGGTTCTGCGCTTTCGCTTCGCTCGCGCGAGAGGGGGACTGTGGTTCATTTTTCGGGCTTTGCCCGAAAAATGAACCACCTCTCTTCCTTTTGCGCGAGCGAAGCGAGCGCGAAAACCAGCAGTTTAGATTTTATGAATGGTTTCAAAAATATTTTATATATGAGTGTATAACAAATTGTCCTTATTTCGTTTTATAGATCGCTTCGCTCGTAAAACAAGGAGATGTGTTTCGATTTTGGGCTTCGCCCAAAATCGAAAACACCCTTTTTTTGCGAGCGAAGCGAGCTATAAAAATCAAAAGTGAGAATTTGTTATACACTCTTATATATTTACGGTTTGAAAATGACCACTGAGTATTTTTCTAAAAAAAAAGGTAAAAATACCAAAAAATCGGTAAGCCTTATACTGACCAATTGAAAAGAAAGTTTTTAGGTAGAAAAAAGAAAGCTGAAACACTCTCTTTAGAGGAAAACGACAAGTAAACTATTTTATTTACCTAACACAACAAATTTTGAGCCTAAAATTGATAAATATACTGAGGGGTCAAAATTGGCTAACTGATTTATAAAATTATCTTTGCAGGAAATTTCAAGGATTTCAAATTTCAAGAGCTTGAAATCTTTGAAATCTGAAATCTTTGTAATTTCCTGATACAATTAAAAAAGCAATAAAGTGAGTATTCTAATTTTCCTTGTTCTCAACTACCTACTTACGAGCTTTATGCTCATGAAAGTATTTGAAAAAGCGGGCATTGCGCCCTCAAAAGCCTTGATTCCCGGCGTTAATTTTGTCGAATGGGCAAAACTTGTTGGGCATAAGCCTTCATTTGCGGCTTGGATGCTGTTCCCTGTCGTCAATATTTTTATTTGGTGTGGCTTGTGTGTGGACACTGTGCGGTCGTTTGGTCGCTATTCGTTTCTCGATAGTTTTTTGTCCGTTGTTTGTGCGCCATTTGCTTTTTGGCAAATTGGTCACAACAAAGACGACAAATATCTCGGCGGTATTGTACCACGTGAAGCAGAATTTCAAGCGGCTGTAAAAACAGCTTTGGATAAAAAAGACAAATTCGCGCTCAACAAATTGGAAGCAAGCCCTTATGCCAAAAGCCCGATTCGGGAATGGACAGAAGCCATTTTCTTCGCGGTTTTTGCGGCGGCGTTTATTCGTATGTTTGTTTTTGAAATGTTTGTGATTCCCACTTCTTCAATGGAAGGCTCACTTTTAGTGGGCGATTATTTGGCAGTTGGCAAATTCAACTACGGTTTGCGAACGCCAATGACGGTGGCACAAGTGCCTTTGGTACACAACCAATTGCCCGTTACGGGTTCTGAGTCTTATCTTAGTTCCCCTTCCCTACCCTATTTCCGTTTGCCCGCCTTTGAAAAAATTGAACATAATAGCCCGATTGTGTTTAACTGGCCCTACGGGGATAGTATTGTCATGGCAGGTGGTCGTTCTTGGAATGTGAATCAACTGCGTCAAATGGGAGACAGATTCCCTAAAGCTGATATTGTCGCACGTCCGATTGACAAAAAAGACCACTATATAAAACGTTGTGTTGCTTTACCCAACGATGATTTTGAGATAAAAGACCGTCAAATCTTCATCAATGGACAAGCGTCTCTTGTTCCTTCAAAAGTGCAGTTTCACTATAAAGTATTAGGCGGCATCAATATCGAAAAATTGAAAGAATGGGGCATTAATATCAATGATTTGGGTCAAGGAGCTGCTCCTGCTGGACATTTTACGCTCAATCAAGAACAAGTTGATAAAATAAATGCGATGGGCGGCGGTGTCAAAACCGAAATCGTCCCACAAAATGAACTACGTCCCGATATTTTTCCTTTCGATACGGCACATTATAAATGGACAATTGACAATTTTGGTCCTTTGAAAATTCCTGCGGCTGGAGCAACGGTTCAACTAACGAATGAAAATTTGGCTTTGTACAGCCGTATTATTGTGGTGTATGAAGGCAATAAATTGGAAACAAAAGCCGATGGAATTTATGTAAATGGCGTAAAAACAGCTACTTACACATTTCGTCAAAATTACTATTGGATGCAAGGAGACAATCGGCACAATTCAGAGGACTCGCGTTTCTGGGGTTTTGTGCCAGAAGACCATATCGTAGGCAAGCCTTTGTTTATTTGGTTTTCAAAAGGCGAAGATGCGGGTATCAGATGGAATCGGATTTTTACATCAGCTAATAAAATGTAAACAATAATATTGTAGTAATTACTTAGCCCATCGCTCGCTACGCTCGCAAAAATGGGGAAAGTGGTTCGTTTTTTGGGCTTTGCCCGAAAAACGAACCACTTTCCCCATTTTTAGGAGCGTAGCGAGCGGTAAAGATAACGTTTGATATTGTAAAAAACAAAAAAATGGACGTATTAGATAAACCACTCGTCAATCGTGTAGCGGAAAGCGGCTTGATTACCCTAAACTTGGAAGATTACTTTCCCAAAGAAGCTATTGCTGTATTCGACCTCAAAGATTACCTTTTTATGGGGTTGATTTTGAAAGAGAAAGACTTTCGTGAAGCCTGCAAAAACCACGATTGGACTCAATATACAGGCAAAAACTTGGTCATTGATTGCACAGCCGATGCGATTATCCCCGTTTGGGCATTTATGTTAGTATCAGCTAATGCTGCTCCGTTTGCCGTTTCGATTTTTCAAGGCTCGGAAAGTGAGTTTTACAAAGCCTTTTACACCGCGCAACTCGCCAATTTCGATGGCTCAACCTTCGCGGGAAAACGAATTGTCATCAAAGGGTGTTCGGATAAACCCGTGCCACCTGCGGCTTATGTGGCTTTAACGCAAAAATTGCAGCCATTCGCCCAAAGTATTATGTATGGCGAACCGTGCTCAACTGTACCAATTTTTAAGCGTCCGCGTGTGATTTAATTTTTTTGTTTTGAAGAAGGAAAATTCAGAGATTTGTAAAAAAAAGCTATCTTTGCGGCGCATCAAGCAAAAAATTGAAACATATTTAAAAAATAAATAATAAATTATCAATTATGGCTACTAACAGAACCTTCACAATGATTAAACCTGACGGTGTTGAAGCGGGTAATATCGGTTCGATTTTGAATGATATTTGTGCGGCGGGCTTCCGTATCGTCGCTTTGAAATACACTAAACTTTCGACTGAAAAAGCGGGCGAATTCTACGCTGTTCACGCAGCACGCCCTTTTTATGGTGAACTCGTTTCTTTCATGTCACGCGGTCCGATTGTGGCGGCAATTTTGGAAAAAGAAAACGCTGTTGAAGATTTCCGTACATTGATTGGGGCTACTAATCCTGCAAACGCTGCACCAGGTACTATTCGCTCAAAATACGCAAAAAGCATTGGCGAGAATGCCGTTCACGGTTCAGACAGCGACGAAAATGCCGCAATTGAGGGGTCTTTCCACTTTTCTGGTACTGAAATGTTCTAAATTTGACAGTTAATTTGTCGCTAAAGCAATGGTAATACGATAATCACCATACGATTCAAATAAGTTTTTTTATTAAGAATACGTAGTTACTTAGCCCATAGCTCGCTTCGCTCACAAAAAAGGGGAATGTGGTTGGTTTTTCGGGCTTTGCCCGAAAACCAACCACCTCTCCTCCTCGTGCGAGCGAAGCGAGCGCGTGATTAAGTAATTACAAAAATACTAAAACCACCTTACAGACCAAAGTTTGTAAGGTGGTTTTAAAATAAGTGCTAAAATCTATCTTAATTCAACTGCGCTGAATCAGTAATAGATGTTTCTATAATATCCTGCTGACTTTTTTTATTGCGAAACCAGACAAAGGCGATACCTCCCACCAACAAGTACGGAGTGGCAAGTAAGAACAAAATACCTGCATTGATGCCTTTTCCTGCCGTTCCACCGTTTTTCAAATTACTTTCTAAACCCATGCGGCACATAGGACACTGGGCATCAGCTTTAGAAGTGCCTAAAAAAGTTAGTGCGGTGATGAGAATACCCCCCCTCAGTATTTGAAGCATTTTAGCTTTCATTTTATTAAATTTTAATGATTTTGAATTTCAAGAATTTTAAACTTTAAAAACTTCAAGAATCTCAAATTTTAAGAATTTGAAACCCTTGAAATTTGAAGGGATTGAAATTTCACACACAAGGACGCAACATCAAATAAATAATCGGTCCTGTGATAGAGACGTATAGCCATACCCAAAAAACGTATTTAGCCATAGCTTTATGCCGTTCAACTTGCATCGTATAACCTCGAATAAAAGTAAACAAGATAAATGGGAAACTCACGGCAGCTAAAACGACATGCGAAATCAATAATGAAAAATAAAGTGTTCTGATTGAACCTTCGCCACAATACTTTATTTCGGGTGTTGTAATGTGATACAATACGTACATCAATAAGAAAGCAGCCGACAAAGACAAGGCAATTGTTACCATTTGTTTGTGTTCGGCAATGCGTTTTTGCTTGATAAACAGTAAAGCCCGCACCAAAAACACAGCAGCCAGAGCATTTGTCGTTGAATAAATAGCAGGTAAGAAAGAAAAATCAATGCCTAACTGAACATGTATTTTCCGCATACTTGCCACTAAAATAATTACTGCTGCCGAGATAACAACAGCATAAATGTTTAGCTTTTTTGCTAATTTTAATTTTTCCATCTACATCGTTTTTTGTTCTCTTTTTTCAACCGATTTCTTCTTTTTAATTGGCATAACAGCGATATGTTCAATAAGTTTGCGTCGTTCAGCATCTTGACGAATGTCGTAGAAGCGACGTACTACGTCAGCCGTATCAATCAAAGCTAACGAAAATTCATTAGGTAATTTTATGGCTTGTGCAACTTCATTGCCACCCCTCAATATCTGCCAGTTTTGACGTTCATTTGGGGAAATATTTTGGACGTATTTTGATGTGTAAACCGAATCTGTCGTCAAATCAAAGGTCATAAAATTGAGATTGTCAATTTCTTCACGCAACTGTTCTGTACGGCTAATTGCTTTCATCACGCTCAATACAGAGTCGCGGCTTTCCAATGATAAAAACGAAGCAATCCGCGTTTTACCTTTAGAATGAGCAGCTTCAGTATTCGGGTCTGTATAACTCCTCAAATCAAATAGGGGCAGTTTACCCAAGTTGTTTTTTATATCACCGTAAAAAATACGCCCTTTTTCTGCTCCTTTCAGATTAATGATAAAAGAAATTAAAGGAAAAGCAACGACGATACCGACAAGGAGTATCATTTGGAACTTTTTATAGGGATTTATTGGTGTATTATTTTCCATTATTATTAAGAAGATTTCAGGTTTCAGAACGCAATAAGTTGACTTCCAAGATTTTGCAAACTATAATGGAATTCTTTATTTATTTGTAATTACTTAGCCGAGGGATGGGCATAACCTAAAAGCGTTTTTTGCATCTCGCGCTCGCTTTGCTCGCGCGAGGGAGGGGAATGTGGTTCGTTTTTCGGCGAAGCCGAAAAACGAACCACGTCTCCTCCTTTTTGCGCGAGCGAAGCGCGCGCAAAACATCTGTTTTTAATCAAAAAACGATGTTTTTAGGTTATGCCCAATCCTCAATTACTTAGCCTACTGCTCACTTCGCTCGCGCGAAGTGAGCAGTAGGCTAAATAATTACTTTAATTACATATTAAACATTTTTGACCCAATATAGTTGAGAAAAACTGTAAAAATAAATTTACCAATACCTTCAAACAAAAGCTTCTTTGACAATTTTAGTGGAGACCACGTTCAGGAAACTTTCAAAGTTCCCCGAATGTCAATCTTACCTTTTTTTGATTCAAAAATACCTTGTTTACTAAGGGATATTTTTGTTTCTACTAAAATTGGCAAAGAACCGAATAAAAAAGGCGGAACTCAATGTCCCGCCTTTTTTCTCGGCTACTGCTTGTTACAATAGTTCGATAGTTGTTAATCCTTAGTATGATAGTATATAAAACCGAGCTATGAGAACCCTATTGTTTTCTTAAAGAACAACCCATACATGTGAAATAGATTTATTCAAAACTTAGTTTTCATATTTTTTTGGCGTATCTAAACACTATAAACTAAAAACTACCAAATTATTGTTATTATTCAGTTGACTTTATTAAATTGCATGTCTCTAATATCCAACATACCCGTTTGCTTAGAAGCAGGTTTTGCGGGTGCTTCATTTTTTTTGAGAATTTGTGAGCGTCTTGCGCCCCATGAACCTCCTTCTTGGAAAAAGGCAATAACTGCCCAAACCAAAAGCAAGCACGGCAATAATACACTCATTGCCAGACCTTTCACTTCATACGCCATGTGCATAAAGTTGTAAACAATCCAATAGGCTTTGTACAATGACATTGAAATCATTGCAGGGTACATAATCCATTTAGGTAATGTAAACCCTGGAACAATGTGTCCATTGCCAATCAAAGCAACTAAAACTTCACCGACTGTAATTGCTGCTAAAAGCCAAAAACCTCTTTTGACGACTGCCAAGCCTTCTTCGTAGCTGACCATATCTTTAAATTTTTAATTATTTCAGAAAAGTAAATTATGAATTATGAGTTATGAATTATGAGTCATATGCAAAAAGTGATAAGTAAATTGTAAAGTTTTTGTAATTACTTACTTTTGTATATCACTTATAACTCATAACTTTCTACAAAAGGTAAAATACCAAGAAAACGAATACCCAAACCAAGTCAACGAAGTGCCAATACAAGCCAATTTTTTCGACCATTTCGTAATGATTACCACGATTTTGATACAAACCAGTCATTACATTAAGCATAATGATTAACAAGAAAACGACACCTGACAATACGTGAAAGCCATGGAAACCCGTAATAAAGAAGAACAAAGCCCCAAAAGAGACAGGACCAAACTCTAATTGCCCTTTCTGACCTGTTTCTGTAACAAACTCACGGAAAGCGAACTGTGTTTTGCCGTCTTTATCAACTATTTCTTTACCTGCCTCATCTTTTTGTGCATGAATCAAATAACCACTTCCCTTTTTAAAAGTTTCTGGTGCCACACCTGCCGCATAAGGATGACCGTGCGAATCTTGAGTATAAGTACCCGCAACTTCGTGGCGACCAAATGGATTACGTGTTACTGACACATTTTCTCCACTGATTAAGGTTGTCCACTCCCATGCTTGACAGCCCAAAAACATAGCACCACCGATGATAGTTGCTAACATCCAGTTAACTACGCCCGCTTTGTTGCCACGATGTCCTTCTTGAACCGCCCGCACCATCGTTACAGACGAAATAATCAAAATAAAGGTCATTACCGTAACAAACATCAAAGGCATGCCGTGTAAACCGCCAGGAAACGATTCAAAAACAAAATCTGGGACAGGCCAACTTGGCATACTGAAACGCAAAGTTCCGTAGGCAATCAAAAAACCTGCAAATGTGAAGGCATCAGACAACAAGAAATACCACATCATCAATTTGCCATAACTCGCTTTGAACGGCTCAGAGCCGCCATCCCAGTTTGCTTGTGGTGGTTCGTGGTGATCATGGTGAACGTCGTGTTCTATCAATTCGGTAGAAGCCATTGCTTAAAATTGAAAATTATGAAAACTAATTTTTTTATTCAATTTAGTTAATTTTAAACTTTATTTGTTAAATAATGTTACTAATTATCTAATTAAAATTTGGAATACTTAAATCTGAAAGAAATTAAGATTGCGTAGAAAGAAAAACCAATAGGTATATCCACAACAAATCTACAAAATGCCAATAAGTCATTGTTAGTTCAAAACGCAAAATGCGTTTTGGTGTTGGTTTGAAAGGTAACCAGAAAGCGTGATACATCGCTACTATTAGAACCGCAAGACCGCCCAAAACATGGGCAGCGTGCATACTCGTCAAAGCGTAGATAAAATCTCCCGAAGGATTTTTTGTCAAGGGAACGCCAATATTTTTCAGCTCAATCCAACCAAGGTACTGAATTCCTACAAAAGCAATACCTAACCCGAAAGCCAATAATAATAAACTTTTGTACAAAGATACGTTGCCTTTTTTGAAATTCAAGTAGGACAAATGTAATGAAAGACTACTGCCTACAATTGTCGCCGTATTGTAAAAGAAAATAGACGGAATTTTAAATTCGAGCCAATTTCCTGCGGCATGTCTGACAATATACGCACTTGTCCAAGCTGCAAACATCATCACAATACTTCCACAGCCCAACCAAAGGGCAAATTTCATAGGGTGAATTCTATTTCTCTTATTTACGCTCGTCGCTTCCATTATATAGAGTTTCAAATTTCAAATCCCAAATCTCAAGCCTTTCAACCACGTCCAATAACAAGATAAAATAATTGGAAGCTGAGACCTAAAACCTAAAATTTCTTATTTAAAAATTTTAAATTTTGTCAAAAAACAAAGCCAATAAAGCTATTGGTAGATATACCAAAGAAAAAAACATTTGTTTTCTCGCCGCTTCTCGGCTACATTCTCGATACAATTTTACAGCACAGTACAAGAACCCTAAAGCTAAAAGAGTCAAGATAACTGCCGATGTAATACCCGTAACACCTAAAAAATAAGGCATCCAACTTACTGGCACTAAAATCAATGAATGAAAAATAGAGTGCAAGCCTGTGGTTTTGTCTTTCTCCCCATTTTTGGAAGGCAACATATAAAAACCTGCGTTTTTATAATCTTCATCGCCAAGCCATGCAATTGCTAAAAAGTGAATGAATTGCCAAACAAATTGTAACGTAAACAATGCCGTTCCCAATCCTGTTACTGTTCCATTTTGAGCAGCCGTACAACCGATTAACATCGGTAACGCACCCGGAATTGCCCCAATAAATACATTGATATTTGACACTCTTTTCAAAGGTGTGTAAACAAAAGCGTACAGAATCAAGGATACCATGCCCAAAAAAGCGGTCGTTGGGTTGAATACTGCCAACAAAGTCACACCAATTAAGCTTGAAATACCCGCTACTAAAATTCCCTCCGCACTTGTCATACGTCCTGTCGCCAAGGGGCGATTTTCAGTACGCTTCATGAGTTTGTCGTAATCCTTTTCAAGTACTTGATTCAAAGCATTAGCCGCACCCGTTGTAAAGAACCCGCCAAGAAAAAGAGCGGTAAAATATGCCCAACTAATTGTACTTTCCGCTGCTATCAGGTACGCCATAACCGCCGAGAACACAACAGTCAAGGAAAGTTTGAACTTCATTAAAAGCCCATAATCTTGAATTTTATTACTGAGACTAAAAATTTCTATATTAGAAGTCGCTTTCAATTTATTTATTTTTTAATAAGTAATTGAAAATAGATAGATGAGAAAGATTTCAAATTTAAACTTTCAGACTTGAAATCTCTAATTTGAAAACTTCCTCACCTACACTTTTAGAGAAGTTGCAATCGACATTCGAGTATTTTTTACAGTGTCTCGAACATTATTACTACTAAAATTGTCAAAGAACCGCTTTTCACAGATCTACTAATCGTTTTATAAAACCGCTAACCATACGCTCCATCGAACCACTCATTAGTAGATGAATATGCCTGCTTTAAGGACAAAACTTAAAGAACGAATACGTTTCTCGCACCTCAAATAGCCTCAAAGTTCAATGTTTGTTCCGTCCGACCTATCACAAATTAGTAAATTACACGGTTGAACTTGAAGTCACTTTTAATGATCACCAGCAACCTCACCCTCTTTCATCGGCTCGATTTGTGACACATATTCGATACCATCTTTGCCATAATCATAAGCCCAGCGGTGAACTACTGGCAGCTTCTCACCCCAGTTGCCGTGTCCAGCATGAACAGGCATTGTCCATTCTAAAGTCGTAGCGTTCCACGGGTTTGGCGTCGTCATTTTTTTACCATACCATATACTCCAAAAGAAATTTACCACGAACAAAATTTGTAAAGCGAATACAAAAATAGCAGCAATGGTAATGAATTGGTTAGTCGCATCGAAATCTTTGAACGCATCAAACGTATCAAAACTGTAATAACGGCGCGGAACACCTGCCAAGCCCATGTAGTGCATTGGCCAGAATATAGCATAAGCACCAATCATTGTACCCCAGAAATGAATCTTGCCAAGTGTCTCATTCATAAAACGCGCATACATTCTTGGATACCAATGATAGATACCAGCGTACATACCAAAAAATGCTGCGATACCCATTACTATATGAAAGTGGGCAACCACAAAATAAGTATCGTGCATCGGTATGTCAATAGCTGAATTACCTAAGAAGATACCAGTCAAGCCACCTGAAATAAACATAGACACAAAGCCAATCGAGAACAAACCTGCACTATTCAAGCGTATATTGCCGCCATATAAGGTTGCAATCCAGTTAAATACTTTTACAGCTGATGGAACAGCAATAATCAAAGTAAATAACACAAAGAAATTGGTGATAAATGGATTAACACCTGACATAAACATGTGATGCGCCCAAACAATAAACGCTAAAAAGCCGATTGTGAGCATTGAAAATACCATCGCCTTGTAGCCAAAAATCGGCTTACGTGCATTAACAGCCAACACTTCCGATGTCAAACCCATTGCAGGTAAGATGATAATATATACTTCGGGATGACCCAAGAACCAGAACAAGTGTTGGTACAACACGGGGCTACCACCCACATGATCTAATGCTTGACCACCAATAAAAATATCACTTAAATAGAACGACGTACCCAAACCTCTATCAAACATCATCAAGAAAAATGCTGATGCTAAAACAGGAAAGGATAATAAAGCCAAAATAGCCGTAACGAAAAAAGCCCAAATTGTCAAAGGCATACGCCACATTGTCATACCTTTTGTACGCAAGTTCAAGACTGTTGTGATATAGTTAATACCACCCAACAATACCGAAACGACGAACAAAACAAGACTTACTGTCCACAATGTCATACCTGCGCCAGAGCCGATTGAGGCTTGTGGCAAAGCACTTAATGGCGGATAAGCTGTCCAGCCACCAGAAAACGGACCTGTGCTGATGAACAATGAGTAGAACATTACGATACTCGACAAAAAGAAGAACCAATACGATAACATATTGAGAAATCCAGAAGCCATGTCACGTGCGCCTAATTGCAATGGAATCAACAAATTAGAAAATGTACCCGACAAGCCAGCCGTCAATACGAAAAAAACGATGATTGTACCGTGCATTGTCACCAATGCGTAGTAAAATTCAGCATCTAATTTACCGATACCTGTTTCGGGGTTCACAGTAATCCAGTTGCCAAGTAATGGACGTAACCAACTAAAGTCAGACTCTGGAAATCCTAATTGTAAACGGAAAATAATTGACATACTCGCCCCAATGATTGCCCAAATAATTCCTGTTACTAAGAATTGCTTAGAAATCATCTTATGGTCGGTGCTAAAGATATAATGTTCGATAAAACCTGCTTGGTATTTATCACCATGATGATGGTCGTGAAAACCATCTTCCCATCCTGTTTCTTGAATCACCACTTCTGGCTCTTGATAAGTTACGTTAGCCATTTTATAATAAGTTTTATATTTAGTTAAACCCAAAATAGGGTCTTAATTTTTGAAAACAGTTCATTCACTAAAAAGTTTTGCTCCCTCAGTATAAATTGATTGTAAGCGCTTTGTACGCGCTCGCTTCGCTCGCGTGAGGGTGAGCATGTGGTTCATTTTTCGGGCTTTGCCCGAAAAATGAACCACCTTTTTATTTTTTATCTCGCCAAAATCTTAAACTCTGTCCTCCGATTTTTAGCTTTATTTTCTGGCGTGTCATTTAGTACAAGTGGTTTTGTATCACCAAAACCAACACCTGTCATACGTTTGGCGTCAATCCCTTTCGCTGCAACATAAGCTGCAACTGTCTTGGCGCGAGCTTCTGATAATGCTAAATTCTTAGCTGCATTACCTACATTGTCCGTGTGACCACTTACTTCTACCGTCATTTCTGGGTCTTTAGTCATTGCATCAACAACAATATCCAATTCAGCAGAGGATTGTGGTGTCAACTTCGCTGAACCCGTTGCAAATGTAACATGGTTCAACTGCAACACTTCACCCGCTTTTGCTTCTGTTATTGCCGCCGCAGAAAACTCTTTGGGTTCATTTAGAATTGCTGCTTTCGCTGCACCTTTGTACCAAGTGTATTGATTAGGCTCAATTTTGCCTTCAATATTTTCAGTAAAAAACGGTTTTTTTCCAGACGCCCACTTATCGTATTCGTCTTGGTTCACAACTTTAACAATACGACGCATCGAATAATGTCCCTTACCGCACAACTCAGCACATGCCAATTCATAGTTAAATACCTCCCATTTTTTCGGACCATTCGGTTCTTCTGGGTCAGCGGGTACATTATATTCTGGGTATGCTTTTAGTTGCATACGGTATTCCTCTGTTGTCTTCGTAGGCGTGAAGATGAAATAAGTTGGCAAACCGGGTATAGCGTCCATCTTCACCGTGAAATGAGGGAGATAAAAATTATGTAACACATCTTTGGCTGTAATACGTACCCGAATTTTTTTACCTTTGGGGATAAAAATTTCATCACTACCACCTAAAACGACGTCATCTTGGCTCTTAACATCGTTGAAATCTATACCCAAATCATTAGTACCTGGCACAATATTACGGAAGTATTTTGTACCAAGCGCATTGTCAGCACCTGGGTAGCGTAAGTCCCACGCAAATTGATACGCAGTTGCCTCGATTTCAAGTACATCTTCTCCTTCCTTCACATCACTCATTACCTCATTCCACACCAAAAGTCCGCCTACAACCAAACCACACATAACGACTGCTGGAATAGCAGTCCAGATAACCTCAAGACGATTATCGTGTGAGATAAAGATGGCTTTTTTGCCCTTTTCGCCGCGGTACTTGTAGGTAAACCAGAACAAGGCTATGTGCGTTAGCACGAATACAATGCCCGTGAAAAATAGCGTCACGTTGAATAACGCCTGAATTTTAGGTCCGTGTTCCGATGCTTGTGTAAGCGGTCCGTAACCCAACATATAGTTCTTGTAATACCAAGCTGTTCCAATGCAAAAAGCCAAGAAAGCCACTAAAAAGAACATACCAAATCGTGCGTTGAAATGGTTACTTTCCAATTCAGCCGCCTCTTCACCACGAATATTAGCAGTTAACTCGCTAATCCGCCCTATTTGCACTGCTACTACTACAAGTAATACAATGCTTGCCAAAACGATTAAAGTTGTCATTGTCTATATTTTTTCTGCAAATTTAGGTATAGGTAGATACCTAAAAACCTATTTTTTAAAATATTTTCTTTTTAGACGATTTCTAAATAAACACGTTTAAGGAAATCACCTCCATCAGTATTTTGAGTTGAATAATATTAAATTAATACCCTATGAAGAACGTACTTACTTAGTCTGCATCTGCTTCGCGCGAGCGAATCAGATGCAGGATATATTACGTATGGTGATTTAAGGTTTCTTCTAAATACGGGTCGCTTTCAGGAATCAATGATGCTTTTGTCAATTGATTGAAAACGAAGTAAACAAATAAAGCACCAAACCCTAAAAACGTAAAAATCTCCAAAAATCCCGGTAAACCAAAACCTGCTGTCAAATCTTGTGTGTAGTGAAAATAATTATCTGCGTTCATTTTCGCTAAAGCATCTAAAGCGGGTGTTTCAATAACTGCCTTAGCCACTTGCTCTGCACCATGCGCTACTGTTTCGGCGGCGTGTGCTGCCGTAGTAGTTGCATGTTCCGCACCATGTGTAACCGCCTGAGCAGCTGTACCTGCGGCGTGTTCTACGCCGTGTGTAACCGCTTGAGCAGCTGTACCTACCGCGTACTCCGCACCATGCGCTGCCGTTGCTGCATGTCCTTCAGCACCGTGCGCTGCACCTGTCGCGCCATGACCTGCTGCGTGGTGATCTAAAATAGATTTGTAAGGTCCAATTTTTACCATTTGGAAATAATCCCACCAGTGACCAATTACGATAAGAATTGAAGCGAACGTCAATGTACCGAATTTGCGCTTTGTGTCATTGCGAACCAATACCAAGAATGGTAAAATGAAATTTAAAACTAAATTACCATAGAACAAGACAGGGAATTCGCCCAATCTTTGACGGAAATAAATAGTTTCCTCTCCAATGTTTGCATACCAAATTAGCATATATTGAGAAAACCATAAGTAAGTCCAGAATATAGAAAAAGCAAACAACAATTTACCTAAGTCGTGCAAGTGTTCTGATGTTACCCACGGAAAAAGCCCTCTATTTTTGAAATAAACTAATAACAAAATGGTAATTGCCACACAAGTTACCCACGCACTTGCTGTGGTGTACCAAGCAAACATCGTAGAGTACCAATGTGCATCAATAGACATAATCCACAACCAAATAGCGGCTGCGCTTGTAAAACCAGCAATCGGTAAGAAAGCTGCTGCCCAAACTTTTACATTTTCGTAAGCACTGTATGATTTGTCATTTGGCGCACTATCCTGTGCCAATGATAGCGCACGGAATTTACGCATGAAAAAATACCAAGCACCACCAAAACCCAAAATAGCAGTGAAATAAAAACCAAAGTTCAAAAAACCAGATTTACCCAACAATATTTTGTCTTCTGCGACGGCTTTTGCATCTGCCCAATGATAAATATGGTGAAGGTGCATCATAGAACCAATGCCTACGATGGCAAGACCGCCTAAACCAACTGGCAAAAACATGCCCATTGCCTCCCAAATACGTTTGAAAGCAGTATGCCAACCAGCATACATAGTAAGTGTCGCTGCCGTTGCAAAAATCGCTGTAAACGAAATCAGAGTGAAAAAGGCAGAGTTTTGGAGCAAATTCGTCCAAAATCGCGTGTGCGTTGTTGGGCTGTATTGCAAGGTCGGGTCAATGAAGTACGAGGCAATCAAGCTGATTGCGCCGAGAGCCATGAAGCCGAGCAGTACATTTTTCTGCTTTTGTTCAAACGTAAACTGTTTCATATTTCAAAATTAAAGAGAAATCTAAAAGCGACTTCCGTATTATTTTAATTTGTTAATGTCTTATAGAATTTGTAAAAAAAACAATCTTTTGAACCTACGCGGTTTTTATAAAACCTCGCAAGTTTGTAGTAAGCTATTTTTTTCAAATCTTTTTAATTCCCTCAATACTGAGGAGGGGTCTATTTCTTCTTCGTTTATCTCCGTTTCATGCTATGTCCACCACCAGCTTCAGAAGTAGGTGTAGGCGAAGTCATTTTAATCGTTCTCGTCTTAGCTGGTGAAAGGGGCAGAGCTCTACGATTCACCGCTACTGCCTTTGCCATAGAATCAGAAATGGCTGCTTGTGGACGGAACAAGTTTCTGTTTTCGTCATACTGCAATTTCGCGCCATCTGCTTGACAAGCACGAATATAGTGAATTACTTGCCAACGTTCTTCATAACTCAGCTTATCAGCGTAGTTGCCCATAACGTTTTTACCATACATAATTGCATGATACAAACGCCCATTGTTGCCATTGGCAAAGGTATCCAACAGCAAGTTGGCTGGTTGTGCAGGATATTTAGCGTTTGGATTGTCTTCGCTTACCAAATAGCCGTTGCCAGCACATTTATCACCGTGACAGATACCACAATAAGTTATCCATAACGCCTTTCCTTTAGCCAAACCCGTTTTTGTGATTGGATAAGGATTCATAACTATTTCCTTGTTGGCGCGTGTACGTTCTTCCTCAGTATCAGCATAGTAATAAGGTACATTGCCATTCACAGGCGTTGCAATACCTCTACCCTTCCCTGCCAATAATGCTGCATAATCTGTATCACCAGCATGAGCCGCCAGACCTACCGCACCGCGTGGAACTGTCCCTTTAATCGGTAAACGAGGTGTTCCCCACAACTGATTGACGGTGCGTACACTTTTGTCATTCCAAGTGTGAAGCGAATATTCATCAATTTTATTGGCTTCATAAGCGATTGAGTGTCCCATATCAGGCATATACTCATGACCAGTACTGTTGCCGTGTGCTGGAGAGCAGGCTTCAAAAGAAACCAACGCTAATGCCGCCGCGAAGAGTCCGCTAAATATTTTATTATTCATTTTGAATTCAATAATTTTTATTGATGATTGGCTATTGAGGCTTGCTTATTTCATTGCAAAAATCAGTAGTCAAAAGCAATTTTACTGGGGGGTCACATTAAATTAATTTTTGACCAATTTCGTCAACACCGCTCTTGTTAAGGAACGATTTGTACTTTTCTACCTCTACTGAACTTGCACCCGTCACATCAAATGCCACACAGAATTTGTCATCTGTGATACGGTCATGTAACGTTGGGTTTGAAATACCAAAGCCCAAACCGCAAATCGTGTAGAATGTAACAACCATACCAATTGAAGCAAAAAGTACTGTCAACTCAAAAGTAACTGGAATGAAAGACGGCACAGGCCAATAAGGTTTGTTACCGAAAATGACGGGCCAGTCCTTGAAAAATGCCCATGACATGAACAAAAAAGCGGTTAGAGTACCAGTCATACCGTAAATAAAACCCGCTTGGTGTAAGCGTGATTCTGACAAGCCCAAAACAGGGTCAAGCCCGTGAACGGGGAATGGCGTGTAAACATCAAAAATATCAAGATGCTCTTTATTCGCTTTTTTAACTGCTGAAAGCAATTCTGTTTCGTCGTTATATAATCCAAAAAGGATTTCTTTATTATAAAATTTCATTTTATTGAAATATTTGAATTATCTTATGGAAATTTAAGATTTCAAAGTGTAAAACACTGAATATAAATTTGTTACACTTTGAAATTTGAAATCTGGAACTTGAAATCTGAAATTTTAATGATGTCCGCTGTGTGCACGTTCGGCTTCTTCATGAACGTGATGATGTGCATGGTCAGCAACTGTGTTTTTGCCAACGTACTGATTGCCCATTGATTTCAAAATAGATTTTGTTTCCGCAATGGCAACTACGGGCGCAGCACGTGTAAAAATCAAAAAACAAGTGAAAAATAAGCCCATTGAACCTACAAACAAGCCGATTTCAACCCAAGTTGGCGAATAGTAAGACCAATTTGCAGGGTCATAGTCACGCGCCAACGTGGTTGCAATGATAACAAAACGCTCGAACCACATACCGATATTGATAAAGATGGACATAAAGAATGTTACCCACAAGTCTGTACGCAGTTTTTTGCTCCAGAATAATTGTGGAGAAACCACATTACACAACATCATACCGAAATATGACCACCAATATACACCGAATACGCGGTTGTAAAAAGCAAACTGCTCGTATAAGTAACCCGAATACCAAGAGATAAACAACTCTGTCAAATAAGCTACACCAACGATTGAACCCGTCAACAAGATAACTTTGTTCATACTTTCGATGTGTGTCACCGTGATATAGTCTTCCAATTTTAATAGCTTACGCACTACCAACATCAATGTCAATACCATCGCAAAGCCAGAGAATACCGCACCTGCTACGAAGTAAGGCGGGAAGATAGTTGTGTGCCAACCGGGTATAACCGAAGTAGCAAAGTCAAAACTTACAATCGTGTGAACCGATAGTACAAGTGGTGTTGACAAACCAGCAAGTACCAACGATAAAGATTCCCAACGTTGCCAGTGCTTTGCAGAACCCGTCCAGCCCAGTGCAAGACTATTATAGAGTTTACGTCTCCAACCTGTTGCACGGTCGCGTACTGTTGCAAAGTCAGGCACAAGACCCGTGTACCAGAACAGTAACGAAACTGTAAAATACGTAGAAATTGCGAATACGTCCCAGAAAAGTGGTGAGTTGAAGTTAGGCCACAATGGTCCGCGCGAATTTGGATACGGGAAGATGAAAATCGCCATCCACACACGTCCCATGTGAATAATTGGAAACTGTCCCGCACAAATAACGGCAAAAATTGTCATCGCCTCTGCTGCACGGTTTACACCCATACGCCATTTTTGACGAAATAAAAGTAAAATCGCTGAAATCAGCGTACCCGCGTGACCTATACCGACCCACCAAACGAAGTTGGTAATGTCCCAACCCCAACCGATAGTACGGTTTAAGTCCCAAGACCCAATGCCATTCCAGACTGTCCAGACAACAGAGAATAGGTACAAGCCCAAGGCAGATACTGAGACAATAAAGCCTATAATCCATTCTTTTGAAGGTGCTGCTTCTGCGGGACGACAAATATCTTCTGTAATTTGATGGTACGTTTTATTACCATTAATTAACGCTTCCCTTTGTGGTGATACTATTTCGCTCATTGTTATTGTTGATATTGACGATTTGATTATCTCTGCACAAATCGCTTATGAACTTTAATCTTTCTTTTATATCTAAAACAAAGCCCCCTAACCCCCAATGGGGAAAATACGCACGAATTATACTAATTATGCTCAGTGAATAAGCATTTTTAGTTTTTATCGAGTCAACTCTCCCTTTGGGGGTTGGGCGGCTTATTTAAGCATCAAGTTTATTGATAACTTTTGCAGAATACACAACGTTGGCAGCCGTGTTTACTTCTTCCAAAACGCGGTAATTCAACTGAGATACCATCAATTTAGATACTTCACTATTTTTATCGTTTTTATTACCGAAGGTAATTGCACCCGTTGGGCAAGACGTTTGGCAAGCTGTTTTCACATCGCCGTCTGTCAATTGACGCGTTTCTTTCTTTGCTGTCAATTTACCTTCTTGAATACGTTGAACACAAAACGAGCATTTTTCAATGACACCGCGTGTCCGCACGGTCACGTCTGGATTCAAAACCATACGTGTCAAGTTGTCTGCACCGTAAGGCATTTCCGAAGAAAAACCAAGTGTCGAACCCGTCAACTTACGCTCATTCATTGGGAAAATATCGGCAGTTGTGTAATCTTGCCAGTTGAAACGACGCACTTTATATGGGCAGTTGTTGGCACAATAGCGTGTACCAATGCAACGGTTATACGTCATTTGATTCAAACCTTCCGATGAGTGGTTTGTCGCATTTACAGGACAAACGTTTTCGCAAGGCGCATTGTCGCAATGTTGGCACATCATAGGTTGATACACCACGTTCGGGTTTTCAACGTCACCGTAGTAAAAACGGCTGATGTGAATCCAAGACATTTCGTGGTGGCGTTTCACCTCCACTTTACCCACAACAGGCACATTATTTTCAGCCATACACGCCACAGTACAAGCACCACAACCAATACAAGCGTTCAAATCAACGTGCATTGCCCAGTGCAAGCCACTCATATAACGGTCTTGGTGACCGCGATACAAAGTTTGTGCGTTTAGGTGTTCAAATTCTTCTTTTTCGTGGGCGATTCTGTCCGTCAACTTTTTCAAGTCGTTCAATTTTCCTTGGCGGATAATTGTACGGTCAACGAGTGAACCTTGGAAAGCCAACACTTTTTCGTCTGCGTTGTAGTCCGTTCCTTCTTTCTTAACACCCATTGTGTGGTGATGCTGAACACAAGCAAAATCTTTGTCATGTCCAACTTTATTACTTACTGTTGCTGTCGTAAAATACTGATTCATACCATTCACAACAGGAATTGCAGGATTCACGTTTGTACCGTAGCCGCTACACGTTCCCGCTTGCGAACGACCGTAGCCGAGTGCAATAGACACTGTACCAGCCATCTGACCAAACTGACAAACAACCACACATTTGTAAACCTTACCACCAATTGTTACGTCAACAATATCACCATCTTCCAAACCATTGAGGGATTGGAATTTTTTTTCATTTACAAAATCAACGGGAACTGCCAATGTATTTGCCCAAACTGTACGTGTAACGGGGTCTGGCATCTCTTGCAACCACGGGTTTGAAGCGTATTGACCACCACCAATATTAACGGTTTCAAAGAATGAAATTTCCAATTCGTTGCCCGCTTTGGGTTGTGTGATGCCCGCGGCAGCTTCCGCTACATTACCACCAAAACCGAATTGTTTAGCATTAGATTCGCCCGTAGAGAACACACCGTCGTGCAAAGTAGCGTCCCAAAATCCTTGAAAAGTTGCATACTCTCTTTGTTTCGGGAAGATATTTTTTTGCCAAGAGGCTTTTAAATAATCGTGCATATCTGCCCCTTCAGTACCACCCCACGACAACAAACTTGCTTCTGATTGGCGGGTATTAAAAATAGGCGTGATAGTAGGTTGAATCAAACTGTAGTGACCCAATTTAGGGTGTGCATCGCCCCAACTTTCAAGGAAATTGTGCGTTGGTGCAGAATATTGGCAGGCTGCTGTTGTTTCATCTACCAATTGGCTTGTTGACACAGAAACACCAACTCTTTTCAAAGCCGCCGCAAATTTGTCGCCATTTGACAATTCAAAAACAGGATTTGCACCACCAATAACAATAACAGCACCGATTTGTCCGCTTTCCATTTCAGAAATCAAACCTTGAACAGCAGTATCATCGCCTTGACGCATCAAATTGGCACTTGAAAAATCAATTGTTGCATCGTAGTTGCCCAATTGTGCATTGATAGCGTTAACCAAAATTTGCTCATTCACATTGTTTGAACCACTGACAACCAATGATTTGCCTTTGTGGGCTACCAATTCAGCCGCCACCTTTTGTAGGGACTTTGCTGCTCTGTCATTCACCTTTCCGTTAACTGCCACTTGCTGACCGCCTGTTGCACTCGCTACTGCATTGTACAATGCGGCAATTGCCACACCTTGTTCAGACGGTTTTACCAAAATACGGTTATCAGCGTTTGAACCTGTCAACGACATGTGGCTTTCAACCTGTATGTGGCGGCTCATTGAAGGGCTTTTAGCATCAAGACGGCGTTTTTTCGCATACTTTGCGGCAAACTCAGTTGGAGACACCCACGTACCCAAGAAATCAGCATTGAACGATACAATAACATCTGCTTCGTCAAACTTATAATCTGGAACGGCAAAAACACCGAAACATTTTTCATTCGCTTTCAACAAAGCAGTTGCAGAAACAGCGTCATAAACGACTGTTTTAGTACCTTTATATCTTGCCGCGAAGTCTGCAATAGCTGCCTCCATCATCGGACTCAAAATAGTATTTGAGACAATGCGGATTTGAGACCCCTCAGTAATTTTTGATTTTACAGCCGCATCAAGTTCAGCCCAACCGTTTTTGAACGCTTCAACTTTACCACCTACTACTTTGCCCGGACCTTGAATACGGTTCAAATCATACAAATCCAAGACTGCTGCTTGAACCCGCGCACTTGTACCGCCACCCGTTACAGGAGACATGGCATTACTTTCAATTTTAATTGGACGACCCTCGCGGGTTTTGACCAAGATTGACGCATAATCACCACCTTTCACGAATGAAGAAGCGTAATAATTTGAGATACCGGGAACAATCGTATCAGGCTTAACGACGTAAGGAATTGCCCGTTTTACGGGAATTTCGCAACTTGCAGCAACAGTTGCTGCACCGACGCCAAAGCCCAAATATTTCAGGAAGTCACGACGATTTGCCGTAAAACCTTCGCTTTCTTGCTGAACTGCATCAGTCAAAGTATCAGGAAATTCCTGTTGTGCGATTGCCAATTCTATGAATTTGCTATCGTTTGATAAGTCTTCAACACCAACCCAAATTTCTTGGTTCTTAAAATCCATCTTAAATTATAAATTAGGAACTAATGCAGAACACAATTTCTGCTCATTAATTCTATTTTCAATAATTATTTTTCAAAATTAGACCCCCTCAGTACAGGAGATTAAAATTTGCCTTTTTTGTAAGAAATTGGCAAATTTAGGAACATAACACAAATAAAGTATCAAGTTTTATTTTACAAAATATTGGAAGTCAATTTATTGCACCTTGAAATCTGAAATCTGAAATTCCCCTACTATTAATAATGACATTTTTGACATTCCAAACCGCCAATATCTTCAACTGTTACTTTTTCGCGCGTGCCTTTTTTCACTTGCTCGTGATATATTTCGTAAGATTTGTAGAAATCATTCTCTTTAAATTTCACTTCAGTTTGGCGGTGGCAATTGATACACCAGCCCATTGACAAAGGTGAATGTTGTTTCAACACGTCCATTTTTTCAACTGTACCGTGGCAAGATTGACATTCAACTTTACCAACAGCGACGTGTTGTGCATGGTTGAAATACACATGGTCAGGCAAATTGTGGATGCGTTTCCATTGAATCGGACCTTGAACTTTATCTTTGTACTCCGTTTTCAAAGAACTTGCTATCGCGTTCCACTGCTCATCTACAAATTGACGCTCATCTGAATTTACTTTGGCAGTAGTATCAATTTTACGCTCTTCACGATATTTTGAAGAAATCCAAGATTTGTAAAGTTTTGCTACGTCTTCTTGGCTCATATTATCATAATCGTCAATATATTTATCCGTAGTTGGATTCCAACCAGCCGATACATAAATCTTAGTCAATTCAGCCGTTTTATATTGCGAACCCACTTTTATCGCTTTGTGGCAATTCATACACGTATTAGTTGCAGGAATAGAACCATGCTTAGAGCGACGCGCTCCGTCGTGGCAATATTGGCAATCAATTTTATTTAAACCTGCATGTGTCTTGTGCGAAAACTTGATGGGTTGGTCGGGCGCGTAATTTTGCTGACGACCAAGCGATATGGCGTTATTAACCGTAGTAAAACCACCCAACACAATCAGCGCGAAAACTGCAAAACCCGTAACACCTTTACTTGTTAAAGCATCTGTCCAAGAACGTTCCACGTAAGTTTGACCCGCTTTTTCGGCAACTGTACGGTTTAGGTTATTCATTATCCGCGCAAGTATCAAGGCTAAACCTGCAAGAACAGCAAAAGCAGCACCGTAGAGTAAGCCGCTACCACCTTCTTCCTTAGTTTCAGTCGCTGCGCCAGCTACGACCTTTTTACCTCCAAATGTTCCATTTGCTACACCATTAATATAGGCAAGCATGTTTTCAATTTCTTCGTCCTTCAAACCCGGAAAAGCTGTCATCACGGTTGGCTTATACTCGCTCCATATTGCAACTGCACGCGGCTGTCCCGCAGCAATGGAAGCCTGCGAATTGCGAATCCAAGCGTACAGTTCTTTGTCATCGCCCCATCGCGCTTGCGCACCCGCGAGAGCAGGACCTGTCAATTTTGTTTTCATGTCTTTCGCGTGACACGAAGCGCAATTGTTTAAAAACAAAGTCTTACCTGCGTTGAGATCCGCCGCATTTGCGCCAAACGAAAAGGCAAACAAGAATACAATCTGTAAGAACTTGATTGTTAATGATCTATTACTCATGACCTACGACTATTTTATATTTAGAATCTTTACTACGTTGTGACTATTGTCAAATTTTAATGACGCAAAAGTACTCATACCTTTTCTCTTTGCAAGTAGTCAAGAAACAAACAAAAACATTTAGACAAAATCTAAATTAAATTTTTTATTATGTCAATGCTCATTTTGATACGATAAAACGAAACATTGTTAGGTAAGAAAAACGAATTGTAATCTACAAACTATGCTGAAACTACTTAGTGGTATTATTAAAGTTGCCTTTCGTGCGGCAAATGTAGAAATCTATATACGTTTAACAAACTTTATTTAGATTTTTTGATTGGAAAGTTTTCCACATCTGTTTTATGCTATGCTATATTTTTCTACCGCCACCACCAAGCATATTGAATAATTTTCCAGTAGCTTTCTACACCACAACACAAGGGAGGAGAGGTGATTCATTTTTCGGGCTTTGCCCGAAAAATGAACCACATTCCCCCTTTTTGCGCGAGCGAAGCGAGCGCGAAAAGCGTCGTAAAAAATAGCGATTATTTATAACTGAGGAGTGGGCATAACCTAAAAACATCGTTTTTTGATTAAAAACAGATGTTTTGCGCGCGCTTCGCTCGCGCAAAAGGGAGGAGACGTGGTTCGTTTTTCGGCTTCGCCGAAAAACGAACCACGTCCCCCTCTTTCGCGCGAGCGAAGCGAGCGCGAGATGCAAAAAACGCTTTTAGGTTATGCCCATACCTCAATTACTTAGCCTATTGCTCGCTTCGCTCGCAAAAGGGGGAGACTAAGTAATCACAAAATTTTACACAAAAGACGGTTTATTCGTGTCGAGTCCTGCATCTAAAAGCTGTCTTGATAACATTAAAACGGCTTTACGGTGTTTGCACTAAGAGGTTTAAAAAAGTGCTGTGCTAATATTTTTCTAAAATAAAAAACTAAAAACTAAAGCGAATTCAAAACAAAATACCAAAAATAAATGTTAACTGGTAACTTTGGAAATCTCATAAATCCGTTAGGATTTACATGTTTGTAGAAAATATAAAGCAAAACGCACATTGAATCCGTAGGATTCATACGTTTGTAACGGTTGAAAAACGTGCGAATCCTACGGATTAGGGGGACATCTTACTTGTTTTTTATTCTACAAACGTATGAATCCGATGGATTCAAGAGATTTCCGAAGTTACCAGTGTTAAAGTAGAATAAAAAATAAAGTGGAGTCCAGAACCCACTGAAAAAACGGGGCGAAATCGAAAAGCCACACGAGTAGAAGAAAAAAAATTAGAAATGCTTAAAAAATTCACCTTAGCTGATAAATTGCTGTTTGCAGCAGCTGTACTTTCATTGATTTACTCCGAAGTATTATTTTTTAATGGTTACCACAATCAAGCTATTTTTATTGGTCTTTGGGTGCCTTCTATTCTATGTTTCGGAATTTATTTACATCTTTTAAACAAAAATAACAATGATTGATTTCATACCTTATTTCGCAGGAATAATTTCCTGCCTGTTTGGACTCGGATTTACATACGCCATTTCGACAACTGGCTCGGGTAAAAAAGTTGCGAAAAACAAGCTATAACCAGCGTTGAACAGAATTATTAGAACCAGATTAGAATTTAAGACTTAGGAAATCTCAACAATTTCCTAAATCTTCTACAAAAAATAACAAAAGATAATTTGTTTTTTTGAGCAATTGCTGTCTATTACTGCCCCAAAACTTTGAAACCAGAATGGGTTTGAAATGAGCACTACGCGTATTTTAGTTTTTTAGGACTTTCGCATTATAAAAAATCAAATAAGTGCTACGACTTTTGGATTAGCAATTATTTGTATCAAAAACGGCTTTAATAGCTCTTTTTGTAGTCGATACACAGACATTTGAGCATTTTTTGCTTGAATTTTCATAGATAACCAAGCATGGTAGCAACAAGCGATATGATTTCTTTGAGCACGTGCAGAACGGCATTGACACTTTTCAGACCCTGTTAGTTGTTTAACTTCTCGGTGAAATTGCTCGACTTGCCACCGCACACCGCTTTTTTTTTCGACGATGTGTGCGTCTGTACAAGCAAGGTCATTGGTAATGACCCACTCAATGTCGCCGTTTGTGGCAACTATCTTGAATAATTGCACCAAGAAAGGTACTTCTTTGAGTTTTACTGGGATGCCTGTTTTAAGGTCTTGCTCCGTCCACTCGATTGCTTGAAGGTGTACATAACCCGTTTCTTTTGAAATAGACACCATGCGATTGCTTTTTAGTGTGGTAAAAAACGTCCAATCGCAGCGATGGATAAGTTTCAAATTATCAACCGAGCTGTACCAAGAATCAAAAAGGATAGTCCGACATAATAAGGACTTATTGGCAACGGCAGCAATGAACATCTCTCGGAAATGCTCATTTTTTGTCTTTCCGCCCGTCAGATTATCGTAAATACGATAATCGATGGGAAAAAAATCGTCTTTTTCTCCGCTTGTATGCACTAAATTGACAATACCGATGCCGCGTACTAAGCCATGTTCATTGCCACTATATTGCTTTTTGACTAATTCAATGAACTTAGAATAACGCTTATCTTGAACGGAATCATCAGCTATCAAAAAGCCATCTGAGCGGTTCATAATATGACGTTCAACCGTCTGCCAAAGTTGACGCGGCGTAAATTTTTCGCGCTTGAGAAAATTACTCACCGCATCGTGGCTCAGGGCAGTCGGACCAGTTTGATGTTCACATAAATTACTACACGTGTAATTTATCGGTGTACTGATGAGATATTCTACGTATTCTTTTTTCGTTAGCATAAGCAAATATGGGAATAGTAGAAAATATAAACAAATTTATTTATTTATAATGCGAAAGTCCTATTTTTAAAACAATGTTAAGGGACTAACCACTGAGCAGACACACACAGGCTATTTTCGTAATTAAAAACAGCTCTCCGATTTCCACCATTATTCAAATACAGAAATTCTAACTGCACCACTTTGCAAGCAACTACGGCAAAATTGTCGCGAAAAATATTACTTTCTGCGTCTGTTGGTTCTGCATGGTCAAACCTCTTCTCATAACCCGAAAGCGGCAATTCTGTTGGCGCACCAGGTGGTTGAAGGGTCATGAAAGAGCGCCGGCTTTTGGGGTGCGTTGTATGCCATCGTTCGTCCGCCATTTTACCGTCTTCATACAAACTGACCTTTGTTTTTATTGACAATTGAAGATGACGGTGTGCATCGTAAAATAACAGCGTGAGTTTTGGGTTTCGCTTCAAATGCTGAAATTTTCGAGAACGGGTGTCGGTATGAAAAAACAGCGTTTTTGTCTCTCCATCGCTCTTTCGCAGAATAACCGTTCGGGCAGTAGCCTCGTTATCTTCATCAACTGTGGCAACACAGGCGGTATGAAAGCCGTCTTTGGGTTTAACCGCTCCGTTCTTCAAAAGCCCCCACGTCAACACCTCAAGTTCAGTTAAATCGTAGGTGATTTGGTTGATAATGATTGTATTTTCTACCATTTTTATACTCCATTTTGAAATCAAGCACACCCTGTCTTGAATAACTGCCAATATTTATTGGCTCTTCTTTTCTTTCAACTGCTCTAAAGTCGCAAATTCTAATGCTTTTTCGTGCGTTGCTGCCAAAATAACGGGCGGGGCAACGCCTGCATCATAAGCCTCTTTCCAGCGCGATGCACACAAGCACCATTTGTCGTTTACCTTCAACCCGGGAAAACCGTAGGCAGGAAAAGGCGTGATTAAATCATTACCGCGTGATTTTGAAAATTTCAAAAACTCGTCTGTCATCACCGCTGCAACGACGTGAACGCCTCTGTCTTCTGCACCCGAAGAACAAAAGCCATCGCGATAGTAACCCGTAATGGGTTCAGTACCCGCAATTTCCAAATCTGTTCCGAGAATGTTTTTCCCGTACTTGACTACTTTATTTTCCATGATTTTCAATTTACTCGTTTTCTGAACGGGGGCGCAAGTTGCACTTGAAGGACTAAGTTTTGTTACTGTTTTGGCTTTATTTTGCGCAAAGCTGACGGTTGAAAACGCCATAAATAAGAAAAATAAACTTTTTTTCATTGCTTTTTATTTTTAAAACACACAATACCAAAACATTCATTTCTTGGTTTATGTTCAAAAAAACTGTATTTTAGAGGCATTTCCCACAAAAATTTGACAAAATACTGAAAGGTACAAATTTTTCCAACCGCCCGAAGCCACTTCCCACGCAGAAACAGCACTTTCTCCTTGCCAAGTTGTGTCAAATCCCGTGACGATGTGGCTAATATCATGCAGATAAACGTTGCTGCGCCGACTTTCCAAGTTAGGAATTGGAATAGCAATAAAGCCGAACTTTATCCAAGCATATTTTTCGTGGATTCCGCCGTCTTCGCCGAAATCATGCGTTTTGTAGAAATCTTGAATCGCCTTTTCTACCGTCCAATGAGCGTTTTCTTTAGACAATTTCATTGTTTTTTATTCTCTATTTCTGATTGAATTTGCTTTAAGTCTTGTTTAACCTTTTGCGAATTTCTAACAATTCCAGCTATAAAGAACAGAGGAATGGCAATGTAAAGGAAGCCAAACCCGCCTTTCACAACGCCATAAACCATAACCGCACCCAAAAATCCAATGCCAAATGCCGAATACAATTCGCTTTTTTTAATTTTCTTTTCTTCTGCCGTTAATTCTTCGATTGTTAGCTTAGAGTAATCCTTTGTCTCTGTCATTTTTCTATTTTTATTTTGTTAAAATATTGATTTTAAGTTTTTTACGTCAAAATACTGAGGGGGTCATTTGCTTTTCAATTACCCAATTTTTGCAACCGTTTGTCAATCCTGCCAATGAGCCTTTTAGAAGCGGCATTTACAGATTCAAGCATTTTTAAGGTTTCCCTCTTATACACGACGCTTGCGGACAGAAAATTTCTCAATTTTTGATTTTTCAAACCCGCCATTTTTTTTTCAAAAGACATTTCATAAAAAAATTGAGCGTTTTAAAAAGTGAAACAGTTGGCTAAAATGACAAAAAACAAGCAAGATACTGAGGGGGTGTTCTTTACTTTTTTTCCCAATAATCCAGCACAAATTTCACCCAATCTTCTTCTTTTTCATCAATATACACATTTGGTTTGAAGCCTATGTTGTCAATTTCACGCTCGTCTGCACCGCCACGCCGTCCACTGGCTGCCAAAATGGTATAAGCAGGGCAAGCCAAAGCGTGAGGACGCACGTTCGTATTATCCATGACACCGCCCGTATTTTGTCCAAAAAGTGTCACTTTTTTAGAATATTCTGCCTCCATTACAAACCATTCAGCCGTACTGTAACAATTTTTATCCATCAAAATAGCCACTTGCTTGGGATTTGTCGTTATGCTGTCAAATTTAGTCACTTCGCTGGGCGCATAGTAATAGCGTTTGCCTTGATTCATTGCCATTGTATCCACATATTTTTTCCAACCGTCATAATCTTTGGCGTGCATTTTCTTGCTTTCTTCCGAAAGGCTGTTCCACGCCTGTTCGTAGGTTTTCTTTTCAATGGCGATATTGTCTTCCGAAGCCAAAACAAAAGCTCCTTTTCCTTCAAGGGTATAAGGTTGCGTGTAGAAAAAAGGTAAAATACTGTGATAATTTGAGTTAGAACCACCGCCATTGCCTCTAATATCAATAATCAAACGAGGCGTATTTAACAATCGCTCACGGTTTTCTTTGATAATATTGTCAATAACATCAGGTCCAGCGTTGAAAGTTTTGACCCGCAAATAGCTCGTTTGGTCGTCTAATATTTTGAAATTAGCGATTTGGTCATTAGCAACTTTTTGTGGGTCAAGTTTGATTTTAGGTTCGGGAAATACTTTTTCCCATGCACCCAATTGCTCTAAAATCAAGAGATTTTCTTGCTGCTTCCCATTGTCTTTTTTCACTGAAAAATCACCCATGAAATATTCCATTTTAAAAGCATCTTCTGTGCCTTTAAGAATAAATTTTTGCATACCCACCTTCCATTTCGTAGATTTAGCCTTCAAAATTGTCGCTGAAAAAGCTGCACTTGCGGGGTCATCTCGCTTGATAGCAACCATATAACTGCCGTCGTCGTCTCGCCAAATACCTTCAAGCGGGCTTAATTTATCCTTATTTTGCTTCAAATAGGTGTCAAAAGCAAGGCTATCCAACCCCGTCATTTTAGGAGAATTAGGGGATTCTCCAGTAGGCGGATAAGTTGTGGTCAAATACAAATGCCCGTCTCTGAAAAATGAAATCCAGCGTTCCATGAGCGTATAACAGGCGTAACCATCGGTTATTTTGACGGTTACTTTAGCCACGCTATCGGTCAAAACGGCGAAAACCGCTTTGTTTTTAGCGTTTATGCGGTTGTCAAATCCTGCATAATTGTTCCGCACTTTTTGTTGCAAAACTGTAAAGTTTTGAGCGCAATTACACTCGCTTTGACCTCGGATTTCACCAAAAAAGGCGATGAAGAGAATTAAAATACTTGCTTTTTTCATGTTGAAAATTTTGATTTTAAAGAAAATACTGAGGGGTTATTTCCCCATTTCCTTATCAATTTCAGGCATCTTTCATAACACCTACAAATAGTGTTTACACAAAACGCTCTAATATGGACACATTAATATAAGTGCCTATTGTAAAGCACCATTTTGAAAAGGACAAAAATATCCCTTAAACAGGTTTATGCTTCCATTTTTCTCAAAATAAGGTCAATAACCTCCTCGTGGGGCTTACCCGTTAGGATTTGCATCGGTGATTTACCTTTCCGTTTTCCATTTTTAAAAATTCGATGATTATGGAAAAACATAAACAGATTCAGTGCCTGTTGGGTTACATTATTTTTGATGGTGTTTAAAAATGGTCTTAGAATAGAATTGATATTTTCTACCGCAGCGGAGCTTTGAATAGATTGGTCTAATTCATTATAAATCATATTTTTAATATATTGATAATCATCATTTAATGCGTTTTTTAAATTTTCTAACACGGATAATTCCATATTTTTGGCATTGTTTCTTCTTTTAGCACATTTCGCTTTTATTTTGGCTTTGTTGTATTGCCATGCACTGCAAAAGGCATTGAGTTGTAGTGGACTTAATATTTTTTCGAGTTTTTTTTGTAGCATTTTAAGGCTTTTTTTAGTGGTATCGAAAAAAGTAAAAAGGGTAAATTTTAGTGTTTCAATAGTTTTAAGTTCTTTTGTAATAGGCTTATGGTTTAACATTTTGCCTAAATCAATGGCCGCTTGAAAGTCATCGAGTACGTTTTCTTTGTCTTTCAGTTCCCCCTTGTTGTCAAAGGCTTTAAAGGATTGGATTAAATTTTGATAAATGAAAGCAAAATTATGGTATAAATCCATAGCTTTGATTGTTTCTTTGTAGCAATTAAGATAAATATCCAAGCGTTTTTGTGCCGTTTGAGGGGTTTGAGCCGTGCAAAAGAGCCGTTCTTTTTCCTCTAATTCAAGCATCAATGTAAAAGCGGCTTTTTCTAAACGCTTGACCCAAAGCCCTAAACGATGCGAAACAGCGTGAAAAGTATCGCTTTGCACGGCAGTATTGGCAAACAAGATATTTTGAGCACATTTCAAGGCACAGCCTTCGTCTTTGACAAATAAAGAAGGTGTAATGTGCTGGTTTTTAAGGGATTGCCACTGTTCTTGCCAGCCCTCACTTGTCCGTTCATACGCTAATTCGATGCGTAAAATAGTCAAACTTATTGGCTCAACGGTAATTAATATCGCTCGTTCGCCAGCAAAAATTTCGTCCGAAGCAAAAACAACCTGGTACGTTTGTTCGCCACTACCCGATAAATTCAAATCTTGACCAACGGCTTGTCCAGCATCGCGTAAAAATTCACTGATATAACCGAGCGAATCATTGACTGACCCATCGTGTTCCAAAAAAGTTTGTATCGAATTTAGGCTACAATTGCTAAAAAGACGATAGAACAAGATAGATTTTTGGCAAGCGACTATCTTCGCTTCTCTTGAAAGTACGCTGGACAAACCTATTTTATCAACCGAAGCATACTTCTTGGCGTTCTCATATAAAAATGTCCGAGAAACATGGTACTTTTGAGAAAGTTCTGTTACTTGTCCTTGTCGTTTTTGATGCGTAATGACATAAGCCAATAACATGCGACGTTGGGGGGGTAAATCCAAACGACGCTTAAATATTGTGAGTGAATCCATGATGAGTTGTTATTTTTTTTTCCAAAATCAATTATACAACTTAGGATTCACTCTTTTTTTTTTGTTTACTGGCATATGAAAGATGCTTTTTTTGCTTATTTTTAGCAAGAAAAGCCGTTTTTACTGAGGGATAGTTTAATAATAAATCAAACTTCAACTGCATAAGTATTAATGAGGAGTGGGCATAACCTAAAAACATCGTTTTTTGATTAAAAACAGATGTTTTGCGCGCGCTTCGCTCGCGCAAAAGGGAGGAGACGTGGTTCGTTTTTCGGCGAAGCCGAAAAACGAACCACATTCCCTCCCTCGCGCGAGCGAAGCGCGCGGGAGAAGCATCATAAAAAGTAGCGATTGTTTATCAATGGTTCATTAAGAATTAAAAGGTGTTTTAAAAAAAAAGCGCGTAACTTTGGGTTCTCACACCTAAAAAGTTACACGCGATGAAAGGTAATAAATTATCCCTTTGTGCAAAAATAGGCGCAATAGCTGATAAAAGCAAAGTTCGGCAAAGAATTTTAATTCAAATTTTGCCTTTATTTTTAAGTTTACCCCGTCGGGTTAATTTTACCCAAATGACGAAGTGGGGGGAACACAACGAAATGACCTATCACAATTGGTTAAATCAAGACCTTGATTTAATCACTTTTAACCGTCAATTGATAGATGAGAACGGGAGTGGCGATCATTTTGTCATTTTCGACCCCAGTTTTTTGAGTAAAAGTGGTAAAAAAACAGCTCACAAGGGCAGATTTTGGTCAGGCGGTGCAGGTATGACTAAACTTGGACTTGAAATGAGTTGTTTTGCTGTTGGTGACATGAAAAAGCATACTGCTTATCATTTATCAAGTACCCTTACGCCTTCACCAAAGGAATTAAAAGAAACTGGAAAGACGTTAATAAATTACTATGTTAGTCAAGTCCAAGCCAATAAAGCCCATATTAAGCATTTTGGCAATTTATTGGTCAGTGACACGTATTTTGGTGTATCGACTTTTGTCCAACCTGTTGTCAAAATGGGTATTGATATTATCAGTTGCTTGAAGGGCAATTCGTGTCTTTTTTATGTACCCCAACCTATTGTTGGTAAACGCCAACGGGGGCGTCCCGCTAAAAAAGCGGGCAAAATTGATTGGCTTAATTTAGATAACGACAAATTGCCAATTGTCGAACAAGATGCTGAAAAAATAGTGCGTTCCGCTTTAGTTTATGTCCAATGCTTAAAAATGACCGTTTTACTGGTCGCAGTTGACTATTTAAAGGAAGACGGAACGCGCCAAACACGTAAATTGTATTTTTCTAATCGCACCGATTTTCATTATGCCTTCGTTCTTAAACATTATCAATGTCGTTTTCAAATTGAGTTCTTATTTCGAGATGCCAAGCAGTTTACAGGATTGATGCACTGCCAAAGTACAAACAGCACCAAATTGTTGAATCATATTAACCTTTCTTTGACAGCTATTTCTGTTGCCAAGGTGGCTCATTGGGAAGAAAATAAACCGTTCTCAATGGAGGAAATTAAAAATTATTACCATAATTTAAGAATGGTCGAATTATTTTCAGAGGCTTTAGGATTAGATACCAACTCTGTAAAAAATAATCCGAAAATTATAAAACTCTTAATATCAAATGATTATGAAGCGATAGCAGCATAATTTTTTAATGAACCATTGATACCCATTACAAGTGAAAAAACCGCCACCAACGAAAAACCGTGAAAGAGTCCAAATTTGCCAAACAGGCGGTAAATCCCGAAAGACGAAATGACCAAAACGACCATGCTCGCCACGTAGAGATAACCTACTTTGCGGTGGATGGGCGTTCCTTTTTTCATCAATAAAACAGCCCCGCCCAAGAGGACGGCGGCAACACCCGAAATGAAATGGGTAAGTCCGATATTGTCTCCATAAAGTGCATTCATTTTTATGATTTTTAAAAGTAAAAAGATGCCTTTAAACTACTAATTTATAATGCTATCGGCGGAAAAAATCTGACCAAAAGAGTTAAAAAATAGATAGATACTTAGCCAGTAGGTAGAACGGACTTTAGTCCGTTTAATGACTTGAAGATAAATGTGAAAACCAACGGACTAAAGTCCGTTTTACCTGTTGGCTAAATATTTACCATTTTTTTATCCAACTATTTTTAGTTTCAGGAATAATGTTTACTTTTGCGTTATTATTTGGATTTGGTCTCAATTAAAATAATTAATTATCAAAATTAAAACAAAAAATGAAAAAGTTATTTTCTCCTATTCTTACAATTATTGCGCTTACTTTGGCTTTATCTTCTTGCGATAAAGAAACCGTTGTAGCACCCCTCACGATTCCGACGACTTACGAAAGTGCAAACTTCGCAACAACGGCAGCTACGCAAATTGGCGTGGGCAAACGCGTTGTGAGCATTACCAACGAAGCAAAAAAAGGCAGAAAAGCTACTGCAAAAGTAAGTGCCGATTCTTTGAACTATTGGTTCACGACTGGTTCGCCCAACTTAAAAACCATCAATACCGCTTATCTGACGGGCAGATTTGAAGGCGCAACGGGTTGGTTTGCCGAAATCGCCAAAGCGAGCGGCACAACTTACACCCCTTCCGCAACCATCACGGGCAACGGCGGCGCGTTTGGCGGCTATCTTTTTGATGAAAATGGCTTGGAAATCGAGCAATTAATCGAAAAAGGACAGTTTGGCTCGGTGCTTTACAACCACGCCACGACCTTATTATCAAGCAAGATTACGGCAGAAACGGTTGACCAAGTTGTTGCCATTTTTGGCGCAAATCCGACTTTCCCGAATACACCCACGGCTTCAAAAACAGCACAACCCGACCTTTACATGTCAAACTATGCTGCTCGTCGAGATAAAAATGACGGAAAAGGGCTTTATACGCAAATGAAAAATGCGTTTCTGAAACTGCAAGCCGCCGTAAAAGCGGGCAGCGATTACGACAAAGACCGTGACGCAGCCGTAGCAGACGTAAAATTGACGTGGGAAAAAGTGAATGCTGCGACCATCATCAATTATTGCCACGCTGTGATTACTACCATGAGCCAAACCACCACAACGGACGCTCAAAAAGGCTCTGCCCTTCACGCTTACGGTGAATGTGTGGGTTTTACGCACGGTTGGAGAACCATCTCAGCGTCACAGAAAAAAATTACGGATGCCCAAATTGATGAAGTTTTGGACTTGCTCAATGCTCCCGCTACTGGCACACCGACTTCTTACAAGTTTGTCACGGAGCCTGTAACGCAGCTGCCTAAATTAACGCAGATTATCACAAAATTGAAGGGCATCTATGGCTTTACAGACGCTGAAATTGAAGATTTTAAAAGCAATTGGGTATCCGTACAAGGCAGATAACTCTTAGTCTTAGCTGAGTTTTAGGAAGCCTCTGAGGCTTCCTAAAACTTCAAAATCATTTTTTCGATGAAAAAACAATTCATAATTTCTTTTTTTGCGATTGCTACGAGCTGTTTGTTCGTAGCAATTGCTGGTTGTGGTGATAAAAACTCAGGCATTGACCCCGTTAGTTTTGACCGCCGCACTTTACTTCAAAATATGGCGGATAACCTCATAAAACCCGCTTTTTCAGATGTGCAAAAAGGTGTGAATGACCTCAATTCAGCTATTCGTTCTTTCGCAACAACGCCTAACGCTGCCAATTTTGAAACCCTCAAAACCAAATGGAAAGAAGCCTACTCCGCTTGGCAATTTGCCAACGGTTACAATTTTGGTCCTGCGGGCGAAGAAGGCACGCGCAAAGGTTTGATTGAAGAAATTGGCACATTCCCAAGCAATACAGCCAAAATTGAAGCATTTATTACCGCAAATGATACTTCTTTCCAAAGTTTCTCCCGTGATACACGCGGGTTTTTAGCCTTAGAATACCTCATTTATGGCGGAAGTGCGCTTACTAAATTGCAAGCCGAAACCAATCGTCGTAATTATCTCATGGCTTTGGGCAACCACCTAAAAACAAGGACGGACTTTGTGGCAAACGAATGGCAGACGGGTAAATACGCGGCGACTTTTGTTGCTGACAATGCGACTTCGGTGGGCAGTGCGACTTCCAATTTTTACAACAGTTTTGTGGCAAATTACGAAGCCTTGAAAAACTTCAAAATTGCTTTGCCTCTCGGTAAACGGGCAGGACAAACCCAAACCGAACCGCTAAAAGTGGATGCCTATTACAGTGGCTTTTCATTGGACATGATAAAAAATCATTTTCAAGCCTGTGAAAATATCTGGTATGGTAAAAGCAAATCGGGTACAGACGGCATTGGTTTTAAAGAATATTTGGAAGCCGTTGAAGGTGGAAAAGCCTTAATTGCGGCAACTGAAACCCAATTAGCAGCCACAAAAGCCGCTTTAAATGCCGTGCCAACCAATAAAACTTTCGGTCAATTAATTGAAGCAAATGACCCCTCAGTATTTGCGCTTCAAACCGAATCTCAAAAATTGGTGCGCTACTATAAGAGTGATTTGTCTTCCCTTTTGGGCATTGCCATCACGTTTTCGAGTGGCGATGGGGATTGAGATACCCCCTCAGTATTTTTACTAAAATTGCATAAATATTTGATTTTAAATATTTTAAAAACAAGGAAAATGAAAAATATATTGTTTCTTTTTGTCTTTGCAGCATTTTTCACCGCTTGCAAAAACGAGGCAAAACCAACCCTCAAAACCTCCGAAGCGACAGATGTAGCAACTACAACAACTGCCACAACTGCTACCGCCGCCGATGTTTTTACGGTGGATACGACCCAAAGCAACGTCGCTTGGGAAGGCTACGAAGGGCTGAAACTCGGCAAATCGGAACACAACGGCACGCTCAAAATCAGTAGTGGTAAACTCGATATTGCCAACGGCAGCATCACGGGCGGTTCGTTCAGCATACCCCTCAGTAGTTTGATAGTTTTGGATATTCCTGCGGGTGAAAAACGCAATGCCAAACTCAAAGCACACTTGCTCAATGCTGATTTTTTTGATGCCGAAAAGTTTCCAACGGCTGATTTTAGCATCGCATCGGTTGCCAAAACGGTGGGTGATAGCGTGGCAATTACGGGCAATTTGACCCTCAAAGGCACGGCAAAAAGTATCACTTTTCCCGCTTTGGTCAAACTTGAAAACGGTGTTTTGACGGCTTCAACGCCTAAGTTTTACATCAATCGTAAGGATTGGGGCATGAGTTATCGTTCCGAAAACTCTTTTGGCGACGAGCTTATTCGCCCTGAATTGGGCTTGTCCATCAATTTAATTTCTAAAAAATAAAATCAATAATTTATGAAAAAGTATCTTATCATTTTATCACTTTTCTCTCTGTTGGTAGCTTCTTGCAAAAAAGAAGAAGACACCACCGCCGCTGAAAAAACCGAAGCTATTGCCAATTATGCAAAAATTGTTGAAGCAAGCTACGAAGACAGCTACAACACAGCAGTTACTTTAAAACAAAAAATTGACGCTTTTGTGGCAACGCCTACGGCAGCTTCATTCGATGCTTGCAAAGAAGCGTGGAAAGCGGCACGTATTCCCTACGGACAGACCGAAACCTACCGTTTTTACGATGGACCAATCGAGGAAGTTGAAGGCTTGATTAATGCCTGGCCCATGGACGAAAATTTTATTGATTACGTGCAAGGCAATGCCAACACGGGTCTGATTAACGACCCAACTACCTACCCGACTATCAATAAAACGGTCTTAGTTGATTTGAACGAAAGTATTTCTGAAACGTCTATTTTTACGGGCTATCACGCCATTGAGTTTTTGTTGTGGGGGCAAGACCTCTCAGCAACAAGTGCAGGATTACGCCCTTACACCGATTATCTGAGTACGGGCGGTACGGCAAAAAATCAAGCGCGTAGAGGTCAATATCTGAAAGCGGTTACTGAACTCTTGGTGGATAACCTCAAAACGGTACTCGACGAATGGCGCACAACGGGTAAATATCGCAAGGAATTGACCACAAGTACGCCTACGGACACGGCAATGACCCGTATTTTCACGGGACTTGGCAAATTGGCAAAAGGCGAACTATCAGACGAGCGGATGTTTGTGGCGGTAGATAGCAAAGACCAAGAAAATGAACATTCTTGTTTTTCGGATAACACGCATATTGATATTCAGATGAATTTTCAAGGCATCAAAAATGCGTATTTTGGTTCTTACAAAAAGGTTGATGGCTCAACGGTCAGTGGAACAAATCTTTCTGATTTAGCGTCAAAATTGGATAAAACAAAGGCTGATGCCCTCGCTGCGGCTTTTACGGATGCCGAAACAAAGATAAAAGCCATACCTACACCATTTGACCAAGCGATTCTTAAAAAT
Source organism: Saprospiraceae bacterium (assembly GCA_034520175.1). GTDB lineage: Bacteria > Bacteroidota > Bacteroidia > Chitinophagales > Saprospiraceae > JAAFJT01. Next base: position 54,300 of record JAXHNU010000023.1, read on the forward strand.
CAAGATAAAATTATCAGTGCCGTAGAAGCCTTACGCAAATTAGGCGATAAATCGAGCGACGTAGCTTTGACTTTGGGGGCAAAGTTTTAATATGAAATGCAATAAAATATAAAATGAACGCTAAGCAGTATTTCATATTTTTATTCATCGGCGGGTTCGTTTTTAGCGCATTTTTATCGTGCGGTAAAGACGAACCTACGCCTTTGGTAGAAGCTGACGAGCATTTATCGGGTGGTCTGAACGGCTCTACTACCGTTCTGGGTGATGAAGCCTTTGGCACAGAACTCAAAAACTTGACAACCGACGAGCAAAATGCTTTCGTGGTCGGCAATTCACTTTTTCGCTCAAATTGGGTTATTGCGCCTTCTTCGGTGCAGTCTTTGGACGGTGTGGGACCCATTTTAAATGCCATTTCGTGCGGTTCTTGTCATTTCAAAGACGGTCGGGCAAAACCGCCTGCAACGCCTACCGAAGCTCTGAACGGTTTGCTGTTCCGTCTGAGCATTGACGGTTTTGATGCACACGGCGCACCGCTTCCCGACCCCAACTATGGCGGTCAATTGCAAGATAAAGCCATTATGGGCGTTGAACCAGAAGCGCAAGTGAACGTCAGTTATGAAGTGGTAACAGGTACTTATGCCGATGGCACGACTTACAATTTACGTCGCCCTATCTACAAATTTTATAATTTGAAATACGGTGCATTAGCCCCCTCAGTAAAATACTCGCCCCGCATCGCTCCGCAATTGATGGGCTTGGGTTTGTTGGAAAATGTAACAGAAAGCGACATTTTAAGCCTTTCTGATGAAAATGACGCTAACAAAGACGGTATTTCGGGCAAACCCAACCGCGTTTGGGACGCAACGCAGCAAAAATCGGTTTTGGGTAGGTTTGGTTGGAAAGCCAACGAACCCACCGTGCGCCAACAAACCGCAGGAGCTTTTAATGGCGACATGGGTATCACGTCCTCGATTTTTCCCAAAGACCATCTCACCGCATCTCAACAACAATTATACGCCAATGTACCCAATGGTGGAACGCCCGAATTGAGCGATGAACAGTTGCGAAAAATCACGGTCTATATGCAAAGTTTGTCGGTGCCAGTTCGCCGAAATGTAGATGCTCCCTCAGTCATTCAAGGTAAAAACCTGTTCAAACAACTGAACTGTCAAGGTTGTCACCGTGCAGAAATAACGACCAGCAACCAAAGCCCAATTGCCGCATTGAACAATCAAAAAATACGCCCTTACACCGATTTATTGTTGCACGACATGGGCAATGACTTAGCCGACAATCGCCCCGATTTTTTAGCAACGGGTTTGGAGTGGCGGACACCACCGCTTTGGGGCATTGGTTTGATAAAAAGTGTCAATAAACATACTTTTTTACTCCACGATGGCAGAGCCAGAAACCTTGAAGAAGCTATTTTATGGCACAGTGGCGAGGGTGAAAAATCAAAAAATGAATTTAAAAAACTCAATAAAACGGAACGAGAAGCCTTGATTGCTTTTTTAGAAAATCTATAACCTTTGTCATTTTACTGTCAATAGCATAAAAAATTGCAATATGCTTTTGTATAAATAAATGTAAAGGAGTACATTTGTCAAGTTATTTATATTTAGTCTTATTAAGTATAAGCAAAACTTTTTCAACATTAAAGCCTTCCGAAAGGATAATATTCAAAACTATAAAAGTAAAAAAATAATGCTGTCGAACAAGGACTATCAATTGCTTCACCTCAACTCAACAGGATATGTGGTTCAGTGTGTGTGTTGTGACCATTTTCAAGTGGCTTTCGGCAACACGCTCTTGGTTTTTACACATCAAGAACTGTCTGATTTTTTTGATAAAATAACGATGATACTTGAAACAAGTTTGTGCGACAAACCGAATGTCAAATTATTTCAGTTTCCGACCGCAACGCCTTCCGTCATATTGGCTTTCACGCTCAATGAATTAAAGGCATTGACACACTTGATAGAACAGGCAGTGGTACGAAAAGACGTGGATATTGCCTTGACTGATTTGGATTTGGTGTAGAATTGTGGGTACATCCGCAGTATTATTACAGCACGGAAAGCGCAAAAAGGGTAAAAAACGACCCCCTCAGTATTTGAGTTGATTTTTTAAAAAAATAGATTTTCACTTTTTAAAACCTATAAATAATGTGTATTCCCAAGACGTTAATCATTACCAACCGAGGTTTCGTCAGCTATTGCGAAGAGTGTCGGTGCGTCAATATTTGTTTTGAACAACTGTTGGTACAACGCACTTACGATGAGTTTCGGACATTATACCACATCGTATTGGATTTTTTAAGGTATAACGAACCCTTAACCTGTAATTCAGACCAACGTACTTTAGAGTTTAGCCGCTTTGCCGGTGATATTTCGTGGATGGTAAGCATCAATGATTTGAGAGACTTACAACATTTGCTGCGCCAAGCAAATAGACATTTTGATACTTTTCACCACAGTGCCTATGACCCCGTACCTACGCATCGGTTTAAAAGCGACATGCCCGAGTTATTCAGATTTGACAAGTTGGCGAATTGATTTAATTTTAAAAAAAAATTATAAAAACTATTTCAAAATTCAACAATCGGCGTAGTTTTGTGTTATTATTTAGATTTAGTCTTAATAAAATGAATAAAAAATTTACCCTAATATTGTCGCTAATTAGCCAGTTTGTGTTCGCACAAACGGACTCAGATACTCTTAAATCCAATAATTTGGAGCAAGTTGTCGTGACAGCTACCCGCAACGAACGGCAGTTATCTTCTCTGCCGATGCCCGTTACCTTGGTCAATCAAAAACAGATACAGCAAATGGGTGCCATGCGGCTCGACAACGTATTGGCAGAGCAAACGGGGCTTTTTATTGTTAATGACCACGGAAAAGGTATTCAACTGCAAGGCTTTAATCCCGATTATACCCTTATTTTGGTTGATGGCGAGCCGCTGATAGGGCGCACGGCAGGCACGTTGGAGTTGGACAGGGTTGCCGTTGGCAATATCAAACAAATTGAAATCGTCAAGGGACCTTCATCAAGTCTTTATGGTTCGGAAGCCTTAGCGGGTGTCATCAACATCATAACTGAACAGCCCAATAAAACGGGCGCAACTTTAAACGCTCGATATGGCGCAAATAATACCGCCGATTTTTCAGTTTTGGGTAACTATAAAAAAAATAAAATTGGTTTTTCTCTCTTTGCCGATAGGTTTGCGTCGGGTGGCTACGACCTCACGCCCGAAACGTTTGGGGCAACGGTATCCCCTTACGTCAATTACACTTTGCAGCCGAGAATAAATGTCGATATATCAAATAAAACCAAACTCAAAGCCTCCGCCCGTTGGTACAAAGAAGAACAAAACAGTGCTTTTAACGCAACGCTCGGTGGTGTTTCTGAAAAGTTAAACGGCGTTGGAACGGTTGAAGACCAAAATTATACCCTTAGTCTCAAACATGATTTTGCCAAAAATTTGGGTGTAACAATCAGAACGTACATGTCCACCTACGGCACAAATTCTACTATAAATTATGACAAAAATGGTGCGCTGTACGACAAAACTTACTTCGACCAAACTTTTGTCCGTCCCGAACTTATCGCCAATTACAACAAAGGCGAAAAACACTATTTTTTGCTGGGCGTTGGTGCTATCGAAGAATCCGTTGAGGCTACTCGTTACGATGAAAAAAAGCGTTTTTCGAGTAAATACCTTTTTGGACAATACGAATTTTTTGCCACCGAGAAGCTGCAATTCAATTTGGGCGGACGTTACGACGCGCACAGTGCGTATCAAAACCAGTTTTCCCCAAAATTTGCCGCTTTGTACAAAATTACTGAGGGGTTAAAGTTGAGGGCTTCGTATGGCGTGGGTTACAAAGCACCCGACTTCCGGCAGTTGTACCTCAATTTTACGAATGCGGTGGCGGGATACAGCGTTTTTGGTTCAAACGAATTACTCACTAATTTCAACAAATTGAAAGGATCGGGTCAAATTAATACCGTTTTTGTTGACCCTACAACCTTTGGTCAATTACGGGCTGAATCTTCTAAGGCTCTCAATTTTGGGTTGTCGTACCAAACCAATCGGAATCTATCAGCTTCTATAAATTTTTTCAGAAATGATGTTAAAGATTTAATTGAAAGTTTTCCCGTTGCTCAAAAATCAAACGGGCAAAACCTTTTTAGCTATCAAAACATAGCCGCCGTTTATACGCAAGGCATGGAGATAAACGTGGGTAAAGACTTTCAAATAGGGACAAACAATAACATTCAAATTGCCGCAGGGTATCAATATTTAGAAGCCAAAGACAAATCCGTTTTGGCTAAAATAGACGATAAAAAGGTATTTAGGCGCAATCCAGAAACCCTCGTAACCGAAAACGTAAGCCGTGGCGATTACGGAGGCTTGCTAAATAGGTCAAAACACGCTGCCAATTTTAAGGTTTTTTACCACCACAATTCGGGATTTGAGCTGAACGTGAGAGCCATTTATCGTGGTCGGTTTGGTTTTTCGGATAAAAATAGCAACGCCATTGTTGATACCGATGAAGAATATGCCAAAGGAAATTTGCTCCTCAACACAACCGTTGGCTATGCTTTCAATAAGTTCTATTTTCAAGCTGGATTAGACAATTTGGGCAATTTTACCGACGCTATGACGCAACCTGGGCAAGCGGGCAGGCAATGGTGGGTACGGACACAATATCGTTTTTAAGGTTCAAGAAGTCTCCCAAAAAGGGACTTAGGGACAAAATACTGAGGGGGTACAAATCCTTGATTACCAATAAGTTAATTATTTAAAAATAAGATTCAACATGAAAAATAAATTAATCATCGCATGCTTATTGTGTCTGCCCATGCTCACTTGGGCGCACGGTTATTGGCTCGAAGTGGCTGGTGCAACTACCAAAGGAAGCCCTGTTACCGTCAAAATATTTTACGGAGAATACGCCTCACAAATCCGAGAAGAAGGTGATAAGCTCGATAAAATGTCGGACATAAAAGTATCGGTTATTGCGCCCGATGGTAGCAAAAAAGATCTTACCATGACCCAAACAAAGACGCATTGGGAAGGCATTTACACACCTACGTCCGATGGTTGCTATCAAGTAGTGGGCATCAATGATACACGAGAAGTGCAGGATTGGGCAAAACACAAATTAGGCGTTACCCGTCCGATTCAATACCTAAGAACGCAATTCACGATAGGCAATCCCGAACAAGCTACTACCCACGATGCACCGCTTTTCTTAGACGTTCGCAGCCAAATCAACACCAATAACATCGAACTCTACGCCGTAAAAGACGGTAAACCGATGAATAAAACCAAAGTTAGGGTCGTCAATCCCGATGGTTGGTTGCAAGATAAATTTTCTAATGCCGTTGGGTTTGTCAATGTCATACCCAATAAAGACGGTTTGTATATGGTAGAAATCGAATGGATAGACCCCAACCCAGGTGTTTTCAAAGGTAAAAACTACGAGACAGTTCGTCATAAATGCGCTTTAACATTTACGAGTAAAGATATGAGTATCAAATTTTAATTAAACGTATAAATTATTTTAAAAAATGAAAAATTTTAATTTTCTATTCTGCGCCAGCTTAGTGCTGGCTTTAGCTTCTTGTAAAAAAGAGGAAGTGGTGGTGCAAGTCGTTCCCGTGACCGTCAAGACGGTAAAAGACATTGCTGCCAACCCTTCCGATGCGCCTTCTGCTAACTACACTTTTTTCAGTTTTGAAAAAGGTGTTTTAAGCGTCGCTGACTCCGCCACGACCAATTGGGATTTGGCATTCCGTACCACAACCATTCTCGTCAATAGTGGCACATCTGGTCCAGGTACCGCCCAAGCTGCCGTTTTTGACGGTATTTTTGACCAATTGACCGAAGTACCCGCTAATTTGACCTTCACCAGTGATTCCCCAACCGCAAAAGCAATTCCAACGGGTTCGGGTAAGGGTTGGTACAACTACAACACGACTACCAATATAATAACGCCGATTGCGGGAAAAGTGATGTTTGTAAAGACCTCATCGGGCAAATACGCCAAGTTTGAAATCGTAAGTTACTACAAAGGCGCACCTACCACAGTTGGGGCTGGTGCCGTTGGTAGATATTACACATTGAGATACGCCTACCAGCCCGATGGAACAACATCATTCAAATAATCCCTGTTTTTCCTTTTTACCTCCCTCAATACTGAGGGGGGGTAAAGGAAATTACTTTTTTTAGAAAATAAAGAATATCATTATTTCAAAAATAATCCACGATTCAGAAACACTTAGGATCGTGGACATAAAATCTCAATACAATGAAAAAGAGCTATTTAGTCGTGCTATTGAGTCTGTTCAGTTTAACAATATTTGCTCAAAAATCGAAGGATATTGAAGCCATAAAAGGGCAATGCGGTTGCTTCGACATTGTCTTCAAATATGCCGAAACATTTTCGCCCGATACGGCTTATAAATTTCACCCTGGCGAAACACTCTACGGGCGTGAATGGATATTTGTCGTGGAAGAAAGCCCCAAAAAAGTTGTAATTGAGCATTTATTGGTAATGCGAGACTCCATGGTTATCAAGCATTGGCGAGAAGATTGGACGTATCAAGACCCGCACCTTTTAGCTTATTACGCAACCAATGATTTTCGATACGTTGATGTAAAAAATCAAAACTTCACAAACGGTTGGACGCAACGGGTGTACGGTACGCAAGATGAACCCCGTTACGCGGGTTTCGGTGAGTGGGCGCACATCAACGGCAAATCGGTTTGGGAATCCCGTGCCGATGCTGCCTTGCCCCGTCGTGAGTATACGCACCGCAGCGATTACAATGTGATGAATCGGGGCAACCGCATTCACATTACGGCAAAAGGTTATTTGCACGAACAAGACAACGATAAAATCAAACGCGAAGAAGGCAAGCCCGACGTGTTGATTGCTTCCGAAAAAGGATACAACGATTACGTCCGAATTGACGCTTCAAAATGCCAAGCGGGACAAAAATGGTGGGATAAAAGCCAGATTTTTTGGAAAGAAGTCCGTGCAGCTTGGGCGGACGTGGAAGAAAAACGCATGAGTTTCAAACTAAAAGATAAGGTTGATGACCAACGCATTATGAGCCATATTTACGACTTGGAGAAGGATAAAAGCGTAGCCATCAAAGACGTAAAATCCAAAATGATGGCAATATTGGAGAAGTTCGTTGAGTGGAATGATAAGCCGCAAGTGAATGTAAAAGGTGAAAAAGCAGCTACCAATAAATGACGCAAAATACCCCCTCAGTATTTTGTCAATTGATTTGTAATTTTTAAGATTATTCAGGGTTTTTCAATGTTGAAATTTAAATCAAATTAGTTCTAAATATTAAAAATGCGATTCTGTATTCATTTTAGTTGCATTCTGGTTTTATTACTTTTTTCTTGTAAAAAAAAAGAACAAACCTATACCAAAATAACGGGTAAGGCGCAAGGAACAACCTACGCTATCACGTTTGAAAACAAACACCAAGTATTACTTCGTGGTGAAATAGACAGTATTTTCAACGTGATTGATAAAAGTATGTCGCTTTGGGATAGCTCGTCCAGCATTTCAAAATTTAACCAAGCTGCCGAATCTTACGCCGTAGATGACCATTTTGGGGCTGTTTTCAAAAAATCACAAGACGTTTACGCACTTTCCGAAGGTGCATTTGACCCAACGGTTGGAACTTTGATAAAACATTTGGGCTTCGTAAGAAAAAACAAGTTGCCTGCACCCACGCAACAAACAATTGATTCGCTGTTACAAAATGTTGGGTTTAGCAAAGCTTCCTTAAAAGGGCAAACGATTTTTAAAACCCATCGCCACGTACAATTGGATTTTAATGCCATTGCCCAAGGTTACACGGTTGATGTGTTGGCGGCTCAACTCGAAAAACACCAAATCAATGATTATATGGTCGAATTGGGGGGTGAAGTCATCACAAAAGGGAAAAACAAACAAGGCAGCACTTGGCGCATTGGCATTGAAAAACCAACTGAAAATGATGCCGACCAACAAAACAGTGTTCAAAACATTCTTGGGCTAACGAATGTGAGCCTTGCCACTTCGGGCAATTACCGCAATTTTATTGAAAAAGACGGCAAACGTTTCAGCCACATCATTAACCCCAAAACGGGTAAATCGGCAGAGCAAACGGTCTTATCGGTGTCGGTGTTAGCGCCAACTTGTGCCGAAGCCGATGCGTGGGCAACGGCTTTCATGGTCTTAGGCAAAGATAAAAGCCTCGAATTGGCGCAAAAAATGGGCTTTGATATTCAGATTATTATGTCGAAAGATAAAGGTTTAGACATCGTGCAGACCGAAGGTTTTAAAAAAAGGATAATACAAACCCCTTGATGCTTATCATTTAAAAAAAAATACCCCCTCAGTATTTTGGGCAAAAAAGCCCGTTTTTACTTTAATTTTTACAAAATTTTAATTCATTTTCACTATTTAAAATTGTTTAAAAATGAAAAATTTACTTTTTGTAATAGTACTTCTTTGCGCGAGCAACGCCTCTCTTATCGCTCAAAACGTGTTCGTTGAACGCGAATATTGGGCAAAAAAACCCACTATTGAAGCCATTAAGCAAAAAATGGCGGAAGGACACAATCTTTTAGAATTGAAACCCGGTGGTTTTGACGGTCCGATGTGGGCTGTTATGGAAGATTGCGACTTTGAAACCATCAAATTTATATTTGACCAGCCTGGTATTGACTTTACTGCGGCAACGCTGCACCACGCCAACAACTATTTGATGTGGACGACCTACAAAGGCAATCTGCCCGTGATGAAATTGCTTTTGGCAAAAGGTTCTAAGACCGATATTATCAACAGTCATGGTCAATCCTTGCTGATGCACGCTGCCATGAGTGGCAAAGCCGACCCCGCTATTTACGAGTTTTGTCTTCAAAATGGCGGCGATATGCTCAAAGACAAAGACAAAGACGGGCGTAATGCGATGCTTACGGCGATTGGCTACTTGAAAGATGTATCTTTCTTAGATTTTTTCTTAAAAAAAGGGCTAAATATCACTGATACCGACAACAAGGGTAATGGTCTTTTCCACTACGCTACGGTGAGTGGCAACCTCAATGTCTTGAAAGGGTTGGTGGCGATGGGTGTCAGTTACGCGCCAAACAAAGAGGGTGACAATGCGCTTTCTTTCGTAGGCAGAGGGCGCGGTCAAAAAGTGAGTGCCGAGTTGTTCCAATACCTCACAAGTTTGGGTTTAGACCCCAAAACGACCTTTTCTACTGGTCAAACCTTGGCACATACGGCAGCACGCATGGGTTTTGACAGTTCTGCCTTGCAATTTATTGCCGAATCGGGTTTGAATCTCGGTCAAGCGGATAAGGACGGCAATACGCCGCTTATGTTGGCAGCTTATCGGGGCGATATGGCAAGTGTGAAGTATTGGCTCGCTAAAAACGAAGTCAATGCGGTCAATAATAAAGGGCAATCGGCTCTTTTGAACGCTGTTGCTTATAACAAACCAGAAATTGTAAAATTTCTGTTAGAAAAAGGAGCAAAAGCCAACTTAACAGATGGCGAAGGACATAATTTGATTCATAATTTGGTTTCATCGTATCGCAAAGGGAAAAATAGCCTTCAACGGGCGATGGAATTGATGGATTTGCTGAAAACCTCGGGCGTAGATGTCAAAAAATCGGGTTTGTTGCTGCACGCTGCCTTAGACAAAGACGACAATGATTTATTTACAAAACTTATGGAAATGGGGCAAGACATCAACGCCAAAGACAGCGACGGCTACACTGTTTTGCATTACGCCAGTATGAAAGCTAAAAATATTGACCTCGTGAAATTTTTGGTAGCAAAAGGTGCCGATTCCAGCATCAACACGCCGCTTGATGAGTCGGTTTCTGACCTCATTGCTGCCAATGAAGTTTTAGGTAAGCAAAATTCAAATCTTGATTTTTTAAAAAAATAATTTAAAATAAAAAATAACATGAAAATTGGTTTTCGCTTGGGTGTTTTAGCCCTTATCGCCACACTCGCTTTTGGCTTTACGCACAAATCCAAAACGATGGTTTCGTTCAAATGCTTGGTGCAACTCACCAACTACACGGGCGAAGGTGCGTATGTCGTGGTTTCGTTGATGGATGCCAACGGCAAATACAAAAAAACCTTGCAAGTAATGGGCAAGGAAAAACGGTGGTACGATGATATTACCTCGTGGTTCAAGTTTCATTCGGCACAACGAGAAAGCGTTGATGGCATATCGGGTGCGTCTATTACGGCGGGTAGTCGGAAGGTTTTTTCATTGTCGATGGACGAAGCCTTTTACAATAAGGGATTTCGTTTGCGCTTTGAAACTGCCGTAGAAGACAATGAATACAAGGAAAAAGACGTAGAAATGGACTTTTCAGAAACCAATGTCGGTAAAAACGTTGAAGGGACTAAGTACATTCGATACGTAAAATTGATTAAAAATCCTTAATTGTAATGGCTAAACTGTGGCGCAGGTTGCACTTTTTCTCAACCGTAATCGCTGGTCTTTTCATACTTTTAGCCTCTATAACGGGCTGCATTTTGGCTGTTGAACCTTGGTTTCTCAGCCAAAATGCGGTTTCGGGTAGTCTTGAATCCGATTTAACGCTGCCTGATTTTCAAAAAAAACTTAATGACAATTTTGCGGAGGTTTTTTCTTTTGAAAAAGATGCTTACGGCAACATCAAAGTAGAAGGTATTGGGCTTGAAAAAGAAGGTAGTTTGTATGTGAGTGCCGAAACGGGGCATATATTGGAAGCGCCGCAAAAACTTTCGGCTGTTTTTGACTGGAATCGAGACTTACACCGCTCCCTTTTTCTGAAAACTCCTGGACGTATTCTAATGGGTTTGGCATCCTTGGGGCTTGTTTTTTTAACTATCAGTGGCATTGGGTTGCACATCAAGCGGGCAGGCAGTCTGAAAGGCATTTTCAAAACCATCAGAACCTTAGAAATCAAGCGCGACGGACACGCACAATTGAGCCGTTGGTTGCTCATTCCAATTTTTATTATTGCCTTGTCGGGTGTGTATTTGTCGGTTACGCGCTTCGTGCCGGTTGCTAAAAAACAGGAAATAGCGGTTGATAAAAATAACAATACCCCCCTCAGTATTTTACCTTTAAAAGAGGTCAAAAAAGTGACTTATCCCGTCATGGACGATGAGTTTTTGGTGGTCGAGCTCGTGGATAAAGTTTTGTATTTTGACAAAGCCCAAACCCGACTCGTCAAGATAGAACGCCTGCCGTTGGGTGAAAAAATGCAGAAGTTGAGTTTTCTACTGCACACGGGCGAAGGCACAACTGCGTGGGCGGGCATTTTGCTTCTGTCTTCGTTGGTTATGGTGTTTTTGAGTGGTACGGGGTTTATGATGGTTGTAGAAAAAATAAAGCAAAAAAAGCCCAAAACCCAAATCCATGAGGAGGCTGAAACCCTTATTTTAGTCGGTTCCGAAACGGGTCACACGTGGCGTTTTGCCGATGCGTTGGCAGCGGCTTTTCAAAAACAAGGCATCAAAACGAGTACGCTCGGCATGGATAATTTGCCAGTTCTGAACGGGTCAAAAACGCTTTTGTGCCTAACTTCGACCTACGGTGCTGGCGACGCACCCGAAAATGCCCAATCAATTTTGGGACAAATTCAAGCCAAAACTGCGAATGCCGACCACATTCAATTCAGTGTTTTAGGTTTTGGGGCGCGCCAATATCCCGAATTTTGTGCATTTGCCGAAAAACTCCGCAACGGATTTGCCCACATTAACAACGCCCAAGAAATCACGCCTTACATGACCGTTGACAATCAATCGGTTGTGCAGTTTATAGACTGGGTAAAGGTTTTAAATAAAAGCCAGAATACGCTCCTACAAATTGACCTCAAACAGTTGCAACCTGCTCGTAAAAAGCGGTTAGAGGCTTTTAAAATTAGGGATAAAAAAGAATGTAAGGATACCTTTTTATTGAAAATTGCCCACTCTAATAAATTGACCGTACAGACAGGCGATTTACTCGCCGTTTATCCGCCGAATGAAAATGTAGAACGCTATTATTCCATTGCTTCTATGAATTCATCGGAACTGATTTTAGTGATAAAACGGACGGGATTGTGTTCTAATTACTTAGGAAATTTAAGGGTAAATGAAACATTTGAAGGCTACATAAAACCCAATCCGACGTTTTATCGCCCTTCAAGTGACAAACCTTTATTGATGATTGCTAACGGAACGGGTATTGCTCCGTTTTTGGGCAGTGCTGCCAAAGGTAAACTGTATTGGGGCGGCAGAGAACGGGCTGATTTTGATTTATTCCAAGATTTTACCGATTTTAACAGTGTTTATTTGGCTTTTTCAAGAGAAAAAGAAAAGGCTTATGTACAGGATTTGATGAAAAACCGCGCTGAAGAGGTCGCCGATGTGCTTAAAAGTAAGGGAACAATTATGATTTGCGGGTCACTTGCGATGTTAGCGGGGGTATCTCAACAATTAGAAATCATCGCCACATCGCATCATTTGCCGTCGGTTGAAGCATTGAAAAAACAAGGACGGGTTTTGGTGGATTGCTATTAAGGTAGTCTGGTCTTTTTTTAACACTCAAAAAAAATAGACATGTGCTGTTTACCTAAAATGTTATCACTTACGCATCGAGGATTTGTGGGCTATTGCGAAGACTGCGAATGCGTCAATATCTGTTTTGAACAGTTGCTGGTGCAGCGTTCAAAAGATGAGTTTTTGTCGCTTTGCAAAATCACAACTGATTATTTATTTCAATATGAGCCTTTTTCTATTAATCCCAATTTGCGGAATTTAGAGTTCAGTCGTTTTGCATATCAAGTATCGTGGATGGTCAGTATCAATGATTTAAAAGACTTGAAATATTTACTCGACGAAGCGCAAAAGGTTTTTGAAGGCAAAAAAAAATGCGCGCAAGTGACGGCAACGCTCGGACAATTTAGTAAAAAGTTGCCCGAGTTGTTTCGGTTCAATGAATCTCTTAGTTGACTTTTCAGCGGTTTAAAAAATGTAAAAACGGTGATTTATTGAATCAAATGCTGCTGTCGGAAAATCCCTAAAATAGTGCTAAAACCTCCAATCGAAACTGCCGCCTTGGGTTGGGATAAAACGTAATCACTTGATAATCAGCATTTAATACATTGTCAATTCTGAGTCGTATATCCATTTTTAAATTAAAATCGCCCCCCTTTGTTCGCCATACTGAGGGGGTAAATCCCAACGCAGCATCGGCAAGCGTGAAGGGTTCGGTAGCAATAATTTTGTCCGTCGTGCCGTAGCGTTTGCTCGATGCGGATTGTTGCCACGAGGCGTAAAACGTTTTGTAAAACAAGCGGGCAGATGCGGAAGCGTTGTGTTTGGGAACGTACAATTGAACGCCGCCGTTGCCATCTTTTGCATCAGCGTATTGATAATTGAGATGCGTGATAAAATGCCAATTTTCGACCTTTCTTTGGTAATTTATGCCCGCTTCTACGCCCATTGACTGCACTTGTGCAATGTTGTTGGGTCGCCATTGTCCATCACTTTGCGGCAACCAAGCAATGCGATTGGTAATGTCAATATCAAAAACGGTGGTGTAAAATCCCCACTCGGAACGCGCCGTTTTACGCTTGTATTTTAAACCCAATTCTTTTGACCAGCCCCGTTCATTCACCAAATTGGGATTGCCCAAATTTGCCCAATACAAATCATTAAAAGTTGGTATATTAAAATTGCGAGACACTGCACCCCTCAGTATCCATTCTTTTTTCAAGGGCAAATCAGGCGTTTTTTTGACAGAAAAAGGCTTTTCAAAACCGACTGAAAAAGTGGTGGGCGTTGCCCCATTATTCACCCATTCTTGCCGAATATTGCCCGAAACGGTGATGAAATCGCTCGAAAACGCTTGATTAACAAACAAAGCCATGCGGTTGCGTTGCGGATTTTGCTTGTAATTATTATTGTCTGAAACATCAGTCGTGTTGTTCGCGCCGATGCGTAAAACATTGTTTTTTGAAAAATTATAATTCCATTCCGCTTCCCCAATGTAAGAACGAATCCCGTTTTGACTGTTTTTTATGACATCAGAGGCGTAAAAATTTTTATCAAAAAGGTACGCACCCCGTAGTTTCAAGTAAGATTTTTTGAAAAAATGCGCCCATTCTGCCGTCATCCGATTGGCTGTGTCCCGATACAAAGCATTGTTATTACTGGCGGTCATGGTGGGCGTAATTTCACGATAATTTTGACTGCGCCAAAAGTGGATTTTAAAAAAATCATTGGGTGATATTTGAGCGTAAAAATTGCCTGATACATTCAAAAAATCGTAGGCAGCATGCGCCGCTTTTTGCAAAGGTTGCCCTATTTCAGCCGTATTTTTAAACCTAAAATCATTCGTTGCGGCTTGGTGACCGATGTTGAGTGATGCGCCAATTTTAGCGTTTTTATAGTCCAATCGCAGTTGTTCGTTGCCCCAGCCGACACTCCCCAAACCGTAGCCCAATTGCCCGTGCAGCCCGTCTTTTTGTGGTTTTTTGTTGTCTAATTGCACCACGCCGCCGATTGCCCCCGACCCAAACAGGGCAGAACAGCCGCCTAATTTTACGTCAATTTGCTCAATTGCCCCCACGTTTAGAAGCGCAATATCCGCCCCACCATTCAAGGGATTTTGCAGATTTATGCCGTTCCAAACCATTGCCGTGTGGCTTGCAGCAACGCCCCGTGTAGCAACCGATACCGTACCCGTTCCGTAGGCTTTTATACTGAGGGGGGTCTGAGACGACAGATAGGCAGCAAGGCTTTGGTTTTGAAACAACGCCAGCGCAAAACTATCGGTTGTCAAATGGTTTTGACCAACCGTAAAATAATTCAAGCGTTGCGCCACTATTTCAGCCGACGGCAAAAGCCTAATACTGTCTTTTTGAGCAAAAACAAGGTTGGAAATAAACGTAAAAAGAAGTATTTTTAATAATTTCATGTTAAAAATTAAGATTCAGGATAAGCGTAAAAGGGGGTATTTTTAATGATTTTATGTCAAAAACAAGAGTTTATTGTACGTTTTTTCTGTTGAAAGCACCAAAGCCGCCATTGCCCCATAATCCAAATGAATGCGAAAAGAATTTTCTAAGGGTAAGCCCAAAGCATAACTCATGAAACTCCGAATATTGCCCGCGTGCGTAACGATGACTATGCTTTTCAAGTCGTGTTCCAAGCATTTTTCGATAAAAAAATGGGTGCGTTGGTGTAAATCATCGTAACATTCGCCATTCGGAGTGGCGATATTCACAAAATCTGCCATCCATGGATTTAATTCCGAGTTGGGTATGTCCTTCCACGCTTTATTTTCCCAATCGCCAAAGTTCATTTCCTTCAATAAATCATCAAATTGCGGCTTCATTGACCACGTTTCACCGAGAAAATCAGCTAATTTTTGGCAACGTTGCAAGGGACTTGAAAACAAAGCATCGGGCATTTTTTTACCCCATTTCACCTTTATTTGGTCTAAAATAGCTTCTTTTTCACCCTCAAAACTATCCGCCAAAGCCACATCTGACTGTCCGTAACAAACTGATTTTGGAACGGCAACTGTCGTATGTCGTATCAACAAAATTTCCATATTATCAACAATGAAAGGTAAATTAAGACTTCTGCCATTTGCTGCGTAGCCCCCAAGCAATCGCCCGTATAGCCGTCAATCCATTTTTTAAAATAATATTCCAAATATTTTTTTAAAATAAATAAAGGTAAAACAACGAGTAAAATGCAAGGATTTTGGTAAAAAAGAGCCGCCATACTGAGGGGGGCTAAACCGAAAAAACAAGCCACCAAAAAATCGCTAAAAGGCAGCCGTTTGGCAACGGGTTTGGCTTTGCCGTCAGCGTCATTTTCACGGGCGTATTCCATCGTAAAAATCATCCACACCGCCACCAAACGGCTCAAAGGGTGGGCTATCAACAACGCAATTATTCCATCAAAAAGGGCTGAAAAAGGGCGATTTAGGCTTAAAATACCGTCAATACTGGCATATTTCATCGCTAAAATTGCTAAAAGACCAATGACCCCATAAGCACCCATGCGGGAATCTTTCATAATGGTCAAGATTTTTTCCTTCGTCCAACCGCCACCAAAACCATCGCAAACGTCCCCAAAACCGTCTTCGTGAAAAGCTCCCGTTAGTAAAATGGTGCTTATCATGGACAACAAAATAGCCACCGAATTGGGAAAAACAAGGTGCGACACGCCAAAAATTAAAGCCCCAAAACCGCCCACTATCCAACCGATAAACGGAAAATAAATGGTCGCTCGGTTCAACATTTCCTCCGAATGATTGACCCAAGACGGACACGGGATTCGGGTGTAAAACATCACCGCCGTTAAAAATATGTGGAACTGTTTTTTCATTTTTTTAGTTTTAAAACAGGGCTATTTATTCGACACACCCGCACTGTCAAAACTTGCCATAGTATTCAAAAATTCGACGGCACTTTTTATAATCGGATAGGCTACCGCACAACCCGTGCCTTCGCCCAAGCGCATTTGTAGGTTTAAAATTGGCTCAACGTTCAAATAATTGAGCATATTTTTATGCCCAAATTCATCGGATAAGTGGCAAAAGACAGCATTTTCGATGATGTTTGGATTGATTTTATGAGCCACCAAAAAAGCACTACTCGCAATAAAACCATCTACCAAAATCAGCATATTTTGTTCAAAAGCTGCTAACATGCCACCGCATATTTGAGCAATTTCAAAACCACCAAAAGTGGTTAAAATAGGGAGGGGGTCATTCGTAACGGGTTGATTGTCAAGGGCATTTTGCAGAATATCCACTTTTTTAACAAACTGTTTATCGTCTAAACCCGTGCCGCGCCCAACGCATTGGGTCAATGGAATGTGGGTCAAAAGGTGCATCAAAATGGCTGCACTCGACGTGTTGCCGATGCCCATTTCACCAAAGCCAATGACATTGCAACCACTTTTTTTAACTTTTGTAACGATGTTTTTACTTTTTTCAAAACACAACGTTACTTGTTCGGCAGTCATGGCGGGCGTGTGCAGAAAACTATGCGTACCGTGTGCAATTTTAGCATCAATGAGTTGTCGGTTTTTTTCAAAATCAAAGTTTACCCCAGCGTCAATGACCTTTAAATTTACCCCATTTTGGCGACAAAAAACATTGATAGCCGCCCCACCTTGAAGGAAATTCATGACCATTTGGTAGGTCACTTCTTGCGGGTAGGCACTCACGCCTTCGCGGGCAATGCCGTGGTCGGCGGCAAAAACCAAAATGGTAGGTTTTCGCAATTGCGGTGTCAAAGTATTTTGAACCACACCAATTTGCAAAGCCAATTTTTCTAAGCGACCCAACGCACCCAACGGCTTGGTTTTGAAGTCTATTTTTTGTTGTAATGCTTGTTTCATATCGCTGTTTTTTCTTCTTTTACAAATCCATAAACACAATGACGGCAACCACTTTGGCAGCAATACCCCCGCAAAAAATGATACAATTCGGTGAAAACCCAATACTGATTTTCCCGATAAAAATGGACGTTTTCAATGAAATCACCGCTATTTTTAGGAAAAATCAAGGTTTTTGCCTCCTGCCCAAGCGTCTCGAAATGTTGCAAACAGGTGTTGCACAGGCAATCCCAATCCGCTTGCTCCAAAAAATTTTTGGTCACATCACTCAAAGGTATTTTGTAGCAAGGGCAGTTCAAAATAGAGCCAACTTTGCACTCGATAAGGGCTTCGCAACGGGGGCAGTTTTTTATTTCGTGTTTGGACATCAATAAAGATTTTCGATACAAAAGGTTTTTTAAACTTTTTATTTCACCCTCAAAGGTAAACCTGCAACCATAAAACTAACCGCATCGGCTTGTGCTGCAATATGCTGATTGAGCCAACCTTGTAGTTCTACAAACTTACGTCCAATGATGTTTTCAGCGTGCAAACCCATACCAATTTCATTGCTGACGATAAAAAAATCCGCTTCAAGAGTGCGCCATTTGTCAAATTCAGTTTTTGCTTCTTGTAAGGTAGCATTAAGTTGATATTGATTGTCGGAATAAAGATTAGTGAGCCAGAGTGTAATACAATCCACTACGACAGTTTGACCTTTTAAATTGAGCCGACTGATGTATTTTTCAATTTCAAGATTGTTCCAAGCCGAGCCACGTTCAGATTGATGACGGTGTATTCGGTTGTCAAAATCACTATCCCAACGCCTCGCTGTGGCGATATAAGTCGGGTTTTTACTATTTTTTAAAGCCAATTTCATAGCATAATGGCTTTTACCCGACCTTTCTCCGCCTGTAATAAGATGTATCATACGGCAGCAACGGGTTTGTTTAAAACAGGGAAACGCATTTGAGCGATAACCAAACCACCAAATAGAACGGTGCTGTAACAAACAGTGCCTAAAAGGAAGTTTTTTAAAAAAGGTAGTGCCATCGCCAAACACTCCCAATATCCCAAAAGCGTTTTAGGGTACGGCAAATTTGTGGCTGGATTAGTACCACCGCCAAGCCAAACACCAAAATCAGTTATGAGCCAATGGGCTAATGAGGCGCAAATGGCGGCGAAGATTATGTTTTTAGCGGCTATTTTTTTAATGAGCAATTGCCCTAAAACAACGATAAACATAAATGTACCGTACACCCACAAAAAACCATCGTAAAAGAAAACCCAATCATTGAAATATAAAAAGCGATTTAAAATAATATCAGTTAGCCAAAGTGTCAATACAGGAAACATATATGCCTTCCAATGGCTACTAAATTGTGAACCGCCGAACAATGCCATCGCTCCGATGGGTGTAAAATTGGAAATGGGGTTGTGATTAAAGGAGTTAAAAAGGCGCATTGACCCTGCCACCAATATAAAAAGAAGTAGCACGATGAAACGAATATCTATTTTTTTGAGCGATTCCATATTGCTATATTTTAAATTTTTAAATTTTAGGTTTAAAATTTATAGTAATTACTTAGCCCACAGCTCGCTTCGCTCGCAAAAAGGGGAATGTGGTTCGTTTTTCGGGCAAAGCCCGAAAAACGAACCACCTCTCCTTCCTCACGCGAGCGAAGCGAGCGCGTGGCTAAGTAATTACAATTTATAAATGAAAAACAAGGCGCATCCATAACGGATACGCCTTGAATATTTTTTTAATTTGTAAACCAAAAATTACTCGGAATAACCCCCGTTTTCATTGAATCTTGCAACAATTTAGCGGTGTTGAACACATAAACCGTTCCCGTAGCACTGTAATTTTTAGCGTCGGCTAAAAATAAATTGCTCGTTTTGGGGTCAATGCCCAAGCCGTACAATGCGCCAAACGCAGCCGTTGCGGTGGGTTTGTCCACAAATACTGAGGGGGCGGCGGTCGTCAAATCTTTTTGATAAATCGCCTTGCCACCTACAAAATATAAGGTATTTTTAGTGGCATTTGTCACCAGCGAACCTGAGCCTTGTGGCACGTTGAAAGTGGCGACTACGGCGTTGTTCTTAATCTGCACCAAACGACCATTGGGTGCGCCCCAAGCACCACCGCATAAAACCCATACATCGCCATTGGCATCTTGAACAAGACTGTTGGGCGATGTGCCAACGGTAATCTTTGAGGTGAGGGCTTCGCTTGTAATGTCAATGATGGCAAGAGTTGAATCGCTACTAAAACCGCCATTATTGACCGTCCAAATGGCATTATTGACCTTCAAAAGCCGTTCTGCCCCTTTGCCTGTGGCGATGGTTTTGGTAAATTTTTTGGTCGCCAAATCCAGCACTTTTACTGCCCCGTTTGTGCCGCCCGTTCCCCATTCGCTGACGAACGCTTTTTTATCGTCAATGGCTAAAAAATAACGAGGCAGGACAGTCCCCACGATGGAATCTTGGTACTTAAAGGTCTTAGCATCGGCAACCACAATGCGGTTTGCATTATTGACGACCAAGTAGGCTTTCCCGTTGGCAACCGACATGGATTGCAGGATATTGCCGACCGCAGCACCCGTGTTTTCAGTGCCGAAAATGTCGTTTTTGATGCCACCTACAGTACGGTTGTAAAAACTGACCGTACCCGTACCACCCGAAAATGCCCCTTCGTGGGTAATAAAAACGCCCGCTTCATAGGGTTGAACCGCAACGGGGTCTGGGTCTTTTTTACACGCTGCAAAAAAGACAGAGAGAGCAATCACAACTGCCCAAATTTTCATGTTTTTCATAAAAATTAAAAAAAAATTGGTGAAGAAATAAGTTTTAGCCCGAACTTATTCACCGTGTAGGAAAGCGACAGAAAGGAGGTGTTTCCGACTTTTAGGTAAAAGTCGAAACAGGCGTTATTAGATATTTTTTACTTAGATAAATTAAAAAAAACACAAAAAACAAACCATGAAATGCCTCTTTTTAACCCGTTTTCCCGCAGGTTTTTGCTTCGAGTGCAACCGATGGCAGGTCTTCTGACTCATTGGCTTTTTATCGTCTTCCCGATACCCCCTCAGTATTTTGAGGTAAAATCAGTGACATTAATGATAAAAAGTGTTTGATTATCTTTTAAAATAAAGATAAAAACCAATTTACAGCTGCGGGAACAGTTCAGGTTTTGCACCTGATTCCCTTTTAATATCGCTTGTTGAGGGCGATAACCAAAATTGCGGGGCAAAGGTATGTTTTTTAAATTATAGGGGCGCACAAATTGTCGTAAAAATATAATATAGTGTGTAAAATCGGTTCGTTTTTAGCGCATTTTTATCGTGCGGTAAAGACGAACCTGTGTCTTTAGGTTGCCGATGTTTCAGTCGGTTGGTCGTGGCGTTTTTTGAGCCTCGAAGCCAGTTGCAACAATGTTTTTGATACCCAATATTTTACCCGTCGAGCAGATGCGTGCCCGGGTTCGGGCATCATTCCGAGTGATGGGCGTGGGTTTTATGCAACGGTGGGGGTACAGTTCTGAGAAGCTGTTTAGACGCTGACCGTTACTGCCTTTTGCACGGGTTCTATCATTTTCACAACCGCCTCAACCCAAGTGGCTTGAATGTTCATACACGGCACTACCTTGAAAGATGTGCCACCCGCTTCCAAAAACATTTCCTGACCTTCTTCAGCTATTTCCTCCAAGGTTTCGAGGCAATCACTGACAAAAGCGGGGCAGGCGATAACGAGATTTTTAACCCCCTCAGTAGGAAAGGCAGTCAAGCGTTTATCGGTGAAAGGTTGAAGCCACGGGTCGCGTCCCAAGCGAGATTGAAACGAAATACTGTATTTTTCCTTCGGAATACCCAATTGGGCGGCTACGTTGTGCGTTGCTTTGGTGCATTGGTGTTTGTAGCAATACTTGTGGGCTTCGGAAGGCGTTTCGCAACAATTAGCCGTTTTCAAACAATGCGATTTTGTAATGTCGCTTTTCAAAATATGGCGTTCAGGAATGCCGTGATAGCTGAACAAAAAATGGTCGAAATCACTCCCCTCAGTATATGCACGCATACTGTCCGCAAGAGCGTTCAAATAAATAGGATTGTCGTAAAAAGGCTCAATAATGGTCAGTTTGAAGGAATAATTGTACTTTTTATGGGCTTCTTTGGCGTACTCCACCGCCGTTTCGTAACTCGACATTGCGTAGTGCGGGTACATCGGCACGACCACAACTTCTTCCAAATCCTCTGCCCGTTGCAGAAGTTTATCGAACGCCTCCTTGGGCGTATCGCTGCCGTAGCGCATGGCAATTTCAACGGGTGACTCGGTCAATTGCTGCACCGCATCCCGTAGTTTTTTACTAATCACCATCAAAGGTGAGCCTGCATCAGTCCAAATTGACTTGTAGGCTTTGGCGGATTTTGGCGCGCGAAACGGGGCGATAATACCCCGTACCAAGAGCAAACGCACCAGATAAGGCACGTCAATTACCCGCTCATCCATGAGAAATTCCGCCAAATAGCGGCGCACATCTTTGACCTTAGTCGAATCGGGTGAACCCAAATTCATCAAAACAATACCTCGTTTGTTAGACATACCTACTTTGTTGTAATTTTATTTAAAAAAAAACGTAATTACTTAGTCAAGCACTCGCTTCGCTGGCGCGAGTGAGGAGAGGTGGTTCGTTTTTCGGGCAAAGCCCGAAAAACGAACCACATTCCCTTTTTTGCGAGCGAAGTCTGTTTACATCCCGAAAGCCTTCGGGAGAGCTATGGGCTAAGTGATTACAAAAACCCAAATAAAACACCTTTCTCGCGCAAAAGTTTGATTAGAAAAGTCAGATTTTTGTCAATATTTATATTTCAATAATGTGACAAAAATCTGACTTAAATAATTAGGCTTTTTGCGCCTTACGGACGTTTTTTGCGTCATAAATGAAAAAAGTAAATAAAAGTAAAATTCGAATTGGCACAAGAGAGAGTGCGTTAGCCCTTTGGCAAGCCCAATTGGTCTCCAATCAACTCAATGAAGCAGGTTACGCTACCGAGTTGGTTTTGATAAAAAGTGAAGGTGACATTGACCTCAGAACCCCGCTTTACGAAATGGGTGTTCAGGGTATTTTTACCAAAACTTTGGATGTGGCGTTATTGGCAAATAAAGTAGATATCGCCGTTCATTCGCTCAAAGACGTACCGATTCAGCCCGCCAAAGGCTTACGCCAAGCCGCCGTTTTAAAAAGAGATTCTTACAAAGATATTTTGGTTTTCAAAGGAGAGCCGCATTTCTTGTTCGACGATGTTGCGGCGGTTATTGCCACGAGCAGTATTCGCCGCAAAGCCCAGTGGTTGAATCGTTTTCCCAACCACCACATCGAAAATTTACGGGGAAACGTCAATACGCGCCTTCAAAAATTAAGCGAAAACGCTTGGAATGGGGCAATTTTCGCCGCAGCGGGTTTAGAACGCTTGGACATTCGTCCCCAAAACAGCCTCGACCTCGATTGGATGTTACCCGCCCCCGCCCAAGGCGCAATTGGCGTTTATTGCCGTTCGGCAGATGAGCATTTGATGAAAATCTGCCACAATATCAACGATGCACCGACTGCCTTGTGTACCCACATTGAGCGGATGTTTTTGAAGACCTTGATGGGTGGTTGCTCTGCCCCAATTGCGGCTTTGGCTACGCTTGATGCGGATATTGTTACGTTCAAAGGTTGCGTTTTGAGTAGTGATGGCGTTGAAAAAATGAGCATCGAACAGTACAGCGCATTGCCGCAAGCCTTGAGTTTGGGGCAAAAATGCGCCCACCAATTATTGGAAAATGGGGCGGATAGACTCATTCAAATGCACAAAGACAATGTTGCTAAAATTAAAAAGGAACAAGCCTTACCCTGCCTTTTAAAACACAATGCTCTTTATAGTTTCACCGATGCGTGGTTTGAAAAAAATTTGAATCAATTTAAAAATCCAATATATCAATGACAAATCACTTGATTTTAGATATTTTAGACGGTAAAAAAACGGAAAGAACGCCTGTTTGGATGATGCGCCAAGCGGGGCGGTATCTGCCTGACTATTTGGTTTTAAAACAAAAATACGGCTTTTTTGAACGCTGCCAAACGCCCGAATTGGTCTGCCAAATCACTTTGCAACCCGTTGAGCAAATTGGCGTAGATGCCGCCATTATTTTCTCCGACATCCTCGTTGTACCCCAAGCAATGGGTCTTGAAGTACAAATGATTGAAAGCAAAGGACCACTTTTGCCCGACCCTATCAAAGACCTGAACGACCTCAAACGCTTGACGAACCCCTCAGTAGAAGACACTTTGGGCTACGTCGCTGACGCTTTGACGCTCACCAAAAAAGAGCTCAACGGGCGGGTTCCCCTCATCGGTTTCGCGGGTTCGCCTTGGACTTTGTTGTGTTATATGGTGGAGGGCAAAGGCTCAAAAACTTTCGATAAAGCCAAGTCTTTTTGTTATACTCAACCCGAAGCTGCCCATAAATTGCTCCAAATGCTCACCGACACAACAATTGCCTACTTGAAAATGCAGGTAAAAGCGGGTGCAGACATGGTGCAATTGTTTGACTCGTGGGGCGGTTTGTTGAGTCCTTCCGATTTTGAGACATTTTCTCTTTTTTACATGCGTCAAATCGTTGAGGCGTTGAAAGACGAATGTCCCGTTATTTTGTTCGCCAAAGGTGCGTGGTTTGCTTTAAAAGAAATGAGCGAAACGGGCGCGAAAGGCGTTGGCATTGATTGGTGTGTACCCCCTCAGTATGCAAGGCAGCAGGTGGGTCAAAACTGTACTTTGCAAGGTAATTTTGACCCAAACTGGTTGTTTGCCCCGGTTCCGCAAATACGCTCGAAGGTAAAACACATGGTTCGGCATTTTGGAAGCGACCGCTACATCGCCAATTTGGGGCATGGCATTTTGCCCAATACGCCCGTCGCCCACGCCAAGGCTTTTGTGGAAGCGGTAAAAGAATATTCAACCCTGCCCGTTTTGGAAACCATTTAAACGCCAATTGTGATGTTCAAAAAAGAGGATTTTGTGCGTTTTATCCATAATCTGCAAGATGAAATATGCGATACGCTCGAAAAAATAGACGGTAAAGCCCGTTTCAAAGAAGATGCTTGGCAGAGAGAAGACGGCGGCGGCGGCAAAACCCGCATCATAACGGGCGGTCTTGTTTTTGAAAAAGGTGGGGTCAATACTTCGGTGGTGCACGGCGAACTGCCCGAAGTGATGCAGAAACAATTGGGCGTGTCGCAAAGCAATTTCTTTGCCTGCGGTATTTCCTTGGTTTTGCATCCTTTTAGCCCGATGATACCGACGGTTCACGCCAATTTTCGCTATTTTGAATTGTACGATAAGGGTAAAATTGTGGATGCTTGGTTCGGTGGCGGGGCAGATTTGACACCTTATTATGTGTTCGTGGAAGACGCTGCGCATTTTCACAAAACGTTTAAAGCGGCTTGCGACCCTTTCGGTGAAACGCTTTATGCTGATTATAAATTAAAGTGCGATAATTATTTCCGTAACACCCACCGCAACAATGAAGCACGGGGCATCGGGGGCATTTTTTACGATTATTTGCGCCCTCATGCGGCAAGAACTGCCGATGATTTGTTTCGTTTCGCGCAATCTTGTGGCAATGCTTTTTTAAAAGCCTACGTCCCAATAGTTAAAAAAAGAAAAACGATGCTTTTTGATGAAAACCATAAAAAATGGCAATGTCTAAGGCGCGGTCGCTACGTAGAGTTCAATTTAATTCACGATAAAGGCACGCTGTTTGGGCTAAAAACCAACGGACGCATCGAATCTATCTTAATGAGCCTTCCCCCGATGGTCGCTTGGGAATATGATTTTCAGCCTCTGCCCGACAGTCAAGAAGCCGAAACCTTGCGTTATTTGACACCACAAAACTGGGTCAATATGGCGGAAACTGCCTTGAGTATGTAGTGTTCGTTTGGTTTCTATTTGTAAAAAAAAAGTAACTACTTAGCCTATTGCTCGCTTCGCTCGCAAAAAGAGGGCATCTGGTTTATTTTTCGGGTAAAGCCCGAAAAATAAACCACCTCCCCTCCTTTTGCGCGAGCGAAGCGAGCTGTGGGCTAAGTAATTAGAAAAAAAAAAAATAAAATGCTTTACATCAAGGCTTTACATATTATTTTTATTGTCACTTGGTTTAGTGGAATGTTTTACATTGTTCGCCTATTTGTTTACAATACCGAGACACACGAAAAGACCGAACCCGAACGCAGTATTTTACTCAATCAATTGCGCTTGATGACCAAACGCTTGTGGTTGGGCATTACCGTTCCTTCCGCCGTTTTGACGCTGATATTTGGTACGTGGTTATGGTATCTTTACGGTGTGACCCCACAATGGTTGGCGTTAAAATTGGGCTTTGTGGGCGGTTTATACCTTTACTTTTTAACTTTAAACACCATTTACGGACAGCAAATGCAAGGTATTTTCAAATATACATCGTCCCAGTTGCGGATATGGAACGAAGTGGCGACCATTTTTTTAGTAGCTATTGTTATGTTGGTGGTTGTGAAAGAAAATATGAGTGTGGTTTGGAGTTTGGTTGGTCTATTTTTATTCATCATCGTTTTAATGTCTGCCATTAAAATTTATAAAAACTTACGCACAAAATGATACAATTAAACGTCATGTCTTTAAATTATAATGCTCTTTTAAACCAAAAATTAGATGGTTTGAAACAGCAAGGCAATTATCGTTATTTCCTTCCTCTGAACAAAACCGCCGCCGCCCAACCCGTTTTTAAGCGCAATACTGAGGGGGGCATCGAACAGGAAATTGTGAATTGGACCAGCAACGATTATATGGGCATGAGTGCCGATGCCGATGTCATACGGGCATTTGCTGAAACTGCCAAAACCGACGGCGTGGGAAGCGGTGGCACGCGCAATATATCTGGCACAACGGCGCGCCATATTTTATTGGAAAAAACGGTAGCCGAACTACACGGCAAGGAGGCGGCACACATTTTCAACAGTGCATACTTGGCTAATTCAGCCACGCTTTCTGTATTGGGCAGGGCATTTTCAGATACCCTAATTTTTTCCGATGCCGAAAATCACGCTTCCATGATTGAGGGCATAAAACTGAGCCGTTGCGAAAAAAAAGTGTTTCGCCACAACGATTTAGACCATTTAGAAAGCCTTTTGGTGTTGGAAGACATTGACCGCCCAAAAATCATTGCTTTTGAATCCGTTTATTCCATGTCAGGCACCATTGCGCCCATCACTGAAATTGTCAAATTAGCCAAAAAATACAATGCTTTAACTTACCTCGACGAAGTACACGCCGTGGGTCTCTACGGCAAGCACGGCGAAGGCGTAGCGGGTCAGATGGGTTGTTCGGACGGGATTGACATCATCAACGGCACATTCGCCAAAGCCTACGGGTGCATCGGCGGCTACGTGACCGCCAATGCCGTTTTATGCGATTACATTCGCAGTTTTGGCGAAGGTTTTATCTTCACCACATCGCTGCCGCCCGCCGTTTGCGCCGCCGCAACCGCCAGCATTTTAAAGGTCAAAAACAACCCTCAAATGCGGGCGCACTTCCACGAAAACGTAAAAATACTGAGGGGGGCATTCAGAGACCTCAATGTGCCATTTGAAGAAAATCCGTCACACATTACGCGCATCATTTTTGGCGATGCCAAACGCAGCCGCCACGTAGCCGATACATTGCTCAATGAATACGGCATTTATTTACAACCCATCAATTTCCCTACCGTACCCCGTGGTCAAGAGGGCTTGCGGATTGCTGTATCGGCACGCCACACCACACCACAGATAGAACTCTTGGCAAAAGTCCTCCGAGCGGTGCTTGAAGCCGTCAAATAATGGATTCAAGTTAGATTCAGGTTAGATTCAGATTTACGAAATTTCAAAAATTTCGTAAATCTGTGTCTATATTCTTTCGTGAACAAGCCGTGAATTTGACACTAATTTGACGAAAATATGTTTGGTAGAGAACAAAGCACACCTTAGCTTCGCATTCAATTTAGATTTAGTCTTAATAAATTTAATTCAATTATTGTTCTATATAATACAGACATTATGCAAAAAAATCAACGTCATGTTAAGCGTCATTGCGCTCATAATTTTAACCAATCCAATCATTTTTGCCCAAACGGGTAAAATACAAGGTACTGTAAAAACCGTAAAAAATACGCCCATTCCGTTCATTTCGGTAGGCATTGCCGATGAAATGAATAAAGGTGTTTTGACGCAAGAAGATGGCTCGTTTAGCCTTTCCGTCAATAAAGGCAATCAAACTTTGGTTGTCAGCGGAGTCGGTTTTGAAACGCAACAAGTGGCGGTTTTAATTTCGGAAGATAAAACAACGGTTTTGGATATTATTTTGCAAGAAGCCAACGCCCAACTCCAAACCGTAGAAATTACGGGTCGCAAGGAAACGGATTACAAAAATTCTGCAACTTTTATCGGTTCAAAATCAGCGACTTTGCTCAAAGATTTGCCCCAATCGGTTAGTTACGTGACCAAAGAACTCATGCTCGACCAAGCCGCTTTTAGGGTCAATGATGTCGTGAAAAACATGAGTGGCGTAAATCAAGCCTCTTTCTACAACGATTTTACCATTCGGGGTCATCGGGTGAGTGGGCAAGAAAATTATTCGATGCTCGTGAATGGGATGCGCTCTTTTTCCAATTTTTGGAAACAATAAGTAAAGTCGAAGCGGATAAAGGTCGCCAAAAGCCAAACGCACCCAAACACATCGGTAATATTTGGACAAAGTATATGTTTAGCGAGGGTATTTTGAAGGGTCTGGGCGTTGGCTTCGGGGCAAATTTCCAGATCTCTTTTTTAGGCTCTATCGTCGCAACGGGTCAGCAACCCAAGGAATTTCCTTCTTACGAATTGGTCAATGCAGCTTTATACTACACCATCAATAAGTTTAGAGTGCAACTCAATTTCAATAATATCTTAAATAAAACGCATTGGGTCGGCGGCTACGATTATTTAAGAGCTTTCCCAGGCGCACCCAACAATACATTGGCTACCGTTGCTTATACGTTTTAAGAGATTTTATATTCAGATTATCTCATTTCGATTGAGAACGCCATACAAAAGTTTAAGCCGAGACGGACTCTCTTCTTTTCATTTTGAGTCCGTCTTTGGCTTTTTTGAGGGTTAATGATTAATATAATATTTTTTCAAATTATAATTTTTTAGGAAATGATGCAAAATTTTTACAAAAAGCAAGCAAAAGTCAAAACAATATTCTGCGTTACAATTATGATTTTAGGATTAATTGCTACGAATAATATTTGCGCTCAAACAAGTATTCTTCAAGGCAAACTGAAAGACACCAAGGGGGCAGATATTTTTTATGCTTCTGTAATCGTGAAAGACTCGAAAAAAGGGGCAATTTCTGACGAAAAAGGCAACTTTATCATTGAAAATGTACCGATTGGTAAACAGACTTTGCTCATTTCTTCGGTCGGCTATGAGCCAGCGAGTCAAGAAATTTTGGTGAACGAAGGCATGAATACCCTCACTTTTAGCCTCAAAGAGTCCATCAATACCTTATCAGAGGTGAGCGTGGTCGGCAATATTGGCGTTACGGAGGTCAAGCCACAATCTATTAAATACAAAGCCAAAGACCTTATTTCGCAGAATGGCGGCACGGCGGGCGATATTCTCAAAGCGATGCCAAGCGTAGCGATGGGCGGCAGTCCGAACCACAATCGGGACATTCGGTTCAGAGGTTTGGGCAATGGCTATACCCAAGTGCTGATAAATGGACAACCCGTTGGTGTAAATGGCAATAATCGTGGAGACGGTGCTTAGACCTAATTCCTGCTAATCAGATTGAAAGTATCGAAATCATGGCAAACCCTACGGCTGATATGGTATCATCGGGTGTAAATGGCGTGGTCAATATCATACTGAAAAAAGGAGTTGTTACCTCAAAACTCTATGATGTTGCAGGTCGTACTTCATTTACGGTTGACCATTTGGGCGGCTACAACGGCAGTTTGGGCATTAACGGTCGGGCCAAAAACTTTGTTTATGGGGCAAGTTTCGACAGGTTGTACCGCGTTGTGGACAATAACAGCGATGGTAATACCAAGAAATTCAACGCTACGGGTCAGTTGACCGAGTTGATTTTACAGCAGAAGCTCGAAACCAAAAACTTTACCAACCAATCAGCTAAGGCTTTTATGGGTCTGAACCTCAATGGTTGGGATTTTTACACGGAATATCTGTACGGCGAACAAGAAGAATCCAAAACCAAATTGGATATTCAACGCACATTTGACGCGACGAATAAATTTAAAAGTGGCAAATACGTCAATTCACCCGAAGTGAAAAAAGTTTATTTTCACAACCCCTCAGTAAAAATTGGAAAAACTTGGAAAAATCAAGCTATTCAGTTTTTATACAACTATAATGGTTCGGGCGAGAACAAAACAGCTAACCAGCAAGAATACGGGGCAACCGATAAAGGCGAAGCGGTCTTGAATAAAACGCCTAAAATCAATCAAACTGACGACCGTATAGCGCTCAATACGCACCTGCCAAGCGCAACTTGGTCGGTTAATTTATTCAAAGAGTCGCTGTTAAAAATGGGTTACCAAGGTTTTTACACCGATAGAAATATTGTAAGAAATACCAATGCGTATAATGCCACAACGAACGTATTTGAGAATAAAGTTGATGCAAAAAATAATTTTGAAGCCAACGAAGATGTGAACGCTTTTTTCGCAACTTTCCAATGGAATACCGAAAAATTGAAAGCAAACTTGGGCTATCGCCACGAATTAGCAACGATTCAGACGAAAACCAATACCGCTTCACAGTACAATTTGGGCAATTATTCAACGCCCTTGCCGTCGTTGCACCTTCAATATTATGTGCTGAAAACACCTACGTTGCTACCTCTATCGGCAGACGAATTCGTCGCCCTGCGTTCAACGATCTCAATCCGTTTCTTGAAATCAAAAGCCCGACCGAGCAGAAAATTGGCAACCCCGACTTGCAACCTGAGTTAGCGTGGGCGTACGAAGCGGGGGTGTTCACCCAAACCCAATTTTTCAATGTCGGTGCTAATTATTTTTATCGGGATATTAAAAATCTGATTCAAAAAAATATCACCAAGAAAATGGTGTTTTTTGGAAAAACCCATCAATCTAAGAGGAGCTAAAACCAGTGGTGTGGAAGTCATTGCGGCGGCAAAATTGGGTAAATGGTTCAGTATCAACGGTAATTACTCCAAATTCTACTCAAAAATCAGTTCGGAAGATGAGAATAATGGCGACCAACTCAAAGACCAGTTTAACTGGACGGCAAAGATTTTGGCGGACATCAAGCTCCCCGCACGCATCGGTTTGCAAGTGATTTCAAATTGGGTAGGACCTAAAAACACCCTACAATCGGGGGAAGGCGAGGTACATTTCGTGGATTTTGGCATCCAAAAAGAATTTGGCAAAGGCAATGTGGTGTTTTTGCGCGGCACTGACCTTTTCGATACGCTCAAAAAATTGAAATACACCAACACAGCTACTCAAGTATCCAACACGTTCGAGCAAACACAAGGGCGGGTGTTTAGTATTGGGGCGAGTGTTGTTTTTTAATAGACATTCTCAATCGGTAAGCAGTCTTAGATTAGCCCGAAAGGTTTTCTAAGACTGTTTTCCGTAAAAAGCCTATAAAATGCCACAAAACAGGGAAAATACTGAGGGGGGTATAGTCGGTCTTTTTTAATCAACTACTTATTAAAATCATAAAAAATGAAAAATCTGTGGGTCATATTGCTGTTTACTCTTTTCAACAACTGCCTTTTGGCACACCGAACTGAGGTGGACATCATGGATACCGAAGCGGGCAAAGTCGTTGCTTTAGCTAAAATTGGTGGTGAATTTGGCAAGTGAGGAGAGAACGGTGTTCTTAAGGGCTTTTTTGGGTAAAAAGTTGAGAAAAGGTTTTAAGAATGCTGGAATGCGGTGAATCGCGGCTCGTTTGCGGGTTTTTTTAAAAAATTCTCGAAAATAAAAAAGCTTTTGAGCATTGGGTAAATTGCGAGTAAATGGGTGTTCTATCCCAGGCGAAAGTTTCTTTGTGGCTTTCAAGGGTGGAAATGTTTTCCGCGTTTGGGCTTGGGTAATGAAAAATTAAAACAATTGAGCGCCGCCTTTTGAGGGCCGTTTGGTGGCGCTCCCTCGGTTGCGAAAAATGCGTTCGTGCGATCGCTATTGCGCTGTTGGGCAAAAAGATAAAGCATTTGCCCTTTTCGATAAAGCCTTTGCCGTCGTTTGTCGCGAATTTTCAAAAAATCGGCAATTTAGTAGTGCTGGAAGTGAATGGCGGAAAAAGGGCAACCCAAAAAGCCATCGGTATGCTCGAAGGGCTTTGACAACTTCGGAGCAGATTGGTAACACTCATCTAAAAAACGATATTATCAGTGAAATTGCTCGAAATTTTAGTCAAGCCAAAGACCACGAACGCGCCGAAGTTTTGTCTAAAAATATCCAAGACCCCTATTTTTTAGTGGAAGGGCTTATTCGCACTGCTAAAAACCACATTAAAGTAAAAAACATCGAAAAGGCATACGAGTTGTTGAATTTTTCGACTGAAAAGTAGAAAAAATAGATTCGTAATGCAAACAAGAAATCACTTGTTTTAGCTAAAATTGCATCAGAATTAGCAACCATTGAAAAAGTAAAAGAAGCCGAAATATTGTTGAATAAAGCCCATAAAAATCTCTCTATGAAATCGATGAAATAATGTTATTAGTTATTACTATTATTTTGGAGTACCAGCTCTTTTTGTATAATATCGGAATCTTTTGACGCAAAAGAAGTTTTATATAAGGGCAAAAGAATAGGTCAAATGTGATAAGTTATTGTTTCATCGTTCCTTAAATCTAAAGTGCCAGTGGGCTAAGAAGACTAAAATTAACGGCTCCTTAAAAAGCTAGTTAAAAATCCCATTTATGGGGCGGCTTATCAGCAAATCGTTGTGATAATAGTTTCTATCACAGGGTGCATTTTTGTTTTTGAAGAAGAAATTAGAAATTTTACGCAAAAAGAGTATCGTTTTGTTTCGCCACAAAACAAGCCCAAAGCAACCATCGAACAACTCACTGCAACGCTCAAAACGACGTTTCCCGACAAGCAAATCGAACAAATCCGCTTGTTTGACGATGCTTCACGCACCGTTATTGCCAAATTGGTGGCAAAAAAGGCGTATGAAAAGAAAGCGAAAAAGACAATGTGGAAGAGCAAGAGCCTAAGAAAGAAGCCTACGCCCTCAATCCTTACGATGCTTCTTTAATAGGCAGGTGGAATTTGGAACGTGATTTCATGTGGTACGTAGAGGATATGCACAAAACGCTGTTTTTGGGTGAAGTCGGCAAATGGATAATCGCTGCAAATGTAGTGATATTCCTAACAATGCTTCTTACGGGTCTCTATTTATGGTTTCCACGCAAGAAAAATCAACGCAAAACGGCATTTAATCTGAATTTAACGGGTAAATGGCAACTTGTCAATTACAGTTTGCACAACACATTGGGTTTTTATTTTTTGTTGCCCTTGTTTCTCATTGCCTTGACGGGCATTTGGTGGGCGGTCAAGCCCGTTCAAAAAGGCGTTTATGCGGCTTTGGGTGAAAAAATGATGGAAAAAAAGAAAAAACAATCCGTTTTTGAAGAAAATAAAGTGTTCACACCCCAAAATGCGTTTCAGGCAGTCAATGACAAATACGTGGGTTGGAACGAGGCGCACATCAATTTTGCGAAAAACGACAAAGACATCATTAAAGTCAATTTAAAATATCCGTATGCGGTCTATAAAAAAAGCAATGTTTTTGAATTTGACCAATATTCAGGCAAAATCATCCACACTGAACTGTATGCCGATTATAAAACAGGCGACAAAATCAAACACGCGAATCGAGACTTGCACACGGGGCAGAACTACGGCATTGTTGGCAAGCTGATTGCCTTTTTTGCCAGTCTATTCGCCGCGACATTGCCAATTACAGGTTTTATGATTTGGTATCATCGAAAATATAAAAAATCGAAAAAAGCCACCATCGTGCGTCCTGTTATTGTTAATAATCCACAATTAGCAATGCCATAGGGAGACTTGGAAGAAACCCTACGCGGGCATCGTCATTAGCGTGATTGGTTTGGGAGCTATTTTTCAATTAAAAATCCAATTTAAAAATGAGTAACAACTGTCGCATTGCTTTTTTATGGCTCATCTTGACGGTGGGCATGATACTGCATTTCAATTACCACGTCGGCGAAATTTTTTACGGCATCAATGTCGTGCGCGACGACGCAAAGGGCATCGTACCGCTTGGCGCGGCAGCGATTCGCTTTGTTTTCCAGATTTTGCCTTTGTGTTTTCTGACTTTTTGCCTCTATTTCAATCAAACGGTGTGGCGGCGGGTCAATTTTTATTTATCGCTCTCCTACACGGTTGCCAATGTTGCCCACTTGGTTGGGCAATTGCAAAAGCCCGATTTGTCGCAAATTAACTTATTGGTGTTCGTGCTTGTGGCGAGTCTGTTACTCAATCGAAGTGCCTACGATTGGTGGCAAGAAAGTCGTTAAAATACTGAGGGGGTACTCTCCATTAAGTTTTTGGATGAGTAACGGCGGCTTCGCCGCCGAAAAAAGGGGGAATGGACGCTCAATTTATTTTTTTTGAGAAACGGGCGCAGCCCGTTTCTCAAAAAAAATAAATTGAGCGTCCGAAAGAACCCTTCCGCTGCCGTAGGCAGCGTTAATCACACGCTAAAAAATTAATATAATATCTTGATAATCAAGTATTTAAATATTAATAAAATCTGTTGTACAGTAGTTTGCAATTTTACATTAAAATGACGCAAATATATTAGGCAGAAAACAGAGCGCACTTTATTTTTGCATTTTATTTAGATTTAGTCTTAGTAAATTTCACTTTTATACCTCTGACTTTTGGGGATTGGTTTTAGGGAAAAAACAACCTTGAAAAGCCACTTTTTTTTAGGTGAAATATTAGTTTTTACAAAATAAACTTTAAGAAATGAAAAAAAACTTTTACAAATTTACAATGATGTTGTTCTTTTTGACCCTCAGCACGATGCTTTCAGCCCAAAATTTTGATTGGGCGCAGCAGGCTAATCATAACCGCAGAAGCTGATGGCAAAGGAATTGCGACGTTCCAACGTTTCGTTTACATCATCGGCGATTTTCAAGATACACTCCGTTTCGGTAATTTCCAACTCACGGGTAACGGCACGGGTACGAAATCAGGATTTTTAGCCAAATACGATACGTTGGGTAATTTTCACTGGGCAATTCCGCTCAAAGGCACAACGGTTGGCAAAGAAGTGACAACCGACGAGTGTTGCCATTGACCGTTTGTCTAATCTTTACATTACGGGTAAGTTTGTTACAAGCATCAAAATTGGTGATACAACATTGACCGAACCCAACAACAGAAAAGCGTTTTACGTTGCCAAATTAGACTCTGCCGGTCGTGTGCAATGGGTAAAAAGCCAGAGCGGCTCGGCAACTGCGGAAGTTGAAGGGCGGCGGGTGAGAGTGGATAAAACGGGTAACGTTTATGTCGGTAGCAAATTAAAAGGCGGTGGTATCACCTTTGGCGGTAACGCATTAGAAGCACCTCCGTCATCAGGAGAGAATGGTTTTGTCGTAAAATATGCCCAAAACGGTGCTTTGATTTGGGCAAAGACCATTATCAACGGTACCACTGGTAAAACTACGGTGGACGATATTGCCGTTGATTCGGTTGGCAATATGCACGTTGTCGGCAAATTTGAAGGAACGGCAACCGTCGGCAACACCACAACTCGAACGCTCACGAGTGCGGGTTCAGAAAATTTTTATGTTGCCAAACTCGATAGCGCGGGTAAGGCACTATGGGCATTTGCACCCTCTGCCCTCACGGGAACGAACAAAAACGGTGCAAAAGCCGTCAAAATCGACCCGCAGGGCGCGGTGTATGCAGTAGGCGATTTTGATACGGGTATTGGTTTCGACGCGTCGGGCAATTTCAACTTTACCAACGCTGGTAAAAATAGTTGGGTCGCTAAATGGACAGGTGCAGGAGTGCTAACTTGGGTCAAAACACACATTGGCGCAACCGCTTCTGACGAGTTCAGGAGCGATGGGTTAGCAGTGGACAATCGGGGCGATGTCTTGGCTACAGGCAAATTCACCCGCACAATTACCATTGGTACGTTGCCTGCGGTGACTGCCGAAAGCGGAAAAAATACTGACTTAGTCAAATATACGACTGCGGGCGTACCCGTTTTCTTACGGGCTATTCTGAGTGCAAGCGACATTGAGGGCAAGAGCATTGAGATTGATGCGGCAGGCAAAAGTATCATTTGTGGTTCTTTCCGCGCCAATGCAACACTCATTGGCGCAGGCACATTGACTTATGGTGGCAGCTTGGCAACCAAAAACCTTTTCATTGCACGGCACGCTTCGAGTATGTTCGTTGGCAACACTTCAACCCGCACGCGTGACCTACTCGACGCTCAATTGAACATTTTTCCGAATCCAACAACTGATTTTTTGACGCTCGAATGGCAAAGTGCAACGGCTGTTCGACACGTTGCGGTGCACGACGCAGCAGGTCGTGCGGTTTATGCGCAACCGATTGACCCTTCCGCCGCACCCGTGTTGCGCGTTGGTGATGTCAGCTTTACCATCGGGTATTTATTTTTTATCGCTGAGAGATGAATCGGGCAGAGTGGCAACAAAACGCATTTTTAAAGATTAAAAGAAGTCATTCAGTTCAAAATATTGAGGGGGTGGTTTTTGAAAGGACACAATTTCATAAAGACATCCCCTCTGCATTTATTATCAAAAAAAGAAGAGTAAAAAGTGAAAAACGTGTTAAGTTCTACAAAATGGCATACGTGGGTCGGACTGATTTTATCGCTGCCGATACTCATTGTCGGGGCGACAGCGGTGCTGATTGCTTGCGAAAAATCCTACAAAAACACATCTTCTGAGCCGCGAATTAATGTGGCATGGCTACCTGGCTACTCGCCGACGATGATGCAAAAAGAAGAAGGCATGAAAAAAAGCGAAGTCAAATGCACTTTTGCCGACCCTACTGAGGGGGTCGTTTATTGCGGCACTAAGGCGGGTTTGTACGTTCAAAAGGTAGGACAAATTGCGGCAATGGACGATTTCAAGGGTCAGGATATTTGGCAAATTGGCAGGCACAAGAATGTCATTTTTGTGGCAAGCCAACAAGGCTTGTTTTTTATTGAAAATAATAAAATGAGCAAAATCAGCAACAAAGAGACCCGTCAAATAGATTTCCGTGCCGACGGCAGTTGGGCAATTTCGTCGGGCAAAGAACTATATATCTCTCACGATAACGGCAAAAATTGGACTAAAGACCAAGCGTTTGCTGACTTTCTGGCGGCAGCTACGCCTAAGTTATCAACCAGCAAAGCCCAAATGCCGACCACAATTCCGATGCACAAGTTAGTCATGGACTTACACACGGGCAAAGCTTTTTTTGGAAAATCCTACGGCAATATTTGGATTGTCTTGGTAGGGTTAAGTTGCTGTATTTTACCTCTCACGGGCGTATGGATGTGGTATCGCCGCCTCCGCAAACAAGCCCAAATGCAAACCGCAACCGTTGCGTCGAAGTTGCCAATACCCCCCTCAGTAAATCGGATAGAAACCGTCGTCGCGGCAATGGTTTTATTACTCGGCTCAGTTTTGTTGTTGCCATCTTGCCAAAATTCAGGCGATTCAAACAAGGCAACAACCGAAAAAGATGATAAAAAAGAAGCCAATAAAGGAGGCAATAAACCCCAAGCCTTAGATAAATCGGCAGTGCCGCAGACGGTACAAAGTGCCCTCAACGGCACAGCGAACGCTGACCAAGCGACTTGGAAATTCAATGCAGAAAAACAAGAATACGAAGCCAATTGGGGTGAAAAGGGACAAGAAACAAAGATTAAAATAGCCGCCGATGGCAGTATTTTGAAAAAAGATACCCACCTGCCCGAAGCCAATTTGAATCCTAAAATCAAGGCTTACATCGCTCAGAATGTTCAATACAAAGGATTTATGGTTCATAAAAGCAAATTGAAAGAGGAAAAAGGCAACCGTTTTGTGGAAATCGAATTAAAAAATGATACCGACGATAAGATAAAATTGAAATTTGACCCCGAAGGCAATTTCCAAACCGAAGAAATCAAGGAGAAAAAAGAAAACAAAGAAAAAGAATAGTTAAAACAGCGTTGGCATGAACATCGGCATATTCATCGGCATTGCGGCATTGGTGGCAAGTGTTGGCATTGTGGCTGTTTTGGTAAGCGGCATTGTGTCGAGTGTACGCCTACGCCGACTTCAAGTGGCTACCCAACCCCGCACTCTTGTCGTTGCCGAACGGATTGACCACACCGACCACCTTTTTACGCTGCGCCTGCGGCATCGGTATTTTTTTGCCTTTACCAAACTTCAAAGCGGGGCAATATCTTAGCCTCTCGATACCCCTCAGTAATCGGCGCATCAAACGAGCTTATTCGTTAGCAGCTTGGAAAAAAACACCATTTTATTATGAATTGGGTATCAAAAAAGAAGATACGGGTGTTGGGTCGTCGTGGTTGTGGGAAAATATGCAGACGGGCAAAAGTCTTTTGGCAAGCCTTCCGACAGGGCATTTTACGTGTAATACCGCAGCAAACCGCTTAGTTTTTATCGCAGGTGGCATTGGTATCACACCGCTGAGGGCAATGTTGCATCATTTTTTAGACCAACAGAAACGTGGGCAAAATAAGGATTCAAAAATCTTTTTATTTTACTCGAATAGTTATCAAGAAGATGTGATTTTTCACCAAGAGTTTATAAAAATCGCTCAAAAAACGCCTGATTTTACTTACATACCCATTGTTACTCGCGCAACTGCGGCAGACAATTGGCAAGGCGAAACCCAACGTATTTCGGTGGCGACCTTGCGACATTACGTCGGAAATTTTGACAATACTGCTTTTTACATGTGCGCCAACAACGATTTGATGCACAAACTCGAAAACGCCTTATTGACTGAGGGAGTCGAAAAAACAAAGATTCACTACGAAAGTTTTGGTATCTCGGCAGTCTCGGCGGTTGAAAACGACGGCTACTTTCGCAGGACTTGGGGCGATTTTAGTTTTGAAACAGCTTCTACGCCTACGCTTTTTCCATGCCCTCGAAACCGAAGGCTTCGCCTATAGCGGGGGATTGCCGGGCGGGCAATTGTGGCTTGTGCAAAATGCGCTTGCAAGCGGGGACAGTTCAATATTTGGTTGCTCCCGATGTGCCTTTGGGCGAAAATGAGGTGCTGCCGTGTTGCTGTGTGGCAACGTCTGATTTGATTTTGACTTAGAAATTAAGCGTGAAAGATGAGACGATGCGTTTCGTAAACTATTTTAAATCAATCATTTATACTTTTTCTTATTTTTTAAAAAAATACTGAGGGGTCTTTAATTCTAAAAAAATGAAACTGATGTTGTTAAAAATATTTTTCCTAATGACTTGCGTAGCGTGCGCAACGGACGCAACCAAATTCAGCAACAACACGGCTGATGCCGTACTGAATGACAACGTTCAAACCAAAGTGCAGCACGTCAGCAATACGTTTTCGGTAGAAAAGGCATCGCTCACAAACCAGTATGCGGCACTTGAAAACACTGACCCTACCCGTACTGAAGCCGTTAAAAAGGCAATTAAAGAACTTGAAAAAGCGGAAGAAAACGACTTAAAGCGACCCTAACAGCCGCAGAATTTATAGCATACAAGCAGTCGAAACAGCAAAAACCCGAAACGCCTGCCGAAAAAGCGGCAAAAAAAACGCGGAAGATGCAAGAAGAGTACAAACTCTCGGAAGCGCAAGCCTCGAAGTTGCAACCCCTAATTTTAGCTCTCGAAACACGCAAAGAGGCGTTGAAACTAAAATACCACAAAGCCAATGTGGATGCCGAGAAATCAGATGAAAAAAATGCCGATAAAGACCGTGAAAAAGCCGAGAGAGAGGCTTTAGATGCCCAGTTTAAACAAGATTTTCAAAAATTATTGACTGCCGAACAGAAGGTCACTTGGACAACAAAAGAAAAGAAAAAACAAGCCGAAAAAGTCAAAAGAGAACAAGAGAAAAAAAAAAGCCGCAAGAACCGAAAGATAAAAAAGTGGGGGATAAAAAACCAAAACCACCAAAAGAGAAAAAAGAACGTTAATGCGTGGCTTTCTAAATCATTGATAATCAATTATTTAGGGAAAGATATAAAAATTTCGCTGAATACTGAGGGGTATTAAAAGCAGCTTTATCAAAATAAAAAAGGCAATGAAAAAAGTATTGGTTTTTGCGATTGTCTGCCTCGTTTGCGCAACCACAACTTGGGCGCAATTGACGACTTGGGAACGGTTTTCGACAAGTGGTGCTGATGCCAATGCGCGGGTGATTGTAGGTGACAACCGAAGTCGAACGCTCTGGACTTTGGGCGAGTTTAAAGACTCGTTTTTTTTCGGCAACAGGCTCGTGAAGGGTCAATTCGACGCTAAAAGTATGTTTTGGACGCGCCTGAACATGGAGAAATCAGAAGTCATAGATTTCAATTATTTGATTAGCACGGGCGAAATCAAAGCCAATGCCGCCCTGTTAGCCCGCAACGGCAGTCTTTTCTTAACGGGCGAGTTCGTCGGAAAAACAAGGCTAAATGGCGTGGAATACACGTCGGAGTTCGGCAAAATGGGTTTTTTGATGAAAATCGGCAGCGACGGCAAAGCCGAATGGTTGAACTTGCCCATTGCGCCACTCTTAGGCGTAGAAGCGAAAATGTTTGGCATCGCTCAAACAGACGATAACACCTTTGTCACGGCGGTATCTTCCAAAAATATTTTGACGGTCAATAATACCCAATATCTGCCGCGCGGCGGTGAAGACAGTTATTTACTTTCATTCGATTCGACTGGACGCGTTCTGGATTTCAAGCCACTCGGAACGCCCTTTGACGATAAAATTGAAAGTATGGCGGGTGACAGAGAAGGCAATATTTACATCGGCGGCATTTTCAGCGGGGTGATGGATTTGGGCAATAATATCAGTATTCAGGCGAATGGCAAATCGGGTTATTTGGCAAAATTTGATAAAAAATTGCAACCGATTTGGGCAAAAGCCGAGTATCAATCGTCGAAAGAGGTCAAATTTAAGTCTATTGCCGTTGGCGGCGACGGCAGTGTGGCAGCGGTCGCAGAGTTTGAATACGTCGTAGAAGTACAAGGCAAAACATTGCAATCGAATGCTAAAAAAGATATGTTGATTGTTCGTTACGACAAAAAAGGCATCCTCCAATGGGCAAAAATTGTGGGCGCACTCAACGAAGCAAAACCAAAAAAAGCCGTTTTCGACGATGACAACAACCTCTACATCGTCGGTGAATACAAATCAGGGTTTCGACTCGCCGCCGAAGATACAAGCCACATTGTGGCTACCTGCGGCGGCGCGGCAGCTTCGGCACAAAGCGGTTTTTTGGTCAAATACACCCCTTCGGGCAAGGTGGATTTTGCCAAATCTATATCGAGTTTCAACCAAACCAAAGCTGAAAGCGTTTGGTTGGATTTCCGAAAAGACATCTACATTGCGGGGCAGTACGTCAGACAGTTACAAACAGACACTAACCGAACGCATACCTCCGATGGTAATAAGGATTTTTTTATCGCTAAAATCAACCGCAGTAGTTGTCTGTTTGAGTACGACAACTCCAAAGACTTTGTGAATAAAGACCTCGTTTTTCTGCATCAAGTCTATCCTAATCCAAGCGACGGAACGGCTTATTTTAATTTTCATATTCTCAAAGCCATGTCCGTCCGATTGCCTTTTTAATGCGCAGGGTCAGTGGTTGCCGATGTCGTCAACGGGCAGTACGAGCCAGCAAACTACGTTTTCCCTTTCACGTTCAGCGATGCTTTTGCGGCGGGTCTTTACTATTATCGGCTTACAGCGGGTGATAGGTCTTTTACTAAAAAAATTGTTTTGACAAAATAAAGGTGACATACAAGACCGACTTTGTGAAAACCACCCCCTCAGTAAAACGAGTATTTTGAACTTAAAAAACAACACGCAACAGGGCGATTGGCGTTATGGGTTTGAAAAAAACAAGTGAAAACAATGCGTAAATTTTTGTAAAAAATTGCTAATCAATGATTTATGCTATCCTCTTGGTGAGCAGATTCATACATTCTGAATTAAAATGCTGTGGCAAACAAACTATAAAAAAGCGATATACCGCTTGCTACTTTTAAGCAGTTTCGGGCTAATAAACAACCAAGCAATAGCCCAAAATGAAGTGCGGCATCTTTTAGCCGACACGACCGACTGGGCGGTTCAGTTTCAACGCCGCCGCCTAATGTGCAGATACGGTTGCTATGGGTGGAAGATAATTTTGTCGTCCGACTCGTTTGGAAAAAACTCACTGTAACGTATCAATACAAAGGTAAAGTCCATAATCGTGCTTTACCGATAGCTCAAACCGATCAAAACATCCCCTCAGTAAAATTGGTATTTTCAGTGAATGGCGACACTTTCTCAGTGGTTAAAAAGCCAACAGTGCTGTATGTCTGTCGAGCCAAATTTTCAACGGGCATATTCGGCATTTTTGGAGAAAAAATGGAAGAGACGTGGCGTGAAATAAACGAAGATGCCGTTTGGAACGAGCCAAGAAACAACGCTAAAAAGGGCAAAAAAAAGAAAAATACGACTGCCCGAACCAAAGCCGACCGCAAAAAAAACTATCAATTCACCGAAGAAAAAGATGCCCTCACGACCCAACGCGAAAGTGCTAATGCGGTGGTGGTGATTGATAAAAAGGACTTTGAAAAATCTCGGTTATCATACAGCAAGCGATATACTGAGGGGGCAAGTCCGGGTAAAAGGTTTGGTACAGATGACGATGAGGAAACGCCCGATAGGCGCGGTATTGGCACTGGCTACACGCAAATTTTGATTGACGGCAACCGAGTGCCAGGCGGTGCAGACAACCGCAGCGTCCGCGTGGACAATATCCCCGCTGCCATGATTGAGCGCATCGTCATCATCAGGAACAGCGACGGCACTACCGACGCGCAAGTGAATAGGGTGGGACACCCTAACATCATTTTTGACTAAAAATCCCGCCAAAACTGCTACCAATGCCTCTTTACTGTTGGGTCATACACCGCCAAACGCTGTAAATGGCACTGCGAGCGTCGGGCATACGGGTAAATTGGGTAAAATAAATTACATCCTCAAAGGCACTTTGCAAAAAAGAGACATCATCAGGCGCAAAGAAGACGAGAGCAGGAACGCTAATGCGTTTAACAAGTGGCGCTGACCCCCCTGACCTGCGTACCGTGGTGCTGTGCGTGATCAACTGCCCCCCGGTCTGCCGCCAGATCCCTTCGCCGCGACCCAGCTGACCCCTCCGCGGCTCTCGATGCCATCGAGCCGGGCCAACCACTCGACCCCACGAACGCCAAGCGGTCGAGGAGGATCTCGCTGACCTCGCTGTATACGAGGCACTCCTCGCTCACCCGCGGTATCCGCGGTCTCGCAGTCTGCCGCGAGGACCGCCAACAAGATCACTACCACGACTGGGACATGCTGCGCGCAAACCTGCCGCAGCTGCTCGTGGACGGAACCGTCCGCCCCCCACGAGCCTGCCTACGACCCGATGCCCGAGGCATGGCGTCATTTGGGACTACCGCCGTGGATACGCCGACGCGTCGATGAACGAGGCGATGCACGGTGACGGTTTCGACAGCTGAGCGAAACCTCAATGAAGTCATATGAAAGTGGCCGACAAGCAATTGCTTGTCGGCCACTTTCGTATGAACTGCAGATAGGAACGAGTCAATCAGGGGGCTGGGATCTCACGCCTTGAGACTCAGGGCGGGGGTGACGAGAAACTCCATCTCAAAAAATAAATAATAATAATAAATAATTTTGAAAAATTTAATGTGTAACAACCTCAGATATATGGGCTCCACTTTTGATTCTTCAGAGTCAACTTTTTCTTTGTTTTTTAATTTTTTCAATAATTTTTCTTTTCTTTCTTTCACTTCGTTCTTTTTGTTTAGTTTTGTCTTTTTGTCTTTTTTCTTTTTAGATTTTATCTTTTTCTTTTTAATTTTCTTATGTCTTTTTTTGGGCTAAAATTAATAATAAATTTAAATTATAAAAATAAAAAATAATCAATAATAATTA
Source organism: Saprospiraceae bacterium (assembly GCA_034520175.1). Classification (GTDB taxonomy): domain Bacteria; phylum Bacteroidota; class Bacteroidia; order Chitinophagales; family Saprospiraceae; genus JAAFJT01. Next base: position 98,002 of record JAXHNU010000023.1, read on the forward strand.
ATAATTATATACTTTACTAATCTTTTCAGTAGAAACCTTTTTTTTCTGAGTAAGAGTGGATGAAAAAAGTTCATCAAATTCTGATTTGTCAAAATCATCTTCTCCTGGTAAAGGCAAAT
>JAXHNU010000014.1:0-60572 GCA_034520175.1 Saprospiraceae bacterium
ATTTCAATTCCAAAGTGGTGCGATTAAAAGTATCGAAAAAAAAACGGCGGCTAATAAACGGATAAACGCTAGATATATTTCAATTCCAAAGTGGTGCGATTAAAAGTGCGGTTTAGCAGGTGCAGAAATATCAACAGCTATCAATCAATTTCAATTCCAAAGTGGTGCGATTAAAAGTATCCTTTTGATGAGATTGCCGATGAAGTACCTGAATTTGTATTTCAATTCCAAAGTGGTGCGATTAAAAGGCGTTCATCGGATTTCGTAAAAGCCCGTTTGTCAACTAATTTCAATTCCAAAGTGGTGCGATTAAAAGAATTTTCAAAAGTTCTTCAATGATTTTCATGTAATCATTTCAATTCCAAAGTGGTGCGGTTAAAAGAAAGATGTCAATGGTGGCGCGTTTGATACGCAAGGCAATTTCAATTCCAAAGTGGTGCGGTTAAAAGACGTGAGCAAGAATTAACCGATATTGACCAACGAGAAAATTTCAATTCCAAAGTGGTGCGGTTAAAAGACATACATCAATAATTGAAGATTCAATGTTTACTGATTTCAATTCCAAAGTGGTGCGATTAAAAGAAAGTTGATGCTAACAATTCCCGATGACATCGGGGCTATTTCAATTCCAAAGTGGTGCGGTTAAAAGACACAACGAAACGGCAAATGAAACACGTGTATATTTTATTTCAATTCCAAAGTGGTGCGGTTAAAAGGACAAAGGGCTTAATGTATCAATCTGACGGTATTAACATTTCAATTCCAAAGTGGTGCGGTTAAAAGCCGTTTTGTCCAAAAACAACGGCGAAATTTTGTTCTGCAAAGGTAAACGATAAAGCTAAACGACCAAAGAAACAATCCTTTTTTTTAGCGTTTTTATATTTTTATTTTGCTCACTTTATTATTTAATTTGCCTAAAGTCGTCGAAGTCCAATTGTATGTTTTTTGCGGGGCAGCGACGACTTTTTTAGGCATTGATTTTCAATTAGTTATAAAAAAAGCCAAGATGTCAAACAACTTTTAAGTCTCTTAAAGCATAAGCATACAATCACCGACAATACCCCTCAGTATAAGTAGCTCATTTTCAATGATTTATAAAAAATCATAAAAAATTGTCTGTCGAATTTTTCTCCAAACCAATTACTTCTTTTGCCAACCATCGCTCTTGGCGGCTTGTAAAGATAATCAAACTATCCGACTGCGCATCCATGATAGCCGCCGCTTCAATTTTTAATTTTTTCAACTGCACCTCCGACAGTTCGCCTTCAAAAACCGAGTTTTGAATCCACGTCAAATAACGACGACAAAGTTTCAGCATTTTGCCCACCCGTTTTTCGCCACAATCGTAAACAGCAATTATGTACATCACCACCAAATTTTAAAAGGTTTGTATTCAGCATCTAAGCCGAGAATATGTTTTTGCAATTTATAACACTCCAACTTCACGAGGTGCTTATAGCTCACTTTTTTGTTGAGGCTGCGGTGTTGAATCGTCTCTTTCAGTCGCTCGTCCCATTCCTTTACTACAATTGTCCGCCCTTTGTCGTTGAGCCGACAACTGTTCATTTTGTTGTCAAAATGCTCGGCGCGGATTTCGCGTTTGTTCAATAGTTTAAAAATCATGCGGTCCACCAATATTGGTTTAAAAATTTCTGAAATATCCAATGCTAACGAATACCGTCGCGCCCCGGGTTCGTGCAAAAACGAAATCGTCGGATTGAGTTGTGTGTGGTAAATCGTGTCCAAAGTCAACGAATACGACAGGGCATTGCCAAACGAAATCATCGCATTGACCTCATTTGATGGCGGATTCTTTGTGCGGTTGCCCATCTCAAAATCATTGATAATCAATTCAAAACCATCGTAATACGTCTGCCGACAATTGCCTTCCAACCCCATCAACTCAGGTACTTCTTTACTGAGGGGTATGCTCTTTCTGTACGTCTCGATGCGTTCAATCAACGGCTCGGCATCGCGTCCGCGTTTGTCGTAATACTTCAAATTTTTGAGCATATTGAACGATGCGCCTTCAATGAAAGCCTTTGCAATCGCCATGCGTTTGTCCTTCGTCATGTAGGCTTTCGTCTGCTCTACCTGCATTTTACCCGCCAAAAGATAATCCTTCGGCATAAAAGACCCCGTGTAATGGTCGTAGTAATCAAAAAAATGGACAGGCACTTGTGCCTTACCCAAAAAATTGTACAACGACGAGTTTGCATCAACCGACCCAAAAATATAGAGATTGTCAATCGTCTCTATCGGCAGGTTCTTCTTGCCCGTCTCATTACCCTCCGCGTCGGTGGCAATAAAATGTAAAGTATTGTCCTTTCGGCTCATGCGCCCAGGATTGAACAAATAAAAAGAACGTTTCATTTTTTTTGTTTTTTTGATTTAAAATTCACTCCCCCGCATAGCAAAAATCGCAATACGAACACTTCTTACAACTCGGTTTATTGATAACCGACGGACACACATCAGCCGCCACAATCAGCCGAATATCAGATTCCCAAACGGGAATTTTCAAGCGGTCGTCGTCGGTCAGTTCTACCCCCTCAGTAATTCGGAGTTTTGGGTATTCCAAAATACCTTTTGCGCCCACAATACCGTTGCGTTCCAAGACCCAGAGATAGTATTTGACCTGCGCAATGTGCGCCGCCTCTGCCCTATTGGACTTCTTAATCTCGTGAACAATCTTATTTCGCGCATCATAAAAGTCTATTTTGATGCCATCGAACGCCAATTCCGTGTATTTTTCGGCGCGTTGCGGATAAGTTGATTCGCCAATCAATTTGCCTTCCGTCACCATATCCGAAGTATGTTCCATCGTAATACCGTTTGAGAACAGCCACAATTTGCGGCGGCAGATATGGTAGTAATTGATATGCGTAGCGGTGATATTTGCCATGATTGAAGTCCGTTTTGGGCATAAATTGGGCTATCCGACCCAATCCAATGATTGATTCAGCAACGGTCTAAATGCCACTATTGTGATAGTAAAATATATTTTAGAAATGCACGCCTGTAGGGACGCAAAATTTTGCGTCTCAGTACATGCCGAAATACCCCTCAGTAAAAAAGGATTTTCAGAGCCTGTTTTTAGAATGGTAAGCCATTGTCCTCTCCCTCAATGAGTGGCAAACCCCAGTCTAAATCGTCTGCTGGGCTGCGAATATTACGCAATTCTTCGGGTGTTAGGGGGGGGATAACCAATTCAAAACCACCGCGTCCATCGTATCGCCCTTTGGTTTGCATATATTCTATCGCCGATTCATATTGCCTTTTAGGTAGAACACACCGAATAATCTGTACCAATTCATCGCCCGCATCCCAATAAGACAACAAGGTTTTTGCCATGTCAATGTGTTGTTTTTTGGTCAACATATCCGACGGTGGCAGCGTTGCCAAATCAATACCGAGCCATTCTGCCAATGTCTTGACAGGCACATTCGACAAATCGCCTTCCATGAATCCATCGCCATACATCAGTTCAAATGTTTCTGGACTGGGCAGATTGTCCAAAGCGGGTTTTAAATCACCCTTCATTTGAGTTAAATATCGTTTCATTGTTCAGATATTATTTTGTCAACATAATCTTTTGCCGCTTTCAAACCACAATTTAAAGTGTTGTGTACCAACATAATAGCTTGAATCGCTTTCCCTGCTTTTATGAGGGCGGTTACTTGGGGTTTTAATTCTTGATTTGTCATTTTTTATGGTTTTTATAAAAAAACATCATTTTTCAAAAGCACTTGATTAACACCACTCTCGTAGCTGTATATTTGGTCATCTTTGTCATCTTTCCAATTGAGTAAATAAATTAAACCAAAACGTTTGGTATAACTTTTCTCACTTTCACCATCAGAATAACACATCAATTCTTTGGCTGCGTTTTCATAAACAGAAAAGATAAATTTGCTTATCAAACCATAGATTTGTTTTGAATTAATCATCTTTTTGTGAAACGCTTGGTCTTTGTTTGTTATGATCGCGATGTACTTTTCAAAGACTTCCTTACCATGAATAAAGCCATTAATTGAAATATCAAACATTTTTGCTACACCAATCATTTCATCATCAAAATCTGCAATTGGAATTGGCATTGGTACGAAAACGGATTTTGTGTCATCTTCAATAAGTTGAAATTCCTTTTTAATCGTTTGAAAATCAACACGTTCAAAAACCTCTTTATATTTTTTGATATTTTCTTTTTCGTAACTATTCTTATTTTTTTTATCAATTTTTTGAAAAACCAATTGATACAGTTTATCAAAATCTTTTGAGACCAAAATATCTTTGTAATCATCTAAACTAATTTTCTCTTTTGTCACTTTTCGTCGTTCGTCACTTCTATAAATTTGTATCTCATTGTCGTAATCAAAAATATAGACTTTGCAATCTGTTTTATTGGCATTTCGATTGACACGCCCTGCCAATTGTTCGTCGCTGTCAATCAAAGACCTATCTTTAAAACCTAAATCCATATCAATATCAACTCCTGCCTCAACGACTTGTGTGGTAATTAACAGCACTTTTTCGTCTTTTTGTGCTTTGATTGCTTTGATAATATGGCTTCTTCGAGGGTCTAAAATTTCACCAGAAAGCACATAAATTTTATAATCTTTAAAAACATTTATGGCTACTTGATAAAATTCATTCGCTGATTTCTTTTTGATAAATTCTATGATTGTTCGCACTTTACCACAGTCTTTGTCTTTTCGATTTAGCGCATAAGCATCAGATTCTTTTTTAACGAAAGAAGCCAGCCTGTCAAGATAGATTTGCCCCCCCTCAGTATTTTGAGGTTTTTCCCAATCTAAAAGTGTAAAATCAAATTCAATCCGTTGTCCAAAATTAGGATTGTTTTTGTCTTTAATTAATCGTTCAAATGGTACTGTAATTGTTTTGTCTGCCTCGTTAATCTTTGGTAACGTTGCAGACATCAAAACAAATTTAATATTAAAAACACGTCCATATTCTGAAAGCATCCAAGCTATTTTATCCCAATGTTTAGGGTTGTAGGATTGTAATTCATCAATAATAACTACCGAATTTGCCAAACGATGATAGATGTAATTGGTCTCTTTATCATTTCCTTTAAGAATATTGAAAAACTTGATATGCGTAAGCAATGTGATTGGATAATTTAAAAATAAGTTATCCAAGTAATTCAATTTTTCATTACCATATTTAGCATCATCCTCTTCTAAACTGTGGAAGCCCGATTTTGAATGTAATTGAATGATATGCTCATTTGTAATACCCAGCGTGTTTTTGATTGCTTCAAAAGTCTGAACAATCAACGTTGTAAAAGGAAAAACGTAAAATATCTTGTTCAAAGACTGTTCACTTTTTAAAAGTTCTAATGCAAGAGCTAATGACAAATTTGTTTTTCCTGCCCCTGTTGGTGCTTCTAAATAATACAAATTCTTATTGGGGTTTTCCTTGATAGATTCGACTGTTTCTATCAAGAGTTTAGCCCTTAATTGGTTTAAATTGACATTATTTCTCTCTTGTAATTTTTCAAAATCAGTACCCCTCAGTATTTCCCATTTGTTTCTTGTATCTTGGTTATAGGCATAATTCCAGTAATTTTGATACAATTTCTCTTTAAAATCTGCATCAATTAAACCAAAATCATTGACCGCAAAGCCATTCATATATTGGTTGGTAGCATAGTAATCAGAAGACGTTAATAATGAAAAATTGAGTTTTAAAAGAATGATTATTAAAATCGGATTTTGAACATCAGGCATCAAATCTTCAACCAAAGACTTTGCACCTTCTTTTGTAAAAACGTCATCCCAACTTTGCTCAATATCAAATTCTTTTAAAAACCGATTAATAGATTTTAATTCATCTTCTTTAAAATCAATGTAATGGTCAATAAATGGTGCATGATGTTTGAGAATTGGTACAGAAAATAAACTACACAATAAAAACAGAAAATATTTATCGTCTTCTGATAGTTTATCGTCCGCTTGTATAGTTTGCACAAAATCATTGACATAGATATATGCACTTAATTTTGAGTGTTGTGTATCAATTTTTATGGATTTATCATAAGGCAAAAAAGAATCCTCTTTCATCTTTTCTGATTGAAAATTGGGATTCACTTTTCCATAATCATGATAAATAATAGCACTCAAAAACAGTTTCTTTACCCAATTGCCAATGTAAGTTGGATTTGGATATTTTTGCACCAACTCACTTATTATTCCGTCAATAAGTGGCTCTAAGCCATGCTTTTGAGTTAACAACAAGGCGTATTCATTGACCAAAACAATATGTTCTTCCAATGTTTCTTTTTTATCACTTGACCCCTCGTTATGAGGACGGTGTGCCTTATAACGAGTATGGTCAAATAATATCTTTGAAATGGGTTTGATGCTTTTGTAAATAGCATCAAAAGAGCTGAATGACGTGTTTTTCATCAGAAACCAATGATTTTACATTAAAAAGGTCATTTACTTCATAATCAGCTTTCATGCTGAAATTAGTAAATGCAAATGCTTCATAACGATATTGCCAAAGATCCGTATCGTAATCAATAGGCAAATTTTCAAAGTACATAAATTTTTCATTATCAAGTTTGCCATAAACTGATAGGCGGGGCATCCGTTGTTTGCCTTCTTTTACGGGTGTCTCTTTTATGAAAATTGTACTAATAACAAAACCTTTATTCAATTCAAAATCAATTGGTTGTGCATCGTATTCTTGAAATGTCTCCCACCAAAGCGAAAAATCATTTTTGCCAAAATAAGGTAAATACTCTGCCCAACTGTTTTTCAAATAGTCATAAAGTTTGCTATCTGTCTCCTTTGTTGTATCCAAAGACAAATAACAGCGATAGCCAGGTTCAATAATAAATTGCTCTTTGACAATCAAATTTCCACCTATTTCTTCGCTTGCAAGACCAGTTCCATTATTGTACTGTACTGTGTCTTTTATGAAAATACCTTTATTACTTCGTAAAGGTTGTATGCCGATTTTGAGATGTTCTAATTTTGCATAGTAATCAGGTTTATTGCCACGTTCATAAGCCGAAGTTGCATTTTTGCCCTTTCCTTGCGATTTTAAAAGTTTATCATCATCATAAAATCCTTTTTCTCCAATAATCGCCCCCAAAATTCCCAATAATGCAGGTTTATGTAGCATATTAAAACTAAAATACATTGGATTATTGGTATCGGGCTTTTTCAGAAAACCAAAATCAGCATAAAAATCAACTGAAATTAGTTTATTCATGATTTTGTAATTTCTTTTCCTGATGAAATATCAAAATGTTTAGCGTTGATAGGTGAATTAATCATGTTTACGCTTTCTGTCAAATAGTGAAGTTCAACGCTTGCAACATCAGTTCCTAATCTATCAATGGCAGCCGTTAACGCTTCAAGATTAAGAATAGTCTTATCACCCTTTTTATCCAAACTGATAAGATTATTAAATGTTGGCAAAACAGATTTTGCGCCTTCTTTGAGCGTAACCCAAACTAAGGCTTCATTATCAATACCCGCTTTTGCTGATGAATCAAAGTAAGTTGCACCAAAACATAAAGCTTGTTTAAGTTTTGTTATGTCGTTTGTACTGAGGGGCATAGCATTATCACCAGCCAAGCGAACAATTTCATCTAAGTTTTTAGGATTGACAGAAATATGATGTAAATAATGTCCTTCTTGCAGTTTTGATTGACTACCTAAAGTACTTGCATCAGCACCTTCTTTATTAGCAAAAGGAGACATGATTTGTTCAGAGAAAATATGATTCTCTTTCCAAATATTAACACCATGATTGAACTGAACGGGTCCATGAATTGAGATAGCAATATTGTCACCTCCTTTGGCTTTCATTGCAAAAGTTGCCCCGAAGCAACGAATATCTAAACAAGAAAGTAAGTCATTAGCAACAACCGACTTGGAAGGTTCTTCACGTCCTTTAAACATTTCGTTATAGGCATCTTCCAAACGCAAGGGTTGAAAATCCTTACTTAAGCGTTTAAAATAAAACACTTTTTCGTTTTGTTCTAACAGAATTGAAAATTTGGAACAAAGTCTAAGTCAATTATTTCCCCTTTTAAAGCAAACAAAAGATAGTAACCACCCAAGTCTTGTGCGTGGTTTGTAAAAAGACTTTTTATAATATCGGTATAAGTCTCTTTTTTCTCATCATTGAAAAGAGCAACAACATCTTTATTCAGTTCGCGCTTGTCAATGAAAATTGGTAACGGATTCGGCAATATCCTTTTTTGAAGATTGTAAAACTGCCATATTGTTTTAGCTTCTTGTCCAGTCGTTCTGTATTTCAGATTAAAAGGAGCTGATTGATGCTGTAAATAGGCTTTTTTACCATTGTATGTATAAAGGCTATCGGGTACACCTGTCAAAAGTCCTTTACTATCGTTTTTATTGAATTCTTCTTTATTAAAGATATTTTTATCAAAATAGGCATCATAGACCATTTGAAAATCTCCAAAAGTAGGTTCATCTAAAATTAAGAACACATTAAAAATGCCACCGTCTTTAACCGCATTATAATCTTCAATTGTTTTAAGCAAATCAACAAGATTATGCTTGCAATACGCGCTAAAAGTATTGTACCAAGACGTGAATTGTTTTTTTAATTCATCATCAGGCACATCTACGTATTTTTTTGCAGTTTCAAAATATTGGATAATGCCATCTTTTACCTTCTTAGCTTGATTGGATAAATCCTTTTTAGAGTCACCATCCATATTTTTTTTATTGAAGCCTAACGCAAAAGGAGAGCAAGTCACACCAAATATTTTAGCATTTGGATTAAATATCTTACTTGATGCAACAGGCACTAATACTTGCTGCAAAGCAAGACACCTTTTATAAAGCTCCAAATTATTTTCCTCTAATTGGGCTTTCGTTACTTTTGTATCACCTACCTTTTTATCATAATAAGGCAATTGGTGAACAATGGATAATGTCCCCTCTTGATTCACACGAACAAAAAGATACAAACCTTCTTTTAACGTGTCCTTTTTTTGATGAATGTTTGGGTCACTTCTTTCTAAATCTTGAACAAAATTTACAATTTCTTTTATCATGTTTTAAATTTTTTTTGCAAAGATAAATAACACGGTAAGGCAACATTTACCCCACCCCTCAGTATTTCCCCAAATCTAATCCCCTTGCCAACTCCCCATTTCTTTCAACTTCCGCTTAATTTCAGCCGCCGAACAGTTGAAGATTTCCATTAATTCTTCTACGGACATGTGCAATTGAGAATAATTGCCTTCAAGCTCTATCTCGGCTCTGTCTGTCCATTTTTTCTTTACAACTTTTTTTGCCATTTTCTTTTGTTTTTGGCTCAATTAGGGTTTCAAGTTGCTGACATCTACTTTTAGACTAAAAGCGGCGTAGCTGCTCAATCTTGGTAACTCAATAATCAAATAACTTGGTTTACAACGCGGTATAACCGCTAAAGAAGTCAAATTTAAGGGCTACGCCCCAATGAAAATACTATTTCGTTGGTAATATTACCGATATTTGGCAGCTACGCCGCCTTTAAGAAATTTAAAATTGGCAGCAACTTGAAACCCTAATAGAGCCTTGTTTTTAATGATGGTGCAAATCTATATCGGCAAGTCGTGCAGCATTTGCCCTACCCCCTTAGTATTTTGTAATTTTTTTTATTTTTTTTGCATTGTTCATATTTTACCCTATCTTTGCAGCATAATCTTTCATCTTTATGAAAGATTTAGACTGGCTGCGGTTGGTCACCATAAAAAGGAGGCTCTGGACGTAAGTTCATCCTCCTTTATTATTTTATACTTAAAACTTCTTTCTGTATGATTTATCAAGCACTTCAGCCCGTTCTATAATGATTAACTTACCACTTTGAAATAAAATAGCCATTTTTTGTGCTGCCTCATCTTTATCAAACTTAATAGCATTGTAAATACCTTTCGTAATATCGTTGGCGTTATAAAGTTGATTAATAAAAATTAAAATATTAGCGGCCTGTTTTTTACCATTTTTTATATTGCCTTGCACACGATTACTTAAATTTTTTGCGTCGGAAATCGTTTTAAATTCCCATATTTTGTCATTAAGTGTTGCATCCGCAGAGCGAACACTTGGTTGATTAGCCTTCAATACGACACGATACCCATGCTTGGCAAGCATAAGACCAATCATTTTGTTGGCTTCTATTTCGCCTTCTCCATGCTTTCTATGGATAACAAGAAAACCATCACTTTCCTGATTATAATACTCTTTGATGTATGTAGCATCGTTATAAGATTCAAAAACAAGGTAATTTTGAGACATAAATTTTTTGATAGCTTGACTTTGATGAAAAAACACTTACTTTTGTTCGAGAATTGCGGTTTTCATTTTTTAAAATTTAGAACTCGTTATCAAATCTACTTACTATGGAATAAATCTGATAAGGCGAAGATGAAAGTAATGGTAGGAGAATGTCAAGCATTCATCTATTTATTCTGTAATATATTTTCATTTGTAGTTTTTGGAATTGAAATTAGTAAGTAGAGTTGATAAAACTCTTTCTTCATAACCGCACCAATATGGATTACAAGTGCTCTCAGCCGAAGGACTTTTCTTTCGGCTTTTTTTATTTTATTTTAAGTCTCAACCTCAAAACTTTTGCTCTAAAAGTTTCTGTGCCTCATTCCTGATATGGTCAACGAGCGAATCAGGTTCAAGAATAGCGACAATATTATGGTGATAGCCAAGGATAAAATTTGTCAATCCGTAAAAACGATGATTGACGCGACATTCGAGGTCGTACAATACGCCGTCGTCGTCGTTGTCGGTGGATACTTCTTTCAAAAAAGTGCGCGTCAAAGGAAACCGTTCGAGAAGTTCATTGTACGCACCGACTTTGAGTTGTAAGTGGACTTTAAGCTGTTTGTCGTCTTGAATTCTGAATGGGTCTGTTGCGACAATGTTGTGTCGTTTGATGTTTGTCCACGGTGTTGGGGTTATTTCTAATTTCGGAATGCGCGAAATGCGAAAGTGTCGAATGTCATTTGCATCTAAATCGTAGGCATGAACAATATCCTCTTCAGCACTGATATGAAAAACCTCGATGTGCCGATTTTTGACAGAACTACTACTTGTCGAATGATAATCTTTGAGAATAACGGTTTTCTTTTCCAATTTGGCTTTTTCAAGTTTGTCCATTTTGGTCAAAAAATTTTTATCAAAAGTGCTGTGCATTTTCGACACATCATAAATACGCCCCATTTTGATACGCAGTTTTTCCACGTCCCGATTGTCTGCTCCAAGCAATCGAAGGGCTTCATTCAAGGTATCTTCTTCTTTTTTGCTAAAAATAAGAACAGATTTTAGGTTTTCATATTTTTTCTCTGCACTCAAAGCATAACGAAACCGTTCATCATAGTCAATATCAAATCCTGCCGTTTTAAACGCTTCAAAATCACGTTTAATGCTTGATTCGTCAACTTCGTACTTTTCAGCAAGTCGTTTGATAGTATAAAAATAAGGACTTTCTACAATAGAAAATAAAATACGTAATGCGCGTTGTCGTCCAGTGTATTCTTTTTCGTTTGCCATAAGTTTGGATTTGATTTCAGATTTGGTAAGAAAAATCGTTTGGTTTAATATACGGATAAGAAAGTGATTTGTTTGATAACAGAAGTAAAAGTAATTAACTTGTTGAAAATAAAACTTTTTAGACGATTTTTTTGAATGAATTTAAAACATTTATTTTAAAAATATTCAAAAAAAAACACAAGGAAATGTTTCGTATTTGAGTTTAGACCCCTCAGTAAAATAATTTACGGAGTCAGAAAATTGAAAATGTGCCGTATTTAACGTAATTTTGCGTATTGAAGTCAAAAAAAGAATAATTCTTATTATTATGGCATATTCAGATTTTACATTCTCAAAATTATTTTCTAAATTTAGTTTGGAACAGGAAAGCATCTCCCTTTTCAAGGACATACCCATAGAACAACTTGAACCATCGGCTCATTTGGTACAAGATTTAGAAGAAGCCAGAGAAATGCCCTTGTATGCTGAAAAAGCGAAATCAGAGGCAATCATTTTCCCCATTATCAAAGAAATAAAGCGACGTAACCGACATATTAGTATCTTTTCTGGTTATACTTTCAATATTGATGCAAGCAACGATTTGACAGGCGCACCCGATTTTATGATTTCGATGAAACCTAAAATTGTAGAACTTCAACGCCCTATTTTTTGCTTGGTCGAAAGCAAAAATAAGACACCAGAAGAAGGATTTGCTCAATGTGCCGCTGAAATGTATGCCGCACGTTTATTCAATCAACAAACAGGCGAATCTTCTAAAATCGTTTATGGGGCAGTCACAAATGCCTTTGAATGGGTATTTTTAAAATTAGAAGATAATACTATTTTCATTGACTTGGACAGATATTATCTCGTTCAACTCAATCAAATATTAGGTATTTTTCAGTTTATTGTTAGAAAATAAATGAAATTATTTCAACACCTCAGAAAACCCAAACCCCATGCTTGAATTTTTGCCAAATCCCGAAAAATAACCTACTTCAAGCCATTGTGCAGGGGCAGTTACTTCAAAATCGAACTTATACCCTATTGTCCGAATGGGTTTATTGCTGTCCTCTTGCGGCACAATGACCGACCATTTGCGCGGCTCTGAGAGTATTTTTAAGTCCAAATACGGAGGGGTCGCTACCGCTTCATCGGGGAAGGCAGATTGAACTTTGGCAGCTAAATTATTGAAAAACAAGTCTTTAAAAGCCGCATCATCGGGCGAACGAAATTGCGGATAACGGTCGGTTTCGGTTTTTTCGGTTAAACAGATACCCGTCTTAACACTAAAACGCATGGTTTCTGAAAATATCGGCGGTTTCACAATTTCAACGCCTTGCACTTGAAACAGTACCTTTGTCCCGTCCGCTACAATTTCCAATAACTGGTTTTTAAACAAACCTTCGACAAATTTCTCAATTTGTTTATCCACGCAAAAACTCACCTCCCACTCTACTTGACCCGTCGGAAAAATCAGGCGTTTGTTGGGGTCGTCACGGCTATATGGTTTGCCAGTCAGCAAACCAAAACTAAACAATTTGAATTTTTTATTGCCGTGTCCGTCATAGCCGCGCTCGTGCAGCCAGTGACTAAACACGGGGTCAGCCCGTTCAATAATTTTGTAGATAACCGCCATCAATGAATACTGGTGGTTGTAAGATAGTACACTGTTAGGTAGTGTTTGTAAAATGAGTTTTAGACGCATACATTGTTATTTTTTGTTTTTAATACAGAGGGCTACGCATTTAGGACAGCAATTTCCGCTTTGGTCATCTTTGTTATCTACACGATTTTACGTCCTTTCAGCACGCTTACATCTGAACCTTCGGCTAAAAAAACTGATGTTGGTTGGGCATCGGATAGGCAGGCAAATGCTGGTGCGTAAAGTTTTTCAAAGGCACAATCAATCGAAAAACTGTTGACTTTATGGATAAACCAGCTTGGGTGTTGCACTTCGTATTCTGTTGTAGGTATGTCTTTTCCGCCCGCGTAGCCCCAATAATGTTCCGTAATAAATTGTTCTTCGCTATTTGGTAAGGCAAATTCTTTTTCTTTTTCAGCGTTTACACTTAAACTGTTCCAGTGGTTTTTGTATTGCCATGAATATTTGATACTCAATTTATTGTCAATTTCTAATGTTTGGTTTTTGGTTCTCAGCGTTTGATAATTTTCATTGTACAAAGTGTTGGCGACCAAGGTAATCATCGCCTTTGGCACTATCTCTTTGATGAAAACAACGCCTCGGCGAACCCCCTCAGTAGGATGCCGATATTTGACATAAAATCGTAAATTGATTTCTTCAAAATTACGGTGAAATGGAAAACCAATCCCCAAAACTTTGGTGTTTAAAAACATAAATCCGACAACACTGACGTAACAGCGTCCTTGCCAAAAATCCAATTCAGTGCCTTCGGGTAAGTATTTTTCCAAAATTGATGGGTCAACGGCGTAATTTGCCATGACGAGATTGCGCCAGTGAGCAGTAAGAAAAGTATTTGAAAACATGATGTTGAAGAAGATGAATGTATGAGAAAATTTTGAAAATAGCAATTATTTAGTAAACAGTTGATACTTTCAAAAGTTTTCTCAATGGTCTATTTAGCATCGGTTAGCACGACCACACCTGCTCTTCCTAAGGGGTGTATTGTTAAGTTTGCTCGCTTTGCTCGCGCATAGAGGAAGAAGATGTGGTTGATTTTTCGACTTCGCAGACACATGAACCACTTCTCTCCTATCATTGCGCGAGCAAAATGCACGAGCGAAGTAATTACAATTTTTCAACAAATTTAGCCTTTGTTTTTGCCCTAACTTCTTCCAAACTCACGTTTGGCATCAACTCAATGAGCGTTAATTTGCCTTCTTGATAATTGAAAACGGCTAAATCTGTAATTACCAAATCTACAACGCCCATAGCTGTCAAAGGCAATGTACATTTTGGGACGACTTTAGATGTGCCGTCGGGGTCGGCATGAGTTAAAGTGATGATTAATCGCTTTGCGCCCGATGCCAAATCCATTGCGCCACCGACACCCAAAAGTGGCTTGCCGGGCACTGCCCAGTTTGCCAAATTACCTTTTTCGTCAATTTCTAAGCCACCCATAATTGCCACATCAACATGACCTCCGCGAATCATCGCAAACGAATCCGCGCTGTCAAAATAGCTGCTGCCCAGCAAAGCTGTAACGGGAATTTTACCCGCATTAACAGGATAATCCATTGCCCCTCCCCCGTCAGTTGGGGCAGGTCCAACGCCTAACATACCGTTTTCAGTATGCAAAATAATACCGTGTTCTGATTTGATTAAATCGGCAACAAGGGTCGGGATACCGATTCCCAAATTCACGACATCACCTTTTTGCAACTCCGCAAAAGCGCGTTTTGCCATATTCAAACGGCTTTCACTTGGCTTGCGTGCCGAACCAATGGAGGCAGAAGTACCTAAATTTTCGGTTGATACGTTGGCTTGTACCAAATAATCCACGAAACAACCCGGGGTATGGATAAAATTGGGGTCAATCTCACCAACGGGGACAATTTCTTCTACTTCGGCAATCACCAAATCTGCTGCCGTTGCCATTGCGCGATTAAAATTTTGTTCGGTCATTCGATAGGTCAAATTACCCGCCGTATCTGCTTTCCAAGCACGTACAAACGCCACATTTGCCCGCAATCCCTTGACAAATACTTGTTTTTGACCATCAATAACCATCGTTTTGCAGCCTTTTGCAATCAAAGTACCCGCCGATGTGGGCGTATAAAACCCACCAATACCCGCACCACCTGCGCGAATTGCTTCGGCTAGTGTGCCTTGTGGCATCAATTCATATTCTACTTCACCAGCTTGTGCCGCTTTCACCGCTTCGGGATTGGACGTAAAAAATGAGCCAATCATTTTCTTCAATTGCTTGTTGCGGAGCAAACGACCGCCACCAAGACCCACTTCACCGACATTGTTGCCAATAAAAGTCAAGTTTTTAGTGCCTGTTTCTGCCAAAGCATGAAGTAGGTGTGTAGGGTTTCCTGTCATACCAAAGCCGCCGCCGAAAATAGAGTCGCCGTCTTTGACCATTGCCGCCGCTTGTTGTGGCGTAATTTGTGGAACGTTTTTCATTTTTTTAAAATTTAGTTTTATCTACGAATTTACGGGTTTTACGGATTATAACGACTACTTTTAGCTACGAATTTACGAATTTTACGGATTTTACGGATTAATCACGACTACTTTTAGCTACGAATTTAACGAATTTTACGGATTAATCACGACTACTTTTAGCTACGGATTTACGGATTTTACGGATTTTACGGATTTTACGGATTAATCACGACTACTTTTAGCTACGGATTTTACGAATCATGACATCATTAAAATTTGTAGCTAAAAGTAGTCGTGATTAATTCGTAAAATTCGTAAAATCCGTAAATCCGTAGCTAAAAGTAGTCGTGATTAATCCATAAAATTCGTTAAATCCGTAGATATAAACACCCCTCAGTATTTTGAGTTAAAAAGGCGTTTTAAGTTAGTCGTTAATTGATTTCGTAATTTTGAACGTTACGTTAAATATTTTTCAATCCTACATAATTCTCCGCAATCGTCGTTGCTTGTGCTTTTGATGTGCGAATATAGTCAAATTTTGCTTTTTGCAAATGGTACTCAAACGAGCCGTGCGGGGCTTGTTTGTGCATCAGATAAGTCATAAAATTAGAGAAATCTTGAACACGCCAAATCCTTCTCAAACACGTTTCCGTATAAGAATCAAGTAAGTTAGACTTGTTTTTTTTGAAAAAATGCGTTAAGGCTTTCGCCAAAACGCGGGTATCAGCAATGGCTAAATTTAAGCCTTTTGCACCCGTAGGCGGGACAATATGCGCAGCATCACCCGTCAAAAACAAGCGTCCGTGTTGCATTTTGTCAATCATAAAACTACGCATGGGCGTAATACCTTTTTCAAATATCTCACCGCGTTGTAATGTCCACCCTGCCCCGTTTTCTGCTCCCGCTATTGGGCGTACTGCAAGACGTTTTTCTAATTCATTCCAAATCGCGTCGTCTGACCAGTTTTCGATTTTGTCATCATTGTCAACTTGAAGATACAAACGGCTGACCGTCGGCGAGCGCAAACTCGATAAAGCAAAACCGTTTTCGTGATAGGCGTAAATCAACTCATCGCAAGACGGTGGTGCATACGCCAAAATACCGAGCCACGAAAATGGGTATTCAATGCGGTATTCATTGTAACTGCCTTGCGGCAAATGTTTGCGCCCGATGCCATGATAGCCGTCACAAGCTGCCACAAAACTACAATTAAGCGTTTGTTTTTCGGCATTTTTCGTAAAATGAATCGTTGGATTATTTGTTTCAAGACCCTCAATTTTGGTGGCATCGGCTTCAAAATGAATCGGTACACCGCGCTCTGAACAGGCTTTTATGAGGTCTCTAACAACTTCTTGCTGCCCATAAACTACTGCTTCGCGTCCTTTTGCCAATTTTGTATATGGCAGATAATGCCGCACACCGTCAAAACTGAGGTACGTACCATGATGAACCAACCCCTCAGTATGCAAGCGTTCAGCAACGCCTAATTCGTCAAATAAATCAACTGTATTTTGCTCCAAAAGCCCTGCGCGAATCCGTGCTTCAACGTAAGCTTGACTTCTATTTTCCAAAATTATGGACGCAATACCTTGTTTTTGAAGCAACAAAGCAAGGGTCAAACCAGCAGGACCCGCACCGATAATACCAACTTGTGTTGTCATTTTTCTAATATTTTAATGTCATCAAATACTTTTTGTGCCGCGTGAAATGCTCCATTAGCCGCAGGTAAGCCGCAATAAATGGCAGATTGCATAATCACTTCCTTGATTTCGGCAACAGTAACACCATTGTTGAAGGCAGCCCGAACGTGCATTTTAAATTCATCTTCTCGATTCAAAGCAATCAGCATTGACAAGGTGATGAGACTTCGGTCGCGGTGCGTCAAGGTGTCGCGTGTCCAGATTTCACCCCACGCATAGCGGGTAATAAAGTCTTGAAAATCGCGGTTCAAGTCTGTAATACTCGCAGTTGCGCGGTCAACATGGGCATCGCCTAATACTTTTCGGCGGGTTTTCATCCCTTTTTCGTAGGTTGTTTTGTTCGTCATTTTTTCAACTCTTAATTCGCATTATTTATGATAAGGTGCTAATTTCTATTAAAATAATCCAAGTTTTGTGGTATCAAAACGCGGCTTGCCGCGTAAAAAACCTAATGGAGTGAGCCGTTTTTTTGTTAAAAATTTGGGCTTCGCCCAAATTTTTAACAAAAAAAACGGCTCACTCCCAAAAAAATCCTACTGCCACGAAACTTAGATTAAAATACTGAGGAGGGCTAAAATTGAAAAAAGTAATTACTTAGTTACGCGCTCGCTTCGCTCGCGGGGGGAATGTGGTTCGTTTTTCGGGCAAAGCCCGAAAAACGAACCACATTCTCCCTCGCGCGAGCGAAGCGAGCGCGAGATGCAAAAAACGCTTTTAGGTTATGCCCATCCCTCAGGCTAAGTAATTACGAAAAAATAAAAATTCTTAAGTCATTAAAAATAATTTGTTTTATATTTGAGCCTTGTTTAAAACCAGTTTTTCATCTAAAACAAACATTGCCGTGGAAAATAATGCCCTAACTCTTTTTGAAGAACAACAAGTTCGCCGCGTTTGGCACAACAACGAATGGTATTTCGTTATCAACGATGTCATTCAAGTATTGACTGATTCTGCGAATCCGAGGCAGTATTTTCAAAACCTCAAACGCCGCGAACCAGAACTCGCAAAAGGAGGGGTTCAAATTGAACACCCCCTTTCTGTACCTACTGAGGGGGGCAGTCAACGCATGAATTGCGCGAACCGTCAAAGCCTTTTACGCTTAATTATGTCCATTCCATCACCAAAAGCTGAACCGTTCAAATTGTGGTTGGCACAAGTAGGCGAACAACATATCCAAGAAATTGAAAATCCTGAATTGGGTATAGAACGCATCAGAGAACTGTACAAAGCCAAAGGATATGATGATAAATGGATTGAAACACGTTTAAAAACGATTGATATTCGCAAAGAATTGACCGATGAATGGCAACAACGCGGCATCAAAGAAGGTCAAGAATACGCTATTTTAACCGCCGAAATTGCCAAAGCCACTTTTGGATTGACCCCTTCGGAACATAAAGATTTAAAAAATCTCAGTACTCAAAATTTACGCGACCACATGACAGGTCTTGAACTCATTTTCACAATGCTTGGCGAAGAAGCCACACGAACAGTTATTGTAAGAGACGATGCACAAGGCTTTAACGAAAATCACGATGCTGCTATTCGCGGTGGTACAATGGCGAGCAATGCCCGAAAAGGTTTTGAAGCAACTGAAAATACGCCTGTTGTATCGAATGAGAATTTCTTAAACCAAATTAAAGATGCGACAAAAGCTATTGATTCTTAGCCCGCGCTCGCTTCGCTCACACGGGGAAGATGTGTGGTTCATTTTCCGGGCTTTGCCCGAAAAATGAACCACCTTTTCTATTTCTTGTGCGAGCGAAATTTTAGCTTATTAAGAAATCAATCAACGCTGCCGCAAATTTTTCTGGCTGTTCAACACTCGATAAATGCGCTGCTTCTAATACTTCCAATCTTGAATTTTTGATTTTTGACTGCATGAATGCCCCGTGCTCAACAGTTGTTACAGGGTCTTGATTGCCCGTAATAATGAGGGTTTTTACGCTAATATCTCCAATTTTTTCTCTAAAATCAGCATCACGCACTGCTGCGCAAGCGGCGGCATACCCCTCAGTATTGCACCCTAAAAATGCCGATTTTACTGCTTTTATTTTCGTCGTTTCACCTTGAAAATTGGGCGTAAACCAACGGGTCAAAGTGGCTGCCCAAATAGAAGATGTGCCGTTTTTCAAAATACCTTCTATACGTTCGTTCCACACTTCTGCCACACCAATTTTTGATGCTGTATTGCAAATGATTAAGCCATCTAATTTTTCAGCGTGATAAATACCTAACCATTGCCCAATCAAACCTCCCATTGATAAACCACAAAAAGCAAATTTTTCTATTTTCAAAGCCGCTGCCAAAGCCAAAATATCATTGCCCAACAATTCAATTGAGTAAGGTTGAGGTGTGGCAGTTGTGCCACCGTGTCCGCGTGTATCGTAACGCAATATCCGAAAATGCGGCAAAAGCACGGGTACAACTGCATCCCACATTTTGAAATCAGTGCCCAACGAATTAGAAAAAACCAAAACTGGTAAACCTTTTTCACCTTCTAATTTGTAACGGATTGTAATACCGTTTGCATTAATTTTACTCATTTTTGATGGTAATTTTCGTTTTTTTAGTTGGTAAGTCGCCATAAATAATTGCTACATATTTACTGGCTCTTTTTCGCTTCGCTCAAAAATCGCCCTAAGAAGATTTCTTTGGGGCGAGCGTGTTTTGACAGAAAAATCTACGATTTTTCTGTCAAAACACGCTCGCCCCGATAGATTTCTTACTGTATATCTGGAGAATGTGGTTCATTTTTCGGGCTTTGCGCGAAAAATGAACCACCTCTCCTCTTTTGCGAGCGAAGCGAGCAATAGACCTAAGTATTGACGTTTTTTAAAACATTATCCACAAAATTTGTACTCGCACCAATTGAATTTTTAGCCTCAAAAAGCGTATTGAGTACCCCCTCAGTAACTTGAGCCAAAATATCTGTTTTTTCCAAAAGATAGGTTTTCAAATGCTGTTTTTCCTTCAAAGCCGCTTTACACGCTTGTTCCACAAACCCGTGCGCTGCTGCTTTGCCCATTTTTGGCGATAAAGCCGCCGTGATGTCTTCGGCAAAAATCAACCCTTGCGTGAGTTCTAAATTGTGCAACATACGGTTTGTATCTATTTCTAAATGACCGATTAAATCATTAGCATGGTTCAAATTAGCGGCGGTGAGTTTCATCAAATCCGTCATTACTTGCCATTCTGCGTGCCAATTCCCTGCGGCGCGTTCGTGTTCTTGCACCATTGCAGATAAAAACGTGGCAACTAAAGCGGGTGTACGGGCAGCAATTGCGCTCATAAAAACCGATGAAACAGGGTTGCGCTTGTGTGGCATTGCCGATGAGCCGCCTTTGCCTTCGGCTGCTCCTTCAAACACTTCGGCAACTTCGGTTTGCATCAAAAGAATTATGTCTTTTGCTATTTTACCCAAATTTCCGTTTAAAATACCTAAATGACTAACAATTTCGGCAAATCTATCGCGCTGCCCATGCCATGTTATCGGGCTATCATTCAAGTCTAATTCATTTGCCATGACCGCTTTCACGCGCAAAGCCGCCTTGCCCAAAGTGGATAAAGTACCCACTGCCCCACCGAATTGCAGGGTTAGATTTTCTTTTTTAACTTGCTCCACGCGCTTTTTTGAACGACTTATAGCATCTAACCAAGTGGCGACTTTATACCCAAAAGTAATGGGTCGGGCTTGTTGCAAAAGCGTTCGCCCTATCATCAAACTATCCTTGTGCAGTAAAGCAAGTTCGGCGAGTTTTCGTTCTAAATTATTGATGTCTTGAAGGATATGTGTCAAAGCTGCTTTGAGTTGCACCATCATTGACGTATCCAGCACATCTTGGCTTGTCCCCCCAAAATGCACGTACTTAGCGGCTTCTGTATCGCACTCTTTTACCTTTTGTATCAAGTGTTTTACAAACGGAATGGCAGGATTTCCAGTTAAAAGCGTTTGTTTTTCTAAATTATCTGCATCGAACTGAGCCGATACACACACCGCTTGAATTACAGCCGCCGCCGCCGAAGGAATGATTCCCTCCCTGTATTCTGCCTTCGCCAAGGCCGATTCAAAAGCAAGCATGGCTTTGATTTGAGTGGCAGAAGACAGTATTTCTTCTATCTCAGATGTTGTGAATATGGCTTGTGAAAGCATCTAAATAGAGGTTTTGTAAATACATTATCCGCACTCGCTTCGCTTGCGCGAGAGAGATAGGTGTGGTTCATTTTCGGGCAAAGCCCGAAAATGAACCACCTTTTGTCTTTTAAGCGCGTCTAAATATTTACGATTTTTTAAATATCAAAAAACACCGTTTCTTTTTCGCCTTGCAAATGAATGTTAAATTCGTAAAACGTTGTACCATCAACATCTATTTTATGGGCAATCAATGTATCACGTCGTTCTGCTTCTACCGAGCTTAACAAACTATCTTGAGCATTTGCCGACATTTCATCGGAAAAATAAAGACGTGTATGCACATGTAACAACAAACCGCGCATAAAAATAATCACATTGACGTGGGGTGCGTCACCGTTGACCGATGCAGGTTTAACGGTTTTGAATGTAAACCGATGCGCCGCATTTGTACCCGTTCCGAGCCGACCAAAACCCGTGAAACCATCGTTTTTACCTTGAATAGGAGTTGTTCTATATTGCCCATGTTCATCGGCTTGCCACAATTCAATAATCGCATCAGGAACAGAATTACCTGCCCCATCAATAATTTTTCCTGTAATATATATTGGTGCGACATTTTGCCCCCCCTCAGTATTCAAGGCATTTTTGGCTCTTTTTTCAAAGGAAAAATCCGCCAACGAATCATTGATGATGCTGTTGAAATCATAGCCGTATTGTTCGGCTGTTAAGCTATATGCGAAAAAAGGTCCAACCGTTTGAGACGGTGTTTGCTTTAATTTTTTCATTCGAAAGGTGTTGATTTTTTACCATTGAGAACAATATTAAATTCATAAGCCAAAGCAAATTCTGCCTCAGTATTGTCCATACTAAATTTGGACACCAATAAAGGACGGGCATTTTTAGGCGTACCCTGAAAAATAGGGTCAAATTCAAAAAGCGGGTCACCAGGAAAATACATTTGTGTTACCAAACGTTGCTCCAAATGTGCGCCTATTAATGAAAAATGAATATGATTTGGTCGCCATGCGTTGTAGTGATTACCCCACGGATAAGCACCGGGTTTTATGGTATAAAAACTATAATTACCTTCTTTATCTGATAAGGTGCGACCGCCACCCAAAAAATTGGGGTCAAGTGGCGCATCGTGAATTTCCAGTTTGTGGATATACCGACCTGCCGAATTTGCTTGCCAGATTTCAATAAGCATATTGGGAATACCACGTCCGTACTCGTCCGTGATTTTTCCAAATACTTTAATGCGTTCTCCAATTGGTGCGCCGTTTTTCTGCCCGTTTTTTGTCAAATCATTATCGAATTGACCGATAACCGATTCGCCATAAACGGGCATTTTGAGTTGTCGTAGATACTCCTTGACAGGCATCAACGGGCGCGTTGGGGCGCGTAAAATAGTGGACTTATAGTCGGGATATAAATGCGGCGGATGTACAGAAAAATCTCTATTGTTAGCCATTTTAGGTTGTTTGATTTGTACTAAAATTTAAAATGCTACGAATACTCTATTTTTCTTGAAATAGAGGTATATTTGAGCGATAAAATCGTTTATCTTCGATTTATATCACAAAGGAAGGATAAATCAGGATAGGAAATTTATCTATTTTTAATAAATTTTAGTACAAATCAAACATTGACTACTAATTTTTATCTACGGATTATACGGATTTATAACGACTACGGATTTAAGCTACGGATTTACGGATTTAACGGATTTAAGCTACGGATTTACGGATTTTACGGATTTACGGATTATAACGACTACGGATTTAAGCTACGGATTTACGGATTTTACGGATTTAAGCTACGGATTTACGGATTTTACGGATTTACGGATTATAACGACTACGGATTCACGGATTATACCATTTGCTAAACGAGAATTGAATACTCGACTACAAACGCGGCACAACGCGGATTCACGGATTATACCATTTGCTAAACCCGTCAGTTAAATCCGTAGGCGTTATAAATCCGTTAAATCCGTAAATCCGTAGCTTAAATCCGTAGTCGTTATAATCCGTAAATCCGTAAAATCCGTGAATCCGTAGCTTAAATCCGTTAAATCCGTAAATCCGTAGCTTAAATCCGTAGTCGTTATAAATCCGTAAATCCGTAGCTTAAATCCGTAGTCGTTATAAATCCGTAAATCCGTAGCTTAAATCCGTAGTCGTTATAACCCGTAAATCCATAGATAGAAATCCGTAAAATCTGTGGTTAAAAAATCAGACATGAAATCACTTAAGAAAATCATCAATTACGGGCTTTATGGCGAGACAGACAAGCGTTTTGTTCCTGATTTTGTGCATTTTGAATTGCTCAAAACGCGCAGTGCCGTCAATAATTGGGAGATAAAACCGCATATTCATACCCAATTGTTTCAGTTGTCTTTTATTGAATCAAGTACCGAGGCATCTGTTCATTTTGAAGGCGAAACCACCGTTTTAACGCCGCCTTGCTTGGTCTATGTGCCACAAAATACGGTACACGGCTTTGATTTTACGCCCGATGCACAAGGTTGTGTCATCGTGGCGGGGGTATCTTTTATTGAGTATATGTTTAGAGAATCGCCGAATATTCTATTTGAATTGAGCAAGCCGCAAGTATTATTTTTGGGCAATGACAACGCGCCTATT
Source organism: Saprospiraceae bacterium (assembly GCA_034520175.1). Classification (GTDB taxonomy): domain Bacteria; phylum Bacteroidota; class Bacteroidia; order Chitinophagales; family Saprospiraceae; genus JAAFJT01. The sequence continues at coordinate 24,123 of JAXHNU010000014.1, forward strand.
CACTCTATTATTGACAAAATACGACTTGAAATGCTGGAAGAATTGCCCGAACGCACGACTGCTTTACGGACTTATTTTAGCTTTCTATTAATGGAAATTTTCAGATTATCGAACCGCCAAAATACAGTTTCTACAAGCAACAACCGCAACTTAACGCATTTTCGTAATTTTCAACGCCATATTCAACAAAGCAATTCGTTAAAAAAAACAATAAGCGAATATGCCAAAGAATTGACAATTACGCCCGTTCATTTGAATAGAATTTGTCAGTCAGTGGCAGGAAAAACAGCATCGCAAATAGTTCAAGAACACCTTATTTCAGAAGCAGAACGGTATTTAAAACAATCCGATTTTTCGGTGAGTGAGATTGCGTATTTGTTGAATTTTGAAAATTTAAGCTATTTTACCCGAATGTTCAAAAAACACGTGGGGGTTTCGCCAAAGGATTTTAAAACGGTTTCTAAGGAACGTGCAAAGAATAAGCTATAATAAATAGGGCAGTTTTGTCCCTAAAGCAACTACTTAAGTTATTGTTTGAGGGATGGGCATAACCTAAAAGCGTTTTTTGCATCTCGCGCTCGCTTCACTCGCGCGAGGGAGGGAATGTGGTTCGTTTTTCGGCGAAGCCGAAAAACGAACCACGTCTCCTCCCTTTTGCGCGAGCGAAGCGCGCGCAAAACATCTGTTTTTAATCAAAAAACGATGTTTTTAGGTTATGCCCACTCCTCGTTATTGTTTTAGCGTTCCTTAGTTATATTTTCTATGACAAGGTATGCTATTGTGATTTGTAATATTTAGCTGCCTTACTTGCGTTGCACGAGCGAAGTAAACAGAGCCAAATAGTTTTTTATTTACGAAATACTTTACTTTTGTAGCAAAATTAAAATTTATGACAAAAATAAAAACCATTATTTTCGACTTAGGTGGTGTTCTCATTGATTGGAATCCCGAATACGTATTCAAAAAAATCATTCCAGACCCAGAATGGCGGGCGCATTTTCTTGAACATATTTGCCCGTACTCTTGGAATGTTGAACAAGATGCAGGACGTACTTTTGAAGAAGCCACCAACACAAAAGTAGCCGAGTTTCCAGAATGGGAAACGGAAATTCGTTCGTATTACGGGCGGTGGGAAGAAATGTTGGGTGGTGTCATACAGCCAACAGAAGACGTGCTAAAAAAATTTATAGACAACCCATTGTATCAAGTCTTGGCTTTAACCAATTGGTCGCACGAGTCGTTTCCCGTAGCCTTGCGCCTCTACGATTTTTTAGGTTGGTTTGAGGGCATTGTGGTAAGCGGTGATGAAAAAACCCGCAAGCCTTTTCTGCCCATTTATCAAATTTTATTGGAACGCTACAATGTAGAACCAACATCGGCAGTGTTTATTGATGACAGTTTTCCGAATATTGAAGCTGCCCGTTCGTTGGGGATTCACGGCATTCATTTTCAATCAGCAGCGCAATTAGTGGCGGATTTAAAGAGTTTGGGGGTTGAAATATGAAAAAAGTAAATACTTAGCCACGCGCTCGCTTCGCTCGCACGAGGAGGAGTGTGGTTTTTTTTTCGGGCTTTGCCCGAAAAACAAACCACCTCTCCCCTTTTTTGTGCGTGAAGCGAGAAAAAAATGACTCTTTGACAATTTTTGCGGTAGTGTTCAAAAGATTTACGAAATCTTAAAGATTTCGTAAATCTGAGCGCGATTTCAAGCCTCAATCTTTTGTTGCCGCTAAAATTGTCAAAGAGCCAAAAAAATAAAAAAAATTGTCACGTTGTTTAAAGATGTTGCTTATAGTGATGTATGGTTCTAAAGCACCAAATTAAAACAATCTAAAGCAACACGTTTTTCCTCTGAATTCAATCTGTTTACCCCAAAAAGCAAAAGGTCATTGTCGAAAGACAGTGACCTTTTTTTTAGGAAGTTTAGCCTATTGCTCGCTTCGCTCACATAAGAGGAGAGGAGGTTCATTTTTCGGCTTCGCCGAAAAATGAATCTCCTCTCCTCTTATACGTAAGCGAAGCAAACGCGGTTAAATAATTCAATAGTAATCTAAGTTTTGTGGTAATGGCTCAAAACGCGCCGCCTTCGGCGGCGCGAGAGTTTTTTCGGAGCGAGCCGTTTTTTTGTTAAAGATTTGGGCAAAGCCCAAATCTTTAACAAAAAAAACGGCTCGCTCCATTAGAATTTCCTCGCGGCGAAGCCGCGTTTTAGTACCACAAAACTTAGATAATTATTAATAATTTGTTAATCAATGTCAATTAAAAAAGAATTAATTAAAAATAAAATTTACACAAATATTTGGTAATCAACTACTTAAATCAAAATATTTTATTCTAAACGCTTTTAGTATTCATTATTCAAATATTTCTGAAAAATAGAAATGTCACACCAAAAATCTTATTTACTTATAGTTATGTCCTCTGAAAACAGAGAAAACAACAAATTAAAATCACATAATTTTATTTACTAACATTTTTTTTAATCACTTAACTTTTTAACTAATGAAAACTTCTCAGTTCTTCTCTACGCTTGCGAGCGTCAAAAACACGACCTTGAAAATGGTCATGGGTGTTATGTTTTTCTTCTCTTTGATGAGTTTTAGTACCGCGCAACAAAACCCTTGTTGCAAAAAATTGAAAATTACGGGTCAAAAATTTATTTGCCGTATTGACCCACCTTCAGGTTCATTGACTTACTCCATTACGACGGGTTTACCAACAGGTTGCAGCACTACACCTCATTACACTTGGACAGTTACAACCAATACGGGTGGATCTATTGCTTGCTCACAAGGTGGAACAAGCACCAATTTCAACGTTGCCGCGATTCCAGCAGGTGCAACCAGTTTGACAATTACAGTAGGCACTTTTTGCAACGGACAATGCTATTCTGGCACTTTTACGGTGAAAGTTAGTCCAATCTTGAACGCATCGTACAATGTGACCCTCAGTACAAGTGGTTCTGGTATGAGCCTTTCTGCAACGGCAACATCAACCGTAGGATTACACTATTGGCGTCTTTACCGAGTAGATTGCACCACACAAACCTATATTGCAACCTCGGGTTTTCCAGTTAATGGTTCTGCTTCAACGTTTACTTATGCGTCTTTACCTGCTGGTAACTGCTATGTCTTGTACCATTGGAACTACGTAAATGGCTGTTTTACTTACAAACGCCGCTTCTTTACCATCACGCAGAACAAAAAATTAGCAACACAAGTTGTTGAAGATGATGTACCAATCCCTGCTCAATTGAGAAGCAGCATACCGTTTCTAAATAAACAACGCCGCGACTAAAATTAACCGACGTTCGCGGAACTTTAAAAGTTCCCCGAACGTCGGTTAACGCTAAAATTGTCACAAAGCTCTAAAAATGAAATAGCGTTTGAAAGGGCAACTTTTCAAACGCTATTTTTCTTGTTAGTTACTCTTAGCTTGATTACGAAATCTGAATTTATACATGCCAAAAGCCGATAAAATAAGCCCCAAAATACCACCAAAAACTCCACCCACAAACAACGGTTTTTCGTGCCAATTTCTAAAATCCACGGGCGCACTATTGCCAATAATGACCGTTGCACCCCAATAATTTGGTAGTTGATACTGAGGGGAGCAAGTTTCGAGGTAATCGAGTTTGGCTTTTTGCAGGGCAATATCTTTTGATGCGCCTTCTTTCAAATATTTATAAAAACCCAACATAATGGTTGACGTACTTTCATCGGGAATACTCCACAAACTCATAATTGTTGAAGGGCAACCCGCAAAGGCAAAAGCACGGGCGAGGCTCATAACACCTTCACCACGCCGCAATTCGCCATTGCCCGTATTGCAAGCCGACAAAACGGCTAAACCTGCGTGCAATTCTTGTCCAAATAAGTCGTAGCCACTCAAATAATTGTTTGTAGAATCGGCATTTTTTGAAAAAATCAAACCCGAATTTAGAGGATTGCGCTCATCAATTGCCCCATGCATTGCCAGATGCAGGATACCATAATTGGGCGCATTTTGTATGAAACTTTGTTTTGTAGCGGCAGAATTAAGAAAAATATTGGGGCTTTCGAGCAATTGTCCAATATTTCTGACTTCATCATCAGCAAAAGCGAGGCGCGTTAAATTCATACGTCGAGAGGAAGTAGCTCTTACTGCTTCGTAAGATATAGTCCCCTTTTCATTGCCTACATTCAAAAGATTTGATGCACGCGGCAAAGTCGAATCCTTTGACAGTAATTCAAGTGTTTTATCATCGTATTCGATGCCGAATCCGCCAAAATTTCTACCGTCTAACCGTTCATTATCGTCTAACAATTTTGCAGAATAGGCATAACTGACCGCGTAATCCCGCAATAAATAAGGCGTGTTTCTGCCTTTCCAATCCCCTACCCTATCCTTTGTCAATAGCAATTCAAATGGCAAGTACGCTAAGATACCGTCGGGAATAATGCGTAAACGATTAATATTTTGTGGCTCTTTTTGTTCTTTTAAAAACGATAGCGGCGCATCTAAAAAGGTTTTGTACAAAGAAAATCCATTTTTTAGAAAGGCTGTTTTAGCCACTGTTACAGAATCAGACAACCATTTTTCATCGCTCAAACTGCGTCTAAATGCGTAAAAATCGGTTTTATACTGAGGGGGTAGTTGCTGTTCAAAAATGTGGAAATTCTGTTTGGAAATGGTGAAAATATACAGTTTTGAATCTGCCATAAAATACTCAATAGCCGCCGTGTTCTCGTCCAAACGGCTTTGCAATGCGGCTATACTGAGGGGGGTAAACATTTGGTATTTTAATTCAAAATATTTTGGAAATTGCTTTCCCAAGTCTTTTTGAAAAGCAAAAAAGGCTTGTTTAGCTTCAAAAAGGGCATTTTGACGACTGTTTTTCAAAGAATCGGGTGCGTCATACAATTCTTTTTGAGCAAAAGCGATGTCGGATTTTAAATCGCGTTCAGTTGTTAAAAGTGCGGGAGGGATACCGCCAAAGTTTTTCGCACGACGGTCTTTTAGATTGTCCATTAAAGCAATGGCGCGGGTTTTTTCACAAAAATTAAGGGCATCATTCGCAAATTCTGATGCTTTATTTGTTTTTACTTCTTGATGAAAACGCAAGGCGAGCGCGATAGCTTGCTCATAGATAGGCGCGGCTTTTTCTGCCAAAATGTATTTAGAATTTTCCGAATCGTAAGTGGTCATCAACTGCCCAATCAGCGTATCACATTTTTTTAATATAGCATAAGTCAAATGTAAACCTGCCGTATCGTACCGCAACTGCTGTACGATTCGTGCTTTTGCAGCAAGAGCATCGAGCAATTCAAGCGATGGTGGGGCATCTTTGAGGGAGGGTGTTTCAAACAAATCGGGCTGATAGTCGACCATTGTGCCAATCGCTTTTTGATAACTTTCAAGGGCATCACCCAATCTTTGAAGCTGTTGCAAAGCATCACCGCGCCTTGTCCAGCACTCAACAAATTGCGGAATTTTAGCATTACCAAATAATTTTATGGCTTCATCATAGCGTTTGAGTGCGGCTGTTTTATTCGTTTCGACTTCTGTATTGGCTATTTCAAAAGTGCTTGTGGCGGCATTAATGATTAAACTTGAATCTTTTGACGCATTAAATAAATCAAGATATAATTTCCGAGCAGATTCTTTGTTTTTTTTTATCAAACGATACGTCGAGCCTAAGTTAGAACGGCAAGCAGCGACCTCTTTTTGCCATTGTACTGAGGAGGTATGCCGATTGGCTTTTTCAAAAAGTTGACGTGCTGCACTGTAATTTTCAACTGCTGATTGGTAATTTTTTAAATAAAATTGGCAGCTACCAAGTGTCAAAAAACTATATCCAAGATTTAAAGTATCTTTCAAAAGCATCGCTATTGATTGCACTTTCGTTGCTGTTTCCTTAGCTCCCTCATAATCTCCAAGCATTCTGTTGTTGATGGCAAGTTCGTTGAATGACCTTAAAAGTGACAAAGAATCAATTTTGGGTGCTGCTAATTTGATGGCAATTGCTTCTGTTGCCAGAATTTTAGCAGCAACAAACCGTCCCTTACGCAGTAAAAGCATGGCAGTATTATGACAACTTTGACCTAATTTTAGATGCTGGCTTGGTAGGGCTTTACGCCTAATCTCCAACGCTTTTTCATTGTAAACCAATGCTTTGTCGTAATCTAAACCTTTATCTAAATAAATTTTCCCAACACTAAAGTAAATATTTGCCAATAAAGTGTCACGCTCGTCAAGATTAGCTATGGCTTTAGTAAGCAAGACTTCAAGGGTAGGCAATGCTTTAAGCGGCTCGGAACGCATACTCGGAAGGAGGTCGTTGTATTGACGGCTTAAAACAGCACGGTTAGGGTCGTCTTTGAAATTCAAAAACAAAAAAGAGAGTAGAAAAAGGAATAAATATATTTTGTTGAATTGCATCACGAGGATTTTTTTATTCAACAAATATAGGTGTATGAAGGAGAATTAAGTTAATTGTGGTTGATTTTTATTTGAAATCCATAGACAATGGTTCATTAAAAAATTATGCTGCTATCGCTTCATAATCATTTGATATTAAGAGTTTTATAATTTTCGGATTATTTTTTACAGAGTTGGTATCTAATCCTAAAGCCTCTGAAAATAATTCGACCATTCTTAAATTATGGTAATAATTTTTAATTTCCTCCATTGAGAACGGTTTATTTTCTTCCCAATGAGCCACCTTGGCAACAGAAATAGCTGTCAAAGAAAGGTTAATATGATTCAACAATTTGGTGCTGTTTGTACTTTGGCAGTGCATCAATCCTGTAAACTGCTTGGCATCTCGAAATAAGAACTCAATTTGAAAACGACATTGATAATGTTTAAGAACGAAGGCATAATGAAAATCGGTGCGATTAGAAAAATACAATTTACGTGTTTGGCGCGTTCCGTCTTCCTTTAAATAGTCAACTGCGACCAGTAAAACGGTCATTTTTAAGCATTGGACATAAACTAAAGCGGAACGCACTATTTTTTTCAGCATCTTGTTCGACAATTGGCAATTTGTCGTTATCTAAATTAAGCCAATCAATTTTGCCCGCTTTTTTAGCGGGACGCCCCCGTTGGCGTTTACCAACAATAGGTTGGGGTACATAAAAAAGACACGAATTGCCCTTCAAGCAACTGATAATATCAATACCCATTTTGACAACAGGTTGGACAAAAGTCGATACACCAAAATACGTGTCACTGACCAATAAATTGCCAAAATGCTTAATATGGGCTTTATTGGCTTGGACTTGACTAACATAGTAATTTATTAACGTCTTTCCAGTTTCTTTTAATTCCTTTGGTGAAGGCGTAAGGGTACTTGATAAATGATAAGCAGTATGCTTTTTCATGTCACCAACAGCAAAACAACTCATTTCAAGTCCAAGTTTAGTCATACCTGCACCGCCTGACCAAAATCTGCCCTTGTGAGCTGTTTTTTTACCACTTTTACTCAAAAAACTGGGGTCGAAAATGACAAAATGATCGCCACTCCCGTTCTCATCTATCAATTGACGGTTAAAAGTGATTAAATCAAGGTCTTGATTTAACCAATTGTGATAGGTCATTTCGTTGTGTTCCCCCCACTTCGTCATTTGGGTAAAATTAACCCGACGGGGTAAACTTAAAAATAAAGGCAAAATTTGAATTAAAATTCTTTGCCGAACTTTGCTTTTATCAGCTATTGCGCCTATTTTTGCACAAAGGGATAATTTATTACCTTTCATCGCGTGTAACTTTTTAGGTGTGAGAACCCAAAGTTACGCGCTTTTTTTTAAAACACCTTTTAATTCTTAATGAACCATTGATAGAATTACTTAGCCAACATTGTCTGAACAATATTGGCTAAGTATTTATATGAGGAGTGGGCATAACCTAAAAACATCGTTTTTTGATTAAAAACAGATGTTTTGCGCGCGCTTCGCTCGCGCAAAACGAACCACATTCCCCTCCCTCGCGCGAGCGAAGCGAGCGCGAGATGCAAAAAACGCTTTTAGGTTATGCCCATCCCTCAAGTATTTATATCAAAACTTAACAATTTTTTGAGTAATAATATCCTTGCCGACTTGAATCTGAACGATGTACACGCCAGCCGAAGCGTTTATACTGAGGGGGTAGTTATTTTCTCCCGAATAGGCTGTAAACGCTTGATTCACAAGGCGTTGACCCATCGAATTGAAAATGGATAAGAGAACAACTGCCGTTTCGTTAAGCGAAAAATCAATAGTAACACCCGTTGTAAAAGGATTGGGAGACGCTCTAAAAGTCGTAATGTTTTCCAAAACCCGATCTGTCGCATTAACCAAGTCATCGCAAGGCGTATTGGTCAATGCCCATATATTAGAGGCACTTATTCCGTTTAAAGTACTTGAACGACGGCTTTTATTCAACAAAAATGGACGATAGGTTGACCCTTTCATAATGGCGCATTTCACTCTTTGCCAATCTGGGCTAATCAATCGGCTCGACAACAAGGCTGCTACCGCCGTTGTTTGAGGGGCAGCAAAAGACGTACCCGAGTGAATCGCATAGCAAGTACTGGTGCTGCAAACAGGTGTGCGTATCCAAGTGCTGACCATATTTCGGGCGGGTGTCATAATATCTACGTTGCGCTTCGCAAAATTTGAGAAAACTGCCGTTGAATCAAAGCACGAAATCGCACCTGTTACAATTATATTTGGATTTTGAAATACTGCCGCACCAAATAAATTAGCCGCTTGGTCAATGTCTTTACCGTTGTTGCCCGCCGCTATTGAGACCAAAACACCATACAAACGCGCTGTATTGATAGCTGAAGTAAGTGGCGAATCAGAAGTGTCCGCCAAAGGTGTTGAACTAATAAAACTGCAATTAATGACTTCTACCTTGTTCCGCAAGGCAAAATCAATACCCCGAATAATATCGTATTCGTAACCTCTATTGAGTCTATTTAGGACTTTTACCACCAATATTTTGATATTTGTGGCTTGGTTACGTTTCAAAATTCGGCTAATCACACCCGCCACAAATGTACCATGACCCGTTGAATCTTTTGGAAAAATACTGTTATTGACAAAATCATAACCAATTGCTGCGTCTATAAAAGGACGAATCGAATCGTGGGCAATTGTAATGGCTGTACGCGAACTATCGGCATCAATACCCGAATCTAAAATAGCTATTTTCAACGCCCTATCTCCCCTTGTCACCGTCATAACTGAATCTGTGGCAGGACTCGGGCATGACCCAAATAAAGCAGGAGGCATAAATTGTGAAGTATCTCCCTTAACTTTTTGGTCGCCTTCGCGAATAACGTACAACCCATTGAGTGAAACACCATCAGACGAACCAATATTGCAAATAACACCGACTGCATCTGATTCCTTATTGACTGTACCAGAACTTACACCGCCCAAACTCGGCGCATTGGGCAATGTGATGACTGTACCCGTAGGTATGCTGCACCGCCACAATTTCGCGCCCGAAGGCAGTGTCGAATCCAATTGAGTAGCCCGTAACTGGGCTTTAAAGGTTGTAATATCTGCCCAAGTTGTGGCGGGTTTAAAAATTATCACCAAATCAAAATTGACTTGAGCGTGGGTCACAAAACTTGTGCAACATAAAAAAGCAATAAAAAAGAAGTTTTTCAAAAAGTTTTTCATTAACGAAGGTTTTTAATGATAAATAAACTGGGTATTTTGTGACTATAAGCATCTTGTTATCTGCGTGTGACATTTCAAATCAAAACTTAGATTCTCAAACACTCATATTCCTGTCTGAAATCAATATCTTTTACGACTGAATCGGTCGGCATTTCCACCAAATAAAGGTGTTGTTTGTGGTTTTGTACAATCGGTTTACACCCCTCAGTATAAGTGAGGTTTAAAATGTCTTTTTTGTAATAAGTGGAAAAAATCGTCGGATTACCGCGTCGCCCTTCAAAAACGGGTTGCACAATTGCCTGTTTATCCTGTTTCAAAATAGAAAAAAAAGTATCCCTTAGAAACTGATATTCCGAAGGCGAGATAAAAGGCATATCAGATAAGCAAATCATATACCCTCTACTGTCTTCGTCTGCCCCTTCAACTCCTATTTGAATGGAAGTCGTCATACCTTTTTCATAGTTGTTGTTTGCCCGTATTTTAAAAAAACGAGGATATTTAGTGTTTAACATCAAAATAGATGTAATTTCCTTTGCCTCATGTCCCACAACAACGCATATTTCCCCCAATTGACTTGCAACGATATTAGAAAGTGTTGTTTCCAAAAGTGTACTCTTTCCAAAAGGCAAAAGTAGCTTGTTCTCCTCCCCCATTCTACGTGATAAACCTGCCGCAAGGACGATGCTGGTTAAAAAAAAATCCCCCACTGTATTCTTGTATTTTTAAAATTTGAAAAATATCTATGTGTAAAGCTATATTCGTTTTATCTTTGCTACAATATAACAATCAAACAATTTCAATTCCTAACTCACTCTCAAACTCCCACTTAGTATGAAACGACACTTATTGATTGTATTTCTGCTTGCTGGCTTTGCAATAAGCACCTATGCCCAAGAAATGACCGTCGCAGGACGCGTTACTGAATCAGAAAATGGCGAACCTATTCCTGGCGTCAGTGTTAGAATTTTAAGTAAAAATAACCGAGGCACACTTACCGACCTTGAAGGCAATTACACACTCAGAACGCCTGGCGATGAAACACTTGTTTTCTCAGCCATTGGTTTTTCAAGTATTGAAATTCCCGTCAACAAACAATCCAAATTGGACGTGGCATTGAAGCCCGTCATTTCAACGCTCGAAAATGTTGTCGTCATTGGTTACGGCACACAAAAGAAAAGCCAATTGACGGGTGCTATTTCTTCCGTCAGAGGCGATGATGTTAAAGACCAACCCGTTTCAAACCTTGCTGCAAGTCTTCAAGGACGGGTATCGGGTATGAACGTTGTCAACCCTTCTGGTACACCGGGGGCGGGTCTTTTGGTTTCTATTCGCGGGTATAACGCGCCACTTTACGTCATTGACGGTATCCCACAACTTGCTGAGAGTAATTCCGCCCTTTCAACATCTTTTGATTTAGATGGCAATAATGTAGGACAAGGACAAACCACAAGTTCTATTTCAGACATCAATCCGAATGATATTGAGTCCGTTGAAATTTTGAAAGATGCAGCAGCTTCCGCGATTTATGGCGCAAGAGCCGCAAATGGTGTCGTCTTAATCACCACAAAACGCGGTAAACAAGGCAGACCCGAAGCCAATTTTAATTATTATACAGGTATGCAAAGAGTGGCTCGTCCTATCAAATTTATGAACGCGCAACAACTGACAGACTTGGTTCAAGAAGCACGTGCCAACGATTTGGCTTTATACAACAAAGATAAGGACTATTTTGGGAAAGATTTCGACCCCTCAGTATTAACTCAACCTTTGGAGAATTTTGACCTTGCTCAAAGTGCCAATACCAATTGGTTAGATGCTGTTACGCAGGTGGCACCCATAAGCAATTACGAAATGTCGTTTAGAAGCGGTACTAATGACACACGTTACTATACAAGCGTGGGGTTTTATGACCAACAAGGCGTTGTTATCAACAATTTTTACCGCCGATTGACCTATAAACTCAACCTTGACCACAATCTGACGGACAAGTTTATCATCGGTACGACCATTAACTTTGCGTATTCTAAAAATCGCCGTAGTTTCAACGACAATACTTATACGGGTATCATTACCAATGCTTTGGGCGCGTCACCGTTCATGCCCATCAAAGAAAGTGATGGTTCTTACGCCGATTACACCAATTATCAATCAAGTTGGTTGTCGGATAATCCTGTAAAATCGGCGAATGAAATCCAAGCCTATACCAATAATTACCGTGTTTTGGCAACGGGTTATGGGCAATATGAGTTCAATAAATTCTTAAAAGCCAAAACTTCTTGGTCAACTGATGCGACGTTTTTATACGATAATCAGTTCAAATCAGCTTTGACAAACGATGCGGCTGCCGTAGGTGGTGAAGCCATTGACGCCGCTTTTCGCAATATAACTTGGCTTAACGAAAATACTTTGAACTATACGCGGGCTTTTGGTAAAAACAATGTGTCAGCCTTAGTCGGTACAACTTTCCAGCATACCGATATTAAGAAAAACTATGCTAATGGACAAGGTTTCCCTGCGGGTATTTCAGATATTGGCAGTGCGTCGAGAACACGCGTGTTTCCTGTTCAAACGCCTTCATTCGGCTTAATTTCGTACATTGGGCGGGTAAACTACGATTTTGAAAACCGTTATTTCGTGACAGCTACTGTTCGTGCAGACGGTTCTTCCCGCTTCTCAAAAACCAATCAATACGGTTATTTCCCTGCGGTTGCTGCTGCTTGGCGGATTAGTGACGAAAGTTTTTTTAGCGGCTTAAAAAACATTTTTACAGATGCTAAAGTACGTTTAAGCTACGGTTTGTCGGGCGACCAAGAAATTGGCAGTTTTCAAAACCAGAGCTATTACCGCGCTTCTGCCTATGACGGGCAAGCAGGTTTCCAGTTGCGAAATATATCTGACCCCAATCTCACTTGGCAAATCAATCGGTCATTCAACTTTGGTCTTGACTACGAAATCAAGGGCGGTCGTTTCAATGGGGCTTTAGAAGTATTCCAATCCAGAAAAACACGTTTGCTAAGTGAAGACGCAATAGCAGGTACAACGGGTTTTGCAACTGTGACCCGCAATAGTGGCGAAGTACAGAATATTGGTGTAGAAGCTAATATAAACGCCCAAATACTGAGGGGGTCGGCTTTGAAGTGGACGGTAAATTTTAACACAACATTCGCCCAAAATAAAATTATCAGTCTTACTACAGATGATATTTTGCTCAATGCGTACAGCGATTTAGAAGCAACGCATATTTTGAAGATAGGGCAACCAGTTGGCTCGTTTTACGGTTTGAAATTCACTGGTATTGACAGCCAAACAGGTGATGCTACTTTTGAAGACACGAACGGTGATGGAGTAACTGACTACAACGATGCGCAAGTTATTGGTAAGGCATTACCAAGTGTGTTTGGTGGCTTAACGAATACGCTTTCGTATAAAGGCTTAGATTTGAACATTTTTTGCCGTTATTCGGTAGGCAACCAAGTCTATAATCTTATTCGGGCAACAACTGAAAACTTGGGTTGGAGCAATGAAGGTGGTTTGAGTTCAATCTACGCCAATAATACAACAGATGTGTTAAATCGGTGGAAACAGCCAGGTGACAACACAGAATATGGTCGTGCTTCGTTTGTGAATCAAAACGCTTACCAAAATTCGTCACAATTCGTTGAAAATGGCTCTTTTCTCCGTCTTCAGAATGTAACTTTAGGTTATACCTTCCGCAATATCAAAGGCATTGCAGGTATTCGCGTATTTGTTGAAGGACAAAATTTAGCCATTTTGACCCGTTACAAAGGATTTGACCCTGAAGTATCCTCAAACGGTGGTTTATCAGACCGTACTGCGGGACTTGATTATGGGGCATATCCGTCTGCCCGCACGGTTTTGGTTGGGGTTAATTTGAAGTTTTAATAAGTTTACTATTTTTACAATGTAAACTTATTAAACATTATAAAAAAATAAAAGTACTCCTCAGTATATTACTCATTTTTGAGTACTTTTCGTAATTATTTGGGTCTATTCCTCACTTAGTTCACAAAGGATGAGATGTGGTTCATCTTTCGGATTTTAGGAGCGAAACAAGCGCGTGGTCGATTGTTACAAAATGTCAAATAACTAATTTATGTTACGCATATATGCTAAAAATGCCGTAGGCATGAGCAATTTTGTAGCGGCGGATTTCAATCCGCCGAAAGTTTAAACTTGATTATTTAAGAGCCGTAGGCTCGGTGCATATAAATATGGGTCGAGCCTACGGCTCTGCGTAACATCAGTAATTAACAGGAAATTAAAATATAATAAAATGAAAGTTTTAAAGTTATGCTTATTTTTATTTTTGACCGCTTCTTTCAGCGCGTGTAATCTTCTTGACGAGCCATCACCAAGCGATTTGCCCGCAGCAGAAGCCATCGAAGACGGTGGAAGTGCAGAGGCTGCCCTCATTGGTATTTACAGCTCGATGCAACAAAAAGGCTACTATGGTGGTCAATATCCACTCATTGGTGAAGCACTTGGCGGCGATGCAGCAACAGGTGGTTATCAAGTTATTTCATTAGATGAAATAGGCAATAAAGCCGTTACACCTGCCAACGTTTTGACAGAAGACTTATGGCTGTCTATCTATCGTGTTGTAGCCAATTGCAACGGACTCTTAACTGCCCTGCCAAATGTATCAGATTTGACACCTACCCGCAAAAAAGACATCGAAGCTCAAGCCCGCGCTATTCGGGCAATGGCACATTTTGATTTGTTGCGCTATTTTGGCGAGCATTGGAGTACAAGTTCTACTTTTGGCGTGCCTATCATCACAACAGTACAAACAATTGATGACCGTCCTTCACGGGCAACAGTTGGCGCGGTTTACAAAGTTGTAACTGATGAATTACTCGCTTCTCTAAAGTTGTTAGATACTCAAAACAATACCCCTCAGTATGTAAACGTCCAAACGGTTAATGCTTTATTGGCGCGGGTTTATTTGTACCAAAAACAGGGAACACTTGCAAGCGAATACGCGACTAAAGTTATCAATTCGCCCAATTATAGTCTTTTGGACACAGTTGATTACGCTTCTATCTACAACAGCCGCCGTACAAAAGAGTCTATTTTTGAATTAGCGTTCAACGTTCAAAACAGAAGTGCTTACAATGCCTTGACCTATGGTAGAGAAGGGGCAGCACGTCCCGAAATAAACTTTATGGCTGCCGAAGCACTTGGTGAGTTTTTTAAGACTACAAGAAGTCAGGACATAAGAAACATAATGGTTGATTTTGATGAAAAAAACAATGACGCTACAATTGTCCCTGATGGTAGAACGCAAAAGTATCGGGGTGAAGACATCCGCGACAATCCCGCTTATATTCTCCGTCTGGCAGAAATGTATTTGATTCGGGCAGAAGTCAAGGGTAAAACAGCAGGTTTGGAAGACATAAATGTTCTAAGAGAAAAACGTGGCATCTATCTCCTCACGCCAGCAATGGTGGCTACTGATGATGCTTATCGAACAGCTATTTTGGAAGAACGCCGTGCAGAACTCAATTTTGAAGGACACCGCTATTTCGATTTAGCCCGTATGAGACGCCTTAAAACGGATATTGATGTTGACAATTTCCGTAGCATTGTACCTATCCCTGGTCGAGAAATAAAAGCCGCAGGTTTGACGCAGAATCCCGGTTATTAATACAGACAAACGTTTTATGATATAAAAGCCGAGTAAGCAAACACGCTTACTCGGCTTTTATATTTATTGTAAACAGAATAATTTTAGTTTACAATGTTTACATTAAGAATTAGTAAAAACTTAGCCACCATTGTCTGAACTATGATTTTTGTGATTTTTTTGATTAGGGAATTTGTAAAATATAACTTACCTATTTGTGGCGTTTATAAAACAATCATACAGATGAAACGAAAGAAAATTTTTATAATACATAATTCATTGATAAATCTTCGGAATAGCCCCACGTTCGGGGAACTTTCAAAGTTCCCCGAACGTTACGCACCGTTAAATTGACATTTTCCAATAGTTTACATATTATGATTATTTTCTTTCGTTCAACCTGAACAATCATAATTACTTAGTCGAGGGATGGGCATAACCTAAAAGCGTTTTTTGCATCTCGCGCTCGCTTCGCTCGCGCGAGAAGGGGGAATGTGGTTCGTTTTTCGGCGAAGCCGAAAAACGAACCATGTCTCCTCCCTTTTGCGCGAGCGAAGCGCGCGCAAAACATCTGTTTTTAATCAAAAAACGATGTTTTTAGGTTATGCCCACTCCTCAATTACTTAGTCACACGCTCGCTTGGCTCGCTAAAAAGAGAAAAGGTGGTTCATTTTTCGGGCAAAGCCCGAAAAACGAACCACCTTTTCTCTTTTTAGCGAGCGTGGCTAAGTTGGTAAGTTATATTTTACAAATTCCCTTACTATGATGTGTGATTCATGGAAATCAAACAAATCATAGTTCAGACTAAGTTCTCACAAGTTTACAATGTTTAAAATACTTACAATGTAAACACTAAACATTTAAAAATGAAATTCATTTGGTTCAATATGCGTTAAGACATTGTAAATCAATGGTTTGTAGAGCATGATAAAGTCTTTTACGTCGTGCCCTATCTTATGTCCTTCACGAACCGTCAGACTCCCGTCAACGATAATGTGAATGTCAACAAAATACTCAAAGCCCGATTTTCGGATAAAACATTTTTCCACATCTATAACGCCTTCCACTTTTGCCGCCAACGCCCGAACCTCAACAACCAATTCATCAGACACGGCTTTATCCATGACTTCGTGAAAAGCAGGTTGAAAAATATGCACCGCATTGTAAACAATCAGTACTGACGCAATTAAAGCCGCCCAATCATCGGCACTTTCATAACCCTCACCGCCAATGAGCGCAATTGTAATCCCGATAGCCGCTGTGAGTGATGTAATTGCGTCGCTGCGGTGATGCCAAGCGTCACCTTTTACGGCAGTACTGCCAATATCATTTGCGGTCTGCTCGACGTGCCGAAACATCAATTCTTTGACTACCACCACCATTATCAAGACAATCAAAGTATAAGGCTCTGGTGTTTTGTGGGGTGTCATTATCAAACGTATGCTTTCAATCGCAATCAGTATCGCCGCCCCAATCAAAGAAATAGCTACTACAATCCCCGCTAAAGGTTCAGCACGCCCATGCCCGTAGGGGTGGTCTTCATCGGGGGCTTTTGAAGCGGCTTTTAAGCCAAAAAAAACGATGATTGAGGTAAATACATCAGCAAGCGATTCGATAGCATCAGCAATGAGCGCGAAGGAATGACCAAAGAAGCCAACAAAGCCTTTGACAAATGCCAAAACCAGATTGACGAGAATGCCCGCCCGTACACTTTGCATACCGATTTCGGCAGGATGCAACTGAGGGGGTGAAACTGCATTATTTTTCATGCGACAAATGTAAAGGGTTTTCTTGAAATAATGATCCATTACTTCTACGCACTGAGGCGTGCTTGAAAAAATCTATGGGGGCGAGCGTATGTTTGAAACCATACATAAATTCAAAATACGCATTAAAAGGCACTTTTGCGCTCGCTTCGCTCGCGCAAAAGGAGGAGATGTGGTTCATTTTTCGGGCTTTGCCCGAAAAATGAACCACATCCCTCCCCTCGCGCGAGCGAAGCGAGCGCGAGAACCAGCAGTTTAGATTTTATGTATGGTTTCAAATTCAAACATACGCTCGCCCCAAAGAAACCCTCTTTGGGCGATTTTTGAGCGAAGCGAAAAAGAGCCAGTAAATATGTAGCGATTATTTTGAACAACTACTTGAATTTACTTTTTAGGTACATTTTTACTGAGGGGGTGCTTTTTAGTAAACTTTGTAAATTATTTAAACAATGTAAACATTAAAATTAATTGGTTTACACTTTTTACATTGTAAACATAAAACAATATTTTTAACCCTCATTCTAAAAGAAATTACGTCATAAATTAAACTATTCATTTTTCTATTTTAAACAATGCGTATGCCGAAGATATAAACTTACAGGTAGAAGCATAAATTTTTCTTAAAATAAAAAAAAGAGGCATTTTTTTCGCACGAACACGACTCGTCTCCTACTCTATTGCACATCTGAAAGATTATTTCATCAAAAATGAAAATTAAAACTTGATTTACTTTGTAAACTAAGAATACTATGTAAACTTTGCCGACATTGTAAAACTTTTAAAAAATGTAAACATTTTAAACATTGTTTAAATCTTCTAAAATCCTTTAATTATTATGGGAAAGACTATTTCCATTGCCAACTTCAAGGGAGGTGTTGGCAAAACCACTTCTACTATCAATATTGGGGCAGCTCTGCAACAAGCAGGTAAAAAAGTATTATTGCTTGACCTCGACCCGCAATTCAATTTGACACAAAGTCTCGGCGTGTCGCAAGCAGAACGCCCTGTATATGGTTCTTTGCGGGGCGAATACCCACTTTCACCCATCAGAATCATGGAAGGTTTAGACCTCATTCCTTCTTCGTTGGAGTTGATTAAAGCTGAAATAGAATTGGCGGCAGAATTCAAGCGCGAAGATATTTTAAATCGCTTACTCGCCAACTTAACCCTTCAGTATGATTACATACTTTTGGACTGTCCGCCTTCACTTGGCTTATTGACCATCAACGCTTTCGTTGCCAGCGATGATATTTATGTCCCCGTTGAAGCCGAATTTTTGGCTTTAAAAGGCTATGCCGTCCTAAACGAAGCCATAGGACGCATCGGTTTGACGATAGATAAAGTCTTCGTAACAAAGTACGACGGGCGTAAAATCCTCAACCGCAATGTTCTTGATACGATTCAAGTATCGCTCGATGATGCCGCATTTAAAACAACAATCCGCGAAAATGTGGCACTTGCCGAAGCACCTACGCAAGGTTTAGACATTTTCCGTTATGCGCCACGGAGCATCGGCGCAGAAGATTACAGGGCTTTGACAAAAGAAATCATGAATCGTCCATAGTTAATCTAAGTTTTGTGGTAGTAGCCCCAAACGCGCCGCCTTCGGCGGCGCGGGGAGTTTTTTTTCGGAGCGAGCCGTTTTTTTGTTGAAAATTTGGGCAAAGCCCAAATTTTCAACAAAAAAACGGCTCGCTCCATTAGAGTTTTTACGCGGCGAAGCCGCGTTTTTAATTCTAAAGTGTAAACTTATTAATCTTAGTAAACCTTGTAAACATAGTTTAAAATGGCAAAGAAAAATCTCATTAATGCAGATATGCTTTTGGCAACACCCAAAAGACAAGAAGAATATAGACAATTTGTGGAAATACCTGTACCTGTCGTTCAACCACCCGTGCAGCCTCTACCGTCTATCCCACCACAAGCCGAAGTATCATCTATCAAAAAGGGATTGAAACACGATGAAACACGCGCTACTTTTATTGTCCGCGAAGACCTTTTAGAAAAACTCAAAGCAGTAGCATATTGGGAACGCCTCAATATCAAAGAAGTTATCAACGAGGCACTTGACCGTTATGTAGGCGCGTATGAACGGCAGAATGGAGATTTGAAAGAGGTGCCTAAGAATAAGAAACTCTGATAGTTCAATCGTCCGTACATTTTATGATACTTAGCTTATGAAATCTTACAATTACATTTTTTGAAATTTTTTTAAAAAAAAGTATATTATAATTTAACATAAAAACTTTAATAAAACAACAACATTTTCATTTGTTGTTGTTTTAAAAGTTTTTATGTTTTAATTGTTTATTGTTTAAGAGGCTTTTAACTAATTGATTATTAATTAGTTAAAAAATTTATTATCATAAAATGTACGGATAACTATCGCAAAATATACGGATAACTATCGCAAAATATACGGATAACTATCGCAAAATGTACGGATAACTATCGCAAAATGTACGGATAACTATCGCAAAATATACGGACAGCTATCGCAAAATATACGGATAACTATCGCAAAATGTACGGATAACTATCGCAAAATGTACGGATAATTACCCCCTCAGTATAAACCCGCTTTTTTTGAATACCTTTTGGTAAGTTGCAAACTTTCCAAAAGGTGTAGGTAGATTATATTTTACAAATTTCAAACCCCTTTTATTATCGTAAAATGTACGGATGACAAAAATATTTTTGCATTTTTAACTATCATTTTTCAATTATGTTAATGATATTTGATAGTTTTGATACAAAATTTAAACGTATGGAAATTGAAGATGTAAAGCCACCCGTCGTATTGGCAGATTCTGAACATATTTTTGTACAATCGAACGATTTTATTCGGGCGAAATACAAAGAAAATATGAGCTTTTGGGAGTTCATGATATTTGGCAAAATGTGTACAATGATTGCCCCCGAAGACGAGGACTTTAAGGAATATCAAATATTTGTCAAAGATTTGATTGGTCTTTTGGGCATTACCGACGGCGGTGGTGTTTATAAGTACGTCTTAGAAGCTGCTTCACGGTTGCTGGATAAGCGTATTATTGTGTCCTACAAAGACGATACAGGACGCCGTATGGTGCTTGAAACCAATCTTGTGGCAGGTTTTTCAAAGCCTGAAAAATTGCTCAAAAACGAGCCTGTTTTTATCAATATCACTTTTCACCCTCACTTGAAGCCGTTTTTGCTTCAATTGCAGCGCGATTTTACAAAAGTTGACCTGCGCAACTATAAATTTTTGCGGACAGGAACAAGTATTCGTTTGTATCACCTTTTGAAACAATATTTTGGACGACGGCAGTACAATGTAGAAGTGCCTCTTGCCGAATTGAAAGAAATGTTGGGCGTCGCAAATAAATACGATTTATACGGACATTTTAAAGCCGCAGTCTTAGATGAAGCCCAAAAGCGTTTGATAGAAACAACTGATATTAGCTTTGTTTATCAAGAAGTGAAAGTTGGAAGAAAAGTAGCAGCTATTGTGTTTCACATTAAAGAAAACGCGGCAGGACATTCAATGGTGGAAAATTTATCACGCATGGATCCCATAATATTGCCCAAAAATTCGACAAGTTTTAGCAAAAAACTTACTTACACACCCACAATTCCACCGAATGCTGGTGCTAAGGAGATTACAACTAAAACAGTAAAAACGACAGAGATTACTACGGAAACACTTAGTTTAACAGCAGATATTCAAGCGTTGGCAGTACAAACATGGCATGTATCCGCTAAAATGTGGAAATCATTGGTGACTACTTACGATGAATCGGCTTTGCGGCAGGCTGTTACCGTTACTCAAAAAGCATTGGAGGCAGGGAAAGTGAAAGATGCCGCAGGTTTTTTTGTGCAAGCCGTCCGAAATGGATACGTGGATACTGAGGGGGTAAAAGTTGCGAAGCAAAAACAGCAAAAAGTAACTGTTGAAGCACAAAAAACAGTAGAAGTTAATCAGCGTAGTCTCATAGAAGCAAAACGCAAAGCGGATTTTGAAAAAGAGAAAAAAGCCATTTTCCAAATGTTGGAAGAAGACATTGAATTAGTGGACGCAGTGGCTAAACGTTTGCACGGTGGTATTTTGCAAAGTAGTTATGACGATACTAAAAGTTTTGATGATAATTTGCAAAATCCCCTCTTATTGGCGGCGGTTATGAATATTGTAAAGGAAATTACAGGAAAAGTTTAATTAGTTTACAATCTAAGCAAGTTAAACCTTTTTTGCAATTACTTAACCTATTGCTCGCTTCGCTCGCAAAGAAGGGAATGTGGTTCATTTTTCGGGCTTTGCCCGAAAAATGAACCACCTCTTCTCTTTTCCGCGAGCGAAGCGAGCGTGGGTAAGTATTTACCAATTTACTTTGTAAAAAATGTAAACACATTAAACACAAATTACAAATTTCTTAAAATACGATTAGGATAATCAGTAATAATCCCATCTACGTCCATATTTATGAGTTGGCGCATATCTGCTGTATCATTGACTGTCCAAGGAATAATTTTTAGCCGATTTGTGTGGCAGCTATCCACCGTTTTTTTAGTAATCAATTGGTAAAAAGGACTGTAAATAGTCGGACTAAAAGACAAGCGTTTTAGATTAGCTGCCAAGCCCTTTTCATTTTCAACCAAAAAAGCCGTTGTTTGTTTGGGGTCTAACTGATGAATTGCCTCCAATGCACGCGGGTCGAAAGATTGAATACACGTCTTATCCGCAATTTTTAGCGCGTGAATTTCCTCAAAAACGAGTTTGGCGAAGGTAGATACTGAGGGGGTCAATTTTTCATCAAAATCTGGTTGACTTTTGATTTCAATGTTAAACAAAGGCATAGGTTTTCTAAAAAAATCGGCTTGTTTGCGGACAGCTTCTACAACTTGTCGCAGGGTAGGTTTGACCGTTCGCATCGCTTTTTGCTCCTTAAAAAGCGGATTGCCGCGACTTCCGCAGTCGCATTTTTGCACTTCGGCGGCAGTTTTAAGCCAAATCAATTCCTTTTCAACTTCTTCTTTTGCAATTGCCGAGCCGTCTGCTTTTGAGCAAATATCGTGATTCAGCCAGGGTTCGTGCGATACGATGAGTTGACTATCTCGACTCACCGCAAGGTCAAGTTCAAGGGTCGTCACGCCCAATTCTAACGCCTTCAAAAAAGCAGGAATTGAATTTTCGGGCAATAAACCCCGACAGCCGCGATGTCCCTGCCAATCAAAATCACTTCTGAGTAGGGTAGGGGCGACCATTTTTTCGTTTAATATCGTTTTATTGGAGGGTGGTGTGCAAGCAGAGATAGAAAATAATATAAGTAATAAAATAGAGATTTTGTTTAACATTTTTAATAGGTTTACAAAGTTTACAGTGTAAAAACAAGTTATCAATACTTAGCTACGCGCTCTCCCGAAGGTATTCGGGATGTAAACAGACTTCGCTCAGACGAGGAGGGGAGTGGTTTGTTTTTCGGGCAAAGACCGAAAAATAAACCACTTTTTCTCTTTTTTGCGCGAGCGAAGCTAATTACAAAATTTAAACATTGATGTTTCACCACAAAACTAAGATTAAATAGTGGTAAAACGGCGTTCAAAAAATAAAATACCCATATCTCTGATTATTTCATGGATTCAATGTTTGTTTGGTGTTTATTTGCGGTGAGATTTTTTGCAAAGAAGGCGTTAAACAGAAAATACGTAAAAACAAAAATATGGAAATTGGAATTGATAGCTTTGCTGCTGCAACCGTAAACACGAACGCTGATACTGCAATAAGCAACAGAGACGCTCTTGCAGAATTGTTGGAAAGGATAGAACACGCTGATAGGGTAGGGCTTGATGTGTTTGGCATAGGCGAACATCACCGCAAGGAGTATTTGGATTCTGCTCCAACGCTTATTTTAGCTGCCGCCGCTTCGCGTACAAAAAAGATTATTTTGACAAGTGCGGTAACAGTTTTGAGTGCTGCCGACCCCGTGCGTGTTTTTCAAAACTTTGCAACCTTGGATTTAATTTCAAATGGGCGTGCCGAAATGGTTGTCGGACGTGGTTCATTTACGGAAGCGTTTCCTTTATTTGGCTTGAATCTTCAAGATTATGACGCTCTTTTTTCTGAAAAATTGGACTTGTTGCTCAATATTCGGGACAATGAGGTAGTAAATTGGTCGGGTGAATTTCGTCCTACATTGCGCAATCAAGCGATTTATCCAAGACCTTTACAAACTAAACTGCCGATTTGGTTGGGTGTGGGTGGCACGCCTCAATCATTCATTCGGGCGGGTGCGCTTGGTTTGCCGCTTATGGTGGCGGTGATTGGCGGTGAAACACACCGTTTTCGACCATTGATTGACCTTTATAGAGAAGCAGGTAAGAGAGCAGGTTACGCACCAGAACAGCTAAAAGTCGGCTTACATTCATTGGGTTATGTTGCCCCGACAAGCGAAGAAGCCGTTAATGACTTTTATCCCGGCTATGCCGAAACGTTTACAAAAATTGGCAAAGAACGCGGTTGGTCGCCTGTTACACGCCCTCATTTTGACGCGGTGAATGGCAAACGCGGTGCGCTGCTTGTGGGTGGTCCAGAAGAAGTGGCAGAGAAACTACTGCGACATAATGATGCTTTAGGTGGTATTTCAAGGTTTACTTTTCAAATGGATACGGCACATTTATCGCACGCTCAATTGCTGAGGTCAATTGAATTGATTGGTAAAGAGGTTGCGCCGCGTGTTCGGGCAGCACTGAAATAATGAATTAGCTAATTTTTCTAAATTTGAACTTGATGAATTTACTTGCAAACTTCTGATTGCCTTCATTGCACTTGAACACCTTTACATTCTCTATATGGAAATGTTTGCGTGGACAACGCTTGGCAAAAAAACTTTTAAATCTCTGCCCGAATCCTTATTTGAACCGACTAAAGTCCTTGCTGCAAATCAGGGTTTGTACAATGGTTTTTTGTCGGTGGGGTTAATTTGGTCATTACTTATTTCAGATGCAGATTGGCATCTCAATGTCGCGTTATTTTTTCTTTTATGTGTTGCTGTTGCAGGGTGCTACGGGGCAATGACGGCAGGAAAACGTGTATTTTATGTCCAAGCCTTACCCGCAATAGTGGCTGCTTTGGTCGTCTTATATCTAAAATTCAACTAAATAGGTAACGACTTAGCATGCTCGCTTCGCTTGCGGAAAAAGAGGAGAGGTGTTTCATTTTTCGGGCAAAGCCCGAAAAATGAAACACATTCCCTTCTTTTGCGAGCGAAGCGAGCAATAAACCTAAGTAGCTCCTACAATACTTACAAAATGAAAAACTATTTCTTTACAATCGCCATTGTTTTAGCCGCGACTATTGCGCTCATTGCACCTCAATATTTCATTGAAATCAATGGATTTAAGCTAAAAACACTCATTGTACCACTGTTGCAAATCATTATGTTTGGCATGGGGACAACGATGACTTTAGCAGATTTTCGGAGCGTTGCCCAAACACCTAAAGCCGTTTTTGTGGGTTTGGTGTGCCAATTTATAATTATGCCTTTTGTGGGTTTTGGTTTGGCGACCTTATTCAAATTCCCACCCGAAATTGCGGCGGGTATTTTGCTCATTGGCTGCTCACCAAGTGGTTTAGCCTCCAATGTCATGGCGTATATCGCCAAAGCGAATGTGGCTTTATCCATTACAATTACGTCGTGTGCAACGCTTTTAGCACCTATTTTGACACCTACTTTGATGAAATTATTGGCGGGGCAATTTATTGATATTAGTTTTGAATCAATGATGTTGGATATTTTGAAAATGGTTATCGCACCTATTCTCGTTGGTTTATTGGTCAATTATGCGTTTAAAAAATATACGGAAGTACTCAACCGTATTTTGCCCATTGTGTCAATGGCAGGTATTGCCATTATTATTGTCATCATAACGGCGGCTGGTCGAGATGCGCTGTTGTCTATTGGCGGACTTTTGATTGTGGTGGTTTTGATACACAACCTTTCGGGTTATTTACTGGGTTATTGGGGTGGCAGACTGCTTGGTATGCCCGAACAAGATTGCCGCACAATTGCCATTGAGGTAGGTTTACAAAATGCGGGTTTGGCTTCTGGTTTGGCTTTGAGCATGGGAAAGGTGGCAACTGTTGGCTTGGCATCGGCTCTTTTTGGTCCGATTATGAATACAACAGGGTCACTTTTGGCAACTTGGTGGGGAAAGAGACCCCCTCAGTAAAAATAGAGATAAGTTGGAGCTTGTTTTTTAAGCCAAGACTTGCGAATATTGTCTCAAGTATTATTTCAATGCCCATGTAGTCGTAGAGTTTTATGTGTCGAAACCAACTTTACGACTTTTTTTATTTTAGGTTTGTATTGGGACTATCTTTTTGCGTAAAAACTTAGCCATGAACAACTGTATTGAAATAGTTGTTTTAGGAACAAAGTAAATTGATTAAAAAAATGGTTCTACCGAACGATATATTATTATTACAAGACTTAGTCTTAGAACTTCTTAGCCGCATTACACGGATAGAAGGTGAGCTTACGACGGTTAAGTTGGAAAATAGTGTATTGAAAACGGAAAACAGCGCACTTAAAGTGGAAAATGCTGAATTACGGAATCGTTTGAATCAAAACAGTCAAAACAGCCATAAACCGCCGTCGAGTGGTGGTTTAACGAAAAAGCCAGCTTTACCCCAATCGCAAGGCAAAAAAACAGGCGGACAATTAGGGCATACAGGAAAAACGTTAAAAATGGTCGCTCAACCCGACCTCGTTATTGTTCATCATGCCAATTCGTGTACCTGTTGCTTAAAATCATTTAGCTTGACAGATGTGCATCAAATCGGACAAAAGCGTCAAGTTTTTGATATTCCCGCCCCTCGTTTAGAAGTTACAGAACATCAAATAGGGGTTATTACGTGCTGCGGGCATCAATATAGAGGTAATTTCCCTGATTCTGTAAGCCAACCTGTTCAATATGGCAGCAAAATCAAAGCCCTCAGTGTCTTGCTTAGTACGGATTATAAAATCCCGTTTGAAAAAATAGAACAATTATTAGGCGACATCTATGGTTGCTCTTTCAATGAAAGTACCGCCATAAGTGCCAATATAAGCTGTTTTAATGCCTTAGCACCTATCGAAGAATGGGTGAAAGCAGCACTCTTAAATTCTCAATTAGTGCATTTTGATGAAACAGGGATGCGCGTTGAAGGCAAACTTCATTGGTTTCATGTGGCATCAACAGCTCTTTACACCTATCTATTTGTCCATGCCAAACGGGGTAAAGAAGCCCTAATGTCTCCTTATTCCTTGCTCAATGACTTCAAAAATTGGGCAATGCACGATTGTTGGAAAAGTTATTTTGACTTTGACAACTGTTTACATGCCATTTGTATCGCTCATATTTTACGAGAACTTCAAGCCTTGAAAGAAAATGGGTCAAATTGGGCAGTTCTGATGCACCAATTTTTACTCGAATTATTCGATGTGAGCCAAAAAGCCACAAGTATTGTCCCTAATAAAGCTGTTTGGTTTAAAAAATACGATACTATTTGCCAAAAAGCAGATAAAGAAGAACCGCTACCCAAAAAAGGGAGTCGAGGAAGACCAAAAAACTCAAAAGGGCGTAATCTCCTTAACCGTTTGGTCTTGCACCAAGACGGGGTAATCGCTTTTGCTTTTACCGATGGGATTCCTTTTACCAATAATCAAGCGGAAAGAGATATTCGCTGTTTGAAAACAAAACAAAAAGTCGCTACTTCTTTCCGTACTTTTAAAGGCGCTCAATATTATGCACGCATTCAGTCTTTTGTTTCTACTTCCAGAAAACACGGTATGAATGTTTTTCAAAACTTAATCGATATTTTTGACAACAAAACAGTCGTTTTTACGGCTGCCTAAGTTTTTACCTTTTTGCTAAAAAAATGCACGGACTATTGTTACTAAGAATTTTACCCCGTTTCATGTATATTTCTTTCATTTCTGATTTGCCTTTTTATTTCATTCTGATACAAAGATAAGTAGTAAAACGTGAATAATTGCTGCTAACTTGACGCAAGTTTTAAACCTGTTCAAGTAGTTGCCTTTAAACGACGCCGCACTACTTTAGTTGCTCGAGCAATATTTTTGCTTTTTCTGAATAAATATTGCGCTTGCCAATCACGTTTTCAAGCATAGACATAGCCGCTTCTTTTTCTCCTTTTTTCAATGAAATCAAAATGTAAAACCATTGTGCTTCATCGGCAAAATTTTCATTTTTTTTGAGTAATTGAACAAAACCTACGGCTGATTTATCCAAATCGGGCGGCGTTTGGTACATATAAGCCAAGGATTTGTAAAAAATCTGCTCTGTATTTGGTCCGCCGAGTCCGTCAAGATTTTTGATGACTGCCGAAAAATCTCGTTTTGCATAGGCTTGTTTTGCGGCAGTCCATTCGCTTAGTTCATCTTTCGCATCGCGGGTTGAAGGATTAGCAAATTGTTCTGACATGTATTTATCTGTCAATTGATTTGCTGACAAGTCACTTCTTTCGCCCATTGTGAACCACAAGGCGGCAGCAATAAGAACAGTAGCGGCTACTCCCATGGCGTATCGCCAAACCGACAGTTTATGCACCGTTTTTGGTGTGCGAACGACGCCCTTTTCAGCCAATAATTTTTTCCATTTTTGACGTTGCTCATTGTCCACAAGACTTTGCACTATTTGTTTTTCTAACCTCTCAGTATCAGAGGTAGATAGCGTGTTTTCTTGATATTTTTGTAATGTGTCTTTCATATTAAATTGAGTTGTAAATAATTTATGACTTCTTCGCGCTCGCTTCGCTCGCGCAGAGGGTAAGAGAGGTGGTTGATTTTTTCGAGCGAAGCGAGCGCGACGATTTAAAACGAATAATTATCAAAAAATAAAGATTTTAATTTTGTCATACAGCGTTCTTTGCGCTTCCGCATATTGGCTTCTGACTGCTCCAATGTTTGGGCAATTTCTTTCAATTTAAACCCCTCTTGAATGTGTTGTCGCAATAGATTTCTACAATCTTCACCCAACAATTGCCACGATTTGTCCAATGCTGCTACTTGTTCGTCATCAAAGGCTTGTGTGGATTCATCGGCACGGTCAGCTTCATTTTCGACGAGTTCGCCTGTTAGCAATTTTTTATTTTGGGCAATTTTTTTCAAATACGCATCTTTTGCCATTTTGGTAAAATAAAAACGCAAATTACCGTATTGAATCTTTCCTTCCAAGAGCATTTGCCGAAAACGAATTATCGTTTCCACCGTCACATCATAAGCATCATCGGCTTGTGCTATACATTCACGCATCAAATAACTGCGGCAACTCTCAAAATGCTGAACGAAAATCGTTTCAAACAAATTTTCATCTCCATTCTGCAAATTGCTCACTAATTGGTCAAAGTCCACTTTCTTTAACCCGAAATTCTGAATAGGATTGTCCATCTTATAATATCATTAACACTTTGACGTGACATACGCCGTTGCTTTTTTTCTTAGAAAGAGTTGAAAAATACAGAAGGGTGTCGTTTAAGAAGATTTCAAATTTAAGATTTAAGATTTCAAATTTCAAAATGCAATAAACTGAATGTCAATAGGTTTCAAAATCGAATGGCGTACCTTATTTTATTCAATTCCTACACACAAAAATCTTTAAATAATTTGTAAAACAAAATAAATAGGAGAATAATCTCAAGAAATAGATTTTTAAAGCAGTTATTTACGGTTTCAAAATAAGGAAATCTATCAGGGCGATTGTGTCCTTTTTGTTGAAAAATCGAAGATTTTTCAACAAAAAGACACAATCGCGCTAAAAAAATCTCTAAGGGTGATTTTCGAGCGAAGCGAGAAAGAGCCAGTAACTATCAAATAATTTTATTCACGCACTTAAAATATTGAAATTCGACATTTCCCTTAGCAATGAAAAGTATCAAACTACTCCCCTTTTTACTCCTCCCACTATGCCTTTTGGCACAACCCAAAGTCTATCTCATTTCCTATTTTACGGGGAATGGTGAAGACGGTTTGCACTTGGCTTACAGCCGAGATGGGCTTACTTGGACAGCTTTAAAAAACGGGCAATCTTATCTAAAACCCCAAGTTGGCATGTCAAAACTCATGCGTGACCCGTGCATACTAAGGGGGCAAGATGGACTATTCCATATAGTTTGGACGGCAGGCTGGACGGAAAATGGCATTGGCTACGCATCGTCAAAAGATTTGGTGAATTGGTCGGAAGAACAATATTTGCCCGTTATGGCACACGAGCCGACTGTTCGGAATACGTGGGCACCCGAAATAGCTTATGATAAAAAACGCAAAAAATACCTGATTTTTTGGGCAAGTACCATTCCGAATCGCTTTCCCACAACCGATTCTATGGGCGATAAAGGCTACAATCACCGACTTTATTGCACCACAACTAAAGATTTTAAAACCTATTCAAAAACGGCTTTGTTTTTTGACCAAGGTTTTAATGCGATTGATGCCACAATTCTGTCCGTAAAAAATAAATACGTGATGTTTGTGAAAGATGAAACCCGCTATCCGCCACAAAAAAATATTCGCATCACCGAAAGTAAAAATATACTGAGGGGATATAAACCAGTTTCTGCCCCCATAACGGGTAAATATTGGGCAGAAGGACCAACTTCTATCAAAATTGGGAACAAATACATCGTCTATTTTGATAAATACACAGAGCATAAAATGGGCGCAGTAGAGAGTACAGATTTAAAAAACTGGACTGATATATCAGATAAAGTAAGTTTTCCCAAAGGTGTGCGGCACGGAACAGTTATCGAAATTTCAAAACAGGAATTAGATGTAATCAAATAAATCATCGCTAAACCACTTTTTAGAGACCCCATTTCTGACGGTGCAGCAGCCAGCGTTTTGGTCAACCCCCTCCAACGGATAAAAAATGGTGGCTGTTACTAATGAAGACCGACATTATCGGAAAGTTACTCCGTTGGTATTAGTCTTCAATATGTTTATTTAGTGTAATTACTTAGTCGAGGAGTGGGCATAACCTAAAAACATCGTTTTTTGATTAAAAACAGATGTTTTGCGCGCGCTTTGCTCGGGCAAAAGGGAGGAGACGTGGTTCGTTTTTCGGCGAAGCCGAAAAACGAACCACATTCCCCTCCCTCGCGCGAGCGAAGCGCGCGCGAGATGCAAAAAACGCTTTTAGGTTATGCCCATCCCTCAATTACTTAGTCACGCGTTCGCTTCGCTCGCGCGAGTGAGGAGAGGTGGTTCATTTTTCTACCTGAGCGAAGCAAGTCGTTACATTTTTTTTAATTCTCCCGAGTCATCATGCGCATACCACCGCCACGGTTGCCACCGCGACCACCAAACATGCCACCCATTGGATTGAATGCATAAGTGAAAGACAATAAGGCATAACGACCAAGTGACGCCACGCGCTCTTCTTGGATGTAATTGACATCAGCCGAGCGCGTCAATCCTTGATTTTTGTTTAAAATATCCACCATTTGGAATTTTAATTCGCCGCGATTTTGCTTTAGCATGTATTTAGAAATACCTGCGCCCAATAACGGAATCCCCGTGCTTGTGCCAAATGTATTCCCTTGAATGACATAGTAAGTAAACGAGCCACTCAATTTTAAGCCCAATGGCAAACGCCAATTCATGTCTGTTTCAAGGTCATAAACATTGTATCTTTGATTTTGGGCGGATTGAATCGAGTAGCTTGTGCGGTTGTGATTGACCGTGCCGTTAACAGAAAAATCGAACGAATCTTTTACCGTCAAGGTCAAACCCAAAGTCAAACCTGCACCAACACGGTTGGTCAAATTCTCGACGCTATTGATTTTAGCATTGGTATTCAGTAGATTATCCGTATTGTTTATTAAGCTGATGCCGCGCCCGAAATTAAAATTTGTCCGCATATTGAAACGCAAAACCTGCGGAATCAAAGGGCGATTGAAGCCAATAAAACCATTACTGCTCACATCATTTCTCACATTGATAGGTTGCGAACTGCGGCGCAATAAAGTATCAATCGTTTGGGCAGTTGTGATTTTGTCGGTTGTGTAATTGACGCTCAGATTGCTAAAAAATGCGCTAAAAGTGGCTTGATTAAAGCGCATAAAACCCACGCGAAAACGGTTGTTGTATTCTGGTTTCAAATCTGGATTACCGCGTGAAATGTACAAAGGGTCGGTATTGTCCCGAATCGGTTGCAATTGCGTGATGCTGGGTTCACGTACTGATGTTTCATAATTAAAAGTGGCGCGTTTGCCTTGTACAGGACTGTATTCAAAACGCAAATTGGGCAACACGAAATCGTAAGGGCGTTGTACTTCCGTACCTGTCGTGATAAATTTGCCTTTTAAACTTGAATGTTGGTACTGCACACCCGTCGAAAAATTCCATTCTTTTTTATTGATGCGGTAGGTCAAACCCGTGCGTTGATAGTTGTAATCATTGATATAGCTGTTACTCAAATTGGTGTTCAAAGTTGTGCGTTCTTTGTTGACCAATTTATAGACTTCGCGGTTGGCATCATTCACTGTTGCCGAATACGAATAATTGGCTTCAAGATATTGCCGTTTGCCTAAAGGCTCGGTATAAGACAGTGTTGCCCCGTAATTGTTGCGGTTGTTCGTGCGGTCATCGTCTTGATAAGTCGTTGTATCACTTGCTATACCATTGCGGTAAAAGCGTTGTGCCGCATTAAGATTACTGTTGCTTGCACTTTGATTGTAATTGTAAAACACATTAGCAGAGACCGTTCTCCCCTTTTTCATAAAGCGACGGCGCAACAATAAACTGTTTTGCGCGCTCATACCCCCCCCCTCAGTAATATTGATGTTTTTACCCGAATTTTGGAGGACATCGCCACGTCTATTCTCACTCGTCGAGGTATTTTCACTTGTGTTATCGGTCATTGACACCGTTGATGTTAGTTTCAAGGAAGTAAATGTGTCAACTTTTTGGTCGAGCGTCAAATTGAGTCGGTGATTTTGATTTTCAGTCAAGGCATTAGAGGTAGAGCGTGATAAAAATGAGCCTGATGACAAAAAGTTTTCACGGTCGGTCTCGCGGCGGTTATCACTGATTTGGTCGTTATAAAAATAACTCATATTCAATTCGGTTTTCTTTGAAAAAACCTTATTGTAATTCACACCACCCGACCATGTTTTCAAAAATCCTTTCCTACCACCCATATCCAAAGGCACACCGTTTGAATTGTCCAAATTAATTCTCATGCCTCCACCACCTGCTGCTTGGCGCGTTGCTCCCGTAAAACCCGCGTAATCTTCCATTGAAAACCCCGTTTGATTGATATTATTGCCATTGCCGAGGAAGGATAATTGTTGGGATTTTGAAAAACTATTAATCGCAAATTTACCCAAATAACGGTTTACGGAGTTTGTTGCATCGCTACCGCCGCCAAGTGTACCATTGCCAAAAGTGCCTTGTGAATAATCTTTTTTGAGTTGAATATCAATCGTTTTTTCGCGTTCACCGTCATCAATACCCGAAAAATCGGCTTGGTCGCTACGTTTATCATACACTTTTACTTTGTCAACTGCCCCTGCGGGAAGGTTTTGCATCGCAATTTTCGGGTCTTTCCCGAAGAATTTTTTACCATTGACCAGCACTTGCGTCACTGCTTCACCTTGTGCTTTGACATTACCATCGCGGTCAACTTCCATACCTGGGAGTTTTTTAATCAAATCTTCTGTCGTTGCATTGGGTTGTACTTTGAAGGACGCCGCATTAAATTCTGTCGTATCGCCGTTGATTTTCACGGGGTCACGTTCTCCTTTTACGACCGCTTCATTGAGAATTTTACTGAGGGGGGTCATTCGGATACCGCCAAGTTCAAGGGTATTGCCCGTTGTCGGTTTGGTATCTTTTGCAATGTCTTGAAAATAAGGTTCGTAGCCCACAAAAGTCAATTTGATGAAACATGATGCAGCGAGAGACGCATTTTTGAGTTC
The DNA here is from genome assembly GCA_034520175.1 of Saprospiraceae bacterium. Lineage (GTDB taxonomy): Bacteria > Bacteroidota > Bacteroidia > Chitinophagales > Saprospiraceae > JAAFJT01. The sequence goes on from JAXHNU010000014.1 coordinate 57,141, forward strand.
AAAAGCCCCATTTGCCTTTGTTCTACCAAAAGACACAAGCGACGAATCCGACGCTGCCAAGAGCAGAACCGTTGCATTTTCCATTGCTTTGCCGTCACCGTCGGCAACAATACCCGTGATATTGATTTTTTGCGCCATTAAGTGCGTAGAACAGAAAGTAAGAAGTAGTATTAGGAGCTTTTTCATTGCAAGAATTTATTGTTTGTCAAACGTTTATGTGATTGAAAATTTTTTTTCTTCTAAAACACAAAAGTAGAGAAATTCCTTGCAAAACAGGGGTTAATCGTTAAATATTGTAGGTTAAAAAAGGTTAATAGGATTTTTTGTTTGTAAAAAGAGAATATTTCACAAACATTAATCCTCCCGAATTTTCTTATTGGAAAATTCAGGAGGATTAATGTTTAGGAAACAACTTCTATTCAATCAAACTGTATTAATCGAGGCACGCACCAATTCCACTAAATTCAAATCAGCCCCTGTTAAAAAAGCAATTCTTTCATTAGAAAAATCAGAATTTAAACACAAATTTCTAATAAAATTTGACATGACTTCTTTAGTCACTTCTTTAGTCACTTCTTCTTTAACTTTTTTAGTAACTCTTTTCAGTTTCCGTTCAGCTCTTTTCTCATAAATTTCTTCAAACTCTTCTTCAAACTCTTCACGCATCTGTCTCCTATGTTTGCTTACCAAACGGAGATATTCATCACGGTCTTCGACGTATTTGATTTCAGGTAAATCCAATACATCGGTGCGTAGGCGGTTGATTACTGACATGATTACTGTGTCTTAGAGAAATAGCTAAAAAAACGTTTGACAACATCTGATGTGTACCATTGCTGCATTTCAATAATTTGATATTGTCCGTTAATTTTACAACAATAATCGAATTCAACGTCAACGGCAGCATCGGTTACTTTATGAGCTAAAGGTAATACTTCAATTGATTCTATGGTGACATCTAAGAAATCTTGTAAAAATTCTTTGGCAGTGTCTAAATCTGAAAAAACTTTTTTGAAAAAACGATCGAAATTCAAAGGTGCTAAATATCTCATGTATGCTGCAATGTTAAAAGTGAAAGAAATTGATTTATCACGTAAATATATAACCCCTCAGTATATTAATCAAATTTTTTAAAACATAAAGTTTTTTAATATTGATTTAAAAACAATTCGTTAGTCCATGCCCTTTTATTTACCAAATTCTTATATTTGCCTTTTCATTTAACAAAATCAATAAACCATAAATATGCCTTTCAATTTACAACCCACTTTAGAGAATGAGTTGCTCATTATTCGCCCTATGAAGTCGGAGGATTTTGACAACCTTTACAAAGTCGCTTCCGACCCACTTATTTGGGAACAACACCCTGCAAAAGACCGCTATAAAAAAGACGTGTTTACTACATTGTTCAATGAAGGCTTGGCATCGGGCGGGGCATTGGTGGTGATTGATAAAAAAACGGGTGAGATTATCGGCAGCACCCGCTTCAATCCTGTACCAGAAACAGACAATGCGATTGAAATTGGCTGGTCTTATTTGGCGCGCCCTTATTGGGGAGGTGACTACAACAAATCACAGAAACACCTATTAATGGACTATGCGTTTCAGCATGTAGGACATGTGTTTTTTTACATCAATAAATTCAATATGCGGTCGCGGAAGGCAGTCGAAAAATTGGGCGGCAACGTGATTGCACGTTTCAATAATCAAGTTTTAGATGCACGCTCTAACGAGGGTATTGTTTACAGAATTGGAAAATTGGTACATTTAAAAGGCTTAACGACCATTTTATTCTTATTTTTCACTTTTTTTACGCTGTCTGCACAAGTCAAATGGTACACCATTGATGAAGCTGAAAAACAAGCCGCAGCAACGGGTAAAAAAATCATGGTAAAAGTATATGCCAATTGGTGTGGTTGGTGCAAGGAAATGGACAAAGCGACGTTTCCGAATAAGCACGTAGCGAAAATTTTATTCAAATCTTTTATTCCTGTCAAATTCAATGCCGAGCAAAAAGCGTCCGTTACTTGGGGCGGTGTGCCTTATAAACTCATTCGCACTAAAAACGACGGCTCTTACCACGAATTGGCAGCAAGGTGGCTAAACGGCAATCTGATGTTTCCGAGCATGGTCTTTTTGGACGAACACGGCAACCCTATTCAAGTTGTTCAAGGCTATCAACGGGCGGCGGAATTTGAGAAAATAGCCGCTTTTTTCGCCAATGATGCCTATAAAACAACATCTTGGGAGACGTTTGTAAAAACCTATAAAAGAGATTAAAATTAGAGAATTGGAACAGTTTACCGTGCGCTTCGCTCGCGTAGGAAGGGGAATGTGGTTCATTTTGCAAGTGAGCAATAAAAACATGTATTAATTTCGGCTCTTTGACAATTTTAGCGGCAGCAAAAGACCCCTCAGTAAATAAAGCATGTTTGAATCAAGAACCGACGTTAAACCGACGTTCGGGGAACTTTAAAAGTTCCCCGAACGTGAGTTACAATCGTTTTACCGTCTTTGATTTCGCCCGTTTTGACCATATTAAATGCTTTTTTGAAGGGCAATTCCAATACTTCAATATTCTCTTGTTCTTCGGCAATGCCGCCACCTTCGTTGATTTTTATGTCGCTTGAATATTCGCTGACAAAAATCTCTATTTTTACTGAGGGGTCTGTTTCCCCACCAAGTTGCCAAAAGTGAACCTGCGAAAGGTCAGTGAATAAAATAGATAGTCTTTCGCAACTTGACCTTAATGGTACTTGTATTTATGCCGATTACTTAACTTGGCAATTTGAGCAAGCCGTTGAAATCATCAAGAGTAAAATACTGCCTATGGCTGCGTCAAGTCGGAAGCATTAAGGTATTTCTTTTATATTAAGTGGTGTCTTCTACAATGCTTTTCAAAATCACGATTGCAAGGTATATGCAGCTCCTTTCGACGTGCGTGTATATGATAAAAAGAGATTTTTAAAAGCCAATAAAGACGTTTACACTGTTGTTCAACCCGATTTGTGCATTATTTGTGATGAAAACAAATTGGACGATAAAGGCTGTATTGGTGCGCCTGATTTGATTGTTGAAATCCTTTCGCCCAGTAATTCTACTAAAGAAATGCAGACGAAAAAAGACCTTTATGCTGAAACAGGCGTTCGTGAATACTGAATTATTGACCCCGACCACGAAAACACTTTTCAATTTTTATTACAAAAAGGTGATAAATACAGCCCTTCCACAATTTATGTCAATGATGAAACATTAGATTGCCATATTTTTCCCGATTTTAAAATCAACTTGAAAAAAGTGTTTTAAGACACGACTGTCTAAGGTTTAATAATTTTAATAAACATAATGTAAATTATTTATAAATAATTTACATTCCAAAGTGGTGCGGTTAAAAGTATAACGCTCTCCTATTGTATAAGTCCTAATTTTTTC
>JAXHNU010000007.1:0-5223 GCA_034520175.1 Saprospiraceae bacterium
ATACACTTTTTATATCGTACTCTTTTTTGCGAGCGCGTGACTAAGTAGTTAACCTAAGTTTTGTGGTAGTGCCTCAAAACGCGCCGCCTTCGGCGGCGCGGGGATTTTTTTGGGAGCGAGCCGTTTTTTTGTTGAAAATTTGGGCGAAGCCCAAATTTTCAACAAAAAAACGGCTCGCTTCATTAGATTTTCCTCGCGGCGAAGCCGCGTTTTAATACTACAAAACTTAGATTAATTACAAAAAATCATCAAAAATTGTGACATTTATCCCATACACTTAAGCCTCAGTATAAGAGCCGTAAAAGCATTTATGGAAAGATTTTTAGCAAATTCATTTTTAGACTTAAAGAAGGGACTATATTTGCGGGGTGGCACGAAGGTAGCACGGACTTTAGTCCGTGTTATTGTTTTATTCACGGACTAAAGTCCGTGCTACCTATTGTTTTATTCACGGACTAAAGTCCGTGCTACCTATTGTTTTATTCACGGACTAAAGTCCGTGCTACCTATTGAAAATGAAAAATATTAAAACCATATCAAAAGCCGAACAATTTGACTTAACCATCGAACGGCTTTGTTATCAATTATTGGAAGATTACGGTGATTTTTCCAACACCTGCCTCATCGGTATTCAGACGGGTGGTGTTGCTCTTGCTAAGCGTTTACAACAAAAAATGGCGATTATACTAAGGGGTAGTACATCACTTCCTTTAGGCAAATTGGACATCACTTTTTACCGCGATGACTTCCGAACATCAAAAAAACCATTGGCAGCAAACAGCAATGACATGCCTTTTGTGGTTGAAAATCAACGTGTTATTCTCATTGATGACGTGCTTTACACAGGACGAAGTGTGCAAGCAGCTATGACCGCACTCAACCATTACGGACGCCCAGAGTCCATACGGTTATTGGTCATGGTTGACCGTAGGTTCAATCGGCAAGTGCCTGTACGTCCCGATTATGTTGGCATTGTCATGGACGCTTTAGATGAAGCATACGTGCGTGTAGAATGGAAAGAAACAAATGGGAATGATTGCGTTTTGCTCTTTCCACAAAAGGCTTAGAAAATTTGAAATTACATGGAATACAAAGAAATTATAAAATCCATTCAAAAACGAGACTTGAAGCCCGTTTACTTTTTGCACGGCGATGAAGCCTACTTCATTGACGCGATAACGGAAGTTGTGGAAAATGGGATTTTAAACGAGTCGGAAAAGTCGTTCAATTTAACGATTCTCTACGGCAAAGACATAAAAGACATCATGGCAATAGTGGACAATGCCATGCGGTATCCGATGATGTCAGAACGTCAAGTGGTGATTATAAAAGAGATGCAGGATATTGATTTTTTGAAGCGCGGCAAAGAAAATGAAGCCTTGAAACGCTTGCAAAACTACGTCGAACACCCCCTCAGTACAACCGTCCTCTTATTCGCCCATAAGCACAAAAAACTTGATATGCGGACTGCCTTCGGCAAGGCATTGGTCAAACACGCCGTTGTGTTTGAATCAAAATCTTTGTACGACAATCAAGTACCCGATTTTATACGTAGTTGGTTGAAAGACAGTAAGTTGAACATTGACCCTGCGGCATTGGATTTGATGGTAGAATATCTTGGAACAGACTTAGGCAAGGTTATAAATGAATTAGAAAAACTCAAACTCAATATTACTGAGAAGGATACAATCACCGCCGAATTGGTCGAAAAATACATCGGCATCAGTCGGGAATACAATGTTTTTGAATTGCAAAAAGCCCTCGCCAGCCGCGATATTTTGAAGGCAAACCGCATTGCCAAATATTTCGGTGAGAACCCAAAAGACGCTCCTTTTGTCATGGTTATTTCGAGTTTGTACGGCTATTTTTCAAAAATATTTATGTTCCATTTCATCAAAAACCAATCGCCCGCCGACCAAGTAAAAGCTCTCGGTTTGCGCTCCGAATGGTTCTTAAAAGATTACAATACGGCAGCTAAAAATTTTCCACGCTTGAAAATCGAAAATATTATTGGTCTATTACGAGAGTTTGATTTAAAAGCAAAAGGCGTGGGTTCAGACGGCGTTCCCGAAGGACAGTTATTAAAGGAATTGGTGTATAAGATTTTACATTGAATCGTTATGTAAGCAGATATTCATAAATAATAGCTACATATTTACTGGCTCCCGATGAAGGTCGGGACAAGTTCTTTTTCGCTTCGCTCAAAAATCGCCTCAAGTGTTTTCTTTGAGGCGAGCGTGTTTTTAAAGAAAAATCGAAGATTTTTCTTTCAAAACACGCTCGCCCCGATAGATTTCTTCTCGCACGATTTTCGAGCAAAGCGAGAAGGAGTGCGTTTAAAACCGCGTTTATTTACACACAACTAATTGAAACACACTTCATGAAAAAAATAATCTTCTTTTTTTGTGTCTTTTTTACACACTTGACAGCTTGCATAGAAGTCAAAGAACATTGTGTTTTGCCTGCTTCTCCAGAGACAGCTTGCGTTACGGCAAAAATAAATGCTTTCAAAACCGCAAATAAAGACTATACGAGCGTCAAACGTTTTATGAAAAATAACACTCCGTTCTGGTTGTTCGATAATGGTTCAGCCTTTGATGCCCCCCAGTACATGCTCAATGCGGCTTGCGATACGATGTGTACATGGGCTTTCCGGGCAAATTCGTTTCCTTGTCAAAGCGATTACAATTTAGGCGATTCAACTGCGGTTGTTCTCTGGAAAAAATAATGTAACTACTTAGCTTATCCACGCATTTTAACGGATTGAGCTAAATTTTGATTTATTTCAAGCAATGTTTAATAAAATTCCTTTCTAATCCGTGTTAGTCTGTTTAACCATACATAAACTCAAAACACGCATTAAAAGGCACTTTTGCGCTTTTCCGAAAGCCTTCGGGAGAGCGCGAGAACCAGCAGTTTAGTTTTTATGTATGGTTTCAAATTAATCTATGAGGGATGGGCATAACCTAAAAGCGTTTTTTGCATCTCGCGCCGCTTCGCGCGCGCGAGGGAGGGGAATGTGGCCGTTTTTCGGCTTCGCCGAAAAACGAACCACGTTCTCCTCACTCGCGCGAGCGAAGCGAGCGCGTGACTAAGTAATTACAAAAATTTTATTTCAAATAAAATAAAATAGAATAAGATAAAATACCTATATTTACCGTACTTTTACACCCTTATAACTTGTGTTTGTTCTGTTCAACAACCTGTCAACATGTATCCAAAACTTATTCTAATATCTATATGCTTTATTTTTCTTGCGCCTTCTACCCACTTTTCAAGTGATGTGCATAAGGCGGTCGCAACATTGCGCACTAAGAAGAAAATAATTGACCAATATACAAACGGTTTATCCATTGAAGAAAATCGGGAGGCATTGAGTGTTGTTTTTCCCGAAGTGATTCGTTTCAATTCGTTTTCTAATTATATCGAAACCAAAACGCTGGAATGGGTGTATGTGGATTTCGGCGCGGAAAAAGCCGATTTTTCAGTCGGACTGTTTCAAATGAAGCCAAGTTTCGTCGAAAAATTGGAAAAGGTAAGCAAAGCTGACCCCACCCTATTTCGCCCTTTTCATGACGTATTGTCCTATCCTGCTACATTAAGTGATACTGAAATTAGGCGGATGCGCGTAGCACGTTTACAAAATTTTGAAACACAATTCAGCTACGCCCAAGTATTTTTATTGATTTGCAACAATAAATTTAAAAATGAAGTGTTTGCAGACACCAACGAAAAAATTAAGTTCTTTGCGGCAGCGTACAATTTTGGATTTGATAAAGACGTTAAGGACATCAAGGCTTGGACAACGCGCAAAGCATTCCCGTATGGTGTCAAATTTAAAGGAAAACAGATGATTTACAGCGAAGTTAGCGCAAATTTTTATACTAAATACGCTGATGAGTTTTTTAAATAAAGGTAATTACTTAGTCACGCGCTCGCTTCGCTCGCACAAAGAGAGGTTAATATTACGTAAAAATTTAATAGCAATAATTACTGAAGCGGCTATGTGTTGAAAAACAGTTTTAAATCCTGCATAAAATCAATTCCCTTATTTTGCCAATATCTTCACTTCGACACGTTGATTTTTCTGATTGGCTTCGACCGTTTTTTCGCCCAATTTAGGCTTACTTTTGCCGTAGCCTCTATACGTCAATTTCTCCGCTGCAATACCGTTTTGCATTAAAAAGACTATGACAGATTTAGCACGCTTAGTCGACAAATCGTAAGCATACTCATTTGTTGGAATTAAATTTGTATGCCCACCAATTTCAATTTTAAAACCATTATTTGCCTTTAAAAACGTGACTAATTCTAATAAAGTGGCTTGTGCTTCCCTATTTAAAGCGGCGTCATCTGCTTTAAAAAAGATATTCCCCAATTCAAAGACATCGCCTACTTTGAGTTTATCTGCTTTCAAATCATTGCTTGTCTTAAACACATTCAATTCAGAAATTTCAACTACTTTTTGCTGCCCGATTTGTTCATTTTCAATGGGTTTAATCACTGAAGGAAGTGCTACTTTGACTTCTTTTTTAGGCGTCACTACCATTTTTTCTGTTGTCTTTTTAGGCGTAACCACGGGCTTTTTTTCAGGTTTAAGCGTTGGTTTATTCGGTTTAATATCGGATTTAAGCGCAATCGTGTTTTCAATAAAATCTACCTCCAACTTAGCGCACACGTAAGCATGACTGTTTGAAAGAGGTTTAGATGCTGCTTCAATAATCACCGTATTCAAAGCCCCTGCCTTCAAATAAGGTTTTATATCGTAGGTGTAAATTTTATTATAAAAATCAGCCGACAATTGCTTAAAATCCTTTTTGCTCGACCACAAACTTAAACTTCTACTTAACTCATTGCTACCAATAAATTGCCCATTAACATAAATCCGCGCCACATCATCACAATTAATTTTAATAGATGCCTGACTCATAACATTATTCCTGAGCATAAATACTTTTTTGAATTGATAACTTTCCCAATTATTGCTGGTTTGTTGAGTCCGCCAAATCGGTTTTGCTTCTTCAATTAAGGTAGATTCTCGATAATAATTGGCGACAACAGCTTGCATATCACCACCTTTTAGACCTGCTTGTGTTTCTAAAATCGCTTCTTTACTGAGGGGGTATTCCAGAAAGGTTGTTTGTTCTTTGCTGACTTCCCACGACTCGTCTGTGACGAGTGTGAAGCGGTCAATAAAAGATGAAGAAGTAGGAGAAACGATTA
>JAXHNU010000008.1:0-52965 GCA_034520175.1 Saprospiraceae bacterium
TCAAGTAGGCAAGCGCATCGTACAGCCCAAGTTTTCCCAGAACCGTGCTGCAAAGTCTTCCCTCATACGGCCCTTGTCTTACAAATCTTGTCCGTTCAAAACAGTTGCCATGATAAAACAAGGTCGGGAAACTTGATTTTACATCTCGTAACCAATCATTTGCTTTGAGATAACTGTTTTTCGTTGACTTGTACTTATTCTTTACCCATTTCGCCAATCGAAAGTCCAAATGTCGAAATAATTTGCCTACTTTGTCAATATTATATTTGCCATAGTATTGGATGATTCCTCGTGTTTGTACGTTCAATTTTTCAGCGATTGCCTGAATGTTTTGTGACGTGTCTCGGTAAAACTTCATCTCTTTCCAATCTTGGATTATCCGATTTCGGGATTTCATGCTTATTTCGCAATCAAATCCCAAGAAGAAACCCGCCTCTATTTGATTTCTTGGTCATGGGTTTGAAACTATAACCCAGAAAATCAAAACGTTTGGGATAGTCTTTCCGTGCTGGTCGGCGATAATCTTGACAGTAAGTGATTTTTGTTTTAGCTTCGTTTAATCGCAATTTACAGGCTTCCAATCTTGCTTTTATGCTTTTTAAAATAAACTTCGCTTGGGCTTCGCTGACGCAATGCACTACAACATCGTCCGCATATCGTACAAATGTTATGCTTGGTTGGGTTTGCTCAATCCATTTATCAAGGACATAATGCAAAAACAGGTTCGCCAATAAAGGACTGATGACACCTCCTTGCGGTGTGCCTTTACCCTCCTTTTCGACCAATCCTCCTTTAGTTTGCACAGGTGCTTCGAGCCATCTTCTGATGTACAGTTTGACCCAATTTTCGCTCACATGCTTATCCACAGCCTTCATCAGCAACTCGTGATTCACATCATCGAAGAAACTTTTGATGTCCATGTCAATAACCCAAGCATAGTTACGCACGTTTTCTCGCACGTTTTCCAATGCTTGGTGTGCGCTCTTGTTGGGGCGATAACCATACGAATTTGGAGAAAACACCGATTCTAATCTTGGCTCTAAATATGCCTTGATTACCTCTTGGGCTATCCTATCAGATACGGAGGGGATGCCCAATTTGCGCTCGCCGCCGTTGGATTTGGGTATGATAACTTCTTTGACTGGTTGGGGAAAATAACTACCGCTCGCCATTCTGTTCCAAATTTTGTACAGATTTTTAGATAGATTTTCATCAAACTCATTCAAGTCAATTTCATCTACACCCGCACTGCCTTTGTTGCTTCGTACTTTGCGATACGCTTCCCGAACCATGTCCTTCGTTATCGGAATAGGTTTGATTTTGTTTCAAATAATTCGCTCATCCTCAATCAATTAAGTTGGTAAAAAAAACTCGAAACCGTAAGACTGCAATCCTTCGCTCCATGCTCATTACAAGCACTTCATCACTACTACAATTGCATCCGTCATCCATGCAAACATTGGTAGTATAAGCCTCATAGGTATTGCCTATTTGTGCCGTTCCCTTAGCATTTTGCAAGGACTTCCTGAGTTCCTTAAAAGAGCCTAAATAAGATTCATGCCTGCTCAATTGCGTTTGACCCATAGCCAGTAAACAAGCGCCCGCTATGATTTTTCACTCGAAGCCAAGAATTCGAGTTTTTGTCAAAATGTACCCACTCTCACACAACTTAATCACAGGTTCACTTGCGTTCATCTCTCTTATTCGCACCTGCCCCGATTCACCGGGGCTTTTCTTCCTACCGTTTAACACCCTTCAATTACTATCTGAGCATCGGGAAGTGGTTTGATACCTCCGCTTGTACAGCGATACCGATAGACCTACTATCATCTCTCTTAAAGCATTGAAACAACGCTATAACTGTTGTTTCATTCACAGCACACGTCAAGTAGGCAAGCGCATCACAGCCCAAGCCTCTCACAGAACCGTACGTGAAAGTCTCCCCTCATACGGCTCCTGTCTTACAAATCTTGTCCGTTCAAAACAGTTGCCAGTGATAAAACAAGGTCGGGAAACTTGATTTTACATCTCGTAACCAATCATTTGCTTTGAGATAACTGTTTTTCGTTGACTTGTACTTATTCTTTACCCATTTCGCCAATCGAAAGTCCAAATGTCGAAATAATTTGCCTACTTTGTCAATATTATATTTGCCATAGTATTGGATGATTCCTCGTGTTTGTACGTTCAATTTTTCAGCGATTGCCTGAATGTTTTGTGACGTGTCTCGGTAAAACTTCATCTCTTTCCAATCTTGGATTATCCGATTTCGGGATTTCATGCTTATTTCGCAATCAAATCCCAAGAAGAAACCGCCTCTATTTGATTTCTTGGTCATGGGTTTGAAACTATAACCCAGAAAATCAAAACGTTTGGGATAGTCTTTCCGTGCTGCTCGGCGATAATCTTGACAGTAAGTGATTTTTGTTTTCGCTTCGTTTAATCGCAATTTACAGGCTTCCAATCTTGCTTTTATGCTTTTTAAAATAAACTTCGCTTGGGCTTCGCTGACGCAATGCACTACAACATCGTCCGCATATCGTACAAATGTTATGCTTGGTTGGGTTTGCTCAATCCATTTATCAAGGACATAATGCAAAAACAGGTTCGCCAATAAAGGACTGATGACACCTCCTTGCGGTGTGCCTTTACCCTCCTTTTCGACCAATCCTCCTTTAGTTTGCACAGGTGCTTCGAGCCATCTTCTGATGTACAGTTTGACCCAATTTTCGCTCACATGCTTATCCACAGCCTTCATCAGCAACTCGTGATTCACATCATCGAAGAAACTTTTGATGTCCATGTCAATAACCCAAGCATAGTTACGCACGTTTTCTCGCACGTTTTCCAATGCTTGGTGTGCGCTCTTGTTGGGGCGATAACCATACGAATTTGGAGAAAACACCGATTCTAATCTTGGCTCTAAATATGCCTTGATTACCTCTTGGGCTATCCTATCAGATACGGAGGGGATGCCCAATTTGCGCTCGCCGCCGTTGGATTTGGGTATGATAACTTCTTTGACTGGTTGGGGAAAATAACTACCGCTCGCCATTCTGTTCCAAATTTTGTACAGATTTTTAGATAGATTTTCATCAAACTCATTCAAGTCAATTTCATCTACACCCGCACTGCCTTTGTTGCTTCGTACTTTGCGATACGCTTCCCGAACCATGTCCTTCGTTATCGGAATAGGTTTTGATTTTGTTTCAAATAATTCGCTCATCCTCAATCAATTAAGTTGGTAAAAAAACTCGAAACCGTAAGACTGCAATCCTTCGCTCCATGCTCATTACAAGCACTTCATCACTACTACAATTGCATCCGTCATCCATGCAAACATTGGTAGTATAAGCCTCATAGGTATTGCCTATTTGTGCCGTTCCCTTAGCATTTTGCAAGGACTTCCTGAGTTCCTTAAAAGAGCCTAAATAAGATTCATGCCTGCTCAATTGCGTTTGACCCATAGCCAGTAAACAAGCGCCCGCTATGATTTTTCACTCGAAGCCAAGAATTCGAGTTTTTGTCAAAATGTACCCACTCTCACACAACTTAATCACAGGTTCACTTGCGTTCATCTCTCTTATTCGCACCTGCCCCGATTCACCGGGGCTTTTCTTCCTACCGTTTAACACCCTTCAATTACTATCTGAGCATCGGGAAGTGGTTTGATACCTCCGCTTGTACAGCGATACCGATAGACCTACTATCATCTCTCTTAAAGCATTGAAACAACGCTATAACTGTTGTTTCATTCACAGCACACCTTGGCGAAGTGGCGGATTTAGAAGCACAAATGTTCAAGTTAGCACAAATGTACATAAAAAAACCGAATGTTCAATTAAGCACTGAACCCGCCATTTTGCCAAACTGCTGTTAGCGGTTCGGGCATTTTTCTCGCAACTTTTCTAAACTTCATTTGTCAAATTTTTAAGTTTGGAAGTGTCAATGCCTTTGAAAAGCAACCATAGACAAAGACTCAGTTCTCCAATAAGAATTGGCATAGCTAAATATAAGAAATAAGGATTTGCGAAACCCTTTGAGAGAAACATTGTAAAACTATTGACTAAGTAACAAAGCCCTGCTATGGCATAAAGTATTCCTATTGTTTTTGGAATTGCATTTGATTTGAAAATCACATATCCAATGATTAGACAATAAAATCCAAAAAACACTAATCCAATAGCATACCCTTGTGCTTGAATGTTTAAAAACAATAAAGCCTGTGTCGCTAATTGATTAGGTTGGAATGAGTTTAAATAAGTGTCATTACCTAAAAGTAAAAGTGGTGCAATTTGATTAAGTAAATTTAGTGCAATAATTGCGGTTTGGATAACTGCCAAAACAACTGCAAGTTGAAGGAGCAACTTATTTGTTCTTTTAAAAAAATGATAAAATATCAGAATTGACGGTAAGCCGATAACAAAGTTGATAATATCAGCAACAAATCCCCAACGAAATAGCATTTCGTGAGATTGAATATTATTTGCTGTTGCTATCGCATCATTTGACACTCTCAATGCCTGCCTTACAAAAACCTCTGAAAACAAACCTGCTCCAATTACAATTAAGTAACATAACCCAGCAATACGTGCTAAATTTTTATCTGTTATCATTTTTTGAAATTTTGTAAAAACTTAGGCAGCCGTAAAAACGACTGTTTTGTTGTCAAAAATATCGATTAAGTTTTGAAAAACATTCATACCGTGTTTTCTGGAAGTAGAAACAAAAGACTGAATGCGTGCATAATATTGAGCGCCTTTAAAAGTACGGAAAGAAGTAGCGACTTTTTGTTTTGTTTTCAAACAACGAATATCTCTTTCCGCTTGATTATTGGTAAAAGGAATCCCATCGGTAAAAGCAAAAGCGATTACCCCGTCTTGGTGCAAGACCAAACGGTTAAGGAGATTACGCCCTTTTGAGTTTTTTGGTCTTCCTCGACTCCCTTTTTTGGGTAGCGGTTCTTCTTTATCTGCTTTTTGGCAAATAGTATCGTATTTTTTAAACCAAACAGCTTTATTAGGGACAATACTTGTGGCTTTTTGGCTCACATCGAATAATTCGAGTAAAAATTGGTGCATCAGAACTGCCCAATTTGACCCATTTTCTTTCAAGGCTTGAAGTTCTCGTAAAATATGAGCGATACAAATGGCATGTAAACAGTTGTCAAAGTCAAAATAACTTTTCCAACAATCGTGCATTGCCCAATTTTTGAAGTCATTGAGCAAGGAATAAGGAGACATTAGGGCTTCTTTACCCCGTTTGGCATGGACAAATAGATAGGTGTAAAGAGCTGTTGATGCCACATGAAACCAATGAAGTTTGCCTTCAACGCGCATCCCTGTTTCATCAAAATGCACTAATTGAGAATTTAAGAGTGCTGCTTTCACCCATTCTTCGATAGGTGCTAAGGCATTAAAACAGCTTATATTGGCACTTATGGCGGTACTTTCATTGAAAGAGCAACCATAGATGTCGCCTAATAATTGTTCTATTTTTTCAAACGGGATTTTATAATCCGTACTAAGCAAGACACTGAGGGCTTTGATTTTGCTGCCATATTGAACAGGTTGGCTTACAGAATCAGGGAAATTACCTCTATATTGATGCCCGCAGCACGTAATAACCCCTATTTGATGTTCTGTAACTTCTAAACGAGGGGCGGGAATATCAAAAACTTGACGCTTTTGTCCGATTTGATGCACATCTGTCAAGCTAAATGATTTTAAGCAACAGGTACACGAATTGGCATGATGAACAATAACGAGGTCGGGTTGAGCGACCATTTTTAACGTTTTTCCTGTATGCCCTAATTGTCCGCCTGTTTTTTTGCCTTGCGATTGGGGTAAAGCTGGCTTTTTCGTTAAACCACCACTCGACGGCGGTTTATGGCTGTTTTGACTGTTTTGATTCAAACGATTCCGTAATTCAGCATTTTCCACTTTAAGTGCGCTGTTTTCCGTTTTCAATACACTATTTTCCAACTTAACCGTCGTAAGCTCACCTTCTATCCGTGTAATGCGGCTAAGAAGTTCTAAGACTAAGTCTTGTAATAATAATATATCGTTCGGTAGAACCATTTTTTTAATCAATTTACTTTGTTCCTAAAACAACTATTTCAATACAGTTGTTCATGGCTAAGTTTTTACGAAATTTGTAAAAATAAATCCAAGGAAAAAATAATGCAGGAATAATTACCCAAACAAAAATCATTGCCAATTCTTCGGAAGGTGAACCAATAAGTTTATTTGCTTTCCATAACGGATAAGCAACAACAAAAAGCCAAAGTGTTTTGTAGCAAATCATAAAAAGCAAAATTGGCAACATTTTCAAAGTGTTATAAATTCCGATTACAGAAAGTGTAGCATACGCTGCCCAAACGCACCAAGTTACTGCGTTAATAGGTTCCCATACTCCTTTATGTGCGAAAATATGTGTCCAAGCAGTATAACCCATCATAAAAGCTATTAATGCAAAGAATAGCCGTAGCACGTAAATGTTAATAGGTCTTACGCCTTCGTAATTTTTCTGGTCTTGTTTGAAAATATTCAACATCATTTCTCTTTTTAGAATTTGTCTGCTGTTACTAAGTTTTGTTACATTTGGTTTTATAAGTTTCGTTTTTTTTGCCTGACCGCTAACTCTCCAATATGCGAAAGTTTTGTCGTACTTTTTGTATTGTCGAGCTTTTTTGTTAAAAAATTTGATGTCGTACTTTTTGTATTGTCGCCAATGCGCCTTACGTACAACAAATGTAGAATAATATTTTAAACGAGTAGCCTAAAACGTCAAAAATACTGAGGGGGTATTCCGCACAATTGTTGTGTTGAATACCCCCTCAGTATTTCCACTTTAAAGTTAAAACGTTTTGCCGTTTGGCGAACAGGACTCACTTATACATTATTGCATAAGGTTTTACCCTTTCATTAAATATAGCCTATTGCTCGCTTCGCTCGCAAAATAGGGGGAATGTGGTTCATTTTTCGGGCTTTGCCCGAAAAATGAACCACATTCCCCCTTCTCGTGCGAGCAAAGCGAGCGCGAAAAGCAGCATCTGGATTTTATGTAGGGTTTCAAATAATCCGTTAATCATCTAATCATATTGTCAAGCGTCTAATTTTAAAGTGAAAATGGTTTATTCTAACGTAGGTTTACGCCCTCTATTTGATTTTTTTGATGAAAATACTGAAGGGATATATTTTCTCATAGAAAGTACTCCCTCAGTATTTTCCCTCAATTTTCTATTTTCACACATTTAAGGCTTAATAAAAACCTATTAAGAATTTCAAACACATTCAATGAAAAATCAATTACTCGTTTTATTATTCTGCTCTCTAAGCATTATTACTTCTTTTGCCCAAAAAGTAAACGCACAATATGAATATGCTATCAAGAAAGCCTCTGGCAAAATAGAAATAGACGGCAAATTGGACGATGCAGGTTGGCAAAATTGCGCCATTACTTCCGATTTTTGGATGGTGACACCCGCAGATACTTCTAAAGCATTGTTAAAAACAAAAGCTAAATTCACGTATGATGACAACTTTCTATATTTTTCTTGCATCAATTACCAAGCAGGAAAAGCCCCTTACATCGTAGAATCTTTGAAAAGAGATTTCAATTTTGGGCGAAATGACAATCTTTGGCTTATTCTTGAACCTTTCAACGATCTTACCAATGGTTGGGTTTTTGGCTCAAATGCCGCAGGTGCGCAATTTGACGGACAAATCGGCGAAGGCACTATTTTGAATCCCAATTGGGACAATCGGTGGACATCAAAAACAACATTTGAGGGCGATAAATGGATACTTGAAATGGCAATTCCGTTTAGTTCCCTGCGTTACAAAGCGGGTGAAAAACGGTGGGGCATGAACATCAGCCGCTTGGATTTGGGGACAAATGAAAAGTCAGTTTGGGCGCCCATTCCACGTCAGTTTTTTTCCGTCACCCTTGCTTATACGGGTTCTCTCGTGTGGGACAATCCGCCGCCGACACCCAAAACAAATATCTCGGTGATTCCCTACGTTTTGGGCGGTATCAATCGTAATTTGGAAAAAAAAGAAGCGGCAACCTATCGAAAAGACATGGGCGGCGATGCTAAAATCGCCCTCTCCCCTTCTCTAAATTTGGATTTAACCATTAATCCCGATTTTTCACAAGTAGATGTTGACCAACAAGTGACGAATTTTAATCGTTTTGAATTGTTTTTTCCCGAACGTCGGCAGTTTTTTCTTGAAAATTCAGATATTTTCAACAGCTTTGGTAGCGATGACACCCGTCCATTTTTCTCTCGGCGCATTGGACTCGGTACGCCTATTCAATACGGGGCGCGGCTCAGTGGCAAGTTAAATAATAATTGGCGCATTGGTGTTTTGAACAGTCAAACAAGTGCCAACAAAGACAGTTCGGTGCGTTTGCCTACCTACAATTACTCGGTTTTAGCTTTGCAACGAAAGGTTTTTTCACGCTCCAATATCAGTATGATGATGGTGAATAAAGAAGGTATTAATTTTAAAGACGAAAATGCCCAAAAAGGCTTCAACAAATACAACCGCAACGCCGTTTTGCAATACAATATGGCATCAAAAGACAATACTTGGTTCGGTAAAATAGCCTTGATGAAATCCTTTTCACCGCGTTTGACAACCAATGATTATGCCCAACACATCAATGTCGGTCACACAACACGCACCTGGAACTTGGGTATAACTTATACGCGGGTTGGGGAAAATTATCAATCGGAAGTAGGTTTTGTGCCACGTCGGGGCTACCATTATTTAAGTCCCTCAATTGGTTATTTATTCTATCCTAAAGACAGCCGTGTGGTTTTTCATGGACCTAAATTTAGAAGTTTTAATTATCGAAATACGCGCCAAAATGTACCCACCAATGTAACTTTATCAGCAGATAATACAACGACGAATGTGCTTTTTTATAATTTCACTTTCCGCAATCGAGCGTCTTTAGATGTGTGGGCAGCAACCGATGATGTCCTACTTTTTTCCCCATTTAACCCGATTAATCCGTATTTGAAAGATTATTACGTAAAAAATCGAAGTGAACACGCTTGGAAAGCAACAGGATTGATTTGGGTATCGTCGCCCCGAAATTTGTTGACCTACGGATTGACAACACGTTATGGTGGCTATTACGGCGATGGCACACGCCTTAGTATTAATGGACAAGTAGGCTATCGTTTTCAACCTTTCGTGAGCCTTTCATTGTCAACAGAATACAACAGCATCAAAAATGTCAATGTATTCAAAACATCTGATAGCAAACCCACTTTGGCAAGCGCAGATTATTGGCTCATTCAATCTAAATTCGATATTACATTTACGAATAAACTTTTTTGGACTACCTACTTGCAATACAACGAGCAAGTAAGTAATGTAAATCTAAATAGTCGTATTCAATGGCGGTACAAACCTGCCTCTGATATATTTTTGGTTTATTCTGATAACTATCTGCCTGAAAATTTGGGTATTAAAAACAAATCAATTGTTCTAAAATGGAATTATTGGTGGAATTATTAGTAAAATTTTGAAACCATACATAAAATCTAAACTGCTGGTTCTCGCGCTCGCTTCGCTCGCGCGAGGGGGAGAATGTGGTTCATTTTTCGGGCAAAGCCCGAAAAATGAACCACCTCTCCTCCTTTTGCGCGAGCGAAGCGAGCGCAAAAGTGCCTTTTAATGCGTATTTTGAATTTATGTATGGTTTCAAAAGTAAAATACTGAGGGGTATAAAAAATCCCGAATTTTCTGTCGAAGAAAACTCGGGATTTTTTTATTCAGCTAAACGTAACATCAAAGTCTTATTTAGCCGTTACGCGCAATGCGATACGACGGTTTTGAGCGCGTCCTTCTTCTGTATCATTGCTGGCAACAGGATGTTGGTCACCGTAGCCTTCTGGCACTAAACGCGCTGCTGCAATACCTAATTTAACCAACTCACCTGCTACGCTTTTAGCGCGGTCAGCCGAGAGTTTCATATTAGCTGCTGCATTGCCGACATTGTCTGTGTAACCACCAACTTTAACTGCTACTGCTGGGAAAGCCTTTAAGATAGCTGCCACGTTTGCCAATTGTGCTTGTGATTCTGCTTTCAACGTCGCTTTGCCTGTTTCAAACAACAAACGGTCGAAGTTGAACCACAATGTTTTGCTTACAGTGTCCGTGCTTTGGACAAACGTTACCAATTTATCTTCCAAAGAACCTTTTGGTGCTTCCAAGTTAACGCCACCCGGCAAAGTCACTTTAAACAATTCTGCTACTGCTGCTACTGCACCTGCTGCTGCATTTTGAGTTGATTCCACTGCTTTTTCAATGACAGCAGGTGTTTCAATTTTTGGTGCTGAACAAGATTTCCAGAAATAAAATGCAGCCAACAAACCAGCCGCACCCAATAGCCAAGGCAAGAAGTTGAAACCACCTGTTGTGGTGTCTTCTACTGTCTTCACTACTTTTTTAACGTCATTTGCTGAATTGGCAAAACCCAATACATTGGACAAACTTGCAGGTAAAGCTGCATTAATAGCACTGGATTGGCTTGACAATAGGCTTGACAAAGCTGATGCACCCATACCAGAAGCATTTGTATGTTTGCCAATCATACTCATAATAAGCGGAGCTGCCATGCTTAACATAGAAGAGACAGAGCTACCTTTCATACCGCTTAAACCACCAATAAGGTTTGCGATAGTACCCGCATTGTTCCCCAAAAGTGTTGTGATAAGGCTGCTACCACCGCTCAAAAAGCTATCAGTAGCTTTGCCGCCACCCAAAAGACCTGCAATATTGCCGAGTGCGCTACCGTCGTGACCGCCGTTTTTGATGAGATTCAAAAGGTTGCCTGCACCTTCTGGTGTTGCACCTGCTTTGACTACGCTTCCAAGAATTGCAGGCAATGCTGCACCTAAGCCGCTTTTAGTTGCCGTAGAGCTTTCGCCAAGAAAACCACTGATAAGGTCAAGCGTACTGCCGCCTGTAAGTTGGGTTTTGATTAAGTCTAAAAAATTAACAGACATGTGCTTGTTATTTTAAAAAGTGAAAAAAGGATAAATTGCTTTTGAGCTAACCAACAAGTAAATGTAAAATTCAAGGAAATTGCGGCGCAATAGTAACAAAAATTGACTAACAAAAACAAAGTCATCAAAATTTTATTGTCATTTTGACAAAGTAATAACGCAAATTTGTGCTTAAACAGGTTTTTTTTACGTTTTCTTCTTTATATCTTCTTTTTTCAACGAAGCTATAACAATATATTCAACAAATAGACCCCTCAGTATTTGACACATTGTTAACAAAAAGTAACAATATTATTAGATTTAATTTGTAACTGTTTACCACACGCTCGCTTCGCTCGCGCAGAAAGGGGAATGTGGTTCATTTTTCGGCTTCGCCGAAAAATGAACCACCACTTCTCTTGTCGTTGCGCGAGCATAAAGGCGTACTTTAATGTGACTCAAAATTTTCTGTACAGTTTCAAAAGTTTTAAGTTAGCTTTGTTGGTTAAAAATATTTTCTCACATATTAAATTAAAACAAAACGAAAAGATGAAAAAACTCTTTTTCACACTCCTCGCCTACCTCAGTTTGGCAGCCTCCTCCCCTTTTCAAAAACCACTTAAAGTCGTTTTCTTTGGCGATTCCATTACGCAAGCAGGGGTTAATCCTGGGGGATATATTGACAAAATGAAAGCAATGCTTGACAAAAATGGCATTAAAGACAATTATCAACTTATCGGGGCTGGTATTGGTGGCAATAAAGTCTATGACCTTTTTTTGCGGCTTGAGGAAGATGTTTTGGCACAAAAACCAAATGTTGTTGTCATCTGGGTTGGGGTCAATGATGTTTGGCACAAACGCACTTTTGGAACAGGGACAGATGCCGACAAATTTGAAAAATTCTACGTGGCTTTGATTCGCAAACTACAAAGTCAAAATATCAAGGTTATCGTCACAACACCTGCCACGATTGGCGAAAAAACGGATTATACAAACGAATTAGATGGTGATTTGAACAAATACAGCCAAATTATTCGAGATATTGCGGCTAAATATGACTGTCTCGTGGCAGATTTAAGAAAAGATTTTTTAAAATTTAACCTTGAAAAAAATAAAGATAATAAAGAATCGGGCATTTTAACGACTGACCGAGTACATCTGAATGAAACGGGTAATCAGTTGGTCGCAGAGATTATGTACAAATTAATTGTAAAATAAGTCGTATCTTTTGATGATTCAAGGTGATTCGCTCGCTTCGCTCGCGCAGAAAGGGGAATGTGGTTCATTTTTCGGACAAAGCCCGAAAAATAAACCACCTCTGCTCTTGTCATTGCGCGAGCAATAAGCACATGGCTAAGTAACTACGATTTTTCTTTCAAAACACGCTCGCCCCGATAGATTTCCCGCACACGCCTTGCGAGGGAAGCGAGCAATAAAGAAAAAATGTACAGTCGTGTTGCTTTTTATATCTTGTGGCGAATATTACTGTACAAATTGCTTTTAGACAAGAAACTGGCTCTTTTTCGCTTCGCTCAAAAATCGCCCCAAGAGTGATTTTGAGGGGCGAGCGTGTTTTAAATTTAAAAAATCGACGATTTTTTAAATTTAAAACACGCTCGCCCCAATAGATTTTATGCGCCCGATTTTCGAGCGAAGCGAGAAAGAGGGCGTAAAAAACAATTTGTACAGTAATATTCTTGTGGCGTTATTTGATATTACTATTTCTTCATTTAAAAACAATATTCATTTTATGAAACTAAAGCTGTTGGCTCTCACACTTTTAGCGGCAAATGTATTGGCTGCACAAGAAAACTTAACAAATCCCGAAAAAACAGAATTTTACGAGCCAGTTCCTAAAATCGTTGCACCTGCTACCAAAATTGGTGAAGCACCAAGCGATGCCCTTATTTTGTTTGACGGCAAAAATTTTGACAATTTTGTACACGATGTGGACGGTTCAGCAGTATTGTGGACAATGGACAACAACCGCGTACTGGGTCGTCAATACACTGAAAAAGGACCAGCAGTCAAATGGAAATTGAATGACGATGGTTCAATGACGGTTGTAGGTGGCACGGGTGGCATAAAAACGAAGCAACTTTTTGGCGACTGCCAATTGCATATTGAATGGCGTTCACCAATGGAATCTGATTCTTTAAAGGGTCAGAAAAAAGGTAATTCTGGTGTTTTTCTTCAAGAACGTTATGAAGTTCAAGTGTTGAACAGCTATAAAAACAACACTTATACGAATGGTCAAGCGGGTTCAATTTACAAGCAGACACCACCTTTAGCCAATGCCTGCCGCCCGATGGGTGAATGGAACAGCTACGATATTATCTATACTGCCCCTCGTTTCCGCCGCAATGGTTCACAAGAACAAGCACCAACTGTGACGGTTTTGCACAATGGCATTGTTGTCCAAAATGCGACAGTGATTCAAGGTTCTACGGAATATATTGGCGCGCCAAAGGTTTCAGCACACGGAAAAGGGGCAATCAAATTGCAAGACCACGGCAATGCTGTTAGTTTCCGTAATATCTGGATTCGTGAATTGTAGAATCACCCCCCCTCAGTATTTTAGTAACAGACCTTTTGAAACCATACATAAAATCTAAGCTGCTGGTTCTCGCGCTCGCTTCGCTCGCGCAAGAGGGGGAATGTGGTTCATTTTTCGGGCAAAGCCCGAAAAAATGAACCACCCTCTCCTCCTTTTGCGCGAGCGAAGCGAGCGCAAAAGTGCCTTTTAATGCGTATTTTGAATTTATGTATGGTTTCAAAACAGACCTTATAAATGATTGATTTATAAGGTCTGTTACTAAATTAACCTAAGTTTCTTTAAAATAGAGTAGAGAGTGGCTAACTTACTGCATCATACACTATCACTTTTTCCCATAAATGTTTGCACGCATCTACAAAAGCCAAGTGAACGGGGTGTATTTGATACACATCTTGGTCTTCCTTAGTTTTGAAGATAAAACTGATAGAAAACGCATAAGTGGTATCGATTACTGCTCGATTTGTACTGGCAGGTTGACCAATATAAGCTGTTTGAATGGTCTCAACGCCTAACAATGAATGTAAACCTGCTTCTAATTGTGCCTTTTCAACAGTATTGTCTGGGTTTTTCAACCAGAAAAAAACGGTGTGAACAAATGCTTTTTTTAAGCTACTTGCTTTTTTGCGTACCATAAAATTGGTTTTGAATTGAGTAAAATGGAAATATCCACAAAATTAATAACTTTGTAGGATTATAAAGCAATAACGCCCTTTTTTATTGATTGCACCTAAATTTTGAAACCAATTCAGTCAATCATATACTTGAGGAGTGGGCATAACCTAAAAACATCGTTTTTTGATTAAAAACAGATGTTTTGCGCGCGCTTCGCTCGCGCAAAAGGGAGGAGACGTGGTTCGTTTTTCGGCTTCGCCGAAAAACGAACCACATTCCCCTCCCTCGCGCGAGCGAAGCGAGCGCGAGATGCAAAAAACGCTTTTAGGTTATGCCCATCCCTCAATCATATACTTCTATCAATAATGAAATTACACTCATTCGTTTACTGCCTTTTTTTGTGTTTAATTGTTTTTACACATGTCAACTGCCAGTCGGTCAAAACACCGCAAAAAGACGCTAAAATGTCTGGTATTACGCTTGTTGCTCCGCACAAGCCTTTCACACAAGCAGCCATGCAAGAAGTGCAAGTAACTAAAGCGAAATGGATTGCAGTTGTTCCTTACGCCTTTACGAAAATGGGTACGCCTTCTGTGCGTTATCAAGGCGATGGTTGGCAAGATTGGGGGGAATCTCACGAAGGCGTAAAGGTGACAATTGATTCTGCTCACCAAGCGGGTCTGAAAGTCATGCTTAAACCCCAAGTATGGGTAGGTGGGGGCTGGGTCGGCGGACTCGATTTTGCGACCGATAAAGAGTGGGAACAGTGGGAAATAGATTACGAAAAATACCTACTGCCTCTTGCAAAAATAGCGGATTCTACGAAAGCAGAATTGTTGTGCATTGGTACAGAATTGAAAATTAGTGTGGTAAAACGCCCCAAATTTTGGCAAGATTTAATCACCAAAACCCGTGCAATCTATCACGGTCAATTGGTTTATGCTGCCAATTGGGACGAATATCCTTTGGTTACATTTTGGGACAAGTTAGATTATATCGGCATTGATGCTTATTTCTCTTTAGTGCCAAAAGCGACCCCCTCAGTATCGGAGCTTGTGGAGGCATGGAAACCGCATCTGACTGAAATTCAAAACTACCAGAAAAAACAGAAAAAGCCCATTCTATTTACGGAGTTTGGGTATATGCCCATTGACAGTTGCACGTATAAATCATGGGAAATTGAAAAACGGCGGCGTGGAATGCCCATTAACGAAATGTCTCAAGCCAATGCAATTGATGCTTTATTCACTGTTTTTTGGAAAGAAAATTGGTGGGCAGGTGGTTTTTTATGGAAATGGTTTCCAGAAGTCAAAGCCACCGAAGGACGAGAAATAAAGGATTATTCACCGCAGGGTAAACAGGCAATTGGGGTATTACAGAAATGGTATGGCAAGCAATAAATTTATAGATTTGACCAGTATATTACTGACATTTCCCAATGCTTTTTCAAAAATCATGATTTATCAAAAAAAAACAGTTTTAAGGCTGTTTCGCGCTCGCGTCGCTCGCGCGAAAGAAGGGAATGTGGTTCATTTTTCGGCTTTGCCGAAAAATGAACCACATTCGCCTTCCTCGCGCGAGCGAAGCGAGCGCGGGCTAAGTAATTACGTATTTTGAATTTATGTATGGTTTCAAATTCTTTAAATCGAATACCACTTTTACCCATATCCAATTTTGATTTGCAATATTTAAAAGCGGCAACATTCGCTCAAGAATTTTTCAAAGCATTAAACAAAATTTCGATAGCGTGTTGAGCGTTTTTATCTGTTCCGTCTTTTATTTGGTGGCGGCAGCTTGTACCCGATGCGGCAATTATACTTGATTCAGATGCGGCTCTTACCGTAGGAAATAAAACCAATTCGCCAATTTTCATGGAGACTTCATAATGTTCTTTCTCGTAACCAAACGACCCCGCCATGCCGCAACAACCCGAATTGATGGTTTCAACCACGTAGTTTTTAGGAAAAGACAGGGCTTTTTGGGCAATATTTAACGCGGTCAAGGCTTTTTGGTGGCAATGTCCGTGCAATTTTATGGCTTGTTCTTGTTCCGTAAAAGCCGCTTTCTGAATAACTCCTTTTTCGATTTCTTGTAAAAACCATTCTTCAAAAAGAAGGCTATTTTGGGCTATTTTTTGAGCATCGGGCAGTAACTCATCGGGTACAAGTTCCAAATATTCATCTCTAAAAGTCAAAATAGCAGACGGTTCAATGCCGATGAGGGGTGTTTCAGCAGTAATTTTATCTTTAAAAAATTGGACATTTTTAATCGCAATTTGTTGAGCATCTCGGATTAAACCTTTGGATAAATAGGTTCTACCACTTTCTTCATGGTTCAAAATAACGGGATTGTAACCCAATTTTTGTAAGAGTAAAAGCAGTTTTTTACCTATTTCTACATCATTATAATTCGTAAATTCATCACAAAAAATATAGACCCTTTTTGATGCGGAAGCAGCAGTTGTTTTAAAATTTTTCTGATACCACCCCCTCAGTGTTTGACTTGCCAAATGGGGCATGGTACGGTCGGGGTGAAAACCGACGATTCGATTGGCTAATTTGCGGAGCGTCGGGGTGTTGAAAATCAGATTATAGCCCCACGGTGCAAGCGTGGCTAATTTCATTTGTTTTGAAAAATTGCCAATCAGTTTTGTCCGAAAAGGTACGCTGTGTTTATCGTAATAAGATTGCATAAATTCACCTTTCATCTTAGCAACGTCCACACTCGACGGACATTCCGATTTACAGGCTTTGCAGGATAGGCAAAGGTCTAAAATCTCTTTCACTTCGGTATCGCT
Source organism: Saprospiraceae bacterium (assembly GCA_034520175.1). Lineage (GTDB taxonomy): Bacteria > Bacteroidota > Bacteroidia > Chitinophagales > Saprospiraceae > JAAFJT01. The sequence continues at coordinate 16,975 of JAXHNU010000008.1, forward strand.
GACAAAATTGGTGTCTTCATTGGTCAGATATTGGCGCAAAATATTCGCCCTTGCTCGGGTTGTATCCCTTTCGCTACGGGTTGCCATGTAGCTTGGACACATCGTGCCGCCCGAAATTTCCGTTTTTCGGCAATCCCCCGAACCACTGCATTTTTCAGCCAAACGAAAAAACCCTTCTTGATTATTGAAATTATAGACTGTTTTTAATTGTTTTTTTGGTGTTTCAGTAGCGTAGCGCAAAAATTTATCCATCGGTGGCGTGTCCACTATTTTACCGCGATTGAAAATACTGAGGGGGTCAAATATCGCTTTCACTTGCTTGAAAAGCGCGTAATTTTTTTCACCCATCATAAAAGGGATAAACTCGCCCCGCAAACGCCCATCACCGTGTTCGCCCGATAGCGAACCGCCAAAGGACTTGACCAAAGCGGCAGTATCTTCCAAAACAGTGCGAAAAAGAAACAATCCGTCCTTCGTTTTGAGGTTAATAATGGGTTCAACGTGCAATTCGCCCGCCCCAGCATGGGCATACATGGAATATTGCAAATCGTACCCCCTCAGTATTTTCTCCAATTTTTCGATATATTCGGGCAAATCGGCTGGTTCGACGGCACAATCTTCAATCAAATTCACGGGTTTGGCATCGCCTTTTAAGTTGCGGAGTAAACCTAAGCCGCCTTTGCGCACTTCCCACGCTTTTTTGCTGTCTTCACCCGATAAAACAGGATAGGCATAACCGAGTTTTTTATCTTTTAAATCTGCAATAAGATGCGTGCATTTTGCTTTAAAATCCGTTTCATTATCGGCAAAAAACTCAACCATCAAAATAGCTTTTGGCTCACCTTCGATGAAAAAGCGGTTTTTAGATTGTTCAATATTGGTTTTTGTAAATTGCAAAATAAAATCATCAACCAATTCGGAAGCCGCACACTGATGCGCCAAAGCTACCAAATTGGCTTGCAATGCATCGTTGATTGTCGCTGCGTGAATAGCGACCATGCCGACCACTTTTGGCGGCAAATCAATGAGTTGCAATTTGGCTTCAGTGATAAAACACAAAGTGCCCTCCGACCCTGCAATGAGTTTGCTCAAATTAAAAGGTTTGTTGTCCTCAAATTTTGCCATGTCGCAGACAAAATCTAAGGCATAACCCGTATTGCGCCTTTTGATATTTTTCTTTGGAAATCCTTTTTCAATCGCTTTTTGATTGTCGGAATTGTCAATCAAAGCCTTGATTTTTCTGTAAATAGTGCCTTCTGTATTGTTTAATGTACATTTTTCAACGTATTGCGTTTGCGTTAAGTCGTTGAAAACGGCTTCACTACCATCAGAAAGTAAGGCTTTTACTTCTAACAAATTGTCCCGAGTTGTCCCCCACACAATCGAGTGTAAACCACAAGAATTGTTGCCAATCATGCCGCCAATCATCGCCCGATTTGCGGTTGACGTTTCAGGTCCAAACATCAAACCGTGCGGCTTTAAAAACGCATTGAGGTCGTCCCGAATCACGCCCGGCTGCACCCGTACCCATTTTTCAGCCACATTGAGTTCAACAATTTGATTGAAATGCTTAGAAATATCCACCACAATGCCGTTGCCTACGACTTGCCCCGCCAATGAAGTTCCCGCCGCCCGAGGAATAAGCGTTAGTTTTTGTTGGGTCGCAAAATCAATCAATATTTTAATATCATCAATCGTTCTGGGCAAAACAACGGCTACGGGTTTTTCTTGGTATTCTGACGCATCGGTGGCATAGACGTTTCTAACGGCTTGGTCAAGTGCTGTATTTTTATAGTAAATTTGACCCGAAAGTTGCGTTTGTATGGTTTCAAACATTGTGTTAAAATTCTTTAAAACGTTTTCAAAAACTTAACGCCCCATCCAGCCCCCATCAACGGTAACAATCGTACCACTCACATAGTTAGCTGCTTCCGATGCCAAAAAGACAGTAATTCCTTTAAAATCTTCGGGCGTTCCCCAACGACCTGCGGGTATGCGACCCAATATTGAAGCACTTCTGTCGGGGTCGTTGCGGAGGGCTTCTGTATTGTCCGTGCTGATATAACCGGGTGCAATAGCATTGACATTAACGCCTTTTCCTGCCCACTCATTGGCTAAGGCTTTGACCAAACTGCCAACCGCCCCTTTACTTGATGCGTAGCTGGGGACAGTAATACCGCCTTGAAAAGTGAGTAAAGAAGCCGTGAAAATGATTTTGCCACGACCCCGCTCCACCATGTCTTTGCCAAATTCTCGGGATAGAATGAATTGAGAATTTAGATTGATTTCCATGATTTCGTCCCAATATTCGTCGGGATGTTCGGCCGCAGGTTTTCTTAGAATATTTCCCGCATTGTTCACCAAAATATCAACTTGTGGACATTCTGTTTTTACTTTTTGAATAAAAGCGTATAAATCAGGACGGTTTTTAAAATCAGATTGGTACGCATAAAACTTGCGCCCAAGTGCTTTAACAGCTTTTTCAATGCTGCTATCCGTTAGTTCAAGTGAGGCTGAAACACCAATAATATCTGCGCCAGCTTCTGCTAAAGCGATTGCCATTGCCTTGCCAATACCGCGCTTGCAACCTGTAACAAGAGCTGTTTTTCCCTTTAATTTGAAAAGATTTAAGACATTCATTTTTATAACGTTTCGTTTTTAATTGATTTTAAGTAACTACTGGGTGAGGGATGGGCATAACCTAAAAGCGTTTTTTGCATCTCGCGCTCGCTTCGCTCGCGCGAGGGAGGGGAATGTGGTTCGTTTTTCGGCTTCGCCGAAAAACGAACCACGTCTGCTCCCTTTTGCGCGCGCGAAGCGCGCGCAAAACATCTGTTTTTAATCAAAAAACGATGTTTTTAGGTTATGCCCACTCCTCAACTACTAGGTTAGCCACTAATTAACACTAATTTTTCAGCAATTTCCGCTTCGGGGTTTTTGGGGCGGCGTAGCTGCCTAATCTTGGTAATATTAAAAGGTAAGCCACTACTTTTGATGCGGTGTAACCGCAAAACAGGCGGTTTTGCGGTTACACCGCTTAGTAAACCCTATTTTTCGTTAAGTATTACCGAGATTAGGCAGCTACGCCGCCCCAAAACCCCGAAGCGGAAATTGCTGCCAATTTTTTTAAAAATTTATTGGAATTAGCGACTAATTGGAATAGAAAAGACAAAGGTAAGTAGTTAGTTACAAATAATCTCTACTTTTAAGACGCTTTTCGCGCTCGCTTCGCTCGCGCGAGGGAGGGCATGTGGTTCATTTTTCGGACAAAGCCCGAAAAATGAACCACCTCTCCTCCCCTTGCGCGAGCGAAGCGAGCGCAAAGGATACGCTGAAAAGTAGCGATTATTTGAGGAGTGGGCATAACCTAAAAACATCGTTTTTTGATTAAAAACAGATGTTTTGCGCGCGCTTCGCGCGCGCAAAGGGAGCAGAGGTGGTTCGTTTTTCGGCGAAGCCGAAAAATGAACCACCTCTCTTCCTTTTGCGCGAGCGAAGCGAGCGCAAAAGTGCCTTTTAATGCGTATTTTGAATTTATGTATGGTTTCAAATAGCATAACACAAGTATCAATCTTCTTTTTCACGATACGATAGGGTTTACGCATCAAGAAGTGGAAGCGATATTTCATGAGTCACAGGTTTGCGAAACGACGATACCTGAAATGATGGTTGATTTGAAGAAATGGTAAGAGGGCTATCAGTTCGCAACAAAGGCGACAGCACCGTGTTGTTTTTAAGACTTATTTCTCTGCCATTCTTCACAATAATTCTTAGCCCGATGCTCGATACTTTCTCGATGTTTTTCAAGATTAAAAGCGTTGTTTGCCCCCGATTCGCTGTAAAATTGCAGATAATCATTCGTGGCTTTGTCAAAAAACTGGGCGTATTCATTAGGATAACTTGCTTTAAAATCAAATATATCAAACCCTTTCTTAAAAATATGTTTATTCTGAATAACCCTATTCAAACTCTCTTGAACTGGTGAAAGTGCTGCATGAGGTGCATAAATTTTAATTGAATGAGGTTCAATTGAAGTTGACTTTACTCCTTTACCTTCTTCAACAAAAGCATCAAAGGCAAGATGATTCATTGTTTTTGATATTAACCGCATCTCCGTTTCATTGGTCGACATCAATTTACGTTTTTCTAAGACTCCCTCAATAAAACGGGCGTGCAAGGCGTCTTCTGTCAAACGTCCGTTTTTAAACCAATTGACAAATGCCCCTGCTTTTTCTTTTGATTTGGTTTTGGTTTCAAAGAAATGCCACATCATTTGAAAATACAAGTCTTCAAAGCCGCGTAAGGGTTCATATTTAAGTTTGGGGTGCATCAAAATCGTACCCAATAAAAAACCTGCATTGATACCTTTTTCGTTCAAGAAATTAAAACTTTTGTACTGTTCAAAAGTTAAAGCATCTAACTGTTGTTTTCGGTTGGCTGACAAAGGCGTTTTTATATTTTGATACCCTGCCTCTAATTCTGAGGGGGCAGTTAAAGCAAGCCGTTCACTAAGGCTTGCCAGTGCATTGAGTGAATTGGATTGTTCGGTCGGCTCATTGTCGTAAATATTAAATTCAAGGCTGATAATTTTCTTGCCTTCTTTCTCAGCCTCTCGATAAGTGAACCGAATATCGGTATATTTTTCTAATTCTTCTTTCGACGGCTCTAAAACCCAGCGTTTAAATTCATAATATTCAGGGTATTTTTTCTCAATTTTCAACCAAAATTTTAAATCCACGACCGTCAATGTCACAGGTTCTTTTTTGAAATGATGCCGTTTGAGTACTTCATACATACGAGTGCTATGTCCGCTCAAATGCACGACATTACTAATATTGTACAGAGTAAAATGTTCTTTAAGTTGCAAAAGAAACGGTTTTAGTTCTTTGCCAAAAGTGAAAGTGTATTCACCCGTTCTTTTATTGTAGCGCAATGAGGTAATCCAAACAACTTGCACATCTTCCTCCCCCTCAGTAAAACGGATAGGTTGGGTGTTAAGATTGTTCATCATTTTGAACACGTCTTCTCTATTCGCCACGCGCCTCCGCCCGTCGAAATTCATCAATTGCGCTATTTCTTTATAATTGATGCGGTATTCCCGAAACTCAGTGTCTTTCTGGGAAATCTGCGAAATGAGAAAAAGGACAAAAAATTGTTCTCTTGAGCCAAGTGTATAGCTCGTTTCTATGAGTTTATTGGATTTTACAATTGCCATGTTGCTACTTTTTTTGATGATGTGGACAAATCAACGAACAAACCTACAATAAATTAGAAAACCGTAAAATTAATCTTCATTTAATTTTACGGTTTTCTCTTTTTTGCTCGCTTTGTTAAGTGTTTACTTTTATTTATAATCCTTGATAATCAATGCAGTAGCTCTACGGTTTTCCGTTTTTAAATGTTTTCAAATAGCTCCTCCCCTACCCTCTAAAAACGACAAAAACACATTATTTGTCCCTATTAAGGTATCTTTTTAGGGTTAGTTGGGTTTATATCTTTACAAAAGTCTTATTCATTTTATTTTGATATTTTTCTACGGTTTTTCTGTATGCTATTTAAACGGATATTTTTCTACGGTTTTCGACTTTTTTGTTCTTTAAGTTGCCTTTCAAATGGATATTTTTCTACTGTTTTATAATACACTTCCCGAAAATAGATATTTTTCTACAATTTTGATATTTTTCTACGGTTTTACAAATCCCAAGCTCCTGTATTAAGCCCTAAAATTGATATTTTTCTACGGTTTTTGACTTATCAAACAGCATAATTGTATCTTTTTGATATTTTTCTACGGTTTTGATATTTTTCTACGGTTTGTTGATATTTTTCTACGGTTTGTTGATATTTTTCTACGGTTTTGTTGATATTTTTCTACGGTTTTGTTGATATTTTTCTACGGTTTTCAAATTTTAACTCATTGATTATCAAGGGCTTTTGAAGCTCTAATAAGAGAATACTTAAAACTTATAAATACTTAAAACAAAAAATCAAGTGTTTTTACAAAACTTCATTTTCTGTTTTTGTTTAAAAAATTGCACCGCCGCGCAAAAAAATATTCTCTGATAGTACGGTAAAAATGTAAAATCATTTGACCAAATTTTAACTAATAGAACGCTACGCTACAGCTTTAGCTAACTAATTACGTTTTTTGATTCAAAATGCTTTTATTTATTGAGGGGGTGTTTTTGTGGGCATTAAAATTGTCAAAACCAAAATGATTACTGAGAACTTCTGATTCATAAGATTTTCAAAGTTCTTAACAATCAAATTTTTATTTTTTATATATCAACCCTTAAATAATATTTGAGGAGTGGGATAACCTAAAAACATCGTTTTTTGATTAAAAACAGATGTTTTGCGCTCGCTTCGCTCGCGCGAGGGAGGGGGATGTGGTTCGTTTTTCGGCGAAGCCGAAAAACGAACCACCTCCCTCCCTCGCGCGAGCGAAGCGAGCGCGAGATGCAAAAAACGCTTTTAGGTTATGCCCATCCCTCAAATAATATTTACATTAATATTTTTTTACCGTTTCAAGTAATTACAGTTTTACATTATCACATTAAACCTTAAATAATATTTACATTAATATTTTTTTACCGTTTCAAGTAATTACTGTTTTACATTATTATATTAAAATTTAAATAATATTTACATTAATATTTTTTACCGTTTCAAGTAATTACAGTTTTACATTATCACATTAAACCTTAAATAATATTTACATTAATATTTTTTTACCGTTTCAAGTAATTACTGTTTTACATTATTATATTAACGTTTAAATAATATTTACATTAATATTATTCTACTGTTTCAAGTAATTACTATTTTACATTATTATATTAACCGTTAAATAATATTTATATTAATACTATTCTACGGTTTAAAGTAATTACTGTTTTACATTATTATATCAACATTTAAATAATATTTATATTAATATTATTCTACTGTTTCAAGTAATTACTTTTTTACATTATTATATCAACCGTTAAATAATATTTATATTAATATTATTCTACTGTTTCAAGTAATTACTATTTTACATTATTATATTAACCCTTAAATAATATTTATAAACCTAAATCTTTTGTGATTAGATTTATAACGTAATCCCGCATTGAAACTTCTTCGTCAACGAGTTTTCGTTTCATTGCTTTGTAAAGAGGAACTGGGAAATCAAAACTGGTCTTCTTTAGAGCTACAACGTCTTCTTCGATTATTACCGCTTTTTTTTCGATTTCAGCGTGAATTTTGTTAGTAATGACCTCCGCAGTCTTTGACTCAACAACGTTTTTCTTAGGCAAACGAGCGGGATTCAAATTCATGCCTAATTCTTGGACTTTTGCCATGATTATTTTTTCTATTTTTATGCCTTTTGAGCGTGTTCAATAATTTCCTTTGCGAGTTCTAAAATTTCATTTTTAGCTTTCAAATCAGTATGTTCAATTGCACCTAAGCCTTTCACATTTGCTTCACCGTAGGCAACGCGCTCATGTAATTTGGCTTTTAAAAAGGAAACGCCATACTGTTCGCCCAATTTTTCAAGTCCACCCACAACAGCTTTGTGCAAGTTGAAAGAATCTTTATACATATTGAGCAAGAAATAAGCGGGTGTTTTCTCCTCTTTTTGTTCTTGAACTTCGGTGTAACGCGCCAAAAAATCTTCTGTTACCCAATAATCAGACCCCCCTTTTGGTACAATCGGCACAATAATGATGTGACTGAGCAGCATTATCTTGCTCACAATCGGAAACAAACTCGGTGGGCTGTCAATAATAACTGCATCATAATCCTTGTAAAGTGCTTTTACTGAGGGGATAATGGCTTTTGCTTCTGTCATTTGTAAGACATTTACAAAAGGTTCTTTGCCACTTTCTTGACGAATCGCAAACCATTTTGTCGTCGCGGCAGACTCATCTGCATCTACAATGCAGACTTTATAACCGTCAAGAGCGAGGGCTACCGCTAAATTTTGGGCGAGTGTACTTTTACCGACACCCCCTTTGTAAGAGATTGAAGCTATAATCATAATTAAAATATTTTGGGCAAAAGTAATATTATTTATTTAAAACAGTAAATATTTTATTATTAAATATTGTTTTATTTAAAACTGTACGAAGTATTGAGCAACAAAACTGTACTTTTATTTAGGTCCGTTCACTTAGGAACGCTAAAACAATAACTTATAACAGCTTTCAGGACAAAACAGCCCTATTCGTTATAGCTTACTTTTTGCACGTTCCTTAGCGAATACCCCCCTCAGTATTTTGATTAATTTTCAGGTCTAAAATAGCGTTTATCCCACGCCAAAAGTAGATATTCGCGCCTTGATTTTGAATGAATAAAAGTAATTACTTAGCCCATTGCTCGCCTCGCTTCCAAAAGGGGGGAATGTGGTTCATTTTTCGGGCAAAGCCCGAAAAATTCTCTCACAACCTCACCGAGGGCGGCGTATGTAAAAAGCTAAAGCGGAAATTGCCGTGAAATTTTAAATTTGAAATCTTTTTTATGCGGAGAAAGCGAGTGCGATTATGATTTAACAACCAATTAATTATGTATCCAAATTTAGTCATTGAGACTTTCAAAACGCATTTTGGGGCTGTCCCCAAAATCGTGGTTCGTGCGCCCGGTCGCATCAATTTGATTGGTGAACACACCGATTACAATGGCGGTTATGTTCTGCCTGCCGCCATTGACAAAGCCGTTTATTTCGCCGTTTCTCCACGAGAAGATGACGAATGTCACTTTATTGCCCACGATTTAGATGAATCCTTTACGGTTTCTCTAAAAAAAATGAAAAAAAACGCTACTTACAGTTGGGCGAATTATTTGATGGGCGTGTTAGATGAACTTCAGAAAGAGCTATTAGCTAACAGCTATCAGCCAATAGCCTTAAAAGGGGTCAATTTGGTTTTTGGTGGTGATATTCCGAGTGGGGGAGGGGTGTCTTCTTCCGCGGCAATTGAAAATGGGATTGGCTTTGCGGTCAATGAATTGTTCAATTTGGGTTTATCGCGGGTTGAATTGTTCAAAATTTCGCAGCGTGCAGAAAACAATTTTGTCGGCATGAAATGCGGTATTATGGACATGTTCGCCTCCATGATGGGCAAAGAAAATGCCGTCATTCGCTTGGATTGTAGAAGTTTGAAATACCAATATTTTCCCTTCGACGCGCCCGATTATCGCCTTGTTTTATGCAATACGACGGTCAAACATTCATTGGTGGATTCAGAGTACAACACCCGCCGCGCAGAATGTGAGGAAGGGGTCGCTTTATTTAAAAAATATACCCCCTCAGTAAAAACGCTCCGAAACGTCCATATAAGTGTTTTGCTGAAGCATAAAAATGAATTAAGACCCATCGTTTTTAAGCGGTGTAAATACGTCATTGAAGAAATCGTGCGGGTTGAAAAAGCGTGCAAAGCCTTACAAAAAAATCATTTAATCACTTTTGGTCAATTGATGTTTAAAACCCATGAAGGCTTGCAAAACGAATACGAAGTGAGTTGCAAAGAACTCGATTTTTTAGTCGAAAAAGCCCGACAGACTGAGGGGGTACTTGGCGCAAGAATGATGGGTGGTGGCTTTGGTGGTTGTACCATTAACTTGGTTCAAACAGATGCAGTTGAAGCATTTATTGCAGATATGAAAGCGGCATATAAAACGGCGTTTGATATTGATTTGCCGTGTTTTGTAACGACGCCGAAAAATGGGGTGGAAGTCATAGCATAAACCTTTGATATACATTATTTCAAGCTAAGTGAGCAATAGCCAAAGTAATTACTAAAAATCGTAAATTTGAAATCCTCTATGGAAACTCATTTGACACCTTTTGAAGGAAAAGACATTCGTAAAATCGAACACAAAGGAGAATGGTTTTTCTCAATTATTGATATTATTGGTATTTTGACGGATAGCAAAGATGCGTCAAACTATTGGACAATGCTCAAAAAACGAGAATCTGAACTATCCACAATTTGTGGGAAGTTCAAATTTCTTGCTCCTGACGGCAAAATGCGTCCCACAGATTGCGCCAATACTGAGGGGGTCTTTCGTATCCTCATGTCCGTTCCTTCGCCAAAAGCAGAGCCTTTGAAACAATGGCTGGCAAGTCTGGGCAAACAAGCGATTGATGAAACTGAAAATCCAGAACTCTTATCAGAACGGCAAGCCGAACTCTACAGAGCTAAAGGCTATTCCGAAGAGTGGGTGCGACGGCGAATGCAAACCATAGAGACGCGCCAAGAATTGACAGATGAATGGAAGCAACGAAATGTAAAAGAAAATAGAGAATATGCGATTTTAACAGCTACAATCGCCAAAGGAACATTTGGTTTAACGCCCTCCGAACATGCAAAGTTCAAAGGCTTAGACCGTCAAAATTTACGCGACCAAATGACACCTCTTGAACTGATTTTTACGGCATTGAGTGAGGAAATCACAAAGCGTGTAACCATTCAAAACGATGCGCAGGGCTTTGGTGAAAACTACGAAGCAGCGCAAAAAGGAGGGCAAATTACGGGTGGTTTGGTGGCAAAAGCTGAAAAAGAAATCGGCGAAAAAATCGTATCAAGTGACAATTTTTTAGGGCTAAAAGGCAGTGAGGATGCTACCTTATCAACACAAACTAACGAATAAAAGTAATTACTTAGTCACGCGCTCGCTTCGCTCGCAAAAAAAGGAGGTGGTTCGTTTTCGGGCAAGCCCAAAAATGAACCACATTCCCCTTTTTTGCGAGCGAAGCGAGCAATAATTTTATAAAAACTAACTCAATGACATTTGACATAAACGAACATCCACACCGCCGTTGGAATCCCTTGACAGAATCTTGGGTTTTGGTATCACCACATCGGTCAAAAAGACCGTGGCAAGGGCAGGTTGAAAAATTGGTAGAAGACACCCGTCCGCCCTACGACCCGACGTGCTATCTTTGTGCAGGCAATGCACGTATGAACGGCGAAATCAACCCAGAATACACAAGTGTTTACGCATTTGACAATGATTTTGCTGCGCTTTTACCCGATTTCTTTAGTTTGAGAGAATCAAAATCAGCCCTAAAATCAGCGACAAAAGAAGACGAAAAAGCCGACGAAAAAGCTACTACGGATTTATTCAAAATGCGTCCCGAACAGGGTATGAGTCGTGTGATTTGTTTTTCGCCGCGCCACGATTTGACAATTCCAGAAATGAACGTGGCGGATATTCGCAAAGTGGTGGATTTGTGGTGTGCTGAATACATAACTTTAGGTAAAATTAAGTATATCAACCACGTTCAAATTTTTGAGAACAAAGGAGCGATGATGGGCTGCTCAAATCCGCATCCGCACGGGCAAATTTGGGCGCAGTCAACCGTGCCAGAAGAACCCGCTAAAAAGGCAAAAGCACAATTGGCTTATTTTAAAAAATACGGTAAAACCTTATTGAGCGATTATTTGAGCGCGGAATTGGATAAAAAAGAGCGTATTTTATTTGAAAATGCTCATTTTGTCGGACTCGTTCCCTTTTGGGCAATTTGGCCCTTTGAAGCGATGATTGTTCCAAAACGCGCCGTTGCCCGCATTACCGATTTGACCGATGAAGAAAAAACAGCGTTTGCCGATGCCTACAAACAACTGACGGTCATGTATGACAATGTGTTCAATATCTCGTTTCCGTATTCAGCAGGGATTCACCAAGCCCCGACGGACGGCAAAGCACACCCCGAATGGCATTTTCACAAAACCTTTTATCCACCTTTGTTGCGGTCGGCAACCGTAAAAAAATTTATGGTCGGCTACGAAATGCTGGGCAACCCACAAAGGGATATTACACCCGAAAAAGCGGCGGTTATACTGAGGGGGGTATCTAAAACACATTATAAATATAAAACACCGTAAAATTCTGTTTTACAACAGATATTACATGTAAAAAACGAGTGTATAACAAATTCTCACTTTTGATTTTTTATAGCTCGCTTCGCTCGCAAAAAAGGTGTTTCGATTTTGGGCGAAGCCCAAAATCGAAACACATCTCCCTTGTTTTACGAGCGAAGCGAGCTATAAAAACGAAATAAGGACAATTTGTTATACACTCTAAAAAACTATTGCTTGCTTCACCTTCGGGGTTTTTCTTAGCAAGAAGTAGTCTTTTTTTTTAAATTACTTATTTGAAACCATACATAAAATTCTAAAGTGCATAAAAAGTACGCCTTTGCGCTCGCTTCGCTCGCGCAAAAAGGAGGAAGGTGGTTCATTTTTCGGGCAAAGCCCGAAAAATGAACCACATTCCCTTCTCGCGCGAGCGAAGCGAGCGTGAAAAGCAGCGTTTGGATTTTATGTATGGTCTCAAAATTACTTAGCCACGCACTCGCTTCGCTCGCGCGTGGGAGAAGATGTGGTTCGTTTTTCGGGCAAAGCCCGAAAAACGAACTACTTTCCCCTTTTTTGCGAGCGAAGCGAGCAATAGACTAAGTAATTATCTTTTTTTTTGTAAAACCCTTATCTTGCCCCTAAATTCAAGAAAAATGGACAAATTACAGAATTTACCTATCGGGCAGCAGTATCTTGCAAGTATTCGTAGAGGCAATAGTATTTATGTTGACAAGACCGAATACATCTACAATCTATGTCAACCTGCTGATAGATATTATTTTTTGTCGCGCCCACGTCGCTTCGGCAAATCGTTGACTTTGGATACCATCAACGAATTGTTTGAAGGCAACCGTGCCTTGTTTGAAGGATTGTGGATAGAAGACAAGTGGGATTGGTCAAAGACTAATCCCGTCATTCGTTTATCATTCGACAGCATTGGGCATAAAGACGGTTTGGCAAATGCGCTTTTAGCAGCCTTAAATAAGGTTGCTATAAGTTTTAACCTAAGTTTGACAAGTTCACACATAGGCGTGGCTTTTGAAGAATTAATAGAAAAAACAGTTCAAAAATACGGTGAACAAGTCGTCATCTTGATAGATGAATACGACAAACCAATTACCGAATATATTGACCCCAACGATTTGACAAAAGCCCGCGAGCAACGCGATATTTTGAGAGAATTCTTTGGCGTTTTAAAGCATACATCAAAATACATTCGTTTTCTACTGATAACGGGCGTGTCAAAATTCTCGAAAGTGTCCATATTTTCAGAATTAAACCATTTGACCGATTTGACCTTAGACCCCGAGTCTGCTGCCCTTTGTGGCTATACACAAGCAGAGTTGGAACATTATTTCGCGCCTTATATTGAACGGATGCCGCCTGATACGTTGGGAAAAATGAAATTTTGGTACGATGGTTACAGTTGGGACGCTGAAACCTTGATGTATAACCCTTATTCAGTGCTTAATTTTTTTAGAGTAAAAAGGTATCGCAATTTTTGGTACGAAACAGGAACACCTACTTTCTTAGTCAAAGTGATGCGTGCGCGCTTTGAATATCGGTTAGAACAAACCGAAGTGAGCGATTTGATTTTAGAATCTTTTAATTTAGAAAAATTTGACCAATCGGACATCACTTCTCTACTACTTCAAACGGGTTATTTGACCATCGTAGAAATGACGGACGACAACACGTTTATTCTTGACTATCCGAACGAAGAAGTAAAACGTGCTTTCGGACAATTTTTGTTGAGCCACTACACCGAAACCCCCAAAATGGCAACTCACGGAACAGATATACTGAGGGCATTGCGCAGCAACGATATTGGTAAAGCGATTGCCGTCATCAACTCATTGATACAAGCCGTGCCTGACCACAATTATATCAAAAACGAAGAGAAATTTTTTCACGCTATCATTCATTTGATTTTTACAATCATTGGTTCAGATGTGCGTAGCGAAGTTCATACACCGATTGGACGTATTGATACGCTTGTCGTTACGAGCAGCCGTATTTTTCTTTTTGAATTCAAACTCAATGAATCGGCTGCGGACGCTATTCAGTGTATTGAAGACCGACACTACGCCGAGAGTCTGCGGCATCGTAATTTACCCATTACAGCCGTTGGTGTGTCTTTTTCGCCAAAAACCAAAGGCGTAGCGGAATGGGCGCAAAAAGAGTTGTAAAATACTGTTTGAAACCATACATAAAATCTAAACTGCTGGTTCTCGCGCTCGCTTCGCTCGCGAGAGGGGGAGAATGTGGTTCATTTTTCGGGCTTTGCCCGAAAAATGAACCACCTCTCCTCCTTTTGCGCGAGCGAAGCGAGCGCAAAAGTGCCTTTTAATGCGCATTTTGAATTTATGTATGGTTTCAAAAAATACTGAGGGGGTATTATTAGTGTATATTGACAAAAAATGTTATTAGATGTTTCTAAAAATAGTTCTTAGGTTTTGTAAAGCGGCACAAGTATTAAACACCATGTCACGCTTTAACGAATCGTGAATACGAATAACATCTTTTACAATTCTGCAACGCTTCATACCACCTATGCTATGTTCGTTTCGTATTCTAAAAGATGCAATTATTTGATTTTCAGCTTTTTGTTCAGCAGTTAATTCTTCTTTTTTTGGTTTTTTATGTGGAATAACGAGGTGAATATCGTCATTTTTAAAACCTACAAAACCTAAATCTGTCCATAAATAGGTGTCTTTTGGAAATTTTAGTTCTTCTAAATCTGCCATTTTTTTATCTGCGACAGAACCTGAAAAATGATGCGAAGCAAAGGCTATATAACCACAAAACAAGCTGATTATCAGCTTTTTAACAGTATGATATTTCTTTTTACCACTATAATTGTCTTCTTGTTCTCCTGAGTCTGATGGACGTTGTACTTCTATTTCAGTACAATCCATCAAATTATCTTGAATAGTGAAATTGGGATTATCCGCAAAGCGTCCTTTTAGTGCCGCTAAGAATTTAGGGTAATCTGAACCATCAGAACAAGGAAGCAGTTTTTTTAGCCGCATGGTTTCATTAAGTGCTGATAAACAATCTTTTATGATGATACTTACGCTCTCTTGTGATAAGTCAAAGATAGCTCCTTGAAACGCCTGAGTAGGGTTTTCTTTCAAGTAAGTAAGCACAAAAAATAAATGATGTGCAGCACTGGGTAATTCAGAACGCCACTTAAAAGCATTCATTCGCACTGTTCCACGAGTAGTTTTTCGATAGATTCGCTTTAACTCTCGTTCAAATGCAGGTACTAAGTAGTCAAATTCTACTGTACTCAATGAAGTCAATGTCACAAATTTATGTTCATTACTTCGTATTTTATCATAATCTAACATGGCGCAAAAGTACAAATTTCGCGCGGATTATAATTAAACTTTGTTAATATTCACTATTACATGTAAAAAATATTTAACTAAATTTTTGCAAATCCTTATTCGTTTAGACGCGCTCACTCTCTTTAAAAATGAAAAAAAGTACGTTCACTATTCTCACCATTGTCCTCTTTTTTTGGGGTTGCACGCCGCCTACTAAAATAGCACAAAATTTTGTTCAACCCGATTTGGGAGTTCGCTCAGTAGAATTACTGAAACTCGACGGGTTTCAATTCAAAGATTTTAACAAAAACAAGAAACTCGACAAGTACGAAGACTGGCGATTGCCAACTGATACCCGCATCAATGACTTGATTGGTCAGATGACAATTGAAGAAAAAGTTGGGTTTATGCTCATCAGCACAAGCCGTTTGGCGGGTGATTTTTCGTTTCAACAAAATGCGCCGAAAGCTGAAATTTCAAGCGGATTCAACGAAGAAGATTTGGTACAGCCTATCAATATGTTTACCCGAAAGCCTTTGCCCGTGCCTATGATGATGGCGGCGGGTACAACCAAAGGTGTGACTGAATTGCACCTCCGACATTTTATTTTGCGGGCAAATACAAATGCCAAAATCATGGCAGAATGGGCAAACAACCTTCAAGCCTTGTGCGAAAAATCGCGTTTGGGGATTCCTGCCATTGTTGCGTCAAATCCGCGTAACCACGTTACAGTAGATGCGTCAATTGGTTTGAGCGTTGGGACAACCATTTTCTCAAAATGGCCTGGCGAATTAGGGCTTGCTGCTATGCGTGATTTGTCGTTGACCCGCGAATTTGCCGAAATTGCAGGTAAAGAATGGGCAGCCGTGGGCTTGCGCAAAGGCTATATGTACATGGCAGATTTGGCAACCGAACCGCGTTGGCAACGGGTAGAAGGCACATTTGGCGAAGATGCAGATTTGACGGCGAACATGATTCGCGAAGTCGTTTTAGGCTTTCAAGGCACAAAATTGGGCAAAAACTCAGTGGCAATGACCACCAAACACTTCCCCGGTGGCGGACCACAAGAAGGTGGACAAGACTCTCACTTCGATTGGGGAAAATTTGCGCATTATCCCGGAGGTATGTTTGACTACCACGTAAAGCCGTTTATTGCGGCTATCAATGCGGGTACTTCTTCCATAATGCCTTACTATTCTGCGCCAAAAGGAAAAGACCTTGAACCTGTTGGTTTTTCTTACAATAAAGCCATTATTCAAGATTTACTGAGGGGTAAACTTGGCTTCAAAGGCATTATCAATTCGGATACTGGACCGATTGACATGATGCCGTGGGGCGTAGAAAACCTCTCCATTTTAGAGCGTTATCAAAAAGCCATTGGCGCGGGTGTTGATGTTTTTTCGGGGAGTGCCAATCCTGCTTTATTGCTCGAAACGGTTAAAAAAGGCTTGGTAACAGAAGCCCGCATCAACGAATCTATTGCCCGATTGCTGAAAGAAAAATTTGATTTGGGGTTGTTTGAAAATCCTTACGTGGACGTAGAAGCGGCGGTGAAATTGGTGGGCAACGCCGATTTTCAGAAAAAAGCGGACATTGCTCAAAGAAAATCCATTGTTTTATTAAGAAATAACGACAATTTGCTACCCCTCAGTAAAATGGCACATTCCGCAACAGGCGGAAAGACGAAAATTTACTTTGAAACCTATTACGACAATGGTAGAACCAAGAACTCTATTTCCATCAATAAACCGAACATCAATAACACCAATTTTGAATACGTTTCGACGAAAGAAGAAGCCGATGTTGTCTTATTGTGGGTAATACCAAACGGTGGCAGTTTGTTTAATTCTACGGGCAAAGCGATTGAATTGAGCCTATCAAAAAACAAAATTGATGTGGCGCACATCAACGAGATTATCAATACCAAACCGACTATTCTCGCCATTAACTATTCAAGCCCGTGGGTGATTGACGAAATTGACAAAGGCAATGCAAAAACAATTGTGGCAACTTTCGGCACAACCCAAGAAGCCTTGATTGACGTGGTAAGTGGCGCGTTTAAACCAACGGGAAAAATGCCTTTTACAACGCCCATTTCAGAAAAAGCGGCAGCAGAGAATCAATCAGATGTGCCGGGATATATGAAACCGAAGGGATATGCACTGTTTACATTTGGAGATGGATTGGGCTATAAATAAAAGACCCCTCAGTAAATGAAGCATTTTTAGTGCATATTTCATAGAATAAACGCGATAAAAGGGTGGGTCATGCGCAGTTCTCAAATATCTAAACGGCGCAAAGCCTCCCGTCGTGTCAAACTTGCCAACTCTGTCGTTTCGCAAAATGCAATCACCGCCGACGGATTGATTTTGGCATATTCTCTCAATGCCCAACCTGCTCCTTTTTGGATAAAAAATTCTTTTGAATGTGCTGTTCGTTGAATATAGTCAAATAGCATTTTTTCATCTGTTTTTTCCTTAAAATAGCGTTGAAAAGTGATAGCCATACGCTGTAACCAGATATTTTCATGGCTAATCCACCCCTCAGTAGTTGGACGAATTTGGTGCGGAAAATGGCTAAAATGAGCCGCTACAAGTTTGGCAAGCCAATCAACGGAATCCCACCATGATTTTGTCAAGATCAGCTCCTCTAAAAAAAATATAAATGCTTCAGGTTGCTGTTTCAACTGCCTTTGCACCATTTCTAAAGCGATGTAATGCAGTTCTCGTTGTGGTTCGTCGAAGCAAAGCCGCACAAAAGTTTTCAATGCTTCGCCCTCAAAAACGCCATACCTATCAAAAAAATCTTTTGATAAACGCAGCCAACTTGGTGCGTTTAAACCATAAAAATCAAAATAATTTTTCATGTAATTCATTTGTTTTAAAGCGTATTCGGGATTGCCTTGCTCATTTAGAACACAACGAAGTGCATTAAGATAAACCTCTACGGAAAACTGCTTGTTCATTTTTGCATAAAAATATTTTGTTATTAAATAAAAAATATACGAAAAAAAATAATTTTAGTCAACTTTCGGTACGCATTTTGAAAAGTGAGTGTTGACCACATCACAATATGACATAAAAACGTTTATTTTTTTTGTAAATTCTTACCTTTTTAGCCGCTTTAAATTATTGTAGTTTATTTCGGCTCAATAGTAAAACCTTCTATTATTTGACATTTTTTCAATAAAATAAAAAACGTTTGTCCTATTATGAATCTTTTAATGCCTGTTTCGTCCATCATGACGCGGAATGTACACGTCGTGTTAGCAATTGATAGTCTAAGTTTGGTCAAAGATATTTTCGACCGAAAGACAATTTTACACGTTCCCGTTATGCGCCAAGGGCGCGTTGTTGGTATCATTAGCAGAACCGATTTTCGGAGTTTTCAAAGTGGTCTTGACAAAAATTTTGACAATCCCTCCATGACTAAGTCCCTTTTACGCTCTTATACTGCCGAAGAAATAATGAACGCCCAAGTCACATTTTTAGAACCTACTGACCGCTTAAATGTTGCATTGGAAATGTTGCGTGACAATGTTTTTACAGCATTGCCAGTTCTCGATGATGAAAAATTGATAGGTTTGATAAATGCACTGGACGTTGTAAAAGCATTAGCAAAAGAAAAAGCAGTAGCTTTACATTATCAAATTTTTTAACTCTAAAATTTTTTAACCGTTCAATAGTACGCACCGCAACGGAGTTGTTCACGAGCACCGCACTTTTGGGGTTAATGTGGTTTGTTGGGTTAAGCGTTTGTCGGAAGACATGGCGCAAGCTGGGCAAAGATTGGCGCAAACGGATACATTCCATCGGGACTACTGAGGGTCGTCGAGAATGGGAGTTCCGTATTTTGGGTGAAAGGCTTTCACCAATTCAAGTTCTAAAATCGGGCGGATTTCAAATTTAAGACTTCTAAGATTACCCACCACGCGGATAATTGTGTTCTTCGGTTTGTTCTTGTGGTTTTGTGGGTGTGAACAGCATTTTTCCAAAGAAATAAAAGGTAAAACCCGCAATAATGCCTTTGGCTAAAACCATCATAATAAGCGCAGAAGTTGTCATGTACTTTAAATTTTAAGTTATTGTAGATATTTAACCTATTGCGAGCGAAGCGAGCAATAGGTTAGTTTTTTATCATTCTTTTTTTATTCGCTAAAAATACCAAGTAGCAGATGCCCAGAAACACGCTCAACAGCAACAGCCTTGACCAATTGAGATAAGTCATTTGGGTTTGAAGGGTGGCTATATCAGCAGGATTTGTAGCGGCGGCGATTTTTGCATACAGGCTTTTATGCACCAAATTGCCATAAATATCGGGCAGACTGCCAATAAATACGAAAATAATGATAATAGGCGTTACATATTTGATGACGAATTTAAAGAAAATGGGTAGTTTAATATCCGCACCGCGTGTAATTTCTGCCCACCCTTTTTCAATGCCAAATACCCAAGAAAATAAAACGATTTCCAACAAACCTGCCAATACTAAGCAGACTGTACCGACCCAATAATCAAATTCGTCGAACACGCCTTGATTGTAAAAAAGCACCGTAGGCAAACCCAATACAAAGACAATTGCCGCAAATGATAAAGCCGTTTTATTACGCGACCACCCAAATTCATCGCGCATAAAGCCCATCCACGGTGTACCCATCGCCAAAGACGAGGTGACACCCGCAAAAAACAGCAAGCCAAACCAAGCAACACCCGCAAGTGTAGCTAAAACAGTTCCCCATTGTTGAAAAAGGAACGGCATGGTGCGAAAACCTAAGCCCAAACCCCCACTTTGTGTGAGTTCAACAACGCGCTCAATGCCCAAATAGCCCACTGAAATAGGTATAACAATGCTTGCACCCAACACAATCTCTACAAATTCATTCGTCCAGCCCGCCGAAAGCGAATTGAGGGCAATATCATCATTGGGCTTGATGTAGGCAGCATAAGCGTGAATCATGCCCCAACCGACTGAGAGGGTAAAAAATATCTGCCCTGCGGCGGCTAACCAGACTTTGGGTGTCCAAATTGTCGAAAAATCGGGTTTCCAGAGAAAATTTGCGCCAACCAAACCATCATTGATAGCCCCGTCAACACCTGCCGTTATGGTCAATCCACGAATAGCGAGGAAAACGCCGAACAAAATCAACAAAGGCATACCGATTTTAGCCGCTACCTCTACACCACCTTCTAAACCACGCGACAAAATCCACGTATTGACGGTAAGGCAAATTACCCAACAAACCAACGGAGTATTGCCAGATAAACCAACATAATTGGTAAAAATAGCATTGACACCGTCCGAAGTCTGCCCAACAAATTCGCCTGTAACCGAGTACCACAAATAGCCCAAAGTCCAACTTTCAAGATAGCAGTAGTAAGCTGCTACGCCAATATTGATGAAAATGCCCGATACGCCAATATATTTCCAGATAGGGTTTTTGCCCATTCGGTCAAAAATAAAAGGCGTTGAATGGTCGCCATGTTGACCGCCATAACGCCCCATTGACCACTCAACGAACAAAAGCGGAATACCTAAAAGTAAAAAGCACACCAAGTAAGGCACGATAAACGCGCCACCACCATTTTGAATGGCTTGAACGGGAAAGCGCAAAAAATTGCCAAAACCAACGGCATTACCCGCCATTGCCAAGACTAAACCCAGTCGTGAACCCCAAGATTCTGTATTTGAAGACATTAGTTTATGTTAAAGTTTTAGATTTTAAATTCCAAAGGTAAGCGAAGTATTGACAAAATATAGAATACATTAAAAACTTTGCCACTAATTGCACTAAGTAACGCGAAATAAATAATTTGAAACCATACATAAAATCTAAACTGTTGGTTTTCGCGCTCGCTTCGCTCGCGCGAAGGGGGGAATGTGGTTCATTTTTCGGGCTTTGCCCGAAAAATGAACCACCTCTCCTCCTTTTACGCGAGCGAAGCGAGCGCAAAAATGCCTTTTAATGCGTATTTTGAATTTATGTATGGTTTCAAAATAAATAAAAGCGTGTTTTTAAATGTCTTACTTTTCGCTTCGCGAAAAAAAAAATTATCAGGGCGAGCGTGTATTTTTGGCTTAAAAATCGAAGATTTTTAAGCCAAAAATACACGCTCGCCCTAAAAAAAAACTCACTGAGGGCGATTTTCGAGCGAAGCGAGAAAGAGCCAGTAAAACGCGCTTTTATTTATTTCACGTTCCTAATTTACAAAAAATTAGTGTAAATTAGTGTAAATTAGTGTAAATTAGTGTAAATTAGTGTAAATTAGTGTAATTAGTGTAATTAGTGTAATTAGTGTAATTAGTGTAATTAGTGTAATTAGTGTAATTAGTGTAATTAGTGGCTAAGATTTTACAAAATACTGAGGGGTCTTCTTACCGCCGATAATACATTTGATTCCACCGCAATTCATTTTTAAAGCTGTATAAATCCGTTTTTTCATTGATTAAAACGAATTCAATGCCCGCTATTTCTGCAAAATCTTGGAAATATTCCGTTGTCAGAGCCTGCGTATAAACGGTGTGGTGTGCGCCACCTGCCAAAATCCACATCTGGGCTGCCAATTTTAAGTCGGGTTTTGTTTTCCAAAGTACCCGTGCAACGGGCAACTTGGGCAAAGCAGCTTCTGGCTGAACTGCCTCTACTTCATTCACAATCAAGCGGAAACGACCGCCCATATCCACCAAAGAAGCGTTTAAAGCCGCGCCCAATTGACCATTGAAGACCAAACGAACGGGGTCAGCTTTGCCACCAATGCCCAATTGATGTACTTCGCACGTCGGTTTGGCTTCGGCAATAGATGGACAAATTTCCAACATGTGTGCGCCCAAAACAAGGTTGTTTTTTGGCGCAAAGTGGTAGGTGTAGTCTTCCATAAACGATGTGCCACCCGCCAAGCCAGCCGCCATTGTTTTAGCACCCCTCAGTAAAGCCGCCGTTTTCCAGTCGCCTTCTGCGGCAAAACCGAAGCCTTCTGCCATTAAGCGTTGTGAGGCAATACCAGGGAGTTGCACCATGCCATGCAAATCTTCAAAGGTATTGGTATAGCCTTTAAAGTTGTTTTTTTGCAAAAACGACCGCAATCCTGCTTCAATTCTTGCGGCTTCGCGTAGAGAATCGCGGTGCGTGCCGCCTTTTTTCAAACTGTCTGCGAGGGTGTAAGCGGTTTCGTATTCGTGCATGAGGTCATTGACAGCGGTGGTTTTGATGCTGTTGATTTCTGCCACCAAATCACCCACGCCGTAAGTATTCACCGAAAAGCCGAATTTGATTTCTGCTTCTACTTTATCGCCGTCCGTAACGGCAACAAAACGCATATTGTCGCCAAATCGAACAAATCTTGCGCCTTGTAAATCTGCCCAACCGCAAGCAACACGGGCAAAAATGCTGAGTCGTTCGTGTACATCAGGGTCTTCCCAATGTCCGACCACCACTTTCCGCGCAATGCCCATTCTTGTTCCAATAAAACCAAATTCGCGGTCGCCGTGCGCCGACTGATTGAGGTTCATAAAATCCATGTCAATTGCCGCAAATGGAATATCGCGATTGAATTGCGTGTGCAGATGACACAAAGGTTTTTGGAGAATTTTCAAACCATTAATCCACATCTTGGCAGGGGAGAAGGTGTGCATCCACGCTACCAAACCTACGCATTTTGGCGTGGTGTTGGCTTCCATGCAGAGGTTGTAAATCTCAACGGGCGATTTTAACACGGGCTTGAAAACCACTTTTACGGGTATGCTGTCCGCCGTGTCAAACGCCGCCGCTATTGTTTTTGAATGTTCGGCAACCATTTTTAAGGTGTCTTCGCCGTATAAATCTTGGCTGCCTGTAACAAACCAAATTTCGTTGTGGGATAAAGTCATAATTGATTTTTATGTGATAACTATTTCTACTTCGGCACTCTATGAATTATTCACAACTGGCTCTTTTTCGCTTCGCTCAAAAATCGCCCTTGAGAAAAATCTATCGGGGCGAGCGTGTTTTTGAATCAGAAAAATCGAAGATTTTTCTGATTCAAAAACACGCTCGCTCCTAAAAAATTACTTTCTGGCGATTTTCGAGCGAAGCGAGAAAGAGCCAGTTTAACGAGTCAAAGTAGAACTACTTGATTTATGTGAATAATCAAATCAACCTTGCCCATAATAGGCATTTTTACCATGTTTTCTTTCGTAATGCTTGTCAATAAGCGTGTTTTTTAGCCGAGATACTGAGGGGTCAATTGTACACGTCAAATACGCCATTTGTGCGATAGCTTCCAAAACAGCAGAATTATAGACTGCTTTTTGCGCCGTTCTGCCCCAAGTAAAGGGCGCGTGATTGCCCAATAAAACCATTTCTACTTCTTTGTGCGAATAACCCCGTCGTTCAAATTCGTTCATAATTTGAAAACCTGTTTCGTACTCATAATCGCCTCGAATCATCTTATCGTCCATCGGTGGGGCGCAAGGAATGTCCACCGTCAAATGGTCGGCGTGGGTAGTTCCCAAAATGGGAATGTCGCGTTGTGTTTGCGCCCAAGCTGTGGCGTAAGTAGAGTGTGTATGGACAATTGCCCCAATATCTGTCCAATATTTATACAAGACCGCGTGGGTTTTGGTATCTGACGACGGGCGTAATTTCCCTTCTACAACTTGCCCTTCAAAATTGCAAATAACAATGTCGTCCTCTGTCAAATCTTCGTAAGGGACACCGCTTGGTTTAATGGCAAAGACCGCTTTTTCGCGGTCAACGACACTGACATTGCCAAATGTGAAGACCACCAAATTGAGTTTTGGTAGTTGCATATTGGCTTTGTAACAAGACTGTTTGATTAATTGGTAAATACTCATATTTTTTTGATTTTACGTAAAAATCATAGTTCAGACAATAGTGGCTAATCTTTTACGATTTTACTTGGTTTGTTTTTCAACAAAAGCTCCCAATTTTAGATATTTTTTATACAATTTCCGATAGACAACCACATTTTTCTTTTTAGGAAAATACGTCTTATCAAACCCATTGGACATTGTTTTTTTAGCCCCCTCAGTATCGGCGTAAATACCCGCCGCAACAGCCGCGTACATAGCCGCCCCGAGCGCGGGTGTTTGTTCGGAAGTGGCGATTTTTATGGGCATATCCAAAACATCGGCGAGGGTTTGCATCACGAAATCAGATTTTTTGGCAACGCCACCAATCCCTACAACTTGATGAATCGCCACACCTTCTGAGCGAAATCTGTCCACAATTGCTTTTGAGCCGAAACAAATGGCTTCTACCAATGCACGGAAAATGCGTGGCGCATCGCTACCCATGTTCAAGCCCATAATTGCGCCTTTTAGGGCTTGGTTGGCATCGGGTGTGCGGCGTCCGTTGACCCAATCAAGTGCGACGATAGCCGTATCTTTTAGCGGAATTTTAACAGCAGCTTTGGATAAATCAGCGATTAAAGCATCGCCCATTTGGGTTTTTATGTCATCAGAAATTAAGGTAGAATGATTGACTGACCACATCAAAACGTCTTTAAACCACGCCAATAAATCACCAAAAGCCGACTGACCCGCTTCCAAACCCAACATATTTGGCACGATTGACCCATCTACTTGCCCACAAATACCGTGAACGCATTTGTCACCAATATCTGAAAACGATGCCACCATCATATCACAAGTGGAAGTTCCCATAACTTTTACGAGGGTGTAAGGTTCAATTTCTGCCCCCAAAGCCCCAGCATGGGCATCGAACGTGCCAACGGCAATTTTTACTGAGGGGGTCAAACCAAGCCGATTTGCCCATTCAGCGCATAGATTTCCGCAAGACGTATCCGCCGTAAATGTATCTCGGAACATATTTGGGCGCAAATCTGCGAGTTTTGGGTGCAATTTTTCCAAAAAATCTGCCGAAGGTAAACCTGCCCATGCTTCGTGCCACATTGCTTTGTGTCCTGCTGCACACCGACTACGTTTGATAGTTGCCGCATCTGTCACGCCCGTCAAAATGGCGGGAATCCAATCGCAATGCTCCAACCACGAATGGGCGGCGTTGGCAATTGTGGCATCTTGGCGCGTGATGTGGAGGATTTTAGCCCAAAACCATTCGGAAGAATAAATGCCACCTTCGTATTTTGTAAAGTCCTCGCCACCCCAAGTTCGTGCAAGCTGATTGATGTCATCGGCTTCTTCCACGGCAGTATGGTCTTTCCACAAAACAAACATAGCGTTCGGATT
This sequence comes from Saprospiraceae bacterium, assembly GCA_034520175.1. Lineage (GTDB taxonomy): Bacteria > Bacteroidota > Bacteroidia > Chitinophagales > Saprospiraceae > JAAFJT01. The sequence continues at coordinate 42,359 of JAXHNU010000008.1, forward strand.
GTCGGCAAATTCGGGTGTCATACTGAGGGGTGTCCCTTGTGCGTTGACCGCAACGGGCGTTGACCCCGTTGTGTCCACGCAAATCCCTTTCACTTGTTCGGGAGAAACAGTGGGCGCATTTTTCAAGCATTGCCGAATGGTTGTCTCCAAACCTTCAACGTAATCCAAAGGATGTTGTCGAAATCGGTTGGTCAAAGGGTCGCAATACAATCCTTTTTTCCAACGCGGATAAGCAAATACGGCGTGGCTCATTTCCCGCCCATTTGCGGCATCAATCAAAACGGAACGAACGGAATCTGTGCCGTAATCAACGCCAATAACGTATTGGTTTTTCTGATTTTTCATTTTGTAAGGTGCGTTATTTATCTTAAAATACTTAGCCTATTGCTCACCTCTTTAGGGTTTTCTTATAAAAAAAAATCGAGAGCAAAATGAGTATAATATCTTACTTTTAGGTGTCAAAACTAAAATAAGATGGAATCATTCGCTCCCGATAGGGGACAAAGAAACAGTTTTTATGAGGCATTACAAAATAGTACCTCAATAGATTTACGTGATAATCGGGGTAAATCGCATAAAATGTCATTGGTGTTGTTAGGTGTTATCGTTGCCCTGTTGCGGGGAAAAGACGGTAAAATGTCGGTTATTCATCGTTCGATGTCCAAGAAGCAAGTTGCCTTGTGCGCTTCATTAGACATTGATAATGAGTCAGTTATCTCACGTTCTCACTTACCTATTTTTATGAAAAGCGTAGATACCGAAGTTTTCGGTGACTTGGTATTTCGTCATTTTGGAGTCAAGTTAGTGGTTACAGCAAAACGGTGGATAGCCATAGACCGCAAAGAGTTGCGAGGCAGCATTTTGCATGGCAATACACGGGGAGACGCTGTGGTGCAAGCTGTGACCCATGATAAACGAGAGGTTTATAGTCAAAATTATTATAATGGCAGTAAGGATAGTGAGCGTCCCGCCGTTGAAACGTTGTTATAAGATAAGGTATTAGCATCTCAAAAAATCACATTAGATGCGTTGCATTTTACGCCCAAAATTCTAACGACAATTGCCGAAGAAAAAGGTGTTTATATCGTCGGATTGAAAGGCAATCAAAGTGAACTTCTTACAGATATGGTACAATTGGCAAAGACTCCAAGTATTGATTATCAATTACATACAGAAGAAAAAGGACACGGACGGATTGATACACGCTCATACAAGGCAATTGATATTACAAAAGAATATGTTGACAAACGGTGGCAGAAAGCTAATTTGACCACACTTATTCAAGTTAAAAGAACGAGGCTTGAAGTCAAAAAAGAAAAATATAGTGAAGAAATTTCTTACTATCTCTCTAATCAAAAAGTGACGACAAAAGCAATTAGAGAAGAGATATTTAAAGCTATCCGTGAGCATTGGTCAGTAGAAACCAACAATCATATTAGAGATGTTAGTTTGAAAGAAGATGCTCTGAAATCTATCATAAGTGCAGTTGCTCTTACAACTTCTGTTGTTAGAACATTGATAACTAGCAGTTTAAAAATTATTGAACCTAATAATATTATCGCACAATTTGAAGATTTTGCCGAAGATTTTGATGAGTTAATTGGCTTTCTTAGGAAAGCTAAGATTTTATAAGAAAACCCTATGCCAAAATATCAGCAACTTGCATTTCTACTATAAAGGTATTACCTTCATAATCTCTCGCTTTTACGTCAATTATAGCTGAGGAGTGGGCATAACCTAAAAACATCGTTTTTTGATTAAAAACAGATGTTTTGCGCGCGCTTCGCTCGCGCAAAAGGGAGGAGACGTGGTTCGTTTTTCGGCGAAGCCGAAAACGAACCACATTCCTCCCTCGCGCGAGCGACGCGCGCGGGAGAAGCATCATAAAAAGTAGCGATTGTTTATCAATGGTTCATTAAGAATTAAAAGGTGTTTTAAAAAAAAGCGCGTAACTTTGGGTTCTCACACCTAAAAAGTTACACGCGATGAAAGGTAATAAATTATCCCTTTGTGCAAAAATAGGCGCAATAGCTGATAAAAGCAGAGTTCGGCAAAGAATTTTAATTCAAATTTTGCCTTTATTTTTAAGTTTACCCCGTCGGGTTAATTTTACCCAAATGACGAAGTGGGGGGAACACAACGAAATGACCTATCACAATTGGTTAAATCAAGACCTTGATTTAATCACTTTTAACCGTGAATTGATAGATGAGAACGGGAGTGGCGATCATTTTGTCATTTTCGACCCCAGTTTTTTGAGTAAAAGTGGTAAAAAAACAGCTCACAAGGGCAGATTTTGGTCAGGCGGTGCAGGTATGACTAAACTTGGACTTGAAATGAGTTGTTTTGCTGTTGGTGACATGAAAAAGCATACTGCTTATCATTTATCAAGTACCCTTACGCCTTCACCAAAGGAATTAAAAGAAACTGGAAAGACGTTAATAGATTACTATGTTAGTCAAGTCCAAGCCAATAAAGCCCATATTAAGCATTTTGGCAATTTATTGGTCAGTGACACGTATTTTGGTGTATCGACTTTTGTCCAACCTGTTGTCAAAATGGGTATTGATATTATCAGTTGCTTGAAGGGCAATTCGTGTCTTTTTTATGTACCCCAACCTATTGTTGGTAAACGCCAACGGGGGCGTCCCGCTAAAAAAGCGGGCAAAATTGATTGGCTTAATTTAGATAACGACAAATTGCCAATTGTCGAACAAGATGCTGAAAAAATAGTGCGTTCCGCTTTAGTTTATGTCCAATGCTTAAAAATGACCGTTTTACTGGTCGCAGTTGACTATTTAAAGGAAGACGGAACGCGCCAAACACGTAAATTGTATTTTTCTAATCGCACCGATTTTCATTATGCCTTCGTTCTTAAACATTATCAATGTCGTTTTCAAATTGAGTTCTTATTTCGAGATGCCAAGCAGTTTACAGGATTGATGCACTGCCAAAGTACAAACAGCACCAAATTGTTGAATCATATTAACCTTTCTTTGACAGCTATTTCTGTTGCCAAGGTGGCTCATTGGGAAGAAAATAAACCGTTCTCAATGGAGGAAATTAAAAATTATTACCATAATTTAAGAATGGTCGAATTATTTTCAGAGGCTTTAGGATTAGATACCAACTCTGTAAAAAATAATCCGAAAATTATAAAACTCTTAATATCAAATGATTATGAAGCGATAGCAGCATAATTTTTTAATGAACCATTGTTTAAGTCTTGATGCTAAAAAAGAAGCAAAAGTCCTTTTTCCAAGAAATGAAAACGAAGACAGCCAACACACGGGATTGCATGAAACACCTTTGATAATGTTAGATGGTGCAAGAATCATCTTGCCAAAACAAGGGTCGGGTATTCAATTAAAACACAGTGGTACGGATAGATTGTGCATCTTTTTTTCATTAACAAAAATAAAAAATTTGCCCAAAGTCTGCGAATTAATAAAAAATCAGACGGGTGATTTTGAGCAACATATTTTCAAACTATTGGGCGATACGATGATACCTGCTTCAGATATTGCCTTTAAAGACGATAAAATAGCTTTTTCAACCGCAACAAGAAGTGGGGGCGCAATTATGCCTATCATCATAGAATTTCAAGCGCAGTAATAGGTGTCCACTGATTTTCACGGATTAACACGGATTTTAGTACTTAGTCTTTTGCGAGCGAAGCGAGCGCGGAGCAGTTACAATCCGTGTTAATTTGTGAAAGTCTGTGGATAAACTAAGTAACTGACATTACGCAGTTCAAAAATTTGGAAATTAGTTTTTATTTACAGATACCTTAAAAGCCATTATTCCCGATGAAATCGGTATGTGGTGACACTACGTGTCGGTGCAAAGGCTTAAAATGTCCGTTATTATAAACATTTTGACTCTACGAGTCATAGTAATCGGGTAAATTTTAATGACACGTAGTGTCAACATGTTTATAATAATGTATGGTTCTGAACATTTCGGGCTGACACGTAGTGTCAACATGTTTATTTATCTGTAAATTATTTCATTTTTCCAAATTTTAGGACTGCGTAATGTCAGTAAGTAATTACCTAAATTTTTCAACTATGAAAACAATAATCACTATTTGCTTTTTATGTTTTTTGACTGGCTCATTTGCTCAAAAAACGGGCAGCACTCGCTTAGAAAAAAGCGGAGAAAAAGGACGCGGTTCAACCCAAAACATCACGATACGCCAAACGATTCAATCCACTGATGGAAAAATTGTGGCAGTTGGGACGACTTCTTCAAGAAGAAATGGAGGTACAGATGGCTATGTCACCATTTTTAGCCCAACGGGTCAAGACACCCTTGTGCGTAAATTTGGCGGTCGTGGCGACGATGCTTTCAACAGCATCGCACAATTGCCCGATGGCAGTTTTTTAATAGCAGGAAGTACCGAAGTTGGCAATAAAGAATCTGCGTGGCTTGTTCAAATAGATGAAACAGGTGCAGAAATTAACAGAAAAGTATTTACAAGTAACGTAGAAAGTGCTTTTCAAGCGGTAGTTGCTACTGAAGATGGTGGTGCATTTTTAGTGGGTACATATCAAGAGGGCGTTATGGTGGATATTAGGTACATCAAACTCAATAATTTTGAGAAAGAATTTGAGAAAAATATTAACATCGGCGGATTTGTGAAAAATATAAAAAGTGCGGTATTAGCCAAAGATGGGGGCGTTGTCTTGGTAGTTGATACGAAAGCAATAAACAAGGTAAAAGAAGACAATATTTGGGTATGTAAATTAGATAAAAAAGGAGAGAAAATACCTTTCAACAAACAATTTGGCGAAAATAAGTATAGAGAAACGGCGGCACAAATCATCAGAACTTCCGACAATGGCTTTGCCATAGTGGGGACAACAGACAATAGTAGAGGTAAAAGCGACAATGCTTGGTTACTCAAATTAGATGAAACGGGTATTGAACAATGGCAAAAAGATTATGGTGAGCGCAAACTTGATGCTGCTTTTTCAGTCGTACAAACCAATACTGACCAATACTATTTGGTCGGAGAATCCAGTTCGCACAATGCTGACGCACGCACAACTCAAATATTTTTTGTTAAAACAGATGCTGCTGGCAATGAATTATGGAAGGATTATGATGGTGAAAAACAAAACGATAAAGCGTATTTTATTACCCAACTTCACGATGGTAGATTTTTTTTATCTGCCTCAACTGAGGGTAATGCTTGGTTTTATCGGTTTAAGGCAACCGACGAAATTTTGGAAAATTTTGGAATTTCAGAAAAATCTTTTAGCCAAACTGATTGGACTATCAATACCAATAGTGGGTTTGCAGAAGCCAATAAACGCACTTCTTTGAGTGTGAAACTTAGGAATATGACTGCGAATTTGATTAAAAATGTGCAGATAAAATGCACAAGTCCCAGTCCTAATATTCAAGTTCAAGCCGTTAGTTATATTGGGTCTTTTAGGCGAAATGAAACCAAAATCCTACATATTCCGCTAAAAACAGATGTTGGTATAGAAGATAAATCGTATTCGTTGTCGTTTGAAGTTTTAGTGGATAATACAATCATTGATAATTTTACGTACAATAAAATAACGGGTAAAAAAGCAACGCCTCAGTCTGTTTATTTTAAAATACCCCCTCAGTATCCGAAGGGTTCTACGGGTGAAACTATCGTAAAATTGAGCCTTGACAATCCAACTAAATCAACCGTACAGGGATTAAGCGTTCAGATAGAATTGCCAAAGGGATTGACCGCTAAAAGCCCCACTAAAATAGACATTGCCCCATTAGGTGCAGGTAAAACGGTTGATATTGTATTGAAACATACAGGCACAATCAAGACAGAATTAGGGGCAGCAAAACCTCAATTAATCTACCGACTTTTCAATAAAACGGTTAAAACAGATGAAGTACAGATAGATGCGCTGCCAACCAATAATACCGCAAATACGGGAAATCTTATCGTTTGGTACAAACCTGATGAAGGAAAAGAAGACATTAAAAATATCAAAGTTTCTAAACCAAAGTTCCCAATAGAACTGAGGTCTTTTACAACAGAACCCGTCACACGGGATAATTTCAAAATATTTGTTGATGAAGAATCTCTTGAAGGCTCAAAATTAGATGTCGTGGATTTGACTGCCCCAAGCATGGAAAACAATCTGTACCAACAGGTATATACTGCCAATATCGAATTAGATGTGCAAAAACGTTATACCATCCGGGTAGATGTTCAATTGTCAAATGGTAGCCTTGTGTCCTCTAAACTCTTGATAGTGGAATACAATCCTGAAAAAGCTAATCTACATGTATTGAGTATTGGAACAACACAAGAAGATTTGAAATACACGGCAAAAGATGCGGCAGATATAGCTCAATTTTTCAAAACTCAAGCTAATCCAGCTTTTAAAAATAGGTATGTTGAAGAATACAGCCAAGCCAATAAAACCGATAATTTAGAGTTCCGAAAAGCCTTCTTTGACCTCACAACACGCTACGAGAATGCCGAATCTGACCGTAAAATTGAAGAAAAAGATTTTCTTATTGTCTTTATTTCAAGTCATGGAAAAACTGGAAATGATAAAAAATACAAGTTATTGCCTTCTGGATACAGCAATTCAGGCGGAGATTTTACTGCGGTGGACTATCAAACCGATGTGCTTGGTATGCTGGACAAGATTAGATGTCATAAACTTATTTTTATTGATGCCTGTCATAGTGGGTTGGTGCAAGTTGCTGAAAAAAGTAGAGATAATGCCGAAGCCTTAATGAAAATCAGCCAAGCTGCCATTGGTACGACAATTATTGCTTCTTGTAAGAGCGATGAAAAATCCTTTGAAGATGATACTTGGCGCAATGGCTTCTTTACAAAAGCACTTTTAGATGCGTTTAAAAACGAAATTTATTCAGATAGCAAAGGGCAATATAGTAGCGACGAAAACAAAGATGGTTTAATTACTATCGGCGAAATTTTCAATTTTATTCAAAGGCGTGTTCCCTCTATGGTAGAGGAAGTTAGAAAAGGTAGTAATAGCAAACAGAATCCAGTTTTAGTAAAAAATGGATTAGACCTTGATATTCCTTTGATATTTTTAGAAAAATAATGTAATTACGGGATGTTTCATTTACGGGTTTACAACTTTTAACCGTGCGAGACTTACATATATCATTCCCGAAGTAATTTAAAGTACCAAAAAATAAGTATTTGTAAAATTAGCTACATTAAAAATCATTATTTAATGCTATTGAGGTGCAATAAAAACCTCCGCTGCGTAGAATTTCTGGTAGAGCGTAGAGACAAGACATGCCTTGTCACAACTAAAAAAATCCTATTATTACAAATTATTATATTTTGTTAATTTTTATGATATATTTACTCACTACTTTTGTGACTACATAAAAATAAAAATGATATGAAAAAACGTTTTACACACTTCTTGCCTTATTGTTTTTGCAAATTGGCTATTCACAAACCACTGACCTCAAAGAGCAAGTCCAAAAAGGCGAAGAGGCTTTTGCGGACATGATTGCCAATCAGTCCTATCTGTTCGGCTTGCTTGTTGTCTTGAATTATCAATTTGTCAATCGCATGAAATTGATTGACCAAGCGTCGAAAGCGGGTTTGACCAAAATAAAAATCGGGAATACTGAGGGGGGGCTTCAAGCCAATAAATGGATGCACGTTTTGGGCTTACCCAATCACGATTCTAAATCGGGTGCTGCACCCAATGATGATACGCATTATTCTGTCTGCTTTGGTGACCTCACCAAAGAGCCGCTTATTTTAACTGTTCCTGCTATTTCTGACCGCTATTTTTCAATAACAATGACTGATGCGTATATCGAAAATTTGCATTATGTGAGTACCCGTTTGGGTTGAAAATATATACCCCCTGAGACATAGCGTAAGGTAGGTGTTGCTCATTTTCATAGATTAACACGGATTAGAATTCCTTTCTAATCCGTGTTAATCTGTGAAAATGAGTGGATAAAACACTTGTATCAAGGTTTAAAAGCCCGCGTAGCCTTTACCGCTAATTTCCAGCTTTTGTACAGATTATTTGCGTCGGTTCGCTTCATTTTTGGCTTAAATGGTGTTTGCAACTGCCAATTTTTAGCAATATCCGCTTGGTCTTTCCAATAGCCGACTGCCAACCCTGCCAAATATGCCGCACCCAAAGCCGTTGTTTCTTGAACTACGGGGCGTTCTACTTTTGTGGCGAGCATGTCTGCTTGAAACTGCATCAAAAAATTGTTTTTCACCGCACCGCCGTCCACGCGCAAACCTTTGAGCTTGATGCCCGCGTCTTTTTCCATTGCGCTTAACACATCTTTGGTTTGATAAGCAATACTTTCCAAAGTGGCACGAATTAAAGTCGCTTTTGATGAGCCGCGTGTCAAACCGAAAATAGCACCGCGTGCCTCTGAATCCCAATAGGGTGTACCCAAACCAACAAAAGCAGGGACAACATACACGCCGTCACTCGATGCCAAGCCTTTAGCATACCCCTCAGTATCGGCGGCATCTTTTATCAATTGAACCGAATCGCGTAGCCACTGAACGGCAGAACCTGCAACGAAAATCGAGCCTTCAAGCGCGTATTCTACCTTCCCACCAACACTCCACGCAATGGTTGTCAATAAACCATTTTTGGAGGCAACGGCTTTTGTGCCTGTATTCATCAACATAAAACAACCTGTTCCATACGTATTTTTTGCCATGCCTTCCGCAAAACAAGCCTGTCCAAATAAGGCAGCTTGTTGGTCCCCCGCAATGCCTGATACAGGTATGCCTTCTATGCCCATAATATCCGATTTTGCTGTACCGTATATGTGCGACGATTCCATCACCGTCGGCAACACTGAAGCGGGAACAGTCAAAGCGGCGCACAATTCAGCGTCCCATTTGAGTTCATGGATATTGTAAAGCATTGTCCGTGACGCATTTGTTACGTCTGTAACGTGTACTTGTTCTTTGGTCAAATTCCATAAAATCCACGTATCAATTGTGCCAAAAAGCAAATCACCCTTATTGGCTTTTTTTCTCGCACCTTCCACATTATCCAAAATCCATTTGACTTTTGTTCCCGAAAAATAAGCGTCAATCAGCAAACCCGTTTTCGCCCGTACTGAGGGGTCTAAACCTTGTGCTTTGAGTGCGTCGCAAATATCCATTGTTTGGCGACTTTGCCACACAATAGCATTATAGATGGGTTTTCCCGTCGTTTTATCCCAAACAACGGTTGTTTCTCGTTGATTTGTGATGCCAATTGCCGCAATGTCTGACGGTTTTATTTCGCGTAAAACCGTTTGCAGCACGTTTTGAACCGACTGCCAAATTTCTTCTGCATTGTGTTCAACCCACCCTGGCTTTGGGAAAATCTGCGTAAATTCTTGCTGGGCAACTGCCACAGGATTGCCGTGTTTGTCAAAGGCAAGCGCACGAGAACTTGTTGTGCCTTGGTCTATTGAAAGAATGTATTTTTTCATCTTGTTGGTTAGTTTTATTGCTCGTTTCGCTCGCAAATAGGGGAGGAGTGGTTCGTTTTCGGCTTTGCCGAAAACGAACCACTCCTCCCCTATTTGCGAGCGAAGCGAGCAATAGTTTTATAAAAAATCAAACGCCTGGCAAGATATAACACTCTTTCTGATTTTTTACTCCCCTCAGTATTTTTGCGAAAAAACTTCATTTTTTAACCAATTCACGAAATTTTATCCTTTGCCGACGTTCGGGGAACTTTAAAATCTGTGCATACCCTATAAGTTTTGAACTTTCGCGTGACAATGCCGTAGGCATGACCGATTTTGTAGCGGCGGATTTCAATCCGCCGATAAAATACGCCAAGTTTATTGAGTTCCGTAGGAACGACCCATATTTTAGATTGTTTCAACCCTCAAAATGGGTCGTTCCTACGGAACTCACAGTTGAGTTCACTGTTTATCGGCGGATTGAAATCCGCCGCTACAAAATCGGTCGAGCCTAAGGCTCTTTTACCTAAAACTTATGGGGTATGCACAGCTTTATACATTATTGCATAAGGTTTTGCCCTTTATGGAAAAAATAAACCACATTCCCTCTTTCTGAGCGAGCGAAGCGAGCGCGTGGTAAACATTTACAGAAATACTTACCTTATTTTTTATCTTGCTTCTCAAATACCTTTTTCAACAAATCACTTGTCCGTAATTTGCTATCAGAGCGAATTCCTTTTTCTTTTTGTTCCACTAAACTAAACAAACCGACTAACGCCATTTTAGCTACATGGTCATCTAATTCTGGATTTGTTTTCGTGACAAATGGTATTTTATTATAAGCCGTAGTTGCACTTGTCCAATAAGAGCGTGCATTTACTTTGTCCAATGAGGCTTGTACAATGGGCTTAAACTCTGCATATAGAGCTGCATAAGTTGATTTTTCCAAATAACGTGTTGCTGCATCTGGATTGCCCTTCAAGATATTCAAAGCATCTGCAAACGACATTTTTTTAATCGCGTTTATAAAAATTGGTTTTGCTTTTTGGGCTGCATCTTCTGCGGCACGGTTCATACGTTCGGTCAAATCGGCTTCAACGTTGGAGAATCCGGGTACAGCTTTGAGTTTGGCTACTACTTTTTGTGCTTCTTCGGGC